>JAMNXO010000017.1 GCA_023653115.1 Erythrobacter sp.
ACTCCAAACTGGGCGGCAAGACCCCCGCCGAGATCGCCGGCCAACGTGTCTGGGGGCATGCCCCCAGACACGTTGCCATCCCATCAAACACCCATCATGAAGGAGCCAGACTCTACCTCTGACTGGTAACAATCAGGGGAGCACGTCAATGTCCCTGTTATGGAGGTTTAAATACCCTGTTCGGGCGATTAACAGGAAAACGCCTTTTCTGCCGCGCAGAATACTGAAAAGGCGAGGCTTTCCCAGATCGCATCTCATGCGAACGGCTCAAAATGGCCTGATTTGGCCATTAAATGCGCAATTTTCCCTGTTCTTCCCTGTTTAACAGGCAAACCGAACCGATGCAGGGATGGCGAGAGACGGGCCGCGCAAATGCCACCTGATATCGCGGAAGAGACGGGCAAATAGATGCAGCCGTTACGGTTTGGTGCTCACAAACCGCCCTGTTCCGCACAGTTGCGGCAGGTCCCTGAAAGCAGAGACAAGTGCTGGGGGTGGGTGGCGGAGCGGGTGGGATTCGAACCCACGATACGCTTTTGACGTATACACACTTTCCAGGCGTGCGCCTTCGACCACTCGGCCACCGCTCCGTTTGCTCGCTAGAGCAAGAAGGGCGCGCACTAGCCGCGAATGGATTGCTTCGCAAGGCGCGTGGTGGCACCAATCGCTACATGAGAACCGCACTCCTTGCCGCCTCGGCTGCGCTCGCCCTTTCGTTGCCCGCTTCCGCTCAGGATGAGTCGAAGGTAGCGCCTGCACCGTCGGAGATCGTCGCCGCTGCGCCCAAGGCTGACTGGGTGGGGATTCCGGCAGAGGATCTGCTGGTGATGACCCTCGCGCCCGATGCGGACGGAAGCCCGCGCACCGTGGTGATCCAACTGATGCCCGCGCCCTTCTCGCAAGGCTGGGTGCACAACATCCGGTTGTTCGCGCGCTCGGGATGGTATGACAACATCTCGGTCAACAGGGTGCAGGACAATTACGTCACCCAGTGGGGCGATCCCAATTACGACAACCCGGAAGCGACGGGGAAGCCGAAGCCCCTACCGGAAGGGCTGAAGGTTATGGGCGAGGCGGAATACTTGGCCGACATGACCTATTCTGCCGAGCAGCCGCGACCAATTCTCCCGCCCGACACTTATTCGTCCAACAACAGCTTTTTTGGAGGCTTCCCTGTCTCAGGCAACGGTGCTGGACGAACTGAATTCTGGTGGCCAACCCACTGCTACGGCATGGTCGGCGTGGGGCGGAACTATTCGCCGGACACGGGCTCGGGCGCGGAGCTTTACACCGTGATCGGCCATGCGCCGCGTCACCTTGATCGCAATATCGCGCTGGTCGGCCGGGTGATCGAGGGGATGGAGCACCTCTCCTCGCTGCCGCGCGGCAAGGGCGCGCTGGGGTTCTACACCGCCGAAGAAGCCGCCAAGCGCACGCCGATCCTGTCGGTACGAGTGGCCAATGACCTGCCAATGAGTGAGCAACCGGCCTTCGAATACCTCTCGACCGAAAGCGCCACCTTCGCGGCCTATGCCGAAGCCATCGCCAACCGCCGCGATCCGTTCTTCATCACCCCCGCTGGCGGCGCGGACATCTGCAACATCCGCGTGCCGGTGCGGCGGGTGGCTGGCGGGGGCTGAGCCCTACTGCCGGTCCGCCTGTGCCACCGCATCGCTGGCGCGCAGGGCAGACAGGATGCGGTTGAGGTGCGCTACGTCCTGCACCTCCACCTCGATGTCGTAGGTAACGAAAGGGTGATCGATGTGCGCCTGCATCAGCGTGGTCACATTGGCCTTGTTCTGCGCAAATATGCCCGCCATTTCCGCCAGCGTGCCGAGCCGGTCGTAGATCGTCACCGATAGCTGGCCGACCGCGCCGACCGAGCGGTTGCCCCACGCCAGATCGATCCAGTCGCTATCCACCCCGCTCGCCAGTTCAAGGCAGTCGATCGCGTGGACCAACACGGTCTCGCCCTTGCGGCGGATGCCGACGATGCGGTCGCCCGGCACGGGGTGGCAGCAGGGGGCGAGTTCAAACGCCACCCCCGGTGTGAGCCCCCGGATCGAGATCGCGCGTTCACGCTGCGACCATTGTTCGTCTTCCTTGAAATCGGCGGTGCAGCCCGGGACGAGCGCTTCCATCACCTCGCGGTCGGTCAGCTTGGCCGCGCCGATCGCGTACATCAGGTCATCGGGCTCATCCATGCCGAGCCGTTCCAGCGCGGCGCGGATCGCCTTCTTGCCGATGCGCGCGGGCACGCGGATGGCGATCTCGTCGAACAGTTTCGATCCAATCGCGGCGACCTCGTCGCGCTCCTTCATCCGCACCGCGCGGCGGATCGCGGCGCGCGCCTTGCCGGTGACGACAAAGGCCAGCCATGAAAGCTGCGGCGCGGCGTGCGGGTTCTTGATGATCTCGACCACGTCGCCATTGTTGAGCGGCGTGCGCAGCGGCATATGCCGCCCGTTGATCTTCACGCCTGCCGTCTGGCTGCCGAGATTGGTGTGGACGGCAAAGGCAAAGTCCACCGCCGTCGCGCCCTTGGGCAGCTGGAACAGCGCGCCCTTGGGGGTGAAGGCGAAGATGCGATCCTGATAGATCGCCATGCGGGTGTGTTCGAGCAGTTCCTCGGCATCGTGGCTGGCATCGACGATCTCGATCAGATCGCGCAGCCAGCCCACCTCGCCATCGGGCCGGTCGCCCTGCTTGTAGGCCCAGTGCGCCGCGAGGCCGAATTCGTTGGTGCGGTGCATTTCGCGGGTGCGGATCTGCACCTCGACCCGCATCGAGTTCTGATACATCAGCGAGGTGTGCAAGGATCGATAGCCGTTCGACTTGGGCGTCGAGATATAGTCCTTGAACCGCCCGGGCAGGAACTGCCACGTGGTGTGCAGCACGCCCAGCGCGCGGTAGCAATCGCCCTCGGTCTCGGTGAGCACGCGGAAGGCCATGATGTCGGTGACCTGCTCGAAGCTGACATGGCGTTCGGCCATCTTGTGCCAGATCGAAAAGGGATGCTTCTCGCGCCCGTAGACCTCGACCTTCAGCCCCGCTTCGGCAAGCCTCTGCTTCACCGTCAGCGCAATCGCATCGACCTGCCCGCCATCCTGCGAGCGCAGCTGCTCTAGCCGGCCGGCGATGGTGGCATAGGCTTCCGGCTCCAGCTCGCGGAAGGCCAGCGCCTGCATCTCGTGCATATATTCATACATGCCCACGCGTTCGGCGAGGCGCGCGTAGATATCCATCGTCTCGCGAGCGATCCGCTGGCGTTTCTCAGGCGACTTGATGAAATGCAGCGTGCGCATGTTGTGCAGCCGGTCCGCCAGCTTGACCAGCAGCACGCGGATATCCTCGGACATGGCGAGCAGGAACTTGCGCAGGTTTTCGGCCGCGCGTTCATTCTCGGGCATGGCCTCGATCTTGGAAAGCTTGGTCACCCCGTCCACCAGCCGCGCGACTTCGGGGCCGAAATGGGCCTCGATATCCTCGATCGTGGCGAGGGTGTCTTCCACCGTATCGTGCAGCAGCGCGGTGATGATGGTGGCCTGATCCAATTTCAGGTCGGTCATCAACCCGGCGACTTCGACCGGATGGCTGAAATAGGGGTCACCGCTGGCGCGCTTCTGGCTGCCGTGTTTCTGCACGGTATAGACATAGGCACGGTTGAGCATCGCCTCATCGGCGTCCGGGTCGTATTCGAGGACCTTCTCGACGAGTTGATATTGGCGCAGCATCACTGATGAATATGTGCGCCGCACAAGAGCGGGGCAAGGGCTAATGCCGCAGCCCTCGCGCTTGTGTTCGCCCCGCGCCTTATGACCAGGTCGCGCGCGGTGGCAGGCTCATCAGGATCGCATCGATATTGCCGCCGGTCTTGAGCCCGAAGATCGTTCCGCGGTCATAGACCAGATTGAACTCGGCATAGCGGCCCCGGTATTCGAACATCTGCGCTTCGTCCGCCGGCGTGAAGCTGCTGTTCATCCGCCGCCGCACGATCCGCGGATAGACGTCGAGGAACTGCTTGCCGATATCCTTGATGAATTCGAAATTGCGCTGCCATGCGGCATCATCGGGGCATTCCAGATGGTCGCAGAAAATCCCGCCCACCCCGCGGTGCACCTGACGGTGGGGAATGTAGAAATATTCGTCCGCCCACTTCTTGTAGCGTTCGTAATAGGTTTCGTTGTGCGGATCGCAGGCGGCCTGCATCGCCTCGTGGAATTCCGCCGTGTCCCCTTCGTAGGGGAGCGGCGGATTGAGGTCCGCCCCGCCGCCGAACCACGCCTTGGTGGTGGTGAGGAAACGGGTGTTCATGTGCACGGCGGGCACGTGCGGATTGCTCATGTGCGCCACCAGACTGATGCCGGTCGCCACAAAGCCGGGCGCATCGGCGCTGGCGCCGTTGATCGAGCCTGCAAATTCCTTGGCAAAGCTGCCGCGCACGGTCGAGACATTCACCCCGACCTTCTCGAACACCTTGCCCTTCATCAGGCCCTGCACGCCGCCGCCGGGATCGGGATTGCCCTCCTCCTCGCGGTTCCACGGCGTGTATTGGAAGGCCGCGTCAGAGCCCGCCTCGCGCTCGATCGCCTCGAATTCGGCGCAAATCTGATCGCGCAACAATTCAAACCACGTCCGCGCCTGCGCCGTGTGTTGTGTCCAGTCCGTCATACATCCCCGTCCGTCATTCCCGCGCACCATAGGCGATGCGGCGCACCGCACAAGTCCCGGCGCGGGTGTTGCCAAGCGGATTGTTTGGCGGCAATGACACGCCATGGTTCGCGCTATGTTCGCCCCCTTCCCCTTCGCCGGACACGAGCTGTTGCTCGGTCAGGGGCGTTCGCTCTACTGGCCGGCGGAGCGTGCCCTGCTGGTGGCAGACCTGCATCTGGAAAAGGCCAGCTGGTTTGCCCAGCGCGGGCAGATGCTCCCGCCCTATGACAGCCGCGACACGCTGGAGCGGCTGGCCGATGCGGTGCGGGTGACGGGCGCAAGGCGGGTCATCACGCTGGGCGACAATTTCCACGATGATGCGGGCGCGCTCAGGCTCGATGCCCATTGCACCGGGATGCTGGAGGCACTGACCCGGGCGCTCGACTGGGTTTGGATCACCGGCAATCACGACGAAGAACTGCCCAAGGGCTTCGGCGGGACAATCGTGCCCGAACTGGAAGTGGGCGGGGTGATCCTGCGCCACGAAGCCCGCGCGGGGGAGACTGCGGCGGAGCTGTCCGGGCACTACCATCCCAAGCTGCGGGTGAGTGTCAGGAACCGCCACATCGCCCGCCCCTGTGCCGTGCTCGCGCGCGGTGCTGGCGGGGGCGAGCGCATGATCCTGCCCGCCTTCGGCACGCTGACGGGCGGAATGGACGCGGGCGCGCCGGAAATCCGCGCCGCGCTTGCCCCTGCGCACAAAATCGAGGCGCTGATGCCCGCGCGGGGGCAAATTGCTCGGTTTCCTCTGTGGCAGGCGGCCCCGTAAGACTCCACCTAGCGCTCGCCCGCGTTTCGCACTAAGGAGCGCGCAGTAAGTAAGCCACAACAGGAGAACACCCCATATCACGTCCACCCCGGCGCTCGATGGCCCCGCCAATCAAAAGCGGCCCTCGTTTTGATAACATGATCAATGTCCCCAAGGTCCGCGTCATCGATGACGAAGGCGAGAACCTCGGTGTCATGTTCACCCGCGAAGCGATCGAACAGGCCAATGAAAAGGGCCTCAACCTCGTCGAAGTGTCCCCCAACGCGGACCCGCCGGTGTGCAAATACCTCGATGTCGGCAAATATCGCTACGAGGCCCAGAAAAAGGCCAACCTGGCGCGCAAGAGCCAGAAGACGCAGGACATCAAGGAAGTGAAGATGCGTCCGAACATCGACACGCACGATTACGACGTGAAGATGCGCAACGTGACCAAGTTCATCGAAAACGGCGACAAGGTGAAGATCACCCTGCGTTTCCGCGGGCGCGAAATGGCGCACCAGCACCTCGGCATGGATCTGCTCAAGAAGGTGCAGGACGATGTCGCCGAAGTCGCCAAGGTCGAGGCCTTCCCGCGGCTCGAAGGTCGCCAGATGCTGATGGTGCTTTCGCCGAAATAGGCCGCCACCGCCGCAATATGGCAAAGCATAGGGGGCGACCGGCCGGTCTGCCCCCTTTTGCTTGCCCGCGCGCCGTTCCGACCAGCGGCATTTCCGGTCGATGAACCGCACATGCCGGACGATTGGCGGCAACACGCGGGCCGCACAATCTGCTAATAATCGGGCACCAAGACTGGGCTTCGGCGTTGTCCCCTCGCTGGCCCTGCCTTGCCCCTTCAAGCCTTGATTTTCACAGCGTTAGGAAGCCCCCCGACCATGCCTTCCCTGATCCGCTCGCCGTTCCGCCCGGCCCTACTGGCTGCTGCGGCCACCCTCGCTTTCGCTGCCCCCGCGCACGCGCAGGCAAGCGCCCCCAGCGATGCCGCACTTGCCACCTTCGCGCCCTCCACCACGCCGACCAAGGACGGGATCGACTATTCGATCTGGGACGAGGCGATGAAGAACATCGTCATTTCGATGGGCCCGTCCTTGCGTGAAGGCGCACCGCGCCCCGATCCCAGCTTCGGCACCCGCCGCCAGTATGGCCACGTCTCGCGCTACCGGCTTGAAGGCACGCGGGTGATGTTCAGCTTCCTCGATGCCGATGTCATCGCCAGCTTCACCGAATATCGCAAGGATCTCGAGAACACCGCCAATATCGTCGACATCCAGTCGCTCTCGCGCAACGAGCAGCTGGCGTTCTGGATCAACCTCCACAACGTCGCGATGGTCGAGCAGATTTCGAATGCCTGGCCGATCCGCCAGCCGCGCCAGCTCATGATCGACGGCGTGCCGCTCGATGATGCGCGCTTCATCACGGTGGAGGGCATCAAGCTATCCCCGCGCGATATCCGCGAGAAGATCGTCTATCGCCACTGGAAGGATCCGATGGTGATCTACGGCTTCTGGCGCGGCGAGATCGGCGGGCCTTCGCTCCAGAAGGAAGCCTTCAACGCCGACAATGTCGCACGCCTGCTGCAGCGCGGAGCGGTCGATTTCGTGAACTCGCTGCGCGGCACGCAGGAACTGGGCGACCGGTTGCAGGTGTCCGAACTCTACAAGGAAGCTGCGCCCTTCTTCTTCACCGATTTCGAGAAGGACGTGCGCGCCCACCTGAGCCGCTATAGTGACGAGCAGACCGCCGCCCTGCTCGCCAAGACCAGCGGCGCCGATCCCGCGATTGCCGAATACGACATCGCCGATCTGGAAGGCGGCGTGCGCGAGCCGACCTATCAGAACATCACCTCGAACGGGGTCGCCCAGAGCTTCCGCATTCCGCAGAGCATGGCTGCCCTGCTGAAGGAGCGCGAGACCAAGTTCCAGGAGATCATCCGTCAGGGCCGCACTGGCACGGTAACCTTCAGCAACATCGCATTGCCGAACGATCCGGCCGACAAGGAAAAGGCCGAGGTCGAATAGAGCCCCACCCCGGGAGCGCGCCGCGCTTGTTCATCTCCGGTTTATCCGATTGAGATACCATCTTTTTCGGACGGACCGACTCGATCTGGTGGGAGAGATGACATGGCGCCGAGATTCCTGCTCTGCATGCTGGTTACAACCGCGCTTGCGGCGCCTGCCGCCGCCTCGAGCCTTCCCGCGGCGGCGCCGCACGGGGGCGACGCGCCGCGTCTGCTATATGTCCCCCCGATTGGCGATGGCGTTCTTCATCAAAACAGCATCGACGACCATCTCGCCGTCTTTACCCCGACCGTGGATCCGATCCGCCATACGATCGACTACGAAATCTGGGACTACGCGCTCAAGAACATCGTCATCACCATGGGGCCGCCCGACCGGCGGTTTGTGCGTCGCCCCGACCCGGTGATGGGCACGCGCATCAAGCAGGGCGCGCAGTCGCCTTACCGGCTCGAAGGCTCGATGGTATTGTTCCGCTTCCTCAACAAGGACATTACCGACAGCTTCACCGCCTATCGCAAGGATCTGGAGAGCGTCACCGAAACGCTCGATATCTCGGCATTACCCCGCAACGAGCAGCTCGCCTTCTGGCTCAATCTTCACAACGTGGCGATGCTGGAACAGATCGCGCAGGCATGGCCGGTGCGCGAACCGCGCGAGATCATGCTGGACAGAGTCCCGCTAGATGAGGCGCGCTTCATCACAGTGCGCGGCGTGCCGGTTTCGCTGCGCGACATCCGAGAGAACATCGTCTTCCGTCACTGGAAGGATCCCAAGGTCATCTACGGCTTCTGGCGCGGCGAGATCGGCGGGCCGGAGCTGCAGCGCCATGCCTTTACCGGGGCCAATGTCGGCTCGCTGCTCGAAGTTGCCGCGCTCGATTTCGTGAATTCTCTGCGCGGCACCCAGCAACGCGGCGACCGGCTGGAAGTAGCCAGCCTCTACGCCGAGGTCGCCCCGTTCTATTTCCGCGATTTCGAACCTGACCTGCGCGCCCATCTGACAAAGTTTGCCGAACAGCCGGTCGCTGAACTGCTGACCAAAACCAGCACCACCAGCGCCGGTATCAGCGAAACCGATATCGCCGACCTCCATGGCGGAACACGCCCGCCCAATTATCTGTTCGTGGGTTCCAGCCCGGGCGCGATGGACGATCCGCTGGTGGGTTGGTCCGAATCGATGGGGCAGGCCGCCTTCGAACTGCTCAATGACCGGGCGCGCAAATTGCAGACGATGCAGCGGCGCGGGCAACCGACTGGCCGGGTGTTCTTCTCCAATATCGATCTGCCCGGCGATCCGCCCAACAAGAACGCCGTCGAGTAAGCCCCGCGCAATAGAGCCGGACTTGCCGCAGCGGCGTCTTGGCTGTTACGTCTCGGCCTGATGGCGGGGGATCAATCACAGAATGCGGCGCTGCGCCGGATCGGCCTGGTCCTTGGCCCGCTGGCGTTTGCGCTCACCGCGCTGCTGCCGCCGCCTGCAGGGATGCCGTCGGGCGCGTGGCTGGTGGCCGGGCTGGTCGGATGGATGGCGGCCTGGTGGATGACCGAGGCGGTGCCGCTGAGCGTGACTGCGCTGCTACCCTTCATCGTCCTCCCGCTCTCGGGCGTAACCAATGCCGAGGATACCGCGGGCGATTACTATTCGCCGATCCTGTTTTTGCTGCTCGGCGGCGCGTTCATCGCGCTGGCGATCGAGCGCACCGGGCTGCACCGCCGCCTGAGCCTGGCCATCCTGCGGCTGGTGGGCACCGGCGGCGGCCCGGCGCGGCTGCTGCTGGCCTTCATGATTTCGGCCGCGCTGATCTCGATGTTGATCTCCAACACGTCCACGGCACTGATCATGATGCCGATGGCGCTGGCGGTGCTGGAAGGCGGCTCTGGCCCGGCAGATCCCGCTGCGCCCCCCGCGCAGGACGGGCTTGATGGCGCGCTGCCGATGGGAATCGCCTTTGCCGCGAGCATCGGCGGCCTTGGCACCATCGTCGGTTCGCCCACCAATGCCATATCGGTTGGGCTGCTCGACAGTATCGCGGGGGTGCGGATCGGCTTTGCCCAATGGTCGCTATACGGAATACCGCTGGTGATGCTGAGTATTCCGCTGGCGGCATGGATCATCGCGCGGGTGCAGCAGGTGGCGGCGCATCCGTTCGACATTGCTGCAGCGCGAGCGGCAATCATGAGCAATGCAGGCTGGAGCAGCGCCGAGCGGCGGCTCGCGATGCTGGTGGCGTTGACCTTTGCCGGGTGGGTCACCCAGCCGCTGGTCGCGCCGCTGCTGCCGCCGGGGGCATGGAGCGATGGTAGCATCGCCGCCATCGCCGCGCTGGCGCTGTTCCTGCTGCCCGATGGAACAGGGCGAACCTTGCTGGTGTGGGACGAGGCGAAGACTGCGCCGTGGAGCGTGATCTTCATGTTCGGCGGCGGACTGGCGCTGGCCGGCGGGATGCAGGCCTCGGGCCTTACCAACTGGCTCGGTCAGGCGCTGCTGCCGCTTGAACACTGGCCGCTGATCCTCGTCGCGCTGACGGTGACGGCGCTGGTGATCGCGGTCACCGAGTTTGCCAGCAATGTTGCCACCGCCACGGGCATCATCCCGGTGGTCGCCGCGCTGGTGGTAGCGCTTGGGGCCGATCCGGTGCTGCTCGCCCTGCCGGCCGCGCTGGCGGCGAGCTGGGGCTTCATGCTGCCGGCCGGTACCGGCCCCAATGCCATCGCCTGGGCCACAGGCCGCATTCGCATCGAGCGGGTGGTTGTCGCCGGCGCCTTGCTCGATATCGCTGGCGTCTTCCTGCTGGTGGGCGTGGTGTGGGGGATCGGGTTGCTGGTGTGACCCTTTCCCCCGGCGCCGATCACCACATCTTCGGGACTGCCTTCTTGAGCGCATGCATGTCCTTGCCGTTGGCGCGATCCCAGAAACGCCCGCCGATATATTGCTCGGCATCATAGGTGTTGATGAGATAGTCGCCCGGCGCGCCGGTTGACTTGGCGTTGTCCATCTTGAAGGTCCACAGCTTGATCGATCCGCTGCGGTATTCGGCCAGCACCGATTTGATGAAGCCATGCGGCACCGGAATGGCGATCCCGTATTTGTCCGCCTTGTCGCCGATCACTTCGATCTGCTTGTCGAAATCGAAGAACGGGCAGTTGAGGACATAGACCTCAAGCACATCGTCCTGATCATTGAGCGTGCGCACCGCATCCTCGAGATCTTTCCAGATGCCCTGGTTGAATGCGGGTTTCTGCGGACTCATGTTCGAAAGCAGGAAGGTCTAGCTGTTCTCGATCGCGCTCAGCAGCGCATTGGCGCTCGAGACCAGATGGCCGCGATCATGACCGCTGCCCTTGTAGGCGTTGAGCGAGGCACGGAAGCGGTGCGGTAGCCGCACATCGGCACGGAAATTGTTGAAGCGCTGGGCCTTGCTGAACGCCTCGGGCGCATATTCGTTGAGACCGCGACTGACGATCTCCAGCGTCCACTTGGCCTGCCGGAAATAGTAGGAATAGCCGATTGTGAAATATCGCCCGGTGAGCAACTCGTCACACACCGGGTAGCCGTAGCGCAGCTCGCGCTGCATCAGGAACGGGTCATTCATGCGCAATACCCCCCTCTTGCCGGGACTCTCGTCCGGCGTTGAATGATGATCGCGGCCCGTTGCTGTGTTGTGACAGGCAGCGTCCCATGAACGGGGAAATCCGCCAACCTGCCTTTTCCTGTAGATGCGCGCCGCAGCCTTGCTTGAACGCCCCGCGCGCGCGCGCGATACTCCGCTTGCAGCACAGCGGTGGCAGTGGAGAGGCGTTCCTGAGGAGGTTAGGAACGGGAGCCCTGCCCATCGCCGATCAGCTCCCGCCTTCCTGGGAGCGTGAGCACAGGAAGGATTTGGCCCATGCCAGACGCCATTGACGCCGTGGACACCCCCACCCCCCACCGCAAACCCAAGCCCCCCCGCCGCGAGATCGGTGGCCGGCCGTTGAAGCCCGCCACGCTGATGATGGGCTATGGCTATGATCCGGTGCTGTCGGAAGGCTCTCTCAAGGCCCCGATCTTCCTCACCAGCACCTTCGCCTTCGAAAGCGCGGCCGCGGGAAAGCGCCATTTCGAGGGCATCACCGGATTGCGCGAAGGCGGCGCGGAGGGCCTCGTCTATTCGCGGTTCAACGGGCCCAATCAGGAAATCCTCGAAGATCGCCTCGCGGTGTGGGACGGGGCCGAGGATGCGCTGACCTTCAGCAGCGGGATGACCGCGATCTGCATCCTGATGATGGCGTATGCCAGCCAGAATGATGTGATCGTCCATTCCGGTCCGCTTTATGCAGCGAGCGAGGGCTTTGTTGCCAAGGTCATGAGCCGCTTTGGCGTGACCTATGTCGATTTTGCCGCCGGTGCGACCCGCTCCGAGATTGACGACGTGCTGGCCAGAGCCAAGGCGCAAGCTGCAGCTCAAGGCGGCAAGGTCGCGATGATCTACCTCGAAAGCCCCGCCAACCCGACCAATGCGCTGGTGGATGTCGAGGCGGTGCGCGATGCGCGGGATGCAGCACTTCCCGGCACGCCGATTGCGATCGACAACACCTTCCTCGGCCCGCTGTGGTCGCGCCCGCTGGAGCATGGTGCGGATATCGTCGCCTATTCGCTGACCAAGTATGTCGGCGGCCATTCCGATCTTGTCGCGGGCAGTATCGCCGGGGCCAAGCGCTGGATGGATCCGGTGCGCGCGCTCAGAAACACCATGGGCGGGATCGTCGATCCCAACACGGCATGGATGCTGCTGCGCTCGCTCGAGACCGTCGAACTGCGGATGCAGCGCGCGGGCGAGAATGCGGCCAAGGTGTGCGCATTCCTCAGGGCGCACCCCAAGGTCGAAGGGCTGGGCTATCTCGGCCACATTGCCGATCCGCGCCAGCAGGACATCTATGATCGCCACTGCCTCGGTGCCGGCTCCACCTTCTCGCTGTTCATCAAGGGCGGCGAGGCGGAGTCCTTTGCCTTCCTCGACAACCTTACCATCGCGAAGCTCGCTGTCAGCCTGGGCGGGACGGAGACGCTGGCGAGCCATCCGGCTTCGATGACCCACCTCTCGGTGCCGCAGGCGCGCAAGGATCTGCTCGGGATCACCGACAATCTCGTGCGCATCAGCGTCGGGATCGAGGATGCCGATGATCTGATTGCCGATTTCGCGCAGGCGCTGGAACATGTGTGAGTTTTGCTCCTTCGCGGGCTAGTCCACACAGCTGTGCAAGGGAGAACCACATGACCGACAGCCGCAAACCCGTGTTCCTCGTTATCGGCGCAGGTGCCGGGATCGGGGGCAACGCCGCGATGCGCTTTGCCGCAGGGGGCTATCACGCGGTGATGGCGCGGCGTTCGGACGAGGCGGGGCTGGCGCGGCTGGTGGGCGAGATCGAGGCGGCGGGGGGTGCTGCCTCGGGCACGCTGCTCAACGCGGCTGAAGACGGCGCGATCGAGGAACTGGTGGCGCGGACCGAGCGCGACATCGGTCCGATCCACTGCGCGCTCTACAACCTCGGAGCGCAGATCGGGAACCGCAGCCTCGATCAGACCCCGCACCGCATCTTCGAGCTGGGCTGGCGGCTCGGCACTTACGGCGTCTTCCGCCTCGCCCATGCGCTGTTTCCGGCGATGGTCGAGCGGGCCAAGACCGGCGCGCATGGCAGCCTGCTGGTCACTTCGGCCACCGCAGCGGTGCGCGGCAATGCCGGGCAGCACAGCCATGCCGCCGCGATGGGCGGGCGGCGGATGCTGTGCCAGACTCTGAACGCCGAATTCGCCCCGCAAGGCGTCCACGTGGCACACGTGGTGGTCGACGGCGCAGTCGATGCGCCCGACACGCTCGGCAAGCTGCTGGGCGACCGCTACGAGGCCTTCAAGTCGAACAAGGGCCGCGAGGGCATCATCGATCCCGCTGCGCTGGCCGAAACCTACTGGCATCTGGCCCACCAGCCGCGCAACTGCTGGACCCACGAAGTCGATGTGCGCCCCTGGACCGACGTGGCATGGTGGAACGACAACCCCGATCCGCAGATCGACAGCCGCGGCAAGGGCTTCGCCGGCCCCACCCCCTGAGTGCCTGTTGGAGACACAGGAGACACTGTCCAGAAGCGAAAAAGCGCTTCCCGCCGGCGGCTATCTTGTGCGGCAGGAAAGGGCGGGTGCAGCAGGCCATGGGCACACGCTGTCACGCCCGGCTCAAGTAGGAAAGCGCGCTATCCCTTCCACTCGCGGCGTTCTTCGGCGGCGCGCAGCACTTCATAGCTGGTCTGGATCAGCTGGAACTGGCGCGCGGCCTCCTTGTCGCCCGGCTTCACATCGGGATGCACTTCCTTGGCGCGGGCGCGGTAGGCCTTCTTGATGGCGCCCCAATCCGCGTCGGCTTCCAGCCCCAGCACTTCGAGCGCGAGCATTTCATCAGCCGAGCGCGAGCCATCGCCCGATGACGCCCAGCCATAATGCGCGCTTTCGGCATAGCTGGCGCTCTCGGCGCGTTCGGCGCGGGCGCGTTCGTCTTTCTCGGCCTGTTCGAGGCCTTCGAAGTAATCCCACTTGGAATTATACTCGGCGGCGTGCTTCTGGCAGAAATACCACCGCGCCGGGCTGTTGGGGGCCTTGGGCGCGGGGCAGTTGCCCGGTTCGTCGCAGCCATGGCGATCGCAGATGCGGACATTGACCGCGTCCTGCGACGAGCCATAGCCGCGCCAGCGTGGAAAGCCCCAGTCGGTCGAGCGCCGCGCGCGGGTCATGCGCGCTCATCCGGCGCAATAGGGCAAATGTCGTTGGTCGAAAGCATCACGCGCTCAATCTAGGCGAGGTGGCGCACAAAGCAAAGCGATGCGAATGCGGGAACCAGTTGCATTGTGAAATGTTGCATTGCAATAGAACCCCGGGCGACGGAAATGTTTCCGCGCCCCGAGAAAGACGCAAAGCATGAGCCCGCAACTGACCCTTTCCAGCCTGTTTTCCGTGCTCGCCCTCGCCGGGCTGTGCATCGTCACGGGCGCACGGGATGTGGCGGGCATCGATGCGCCGGTCGCGCCTGCGCCTTACAGCGTGCAGGCCGGGCTTACGCCCGACCTGCTCGAAGGCTGATTATCAGTTGATGATGACGCTCGCGGCGCGGCGGTTGCGCGCCCAGGATACTTCGTCCGAACCCAGCGCGACCGGGCTTTCCTTGCCGTAGCTGACCACTGCAATCCGGTTCGCATCCACACCAAGGCTGGTGAGGAAGTTCTTGGCTGACGTTGCACGCTTTTCGCCCAGCGCGATGTTGTATTCGCGGGTGCCGCGTTCATCGGCATGGCCTTCAATAGTGAAGGTGATCTGCGGATAGCGCGCGAAATACTGCGCCTGCGCCTGCAGCGCGGCGGCATCCTGCGAATCGACATTGTACTTGTCGGTATCGAAGTAGATCGTGGTCGAGGAACCGACGGCCGCGGCGAAGTGATCCTGCGTGCCCACGGTCGGCCCGGTGGGCTGCGGCTGCGGAGTGGTCTGCACCGTGGTCACCCGCTCCTCCGGCGGCGGCGGCAGAACGGCGGGCGCCTTCTTGGCGCAGGCGGCAAGGCTGGTGGCAGACGCCAGCAGCAGGATCGTGGCAAGCTTGGTGTTCATGGCTTTTTCCTTTCGGCTTGTCATTCAGTGGAAGGGTTGCAGCTCAGGGCCGGATCGGGCCCCACGCCGGATCAGACGCGTCGACCGGAGTCGGCAGGCGGCGCTCGTTCTGGCCGGTCAGATCGACCTGCCAGATGCCCGAGCGCCCGGAGTTCTTTTCGGTGCGGAAGAACTGGATTATGCGGCCATTGGGCGCCCATGTCGGGGCCTCGTCCTGCCAGCCTTTGGTTAGCACCCGCACATTGCCGCCCGCCGTGCTCATCACCGCCACATTGAAGTCGCCGGCGATGCGGGTGAAGGCGATCTGGTCCCCGCGCGGGCTCCATTCGGGCGTGGCGCAGCGTCCGCCGAAAAAGCTGATGCGCTTCTGGTTCGATCCATCGGCGTCCATGACATAGCATTGCTGGCTGCCCGAACGGTCGCTTTCGAACACGATCTTGCGGCCATCGGGCGAGAACGAGCCGCCGACATCGATGCCGGGATTGTTGGTCAGCCGCACGCTCTGCCCACCCGTCGCCGGCACGCGGTAGATGTCGGTATTGCCCGCCACCGCCATCGAATAGAGGATCGCCTTGCCATCGGGCGACCAGCGCGGGGCGATGGTGGGGCTCTTGTTCTCGGTCACCAGTGTCTGCTTGCCGGTGCCGATGTCATAGACATAGATGCGCGGATTGCCGTCGACGTAGGAGAGGTAGAGGATCTTCGAATAGTCGGGCGAATAACGCGGGGTGAGCGCGGTGGCGCTGCCCAGCGTCAGGAAGCGGTGGTTGGCCCCATCGCTGTCCATCACGGCAAGGCGCTTCACGCGGCGGTCCTTGGGGCCGGTTTCCGCGATATAGGCAATGCGGCTGTCGAAGAACGGGCTCTCGCCGGTCAGGCGGCTGAAGATCAGGTCAGAACACTTGTGCGCCGCGCGCCGCCAGTCGGCCGGACCGACGACCCAGCCTTCTCGCACCAGCTGGTCCTGCAAGGCGACGTCGTAAAGATAGCAGCCGACCACCAGCTTGCCATCGTCGCGCGCGCGGACATAGCCGTGCACCAGCATCTCGGCGCCCTTGCCGCTCCATGTGCCATAGGCGGGTGCGGTGATCTGCGGGAAGGCGGGCTGCGGCAGGCTGTCCGGGCCGACCGGCTTGAACAGCCCGTTGTTGCGCAGGTTGGCGGTGATCACCCGCGAAATCTCCCGCCCCAGCGCGCCTGTGCCGGCCTCGTTGGCGGGCGTGGCACGCTCGCGGTCGGTGGCGAAGGCGGGGATGGCAATGCCGATGTCGGACCACGCGCTTTCGTCGGTGACGGTGCCGCGCAGCGGGCCATCGCTCGCCTCGCCTTCGACTGCGACAGTTTCAACCGGGCCACCCTCGCCAACGGGCGCGCCGAGATCCTGCGCAGCGGCAGGGGCAGCCATGAGCGCGGCGGTGAGGAGGAGCAACAGCTTTTTGGTCATATCAGAGCCTTCGGTTGAATTCCCATTCGAGCGACTTCCATCGGTCGTAAAACTGCTCGGGCAGTTTGAACGGAGCGGCGAGTTGGACCGCGCGGATCGCACGTTCGCAGTATATCCCAGCTTGCGGCTGGTTGCTCGTCGTAATGCTCGTTTGAACGACCTTGCAGCGCGGGCGCCCCTTGATTGTGCCATCGAGATTGAGTTCCCAGCTGACGATCGCCTCCAGCTTCTCGGCGTCGACCCCGGATGGTGCCTGCCCCTGCCAGTGCGGACGGATCTGGCGGGTGATCGCGGCAAACAGCGCGGCACGCTCGGCACTGCCGAACTTCGCGGCCGGCGCGCGGGTCTCGGTGGTTTCGGTCGAACTGCCCTTGCCCTCGAGGAAATCATCGCCGATCCGGCTGCCGCCGCCCTTGGCCGCCGCTTTGGCAGACGTGGCGGCAGGCTTGAGGGCCGTGCGATCTGGGCGCGAGCGGTCGCGGGTGGGCGCGGGCTGGGTGGTCGCGGTGCGGGTGACCGGCTTGGGCGGCGGGACGGGGGCGACGCGCGCGGCAGGCTCGGCGGCTTCGGGCGAAGGCGCGGGGTCATCAGCCAGCGTCGGCGCAATCGCGGCACGGCTTTCGCTCACCGGATCGGGCGAGGCGGCCTCAAGGCCAACCTCTGTGGCGAGGCTCACCGTCATCCGCTCGGGAAACACCGAGACTTCCGATCGCACTGCCTGCATCAGCAGCACCGCGACCAGCGCGCCATGCAGCACCAGCGCGGCCAGCAGACCGACCTTCTCCTCGTTACGGAACGCAAGCTCTGCCATCGTGCCTACCGGACTATGGGGCCGAAACTGAACCGTCGGTGACCAGCGAGATCGAGGTGAAGCCCGCGCGGCCCAACTCGCCCATCACCTGCATCACCCGGCCATAATCGAGACTGCGATCGCCGCGCAGCACGATCAGCGGCGGCTCGCCCCCGCGGTCGAGCGCTGCGAGCGCCTCGGGCAGGCGGCCTGCGGGGACGGGTTCGTTCTCGATATAGATCACGCCCTGCCGATCGATCGAGATGGTGATCTGGTCGGGCTTCTCCTCGACCGGCGCGGCGCGGCTTTCGGGCAGTTCCACCGGCACGCCGACGGCGGGCAGCGTGACCGTGACCATGAAGATGATCAGCAGCACCAGCATCACATCGACCAGCGGCGTGACGTTGATCTCGGCCATCGCCGCACGCCTGGTGCGCTTGCCGCGGCGGGCGGAGGAGGAGGACACGCCCATACCCATCAAGCGCGATCCAGCTCGCGACTGAGGCCGGCGTGAACCTTGTCGGCGAAGCGTTGCAGCTTGGCCTCGTAGACATTCACCGAGCCCGAGAAGCGGTTATAGGCGATCACTGCCGGGATCGCGGCAAACAGCCCGATGGCGGTGGCGAACAGCGCCTCGGCGATACCGGGGGCGACCACCGCGAGGCTGGCGCTCTGCTGGCTGCCGATCTGGAAGAAGCTGTTCATGATCCCCCACACCGTGCCGAACAGGCCGACAAACGGCGCGACCGAGCCAACGGTGGCCAAGAAATTGAGCCGCGCGGACAGCGCGTCCGCTTCCTCGGCGACCTGACCCTCCATTGCCGCGCCGATCCGCTGGCGGGTGGCATCGCGGTCAACCGGCTGCTTCGCGGTGGATTTCTTCCATTCATCGAGCCCCGCTCCGACCACGCGCGCCGCCGGGATTTCCTTGCGCTGTTGCTTGCCGACCAGCGCCTGCGTATCGCTCTCGCCCCAGAACGCGTCCTCATATTCGCGCGAGGCCTTGTCGAGCTTGCCGATCCGCAAGGAGAACGAGACGATGATCATCCACACCCACACGCTGGCAAGGATCAGGCCCAGCATCACCGCCTGCACGATGATATCGGCCTGCAGGAAGAGTTCGACCGGATCGAGCCGGGTGGCGGCAGGCGCGGCGGCGGCGCTGAGCAAGGCGAGCGTCACGGTGTCAATTTTCCTCGTTCATGAAAGTCTGGAAGGCAGCGCGCCACGCGGCGGGCTGGCGGCGCGGACGGCCGTCCAAGGTGATGAAGCCGACGCGCAGATGCGCCTCGCACAGCATTTCGTCCCCGCGCCAGGCAATCTGGTGCATCCGGCACGAGGCCGCGCCAAGCTCGGTGCAGCGGGTTTCGATCACCACATCATCATCCAGCTTGGCCGGGCGCAGGTATTTGAGGTTGACCTCGGACAGGGCGTAAGCCCCCTCGCCGCCTTCGATCGCCGCGCGCTGGTCGATGCCGAGCAGGCGCAGCAGGTCCGAGCGCGCGCGTTCGAACCAGCGCAGATAGTTGGCGTGGTAGGTGATCCCCGAAAGGTCGGTGTCCTCGTAATAGACCCGCACCGCATAAAGATGCCGCGCACCATCGAGGATGCCGCCGGGAGGGTTGGGAGAGGTCATCGCTCGCCACCTAGCGCAGCGAGGATTCGCTGCAAAGGCGGGTGTTGCGAATTGTCGATGAATGCCGGTGAAACGAGTCTCGCCAGCGATCAAATGCAGCCGATCAGCGCCGCGCGATCATCGGCCCCAAGGGTTGGCCGCCGAAGATGTGCACGTGGAGGTGTGGCACTTCCTGCCCGCCATGCGCGCCGATATTGGCGAGCAGGCGGTAGCCGGGCTCGACCAGTCCCTTGGCCCGTGCCACTTCGCCCACTGCGCGGATGAAGCCCGCGATCTCGGCGTCCGAGGCCGTGGCGCTGAAATCGTCCCAGCTGACATAGCGCCCTTTGGGCACCACCAGCGTGTGGATCTCGGCCTGCGGGTTGATGTCCTCGAAAGCGAAAGCCCAGTCATCCTCATAGACTTTGCGCGACGGGATTTCCCCGCGCAGAATCCGGGCGAAGATGTTGTTGTCGTCATAGGGCAAGGTCGGGTCGATCGGCATGGATTACTCCGTTCGGGCGGCTTTTTCCGCGAGGCCGGACAGCCCTTCGCGGCGGTCCAGTTCGGCGAGCACGACTTCGAGCTTCACGCCTTTTTCCGCGAGCAGCACCATCAGGTGGAAGATCACATCCGCCGCCTCGCCCACCAACTCGGCTTCGTCGCCCGCAAGCGCGGCGATTACCGCCTCGGTCGCCTCTTCGCCGAGCTTCTGCGCGATCTTGGCGAGCCCCTTGGCGTGGAGCTTGGCGACATAGCTCTCCTCTGGCGAGGCGGTCAGGCGCTGGGCGATGGTGGCTTCAAGGCGGGTCAGGGTGTCCATGACGCTACTTTCGGTCAAACCCCGCGCGCGGGCAAGCCTGCTGCGCGAAGCGCGGCATGGGCCTCGGCGATGGTGTGGGTGCCGAAGTGGAAGATCGAGGCCGCGAGCACGGCGCTGGCATGGCCCTTCACCACCCCGTCCACCAAGTGCTCAAGGCTCCCCACCCCGCCGCTGGCGATCACCGGCACGCTGACGGCATCAGCGATCTCGCGGGTCAGATCGAGGTCATAGCCGCGCTGCGTGCCGTCGCCGTCCATCGAGGTGACAAGCAATTCGCCCGCGCCCAGGTCCGCCACCTTCAGCGCATATTCGACCGCGTCGATGCCAGTCGGCTTGCGCCCGCCGTGGGTGAAGATTTCCCAGTTGCCGCGCGGCGTGCGGCGCGCATCGACGCTGGCGACGACGCATTGGCTGCCGAACTTGGCGGCGATCTCGCCCACCAACTCGGGCCGGGCGACGGCGGCGGAATTGACCGCGACCTTGTCCGCGCCCGCCAGCAGCAGCGCGCGCGCATCCTCAGGCGAACGCACGCCCCCGCCGACAGTCAGCGGCATAAAGCACACCTCCGCCGTGCGCCGCACCATATCGAGCAGCGTCCCGCGCCCTTCGTGGCTGGCGGAAATGTCGAGAAAGCACAGCTCATCCGCGCCCGCCGCATCATAGGCGCGCGCCTGCTCCACCGGATCGCCCGCGTCCTTCAGGTCGACGAAGTTAACGCCCTTCACCACGCGGCCATCGGCAACGTCGAGGCAGGGGATGACGCGGATGCGGACGGTCATTGCGCCCGCGCGCCCATCGCAATCGCCGCCGCCAGATCGAGCCGCCCTTCATAAAGCGCGCGGCCCGTGATCACGCCTTCGATCCCCTCGTGCGCATGGAGCGAGAGAACGTGGATGTCGTCCAGCCCCTTCACGCCGCCGCTGGCGATCACCGGAATGTCGACGCGGCGGGCGAGGTCGACCGTGGCTTCGATATTCACGCCCTTGAGCAGCCCGTCGCGGCCAATATCGGTGAACAACAGCGAGGCGACGCCTGCATCCTCGAAGCGGCGGGCGAGATCGGCGACGGGCACGTCGGAGACTTCCGCCCAGCCTTCGGTCGCGACCATGCCGTCCTTGGCATCGACGGCAACGACAATGCCGCCCTCCCATTCGCGGGCCATGTCTTTTACGAACTCGGGGTTCTTGAGAGCCGCCGAGCCCATCACCACCCGCGCCACGCCGAGGTTGAACCAGCCCTCTACAGCCTTGGCATCGCGGATCCCGCCGCCGAGCTGCACATAGCCGGGGAAGGCTTCGATGATCGCTTCGACCGCCGCGCGGTTGCGGCTTTCGCCGGCAAAGCTGCCGTCGAGATCGACCACGTGCAGATGCTCCGCGCCGGCATCAGCGAAGATCATCGCTTGGGCGGCAGGGTTGTCGCCATAGATCGTGGCGCGCTCCATATCGCCTTCCGCGAGGCGCACGACCTGGCCGCCCTTCAAATCAATGGCGGGAAATACAATCACGGATACCACTCCAGAAAGCGCCGGAGCGTTGCCAGGCCATAGCTCTGGCTCTTTTCCGGGTGAAATTGCACGCCGAGGATATTGCCGCGCGCCACGGCGGCGACCAGCCCTTCGCCGTGATCGGTCATCGCGGCCACATCCGCGCCGTTGGCGGCGGCGAAGTGATAGGAGTGGAGGAAATAGGCCTCGCCCGCCTCGATCACCGGATGGTCCTTCGCGTGGGGCAACATCGCAACGTCATTCCAGCCCATGTGCGGCACCTTGATCGCGGCGTCGGTCGGCTCGATCAGCCGCACCTCGCCCGCGATCCAGCCGAGGCCGTCATGCGCACCAAATTCGAGCCCGCGATCCGCCAGCAATTGCATCCCCACGCAAATGCCGAGGAACGGCGCGCCGCCCACGTGGACACGTTCGGTCATCGCCTCGATCATGCCGGGGAGCGCCCGCAACCCATCGGCGCAGGCGCGGAAGGCGCCGACACCGGGGAGCACAATGCGGTCTGCCGCACGCACGACATAGGGATCGGCGGTGACGGTGACCTCGGCCCCCGCCGCCTTCAGCGCATTGTGGACCGAGTGGAGATTACCCGCGCCGTAATCGATCAGCGCGATAACCTCAGCCACTGAACGCCTCCAGCCCTGGGCCGACAAAGCGCGGGGTCCATTCGATGATGGCGAGATCGGCCAGTTGGTGAACCATGAAGGGGTCGCTCATCAACAGCGCCTCTGCCTCGGCGCGGCCCTGTGCCTTGATGAAGATCAGCCCGCCATCACGCGGCTCGCGCGGGCCCCAGGCGAGGAAATGCCCGGCATCGTGCCCCGCCTTCAGCCACGCCAGGTGATCGGCGAGAACCGCATCGATCCGCGCGATCGGCACCGTGTAGGTGAGCGATGCGATGAAGATGCTAGCCACCCAATTGCCCCTTGGTGCTCGGGATTGCCTCGCCTTTGCGCGGATCGCGCTCAACCGCCTGGCGCATCGCGCGGGCAAAGCCCTTGTAGAGGCTCTCGCAGATGTGGTGGTTGTTGCTGCCGTAGAGCAGTTCCATGTGCAGCGTGATCCCGGCGGCCTGCGACACCGAATGGAACCAGTGCTCGATCAGCTCGGTATCCCATTCGCCCAGGCGTTCCTGCGTGAACTTGGCCTTCCACACCAGGAAGGGCCGCCCGGAAATGTCGAGCGCGACGCGGCTCAGCGTCTCGTCCATCGGCGAGTAGGCCGCGCCGTAGCGCCCGATTCCCGCCTTGTCGCCCAGCGCCTGGGCAATCGCCTGACCCAGTGCGATCGCCGAATCTTCGGTGGTGTGGTGCTGGTCGACATGCAGATCGCCTGCGACCTTCATCGTCACATCGATCAGCGAATGGCGGCTGAATTGCTCGACCATGTGATCGAGAAAGCCGATCCCGGTCGAAACGTCATAGGTGCCGGTGCCGTCGAGATTGACGGAAATGGCGATTGTGGTCTCGGTGGTGTTGCGGTCCACGGAGCCGGTGCGGGCGGGGATAATGGCCATGAAACGGCGCTATAGTCCTCTCGGCGCAGGTGACAAGCGCCCGCGCGGATGGCTCGCACTATCCCCTGTCAAACACGCGGACTAGGTCGGTATAGGCTTGACCAAGGCCGCGCACAGCGCCACGATTCACGCATTATGAGCATCGACACGCCCGACAGCCTGATCCCCTACGACGAGATCGTGCAGGAAGCCCTGCGCGCGGTGGTCGGCCGGGTGCTCGGTTCGATCGTCAATGGCGGCTCCACGCTGCCGGGCGCGCACCATTTCTACATCACCTTCAAGACCGGCGCGCCGGGGGTATCGATCCCGCCGCACCTGCGCGAACGCTTCCCTGACGAAATGACGATCGTGCTGCAGAACAAGTTCTGGGATCTCGAAGTCACCGCGCAGGGCTTCTCGGTCAGCCTCACCTTCAATCAGGTGCCGGCCAAGTTGCAGATCCCCTTCGCCGCGATCACCGCTTTCGTCGATCCGGCGGTCGATTTCGGCCTCCAGTTCCAGGCCGCGGTCGACGAACTCGCCCCGGAGGCACACGAGGATGCCGAGAATGACGGCACCGAGCCCGATGGCGACGGTGATGGGGACGGCTCGAACGTCGTCAGTATCGATTTCGGGCGCAAGAAATAGGCGCGATGGCCCGGCGCAAGGCCTCAGGTAAGCGCACCGCAACCCCCGAGCAGGGCGATTCGCGCCTGCCCTCGCCAGATCCGGTTACCAACATGGTGATTGCCGATATCGTGCTGCGCGGCGCGGGCGCGATGCTGCGCCAGCGGCTCGAGAAGGGCCTGCTCACCGGGCAGCTTGAAGCCGACAAGGCCAAGCGGCTGGTCGAAAGCCGCGGCGTGATCGGCTCGCTGGCGTTGTGGGGCGCAAGCCGGCTTGCCATGCGCTCACCGGTCGGCCTTGCCGTGGTGGCGGGCGGACTGGCGGCCAAGGTGCTGTATGATCGCGGCAAGCAGGTGCAAGTGCGGCGCCGCGCCCGCAAATCCGCTGCCCCCGCGCCCGACAGCGATTCCTGACCGCCCTTGATTTCAAGGCCGGTGTTGGTGCAACGGGGCCTATGGGCGACACCACACACACCGCAGCAGACACGCTCCACCGTCGGGGCCTGATGTTCATCCTCTCCTCGCCGTCGGGCGCGGGGAAGACCACGCTGTCGCGGATGCTCCTGGCCAAGGATGGCGAGATCAAGCTCTCGGTCTCGGCCACCACCCGCCCGCCGCGCCCGAACGAGGTGGACGGGGTGCATTATCACTTCGTCTCGCCCGAACGCTTCCAGCAGATGATCGACGAGGACGATTTCTACGAGTGGGCCGAGGTGTTCGGCCATCGCTACGGCACGCCCAAGGGGATCATCCGCGCCGCGCTGAAGGAAGGGCAGGACTTCCTGTTCGATATCGACTGGCAGGGCACCCAGCAGCTTTACCAGAAAGACCAGCAGGATGTGGTGCGGGTGTTCATCCTGCCCCCCTCGATCGACGAGTTGCACCGCCGCCTCAAGGGCCGCGCCACCGACAGCGCCGAGGTCATCAACGCCCGCATGGAACGCGCCCGCGCCGAGATCAGCCACTGGGACGGCTACGACTACGTCATCATCAATGATGATGTGAACGTGTGCTTTGAAAAAGTCCGCGCGATCCTCGAGGCCGAGCGCATGAAACGCGCCCGCCAGACCGGGCTGATCCCGTTTGTGCGCGGGTTGATGGGTTAGGCCCCCCGCTGCGGGCCTGCTGCGCGACTCCCGCACCGCGAGAAGGCGACGGCGGCCAGCCTGAGAGATTGGCTAGTTCTGCAAGCGGTCCCGCATGGCTTAACCTGTGTCATTGCAGCCTGCCTGCCGGGAGAGCCTCATGCCCCTTGCCAGTCCTCGCCCCCACGCGCCCGACACCTCGCCGATCCCGATCCGTAATTTCGACAAGCAGCGCTACCTCTCGCGCGAATGGATGGAGTGCGAGCGTACCGAAGTCTGGGCCAGGACCTGGCTGGTGGCAGGCCTCGCCTGCGATGTCGCGACGCCAGGGCAATATTTCACCTTCGAGATCGGCGCCGAGAGCCTGATCGTCGCCCGCGGCATCGACGGCCAGCTTCGCGCCATGCACAATGCCTGCCCCCATCGCGGCACCCGGCTGGTGAGCGAGCCCATGGGCGTGCTGCGCAAGTTCGTGTGCCCCTATCACGCCTGGGCCTACGGGCTTGACGGCAGCCTGCAGGGCGTGCCGGGCGCGGGCCGCTTTTCCAATGGCTTGCCGAAGGACGAGCTTGCCTTGCAGGCGGTCGAGGTGGAGGAGGCCCTCGGCCTCGTCTTCGTGCGGCTCACGCCGGGCGGGCTGAGCTTGCGCGAATTCCTCGGCCCCGTGTTCGATCTCCTCGCACCCTACCGGATCGAGGACATGAGCATAACCAACGACCAGAGCGTCTCGCACACCTGCAACTGGAAGGCGATCCTCGACAATTTTGCAGAGCTATATCACGTGCCCTTCATCCACCCGATCCACCGGCGGATGTTCGAATGCGCCACCGCGCCCTTTGAACTGTTCGATCACGGCCACACCGCCGTCTATGTCCCCGGAGGCGTAACGGATTCAAGCTTTCCCACGCCCGAGGTGCCGACCGACATGCTGTCGATGCAGTTGCAGGCGCTGGGGCTCGATCCGGCCGAATATCGCGGGCGGGTGGAGGCGGTGCGCCCTGCAATCCAGCAGGCCAAGCGCCGGATCGCGCAGGCGCAAGGCCTAGCCTATGACGGTTTCAGCGACGCGCAGCTAAGCGATATCTGGCAATTCAACCTGTTCCCCAACATCATCCTCTCGGTAACGCCCGAAAGCGCGTGGCTGATGCGCTCGCGCCCCGATGCGGGCGATCCGGGCAAGAGCCAGTTCGACATGATCACGCTGGTGCAGTTCCACGGGCGCGAGGAGGACGCCGCCGCCGCCCGCCGCGCCGAAGGGAGCGATGATCCCGAGATCGGCACCCACTTCCGCCTGAATGGCCCACGGCCCGCCGATTATTCCCGTCCGGAGCGCGACTGCTTCACCCACGAGGACATCATCGCCGGACACAAGACCATGACGGTGACGATCGACGAGGACATCTCGCTGCTTGCCAGGGTGCAGAAGGGCATGGCCTCGAGCGGTTTTCAGCGCGTGTGGCTGAGCGACGAGGAAAGCCGGGTGCAGCACTTCCACGACGCGCTCGACGCCTGCCTCGGCGCGTAAGGGAGCGCTCCGAGAGCCCTTTGCCTGTCCGTGAAAGCCGGCCTCAGGCCTCGTCGCCGAATTCGGCGAGCGCCTGGAGATAGGCACGGTCGCGCACCTGCAAGGTCCGGCCGGTGCGGGCGATGATCCCTTGCGCTTCCCAGTCGGACAGCAGGCGGCTGACGTTTTCCCGCGCAAGTCCGGCAAAGGCGCCGAGATCGCTCTGGCTCGGATCGTAGCGCAGCCGCCCGTCGGCGCTGTCGGTGTCGATCAGCCGTTCCAGCGCGCGGGCGAGGCGCGGGGCCATCGAGAAGGTGCGGTCGCTCTCGATCACGAGATTGAGCTGCCGCACCCGCCGCGCCAGTTCGCGCATCACGCCGGCGGCCGAGGCGGCGTTGGCCGTCGCCGCCGCGAGGAAGGTGTGCGAAGGCAAAAGCACCACGGTCGAGGGGACAGCTGCCGTCACTGTCGCCGTGCGCGGGCCGCTGTCGAGCATGGCGATCTCACCCACCAGTTCGCCGGGGCCGCTATAGTTGAGGATGATCTCGCGCCCGCTGGCGCTGACCATTGTGATCTTGAGACCGCCGGCCAGCACCACCACCGCGAAGTCGCCGTTATTGTCGCCCTGCGAGATGATCGTCTCGCCGGAACGCAATTCACGGCGGTTGGCATCTCGAAGGAGCGACTGGAGCTGGTCGGGCGCGAGCGCTCCCAGCAGCGTGTCGGGTTGAAGCCGGGCAATGAGCTCGTCGGGGGTGTTCATGGTCTGCGCCTCCCCTGTGCTTCGAATTGGCCCTGTGCCTCGATATGGCGCCGGCTGCGCGCTCGCAACCGGCCTGCTCCTGCCAGGTAAATGCATGGCCGCCGCAAATCCGTGATGGCCATCACAGACAGCGCCGCCCGGGCGCGGCACAGGCAGAGCAAGACCGGATCCGAGGGTCCGGACACGATCCAGACGGTGCGACCCGGACGGAGGGGTTCTCCCCCACGTCTCCCTGGCCCACATCCCTTTGCGGGGTGTGGGCCTCTTGTCGTGTGGCGCTGACGGGCCTCAGTGCTTGCCGCCGGGATCGGCGAAGTGGCTGGGCAGGTGAGCGTTGACCACGCCGCCATCGACCGTCAGCGTCTCGCCCACCACATAGTCGCCTGCGCGGCTGCACAGGTAGATCGCGGCAGCCGCCATGTCCTCGGCGGTCCCGATACGCTTGGCCGGGATGCCCGAGGCGCTGGCGTCGGGTGCGTCCTTGGCAGCCTTGTTCATCTCGGACGGGAAGGCCCCCGGCGCGATCGAGGAGACCACGATATTGTCCTGGATCAGCCGCGCCGCCATGCGCCGGGTCAGCTGGATCACCGCCGCCTTGGAGGCCTGATAGGCATAGGTCTCCCACGGATTGATCCGCTGCCCATCGATCGAGGAGACATGGATCACCTTGGCCGGATGCCCCGACTTGCCGCCCGCGACCAGCAGATCGTGGAGCTTCTGGGTGAGGAAGAACGGGGTCTTGACGTTGAGATCCATCGTCCGGTGCCAGCCGGCCTCGGAGAACTCGAGATAGGGCTGGCCCCAGGCCGCGCCCGCATTGTTGATGAGGATATCGAGCCGGGTCTCGCGCGCCTTCAACTCGTTGGCGAGGCTGACCATCCCGTCCATCTGCGAAAGGTCGGCGGGGATGCCGATCACGCGATCCGCACCGAATTCGTCGATCGTGTCCTGCATCTGGTCGATCTTGCGCGCCGAGATGTAGACCCGCGCGCAGCCTGCCGCGAGCAGGCCCTCGACGAACATCTTGCCGATCCCGCGGCTGCCGCCGGTGACGAGCGCGATGCGTCCTTCGAGGCTGAAAAGTGATTGAATATCCATGTGATCAATACCCGCTCAATTCGGCCACCCGGCCGGCGTGGAAATAGGCGTCGCCAAGGAATTCGGCGAGCGCGCGGTCGCGCTTCATGTAGAGGCCGATGTCGTATTCGTCGGTCATGCCGATGCCGCCGTGCATCTGCACGCCTTCCTGCACCGCAAGCCG
>JAMNXO010000004.1 GCA_023653115.1 Erythrobacter sp.
CGTAGGATGGCCGGAAACAGGTCTAGGATTCGCGAGCGGGTGCCGTCAGGTGGTCACCCTGCGGACAGAGCTTCGATGCAATCCTCGGACTCCTGAGCGAGTCCTACGGGCAGCGACCAAGCAAGTCCTAGGTGGGTGTCAGGTGATGGTGGTGATGGCTGGGAGGGGTAGGACTGAGGCAGGACTGGGGAAGGACTGCTACTCAGTACTGCTACTCAGTACTGCTATTCCCCTTCTATCTCATCCCTACTATTTCAGTCCTAGGACAGTCCTTAGGGTAGTCCTACTACCCCCCTTACCCCCCACGCTGGGTGGTCGTGACTGAGCGAAGCTCTGGGTGGTCGTCCCTTGGGGAAGCCACTTGGGCGGTCGTATGGGATGCCCCCTCGGGGCAGCCGGTTCCTATGCTATAGGAAGGGGTTAGTGATGCCTTCCGGCGACCACTGGGTCACCTTGCCATCCTCGTAGTGCCCATACCGGAGGATGAAGGCGCAGCGCGCCAAGCCGGTTCCGGTGCTATAGCGTGGGTTTGGTGATCCCCTCGGCTGGCGCGGTCTCTGTGCAATAGGTGTACTTTTGGGAACCCCTCGGCTGGCGGGCCTTGCCCAAGGTACAGAGACAGCGTACAGGAGGGGCAGTTCAACCAAGGATGAAACGGCAGGATATCAGTAGTTTAGGGCAGGGCTTGTGTCAGTCCCACCCTCTCCGCCAAGCGTTTTCATTGCCAGCTTATTTCGTAATGGTCCAAGATTGGCATGGAAATGACGACTCTTCGCACCCCAAATTTCCGATAAGATCAGGTTGCTGGAATATGCTTGCCAAGCTCACTTGTGTCGGCGCCAAATGGGGGCAGACTTGGCGGCGCGGCGATGCTGCAGGACGGAAATTCGCCGTGGCCTGAGACTGCGACCCTTTCGCCCCCTGTGAGTTCGAATCCGAGCGGTTCCGGTCGAGCGATTTCTGTCAGATCAGCCCAGTGCGCAGGCAAAGCCATCAGGCTGCGCCTTTTGCTAGTTCTCCTCCCCAGCGCCTTTATGCAACACACGTTGCATAAAGGCGCTGGGCCCCCAATGGTCTCTTAAGAGGCTCGCGGCCCAAGCGCCTAACGGAAGCAGGCGCAATGCGGAGGAACAGAAAATGAGCGAGTGGGATCGCACGGTTGATGTGGTGGTCGTCGGGCAAGGCATCGCTGGCGTGTGCGCCGCGCTCGAAGCACACCGGGCCGGGGCCGAAGTGCTCGTGCTTGAACGTGCCGGCGGCGGCGGCGGTGCCAGCGCCCTATCAGAGGGCATTTTCTATCTCGGCGGGGGAACCCCGGTGCAGCAGGCCTGCGGGTATGAAGACACCGCGCAGAACCTGTACGATTTCCTCCGCGCCAGCACCTCGCACCCCCATGACGGAGTGGTCCGCACCTTTGCCGATGGCGCGCGTGATCATTTCGACTGGCTGGAACAGCAGGGCGTCCCGTTCACCCGCACGGCCTTCCCCGGCAAGGTCGTTTCGGTGCGGACGGCTGACTGCCTGCTCACCACCGGCAACGAAAAGATCTGGCCGTTCAAGAATGCGGCACAGCCCGTGCCCCGTGGCCATCAGGCGCGCAGCGACGAAGTGAACGGCGGGCTCTCGGCGATGCGGGCGCTGCTGGCTACTTGCGAGGCGGAACGTATCGAAACGGTCTGCAATGCCGCAGTGACCGGGCTGGAAATCGACGCAGCCGGCCGCGTGGTGGGCGTGAGGGCTACCATCGACGGTGCTCAGCGGCGCATCGGCGCGCGCCGCGGAGTGGTGGTCGCCACCGGGAGCTTCACCAACAATGCCGACCTCGTGCAAAAGTGGCTCCCGCTCCTCAGCGAGACCTCCTCGCCGCTCGGCGTCCCGTCGAACGACGGTGCGGGCCTGGGGTTGGCGCAGCAGGCCGGCGCCGCGCTCGCCGCTATGGATGGCGTGATTGCAACCGCATCAATCTACCCGCCCGAAAATCTGATCAAAGGCATCGTTGTGAATGCCGACGGCGAGCGCTTCGTGGCCGAGGACAGCTATCACGGGCGGCTGGCCGGCTTCATCATGGAGCAGCCGGACCAGAAGGCCTACCTGATCGTCGACAGCGAGATCTTCGCCTATCCCGAGACTGAGGGGGCAAGGCACGTTCTGATCGACGGCTATGAAACCGTGGCCGAGATGGAGCGGGGCCTGAGATTGCCCCAGGGCGCGCTCGTCGGCACGCTGGACGAGTACAACCGCGATGCGGCGCAGGGGGTAGACACCCGCTTCCACAAGCAGCCGCCGTGGCTCAAACCGCTCGATCAGGCACCCTACGCCGCGTTCGACATCTCGTTCGACCGCTCGATCTACCACTACATCACTCTCGGCGGAATCGATACGGATGCCCGGGCGCGGGTGCTCGATCCCTCGGGCAAGCCGATTGCGGGTCTCTATGCCGCAGGTGCCTGCGCGGCGCATATCACGCGGACCGGCAAGGAATATGCCAGCGGCCTCAGTTTGGGGCCGGGTTCGTTCTTTGGCCGCGTGGCCGGGCGCGAGGCTGCGGCCAACACCGGCGCGTCGCAATGAATGCGAGGGACGAGCACGCACATGGCGGCGGTTATGATTTCATCGTCGTCGGCAGCGGCGCGGCGGGGCTGGTCGGTGCGATTTCGGCGCGGCTCGCTGGACTGCGCCCTCTTATCATAGAGAAGTCCGATCGCTGGGGCGGAACCACCGCGCTTTCGGGCGGCGTGCTGTGGATCCCGGCCAATGACGCCATGGTGGCCGAGGGTGCTGACGACCCCATCCACCGGGCGCGCACCTATCTTGCCGGCCTGCTCGGCCCAGATGCGAACGAACGCGAGCGTGCCAAAGCCGAGGCGTTTCTCGACAATGCCCCGGCAATGACCCGGATGCTGGCGGGCGAAGGCCTGCAATGGGTCCGCAACCGCGAGCACCCCGATTACTATCCTGACGTTGATGGAGCGGGGTTCGGTCGCACGCTCGAAGCAGCTCCGATCGACGGGCATCGGCTGGGTGAGCGGCTTGCGACCTTGCGCGCGGTGGAGCTTGATGTCCCGGCACTGACCAGCGACCAGTTCGGGCCGGCGGTTCTGACCAAGACCGGCATTCGCCCGGCGATGGTGGGTGCGGGCATCATGCTGCGGCATTACCGCGACAAGCTGCGGGGGCACAAACCGCTGGGGTCGGGCCGCGGACTGATTGCCTCGCTGATGCTGATCGTCGACCGGCTGGGAATTCCGGTCCGGCTGTCCACTGCGCTGGTCGATCTGACAATGGAGCACGGTTCTGTCACAGGTGTCCTGGTGGAGCATGATGGCCGGCGCGAGGCCTTGCCCGCACCCGCTGGCGTCCTGCTCGCGGCCGGCGGTTTCGCCCACAACCCGGCGCTGCGACGCGAATTGCAGGGCTTTGCCGCTACGTGGAGCAATGCCTCGCCCGACGATCAGGGCGACGCGCTGGTTGCGGCCCGCGCGATCGGCGCCGATACCGAACTGCTCGACGATTGCTGGTGGATGCCGACGCTGGAAGTCGGACCGGACACCCGCGCACTCGCGCTCGGCCTGCGTGCTCTGCCGGGCAGCATCGTCGTCGACCATCACGGCAAGCGCTATATGGACGAAGCCCGCTCCTACATGGCGACGGGCCGGATCATGCGCGAACACGGCGCAGCGGAACATCGCCACTGGTTGATCATGGACGAACGCTTCCTGTCGCGGCACATCTTTCCGGAACTGTCTCCGCCGAGGGCGCGCGCGGCGATGATGGCGGCCGGCACACTCAAGCGCGGCGAATCCATCGCAGAACTGGCGGCTGCGTGCGGTCTTGATCCCGCCAACCTGTCTGCCACGGTGGAGCGTTTCAACGGGTTTGCCCGTGCGGGCGTGGATGACGATTTCCACCGCGGAGCCACGGCTTACGATCGTTACTGGGCCGATCCGGCGCATAGGTCCAACCCGAGCCTTGGCCCGATCGAGCGCCCGCCGTTCTGGGCTGCGGTGCTGCGTCCGGGCGATCTCGGCACCAATGGCGGGGTCAAGACCGATGCAGCGGGCAGGGTTCTGGATGGCGCGGAAAGGCCGATCGAAGGGCTCTATGCCGCCGGTAACGGCAGCGGCTCGCCATTCCGCCGCAGCTATCCCGGGGCAGGGGCCACCATCGGCGCAGCAGCGACCTATGGCTACATCGCTGCGCGGCACGCCGCCAAGCGCCGGGTCAACGCCCCGCCTGAATGAACGATGCGACTACTCGGCAGCCTCTTGTGCGCCGGCGTGCAACATTTCCAGACGCGGATCGTTAGGGAAGACCCATTCCTCGCCGATCACCTGCTCGACCCGAAGTCCTTCGGGCACATTGTCGAGGCCGATCATCCGGTCGCAATGCTGGTGGAACCAGTAGATGCGCGATTCCTGATAGCTCAGCGGTACGCTCTTGAAGCCGCGGCTTTCCATCGAGCGCTGGATCGCCTCGCCGAACTGGGTGTCTTCCTGGATCAGCTTGGCCATCGCCCGCCCGTTGGGTGAGGCCTCGTCGGGCACGGTCCACAAGTCGGGAGCCTCGCCATCGCCCCAGTCGGGGGCCATGGTGATGAGCTCCAGCCGCGTTGTCGTCAGCGAGGTCGGCCAGAAGATCAGCGGCGGGACGAAATAGTTCGACAGGGGCGAGACCCAGTTCGGGAAGATCGTGTAGCTCTGGGTATGGGTGCGGCCCAGTTCACCGACCGTTTCGATGGCGGTCCAGTTGGGGGCATTGTCGAGCGCGCGGACATGGGTGCCCTGCAATGTGCGCGGGGGCGGGGCGAGCATCCGCCCGTGTCCGCCTTTGTAGAGGTGGTTGACGTTGCGCTTGGCGTCCACCAGCGGCGCGACCGTGTCGGGGTGGATGAAGGGGACATGGTAGACTTCCATGTTGGCCTCCATCGCCACCTTCCAGTTGCAAGCGAGATCGAAACTGTGCCGCGCGGCGAGGCGCAGTTTGTCGAAGCCGAACTCCTCCCATTCGTCGGCAATGGGGCCGAGGAAGTCGCGCAGGGTCGGTGCATCATCATCGAAATTGACGAAGATGAGGTTCCCGAACATTTCGCAGCGCACCGGGATCAGGCCGCGGGTCGCCATGTCGAGATCGACGAAGTCCTGCCGCTCGGGCACGCCGATCAGCGTGCCGTCGGTCTTGTAGGTCCAGGCGTGATAGGGGCACACCAGCCGCCGCGCGCAGCCCTTGTCCTCGGTCACTACCGGAGCGCCGCGGTGGCGGCAGGTGTTGTAGAAGGAGCGCATCACGCCGTCAGTGCCGTGGACGATGATGATCGGATCGCCGGCGTTGTTCCAGCGCATGAAGCTGCCCGGCTCGGGCACTTCATCGAGATGCGCGGCGAACAGCCACGTCTTGCGGAAGATTTGCTCCTGTTCGAGCGCATAGAACGCGGGACTGGTGTAGCGCGCGGCAGGCACATCGGGCAGGCGCGGGAAGCCCGGGGGCGGCGCTTTGCGTTGCCCCTCCCACTCCATCAGCGCCTTCATTGTCGCGATCGTGCCGGAATCCATCGTGCCTCTCCCTGCGAATCATCGGTTATTATGCAACGTATGTTGCATATAGGCTCGGGGATGGCTAGACCTGCGTTCAGCGATGAGTCTTGGGAGAGGGCAGCGCGATGCAAGTGATGGACCTTCGGAAGGGCGCGGCTGCCAGTGCGGAGCGGGTGAGCGCCGCTGCTCGTGGCGCGCTCGAACAACACGCTGCCGCATTGCTTCGGCACACTGCGGACGGCACTTTCCCGTTGGCGGCGGACGTCATGGCGCTGAATGCCGATCACTATACTTCGGCCGAGCGGTTCGCAGCCGAGAAGCGGCGCATCTTCCAGCGGGTTCCACTGGTGCTCGCCGCCTCCTGCGAACTTCCCAAGGCCGGAGATTACAAGGCGCTCGAAGTCGCGGGCATCCCCGTGCTCCTGGTCAGAGATCGGCAAGGCGAGGCGCACGCGCTCCTGAACGCCTGCACGCATCGCGGTGCGGCGGTGGCAAGTGGTTGCGGCACAGCGGCACGTTTTACCTGCCCTTACCATGGCTGGACCTTCGCTCAGGATGGTGCGCTCATCGGTGTCGCCAGTTCGGCCGACTTCGGCGCTGTCGACAAGGCGATGCTGGCGATGAAGCGCTTTCCTGTCGCAGAGCGCGCCGGACTGATCTGGGCGATCCTTGATCCTGCCAGCCCGCACGACCCTGCAGCCATGCTTAGCGGGATCGACGAACTCGTTGCAGGGTTCGGCCTTGCCGACTGGACGCTGATTGAAAGCCGCACGCTCCATGGCCCCAACTGGAAACTCGCCTTCGACGCGCATCTTGAGTTCTACCATGTGCCGGTGCTGCACCGGGAGACATTCGGCCCCGAACGTTCGAACCGCGCCTTCTATTTTGCGCAAGGCCCGCACCAGCGGGTGATCGCGCCGCAAGGCCGCCCCGGGACGTCAGCGCCGGACGATCTCTATGCCCTCGGCCGACTGCCTGCGGCACATGAGCCGATCGATCCGCTGTTGATGGGCGAGTGGATCCTCTTCCCCGGCACCTCGATCAACACCTTCTACATTGGCGGCATTCGCTGTGTGCTGGTTTCAATCGTTGTGCCCGGCGCCGAGGTCGGCACCTCGACGACCACCCAGACCTTCCTTGCCGAAACGGCCCCCGATGATGCGACCCGCGCGGCGATGGGCGAGATGTGCGCCTTCCTTGCGCATGTTGTGGGAGATGAAGACCTGCCCACCTCAGCCTTCCAGCAAAAGGTTATGGCGACCGGTCTCGTCGGCGAAGTGCGCTTTGGCCGCAACGAAGGCGGCTTGCAGCACTTCCACACCTGGCTCGAACGTGTGATCACGGCGGACGATGCCACTTTGGCGGAACTTTTGGGGACTTCATGCCAGCTGTAATCGATCACGATGCCCGCCGCACTGCGCTCGCTGAGGTCGCTGCCGATCTGGTGGCAAGCGGCGGCGCCGAGGCCGCAACCGTGCGTGCGGTGGCCGCTGCGGCCGGTTTCAGCACCAAGGCCGTGACGCATTACTTCCCGGACAAGCGCGCATTGATGCTGCTGACCTATCGCCACGCGGCCTTGAGCTCGCAGGCCCGCACCGATGCCTCCCAGCCTGACAGCGGCGGCGACATCAGGGCGTTGCTCCACGCCCTGCTGCCAACCGACCCCAAGGTGGAGCGCGACTGGCGGGTGTGGTTCTCTTTCTGGGGGATTGCTATCGCCGACCCCGAGTTCGCCGCCGAACAACGCGAGCGGATGCGCGACTTTGTTAGCCAGATCGCTGCCATCCTCGCGGCCGATCCGGGCTGCGCGCACCTGACTGCGGAGCAACGTCCCGTCATCGCCAGCGCGCTGCTTGCCGCGCTGTTCGGCACCGTCACCCAGGCGATTTTCGATCCCGAAACATGGCCCGCCGCGCGGCAGGCTGAAGCGATTGACGCGGCGTTGACGCGGATTGCCGGTCTGGTTTTCGATCACAAGGAGGGATGAGGGATGAGCGGACGTTACGAAGGCAAGACCGTGGCCGTCACCGGCGCGGGCGAGGGCATGGGCCGGGCGATGGCGCTGGCCTTTGCGCGCGAGGGCGCAGCGGTGATGGCTTGCGACGTCAACGCCGCTGGGCTCGAGGCGACGGCAGCGCAGCTCGGTTCGGCACCCGGCAGCATCGCAACGATGATCGTCGATGTGCGTGACGAGGCTGCGGTCGCCACCTTTGCCGGCCGAGCTGCCGAACCTACCGGCGCACTCGATGTGATGATCTGCAATGCCGGGGTGAAGGGCAACTGGGCCCCGCTCGCCGAACAGCCGCGCGAACAGCTCGATCTGGTCATCGACATCAATCTGAAGGGTGTGGTGCTGTGCATGAAGCACGCGCTCGCCCACATGATCCCGGCGCGCTCGGGCGTGATCATCAACCTTGCATCGGTCCAGAGCTTCCGCGTCGGCTTCCCGGGGGCGGCGTTCTATTCGGCGAGCAAGGCGGCGGTCGTGGCGCTGACCCGTGCGGCCGCGCTGGAGAACGGGCAGTTCGGCATCCGCGCTGTCGGCATCGCACCGGGCCCGATCGACACGCCAATGCTGCGCAGCGCGGGCGGCGACTGGCCGCCCCCGATCATCAATGACGTGCCGCTGGGGCGCATCGGCCACGTCGATGATATCGCCAATGCGGCCCTGTGGCTTGCCTCCCGTGAGGCGAACTACATCAGCGGTGCCACTCTGACGATCGACGGGGGCTGGCTCGCTCCTTGAAGACTGACGCCGTCTTGAAGGTAGCGGGCCGGCTGCTTCCCGTGACATGAGATGACAGGATGTGGAGTGGCAAACCCAAAGGAGGCTCTTGTGCAATTCTGGTCCAGATCCGTCCGGATAAAGCAGGAAAGTTTGGGGCCCAAACGGCGTGTCGAACACCCGGTGCGCTCGGCGATCGAATTTCGTTTCCCTCGAAGCCGACGTTCACAAATCGACCTCAAAACGTCCCCTCGACTGTCAGCAAAGCCGGTGTCCGGATCTCGTGATCAGAGCATGAAAGGCTGTAGCGCCATTATCGCATATGATCGAAATTCATCCTTCGATGAACCCTCATAGGTCACACGGCGGCCGATCCCGCGGATGATCGCTGAAAACGCAGCAACCAGCGCCGCCGGCGGCACGAGACCGCCCAGCATCTGCTGCAACGCCCATGTCCCGCTCGGATCATCCATCGAACGGATCAGGCCGCGCAGGGCAGCATATTCGGGGCCGTTATAGATCGCGCATTCGATCTCGTCATAGGCGTGCAGAACCGGCTGTTGCCCGCCGAGAATGGCATCGAGCAGGTGGCCAAGCATCACATCGGGTGGGAAGCTTTGCGCCAGCAGTGCAGCCTGATCGCCGCCCAGCGCCTCGCGCTGGTAGAGGCTGTGTAGTGCCGCGTGGAGCAAACCGCTCTTGGTGCCGAAGACATGGATTACCTTGCCCAGCGTCACTCCGGCCGCGGCCGCGACGGCGCGGAAAGTCACCCCGGCATAGCCCTGTTCGGCCAGCAGCAACCCCGCAGTGGCGGCCATCCGTGCCGCCAGTGCGCTGTCCGGCACCGCGGGCGCATCATAGCACCGGCGGGCGAGGGCGCTGTGGACGGGGCGGACGCGGTCAGGCGCAAGGCGGCCCTCGCGCAGCCAGATAATCAGCGCGGCCACCGTCTCCTCGAGCAGCGCCCGGTCGAGCGCCGGATTCCACACCAGCAGATGCCGCGCCGTCTCCCCGGCAGCAAAGGCAGCCAGCGTTCCGGCCGCCTCGCCAAGGCCAATCAGGGCGGCAAGCCTGTGCCAAAAGCCGTCCCACGCTGCCTGCCATGCGGCATTGGGGGCATGGCGCCAGGCCATCGCAAGGCGGCGCTGGCCCTGCGTCCAGTCTGCGATCACCGTCGCAATCACCGAAGCCTGCAGCGCTGCCGGCAGTGGCTCCTCGGCGAGCGCGGCGAGCGTGGTGATCTGCTGCGCCATCCAGTCCTGCGCCGCCGCGAGAGCCACCTCCGAGGTGCTGACATACAAGTGTTCCATATCACCGAAGTGATAGTGGATCGCTGATTGTGCTGCCCCGGCCCTCTGAACCAGCGCACGCACCGAGGTCTCGTCAGCCGGGGCTTCCGCCCAAACCGCCAGTAATGCGTCAATCAAGCGACTCTTTGTCGATTTTCCGACAGTTTCTTGATCATCATGTGATGTGTCTATGACAATAACTCGGCCAGCATTCATGGATTTCCTCGCATTTTCCTGCACGGACGAGCGCTTTTGTCACTGTAATCTACCTTACTTACAAGCGTTCTAGTCCAGCCCCGAATCGAAGCAACAGGGGTACCGCCGATGTCTTATGCCACCAAGTCTTTCCGCGTCGCGCTGCTGAGCTCAGGTGCGCTCGGCGCGCTGTTCCTGGCGCTGCCCGCCGCCGCGCAGGACGGTGCCGCTACCGGGGTGGATGCCGCGGCAGCAGGCGAGGCTAGCAACGTCATCATCGTCACCGGCTCGATCCGCGATTCGCTTGAGAACGCGACCGCGACCAAGCGCGCCGCGCTCAACGTCACCGACGTCGCCACCGCGGACTCGGTGGGCCGATTCCCGGACGAAAACATCGCTGCCGCACTCGCGCGCTTGCCGGGCGTGGCGGTGCAGCTCGACCAGGGCCAGGCGCGCTACATCCAGGTGCGCGGCGCGCCCAATCGCTGGACCTCGGTGAGCATCGATGGCCTGCCGCAAACCGGCACCGACGAAGGCGGCGGCGAGCGCGCCTTCCGCTTTGACGCGGTGCCGGCGGTGCTGCTGCAGCAGTTGGTAGTGAACAAGTCGCTCACCCCGGACATCACCGCCGAGGCGATCACCGCGCTGGTCGACCTGCAGACCTTCTCGCCGCTCGATGACGGCAAGACCGGCTTCAGCGTGACCGGTGATGCGGGCTATGGCTTCATGGACCTCGGCAGCGGCCAACAGCGGCAGGGATCGCTGCGCCTGTCGTGGACCAATGACCGGATCGGCTTCGCCATCGGTGGATCGCATTATCTGCGCGAGCAGGTCACCGACAACCGCGAGGCCGGTTACGACGCCAACGGCATTCCGATCGATATCGACATCCGCAATTACGAACTCACCCGTGAAAACAACGGCCTGTTCGGTGCCTTCGAAGTGCGCGCAAGCGAGGACCTGAAGTTCTTCGTCAACGGCATCTTCACCGAGTTCCGCGACCGCGAGGAACGCCACGCTTACGAGATCGAAATCGGTGAAGCCGCCGCGCGCGGCACCCGAGGCTTACTGACCGGCAGCCTGGACAATGTCTCGATCACGACCAACTACAATGACGGGCTCTATCTCAATCAGAACTACATCGGTTCGGCTGGGTTCGATTACGACACGGCGGAAGGCGGCATTAAGGGCATTGTCGGCTATACCCGCACTGAAAATACCACCGATCTGCCGCTGATCCAGTCGTCGATTCGCGGGATCAGCGTCGATTATGATCGCTCGGCCGATCCGCGCTTCCCCACGGTGCGGCTGTTCCGCACCGTCAACACCGGCGGCGTGTTCTCGCGCGGGGCCGAGCTGACGTCGATCCCGATCACCGAACAGAACCTGCCGCGCACCGTGTTGATTCCGATTGTGCAGGGCGTGACGTCCGAGGCGTGGTCGGGCAAGCTCGATGCGTGGAAGCAATTGGACGATCTCAAGATCAGCGCCGGGCTTTATGCCACCACCCGCGACATCGTTGGCAACAACATCGGCATCGGCGGTGTGGTGCCGCTGGCGGCGACGGGGTTCAACCCCAACGGCTTCGCCACCGACCGGCCTTGGGACACTCAGTTCCCGCTCGGCGTGGGGATCAACTATGTCGATACCCGCGCGATGAACCGCGAATTGCAGGCCGCGCTTGGCCGCGCCGGGATCAATCCGGCAAACTTCGTACTGCCAACATCATTCTATGATCAGCAGGAACGCATCATCGCCGGTTACGCAATGGCCCAGTGGGATGCCGGGCCGCTGCAACTGGTCGCGGGTGTGCGCGCCGAGCAATACGAGATCGACAATGCCGGCACCGTGCTGGTCGGCGCGGTGCAGACACCGCTGGCCGTGGAGCAGGACTTCTTCGACCTCTTCCCGAGCCTGAACATCCGTTTTGAGGCCAGCGATAATGTCGTGCTGCGCTTTGGCGGTCAGCGCGGGGTCTCGCGCCCCGCCTATGCCGCGATCCGCGTCGGTGCCTCGATCAGCGACACGGCGGCCACCATCAATGGCGGCAACCCCTTCCTCACCCCCGAATATACCTGGGGTGTGGACGCGGCGATCGAATACTACTTCGCCAGCAACGGCATCGCCTCGATCAGCGGCTTCCATCGTTGGGTCGAGGATGTGCTCTACCAGAGCCAGCAACGGGTCGGCTCGGACCTTTACGACAGTGGCCTGATCGACCGGTCGAACTACCTGCTGGGTTCAACCTTCAACGGCGAGGAAGGCACGCTTTACGGGGTCGAGTTCAACGTCGAGACGCAGTTCGATTTCCTTCCTGGCGCGCTGGCCGGCCTCGGGGTGCAGGGCAACCTGACGCTGCTGGGGGGCGATTTCGAGGCGCGCAATGCTGCCGGGCAGCTGCAAACTTTCGCCTTTCAGGGCCTGTCGGACACGGTGATGAACGCCTCGGTGTTCTATGAATATGCCGGGTTGAGCCTGCGGGTTGCCTATCAGAAGCGCACAGACTTCCTCGACACCATTGGAGGCCTGGGTTCGGGTGAGTTCCGGCAGGGCTTCGAAAACCTCGATGTCACAGCCCGCTATGCGCTGACGCCCAACATCACTCTGTTCGCGGATCTCGCCAATCTGACCGACGAGACCTATGTCGCCTACGAAGGCATGCCGGCCACTCCGTCCGAGGTGGAGCGCATTGGCGAGCGTTACCTGTTCGGCGTGCGCTTCAACTTCTGACCAATTCAAGGGGATCTGCCATGCGTCACCACCTTACCGCCCTGCTCGCCGCGACTGCGCTGGGCCTTGCCCCGACCGCCGCAGCGGCGCGCAACATCGTCCTGACCAACGACGATGGTCTGACCAGCAACCTCGTGGCGCTTTACGAAGCGCTGAAGGCAGCCGGGCATGATGTGGTGGTATCGGTCCCGTGCGTGAACCAGAGCGGGCAGGGCGCTGCACTTGGCATCGCCCGGCCGGTCGCGCCGATCAAGACGCCCTGCCTTAATGATGCGGCACAGGCCGGCGATCCGGGGGCAGGGCCGATGACCCGCGCAGGTCTGCCTGCGGGCGACTTCTACTATGTCGATGGCACTCCGGTGGCGGCGCTGCTCCACGGGCTTGAAGTGGTCGGGAAGGCGCGCTGGGGCAAGGCCCCCGATCTGGTGCTGTCCGGCCCCAATGAAGGGCAAAATGTCGGCGCGATCATTCTCTCCTCGGGCACGGTGAGCGCGGCGCAGTATGCCGCAGTCACCGGCATTCCCGCCATCGCCCTGAGCGCTGGCTCCGATAGCGAGGCGGCAAGCCTCGACAATCCGGTGTCGGACGCGGTCGCGGGCCGGACGGTTGAGCTTATCACCCATCTCGAAGCGCGCGCTGGTGCGGGAGCGCTGCTTCCGGCCGGGCTTGCACTCAACGTCAACTTTCCTGACCAACCGGCCGGAGCGCGCTGGCAGCTGGCCGAGATTGGCACCTACAATGCCTATCAGGTCGGCTTCACCACCGACATGGCAGCCAGCGCCTCGCCGATCATGCAGATGATGGCGAAATCGCGCGGTATGGAAATCCCCGCGCTTCCAGGCGTCTCCTTCGACTTCAATACCGATGCGCCCGCGCCTGATCAGATGGACGATGAAAGCGTGGTCTATCGCAAGGCAATTGCGGTGAGTCCGATGCAGGCGGGCTACGCCTATCCGGCCGGCAACGCGGTTTTGAGCGCTGACGAACTCGCGGCGCTGCTGCCCGCGCAGGGCGAATAAACATCGAGAACCTGACCACGCCTGTGTGAGTATGCGTCTGCCCCGATTCAAGACAACCCTTCCGCGCCCAACACAAACAGCTTGCGGTAGATGCCCGTTAAGTTAACATCTCCATGTTCTTGCCAGCAAAAACCTTCGCAGCCGCCCCCGCGAGTTAAGGACGTTCCCTTGGCCGAAAGCGAGCAGACCCAGTTTGTAACGCGAGCCGATGCGGTCAACCATATCAAGGGGGATCGCTTGCATTGCCTTGAACTGCTGAACGGTGGCGAGGTCGAGAGCCGGCATATCGTTGGCCCGCTCGGGCTTAAGGTTGGTCGGACGGCCCCGGCCGATGTCGTGCTTGCCGATACCGAGGTGTCGCGTTCGCATTGCCTGATCGCATTGAAAGGCGAAGATCTTTACGTCTCGGATCTCAACTCCACTAACGGCACCTTCATCGATGGCACGAGGGTAAGCAGCGTAGTGCCACTTCCTGTCGGTTCGATCCTGCAGGTCGGTAATCGCGCCTTCAAGCACGAGTGGCGCACGCGTGCGGAGATTGCCCACCTCAACGAGTCCGATCACGAACTTGAGAAGGCCGCATCCTACGTCAGGGCCCTGCTGCCGCCAAAAATTGCCGAAGGCCCGATCAAGGTCGACTGGATCTACAAACCCTCGGCCAAGCTCGGCGGAGATGCCTTCGGGATCGGACAGCTGGGCGAGAACCTTTACGTCGCCTATCTGGTCGATGTTGCAGGGCACGGCACGGGCGCGGCAATGCACGCGGTCGCGATCATGAACCAGCTGCGCCAACGGTCTCTGCCCAATACCGAGATGGCCCGGCCCGAACTGGTTCTCAGCACCCTGAACGAACTGTTCCAGATGGAAGATCACGCCGGGCTCTATTTCACCATCTGGTACGGGGTTTATGATGCTCGAACGCGCCGGCTGGAATTTGCCAGCGGTGGCCATCACCCCGCCTATCTTGTTCCTGCCGACCGTTCCGAGGCGATTCCGCTGCACACCCGCAATCCGATCATTGGAGCCATGCCGGCGATGATGTTCCGTCAGGGCGGCATCACCGTGCCCCAAGGGGCGTCGATCTATCTGTTCAGCGATGGCGTGTTCGAAATCATCGACACCGACGAGAGGCAATGGGACATCACGGACTTGATCGAACTGATCGTCGATCCGAGCGCCTCGGGCAAGGACGAGCCGCAGCGGCTCTACGACACCGTATGCCAGCGCGCCGAGCCGAGCACGATGGACGACGATTTTTCGCTGATGATCGTAACATTCGAATAGCGTGTCGAAGGGGGCAAAATGACTTTGGTGATCACGGATCTATCGGGCGTAACCAAGGCGGAACTGTCGGGGCGGCTCGATACCGCAAACGTCAACGAGCTTGAGCTGAAGTTTTCTGCCGGGGTCATGCCCAAATCCCAGCCGACAATTGTCGATCTCACGCAAGTGACGTTCATCGCTTCGCTCGGCATCAGAATGCTGCTGACTGCCGCGCGTGGCCTTAGCCGGAGAGGCGCTAAGCTCGTTATGTTCGGCGCTAATCCAGCGGTCATTGAGATCTTCGAAATGAGCGCGCTTTCGGACATCATCCCGGTCGTCCCGACCGAAGCGGATGCCATCGCGGCGGTCAGCGGCTGACGACAGGCCCCGCGCGATTCAGGCGAACCGCTCATGGACAAGGGAATTTCTCTGGAGCTGCCCAAAGCGCTGACCTCCGTCGAGGAAGGGCGGCTTGCGGTGTTGGCCTATCTCGAACCCTTCGGGGTTGCCAGCGCTGTCATCAACCGGCTCGAGGTGGTCCTCGAGGAACTGGTGAGCAATGTTGTGCGTCACGCGCAGGATGCGACCCACGTCCGACTTTCGGCCGCAATGTTCGAGAACGGGGTGTGTCTGTGCGTGGAGGATGACGGGGCCGCCTTTGACCCGCTCGCCTCCGCAGGGCCGCAGCCTTTCGACACGCTGGAAGACGCGCATATCGGGGGCCTCGGCATCCCGCTGGTGAAGCGGCTGTCGCGATCACTCGCTTACGAGCGGGCCGGTAACGTCAACCTTGTGCGTGCGGTGATTGCGACGTGATGTCGTGAGGCGGCAGCGCCGCCGGTCACTTGAGCGAGGCCTTCGAATCCGCCAGCATGGTATTCAGATAGCCCAGCGTCTGGCGTGCCTTTGCGACTGACTGCCGCGCCTCCGCGTCCGACCTGATGCCCTTCATCGACCGCGACAGCGTATCGAGATAGGTCTGATAACTCTTTGCCGACTGGGCGTTTTGCTGCCTGATGCGGAACTTCTCCTGCTCATCCTCGGCGGCGTTGGCATCGGGGCGCGAGCGATCGCCCAGACGGATGACGTCGCGCGCCACACCGTTGGCCTTTTTGACGACCGACGCAAATTCCCTGAGCGTCGCAGCAGACACTGCCGCTTCCGGTGCGGCACCCTTGGCAGAATCCGCTGGCACAGCCTGCTCCAGCACCGGTGCACCTGCGGAAGGCTTGGGCACAGCTTGCTGCGTCTGCGCTGCATCCGACGCGCCAGCCTTCGGTTGAAGATCGCTACCGGCCGGCCCGGCGCGATAGGCTTCTGCCAGCTTCGCGGCATAGGCCCGCGCATCGGCAAGGGCGTTTCGGGCCAGCACGAGCGCTTCGCTCCCGGTCGCGGCCTGCCCGATCGCAGTCATTGCGCTTTCCACCCCGCTGCGCCGCTGCTGCAGGGCTGCGGCGATTCGACGCTGACCTGCACTCGCGCCCCGGGCCGCTTCGGTTCGCCGCGGATCGGTCCATGGTATCTGCCGGCTTGCCCGCCGCGCCTTTGCCGCGACATCGGCGGCCGTGGCTTTGGTGAAAGCGAGGAGCGCCGGTTTGGCGACCGCATCGATCTCCGCCTGCGCAGCCGCAGCTGTGCCGGAACCCGCTTCGAGAGCCGTGATCCGCCTCGCAGCCGCAGCCAAGGGATCGGAGGCGCTCGCAGGCAGGCCCGCACGCTTCGCCTCCTCGGCGAGGCTTCCTATCGCGCTGCCGAGCGCGGCCGCCTCGGGGGGCTGATCCGACGGCGTGGTTGGGAAGAGGCTATCCGCCGCGGCGGCTGCTTCCTGCGGTGTTGTGGAGGTCGATGACGCTGGGGCGCTGCTCATCACATACCAGGTGCCGCCCGCGAGCACTATGGCGACAGCGGCCATGCCGGCATAAATCATGGGGGAGCCGGTCTTCGGCTTGGCCGCAGAACCGGACGCCTCATTGCCCGTCTTGGGAGACGCAGAGACCGCGGATGGGGGAGTAACCGGCGAAGAACTGTCCGCGCCTTGCGCTGCATCCTTCGCGTTGCCGTCATTGTTCTCCGGCACCGCGTCCGGTAGTGGTCCGGCAATCGGCTTCTTGGCTCTGGTGTTCATGCCCGCAAGCGTGAATTCGGCCTCGCTCGGGCTATCCGGTACTGCGGTTTCAATCCGCGCCCCGGTCTCAAAGCCTGGAGGGGGAGGCGCAACAGGCACAATCCGTTCGGACGATGCCGCGAAGCTGCCGATCCTTGTTTTGTCGTCCTCGTCGTCATCCCGAACTTGGGTCGTTTCGGCGGCACCGTCGGGCCGGTCAAACAGGGCGAGCCATTCCGAGATCGATCGCGGGCGTTCATCGGGCCGGATCGCCATGGCCGCGTCCACCGCAGCGAGGAACGACCTGCTGAACCCCGGCCAGTCACCCTCGCTCAGCGGCTTGCTGGCACTGCCGTGCAGCCGTTCGAGGACTTCGGCCGGCTTTTCCCCGGCAACGCATTCGTAGAGAACCACGCCGAGCGCGTAGATGTCGGTCCACGGACCCTGCTCGTAGGTCTTCACATATTGTTCGATCGCGGCATAGGGCGGGGTGTGGAACGTCACCGAAGTGCTTGTCGCGTCTCCGGATTCGAACCGGGCCGAACCGAAATCGATCAAGACCGGCCGGTTGTCATGCCCAACGAGAATGTTCGGCGGCTTGATGTCGCGGTGGAGCACGCCCACGCGGTGGGCCCGTTCGAGCCCTTCAGCGATCGGGCGGATCAGCGCTGAGAGACTCGCTTCGTTGAAGCGCCGGCCTTCCTTGAGAAGCCTGGAAAGCGAGACCCCATCCTCGAAATCCATGACCATGTAAGCCGAGCCGTGAATCTCGAACAGGCTGCGGACGCTGACGATGTTCGGGTGCCGGGAGGGGGTGGACAGGTTCCAGAGAAGCTTGGCCTCTTCGACGAACTTCTTGAGGCCCAGCGCGTGGACTTCCTCCGCGTCAGAGTCGACCGGCACAATTGTCGCATCGTCCTGCCGTTCGCTGATCGCGCTCGGGAAATACTCCTTGATGGCGACCAGCTCGTCAAAATAGATCCCGCGCGCCTTGTAGACGATACCGAAACCGCCCACGCCAAGAACATCTTCGAGCCGCCATTCCCGCAGCACAGTACCCGGCGGGAGCGCCTTATTGCTGTAGACCTTGCTCATTGCTTGGAGACCACCAGAAGGGTAACATTTGTAAACTAATTTTGCACGGCATGCGGATACTTGCCAGTAAAATCCGAGAGCCGCTACGGGAGTGTTCATGACGCCATTCGAGTGCACCTCACGCACGCACGTGGGGCACAAGCGCAAGCTGAACGAGGATGCGCTGCTGTGCTCTCCGGCTGATCGCATCTGGGTGGTCGCCGACGGGATGGGCGGCCATGAGGCCGGCGAGGTCGCGAGCCAAATGGTCATCGCAGAGCTGGCCGGGCTAACGCCGGCTGACAGCCTGACGATGCGGGTCGGAAAGGCGATTGGCGCGCTCGAAGCCGTGAACGCCGCACTGATCGAGTTGGCGCTGTCGATAGGCAAGGACAGAACGATCGGATCGACGGTCGTCGGCCTGATCACTGAGGGTTCCGAACTCGGCTGTTTCTGGGCCGGAGACAGCCGCGCCCTGCGCTTGCGAGGCGGCGAAGTTACGCAGATCACGCGCGATCACAGCCTTGTGCAAGAGCTCGTCGAGGCGGGAATGCTCGAGGCCGAACGGGCCGACGATCATCCCAATGCCAACATCCTCACCCGTGCGGTCGGCGCGGCGAAATCGTTGCAGGTTGACCACGTCAGAGGCACTGTCTTGGCAGGCGATATCTATCTTCTGGCGAGCGACGGCCTCACCCGTCTCGTCAAGCCGGAAGAAATGGTCCCGATCTTGTCAGGTCCGGAGCTCGAAGAGGCGGCTGACCGGATGCTGGATCTCGCCCTCTCCCGGGGTGCGTCCGATAACGTATCCTTCGTGATTGTCCGGTTCGTCTCTTAGTCCCGGCGCTGACCCGGCGGAATTCGGATTTGCGAAGGGTAAGCGTTGGTTACTGCGCCAGATTTTCCCTCAGCCGAAGCTGGTTCCGTCATTCCCCCGGGCAATGGGAAGCCGGTTGACGATGAACGTCCGGAAGGCGCGGTGACGGACGGTGTCCACGGCGATGAAGGTCGCCTCGCCGTGGCCGTGTTGAAGGTCGAGCCGGACATAGCCCTGATGCATATTGTCGGTCCAGACCACCTCGGGAATGTGATCGATGAACGCCTGGTCGAGTGCCCGTGACAGCGCATCGCCGAACCCGCTTTCGACAAAATCGCCCGGCGAGGTGATGCCGGCCGTGCCGAGTTCGATACCCGCTGGACGCCCTGCCGCATCCTTGAGGCTGTTGGCCCAGAAGCTGTGGCTGTCGCCGGTGAGGAAGATGAGATCGCCAGCACCAGCCTGCCGCGACAGATCGTAAAGCCGCTCGCGCGCCCACGGATAGCCGTCCCAGGTATCGGGGTAGAACGGCAGGCCGGCGCCCCCCTTGGCGGCCAGCTGCTTGGCATTGTCGAGCGCGGGGCCGCTGAAGGGCGCGGCTGGTGCCATGGGATCGGGCAGGACGCCCAGTTTGACCAGGTCGGGCACATCGGTGCGCGCGATCGGGATGGCATTGCCGATCAGCCGCCACGGCTGCCCTGCCGCGACTGACTGTGACAGGCTGCGGGTCAGATCGGCCTCGCATTCCGCCGAGATCATCCGCCGGCCCGGTGCACCCAGCACATCGCGGCGGAATTGCGCAATGGCCTCGGCATCACCGGTCTGCGCCATCACCGGGGCATAGTCGATCTGCTCGGCCCGCGCGGTATGGCGGGTTTCCAGCGTCGCCAGTGTTGCCAGATCGCCAAAGCTGTAGCTGCGCCAGAACTGCGCTCGCGTTGCATCCGGCCGATCGAGCCATTCGGGCTCGCGCACCGGCATCCATTCGAAATAGGCCCGGATCGAGGCCTCGCGGCGCGCTGCCCAGTCGCCTTCGCGGTCGGGCTGATGGTTCTGCGCGCCGCCAGTCCACGGATTGTTGGCGCTCTCGTGATCGTCCCAGCACGCCATGAAGGTGTGGGCCGCGTGCATCGCCTGTGCGCCGGCGTCGGTCTTGTATTGCGCGTGGCGGCGGCGATAGTCCGAGAGGGTGACGATCTCGTGCGCCGGATCATGCCGCCGACCAAGCGCGCGGCCCGCATCATCTCCCCAGCCGTCCTGACCATATTCGTAGATGTAGTCGCCGGTGTGCAGCACAAAATCCACCGACGGATCATGCGCGATGGCCTCGTAGGCGTTGAAATATCCAAAGGCGTAGTTGGAACAGGAGGCAAGCGCGATACCCAGTCGGTCGAGCCTGCCTACAGGAAGCGTGCGGGCGCGTCCGACAGGCGAGGTCTCGCTATCGAGGCGGAAGCGGTAGTAATAGGTCTGGCCCGGTTGCAACCCGCCAGCCAGCCATTTGACGGTGTGATCCCGGTCGGGGCCAGTGGCGATTTCGGTGCGCGCCGCGATCGAAGCGAAATCCAGATCCCGCGCGATTTCTCCCACCAAGGTCACATCGCCCGAGGTGGTGACGCGGGTCCACAGCACCACGCTGGTCGCATCGGGATCGCCGCTGGCAACCCCATGCCGGAAGGGCCCTTCGCTAGCCGCCAAGACCGTATCCGGCAGAGACAGTGCAGCTGTTCCCGCCGCAAGGCTACCGAGCGAGGCACGGCGCGTTATCGCGGCCTTCAAAGGATTAACGATCACGGGCAGTCTCCTCGCCGAAGCGGTTATCACGGATGAGTGGACCGGCGGACCCCCGGCCAAAAAGCAAGGGCCGGCAGGAATAGTCCCGCCGGCCCCCGGTTGTCATGCTCAGGATCAGAAGTCCTTGCGCAGCGTCACGAAGAACTGCTGCGGAGCGCCTGCCAGCAGGGTCTGGTTGTCGCCGGCAAAGCCAAAGCCGTTCGAACCGATCGTGCCGACATATTCCTCGTCGAACAGGTTGGTCACCGTGCCTTCGATCGCCAGCCCGTCGAGCAAGCGGTTGTCGCTCTGCAGGCGGAAGCCGATCAGAGCGTCGACCAGCACGCGTCCATCCACCGACTGGTCGTTCGAGAAGGTGAAGAACCGCTGCGAGGTGTAGTTGGCATTGCCGCGCGCGTAGAACGAGCCATTGTCATAGGCGAGTTCGAGGTTGGCGATGCTTTCCGGGCTGTCGACCACGGTCTTCCCGTCGATTGCCTGCACCACGGTGCCGGCCTGGTTGACGACGTCGTTCTGATAGGTGTTGTCGTTATAGGCGTAGCTGCCGGTGATGGTGAAGTCGGCAACCGGCTGCCACTGCACGCCGATTTCGGCGCCGATCGAACGCACATCGCCCACGTTGGACAGCAGCGGCGCGTTACCGACGATGCCGGGGCCCTGCGGAACAGCCAGCAGACGGTTGCTGAAGTTCACGAGATAGCCTGCGATCACGCCGGTAAGTGCGCCCTCGCCGAAGCGGAAGCCCAGCTCGAAGGTATCGGTTTGTTCCGGTTCGATCTGGTCACGCAGCGCGGCAAAGCCGGCCGCCGAGGTTGCGAACGGGCCAGTGGTGGCCGCTGCGGTGAAGGCCCGCTGGTTCTGGGTGAAGCTGGCGAAGATTTCGTTGCCGCCGCCCAGCTTGTAGAGCACGCCGACCTGCGGAAGGAAGAAGTCCTCGCTCTTGATCTCGCCCAGTGCAAGCGGTCCGGGAACGGGGTTGATCGGGGTCGCTTCCAGCTTGACCGACTGTCCCTTGAACCCGGCGGTGACGGTGAGTGCGTCGCTCACGTCCCACTGGTCCTGCACCGCATACTGGAAGGTGGTGGTGTTGTAGGCGTTGTTCCACTGGGTGAAGAACGGGTTCGACTGATAGGTGAGCGCGGAAGTGCTCGGCTCGGTCAGGCTGGTGCCGATGGTGTAGAAGCGGCGGGCCTGTTCGAAGTCGTTGTTCTCGTACCACAGGTTGACGCGCACAGTGTGGGCGCCAAGTTCGGCAACGAGATCGCCGAGCACGCCGATGCGCTCGATTTCATACTCGGTGGTGCGGAAGCTGAGCGGCAGGCCGCCCGGGCTGGCGCGGTAGGGCGTGATCCACGAACCCTGGCCCTTGTTGGTGTGGTAATAGCCCTGCAGGCCGAGCGTGACGTTGTCGCCCACCATCTGATCGATCCGCGCGCTGGCCAGCCAGTCGCGGCGCAGGCCGGCGGCATCATAATAGGCATCGTCAACCGTGCGGATCGGCGCAGGATAGGTGGTGCCGAAGGTGTTCGAGGCGACCACAACGCCGGTGTCGCCGCGGTTGGCGCCGATGAAGGCAAGCTGCACCGCCAGCGGCCAGTTGTCCGAGACGTTGTCCCAATCAAGCCCGAGCCGGTCGATCATCTCGAGGCTGAGATCCTGATAATCGCTTTCCTTGCGATCGGAGAAATTGACGAAGGCAGTGAAGGTGGTCGAGGGCGAGAAATCGGCGACCAGCTTGGCATTCACCTGGGTCGCGCGCTGCGTACCTGCGCCCTTCCACTTCTCGGCATCGATGTGGGATGCACTGATGTAGGCCTTGAAGCCGCCGAGATCGCCGGTGTCGAGCGTGCCGTAAACGCGCAGGGTGTCGCTGTCGCCATAGGTGACATTGCCGGCGATGCCGAGTTCGTCCTGCGGATCGCGGCTGAAGAATTCGATCGTGCCGCCGAGGTTCGAGGTCGAGGCGGTGCCGAGCGAGCCCGCACCCTGGCTTACGCGGGTGCTGCCGATGTTGTCGGCGATGATCGCGCGGCTGATGTGCAGGCCGTTGGTGTTGCCGTAGCTCATATCGCCGAGCGGCACGCCGTCGAGGGTGAAGCCGAGCTGGTTCTGGTTGAAGCCGCGCAGCGTGATGCGGGTCGACCATTCATAGGTCCCGAAGGGATCGGCCGACTGGAAGTTGACACCCGGCAGCTTGCGGAGCGCGATGAAGGGGCTGGAACCGGCGGTGGTCAGCTGGATGTCATCGGCCGCGATCTCGGTCACCTGGCGGACTTCGCCCTTGCCGTAGACGACGATTTCGCCGGCTTCGGCGGGCGCTTCTGCGGAATCGGTGGCACCGACGACGGTTTGGGCCGCGGCCTCAACCTCGGCTTCAGCGGCGAAGGCGTGCGACGGGACGGCGATGCCGATCATCGCCGCGCTGGAAAGAAATGCGATCCGCAAAGTGGTAGAATTCATGTCGGGGTGCCCCTGCTTGTGTTGTTGTAGCAGCGGCCGCCTAGGCTCCCGATGTTGCAGTTCCGCCAAACTTCGGTTGCATAAAGGGGACGGAAAAATGACTGTTCTGCGGCGTTGCAAAGGCGTCACAGTATGCCTGCCGGCTTAGGCCTTTGCCAAAGCCGCCGCGGGCAGGGTTGCAAACCCAAGCCTTTTTCTCAGCTGCCCACAATTCCGGCCTTGTCCGCAGGTGTCGCGACCGGTTGATCCTTGTCGACCCGCTCGGAGTAGCGATCGACCAGCTGATCGGCGTGCGGGCGCAGCAGCACCGTGAAGCGCACCAGTTCCTCCATCACATCGACGATCCGGTCATAATAGCTCGACGGCTTCATCCGTCCCGCCTCGTCGAATTCCTCATAGGCTTTGGCAATCGAGGACTGGTTGGGAATGGTCACCATCCGCATCCAACGGCCGAGAATGCGCAGCGTGTTGACCGTATTGAAGCTCTGCGATCCGGCGCAGACTTGCATCACGGCCAGCGTGCGGCCCTGTGTCGGGCGCAGGCCTTTGTAGGCGAGCGGCAGGTGATCGATCTGGGCCTTCATGATCCCGGTGATCGTGCCGTGACGTTCCGGGCTGCACCACACTTGCGCTTCTGACCAAAGCGAATGTTCGCGCAGTTCGTGGACCGCAGGGTGATCATCGGCGGCATACAGATCGGGCGGCGGCAGGTCGGACGGATCGAAGATGCGCGTCTCGCACCCGAACAATTGCAGCAGCCGCGCAGCTTCCTCAACCGCGAGGCGCGAGAAGGAGCGTTCGCGCAGCGAGCCATAAAGCAGCAGCACGCGCGGCGGCGGGACAAGCTCGCCCAAGCCGAGCGCCGGGCGAGCGTGGACATATTCGGGCTTCAGCGCCGGGAGATATGCTGGATCTGGCAAAGTGCGCAGCCGCGGAAAATCACTCATCGTGCAGTATCCGGGAAATGAGAACGGGTGCGGTTGGCGAAGGCCACCAGCGAAAGCATCACCGGCACTTCAACCAGCACGCCAACCACAGTGGCGAGCGCCGCGCCGCTCGACAGGCCGAACAGCCCGATGGCGACAGCGACCGCCAGCTCAAAGAAGTTGGACGTGCCGATCAGCGCGCAAGGGGCGGCAATCGCGTGCGGCACCCGCCACGCCCATGCCCAAACATAGGCGGCCGCGAAGATGCCGTAGGACTGGATGATGATGGGGACCGCGATCAGCGCGATCAGGAAGGGGTTGGCGACGATTGTCCCGGCTTGAAATGCGAACAGCAGTATCACGGTCGCCAAAAGGCCAATCACCGACCACGGCTTGAGCCTCGCGGTAAAAGCATCCACCGCCGCTGCATCCCCGTCATGCCGCGCGATAACGCGGGTGCGGGTGAGGGCGCCTGCTGCCAGCGGAATGACCACGTAGAGCCCCACCGACAGCAACAGCGTTTCCCATGGCACGACAATCTCGGTCACGCCCAGCAGGAGCGCGACAATCGGCGCAAAGGCGATGATCATCACCAGATCATTCACCGATACCTGCACCAGCGTGTAGGCGGGATCGCCGCGGGTCATCTGCGACCACACGAACACCATCGCGGTGCAGGGCGCTGCGCCCAGCAAGATCAGACCGGCGATATACTCCTGTGCGTCCGCTCGGGGCAGCAGATCGGCATAGAGATAATCAAAGAACGCGATGGCCAGCCCTGCCATTGTGAAGGGCTTGATCAGCCAGTTGATTGCCAGCGTGATTACCAGCCCCTTGGGCCGCGTTCCGATGTCCTTGATGCTGGCAAAATCGACGCCGACCATCATCGGATAGATCATCGCCCAGACCAGACCTGCGACCACGAGGTTGACCGAGGCGTATTCCAGCCCCGCCAGCACGCCGACGGCGTCGGGCGCGGCCAGTCCCAGACCCAGCCCTGCCAGAATGGCGAGCAGCACCCATAGCGAAAGGTAACGCTCGAACAGGCCGAGCGGGGCCGCATCGGCGCTCATGTTGCAGCGCCTTCCATCGCGCCGATTTCAGCAAGGGCTGCCTTGAATGCGAGCGTGTCCATTCCCGCTCGATCAAGCGCAAGGAATGCCCTGACCCGCATTTCCAGCAAGCGCCAGGTTTCCTCGAACGCGGCATCGATTTCGGCCACGGTGCCGCTGGCGTCAGCCGGATCGGGCAAGCCCCAATGGGCCCTTAAAGGGCTGCCGAGGAACACCGGGCAGGCTTCACCCGCAGCATTACCGCACACGGTAATGGCGAGATCGACCGATGGGCTGCCCGGGGCGGTAAACTCGTCCCAGCTTTTCGATCGGAACGCAGCCGTATCGATCCCGCGCCGGGCCAGCAGCCGAAGCGCGCCGGGATGCGGCACACCCTTGGGCTTGCTACCGGCGCTGAACGCTTGCACCCAGCCTTTTCCGAGGTGGTTGAACAGCGCCTCGCCAAGGATCGAGCGGGCGCTGTTGCCGGTGCACAGGACCAAGACAGTAAAGGGCGTGACGGTCATCCTTGGCCTCAGATATTGACGGGTTGGTTGGCAGGGCAGATCAGATCACCGAGGAGATCACCGCACATTTCGGGTGCCCCTTGGCAGCAATCCTGCATCAGAAAGGTGAGCAGGCGGCGCATTCCGGCAAAGTCTGCGCGGTAACGGATCAGGCGACTTTCGCGGGCGGACTGCACCAGCGCGGCGCGTTCCAGCGTGGCTAGGTGATGGGACATGGTGGACGGCGGAACACCGCAGTGCTGGGATAGGGCTCCCGCGATCATCCCCTCCGGCCCGGCTTTCACTAAGGCACGGAACGCAGACAGGCGCGTTTCATGGGCGAGCGCGCCAAGCGCATCGACCGCCCAGACCTGCGTATTAAGATCGTCCACTTTTACCACCTTTCGATGACGATCGAATTAAGGGCTGTGCGAGCGGCGTCAATCCAAATTTCGAAAAATATCGAAACATAGGCGGGCGCTTCCCGCGATGGCCGAGGCAAGCTGCGTCAGCCTATCCCTTCTCGACAATCACAGCCCTTTGAACCAGTGATGGCCGGATGAAATCATCACCGCACGCTGCGCGTCCAGCTTGGCCGTTCTTGGCCTGGTCATCTGTTGCGCTGGTGGGGGTAGCAGCCCCTGTTCTTGCCATGCTGCTGATTGCCGATGCGCCTTCTCACACGTCGCTTGCCGCAGTTGGTGGCCCAATCCTGGCGGTTGGCCTGATGGGTGTCGGCATGATCGGAGCGGCGGCTGCCGGGCGTCTCTGGATTGGCGTTCTTATGGCTCTGCTGGCGGGGGCGGGCCTTGTCCTGATTGTGCGTGCGCTTGGCTTGCCCGCCCTGACACATCCCGTTGCAACAGGGTTTGCTGTGATCATCGCCAGTGTCAGCTTTGCTGCGCGGGGCACCCTGTTTGCCCGCAGCGCCTCAGATAAGGGTTGGCTGATCGCTCTGTCGGTGGTGGCCGGCGAGGCTGCCGTTCTGATCACCGCCTCGGCCATGCCGGACGCTTTGCCGGACTGGCTGCTGGTGCTGTTGCCAGCCCAATGGGCCAGCGTGGCAATCCAGACGGCGCTGGCCGGAGGCGGCACGCGTGCGGCAAGTTCGGTCTTGGTCGCCCTTGCCGGCACTGCCGCGGCAACGCTGCTGGTGGTCTGGCTGTGGCCGCGCCGCTGGCCTTACATGATCATGTTCACGGTGTGGCTCGGTCTCTCCGCGCTTGTCTGGTACCGGCCTGGCCCACCGCTGCTCCATGCCGACGTTGCCCTCGGCGGGGCACCTGCCGAGCAGTTTGCCCCATGACCCTAGCTCATGAGGAGAGAGCGGCGTCAGATCGCCGTCCCTAGATAATCGGCCAGGCCTTGTAGATGCTGTAGGTGCTGGTCACGATCAGCACGACGGCCACCGCGAGCAACAAAGTGCGCGGCTGGACGCGGCTGGCAAGCACCGCTCCGAACGGCGCGGCGATCACCCCGCCGATGATCAGCCCCACGGTGATCAGCGTGAAGGCGGCAAAGCCGAGTGTGGCGATGAAAGTGATCGAGATCGACAGGGTCAGCAGAAACTCGGCCGAATTGACTGTGCCGATGACCTTGCGCGGATCGCCGCCCTGAAACAGCAGTTTCGAGGTCACCACCGGCCCCCATCCGCCGCCGCCTGCGGCATCAAGGAAGCCTCCGGCAAAGGCCAGAGGACGGGTGTAGCGCGGGTTCTCGAACTTGGGTTTGGAAAGCCGGATCGCGCGCCACAACAGGTAGAACCCGATTCCCGTGAGATACAGCATCACAAATGGCCGGGCGGCCGAGGCATCGACGCTCGACAGCAGGTAGGCTCCCGTAACCCCGCCTAGCACGCCGAACGGGACCAGCCGCCAGAACAGTCGCCAATCGACATTGCGGTGCCAGATATGGCTCGCGCCCGAAGCGCCGGTGGTGAACAACTCGACCAGATGGACGCTGGCCGAGGCCGTGGCAGGCGGCACGCCCAAGGCGCTCACCAGCAAGGTCTGGGTGATCACCCCGAACGCCATGCCCAGCGCCCCATCGATCATCTGCGCAGCCATGCCGATCGCGATAAACGGCGCGATGTCGACGAGGAGCGTGGCAATATCGGGCACCAGAAATGTCCTCAGCGGGAAACGGGGGTGATCGGGATCGGAATGCGACGTCGCAATCGCGTCCTCTGGACGGAAACAAAGGCGAAAATTGGACAAGTGCCGGTCAACGGCACCGGTGGAGGGCGAGGGCAAGGGCAGCGGCCAACCACTTGCCCGGCCGGATTTCGCAAGATCAACCGCCGTTGCCGCCACCGCCGCCGCTCCCCCAATCGCCCGATATTCCCTAAGCTTGCCGCCTCGGGCATAGGCCAGTGATGATCAGATTCGGGCCGATGAGCATCACGCTGCTGATTTGCGGTATGCAAGGCCTCTTGCTTGCTGCGCTGTTGCTGCGGGCGCGGCGCAATCATGCTGCAAACCGCTGGCTGGCGTTGCTGATCCTCGCTGTGACAGCGCTGATGACGCCCTATATCATCGGTTATGCCGGGTTTTACGACCGGTGGCCGTGGCTCAGTTTTGCGCCGCTGGCCTATACGCTGGCGTTCGGACCGCTGCTCTATTGCTACACCGCCACGCTGATCGGCGCACCGCCCGCCCGGCTGTGGCCGCATTTCGTGCCGGTGGCGTTGCAGTTCCTCGCCTATGCGCTGGTCTTCCCGTTCCCGCTGGAGACCAAGAACTGGTGGAACACCATCATCCACGAGCCGGTGATCGATCCGCTGTTCGATTTCGCCGCTCTGGCGAGCATCGCGGCCTATAGCGCGGCGGCGTATCTGCGTTATCGCAGTTACCGCGTGTGGCTGGACGAGAACCGCACTGACGGGGTCGATTACGCGCCTGACTGGATCCGCAACTTCATCGCCGCGCTGGCGATCATCGCGCTGATCTGGGCAGGGTTCGTGGTGGCCAACCAGATCGATCCGGCGCGCGATTACTTCGACCAGTTCCCGCTTTATGTCGCCTTCTCGGGGCTGGTGCTTTACCTCGGCATCGGCGGATGGCGGCATTCGGAGACCGAATTTCCGCCCGTCACCCCGCCTGCACCGACCGAGCCAGCCGATCTTGCCGCACCGGGGCGAGACTGGGCCGCGCAAGGTTCTGCGTGGCTGGCGCGGATTGCGGCGGAGGAATTGTGGCGCGATCCGGCGCTCACGCTGGCCGGGCTGGCGCGAACCCTCGGCACCAACACAACTTATCTTTCGCGCGGACTGGGCGCGGCGGCGGGCGAGAACTTCAACGCTATCATCAATCGCCACCGTGTCGCGGCATTGCAGGACTTGCTTGCGCAGCCAAGCGAACAGCGCGATCTGCTGACGCTGGCTTTCGAGGCCGGGTTCAATTCCAAGGCCAGTTTCAACCGTGCCTTTGCCGATTTTGCAGGCATGAGCCCGAGTGCGTGGCGGCTCAAATCACAAAAATCGTTGCCTGTCTGACGATTGAGGCGCGCCGGCATCGCGCTTGGGCCAGTGGGGTTTCGTCACCGAACAACTGGAGCGATCCCCATGAAAAGCCTCTCTCTTGCCGCCGCCGCCCTGCTGGCACTGCCGCTTCCCATCACCGCTGCCGCGGCTGAACCTGCCGCGGCCGAAGCGCCTGCGGCGCCGCGCTACACCCCGCGGGTGCTCACCGCTGCCGAAGCATCCAGCGATGCTGCCTTGCTGCGCCGCGCGCTGGAGACGGTGCATCCCGGTCTCTATCGCTATGCCTCCAAGGCCGAGATCGACGCGGCGTTTGCCCGGCTGGAAGCGGCGGCCGCTGCGCCGATCACCGAACTGGCGCTGCATGGCGAAATCGCCCGCCTGCTCGCCGCGATCCATTGCGATCACACCAAGGCTGAGATGTCGGAGGAGCTCAACACCTTCCGCACCAACAATGCCACCCACTTGCCTCTGCGGTTCCAGCTGATCGAGGGGCGGATGATCGTGGCCTCCACCGATGGGCAGGCAGGCGCGCCGCCGGTGGGAAGCGAGATCATCGGCATCAACGGTATGGCGGTGCCCGCGCTGCTGCTCAAACTTGCGCCGCTGGTCTCCTATGACGGCACCACCGATCAGGCGATCGCCGCCAAGCTGGCTGACGATAGCGATCTGATGGGCGATGACTTCAACGAGAATTACCCCGCGCTTTTCGGCTTTCCCGATCGCTGGCAGGTGGAATGGAAGCCGGTCGGCGGCATGGCTGCCACCACCGCCACGCTCACGCCGATCCGGTTCGGGCAGTGGACAAGCCTGGCTGCACCCGGAGCGAAGTATCGCGGCGAGTTCTACAACAGCATCAGCTGGCGGATGAACGGCAAGACCGCGCGGCTGGGGATCGATACCTTCGTCAATTACCGCAACCCGGTGCAGGCCACGGCCTTCCTCAGCGGTTTCTTTGCCGCGATGGAGGAAGCCGGTACCGAGCACCTGATCCTCGATCTGCGCAAGAATGGCGGCGGTTCGGAGGATGTCTCGGTGGCGCTCGGGCGTTACCTCATCGATCAGCCCTTCGTCTGGTCCAAGCCGGTGCGCTACAAGGCGGTGCGTTACGGCGATCTCACGCAATATTTCCAGACCTGGGGCGATCCCTCGTCGCGCTTCACGCCGCCGCTGACCGATTTCGAGCAAACAGCCGATGGCTGGTTCGATCGGATTCCCCGGCAGCGCGGCGCCGTGCTGACAGATGGCGATACCACCCTGATGCAACAACCGATTGGCGCCCTCGGCTTTGGCGGACGCCTGACCATCCTCAGCGGCCCGCGCAACGGATCGGGCGCGACCCGCAGCATTGCGCAGCTGAAGGAAAAAGCCGGGGCGACCATCATCGGCGAAGACAGCGCAGGCAGCGCAGAGGGGCCGACCTCCGGGGCGATCTTCCTGACAAAGCTGCCCGCCAGCGGCATCAAGGTGCGCATCCCCGAGGCATGGAACCGCACCGCCATTGCCAGCTTTGTGTCGGGCAAGGGCGTCGCAGTGGATCAGCTGGTGGTGCCGACACTGGCCGATTTCGAGACCGGGCGTGATCGCACGATTGCTGTGGCGCAAGGCCAGCTTCCCACGCTGACCGATACCGCAGCGATGGTGAACAAGGCGCTGGCGGGCGATTGGAGCGGCACGCTCGACTACCGCGATTACAGCAAGGACACGCGCGAAACCCTGCCGACCATGATGCAGAGCGACGGGCAGGTGCTCAGCTGGACCTTTGATGATGGCCCGGGCAAAACCGTGCGTTCGTCAGAGACCTGGACGTTCGATGCTACGGCCAAGGCGCTCACGATCACAGCGGGCAAGAATTCGCCCGAGACGTGGCACGTGGTCGAAGCGCGGGCCTCGGCGGATGGCAGTTCGCTCACCATCGTGCTCGACGGCACAAGCCTGGAGAACGGTCGCAGCGTGATCGCGCGCAAGATCCTCACCCGCGATGCTGGCAGGCTGCGGATCACCAAGCAGACCCGGGTGGCAGGCGAGCCCTTCCTGATGCGCCAGAGCTACGAGCTGCGCCAGTAGGCGGGGCCACAAATGCAAACGGCGGAGCAACCCAAAGGACTGCTCCGCCGCTGCAATGTGTGCCGGAAGGCGCGTTCTTACATCGTCGCGCGCAGGCCGAGGAAGAAGAAGGTCCCCACCGGGCTGACCGGGAAGGCCTGCTCGGTGATGAAGGGCTTCTTGTTGAACACGTTGTTCACCCCGCCATAGACCTCGAAATTCTCGCTCGCCTCGTAGCTGAAGGCAATGTCGTGAATGAAGGTGTCGTTGGCAAGGCCGTTGCTGGGCGAGAAGGTGTCAGTGCCGCTCGGGCCGACTTCTTCGATTTCCACCGCGCGCAGACCCTGCTGGTCAAGCCAGGTGGTCGACCAGGTCAGGCTGAGGCCCTGCCAATCCCACGTGAACGCACCGCGTGCGGCCCATTCGGGGCGCTGGAGTTCGCCCAGTTCGGGATCGACGAGGGTCGGATCGCCCGGATCGAAGAAGTTGTCGAGCTTGTCCACCCAGGTCGCGCTGGCATCGATCCGGAAGCCGTGATCGCCCAGATCGAACCCGTAGCGCAGCGCCGCCTCGACCCCGGCGGTTTCAACCCGCGCGAAGTTGACAGCAGTCTGGCGCAGGAAGGTGAAGCCACCGGTGTTGGGGTTGCGGCTGATGAGATCGCAGAACCCGTTGGCGATGCTGGCACTATCGACGCAGTTGTCGACGATGTCCTGCGCCGCGACCGCGTTGATCGCATCCTCGATTTCGATGTTGTAGTAATCGACGCTGACCACCAGCCCGGGCACGAAGCGCGGAGTGATCTGGGTGCCCACCGTGAAGGTGGTGGCGGTTTCTTCCTGCAGGCCCGGGTTGCCGCTGATGGTGCCCGAGAAGCGCGCGGTCAGCGGATCGACATAGCTGTAGGTGCCCGTGCCCAGGGTCGGATCGAAGCCGATCTGCTGGAAGAAGGCGGTGCAGTTGGCCTGCCGCAGCGCCGGATCCTCACCGGTGACGAGGTTGTTGACGTCGCACGGATCGAACGGGCGGAAGAAGGCCCCTTGCGCCGGGTTGAACAGTTCGTTGATGTTCGGCGCACGCACCGCGACAGCATAGGTGCCGCGGAACAGGATGTCCCGGCTCGGCGCGTAAAGTCCGCTCACGTTCCAGGTAAAGGTGCTGCCAACGGTCGAGTAGTTCGAGTAGCGCGCTGCCCCGTTCAGTTCGAGCGTTTCGGCAAAGGGCACACCGGCCAGGATCGGCAGGTTGATTTCGCCAAACAGGTCATAAACGGTGAATTCGCCGCCCGAGTTGTTCAGGATCGAGGCCGGATCGAACACCAGCGAGTTCTGCGCAAAGCCGAGATCTCGCAGCAGATCGCCGGCATTGGCATCGGGCGTGGTCACCGGGATGATCCCGATTTCCAGCGGATCGATGGTCGACTTGCTGACTTCCTCGCGGAATTCGAAGCCCGCGGCAAAGCCGATCGGCCCGCCCGGCAGTTCGAGGAAGGCGCCGGTGTCGCCCGTCAGGATGACGTCGAACACCATCTGCTCAAGCTCGTCGACATTGACCGTGGTGGTGGTGATGAAGTCGATCGCTTCCTGGCTGATCGCGCCCACTCCGCCAAGCACGTTGGCCGGACGGCACTGGCCATCACCCGGGTTGAAGGTGAAGAAGCCCGGATCGCCTGCCGGAATGCCGAAAGGCGTGGTCGCCGGTGCGGTGGGATCGATGTCCGAGCGGCAGATTGCCTGGCCATTCGGGCCGCGCACCACGTCGATTGCGGCGTAGAAGCGGTCCATGATCACGCGGTTGCGATCGAAGCTGGTCTGCTTGAACTTGCCGTAATTGCCGGTGATTTCATAGGCAAAGTGATCGGTAATGTCGCCCTTCACCCCGGCCACGAAGCGCAGCGTCTCGAATTCGTTGCGGTTGCGGTTAGGGCCAAGGTCGGCCGGGTCGCGGGTCAGGTAGAAGCCGCGCTGGGTGCCGTCACCGAAGAACAGCTCGCCCACGAACGGACGCATCTGGGTGGTGATGAAGGGGTTATCTTCGCGGATCGTCAGCAGATCGTAGAAGGTGTTGGGCTGGGCCTGGAATTCGGCGGTGTTCGAGACATACTTGCCCTCGAAGAAGAACGTCGCTTCCGACGACAGCTCGTAGGACGCATTGACGTTGACCGACCAACGCTCGGTTTCCGGGATCAGCGAGTTTTCGTTGAAGCTGTTGGGGATGCCCGGGCCGCCAAAGGCATTGAACAGGCCGGTCGTGGCGCCGTCCTGGTAAACCGAGAGCGAGCCATCGGCGTTGATCGTGGCGCAGCCGCCGGCCAGACCGAAGGCGCCATTGTTGAAGGTGCTGTTGAAGCCGACCGAGCTTTCAAGACAATCGGGCGTGCCGTTGTTGTTGATGTCCGGACCATCGGACAGGCCGATATCGCCCGGCGCGATCACGCCGCCGGCCGAGGACAGCGAGAAGGTGGGCTGGCGGGCGATGAGGCGCCGCGGCGAGTTGGTCGCGCGGTCGATCAGCGCCTGCTCGGCAGCGGTCAGCACCGGCGCGACACCGAAGAAATCGGTGTAATCGGCGATGAAGTTTGCGGCCGAAGGGATCGGGAAGCCCTGCGGGAAGCCGCCTGCGCCAACCGCGAAGAAATTGCGGAAGTTGGGCGTGCTGGAGGAGATGTCGCCGGACTGGAAGAACAGCGCCGGGTTGCCCTGATCGTCGGCGATGCCGTTGTCGCGCGAGAAGCCGCGGTCGCCGAACTGCACTTCATCATTGCGGGCATATTCGCCCGAGATGGTGATATTGCCGCGGCCATCGGCGAAATTGGTGCCCCAGGTCAGGTCACCATTGATGCGCCAGGCATCGCCCTTGGACGAAATGCCGGACTGGATATTGCCCTGCAAGCCCTCGAAATCTTCGCGCAGCACGAAGTTGACGACGCCGGTGACAGCATCGGCACCATAGATCGACGAGGCGCCGCCGGTGAGCACTTCGACCCGCTCGATCAGCGCGCTGGGGATGGAGCTGACGTCAACCGCCTGCTCGCCTGCAACGCCCGAGACGTGACGGCGACCATTGACCAGCACCAGCGTGCGGTTCGAGCCGAGGCCGCGCAGGTTGAGGATCGACTGACCCACCGCTTCCGAGAACACCCCGTCGATCGAGCCGTCGACCGAAGTCGAGGTCGAAAGGGCCGGGATATCGCGCAGGGTGTCGACTACGTCGGAAGTGCCCGAACGCTGGAGTTCCTCGGCGGTGACCGCGAGGATCGGTGCGGGCGAGCCGATGTTGGGATCGCGGGCGATGCGCGAGCCGGTGACGACGATCTGGTCTTCATCTGCCGGAGCATCGGCAGGAGCGGTGTCCTGCGCCTGTGCGGCAGCGGGAACGAGTGCTGTTACGAACAGCGCAGCAGCCAAAGCCCCGAGCGAGGCGGTTTGACGGGAATGGGTCGAATAACGCATTGTGAGTCCTCGCGCCGGCGTGCAACCGTTGAACGGCACTCCAGAGCCACGCCGTAGAAGCTCGGGTACCGTGTGATCTCCGGAACACTGGCGTGCGACAAAAGTGCCGCGCGCCGGGCAATCACGGAGCGGTTCATCCTGCGAAAGGCGAGGCCCCGGATTTCCTCCGGGTCTCAGATCACCTTGTCGATGTTGGACTGTCTTTTCCGACAGTTCCAAACCGAAAAATGCCGCAGCCGATGCGCGGTGGCAACCCGTCGCAGCTGCGTTAATGCGCATCCGCAGGCTTTTGAAGCCAAGGTGTAACCTGATGGCAACATCGCGGAGCGCTGCCTCATGGCCGCCTCGATTTTGCGGCTTCGCCTCACCCCCCGGCCTCTGCTAGCACGCTTTGCATGAGTGAATGGATCATCGAAGCGCGCGCTGCGATCGTATCGGCGCGCGGCTATTGCGAGGCGGTGCGGGGCAGCCTGTCGGGGCGGGTGGCGTCTGCGGGCGCGCCCGATCCGGCGCTGCTGGAACGCGAACAGCACGCGGTGCATGGCTATGCCTGGGCCGCTGCAACCCTCGCCGCGATCGAGGCGACTGCGGACTGGGCTTCGCGCGCCGAGGCAGCGGGCCGGTTCGGCGCCGCAGAGGAATTGACGCTCAGGATCGGGCTAGGCGAGGCGTTGGGCCAGCTTTGCTTCGGTCTCGCCATGAGCGCGAGCGAAGTGGTGCGCCCTAGCGCTTTCGGCTGCGAGGCCGAGGCCCGCGCGCTGGCGGACGAACCGGCGGTCACGCGGTTTCTCGCCCATGGCAGCACCGCCGAAACCCGCGCTGCGCTCGCCGCGCTGCTGGCAGATGGCGTGCGGCCGGACGAAATGCTCGGCGACGAGACGCTTGATCTGGTGCGGACCAGCTTTCGCGCCTTCACCGCCGAAAAGATCACGCCCCACGCCCATGCGTGGCATCTGGCCGACGCGCTGATCCCCGATGATGTGATTGCCGAAATGGCCGCACTTGGCGTGTTCGGAGTGTGCATCCCGGAAACCCACGGCGGGCTCGGTATGGGCAAGCTGGCAATGGCGGTGGTCTCGGAGGAGCTGTCGCGCGGGTGGATCTGCGCCGGAAGCCTTGGCACCCGTTCGGAGATTGCAGGCGAGCTGATTACCCATAATGGCACGGCGGAGCAAAAAGCGCGCCTGCTGCCGCGCATTGCCGATGGTTCGTGCCTGCCCACTGCTGTTTTCACCGAGCCCGATACCGGATCAGACCTTGCCGCCGTGCGCACCCGCGCAGTGCGCCAGGACGATGGCAGCTGGCAGATCACCGGTGCAAAAACCTGGATCACGCACGCCGCCCGCGCCGATCTGATGACGATGCTGGTGCGCACCGATCCCGCCAGCCCCGGCTACGGCGGCCTGTCGATGTTGCTCGCCGAAAAGACCCGTGGCACCGACATCACACCGTTCCCCGATACCGGCATCGATGGCAGCGAGATCGAAGTGCTCGGCTATCGCGGCATGAAGGAATATGCGCTCGGGTTTGATGGTTTTGCTGTGGCAGCGGACGGCTTGCTCGGCGGGCAGGAGGGGCAGGGGTTCAAGCAACTGATGCGCACCTTCGAAGGCGCCCGCATCCAGACCGCCGCGCGCGCGATCGGCGTGGCCTGGAACGCGTTCGATCTGGCGCTCGACTATGCGCAAGGGCGCAAGCAGTTCGGCCAGCCGCTCACCGCCTTTCCGCGCGTGGCAGACAAGCTGGCGCTGATGGTGGCCGATATCGTCATGGCGCGCGAGCTGACCTATTTTGCCGCCCGCGCCAAGGATCGTGAGGCGCGCTGCGATATCGAGGCGGGCATGGCCAAGCTGCTTGCTGCGCGCACCGCATGGGCGGCAGCGGACAATGCGGTGCAGATCCACGGCGGCAATGGCTATGCGCTCGAATATCCAATCAGCCGGGTGCTGTGCGATGCGCGGATTCTCAACATCTTCGAAGGCGCAGCGGAGATTCAGGCTCAAGTGATCGGGCGCGGGTTGCTGGCCGCTCAGGCGCAGGCACGCGCGGCCTAGATCATCCGCCGCGCCATCGCCATCGGCGGCGCAGGGCAGGCGTCATCAATCGCCAGCGCGGTCCTGAGATCGACATGGCGCGGACGATCACCGCGCACCCGGATCATCCAACCGACCCGCTGCACCAGCACCGCCGGGTCAAACGGCTTGCGGATGAAATCCTGCGCCCCGGCATAGATCGCCTGGGCTTCATCCGCCGCGCCGTTCATTGCGGTGAACATGATTACCGGCAGATCGTAGAACTGCGCTGACTGGCGCAGCCGCCGCAGCAGGGTGAGGCCGGATTGCCCGGGCATGGTGTGATCGAGCAGCAGCACATCGGGGCGCTTGCGCTGGACACAGGCCCACGCTTCCTCGGCACTGGTAACCCAGCCGCAGGCGTGTCCGGCGTCGATCAGCACCTCGCTTGCCAGCTCGGCGATCAGTTCGTCATCATCGGCAATCAGAATGCGGGCCATGCAATCGGGGGCCTTTGCGTCAGTCAGGTTCAGCAAACCGATTAACCACGCCATGCCCAACGCCGCCTTCGCGCGGGCCTGCGCAGTTTCCCCTATCAACGGCAGCGGACTGACGCAGGCGCGGGGCTCGCCTTGCTCCCGTCATCCGGCGCTGCCACTGTCGCAGCCTATGATTCGCGACATTCCGAGCACCGCTGCCGAGGCACCTGCCATCGGCCCCTTCCTGCCGACCGAGGGCATCCACAATCTGCGCGATTATGGCGGCTACGCCGTGCCGGGCGGCGGACGGGTGCGCACCGGCCTGCTGTTCCGATCGGGCCAGCACATGGAGGCGAGCGACGCTGATCTGGCGCTGATCCACGCGCTCGACATCCGCACCATCATCGATCTGCGCGGCACCAGCGAGCGCACCGGCTTTCCCTGCCGCCGCCATCCGGAGTTTGCCGCACAGGTGATCGCGCATGACGGCGAGACCAGCAATTCCCCGCCGCATGAAGGCGGGGGCGGCAAGGTGGTGATGACGGCGCAGCGCGCGCGCGAGCGGATGCTGGCGGTCTATACCCGGATGCCGGTGAACCCCGCGATGATCGCGATGTTCACCCGCTATTTCGCCGCCCTGGACGAGCGCGACGGTGGCAGCCTTGTGCATTGCTTTGCCGGGAAGGATCGCACCGGTATCGCCGCCAGCCTGCTGCTCCACGTGCTCGGCGTTCACCGCGACGATGTGGTGGCCGAGTTCCTGCGCACCAATGATGCGCCCACCCGCGAGGTGCTGGAACGCCAGTCGCTGCCCCGCATGGTCGAGCATTATGGCGATATCGAACCCGAGGCGCTGCACAACCTGATGGGGGTGCTGCCCGAATATATCGACACCTATTTTGCCGAGGTGACCCGCGACTTTGGTTCGATCGACGCCTATCTTGCCGCAAGATTAGGTGTGGACGAGGCAAGGAAAGCTCGTCTGCGCGAACGCCTCGTGGCGTGACAATCGCCGCGCGCGCTCCCATATCGCGGCCCTGAGATTCACGAGAGGCACCCTACCATGGCCACCCATCATACCAAGATGCTCATCATCGGCTCCGGCCCGGCGGGCTATTCTGCCGCGATCTATGCCGCGCGCGCCATGCTCGAGCCGATTGTGGTGCAGGGCCTGCAGCCCGGCGGCCAGCTCACCATCACCACCGATGTTGAAAACTATCCTGGTTTCCGCGACGTGGTGCAGGGCCCTTGGCTGATGGAAGAGATGAAGGCGCAGGCCGAGCACGTTGGCACGCGCATGATGTGGGACACGATTGTTTCGGTCGATCTGGAAAACGGCGCGCCGTTCCGTGCGATTGGCGACAGCGGCGATGAATATATCGGCGAAAGTCTGTTGATCTGCACCGGCGCGCAGGCCAAGTGGCTGGGCGCGCCGGGCGAGATAGAGCTGGGCGGCAAGGGCGTATCGGCTTGCGCGACCTGCGACGGGTTCTTCTACCGCGGCAAGAAAGTCGCTGTGATCGGCGGCGGGAATACTGCGGTGGAAGAGGCGCTCTACCTCACCAACCATTCCGACGATGTCACGCTGATCCATCGCCGCGACACCTTGCGCGCCGAGAAGATCCTGCAGGAACGCCTGTTCAACAACCCCAAGATCACCGTGCTGTGGGACAAGGCGGTGGACAGCTTCGTGGCCGGCGAAAACGGTATGCTGCACCACTTGGCGCTGACCGATACCGTCACCGGGGAGGCGTCGACCATCGAGGTTGACGGCGCGTTTGTCGCGATCGGTCATGCGCCGGCGACCGAGCTGTTCAAGGGCAAGCTGCCGATGGACGACAGCGGCTATCTGCTGACCGAGCCCGGCACGCCCAAGACCGTGATCCCCGGCGTATTTGCCGCTGGTGACGTGACCGATCACGTTTATCGTCAGGCGGTAACAGCGGCGGGCATGGGCTGCATGGCCGCGCTCGATGGCGAGCGTTACCTTGCCGCTCGCGCCCATGCCACAGCGGCGAAGCAGACCGAGGCGGCGGAGTAGAATCCCGCCGCCCGGCGCACTTCTCAGCCGTGAAGGTGCAGATCGAACACCGCAATCGCGGCGTGCAGGATCAGCGCCATCAGCACCAGTGATGACAGCGCGAACAGCGCGAAACGGATCATCACGCGGTTGAAGGTCGCCTGCACGATCGAGTGCGCCACCCGCAGGCCGACGTAGGCCCAGGCGAGCGTGGTGTTGAACCCGTCGCCTTGGGCGATGATCGCCAGCACGATCGCCACCGCGTAGAACAGTGTCGGGGCTTCGTGGAGATGGTTGTAATTGTCCGCCTTCCAGCTGACCGTATCGGGCAGCAGGCCGCGCAGGCTCGAGCCTTCGCCGCCGACGAGGTTCTTGGCGTCGATCCCGGCCTTGTTCATCGCCGGAATGCGGGTGGCATACATACACACCCACATCACCATGGTCCAAGCGAGCAGCGCGACGACGGGCTGCAGAATATCCATTCCGATCATGATTGTGTCCTTATGCCGGGAGTGCGGAAGGGTCGGCCAGCAGCGTTGCCATCACCGCCCGCACGGCGAGCACGCCCAGCGCAGTGGTGCTGGTGATGAACAGCGCGAAACGCACCGGGATGGTGTTGACCAGGTTCTGCCACAGCGAATGCACAATCCGAAGGGCGACGTAGACCCAGGCCAGCGTCACATCGAGCGCGGCTGGCCCCATGATCGCGAGGATCATCACCGTGGCATAGAACAGCGTCGGCTGTTCGTGCAGGTGGGTGTGGTTATGTGCGGGCCAGTTGGCCTTGTCGGGCAGCACGCCCTCCAGATCATTGCCGCGCACGCCGGTCTTGTTGGGCAGCACCGACTTGTCTGCGACCTTGGCGACCGCGCCGAACCGCGCCGGAATGATCCATAGCAACACGATCAGCGTCCACACCACCAACACGGCGGCGGGCGCCAGCATTTGCGCTTGCATCGATTGATCCCCTCTCGATTGCCTCTTGGGGCTTACCTGCGAGAGCGGGGAATGATTGTCAATTGCAACCTATTCTGCGGTGAGCACGTGCAGCTGGAAATAGCCCAACGGCCCGCGGGTGCTGGCAAGGCTGAGCCCGCGCGTAGCAGCGATGCGGGCGGCGACCTGCGACATGGTGGCCCGCGGCTCGACATGGAACTTGGCGAGCCATGCGCGCAAACCGGCGGCAAGAGGGCGGGGCAGGCCGGCCAGATCGCCGAAATCGACAATATGCAGCGCGCCGCCGGGTGCCAATTGGCCCGCGGCGTGATCGAACGCACCTTCCCAATCAGGGATCATCGAGAGCGAATAGGACAGCACGATCCGGTCAAACTGCGGCTCGCCCAGCAGGCTTTGCGGATCGAACGAACAGGCATCGCCTTCACCCAGCTGCGCCTCGGCCCCCAAAGCGGCGCGCGCGCTTTTGAGCATTTCGGCCGAGATATCGAGCCCGAACAGGCGCACACCCGGCCACGCCTTGGCGATCTTGGCAAGGTTGCGGCCCGTCCCGCAGGCGACTTCGAGCACGCGCATCCCCGGCTTGGCCGCCAGTCCTGCGATCAGCGTGTCCCGCCCGAAGAGGTAATATTTGCGGGTGAAATCATAGATATGGCGCTGCCCGCGATAGACCTCGTCCATCAGCGCGGCATGGGAGGCGTTGGCTGATGCCATTACACCAGCTCGTAAACGTGCACGCCGCCATAGATCGACGAGCGATCGCGGCGGGTGCAATCGGCGGATAGCTCTTCAAGATAGCGCCACTTGCCAAGGATGGCGTCATCCAGCCGACCAGTCAGCAGGCTCGGCTCGGCAGCTGTGCGGAACAGCACGCGCGCGCCGGGGCGGCTGGCGCGGGTGATGCGGGTCCACAGGTCATCAAGCTGCGCGTTGTTCATCCAGTCCTGCGCGTCGAGCAGCACGAAGCGGTCCATGCTCGCTTGCTCGCGCGCGCCGATCCAGTCGACCATATTGGCGCGGACGACCTCGAGCCGCTCGACCCGCTCCTTCATCGCAGTCCAGTTGGCGCGCTGAAGATAGGGCGGCAGCGGCGCGCTTTCCGAACGGTCATAACCGCGACCGAAGGCCTGCCAGGCGAAGTAGTTGTCCTTCACCTCGAAATCGCAGGCGAGCTTTTCCAGCCGCCGCCGAAGAACTTCGGCCATGCGCTCATCTCCGGCGAGGTGCTCGAATTGCGCAGGCGGAATGCCGAGGCCGAACAGCGAGGCGGGCTGATCGGTGAGCCAGCGGATGAACTTCTTCTCGAACACCGGCGCCAGCTCGCGCTCGAACACCTCGCGCTGTTCTTCCAGCGTCTGGGCTTCGAGCACTCTGCCCAGATCGATCTTGTAAAGCTTGGCAAAGACGTGCGCGAGGCCGATGAAATTGCCCAGCAATCCCTTTTTGTAAATGCCGCGCGTGAAATAGCTGATGCGCTTGCGCCCGCGGATGTCGCGCTTTTCCCAATAGGCGCGGCTCTCCGCGTCGAGATGCGGGGCGATCATCTCACGATAAACCGCCGCATTCTCCTTGTGATCGGCATGGGCGAAGAAACGGTGGAAACGCTCGTAATTGGGCAGGTGCTGAATCGCCGCAATCTTGAGCTTGCCGAGCGCCACGTGAGCATGATTGAGGTCAACCGCAGTCACCTGCGCGGGGTTTGCGGTCAGATAGGACAGCGCATTGCAGCTGCCGCTGGCGATGCTCATCACGCGGCTATCGGGCTGGATATCGAGCCCTTCCATATCGACGACCGGATCTTCCCAGATCTGGGCATAGACCAGACCCTTGAAGGCGAGGGCAAAGGCCTTGTCGAGCAGCTTGTCGCCAAGCCCTGCATCCTTGCGGATCACAGCATCTTCAATGATCCGCTTTGCCTGTGTTGCCATCTCGAGAATGTCCTTACGTAGCGTCAGGCGGCGGTCATATGGCTGAAGAATGTCGGCAATGTGACGCTTTCCACAGGCTGTTTGGCCGCAGGTCTAGTCTGTGCCCGCGATGGTTGCCGCAAAGGCCGCTGGATCGGCATTGCCGCCGGTGAGCATGATGACCGTCTTTGCGTCCACCGGCACCTTGCCCGCCAGTGCCGCCGCCAACGCCGCTGCGCCGCCGGGTTCGACCACGAGGCGCAGGTTGGCAAAAGCAAAGCGCTGGGCCGCGCGTACCTCGGCATCGGTGACCGTCACGCCCGGTTCGGCGCGGCCTTTGAGCAGGCCCAGATTGAGCGCTTTGGTGACGTTGGGTTGCAGCGCGTCGCAGATGGTCTTGGGGGCATCGGGCGCGGCGTGGACGAGTTCGCCCGCCGCCATCGCCTGGCCCACCATGTCCCAGCCGACCGGTTCGACCGGAAAGACGGCACTATCGGGCGCGCCGAGCGCGAGGCCCGCGGCCAGCCCCCCGCCGCCGCAACAGGTGATGATGCGGGCAGGGGCGCGGCCCAATTGCGCCGTCGCCTCGATCGCGGCGCTGCCTTGCCCTTCGATCACCCAGGGATCGCCGAAAGCATGGACGAGCGTGCCGCCGCGCTGCGCAATCAGGTTCGCCGCGACCGCATCGCGATCTTCGCCGGGGCGCTGGTAGAGCACCACTTCGGCCCCCAGCGCCTTGGTGTTGGCGAGTTTCACCTCCGGCGCATCATGCGGCATCACGATGGTAGCGCGGACGCCAAGCCGTTGCCCCGCCCATGCCACGCCTTGCGCGTGGTTGCCCGAGGACACCGCCACGACGCCCGCCGCACGCTCCTCGGGCGAAAGGTTCGCCAGCCGCCACCATGCACCGCGGATCTTGAACGATCCGATCGGCTGCAGCACCTCGGCCTTCACCCAGGCCTGCACGCCGTTGATGACGACCGGCAAAAGCGGGGTGGGCGGAAGGATCGCGGCGACCGCATCGGCGGCGGCAAGCACTCCCTCGCGGGTCGGCATTCTGACATCAGCTTGGATCATTTGTCCCCGTTCATGCATTCGACTAAGCGCAGCGCAAGATTCGCATTACGAAAGGTTCCTATCATGTCGGCAGCAAAATCCAGCACCGTCCTTGTTATCGGTGCAGGCGGGGTGAGCTCGGTGTGCGTCCACAAGATGGCGTTCAACCCGGATATCTTCCCCGAAATCCACCTCGCCAGCCGCACGAAGTCGAAATGCGATGCCATTGCCGCCAGCGTCAAGGAACGCTGCGGGCGCGATGTGGCGACTTACGAGATCGATGCCGAGGAAGTCCCGGCTATGGTCAACCTGATCCGCAAGACCGGCGCGGGGCTCGTGGTCAACCTCGCGCTGCCCTATCAGGATCTGCCGATCATGGACGCCTGCCTCGAAGCGGGCGTCGATTACCTCGACACCGCGAATTACGAGCCCAAGGACGAGGCCAAGTTCGAGTATCATTGGCAGTGGGCCTATCAGGACCGCTACAAGAACGCCGGCCTTATGGCGCTGCTCGGCAGCGGCTTCGATCCGGGCGTGACCAGCGTGTTCACGATGTGGCTCAAGAAGCACAAATTGAAGACCATCCGCCAGCTCGACATTCTCGATTGCAACGGCGGCGATCACGGCCAGCATTTCGCCACCAACTTCAACCCGGAAATCAACATCCGCGAAGTGACCGCGCCCGCGCGCCACTGGGAGAACGGCGACTGGGTCGAGACCCCGGCGATGTCGAACAAGGTCGCCTTCGACTTCGAGGCGGTCGGCCCCAAGAACATGTATCTGATGTATCACGAGGAGCTGGAAAGCCTCGCCAAGTTCGTCCCCGAACTGGAGCGGGCGCGCTTCTGGATGACCTTTGGCGATCAATACATCACCCACCTTACCGTGCTCCAGAACGTCGGCATGACGAGTATCGAGCCGGTGCGCTATCAGGGCAAGGACATCATCCCGCTGCAATTCCTCGCCGCGGTGCTGCCGAAGCCTGAAACGCTGGGCGAGACGACCAAGGGCAACACCAATATCGGCGTGATCGCCACGGGTGAGGCGCTGGACGGCTCGGGCGAGAAGACGTTCTACATCAAGAACATCTGCAGCCATGAAGCCGCCTACGAGGAAACCGGCAACCAGGCGGTCAGCTATACCACTGGCGTCCCCGCAATGATCGGCGCGGCGATGATGGTGCAAGGGCATTGGCAGGGCGAGGGCGTATTCAACATCGAACAGCTGGATCCCGATCCCTTCATGGCGATGCTCAACACCCACGGCCTGCCGTGGACGGTCGAGGAAATGGACGGACCGGTGGCGTTCTGATGCACCGCGCGCTCGCGGCGCTGGTCGTTCTGGCACTCGCGGCCTGCACCGCTGCGCCGCCGCGCGAGGAGCTGCCGCAGCTTCCGGTCGATGCGGGCTGGCCGACCATTCCGGCGGGCGCCAAATTCGGCGAAGTCAGCGCGGTCGATGTCGATGCTGAAGGCAATGTCTGGGTGCTCCACCGCGCCGGGCGGGTGTGGGAGGAGCCGTTCCCCACCACGCCGATCACCGAGCCCACCGTGTTCAAGTTCGCGCCCGACGGCACATTGCTTGCCAAGTGGGGCGCGGGGCTGTTCATCATGCCGCACGGCCTCTCGATCGATGCCGAGGGCAAGGTGTGGATCACCGATGTCGCGCATGAACAGGTGTTCCGCTTCAGTCCCGATGGCGTGCAGGAACTGGTGATCGGCACGCGCGGCGAAACCGCGCAGGATGCCACGCATTTCGGCCGCCCCGCCGATGTCGCTTTCCTTGGAGCGCGCATTCTGGTTGCCGATGGCTACGTCAACACCCGCGTTGCCGAGTTCGCGCCGGACGGAAAGTTCATCCGTGACTGGGGCGCGTTCGACGTCGCCCATGCGGTGGCGGTGGACGAGACGCGCATCTATGTTGCTGATCGCGAGAATGCGCGGATTCAGGTCTTCGATCACTCCGGCAAGCTCGCTGAAAGCCGCGTCTCGCCCGCAGGCCACCACACCTACAGCCTCAAGCCTTTGGGCGACGGCCGCCTGTTGGCCGTCGAGGGCCGCGACGGGGCTGATCGCAAGGGCGCGGTGATCCGCATCTATGCTGCCGATGGCGCAATTGAGGCCTCATACGACATCGGCCTGCCCGGCAAGGACGCGAGCCTCGGGCATGATCTGGCGATCGGGGCGGACGGACACGCCTATGTCACCGATGTGGCCGGCGGGCGCGTGGTGCGGCTGCGCTTGCCGCCTGCGGGACAAAGCCGGTGAGCGGTATGAACGCGGTTTGGCCGATCATCCTGCTGGCCGGCTCCGGCATCGTGATGAATGTCGCGTGGTATTACCACCTCAAGCAGCCCTCATGGGGTATGCTCGCCGCGATCGGGATCGCGTGGGGGATCGCGTTGATCGAATATTGCCTTGCGGTGCCCGCTAACCGGATCGGCATCGCGCATTATTCGCTGGCCGAGTTGAAGACCATACAGGAAGTCCTATCTCTCGCAGCCTTCGTGCTGGTGGCGTGGGTGCTGTTTGGACAGACACCGGGCCCGAGCCAGCTGGTTGGTTTTGCCCTGATTGCAGGAGGCGCATTCATGATCTTCAAGAGCCCGTTCGGCTGATGCAAACCAAAGCCGGTGATCCGGGCGCCTTCGCCCATTTCGATCTGTCGCGTGTCGATAGCCCCGCCTTCGTGGTCGACGCGGCCAAACTGCGCGCCAATTGCCGCGTGCTGGCAGGCGTGCGCGATGCGGCGGCGGCGGATGGCGCGGATATCAAGGTGTTTGCGGCGCTCAAGGCGTTCTCGATGTGGTCGGCCGCGCCGATTATCGGCGAATACCTCGACGGGGTTTCGACCAGCGGGTTGTGGGAAGCGCGGCTCGCGTCCGAGTTCTATGACGGCGAGATCGCCACGTATTCCGCAGCCTTCAAGCCCGAGGAGCTGGAAGAAATCTGCCGCCTGTCGGACCACGTGATCTTCAACTCGCCGTTCCAGCACGAACGCGCGCGGCTGATCCTCGAACACGCTGCCGCGAACGGTGCGCCTGTCAGCGTGGGCCTGCGAATCAATCCGCAGGTGGCGACCGGCGAGGTCGCCAAATATGATCCCTCTGCGCCCGGATCGCGGCTCGGTTTCCCGCTCGACCAGCTTACCGAGGAGCACATGGAGGGCGTGGAGGGCATCCACTTCCACAACCTGTGCGAACAGGATTTCGAACCGCTGAAGTCCACCTGGGACCGGGTGTTCGATGTGATCGAGCCGTTCTTCGGACAGCTCAAGTGGATCAACATGGGCGGCGGCCACCACATCACCCGCGCCGATTACCAGCGCGAGGAGCTTGTCGAATTCCTCAAGGATGCTGCCGAAGATACCGGCTGCCAGATCATCCTTGAACCGGGCGAGGCCGTGGCGCTCGATGCGGGCATTCTGGTGGGCACGCTGCTCGATACGATGTTCAATGAAATTCCGGTGGGCATTACCGATATCTCGGCCACCTGCCATATGCCCGATGTGCTTGAAGCGCCCTATCGTCCGGCGATGCTGGGCGAGTTGAATGATCCCGCCATGATCCCGATCCGGCTGGGCGGCCCGTCCTGCCTCGCGGGCGATGTGATCGGCGATTACCGCCTGCCCGTGCCGGCTGAACCGGGCGCGCGCTTCGCCTTCCTCGATCAGGCGCATTACTCGATGGTCAAGACCAACACCTTCAACGGGGTCGCGCTGCCGAGCATCTGGATGTGGGACAGCGAGAGCGATGCGCTCGACTGCATCAAGCGGTTCGATTACGCAGACTTCAGGGATCGTTTGAGCTGATCCGGGTGCTCCCGGCCAGTGGTGCGGGAGAGTTTATGCAGTTCGCTTCAATCGTGCTGGCCGGTGCGCTGGCATTGGGCACCGTTTCCGCTCCGGCGGCAGCGCAGCAATTCGTCCCCGACGAGATCAAGAAATCGGTGGTGAACGAGGATCTCGCCGCTGTGGTCGGCGCGCTGGGCCATCAGGTGCTGGAACAGGGCGAGGGGGGCAATGTGCTGGTGCTGGCCGAGAACCAGGACCAGATCAAATATGTGCTGCTCGGCACGGCCTGCGACACCAATGGCGTAACGGGATGCCAGGGCGTGCTGATGCAGGCGCAGTTCGAACTGCCGATCACCACCTCCTACGAAACCGTGGCGCAGGCCAATCTGCAATTCAGCGCGCTCAATGTCTGGGTCGATTTCGAGCAGAAGTCGCTGGGCTTCACGCGCTACGTGGTGCTCGATGAAGGTGTGACGATGGCCAATCTGCGCGCCAATGTGGAAGTGCTGATGGGCCTGCTGGGCGATGCCTATCCGGTTGCTTCGGGCGAGCCGGTGGCAGCTGAACCGGAAGCGGCGCCCGCGTCCTAAAGCCCCTTGCGCCCGAAGCCGCCAGCAGGGCGTTCGATTACCGGTGCGTCAATCGCCTCGCCATGCAAGGCGCGCGTTTCGGGCACAGCCGGTGCGCGCGCTTCGGCTAGCACCCGCCCGCGTTCGTTCTGGTTGATCGCCAGGGCCAAGCCCGCCAGCGCGGCAAATTGCGCTGCGGCTTCCTCCACCCGCATCCGGTCTTCGCTCGCCTCCATGGTGCCGCTTTCGAACAGATTGCTGCCCTCGACCGTGATGATCACCTGTCCGGCGATGAACAGCGCGCGCAGCTCCTTGGCCCCGAAAGCGCGCTCCAGCTTCAGCAGGTGTTCGACGTAGGAGGGATGCACCAGCACGCGCGCTTCGACCTGATCGTCGCTGAACAGGCCGAACACATCGGCAAAGGCGGGGTGGACCTGATCGACGAAATCGAGCCGGTGGCCTTCGAAGGTGACCGTGTCCTTGGCACTGCCGAGCCCGAACCACTTGCGGTGTTCGCCCGCGCGCTTGAGCAGGGTGGTGGAACGGAACGGTCGGCCAAACGCCATCTGGATGATCACCCCGCGAAACACGGTTTCCCAGCGCTGGTTCTTGCCCGCGCCGCGCCGTTCTTCGAGATGGGCTTCGTAGAGATTGAACGCATGGCCTTCGAGCGTGCCGAACCAGCGATCCTCGAATTCGGCGCGATCATGCGAGGGCACCAGGCCATACCGCTCGGCGCCCTCGAATTCGACGCCGGGCTCGACATCGTGGGAATATTGCACCCCGTGATGGGACGCGATTGCCGTATTGATGCCGACCTTGATGGTGCGCTTGGCCTCGGCGATCGGTTGATAGCCCCACCAGCCCACCGTGATGATCCCGCCGAAAGTGGCCATGTACCGGATCCCGGATGCGCCCTCCGGCCCGAACCACAGGAACGCCAGCACCGGCATCAGGATCGCGGCGCCCCACGTCCAGCGCGAGGCGGCCTTCTCCTTGGCGGCGGCGCGCATGGCGGTCTGCCCGTCAAGCCACTGGCCGAGTCCCGCCTGCATCAGATGATCGACATTCGCCTGCATCAGTCAGCCCTAGCGTAATCTTGTCTGCATTCCCTTAATGATTGCATATTATAGTCCTGCGCCAACAAAGGAGCGTTTGCATCATGGTTGATATCCTCGGCTGGTTCTGGACCTCGGCGATCCTGGTGATCATGGTTGCCCTCGTGCTGCTGCTTATCGGCATCTACAACAATCTCGTCCGGCTGCGGCAGAACGTGCGGCAAGGGGTGGCCGATATCGACGCCCAGTTGCGCCAGCGCCATGATCTGATCCCCAATCTGGTGGAGGCCGTGAAGGGCTATGCCGGCCATGAAGCGGCCACGCTCGAAGCGGTGATCACCGCGCGCAACGCTGCCGCCAAGGGCGAACCGAGTGCGGCAGGCGAGCAGAAGCTCAAGATCGCGCTCGATAACCTGCTGGCGCTGGGCGAGGCCTATCCCGATCTGAAGGCGAGCGGCAATTTCCAGTCGCTCCAGAACGAACTCGGCGATGTCGAGGACAAGCTGGCCGCTGCCCGCCGTGCGCTGAACGCGGCGGCTGCGCGCTTCAATTCGGCGCGCGAATCCTTCCCCGCCGTGCTGTTTGCCGGAATGCTCGGCTTCGGCCCGGAAGCCTTCGACCGAATCGCCGAGAGCGAAAAGGGCACTGTCGACCAGACCCCGAAAGTCGCCTTCTGATCCTGCGAAATGTGACGGAAATCCCAGCGATTTCCGTCACATTCCGGTCAAGCTTCCGAGACTGTCTTCAAAAAGTAACATTTGGGCCCGCGCGGGCCCATTTTTCGTTTGCAATTCCCCCCCCAAGCCCTATTTGCCCCCTTCCGCTGCCCCAAGGGGACTTCCAAACCGCAAGGCAGCTTGTCGTTTTATGGTTTTCAAAAACCGTTTTGGGGGTCCCTTGAGTTGCACATTTATCCCGACGCACTGGCTGTAGTCCGCGACCTTCGTCCGGACGAACCCGTCATCCTCAATCGCCCGCACGCTGCGCGGCGCGCCGCCCGCTTCTTTGTCGAGAAGTTCCCGGGCAAGGTGCTCTATGCGGTGAAGGCCAACCCGGCACCCGATCTCATTCAGGTGCTGTGGGATGCCGGTGTGACCCATTACGATGTCGCCTCGATTGCGGAGGTGCGCCTGGTGCGCGCTCTGCTGGCTGACGCCGTGCTGTGCTTCATGCATCCGGTGAAGACCCCGGCGGCGATCAGCGAAGCCTATTTCGATCACGGCGTCCGCACCTTCAGCCTTGATTCGGTCGAGGAGCTGGAGAAGATCGTCGACGCCTGCCGCAATCCGGCCACCGGCGAACCGGCAACGGACCTGCGCCTGTGCGTGCGTCTGCGCGTCTCGTCGGAGTATTCCGAGCTCAGCCTCGCATCGAAGTTCGGCTGCGACCTCGTCGAAGCGCCTGCCCTGCTGCAGGAAGCCCGCCAGCATTGCGACTGGCTGGGCGTATGCTTCCATGTCGGCAGCCAGGCGATGACCCCGTTTGCCTTCGTGCAGGCGATGGATAGCACCCGTGCGGCGATTGCCGAAGCATCGGTGGTGATCGACATGATCGACGTGGGCGGGGGCTTCCCGAGCTCGTATCCGGGCCTCGAGCCGCCGCCGATGGAAGATTACTTCGCGATCATCGCGCGCCACTTCGAAGCCCTGCCGATCGCTTACAACGCCGAGTTGTGGTGCGAGCCCGGCCGTGCGCTGTCGGCCGAATACAGCTCGATGATCGTGCAGGTAAACAAGCGCCGCGGCGAAGAGCTTTACATCAACGACGGCGCTTATGGCGCGCTCTACGATGCGGCTCACGTTGCGTGGCGCTTCCCGGTGCGTGCGCTTGAGGACGACCTGATTGAGGACGAGGAAGACTTCGCCTTCTACGGGCCGACCTGCGACGATGCCGACTACATGAAGGGCCCGTTCCGGCTTCCGGCGGACATTCAGGCAGGCGACTACATCGAAGTCGGGATGCTCGGCGCTTACGGCGCGGCGATGAAGACCGGTTTCAACGGTTTCGGCGCAGCCCAGGTGGTGATGGTTGCCGACGAGCCGATGATGAGCCTGTTCAACGGCACCCGCGTGCGCGAAGCCAGCGATAATGTGGTGAGCCTGCGCTGATCAAGCGCCGTCCCGCCTGCGTGGCGGGACGGCAGCTTTGCTGTCGCGGGCGGACGCAAGCCTAGGTGCGCGCTGACCGATAGCGGGCGTCGATGACTTCCCAGTCCAGATTGGCCATGAAGGCATCGACATAGCGCGCAGCCGCCGCACCATAGTCCATATGATAGGAGTGCTCATACATATCGAGCGCGATCAGCGGCGTGCCGCCCGCCGCCCCATGCATATGATCGGACGCCCAGTAATTGTGCAGTGACTGCGTGTGGCGGTTGTAGCTGAGGATGCACCAGCCCGAGCCGCCCGCCAGCGACATCGCGGTGCGCCGGAATTCGGCCTCCCACGCATCATAGCTCCCGAACCAGCCGTCCAGCGCTTCATAGATTGATCCACCCGGATTGCCGTTGCCGCCCAGCGCATCGAAGTAATATTCGTGCAGCACCACCGATCCGGTGCGATGCAACTCCTCGCGCTTCAGCCCGGCATAGGCAACGGGCGGGAAATCGGGATCGGCCATCGCGGCGGCCAGCCGGGCTTCAATCGTGTTGAGCCCGCGCACCGATCCTTGATAATTATTCTCCCAATGCGAAGTGATCAGCCGCTCAGACAGTCCCGTAAGCCGGGCTGGATCGAAGCGCAGCGGCTTTGGGGTGTGCTTGCCCGCAAATGCTGCGGATGCAGGCAGGGCGCTTTGCGCAGCCGCCACGCCGCTCGTGCCGGCCAGCGCGATGCCGGTTGCCGATATCGCGGTTCTGCCGATGGCTTGACGCCGTGTCACATTGTCCATTTCGCTCTCCGTCATGCGTGCTTCGGATCAAAACAGTGATGTTGATCGAAACCACGTGCCCGAAGCGACAGTAGGCGCACAACAGGTCGACAATAAGTCCGCTTGCCTGAATAATCGGCGCGCAAGCCGGGCTGCGCGGCGACCCCTCAATCAAACCCCACAAACCGCGCCGCCTCGTCCACGCTCTTGCGCAGGGAGACAACCGCGTTGGCGGGGAAATCGGGATCGGGCCAGCCGAGCGCGACTGCTTTCATGATCACCTGATCCTCGGGGATGCCGGCGTGTTCGCGCACCACAGGGCTCTGCATGATGCCTTGCGAATTGATCACGCAGCCCAGCCCGCGCGACCATGCCGCGTTGACCAGCGCGGTCGTCACCGCGCCGCAATCGAAGGCGGTGTCATCGCTGCCAGAAAGCTCGCGGTCATAGGTGACGATCACGCATACCGGCGCATCGAACTGGCGGAAGCCGCGCAGCACCCAGTCTTGCCGCGCATCCTTGTCGTCGCGCTCGATCCCCATCGCGCCGAACAATTGCTTGGCGACTTCGACCTGCCGTTCGCGGTGGACGCCGGCGAAAGCCTCGCCGCGGCGGAATTCGCGGCTGTCAGGAACGCCGGCGAGGATGTTCTCGGTGTTGCCGCGCCGGATCCGGTCAAGCGGCTCTCCGGTGATGACATGGAAGTGCCACGGCTGGGTGTTCATCGAGGTGGGCGAGCGCATCGCCATGGCGAGCACGTCCTCAATCAGCGCGCGCGGCACCGGCTTGTCGAGATAGCCGCGGATGCTGCGCCGCCCGAGGACGACCTCGGCGTAAGTCTGGTCAGGCGTGCCGCCCATGATGCTCTCTCCCGAATCTGTTTTCGGGGAGCAGGACTAGCGACAAATGCCGCGCTCACAAAGAACGCTACGGCAGGGCGGGGGCGTTCAGGCCGCTTTGGCCAGTTCCAGTTCCAGCCGGTCCCAGATTTCCACCAGGGCCAGCGTCAACTCGTCCATCATCGCATCGGTGTGATGCGGGCCGGGGGTGAAGCGCAGACGCTCGGTGCCGCGCGGCACGGTGGGGAAGTTGATCGGCTGCACATAGACGCCGTATTCGGCCAGCAGGATGTCGCTGATCTTCTTAGCGCGCACCGGATCGCCCACCATCAGCGGGACGATATGGGTGACGCTGTCCATCACCGGCAGGCCCGCTTCGGCAAACTTCAGCTTGAGCATCGCGGCAGCGCGCTGCTGGGCGTTGCGCTCGACGCTGCTTTCCTTGAGGTGCCGCACCGAGGCCAGCACGCCCGCCACCAGCACCGGCGAAAGCGACGTGGTGAAGATGAAGCCCGGCGCATAGCTACGGATGCAGTCCACCACCTTCGACGATGAAGCGATATAGCCGCCCATCACGCCGAACGCCTTGCCCAGCGTGCCTTCGATAATGTCGATCCGGTGCGCGGCATTGTCACGCTCGGAAATCCCGCCACCGCGCGCGCCATACATGCCAACCGCGTGGACTTCGTCGATATAGGTGAGCGCGTTATATTTCTCGGCCAGATCGCAGATCGCGTGGATCGGGGCGACATCGCCGTCCATCGAATAGACGCTTTCGAAGGCGATCAGCTTGGGCGTGTTCGCATCCTCGGCCGCCAGCAGCTCTTCCAGATGCACCACATCATTGTGGCGAAACACGCGCTTCTCGCAGCCCGAATTGCGGATGCCGGCGATCATGCTGGCGTGGTTCAGCTCGTCGGAGAAGATCACGCAGCCCGGCAGCAGCTTGGCCAGCGTCGAAAGCGTCGCATCGTTCGAGACATAGCCCGAGGTGAACAGCAGCGCCGCATCCTTGCCGTGCAGATCGGCCAGTTCATTTTCCAGCTGGACGTGGAGGTGCGTGTTGCCGCCGATATTGCGGGTGCCGCCCGAGCCTGCGCCGACATCGTGCAGCGCTTCTTCCATCGCGCCGATGACCTTGTCGTGCTGGCCCATGCACAGATAATCGTTCGAGCACCACACCGTGATCGGCTTGGGCCCGTTATGGCCGTGGAAACAGCGCGCGTTGGGATAGGCGCCCTTGTTGCGCAGAATATCGATGAAGACCCGGTAGCGGCCTTCCTCGTGCAGGCGGTCGATCGCCTGATCAAAGATCTGATCGTAGTTCACTGCCTGCGTCTCTTGTTTGCGGCGCGCCGTTTCACCGGGGCTGCCTCATGTCCTGCCTGCTTCACCCGCCAATAACTGCCGAAACGGCGGAAGGTTTCGGAGGATTATTTAGGGACGCGAGGCACGTTTTGCCACAGCGATCTTTGCGAGTGTTTCGCAAGCCTTGGTGCACAAATCAGAACGCTTCCGCAGCGCCGAAACCGCGCGAAGCCAGCGCGGCTTCAAGGCCTGCCGCACCCGATAGCGGCCCGGTGACAATGAAGCGGTTGGGGCCATGGGCGGCAAAGCTCTGCCCTTCGAGCAGGTCAGCGATCCGCCGGGCGATGCCTTGGGCGCCATCGATCTGGCGCACACCCGGCCCGAAGGCGGCGGCCAGTTCGTCGGCCAGCAGCGGGAAGTGCGTGCAGGCGAGCACCAGCGTGTCGATATCCGCAGCGCCGGGCATGGCGGTGAGCTGCGCGTGCACCTCCGCGATCAGCGCCGGATCGACCGGCTTGCCGCGCAGCTTGGCTTCGGCCGCCTCCACCAGACCGGGCGCGGCGATCCGCAGCAGGCGTTTGCCGGTCGCAAATTTGGCCTCGAGATCATCGACATAGGCCTGCCGGATGGTCGCCCCGGTGCCCACGAGGCCGATGGTGCCGGTGCGGGTGAGGGCAGCGGCGGGCTTGATCGCGGGCACCGTGCCCACCACCGGGATCTCCAGCACATCGCGCACCATGCCGAGCGCGATGGTGGAGGCGGTATTGCAGGCGATACAGGCAAGGCGCGGCTGATAACGTTCGGCCATCCGCCCCAGCAATCCCGCCACCCGCGCGGCAATCTGCGCCTCGGTTTTGGTGCCATAGGGCAGGCCTGCCAGATCGGCGGCGTAGATGACCGGCGCATGGGGCAGCACGTCGCGCAAGGCATCATACACCGTCAGCCCGCCGACGCCGGAATCGAACAGCAGGATCGGGGAGGATTTGTCCAAGTTTCTCAAAACCCCGCTCGCCCTGAGCTTGTCGAAGGGCTGTTTTTCCTTAGAGGTGTTTGCGCTAGAAGAAGTGCAATGCTTCGACAAGCTCAGCATGAACGGGTTTTGAGTGATGAACGCAGTTTTCGCCGCGCTTTTGGGTTTTGCCCTCGGCTCGATACCCTTCGGCCTGATCCTCACCCGCGCGGCGGGGTTGGGCGATGTCCGCCAGATCGGCAGCGGCTCGATTGGCGCTACCAATGTGCTGCGCACGGGTAACAAGGGGCTGGCTGCAGCAACCGTGCTGCTGGATGCGGCCAAGGCCGTCATTCCCGTGCTGGTCGCCGGACAGATCTGGCCCGGCACCGAAGGCCTCGCCGGCGTGGCGGCGGTGGCGGGGCATTGCTTCACCCCGTGGCTCGCTTTCAAGGGCGGCAAGGGCTTTGCCAGCGCGGCAGGAGCATTGGGCGCGCTGGCGTTTCCTGCGTTTTTTGTCTGCGCGATGATCTGGATCGCGACCCTCGCCATCAGCCGGATTTCCTCGGTGTCCTCGCTGGTGAGCGTGATCGCCGCGCCGCTGGTGGCCTGGGGCATGGGATTTGGCCCAGTCATCCTGCCGCTGGTGGCCATCGCCGCCATCGTCATTTTCCAGCACCGCGCTAATATCGGGCGCCTGATGCGGGGGGAGGAGCCCAAGGTCGGCTCCTCAAGCAAGACATGACAGAGGCCATCATCTGATGGAGCAAATGGGGTCGCAGCCGGTGCTCAGCCAAAACGAAGCCTTCGCGCGCATTCGCCTGCTGCGCTCGCCGAACATCGGCCCGGTCAGCTATCGCCAGCTGCTCGCCCGGTTCGGCACGGCGGCGGCGGCGCTGGACGCGCTGCCCGACCTCGCCAGCCGCGGGCGGGGGCCATATCGCCCCGCTCCTGCCGAGAGCATCGAACGTGAAGTGGCCGCGGTGCGCAAGGCCGGCGCGCGCTACCTGTTCCACGATCAGCCCGATTATCCGGCCTTGCTGGCCGAACTCGATTCGGCCCCGCCCATCGTCACCTGCCGCGGGCGGCTGGCGCTGGCGAGCGCACCCTGTGTGGCGCTGGTGGGCGCGAGGAACGCCAGCGCCGCTGCTGTCAAACTGGCACGCGAATTTGCAGGCGGGCTGGCCGAGGCAGGCTTCACCGTCGTCTCCGGCCTTGCCCGCGGGATCGACGGCGCGGCGCATGAAGGCGCGTTCCCGGGCACCATCGGCGTGATCGCCAGCGGCATCGACATCGCCTATCCGCCCCAGCACACCGCCTTGCAGGAACGCATCGCCAACGAGGGCCTGCTGGTCGCCGAACAGCCGCCGGGCACCGAGCCACGCGGGCGGCACTTCCCTTCGCGCAACCGCATTATCGCCGGGCTCGCGCTAGGCACGCTGGTGGTCGAGGCCGCGCCGCAATCGGGCTCGCTGATCACCGCGCGGCTGGCGGGCGAGGCGGGGCGCGAGGTGATGGCGATCCCCGGCTCCCCGCTCGATGCGCGCGCGCTGGGGTGCAACCAGCTGATCCGCGAAGGGGCGGTGCTGGTGCAGACGCCCGAAGAGGTGGTGGAACTCCTCCAAAGCTTCACCGGCGCGCCGCGATCGCGCTTCCGGGTGAGCGAGAGCACGGCGGATTTCGACTATGCCGAACTTGCCGAAGCCGAATGGGACGCAAGCGGCACCGAGGCCATCACGGCTTTGCTCTCCAACGCGCCGGTCGCCATCGACGAGCTGATCCGCCAGTCGGGCATGGGCACTGCCGGGGTGCACATGGCGCTGCTCGAACTGGAACTGGCGGGCGAGCTGGAGCGCCACGAGGGCGGGCTTGTCAGGCGCGCCGCCGCCGCCGGTTGACCTCACCCCTCTCGCACCCCAAACCCATTCCGATGCAGCCAAAGGACGCCGTGTGAACGCCAGTTATGCCCCAAGGCAGGAACTCCAATACGGCTTGCTGATCTCGCGCAGTTTCGAGAACCTGTGGCTGATCCGGTGGCAGGTGCTGGCCTATCTGCTCGCGGTGGGTTTGCTGGGTTTTGCTATGCCGGTGTTCGGGAACGAGTCCACCGGCTTAATCGGGTTTCTGCTCTATTTTGCCGGGCAATATTGGCTGTTTCATGCGCTGCTGAAGGCGCGCGGGTTGCTGCAAACTTCGCGCATCCGCATTTTCACTTTCATTGGCCTCGCCGCGCTCCTGATCCTGCCGATCATCCTCGGCCTTGCTGTGTTGCTGGTGCCGGGGCTGTTTCTCGTTGCACGCTGGATCGCGGCGCCGGCCTTCATCGTGGCGCGGGGCCAAGGGGCGTTTGCGGCAACCGATGCGAGCGCCGATGCGGTGCGCGGATCAACCACGCGGGTGGCGATGGCTGCGGTGGTGTTGTTCCTGATCATGATCGCCTTTTCGGCGGTCATCGAGGGGATCGGGAAGACACTTGGCAGCCTCGATGCCTTCGGGACAGTGGATCCCTTCGATCTGATCGAGGGGCACCTGCTCCCGCTGCTGCTGCTCGGCCTGTCGGTGGCTGTCTACGAGCTGGCCGGGCGGAAAGACACCATGATCGAGGACGTGTTCGGCTGAAATTCCGCGCGTTTCGCTTCACACAAGGCGCTTGACGGCCTAAGCGGCGCGGCTCCACCCTCGCGCGTACACACGTAAGGGACACCCCGAAAGCATCATGCAGCTCGTTATCGTCGAATCCCCCGCCAAGGCGAAGACCATCGAGAAGTATCTCGGCAAGGACTACAAGGTTCTCGCGTCCTATGGCCATGTCCGCGATCTGCCGCCCAAGGATGGCAGCGTCGATCCGGAGGCGGACTTCGCGATGGAGTGGGAACTCTACCGCGACAAGCAGAGCCGCTTCAAGGAAATCGCCGACGCGGCTAAAACCGCCACCCGCCTCGTGCTGGCGACCGACCCTGACCGCGAGGGGGAAGCGATCAGCTGGCACGTGCGCGAATTGCTGGCGAAGCGCAAAAGCCTGCCCAAGAATGTCGAGCGCGTCACCTTCAACGCGATCACCAAGCAGGCCGTCACCGAAGCGATGGCGCGCCCGCGCGAGCTCGATCAGCCGCTGATCGATGCCTATCTGGCGCGCCGCGCGCTCGATTACCTGTTCGGCTTCACCCTGTCGCCCGTGCTGTGGCGCAAGCTGCCCGGCGCAAAGAGTGCGGGCCGCGTGCAATCGGTCGCGCTGCGCCTGATCGTCGAGCGCGAGCGCGAGATCGAGGCCTTCCGCGCGGATGAATACTGGTCGGTGCTGGCGCGGTTGCAGCACGACGGCACGGAGTTCGATGCGCGGCTGGTGCGGTTCAAGGGCGAGAAGCTTGATCGCCTGAGCCTTGGGGCGGAAGGCATTGCGCTCGAAGCGAAGGCCGCGGTCGAAGCCGGGCGCTTCACTGTAGAGGGCGTCGAGACCAAGCCGGTCAAGCGCAACCCCGCACCGCCGTTCACCACCTCGACGCTCCAGCAGGAAGCCGCGCGGAAGCTCGGCTATTCGGCGCAGCACACCATGCGGCTGGCGCAATCGCTCTACGAAGCGGGCGCGATCACCTATATGCGCACTGACGGAGTGCAGATGGACATGAGCGCGATTTTGGCCGCGCGCGATGCCATCGATGCGCGCTTCAGCCCCGAATATCGCCCCGAAAAGCCGCGGATGTATTCGACCAAGGCGAAGAACGCGCAGGAAGCCCACGAGGCGATCCGGCCGACCGACTTTACCCGCGAACGTGCCGGCACTGGCGATGAGGCGAAGCTTTACGATCTGATCTTCAAGCGCGCGATGGCGAGCCAGATGGCGACCGCACAGATGGAGCGCACCACCGTCACGCTGCGCGATGCCACCGGCCAGCACGAGCTGCGCGCCACCGGCCAGGTGATCCGCTTCCCCGGCTTCCTCGCGGTCTACCAGGAAGGCTTTGACGACAAGGCAGCCTCGGAAGACGAGGATGAGGAAGGCCTGCTGCCGATGCTCAAGGCGGGTGACACCCCGGCCAAGCGCGGCGTCGAGGCGACCCAGCATTTCACCCAGCCGCCGCCGCGCTTCTCGGAAGCCAGCCTCGTCAAGCGTCTGGAGGAGCTCGGCATCGGGCGCCCGTCCACCTACGCCTCGACCATCCAGACCCTGCGCGACCGCGCCTACGTGCGGATGGAGAAGAACCGCTTCTTCGCCGAGGAGAGCGGCCGGTTGCTGACCGCCTTCCTCGAACGCTTCTTCCCCACCTATGTCGCCTATGATTTCACCGCCGGGATGGAGGACGAACTCGATGTCGTCTCCGACGGGCGCGAGGATTACAAGCTGCTGCTCGCCCGCTTCTGGAAGGACTTCAAGCCCAAGGCCGATGAGGTGATGGAGAAGCTCCCCTCGGAAGTGACTGAGGCGCTGGACGAATACCTCTCCGACTTCCTGTTTCCGCCGCGCGAAGATGGCTCTGACCCGCGCGACTGCCCGCTCTGCGCCAGCGAAGGCCGCGCCAATGGCCGCTTGTCCCTGCGCGGCGGTCGCTTTGGTGCCTTTGTGGCCTGCGTGAACTACCCCGAGTGCAAATTCACCCGTCGTTTCGCCCAGCCGGGCGGCGAGGGTGAGGGCGGGGCGGATGATGGCATCATGGGCCAGCATCCCGAAACCGGCGAGGATATTCACCGCAAGACCGGCCGCTTTGGCCCCTATGTGCAGATGGGCGACGGCAAGGAAGCCAAGCGCGCGAGCATCCCCAAGGATCTCGACGATTTCGATCTCGATTGGGCGGTGAAGCTGCTCGATCTGCCGCGCATCATCGGCGCACATCCCGATACCGGGCTCGAAATTGAAGCCAATATCGGGCGTTACGGGCCTTACCTGCGGCACGATGGCAAGTATGGTAAACTCACCAATACCCGTGAGGTGTTCGAGGTGGGGATGAACCGTGCGGTCGATATCCTCGCGCAGGCCGCCAATCGCGGCGCGGGCGGTGCGGCGCGGGGCAAGGCGGAAGCCATCGCAACGCTCGGCGCGCACCCCGTCAGCGGCGGCGAAATCAAGGTCATGCCGGGCCGCTACGGCCCCTACGTGACCGACGGCACCACCAACGCCACCATCCCGCGCGACGTAAAGCCCGAGGATGTCACGATCGAAGCGGCTATCGAGCTGATCGACGCGCGCGCCGCCAAGGGTCCGGCGAAGGGTAAGGCCAAAAAGAAGGCTGCGCCCAAGAAAGCCGCCGCCAAAAAGAAGGCACCTGCCAAGAAAAAGGCACCAGCCAAAAAAGCGGCAAAATAGCCCTGCCTTCGCGCTCTGGCAGCGGGCGCGTTGGTAAATCATAAAGCATTGCAGCCTATCACCGGTCTCCCGAGACCAGGGGCTGCACCGTGATTGAAATCGAAGTCCAGAACGAGACGCATCAGACCCAGGCCCGCATCCGCTTTGCCGCGGTGCCGCGCATCGGCGAAGGTATTCGCCTGCGCGAGCCGGACGGGCTGTGGGCGAGCTACGACGTGCTCGACGTCTGGTACCAGAAGGCCGAATTCGGCGATGTCTGGATGCCGTATCTGCATATTCGCATGACGCCGGGCGAAGGCCCGGTGGCGGGCGAGGATCCGTTTTCGGATGATTACGCCGCGCGCGCCTACGACGCCGGCTTTGCCACTCTGGGCGGGGAGCACGAACCGTGCAGAATCTGATCAAGCGCAATTCCGGCCCCAATCGCCGCACCGGCTTTGAAGGCAAGACGCTGGCGGAAAAGCTGGCCGCTGGCGAAAAGGCCCGCGAAGCCGCGCAGGTGGCCGCCGACATGGAAGCCGAGGCTGAGGCTGAGGCTGAGGCTGAGGCCGAGGCCGACATCATCGTCGAGGCCGAAGCACCGGCAGCGCCCGCGCCCCGGCCGCTGGCCGAAGCCCGCGCCGCGATGCACTCGCGCGCGCCCGCCGCGCCCGCTCCCGCACCGGCGCCCGAACCCGCCACGTCCGAAACCGACGCGATTGTCGCCGCTGCCAAGGCCATGCGCGATCGCTATGCCGGCAATGCCGCCCCCGCGGCGACGGCGCGCACTTGCCTGATCGTCGATGACAGCCGGGTGATCCGCAAGGTCTCCAGCAAGATCGCGCTCAGCCTCGGCTATGTCCCGGTCGAGGCCGAGAACGGCGAGGAAGCGCTCGCGCGCTGCAAGAAATCGATGCCCGATCTGGTGCTGACGGACTGGAATATGCCCGAAATGGACGGGATCGAATTCGTCACCAAGCTGCGCGGTATCCCCACGCCGAAGGAGCCGATCGTGGTGTTCTGCACCTCGAACGGCGAGGCCAAGGACATCCACGACGGCATCGCGGCCGGCGCGGACGACTACATCGTCAAACCATTCGACGAGGCGGCATTGAAGGCGAAGCTGGAGAAGCTGGGGCGGGGGTGATTCTTTCCCGCCTACCATCCATGTCTCCCCGGACCTGATCCGGGGGTCCGCTACCTTCACCTCTGCCATCGCCCCAACAAGCGGGATCCCGCGTCAAGCCCGGGAAGACGTAGTTCGGGTTGGCTAGCTGATCGTCAGGCCCATATAGTCGGTCCGCGACCAGCTTCCGTCCGACCGGCGGGTGAAAATCTCGATTCCACTTCCGCCGCATAGGGGACCGCATCCGGTTGCGGTCCACATGAAGGCCTGACCGCGTTCTAGGTCGACCAGCGGAAGAGAAACGGCGAGCGTGTCATAGGTGTAGAAAAGACCGTCAGGGGTCACCGGTGGTGTTTCTTGCTTGGGGTCTGGGGTGAAAGCCCGTTTTGCCTTTAGATCCGCAATCGAGGGGCATTGCTCGAATAGATTGCGGCCGATCAGGGTGACCAGGGCACGAGCTCGCGCTTGGTTGGCAGGGTCAGTCGCATCGCCTTTTTCACCGTTGAGGAGGTATGCGATTGCAAATGATGCGTCGTCATCCGTGAGCGGAGGAGCGTATGCCGTTGCGTCTCCAAGGACGATAGGCTTGTCCGACTTATCGAATTGAGCAGCGATGTATTTTGCAGCGATGGAGCATCCTGTTGCGATTGCCTCGTCGCTTAAATAGGCCGCCTGTCCGTCGGTTCCGGCACTCCGATTTGCGCTTTTGGTGCCGCTAAGCGCCGACTTAGTGCCTTCTTCATCGGAAGGCGCGCACCCTGTCGCGAGCACCAAGGTTGCGCACATCGACAGGAGTAGCGCAATCCGCATCACCGCACCCAGTCCAGCCCCATTTCCTCGAACACTTCCTTGTCCTCGGCCCAGTTCTCCAGCACCTTGACGTGGAGGTAGAGGTGCACCGGCACGCCCAGCACTTCGATCAATTCCGCGCGCGCCGCCGCGCCGATGGCCTTGATCTTTGATCCGCCCTTGCCGAGCACGATCGCGCGCTGGTTGTCGCGGGTGACGACGATCTGCTGGTGGATTTCCACGCTGCCGTCCTTGCGCACCTCGTAACGCTCGGGCCGCACCGCGCTGTCGTAGGGCAGTTCCTCATGGAGCTGCTGGTAGAGCTGTTCGCGGGTGATTTCGGCGGCGAGCAGGCGTTCGGATGCGTCGGACACCTGATCTTCGGGATACATCCATTCGCCCTCGGGCATCATGCCGGCCAGCGCGTCCTTCAGTTCCGGCACGCCGTCTCCGGTCAGCGCCGAGACGAAGTAGATCTCGGCAAAATCGACCTTGCCGCCGAGCTCCTGTGCGAGCGCGAGCATGGGCTCTTTCTTGGCGCGGTCGACCTTGTTGAGGACGAGGATCTTGCGTTCGGGGCGGCCTGCCAGTGCTTCCAGCAGCGGTTCCAGTTCATGGCGGCGTTGCTTGATCGGATCGACCAGCAGCAGCACGGCATCGGCGGCTTCCGCGCCTTCCCACGCCGCGCTCACCATCGCGCGGTCGAGCCGGCGCTTGGGCGCGAAGATGCCGGGGGTGTCGACCAGGATCATCTGCACCGGCACGCCCGCCAATTCGTGCAACGCAATGCCCAGCATCCGCGCGCGGGTGGTCTGCGCCTTGGCGCTGGTGATCGCGACCTTCTGGCCGACCAGCTGGTTCACCAGCGTCGATTTGCCCGCATTCGGCGCGCCGATCACGGCAACCATGCCGCACCGGGTGGGGCCAGAGGAGGTGGCGGAGGAGGGGGGAGCTTGTTCGTCCATCATTGTTCCATTCGGGATATTACCCGTATTGTTCGAGAAATGCCTTGGCGGCGAGCCGTTCGGCCTCGCCCTTGCTGGTGGCAACCGCTTCGGCCGAGCCGACATTGCGGATGGTGACGCGCACGGTGAAGCGCGCCGCGTGATCGGGGCCGCTGCGTTCGACCACCTCGTAATGCGGCATGGTCCGGCGGTTGCCCGCGGCCCATTCCTGCAACGCGCTTTTGGGGTGTTTGGCCTTGCCGACATCGCCTTCAAGCTCGCTCGCCCACAGCCGGTAGATCGCATCGCGCGCGTCGTCAAAGCCGTGCTCGATGAAGCAGGCGCCGATCAGGGCCTCCATCACATCGCCCAAGATCTTGTCGCTATCCGCGCCGCCATCATCGCGCGCCTGTTTGCCCAAGCGGATGTGAGCGGGCAGGCCGATCTCGCGGGCGATGCGCGCGCAGGTCGCCCCGCTGACAAGCGCATTGAGGCGCTGCGACAGCTTGCCCTCCGGCCCGTCGCCTGCGCGGTAAAGCCAGCTGGCGACCGACAGGCCGAGCACGCGGTCCCCCAGAAATTCGAGCCGCTGGTAATCGGTTGCTCCGCCTGCGCCAGCGCCGTTGAAGCTGCCGTGGGTGAGCGCTTCGAGCCACGGGGCCTCGACGTCCACGACAAAGCCAAGTGCGGCGAGCCATTCGCGGGTGGAAGGATCAAGCCCGCTCACAGCGTGCCGCCGATCCGCGCCCAGCGCGCGGCGCTGAACCACGTCCACGGCTTGATCCATTCCGCGCTGCCATCGGTGGACCACACCACCAGCCCGGCGCGCCCCACCAGCAGATCCTGCGGCACCAGCCCCACGGCATCACCCGCAGCGGCCGGCCAGCGGCTGTCGCGCGAATTGTCGCGGTTGTCGCCCATCACGAACATGGTCCCTTCCGGCACGCGCACGGGCACGTAGCTGTCGCCTGTGGTGAGCCCGAAATCGAGCACGTCGTAGCTGGTGCCGCCGGGCAGGGTTTCGCGGAAGCGGCGATAGCGGCACGCTTCGCGCCCGTCTGCCAGCCGCGTGCTCTCGCCGCCCCATTCGCAGCCGGTATTGGGCGAAAGCGGGAGCAGGAAATCGGCGATCTGCACCCGCTCCACGAGTGTGCCGTTGAGCACCAGCTGCCCGCCGATCACGCCTATGCTGTCGCCGGGCAGGGCAATCACCCGCTTGATATAGTCGCGCCCGTCGATCGGGTGCTTGAAGATCACCACGTCCCCGCGTTCGGGGGAGCACGCCATAATGCGGCCTTCGGGCAAGGGCAGGTCAAACGGCAGCGAATGGCGCGAAAAGCCATAGGGCCATTTGGCAGCGAGCAGATAGTCGCCGTTCATCAGCCGCGGGAGCATGCTCTCCGACGGGATCGAGAAAGGCGAGAAGGCGAGTGTGCGCAGCAGCAGCACGGCCACGATCAGCTTGACGAGGAACCAGGCAAAGCTGCCCCAACTGTCACCCTGACGCGCAGTCTCGCCGCCTTCTGTCCGCATCATTGCGGGTTCGAGAGATTGGCTCTTAACATCCATTGCTCCTGCCCTTACTCGGCTCGGCAAATATGCGCAAAGGGGAACGGTGATGAGCGGATCGGGCATGGAACACGGCAAAGCAGCGGTGGCGGCGGCCTGGGAAGGCTTGCGGGCACTTGCTCCGCAGACGCTGGCGGCGCAATTCGCGGCTGATCCTGCGCGGGTCGAGGCGATGACGCGGCACATCGCCTGGCCGGCCGTCCCCGGCATTGCGGCCGAGGCAGGGATGCGCATCGACTTTTCCAAGACCCATCTGGGCGAAGCAGAACTCACAGCGTTCGAGGCGCTGGCCGAGGCTGCGGGTTTTGTTCAGGCGCGCGAGGCTTTGTTCGACGGCGGGATCGTCAACGTCACCGAAGGCCGCGCTGCCACCCACGGCGCGCTGCGCGGCAGCGGCACCCCTGCACAGGTTGACGAGGCCGAGGCGTTGCTGGCGCGCATGGGGATGCTGGTCGAGGCGATCCATGACGGCGCTCTGGGCGAAATCAAGCATTGCATCAGCATCGGCATCGGCGGCTCGGCGCTCGGACCGGCGCTCGCGATCGACGCGCTGACCCGCGAACTGGCGCTGGTGGATGTCCACGTCGTCTCGAATATCGACGGGCTGGCGCTCGAACAGGCCTTTGCCGCCTGCGACCCTCAGACGACGCTGATTGCGCTCGCCTCCAAGACTTTCACCACCATTGAAACCATGACCAATGGGGCCAGCGCGCTGAAGTGGCTCGCCGATAACGGCGTGGCGGACCCCGGCGGGCGGGTGATCGCGCTCACCGCTGCGCCAGACAAGGCGGTCGAATGGGGCGTGGACGAAACCCGCGTGCTGCCATTCCCCGAAAGCGTGGGCGGGCGCTATTCGTTGTTCTCCTCGATCGGCTTTCCGATTGCGCTGGCCATCGGCATGGAAGAATTCCGCGAAATGCTGGCCGGGGCCAAGGCGGTGGACGATCACTTCCGCACCGCCGAAGGCCGCGCGAATGCGCCGCTGCTCGCGGCCTTTGCCGATCAGTATTACACCCGCCTGCGCGGCTGCCAGACCCGCGCGGTGTTTGCCTATGACGAACGCCTCGCGCTGCTGCCCGATTATCTCCAGCAGCTCGAGATGGAATCGAACGGCAAGAGCGTGACTGTCGATGGCAAGCCGGTCGACGGGCCGACCGCGGCGGTGACCTGGGGCGGGGTGGGCACCGACGGGCAGCACGCGGTGTTCCAGCTGCTCCATCAGGGCACGCATCTGATCCCGGTCGATTTCATCGCCAGCATCGCGCCGGGGGATGAGCTTGATCCGGCGCATCACCGCACGCTGCTGTTGAACTGCCTTGCGCAGGGCGCGGCGCTGATGGCGGGCAAGGCCTCGGAAGATCCCGCGCGCGCCTATCCGGGGGATCGGCCTTCGACCACCTTCCTGCTCGATGATTGCGATGCGGCGGCGCTCGGCGCGCTGATCGCGTTCCACGAACAGCGCACCTTCGCCAATGCAGTGCTGTTGGGCATCAACCCCTTCGACCAGTTCGGAGTGGAGCTGGGCAAGGCCATCGCCAAGCAGATCGACAGCGGCGAGGGCAGCTTTGATCCAAGCACCATGGCGCTGATGGCGGCGGCCGGGCTGGCGTGATGCAGGTCTGATGCAGGCGCGCCACACCGGCGCTGCCGCAGCGCGGCAGGGTGTGGCGGCGATGTTGCAGAAATTTTACAGCGCTGTTTCAATTTTTCTCAGTGCGGTAATATTATGACGCGCGCCTACCGCATCTGCGACATTTCCCGTTGAATGATGCGCGTGTTCGCGGAAGATTTGCACGCGCGGCGCAAACATCTATTCTTGCCGCAGAATCGCCTCCCCCACCGATCCTGCGACCAAGGGTGCCCATGAAAAACCTGTGCTTGTCTGCCGCTATCCTGATTGCACTCGCCAGCGCACCCGCGGCCTTTGCGAATGATGATGCGGGGGACGGCACGGCGCGCTCCAAGGTCAAGCCGGCGCGGTTGGTGTCTTTCGATGGCGAGCGCCAGTTCCTCCAGACTTCGTCGCGCCTGCGGGTGTGGCGCGAAGAGGTGGGCTACACCCTGTCGGTCGACCAGGCCGGCACACCGATCACGTGCGAGCTGACCGAGCGGTTCCGGATGAACTACGTGAACGACAAGTTGTGCGAAGTGCTGCTCAAGCACCACACCTTCGAACCTGCGCGCGATGCTTCGGGCGCAGCGATCGAGAGCACCTATGCAGGCCGGCTCAACTATCTGGAAATGCGCGAAAAGGAGTGACACTGCGGCGCACTCCATGATAATCTGCGTTCAGCTATCGTGCTGAGCAGGGAGTAGCCCATGTCGAACCTGATTGTCCGCCGCGCTGCCATGATTGGCGCCGCTGCCTACACGCTCGCTCTGAGCGGGCCGCTGGCGGCCAACGAGATCGAGGAGGCGCGGATGCAGGCCACCCCCGCCGCCAGCGATCCGGCCGCGACCCCGCAGCTCAAGTCGATTGACCGGCCCATCCTCTATCGGCGCATGATGCAGCTGGGGATGCTCACGCAGGTGCTCGGCTACAAGCTTAGCGTGGATACCGAGGGCAAGCCGGTGGAATGCAGTTTCTCGCGCAGCTTCAAGTCGGCCTACACCGCCAAGCGCCTGTGCGCGGCATTTATCGAAACCGTCGAGTTCGAGCCTGCCCGTGACGAAACCGGCAAATCGGTGACGGGCACCTATGAAGGCGAAATCGAAATCGCCTCGTTCTTCCAGCCGAGCCGGTAATCCGCCGGTGACTGGGCGCAGGTTCGGGCGGAGCGGCTGGCAAGGGCTGACCATCTGGGCGCTCGGCGCTGGGCTGTGCGCGCCGGTTGCGGCGGCTCAGGATGCAGTGCCGCTGCCAGCGCCGGTTGTTCAGGCTCCGACGCCGCCGCAGCTGATCGCGTTTGACGGGCTCAGCGAATTGACCGGCGTGTCCTCGCGCCTCGGGATGCTGGCCCAGCAGCTCGATTACACCATCGAGGTCGGTCCGGACAGCATGCCCGCCAGCTGCGCTCTGTCACGCAAGTTCAGAAGCCCGCTTGTAAGCAAGCAGTTATGCGAGGTGCTGGTGCGCCGTTCGCGCTTTGCGCCGGCGCGCGATGCCTGGGGAACAGCCGTCCGCGGCACCTACACCGGACGCATCACCTTCGACATGTCGATCAAGCCGGATCGATAATCCTTTGACATTTCGGCGCTCAGCCCCCACATGGCGCCCATCGAAGCGCGCTAGCCATGCGTGAAGCGGCGGAAATCTAAAAGCATCCGCCCCGGCCGCACTTCGGTTCTACCTCCAAGACTTCCCTTTTCACGCGGGCGGTTTCAACCCCCGCGCCGCGCCCGCAATCCGTTTGGGATTGGCGGAAGCGCGTCGCAGATTATTTGCGAGTTTACTCCACATGACGACTACTTTTGCTGATCTCGGGCTGTCGCAGCCCGTGCTCCAGGCTCTTGACCTCAAGGGCTACACCATCCCCACCCCGATCCAGGAACAGGCTATCCCGGCGGTTCTGAAGGGCCGCGATCTGCTCGGCATTGCCCAGACCGGCACCGGCAAGACCGCCGCCTTCATGCTCCCCAGCATTGATCGTCTGCGTGAGGCGGACAAGCAGATCCCGTTCAAATCCTGCCGTATGCTGGTGCTGGCCCCGACCCGCGAACTCGCGGTGCAGATTGCCGATAGCGCCAAGGATTACGGCGCGCTCGCCGGTCTCAAGGTGCAATGCATCGTCGGCGGCACGAGCGTTGGCAAGGATCGCAACAAGCTGCACCGCGGCACCGACATTCTGGTCGCCACGCCGGGCCGCCTGCTCGATCTGATCGATCAGAAGGCGCTGAACCTCGCTGGCATCGAAGTGCTGGTGCTCGACGAAGCTGACCAGATGCTCGATCTCGGGTTCATCCATGCGCTGCGCAAGATCAAGGATCTCGCCCCCAAGGAGCGCCAGACGCTGTTCTTCAGCGCCACCATGCCCAAGGCGATCAAGGAACTGGTGAGCGGCTTCTGCAACAATCCGGTGCAGGTCTCGGTCACCCCGCAAAGCACCACTGCCGAGCGGATCGACCAGTACCTGTTCATGGTGCAGCAGGACGAGAAGCTCAGCTTGCTCGAAATGATCCTCAAGGGCCGCCACACCATCCCCGGCGCGATGGAACGCGTGCTGATCTTCACCCGCACCAAGCATGGCGCGGACCGGGTGGTGAAGCGGTTGCAGCAGGCCGGGATCGAAAGCAATGCGATCCACGGCAACAAGTCGCAGCCGCAGCGCCAGCGCGCGCTTGACGAGTTCCGCAAGGCTCGCGTGCCGGTGCTGATCGCGACCGATGTGGCCGCGCGCGGGATCGACATTCCGGGCGTCAGCCACGTGTTCAATTACGAGCTGCCCAATGTGCCTGAACAATATGTCCACCGCATCGGCCGCACCGCGCGTGCGGGCAAGGACGGGGTGGCGATTGCCTTCTGTGCCGAGGACGAACGCGCCTATCTCAAGGACATCCGCAAGGTGACCGGCGCCGAGCTGGATCGCCTCGCGCTGCCCGACAACTTCCGTGCGGTGGTCGAAGGCGAAGGCCCGACCAAGCCTGCGCCGCGTCAGCCGATGAAGCGCGTCAACCCGCGCCCGCTCGGCCAGCGCCCGCAAGGTGATCGCAAGCCGCAGGGTGAAAATCGGGGCGAGCGCCGTCCGCAGCAGGGTGAACAGCGCCGTGCCGAGGGCGAACGTCGCCCGCAGCAGGGTGAGCGCCGTCCTGATGGCGAGCGTCGTCCCCAGCAGGGCGAGCGTCGTCCCGAAGGGGATCGTCGCGCACCGCGTCCGGCCGGCAATGGCGGCGGCCAGCGTCACCCCGGCGGTGGCGGACGTCCTGCAGGAAATGGCGGCGGCAATGGCGGCGGCGGTAATCGCGGTCGCGGTCGTCCCGGCGGCGGCGGCGGTGGTCGTCCGCGTTCTGCCAGCGCCTGATCCTGACACCTGACTGGCGCGGGCAGGCGTAACCTGCCCCCCATTCCATGGTCTGAAATACTCCTTTGCGCGCGCCGGTGGTTGCCCCCATCGGCGCGCGCGGCCATATGCGGCCCGTAAGAACGGGAGCAGCACGATGGCCGATCACTATGACTTTGACCTCTTCACCATCGGTGCGGGATCGGGCGGGGTGCGCGCCAGCCGCGTTGCCGCTGCCCACGGCGCGCGCGTGGCGGTGGCGGAGGAATACCGGGTCGGCGGCACCTGTGTGATCCGCGGCTGCGTGCCCAAGAAGATGCTCGTCTACGGCGCCCATTTCGCCGAGGATCTGGTGGATGCCGAGCATTTTGGCTGGACCATCGAGGGCAAGCGCTTTGACTGGATTGCGCTGCGTGATCACGTCCAGAAAGACGTGTCGCGGCTCGAAGGGCTCTATGGCGAGACGCTCAGCAACCACAAGGTGACCGTCTTCAACGAGCGAGCGACCATCACCGGCCCGCACCAGATCACGCTGGCGAGCGGCAAGGTCGTCACCGCCGGCCATATCCTGATCGCCACCGGCGCGCGCCCGCTGCTCCCCGATTTTCCGGGCAACGAGCACGTCATCACCTCGAACGAGGCGTTTCATCTCGATGCCCTGCCGCGCCGCATCCTGATTGCGGGCGGGGGCTATATCGCCAATGAATTTGCCGGCATCTTCAACGAATTCGGCTGCAAGGTGACGATCGCCAACCGGTCTGACACGATCCTGCGCGGCTATGACACCTCGGTGCGCGACCGGCTGCTGCAGATCTCGATGGTGAAGGGCATCGAGTTCCTCTTCATGACCGAGTTCGAGCAGATCGAGAAGCAGGAGGACGGCACCCTCAAGGTCAAGCTGACCGGGCACGATCCGCGCGAATTCGACGCTGTGATGGTGGCCACCGGCCGCGTTCCCAATGTCGAGGGGCTGGGGCTGGAGGTTCTCGGCATCGAAACGGGCACAAAGGGCGAGATCGTGGTCGATGCCTTCAGCCGCACCAATGTTGATTACGTCTATGCCGTGGGCGATGTGACCGACCGGGTGCAGCTCACCCCCGTGGCAATCCGTGAAGGCCAGGCCTTTGCCGATAGCGTGTTCGGCCCGGGCGAGCCTTATGCGGTCGACCATTCCTGCGTGCCGAGCGCGGTGTTCAGCCACCCGCCGATTGCCGCCGTCGGCATGACCGAGGGCGAGGCGCGCAACAAGCTCGGCAATATCAAGGTCTACCAGTCCGATTTCCGCCCGATGAAAAACGTCGTGGCGGGCCGCAACGAGCGCAGCCTCTACAAGATGATCGTCGATGCCGCGAACGACCGGATCGTCGGCATCCACATGATCGGCCCCGAAGCGCCCGAAATCATGCAGGCCGCCGCGATTGCGGTGAAGGCAAAGCTGACCAAGGCCGATTTCGACGCGACGGTCGCGATCCACCCGACCATGGCCGAGGAGCTGGTCCTCTTCAAATAGGTTGCAATATAAAACTTATATGCTAAGGCCGGTCAATGATCTGATCAAGGGGGGGCGCATGGCAGGCACGGTTCTGGTTTCGGGGGCAAGCGGCTACATTGCTGGAGAGGTGATCCGGCAATTGCTGGCCAAGGGCTGGGTGGTGCACGGCACGGTGCGCAATGTCGCCAAGAGCGAGGCGGGTTTGCGCGCGCGGCTTGGCAATCCTCCCGCTGACCAGTTTCGCCTGTTCGCCGCCGAATTGATGAGTGATGCCGACTGGGCCGAGGCCATGCGGGGCTGCACCCATGTCGCCCATGTCGCCTCGCCGATCCCCGCACAGGCCCCCAAGCACGAGGACGACCTGATCATTCCCGCGCGCGAAGGCACGCTGCGTGCGCTGCGCTTTGCACGCGATGCCGGCGTCACCCGCTTTGTCCAGACCAGCTCGACCGCGGCGGTGATCTACGGCGTGGACCGCGGCGAATACACCTTCGATGAAAGCCGCTGGACCGACATCAACCACCCCGACGCCTATCCCTACGTCAAATCCAAGACCCTCGCCGAACGCGCCGCGCGCGAATGGGTGGCGGCCGAGGGCGGCGCTATGGAGTTCGTCTCGGTCAATCCCGGCATGGTGCTCGGCCCCGTGGACAGCGGCGACTTTTCTGCCTCGGTCGAGTTGGTCTCCCAATTGCTGTCAGGCGCGATGCCGATGGCGCCCAACCTCGGCTTTCCGATTGTCGACGTGCGCGATATTGCCGCGCTGCATGTGCTGGCGCTGGAAACGCCGGGGCTGGCGGGCGAGCGGTTCCTGGGGGCAGGGCAGTTCCTCACCGCGCTCCAGATCGGCGGCGTGCTGCGCGCGCGGCTGGGCGAGCAGGCGCGCAAGGTTCCGACCCGGCCCATGCCCGACTGGGTCGTCAATATCCTCGCGCTGTTCAATGCCGAGGTGCGCGGCATCAAGACCGAGATCGGCAAGATCCGCCATGTCGATGCCAGCCACGCGAAACAGCGGCTCGGCTGGACAATGCGCCCGGTCGAGGACACCATCGCGGATTGCGGAACAAGTCTGATTGCGCACGGGGTGGTGAAAGTCTGATGCAAGTGAACGACAAACTGGTGCTGCTGACCGGCGGCAGCGCAGGGATCGGGCGCGAGATCGCGCGCCAGCTTCACGCGAAGGGCGCGCAGGTAATCCTCACCGGCCGCGATCCGGCGCGGCTGGCGGCGATGGAGGCTGAGGGGTTCGCGGTGATCGCCGCCGATCTTTCGCACGCGGGCGGCGTGGATGCGCTGGTGGCGGCCTTGGGCGATCGCCCGATCGATATCCTCATCAACAATGCCGGGCTGGGCGTGGCGCATGATGTGCGAAATAGCCTGCCTGATCCGGATGCGGCCGACGGCTGCCTCTATGCCAACCTCTCCGCGCCCATCCGCCTGATCACTGCGCTGTTGCCACGCCTGCGCGCCCGACCTCGGGCAGCAATCGTCAACGTGACAAGCGGTCTTGCGATTGCGCCCAACACCGCAAGCTCGGTCTATTGCGCCAGCAAGGCGGGCCTGCGCAGCTACACCATGGCGCTGCGGGCGCAGCTGGCGGGCGAGCCGATCCACGTGATCGAGGCGCTGCCGCCGGTGGTCGACACCCAGATGACCGCCGACCGCAAGACCTCCAAGATGCCGCCCGAGGAATGCGCGCGCCAGATCGTCGCCGCGCTGGAGAAGGGCCACGATGAGGCCAATGTCGGCATGGTGAAGCTGCTGCGCGCGGTCTATTCCATCTCGCCCGCGCTGGCACGTAGCGTGATGCGGCGGTTCTAGGCGCCGAGGCGCGCGGGGGCGAAGGCGTCCGGCGATAGCCCCGCTGCCGCGCAATCTTCGGGGAAGGGCAGGCCGAGCGCCGCGCTTTCCGCAATCCGCGACAGCGCAGGCGCGGTCTGGAAGCCGTAGCCGCCCTGGCCCGCACACCACACAAACCCCGGCGCGCCTGCCGCAGGGCCGATCACCGGCAATTCGTCCGGCGCGAAACTTCTGAGGCCTGCCCAGCTGTGGCTGATGCGGCGGATCGCCAGCGTGGTCGCTTGCTCCACCCTGTCAGCCGCAATCGCGATGTCCAATTCCTCCGCTGCCGCGTCGCACGGGGCCGACGGGGTCTGATCCATCGACGAGGCGAGCAATTGCCCGCGCCCCTCGGGCAGCAGGTAGAAGCCTGCGCCGACCGTCTTGGTGAAAGGCCAGTGTCGCACATCTTCGCCCTCGGGCGCGGCAAAGGAGATGACCGTCCGGCGGCGCGGCTCGATCCCCACCGGAGCCACCCCCGCCATCCGCGCAATCTCGTCCGCCCATGCGCCTGCCGCGTTGACCAGCACTGGTGCGCCATGCCGCGTGCCGTCTGTCCGGACTGCGACCCATCGGCCGCCCTCATGCCCAAGCATCATGACTCGCGCCCCTGGAATCACCGCGCCGCGGCCGGCGCGTATCTGTGCGACATGGGCCTGTAGCATCGCGTGTGTATCGAGCTTCAACGACCCGTGGTCGACGAGCGCGGCGGCGAAGGCCTCTGGCTTCAGACAGGGCATCAGCGCGCGTGCCTCCTCCGGCCCGATCCGCGCATAATCGCAGCCGAATTGGCGGTGGACCTTCTCCAACGCATCGAGCGCCGCGATGTCGCCAGCGCCCGCGACATGCAGCGCGGGGTGCACGCTCCCGTGCGCGGCGAGTTCTGCCATGCTCAGCGCGGTCAAGGTGCGCACCGGCACATTGCCGAGGCCATAATGCGCAAAGGCGACCGAACGGCCCGATGCATGGTATCCCGGCGCACTCTCGCCCTCCAGCACCGTCACGATTCCGTGCCTCGAAAGCCGCGCCGCTACCGAGAGCCCAGCGATCCCGCCGCCGATCACCAACACATCAGAGACAAACATTGCGAGGCCTCCCTTCGCCCGTCCCGCCACTTTTGCCACGTTGACGCTGGCGGCACGCTAAGGCAACGCGTTTGGCAAAGCTCATAAGAGGGGATCCCCATTGTCCGCCAATATCGCCGAAATGGAACGCCGCCGCGAAGCTGCCCGCATGGGTGGCGGGGCCAAGCGCATCGAAGCCCAGCACGCCAAGGGCAAGCTGACCGCGCGCGAACGGCTCGACGTGCTGCTCGACGAAGGCAGCTTTGAAGAGCTCGACGCCTATGTCGAACACGACTGCATCGACTTCGGGATGGAGACGCAGAAGATCCCCGGCGACGGGGTGGTGACCGGCAGCGGCACCATCAATGGCCGGCTGGTCTATGTCTTCTCGCAGGACTTCACCGTGTTTGGCGGCTCGCTGTCAAAGCGCCATGCCGAGAAGATCTGCAAGGTGATGGACACCGCGCTGAAGGTCGGCGCACCGGTGATCGGCCTCAATGATTCGGGCGGGGCGCGGATTCAGGAAGGCGTGGCCAGCCTCGGCGGCTATGCCGAGGTGTTCCAGCGCAATGTGCTGGCATCCGGCGTGGTGCCGCAGATCAGCCTGATCATGGGGCCGTGCGCGGGCGGGGCGGTGTATTCGCCTGCCATGACCGACTTCATCTTCATGGTGAAGGACAGCTCCTACATGTTCGTCACCGGCCCCGACGTGGTGAAGACCGTCACCAACGAGGTCGTGACGCAGGAGGAGTTGGGCGGGGCGATCACCCACACGACCAAGACGAGCGTGGCCGATCTCGCCTACGAGAACGATGTCGAGGCGCTGCTGGCCACCCGGCGGTTCGTCGATTTCCTGCCGCTCTCCAACCGTGACGAAGCCCCCGTGCTGCCCACCACCGACGCGTGGGATCGGCTGGAGGACAGCCTCGACACGCTGATCCCCGATAATGCCAACCAGCCCTATGATATGCACGAGGTCATCACCAAGGTGCTGGACGAGGGCGATTTCTTCGAGATCCAGCCGGCGCACGCGGGCAATATCCTGTGCGGTTTCGGCCGCGTGGAAGGCCGCACTGTGGGCGTGGTGGCGAACCAGCCGATGGTGCTCGCCGGTGTGCTCGATATCAATTCCTCGAAGAAGGCCGCGCGCTTCGTGCGGTTCTGCGATGCGTTTGAAATCCCGATTCTGACCTTCGTCGACGTCCCCGGCTTCCTCCCCGGCACGGCGCAGGAACTGGGCGGGATCATCAAGCACGGCGCCAAGCTGCTGTTCGCCTATGCCGAGGCGACCGTGCCCAAGATCACCGTCATCACCCGCAAGGCTTACGGCGGGGCCTATGACGTGATGGCCTCAAAGCACCTGCGCGGCGATTTGAACTACGCCTGGCCCACGGCGGAAATCGCGGTGATGGGCGCCAAGGGCGCGGTGGAGATCATCTTCCGCCAGGAAAAGGACGACCCAGCCAAGATCGCCGAGCGGACCAAGGAATACGAAGACCGCTTCGCCAATCCCTTTGTGGCGGCTTCGCGCGGCTATATCGACGAGGTGATCCACCCGCACTCGACCCGCCGGCGGATTGCCTTGGGGCTAAGGAAGCTGCGGACGAAGCAGTTGGAGAATCCGTGGAAGAAGCATGACAATATTCCGTTGTAAGTGCTTCCCGTGATTTTCAAGCTTGTCATGGCGTTGATCACAGGAGGCTCGGGCTACTGGCTTTGGTCACAGGCCAACATGTGGAGCGCGTCGGGTATAATTCCGGCAGTGTGGGATGAGTCCGGCAAAGCCACGAACCGAGGCGATCCGGGGTTCAAGAGGTTTGTGATCTGGACGAAGTTCATTTCAGCATTCGCATGGCTGTTTTTTGCCATGTGTATTGCTTCGTTGATTTTCGGATGGGGTGATTAGAAGGCTTCGTCACCCTGAACTTGTTTCAGGGTCCATCCCGTCCCAAGCACCGGCGGAGCGGGCCGCAGAATGGATGCTGAAACAAGTTCAGCATGACGGGATTTGAGAGAGGAACGAACCAGTGAACCTGGGAAGACTGAACCACATCGGGGTCGCCACGCCCTCCATCGCGGACTCGATCGCGTTCTACCGCGACGTGATGGGCGCGACCACAATCCACACGCCGTTCGATCTTGAGGAGCAGGGCGTGAAGGTCTGCTTCGTCGACACCCCCGGAGCCGATGGCGCGATGAACGGCACCCAGATCGAGCTGATCGAGCCGCTGGGGGAGAACTCCACGCTGGCGGGCTTCCTCGCCAAGAACCCGCTCGGCGGGCAGCATCATCTGTGCTTCGAAGTGCCCGATATCGCCGAAGCCCGCACCGAGTTCGAGGCGCTCGGCAAGCGCATCCTCGGCCCCACCCGCATCGGCGCGCACGGCACCCCTATCTTTTTCGTCCATCCCAAGGACATGGGCGGCATGCTTACCGAGATCATGGAAACGCCCAAGGGCGATGCGCATTGGTCGAACTGAACCCCCGGAGAGAAACGAATGTCCTACGAAACCATCCGCGTTGAACGCGACGGCCCGCTGCTCACCATCACGCTCAACCGCCCCGAGCGCCTCAACGCCATGCCCCCGCAGATGGCGGACGAGCTGGGTCAGGCCTTCTATGATTTGGGCGACGCGCGCGCGGTGCTGATCACCGGCGAGGGCAAGGGCTTCTGTTCGGGCGCGGACCTTTCGGCGCGCGGCTCCGGCTCGGCGCTGGGCGGGAAGGGCGGCAGCCACGAGGCGCTCAACAATCACTATAACCCCGCGATCAGCCAGCTGATCCGCGCGAATGTGCCGGTGATCTGCGCGGTCAACGGCCCGGCGGCGGGTGTCGGCTGCTCGCTTGCGCTGGCGGCGGATTTCACCATCGCCGCCAAGAGCGCATACTTCCTCCAAGCCTTCGTCAACATCGGCCTCGTGCCCGACGGCGGCTCGACCTGGCTGCTGGCCCGCGCCATCGGCCGTGCACGCGCGACGCGGATGATGATGCTGGGCGAGAAGATCTCGGCAAGCCAAGCCGAGGAATGGGGCCTCATCTACAAGTGTGTCGAGGATGCCGATCTGATGACCGAAGCCCGCGCGCTGGCCGAGAAACTCGCCAACGGCCCGACGCTGGCTTACGCCCACATGAAGCGCAACATCGCCACCGCGCTCGACGGCTCGCTCCAGCAGGTGCTGCTCGCCGAAGCCGAGGCCCAGCACATCGCGGGCCGCACCAAGGATGCGATGGAGGGCGGCATGGCCTTCCTCCAGAAGCGCAAGGCCGAGTTTAAGGGGGAGTAATCCTCTTCCGCTGTTCGTCACCCTGAACTTGTTTGACCTATGGTCAGCCTTGCTTCCAGGGTCCATTTTGCCCCACCAGCCTTGGCCGAATGCCGAGCCATGGATGCTGAAACAAGTTCAGCATGACGGGATTGAGAAGCCATGACCCAAAAACCGACCCTCACCGACTGGAACGCCCTCGCCGCCAAGGAAGTGCGAGGGCGCGACCTTACCTGGCAAACACCCGAAGGTTTCGCGATCAAGCCGCTGTATACGGCTGAGGATCATGCGGACTTCGATCCTGGCCTGCCCGGTTTCGCGCCCTTCACACGCGGGGTGAAGGCTTCGATGTATGCGGGCCGTCCGTGGACGATCCGGCAATATGCGGGCTTCTCCACCGCCGAGGAATCGAACGCCTTCTACCGTCGCAATCTGGCGATGGGGCAGAAGGGCCTGTCGGTCGCCTTCGATCTTGCCACCCACCGCGGCTATGATTCCGATCACCCGCGCGTGGTCGGCGATGTCGGCAAGGCGGGCGTGGCGATCGATACGGTCGCGGATATGCAGATCCTGTTCGATCAGATCCCGCTTGATGCCATGAGCGTCAGCATGACGATGAACGGCGCGGTGATCCCGGTGCTGGCCTTCTTCATCGTCGCGGCGGAACGTCAGGGCGTGTCGCAGGACAAGCTGGAAGGCACGATCCAGAACGATATCCTCAAGGAGTTCATGGTCCGCAACACCTATATCTACCCGCCCGAGCCTTCGATGCGGATCATCTCCGACATCATCGCATACACCTCGGCCAATATGCCGAAATTCAACAGCATTTCGATCAGCGGCTACCATATGCATGAGGCCGGCGCGACCGCGGTGCAGGAGCTCGCCTTCACCATCGCGGACGGCAAGGAATATGCCGCCCGCGCCATGGCGGCGGGGCTGGATATTGACGCCTTCGCGGGCCGCCTCAGCTTCTTCTTCGGCATCGGCATGAACTTCTTCATGGAGATCGCCAAGCTGCGCGCTGCGAGGACGCTGTGGTACAAGGTGATGGACGATCTGGGGGCGAAGGACGAACGCTCCAAGATGCTGCGCACCCACTGCCAGACCAGCGGCGTCAGCTTGCAGGAGCAAGACCCCTACAACAACGTCATCCGCACCACGGTGGAAGCGATGGCGGCGGTGCTGGGCGGCACGCAGTCGCTGCACACCAATGCGCTCGATGAAGCCATCGCGCTCCCCACCGATTTCTCCGCCCGCATCGCCCGCAACACCCAACTGGTGCTGCAAGAGGAAAGCGGCATCTGCAACGTGGTCGATCCGCTCGGCGGCTCGCACTACATCGAGGCGCTGACGGCCACGCTGGTGGCCGAGGCCGAGGCGATGATGGCCGAGGTGGACGCAGCAGGCGGCATGACCGCCTATGTCGCCACCGGCGCGCCCAAGGCCGCGATCGAGCGCGCGGCGGCGGAAAAGCAGACCAAGGTCGATATGGGCGAGACGGTGATCGTCGGCGTCAACAAGTATCGCAAGGATGCCGAGGACGCGCTGGATACCCTCGAGGTCGATAACCAGATGGTCCGCACCGGCCAGATCGCCCGCCTCGCCAAGGTGCGCGAAGGGCGCGACGAGGCGTCGTGCAGGGCGGCGCTGGCGGCGCTTACGGCGGGCTGTGCTTCGGGGGAAAACGTGCTGGCGCTGGCAGTTGCCGCCGCCCGCCACGATGCGACTCTGGGCGAGATTTCCTCGGCGATGGAAGAGGTCTTCGGCCGCCACGATGCGACGCCTGCGCCGGTCAGCGGTGTCTATGCCAGCGCCTATGAATTCGACCGCCGCTGGGCGCAGGTCACCGATGGCGTGGATGCCGTGGGCCGCCGCCTGGGCCGCGCGCCCCGCATCATGATCGCCAAGATGGGTCAGGACGGCCACGACCGCGGCGCGAATGTGATCGCGAGCGCGTTCGGTGACATGGGGTTCGAGGTGGTGTCAGGCCCGCTGTTCCAGACGCCCGAGGAATCCGTTGCCATGGCGCTGGAACACGATGTCGACGTGGTCGGCGCGTCCAGCCTTGCTGCGGGCCACAAGACCCTGATCCCCGAGCTGATCCGCTTGCTGCGCGAAGCCGGGCGCGGCGACATCAAGGTGACGGCAGGCGGCGTGATCCCGCCGCAGGACTACGACTACCTGCGCGAGGCGGGAGTGCAGGGGATCTATGGCCCCGGCTCGAATGTGGTGGAATGCGCAGCGGATATTCTGGTGCTGCTTGGGCACAATATGCCGCCGCTGGGTGAAGGGCTGGACGAGGCGGCTGAGTAGCCATGCCAACGGTGATGCGGATCGGCGCGTTTCGGTTCTATTTCTACAGCCACGAACCGAACGAGCCGCCGCATATCCACATCGACCGGGGTGAGGCGACCATCAAGGTCTGGCTCGGCAGCCTCGAAGTCGCGCGGAGCCGGGGGTTTCGCGCGCACGAGATCAATGGCATTGTGGCGATGGTCGCCGAACACCAGACGGCGCTGACGGAGGCATGGCATGAATATTTCGGCTAAGGTGACCGACGAGCGCGTGCTCGACGTGCGCTTCGACGAGGCCAGCCTGATCGTCGATCTGATGGACGGCCGGACGATTGCCGTGCCGCTGGCATGGTATCCTAGGTTGCTTCATGCGACGTTAGAGCAGCGGGCGAAATGGGAGAAGGCCGGGGCGGGGTATGGCATCCACTGGCCCGAGATCGACGAAGACCTCAGCACTGAAGGGCTGTTGAGAGGTGCGCCTGCGCCGAGGGCGTTTGATGAGGCGGCGGAGTGAGTGTCGAGCTGCTCTGGGCCGTCGCAGCGATAGCGTACATCGTCTGGGCAGTTCGGAGGCTCCACATTGCTTGGCACCAGGGCTACGTTCTCGAGGTCGATGATCCGGATTTTGGCTATGAGCTGGGGCGGATGTCGCGTCGCGAGAGGCCATGGCGCTTCTGGATCAGCGTCACCATAACGGCATTTTTGTTGCTGGCAGTTTCGGCTTTCCTGATTTGGCTGATCGCTGACGCAATCTGAAAACACCTAGCCGTCTAACCTTGCCGTCACCCTGAACTTGTTTCAGGGTCCACCGCGCCCCATTCGCCGCAGCATGAAAGGATAAATGGATGCTGAAACAAGTTCAGCATGACGGTGTTCGCACCGACTGGACCCGCGCCGAAATCGCAGGGCTTTTCGACCTGCCCTTCACAGAACTGATGTTCCAGGCCGCGAGCGTCCACCGCGCCTACCACCCCGCGACCGAAGTCCAGCTCTGCACCCTGCTCAGCATCAAGACTGGCGGGTGTCCGGAGGATTGCGGCTATTGCTCGCAGTCGGTGAAGGCCGATAGCGGCGTCGAAGCCACAAAACTGATGGACGTGCAGGCCGTGCTCCAGCGCGCGGCGCAGGCCAAGGATGCAGGCTCGCAGCGGTTCTGCATGGGCGCGGCGTGGCGCAATCCCAAGGACCGCGACATGCCCGCGATTGTCGAGATCGTGAAGGGCGTGCGCGACATGGGCCTTGAGACCTGCATGACGCTGGGGATGCTCGAACCGCATCAGGCGGAGATGCTCGCGGAAGCTGGCCTAGATTACTACAACCACAATATCGACAGCAGCCCCGAGTATTACGAGCGCGTCATCTCCACCCGCGATTTCCAGTGCCGGCTCGATACGCTCGATCACGTGCGCAAGGCGGGGATCAATGTGTGCAGCGGCGGGATCGTCGGGATGGGTGAGACGCGCGAGGACCGGGTGGGCTTCGTCCACACGCTCGCCACCCTGCCGCAGCATCCCGAAAGCGTGCCAGTCAATGCGCTGGTGCCGGTGAAGGGCACGGTGCTGGGCGATATGCTGGCCGACACCCCGCTCGCCAAGATCGACGATATCGAGTTCGTCCGCACGGTCGCTGTGGCGCGGATCACCATGCCGCGCTCGATGGTGCGGCTCTCGGCCGGGCGCGAGTCGATGTCTGAAGCGACGCAGGCGCTGTGCTTCCTCGCCGGCGCGAATTCGATCTTCACCGGCGACAAGCTGCTGACCGCGCCCAACGCGGGCGATGACAAGGACGGCGCGCTGTTTGCGAAGCTCGGCCTCACCGCGCTGAAAGGCGAGGAGCCTGCGCGGGCGTGCAAGGTGGCGGTGGCGGCAGCGTGATCGCGCTTCTCGCCGCAGCGGCGCTGGCAGCGGCCCCCGCGCCCGAACCCGCGCCGCTCACCATCGGCGAAACCGTGGTTCTGGAAGCGCTTGGAGCGGAGCGCAGCGTCAACATCATCCTGCCGCCCGATTACGCTGCCGAGCCGGACAAGCGCTGGCCGGTGATCTATATGCTCGACGGGGCGATGAAGCAGGATCTGATGATGGGCGCCGGCCTGATGCGCTGGGGCGCGCTGTGGGGGCGCAGCAAGGACGCGATCATCGTCGGCATCGAGACGAAAGATCGCCAGCGCGAATTGCTCCCGCCCACACAGGATGCCGCAGAACACCAGCGCTGGCCGACCGCAGGCGAGGGCGCGACTTTCCGCGCGTGGATCGCAGACACCGTCAAGCCGATGGTCGAGGCGCGCTATCGGCATGACGGCACCGCATTTCTGGTCGGCGAGAGCGCGGCGGGGCATTTTGTGGTCGAGACCTGGGCGGTCACCCCCGGCCTGTTCACCGGCTACGCGGCGATCTCGCCCAGCCTGCAATGGGATGGCGAGCGCCTTTCGCAGTGGCTGGCCAGCACGACGGGCGATTACCGCAAAACCGTGCGCCCGCCGCTTTACCTCAGCTTGGCCGACGAGGGCGGGGCGACCGAGACGGGCATGGAACGGCTGCTCGCCAACCTGACGCCTGCGCAACCTTTCTGCTTCTCCGACCGCCGCACGCAATTGCGCCACGCCACCAGCTTGCACGGCCTGCTGCCCGAGGCGCTGCAATATCTGCTGCCGACCGAGGCGGACTGGCTGGAGGAATTCGGCATGGTGCTGCGCTGCGAGCGGCGGGGCGGCTGAGTGAGCCTCGGCTTCTCGGTCGACGCGCTGCTGCCCAAGGCGCGCGGGGGCGGGCAGCTTCGGATGGGGCTGGTGAAGCTGGAGGAGCGCGAGTGGCTCCAGCCGCAGCCTGACTTGGCGGCACGGGCGCAGGGCTTTTCCGACTGGCCGCAAGGGGTGCAACTCACGCCCGAGGTGGACGCGCCTGGCCGTGAACTCGCCGCCATGCTTGGCACCCACGGCGCGCTGCCAGAAGCCGCGCTCGCTGTTCACGAAGACCTCTGCCTGCTGACCAAACGCGCGGACGAGGAAGTCTACCGCCTGATCGGCGCGGCGGTGGCGTGGCCCTCCGACTGGCACCCTGCCGAGAAAATCGGCCTGCCCTTACGCGCGCTCCATGCGCCCATTGCGGGCTACGAGGAGCAACTCGCCACCGGGGTGGACCGCTTCATGGAAACCCTGCGCCCCGGCCCGATCTACGCCCGCTGCAACTGGTTCATCGCCGCCACAGGCGAGCGCCGCTGGCTGCCCGACAAGCCGCCGCAGGAAGCCTTCGCCCACGTCACGCCGGACAACGCGGGCGAGACCCTGTTCGTGCGCTCCGAACGCCAGACGCTGCGCCGCTTGCCGCAGACGGGCGCAATCCTGTTCGGCATCGGGATTTATGTGGAGCCGCTGGGCCAGCTCTCCGCCGCCAACATCGCCATGCTGGGCCGTGCGGTGCAGAGCCTGCTCAATGGCGAGGGTGACCGTAGGGGCGCGCCCGCTTATGCAGATAGTCTAATCGCCTTTGCCCAAAGGAACGCCACATGATCGCCTCGCTGCTTCTCCCGCTGCTGCTGCAATCCGCCGAGGCTTCGCCCGAATGCGACGCGAAGGCCGCCGAGATGGGCGTCCAGCAGCCGATGAACCAATGCGCTTATCGTGACTTCGTGATCGCAGACCGTGAACTCAACGCGCAGTGGAAGATAACCGCCGCTGCAATGAAGGCGCGCGATGCCGAATTCGCGGCCAATAGCTCGGCCAAATACGATACCCGCGAGGGCTACTTCAAAAGCCTGCTCGAAGCCCAGCGTGGCTGGCTGCGCTATCGCGACGCGCATTGCCGGGTGGACGGTTACACCGCGCGTGGCGGCAGCATGGAGCCGATGCTCGTCTCCTTCTGCAAGACGCGCCTTACCCGCTTGCGCATAGACGAGCTGCGCGCGTTGATTGCAACGCAATGATCTGCCGTGATTAACGCGTTCTGACGCTACGGCATCCGTGCCTTATGCTAGCCATGATTGACCGCTAGGCAGCAACAAGGGGCGCATTCCATGGGGAATTGGGGAGGAATGGATCATGCGGATTTCTGGCATTCGTAAAGATTACGTGGCTGCTGCCGCGCTTGGACTAGCGGTCGCATTCGTGCCGTCTGCGACGCAAGCGCAGGAGGCGGCTCAGGCTGAAGATGTCACTTGGGCGCGGGTCGTGATGACGCGCTTCCATGTCGGCAAGCGTGATCGCGCCATCGAAATCATCAAGGATTACTTCGCGAAAGCCGATGCAATGGCCGGCACCGGCTCGGGCGTCCATGGCATCCATCTCGATACCGGGGCCTGGGATGTCATCTATGTGTTCCCGATGAAGGGCGGGCCGGGTGAAATGGCCGAGCGCAATTCGCCTGAAGGTGCCAAATGGATGGAGCAAATGATCAAGCTCGCGGGCAGCAAAGAGACCGCCGAAAAGATCATCGCTGAATTCGATACGTTGATCGCCCAGCAGATCACGGAAGTCGGCCACGCCCATAGCGATCACTAATGCGCTCAGGCACAAATCTGTCAGGTTGATACGCGGCTCCGGGGGCGGCATAGGCTAAGTTCGGCCAGTTACGCCCTCGGAGGTTCCGCTTGTTCTCGAAAATCCTGATTGCCAACCGCGGCGAGATCGCCTGCCGGGTTATCACCACTGCCCGTAAGATGGGGATCAAGACCGTTGCGGTCTATTCCGACGCTGACGCGCGCGCGCCGTTTGTCGCCATGGCGGACGAGGCGGTGCATATCGGGCCGTCGCCTGCGGCCGAATCCTATCTGATCGCCGACAAGATCATCGCCGCCTGCAAGCAGACCGGGGCCGAGGCCGTTCACCCGGGCTACGGTTTCCTGTCCGAGCGCACCAGCTTCGCGGAAGCTCTGGCGAAAGAGAACATCGCCTTCATCGGCCCGCCGGTGAACGCCATTGCCGCCATGGGCGACAAGATCGAATCCAAGAAGCTCGCCAAGGAAGCGGGCGTCAATGTCGTCCCCGGCTTCGTCGGCGAGATCGAGGATACCGAACACGCGGTGCGCATCTCCAACGAGATCGGCTATCCGGTGATGATGAAGGCCAGCGCCGGCGGCGGGGGCAAGGGGATGCGCTTGGCCTACAACGAGGCCGACGTGCGCGAAGGCTTTGAAAGCGTGAAGCGCGAAGGGCTCAACTCCTTCGGCGATGACCGCGTGTTCATCGAGAAGTTCATCCTCAACCCGCGCCACATCGAAATCCAGATCCTCGGCGATCAGCACGGTAACATCCTCTACCTCAACGAGCGCGAATGCTCGATCCAGCGCCGCCACCAGAAGGTGGTGGAGGAAGCGCCGTCGCCCTTCGTTACGCCCAAGATGCGCAAGGCGATGGGCGAGCAATGCGTCGCCCTGTCGCGCGCGGTGGGGTATTATTCGGCGGGCACGGTCGAACTGATCGTCAGCGGCGCGGACCCGACGGGGGAGAGCTTCTACTTCCTCGAAATGAACACCCGCCTGCAGGTGGAACACCCTGTTACCGAGGCGATCACCGGCATCGATCTGGTCGAACAGATGATCCGCGTCGCGGCGGGCGAAAAGCTGGCCTTCACGCAGGATGACATCGGGATCGACGGCTGGGCGATCGAGAACCGCGTCTATGCCGAGGATCCCTATCGCGGCTTCCTGCCCTCCACCGGGCGGTTGGTGCATTATGCCCCGCCGCTGGCTGGATGGAGCGAGGACGAGACCGTCGCGGGCAAGGCGCGGCGCGGGGTAGCGCGGGGCGCTGGCTCGGTGCGCGTCGATGACGGGGTGTATGAGGGCGGCGAGGTTTCTCGCTTCTACGATCCGATGATCGCCAAGCTGATCACCTGGGCGCCAACGCGTGACGAGGCGGCCGACCTCCAGATCGAGGCGCTCGACAATTTCCGTATCAAGGGCCTCGGCCACAATGTCGATTTCCTCTCCGCGATCATGCAGCACCCGCGCTTCCGCTCGGGCGAGCTGACCACCGGCTTCATCGCCGAGGAATATCCCGACGGTTTCCACGGGGCGGCGACCTCGGAGGAACTGCGCCGCGTTCTTGCCGCAGTATGTGCGGGCAATGAATTCACGCTGCAAAGCCGTGCGCGGCGGATCTCGGGCCAGCTTGACGGGCCGCTGCCGGTAACCAGCGAATGGCTGGTGAAGATCGGCGATGCGCGCCACGAGGTGGTGCTGGGCGATGGCCATGCGATGGTCGACGGCGTGCGGGTGGAAGGCACCTGTGACTGGCGGCCCGGCATGACGCAGGCGACCGCGACGGCCAAGCTGGGCGAGGGCGGGGAACTGCGCCTCGGCCTGATTGTCGAGCGGATCGGCAACCAGTGGAAGGTGACAACCCGCGGCGCTGCCCACACCGCGCTGGCGTTGCCGCTGCGATTGGCGCGGCATGAAAGCCTGATGCTCGAAAAGATCCCGCCCGATCTGTCGCGCTTCCTGATCTGCCCGATGCCCGGGATGCTGGTGAAGCTCCACGTGGCAGAAGGCGAGACGGTGCAACCCGGCCAGCCGCTCGCGACAGTGGAAGCGATGAAGATGGAAAACATCCTGCGCGCCGAAAAGGAAGGCGTGATTGCCAAGATTAACGCTGCCGAAGGCGAAAGCCTGGCGGTGGACGCGGTGATCCTCGAACTGGAGTGACGTGCGGCCGGACCAGGGCTGCCGTGGCGGCCCTGTCCCCCCTTTTGACCGGGGTCATGCGCGGGTCATCCCGTGCTTGACGCGGTCAGTTAACAGGGGAACTTTGCGTCAACCGGAAATCTTTCTTCGCATTGCAGCAATCTCGTTGCGCAAACTGTTGTAGGTTTGCGCCAGAATGATGTTTTTCTACGCTAAATGTGCACATTGGCTGTCCTAAGGGCTTCGAATGAGGGACATTCTCCTTGCCGAGTCGCGGTATTCCCCGCGCACGGGATTAAATCTGAGTGGGAGGATTTGATCATGGCACATACGGGTACCGGGTTCTTCGATCGGAAGGGCCATTTCTTCAAATCCGCGCGTGATGCGACGGTGAGCGATCTGGCGGCGCTGCTCGGCCAAATTGGTGAGGGCGAAAGCCTTGCGCCGGGCATCGCCTATATGCTGCTCGAACGCCGCACCGAGATCGAACGCCTGTTCGCCGAGCATGACAAGATGCTGGCCGAGGAAGCGGCGATGAAGGCGGCGCGGAATGCAGAAGCGCCTGATAATGTCTCCAAGCTGCCGAGCAGCCGTCCGGCAGGCTGAACGCCGCGATCTGGCACCGGCTTACGCCAGCGGCAGATGCAGGCACTGGTTGAAGTCGGACAGCCGGTAATCGGCGAAAGCCGCGCCATTGGCGAAGCCGCGCCGCCGGTAAAGCGCCAGCGCCGGCTCGAAGGCCGCGCCGCTCCCGGTCTCCAGACTAAGCACCGATAGCCCTGTCGCCCGCGCATGATCGATGATCACCTCGAGCAGCGCAGCGGCCAGCCCCCGGCGCAGGAAATCGGGGTGGGTGCGCATCGATTTGATCTCGCCGCGCGCCGCATCAAGCCGCTTGAGCGCCCCGATCGCCGCGACCTGTCCCTCGACACGCGCCGCCCAGAGGGTGACATCGGGATGCGCCAGCCCTGACAGATCGAGCGCGAAGCTGTGTCCCGGCGGGGAGCCTTCGATCATCGCGCGCTGGTGGAAGGCAATCAGATCGCGCACCTGCGGATTGGCAAGGTCGGCGCGTTCAATCCTCATCCGGCCAGTTCGCCGTCCAGAAAGGCTGCGATATCAGCCAGATCGACGTCGCGCGCCACGTAAGCCTCGCCCAAGGCCCGCAGCAGCAGGAAGGGCAGGGTGGTGCTTTCCGCCTTCTTGTCGTGGCGCATATGCTCCACCAGACGGGCTCCGTCGCAGGCGAGGCCCAGCGCTGAAAGGCTGGCGGGCAGGCCGGCGGCGGCAATCGCCTGAGTTGCCCGCGCGGCATCGGCAGCGGAGATCTCCCCGCGCCGGGCCGAATAGCGTGCGGCCAGCACCATGCCCAAACCCACCGCCTCGCCGTGAAGCAGCCGCTCGGAAAAGCCGGTCTCCGCCTCGAGGGCATGGCCAAAAGTGTGGCCGAGATTGAGCAGCGCGCGCCGGTCGAGCGTCTCGCGCTCGTCCTCGGCGACGATCTGCGCCTTCATCGCGATGCTGGTGGCAATCGCCTGTTCGAGCGCGGCCGGTTCGCGCGCCAGCACCTTCGCGCCGTTCGCTTCGAGCCAGCCGAAGAACGCCGCATCGCCGAGCAAGCCATACTTGAGCACCTCGGCAAAGCCTGCACGCATCTCGCGTTCCGGTAAGGTGGCGAGCACCAGAGGATCGATCAGCACCAGCGACGGCTGATGGAACGCGCCGATCAGGTTCTTGCCCGCCGCGGTGTTGATCGCGGTCTTGCCGCCGACGGACGAATCGACCTGCGCCAGCAGCGTTGTCGGCACCTGCACGAAACCACAGCCGCGCTTGGTGATCGCGCAGGCAAAGCCGACCAGATCGCCCACCACGCCGCCGCCCAGCGCAATCACGTGATCCTTGCGGGTAACGCCCAGCGCCAGCAGCCAGTCGGTGAGCTGTTCGAGCACGCTCCAGGTCTTGGCGTCCTCGCCCGGGGTGACGACAAACCAGTCCGCAGCCAGCCCGCTTGCGGCAAGACTGGCCTCGAGCGCCGCGTGATAGAGCCGGTGCGTGTTGGTATCGGCCACAACGGGCACCTTGCGCGCTTCCCCGTAGGCCTTGAGGAAGGGCGCGGCGGCGGTAGCGAAGCGGCCCAGCAGGCCCTCCTCGATCACCACCTCATAGGCGCGCCCGGCCAGCGCCACTTCGATTACAGCCATTGATCAATCGCCTCAAGAATGGCGCGGGCGGTGTCGGCGTGGGGGCCGTTCTCGCTGACCACGCGAATGGAGGCCTCGGCATAAAAGGGCGCGCGCTCGGCGGCCAGCCGGGTCAGGATTTCGTGGGGATCGCCGTTCCTGAGCAGCGGTCGCGTGTTGCGCCGCGCGGTGCGCTCCACCAGCGTGGCAACGTCGCAATCAATCCACACCGCAATGGCGCGTTCAAGGATCAGCGCGCGGGTGGACGGATCAACAAAGGCCCCGCCGCCGGTGGCAATCACCCCGTGGCTTTCCTCGATCAAGCGGGCGATCACGCGCCGCTCGCCATCGCGGAAATAGGGTTCGCCGAATTGTTCGAAAATTTCTGCGATGCTCAGCTGCGCGGCTTCGGTGATGGCATCATCGGCATCGACGAAATCGCGGTGCAGCAGGCCGGCGAGCTTGCGGCCCACAGTCGACTTGCCCACGCCCATCAGCCCCACCAGCACCACCGGACGGGTGATGCGCGCGGCCAACGCGGCCAGATCGGCTGGCGGGTGATCGGGTGATGCAGGCGCGGCGGACATTGCCGCACGGCCTATAGATGGGCTAGGGCGCGTGCAATATGGCAAACCTCTCCCGTCCGCAGCCGGCCCGGCAGATTCTTGCGCGCGAACCAGCGCCGCGTGTGATTGTGTCGCGGCGCAAGCTGATCGCAGGTGCGGCGATTGCGCTGGCGCTGGCGGGGCTGGCGTGGATCGATGGCGGGGAAGAACCGCTGCACCCGATCGCGCAAGAGGTCGCCGTTCCCGGAGCCGCGCAATGATCGCCCGCCGCGCGCAGCTTGCGCTGGCGGCCAGCGCGCTGGCGCTGGGCCTTGCCGGAGCGCTGGGCGGTGCGGGTCTTGCCGGCATGGCGAGCGCGCAGGGCAAGCCCGAATCGATCCTGCCGCCGGGGTTTGACGATCCCGCACCCGCGCCCACGCCAACGCCGCGGCCTAGCGCTGCGCCGGGCACCGCGCCTGCGGTGACCCGCCCCGCCACCGGCGCACCCGCGGGCGTGCCTGCGCCCGGCACCTTCCTGCCCGGCACCGCCCCCTCCGGCCCTGTCAATGTGTCGCCGCTGCCCTCGATCACGCGTGACGAACTGGCGCGCCTGCCAACGCTGGACGAGCTGGAAAATATGTCGACCGAGGAGCTGGACCAGCTGCTCGGTCTCAAGCCCAAATCCGATATTCCGGTCGGTGCGCGGCGGGCCTTGACCCGTGTCGGCGTGCTGGCGGTGGACGAAGGCGGGTTGCCGCCGCGTTCGCTTGCCAATCAGCCGATTGTGCTGGTGCGCGCCGCGTTGTCGGGCACCAAGGGCCCGTTGGTGTCGCGCTGGGGCCATATCCTCGTGCGCCGCGCGCTGGCGAGCCTCCTCGCTGCGCCGCTGGGGATGGACCCGATCGAATTTGCCGCGCTGCGGGTGGGCGTGCTCAACCGGATCGGCGAATATGCCGTCGCGCGCGCGGTGGTGCAGGATATTGATAGCGCCAACTGGTCGCCCAGCCTCACCGCCGAAGCGCTCACCGCCTATCTCGCAGCTGGCGACATTACCGGCGCGTGCCCGGCTGTGCGGTTGCAAGGCTCGGCCCGGGATGATGGCGAGTGGCAGATGATGCAGGCGATCTGCAACGCCTATGCGGGCGAGAGCGCGCTGGCGGCGACGCAGCTGGACCGCGCGCTGTTCCGCGGGTTGGCACCACGCATCGACGTGCTGCTGGCGCGGCGCTTTGCCGGAGCGGCCGGGCGCGGGCAGCGCGCCGTCCAGATCGAGTGGGACGGGGTCGAGACGCTCAATCCCTGGCGCTTCAGCCTCGCCACTGCGCTGGGCGAGCCGGTGCCGGATGGCCTGCTGAGCGGTGCGCTCGATTCGCCCGATGGCGGCTATTACGCCCGTTCGGGTGCGTTGCTGGCGATGCTGCCCGCGACAGAGCGTGCAGGCTTTGCCGGCCAGGCGGCGCGCGAGGGGATCATGTCCTCGCAGGCGCTGATCGATCTTTATAGCGCGGTCTATGCCGATTCGGCGGCCGAGGGCGATGCAGCGGCCCATGCGGCCTCCCTGCGCGAAGCCTATCTCGGCGAAGACCCGGCAGACCGGATCGCCGCGATGCAGCGCCTGTGGGATGCGGGCGCGGCGATTGGTGGGGGCGATGGTTACGGCGCGCGGGTGCTGACCGCCTATGCCGCTGCGCGTATTCCGGCCGATGCGGCCCATGCCGATGCGGCGGGCGGCTTGATCGCAGCGATGCTCACCGCCGGGCTTGATCGCGATGCGATGTCGTGGCGCGGTGTGGTGGAGGACGGTTCGCTCGGCTGGGCGCTGATCACGCTGGCTGCCCCCGGCAGCACAGAAATCGGGCAGGGCGGGGTCGATACCTTCATCGGCGATGATGACAGCGAAGGCAGCCGCAAGTCGGCGTTCCTGATTGCGGGGCTCGCGGGCCTCGGTAAGCTTTCGCAAGGCGATGCCGGATCGCTGGCGGATGATGTCGGCGTCAATCTGGAACGCCAGACCCGCTGGACCCGCGCTATTTCCCGCGCGGCCGAGGTCAACAACCCGGCGCTGGTGGTGCTGCTGGCCGGGCTGGGGATGCAGGGGACAAGCTGGGAGCAGATGACCCCGCTGCACCTCTACCACATCACTGCCGCGCTCACCCGGGTGGGGCTTGGCGCCGAGGCCCGCATGATCGCCGCCGAGGCGGTCGCGCGCGGCTAATGTCCGCCGCAACCGAGGCTTTTCTCGCCATGCTCGCCGCAGAACGCGGTGCTGCTGCCAACACGCTCGCCGCCTATCGCCGCGATCTTGATGGAGCCGAGGAGGCAATTGGCGATCTGGCTGCCGCTCCGCGCGATGCGGTGGCTTCGCTGGCGCAGGAATGGGCGAGCCTTGCGCCGTCGAGCGTCGCCCGCAAAGCCTCGGCGCTGCGGCAATTCTTCGGTTTCGCGCTGGACGAGGGCTGGCGCAGCGATGATCCCTCGGGCGCGTTGCCGCGTCCGCGCACCCGCCGCCCGTTGCCCAAACTGCTGGGCCATGCCGATATCGCCGCGCTGTTCGCCCGCGCCGAGCTGGAAGCGGCAGGCGATGATGCCAAGGCGGTGCGGCTGCTTGCGCTGATCGAGCTGCTGTATGGCTCGGGCCTGCGCGCTTCCGAACTGGTCACGCTGCCCCTGTCCTCCGTGCCGCGCGATGCGCCGTTCCTGACGGTGACGGGCAAGGGCGGGGCGACCCGGCTGGTGCCGGTGGGCGCGCGGGCGCTGGAGGCTCTGGGCCGGTGGCAGGCGGTGCGCCCGGGCGATCCGCCGTCCCGTGCACTGTTTCCATCGAAAGACGGCAAGCCGCTCTCCCGTGTGCGGCTGTTCCAGCTTCTGAAAGGCCTCGCTGGCCGCGCCGGGCTTGATCCTGCGCGCATCAGCCCGCACGTGCTGCGCCACGCCTTTGCCACCCACCTGCTGGAAGGCGGGGCGGACCTGCGCGTGTTGCAGACCTTGCTCGGCCATGCCGACATATCCACCACCCAGATCTACACTCATGTCGACGCGGCGCGGCTGGTTGCGCTGGTGAATGCGCGCCACCCGCTTGCCCACCCGCTTGCAACCCGCGCCACATCGGACTAGCGCCGCAGCATGATTTCCTACCTCGACTTCGAGAAGCCGGTCGCCGCGCTGGAAGAACGCATCGCCCAGTTGCGCAGCGTCAACGCGCTGCATGATGTCGACGTCGCGCAAGAGATTGCCCGGCTCGAAGCCAAAAGCGCCGAGCTGCTCGCCAGCACCTATGCCTCGCTCACCCCGTGGCAGAAAACGCAAGTCGCGCGCCATCCGCAGCGACCGCATTTGCGCGACTATGTCGCCCATGCCTTCAGTGACTTCGTGCCGCTGGGCGGGGATCGGCTCTATGCCGATGACCTTGCAATCATGGGCGGGTTTGCGATGCTGAACGGCCGCCGGGTGATGCTGATCGGCCATGAAAAGGGCAACGACACCCAAAGCCGGATCAAGCACAATTTCGGCATGGGTAAGCCCGAAGGCTATCGCAAGGCGATCCGCCTGATGGAACTGGCGGGCCGATTCGGGCTGCCGGTGGTGACGCTGGTGGATACCTCGGGCGCATTTCCGGGGATCGAAGCGGAAGAACGCGGCCAGGCCGAAGCCATCGCCCGCTCCACCGAGGCCTGCCTGGCGCTGCCGGTGCCGATGGTCGCGGTGATTGTGGGCGAAGGCGGCTCGGGCGGCGCAGTGGCGCTGGCGGCGGCCAACCGTGTGCTGATGATGGAACACGCGGTCTATTCGGTGATCTCGCCCGAAGGCTGCGCCTCGATCCTGTGGCGCACGTCCGACAAGGCGGCCGATGCCGCGCAGGCGATGAAGATCACCGCGCAGCATCTGAAGCGCGACAATGTGATCGACCGGATCGTCAAGGAACCGGTTGGCGGCTCGCAGCGCGATCCCGCGGCGGCTGCCAAGCTGCTGGGTCAGGCGCTGACCGAAGAGCTTGATCTACTCTCCGGCAAGAGCGGCGAGGCGCTGATTGCCCAGCGCGAAGCAAGGTTCCTCGCAATCGGGGGTTAAGCTTGCCTCCGCCAAGGCCTTGCCGCTGGCTGCTTTCCGGATAATCTGGGGGCAGAATATCACGGCAAGAGGACAGGTCATGGCTTTACGCACACGCAGGATGCTCACGCTCGGGGCAGCGTCACTCGCCCTTGTTGGCGGCGTCGGGGTGGCCGCGCAGAAGATTCCGTCGTCCTCGACCCCGATTACGCCCCAGGAAGCGCAGATGGGGGCGCAGTATCACCCGCAATTCCTTGCCGAATTCGGCGGCGCGATGCGCGGGCCGCAGGCTTCCTATGTTGAACAGGTGGGCAAGAATGTCGCGGTGCAATCGGGCCTCGGCAATGCGCGCGAGACCTTCACCGTCAGCTTGCTCAATTCGCCTGTGCACAATGCCTTCGCGGTGCCGGGCGGCTATGTCTACACCACCCGCCAGCTGGTGACGTTGATGAACAACGAGGCGGAGCTGGCCGCGGTGCTCGGCCACGAAGTCGGCCATGTTGCTGCGCGCCACAGCCAGCGGCGGCAGAAGGCGGCGCAGAAGAATTCGATCTTCGGTATGCTCGGCGCGATCGGCAGTGCGATCCTTCTTGGGGACAGCGAGCTTGGGCGGCTGGGGCAGAATCTGGCGTTGCAGGGATCGCAGTTCTTCACGCTCAAGTTCTCGCGCAAGCAGGAGCTGGAGGCCGATGATCTGGGCATCCAGTATCTCGCCCGCGCCGGCTATGATCGCCGCGCGATGGGCACGGTGCTCGCCAGTCTTGCCGCGCAAAACACGCTCGATGCGCAGCTTCAGGGCCGCAATGCGAGCGTGCCGGAATGGGCATCGACTCACCCCGATCCGGCAAGCCGTGTGCAGGGCGCGCTGGCCAAGGCCGGGACGGCCAGCGGCGGCATCACGAATCGCGACACCTTCCTCACCCGGATCGACGGACTGCTTTACGGCGATGATCCAGCGCAAGGTTTGATCGAAGGCAGCCAGTTCATCCATCCCGAACTGCGCCTGTCCTTCACCGCGCCGCAGGGCTTCTACATGGTCAACGGCACAAGCGCGGTCAGCATCAACGGGCAGGGCGGGCAGGCGCAGATGAAACTGGCGCCGTATAACGGCAACCTTGATACCTACGTGCGGGCGGCGTTCACCGAGCTGGGCGGCAAGAACACGGCGCTCGCTCCGTCACAGATGGAGCGCACCACCGTTAACGGCCTGCCCGCCACCTATGGCACGGCGCGGGTCAACAACGGCAATTCGCAGGTGGATGTGGTGGTGTTCGCCTATGAATTCGCACGCGACCGGGCCTATCACTTCACCGTGATCGCGCCGGCCGGACGGGCGGGAACATTCAATCCGATGTTCCAGTCGATGCGCCGGATCACCCCGGTCGAAGCCGCCGCGGTCGTGCCCAAGAAGCTGCAGGTGGTGACAGTCGCGCGCGGCGATACGGTGGCAAGCCTGGCGCGGCGGATGGCCTATCCCGCGGCGCAGGAAGAACGCTTCCGCGTACTCAATGCGCTCGGCAGCCGCGATCAGTTGGTGCCGGGGCAGCGCGTGAAGATCGTCGTCAGAGCGCGTTGATGTTTGCGATCGCGCTGGCGGAACGTCAGCGCGACCCGACGCGGTTCGTCAAAAACACGGCACACAAATGAAAAGCGGCGGAGGTTTCCCTCCGCCGCTTCCCGTTTTCGCTGTTGTAATGCGATTACGCAGCGGGCTGGGCGTCGTTGAGCGTGCCCGAGATGTTGGTGAAGGTGGCGTCGAGGCTGGTGCCCAGAGCCTGCATGCCGACGATCGCAGCAACGGCGATGAGAGCGGCGATCAGGCCGTATTCGATGGCGGTCGCGCCGGCTTCGTCACGGAAAAGCTTGTTGATGAAGGTCATTAGTCGTCTCCTGGTTTCGGTCTTCGGTACCCATACCGTTCCGCTTGGCCCGGCTCGGTGGTTTGGTGATTAACTGGCAGCTATTGAGAAATTCCTAATACGCTTGTTAAAAACGATTAGCCCCCCAATGCGTCCAGTGTTTCAGTCTCAACATGGCCCCACAGCTCAAGTGTCTCGGTAGCAACAAGTTGCATCGAGACGAGCACGCCGACTACGATAAGACTGACAATCAGGCCGTATTCAACGGCGGTGGCACCAGACGTGTCGTCCTTTAAGGTCCTGAAAAGGGTCGTCAGCATCTTGGGCACCTGTCTATTGCGTCCTGATGTTCTAAAAATCGGCCCAGCGGGTTAAGAAAAGGTTGATGAGCGGGCCATGGTTGGAAAAAAATCCGACGCTGACGGGGACTGGATGCTGGTAGTCGCCGCAGCCATGCAGCGTGCGGACGGGCGCTGGCTGATGCATCGCCGTCCTGAAGGGAAGCATCACGCGGGCCTATGGGAATTTCCGGGGGGCAAGGTTGAACCTTCTGAAATGCCTGCACAAGCGCTCGTGCGGGAGCTTGCCGAAGAGCTGGGAATCGGGTGCGACGGGGCGGCGCTGGAGCCGGCCGGATTCGCCGAAACGCGCAATCGCGAGGCGGGGCGCGAGATTGTCATCCTGCTTTACAGCTTGCGCGCCTGGCTGGGCGAACCGCAGGCGCTTGAAGGCGGGGCGATCGGTTGGTTCACACCGGCCGAGGTGCAGGCGCTTGCCAAGCCGCCGCTCGATGCGGTGCTGGCCGCGCAACTTTTCCAAAAACACTGAAACGGGACGAAGCCCACTTGCCAAGCCCGGCGGACCCCCCTAAAGGCCGCCCCCTAGCGCGCACCCGTAGCTCAGCTGGATAGAGCATCAGACTACGAATCTGAGGGTCGGACGTTCGAATCGTTCCGGGTGCGCCAACAAAGCCCGTTCCTTGAAAAAGGGGCGGGCTTTGTCGGTTCTGGAGCCCGTGCGCTCCCTAATCCTCCACACTCGCCTCGAGCGCATCCATATCTTCGTCCGACAGGCCGAAATGATGCCCGGCCTCGTGGATCACCACGTGGCGCACCAGTTCGGCAAAGCTCACGCCGGTCTCCTCCATTTCGGCCAGCAGCGGCTGGCGAAACAGGCTGATCACCGGCGGCAGGCGCTCGTGGTCCCATTGCGACTGTTCGGTGAGCGCAATGCCTTCATACAGGCCGGTGAGATCGTAAGGATCATCGATGTCCACCGCAGCCAACTGCTCGGTGCTGGCGAATTCGGCGATTCGCAGCACCACATCGGCCAGATGATCGCTGAACGGCGGCGGCAGACGGCGCAGCACCTCGCGGGCAAGCTGCTCGAACGCGGCGGCGCTGGGTTCGTGCACGGCGGCTCCTCTTTTTGCGGTTGGCGGGGGATGATTTGCACCAAGCCTTGCCTACATACCGCAATATGGGTGGGCGCCCGAAAGGCGCAACTGGTGCGCTTGCCGCCAGAATGTCTGGAACGTCAGCCCATCTTGACGGTTAAGCTGTCTCGGGATCGACACATGAGGGGGCAGGGGCCGTTGGCGGCTCCGGCGATTTGCGATGAAAGACCAAAGCATGAACTACGTTTGCTCGCATGATGATGACCTGTTCGATCCGGATAACCCGCTCGGCAAACCCGACGTGCCCGAAAATGTGCAGCAGGCGATCCGCACGCTGCTCGAATGGGCCGGCGATGATCCTGACCGCGAAGGCCTGCGCGACACCCCCAAGCGGGTCGGCCGCGCGTGGCTGGAATATTGCGAAGGCTACAAGGAAGATCCGGCGATCCATCTCAGCCGTCAGTTCACCGAGGTGGGCGGCTATGACGAGATCGTGATCCTCAAGCACATCCCGTTCCAGTCGCATTGCGAACATCACATGGCACCGATCACCGGCACGGCGTCGATTGCCTATCTGCCGCGCAACAAGGTGGTCGGCATTTCCAAGCTGGCGCGTGTGCTCCACGGCTATGCCCACCGCCTGCAGATCCAGGAGCGCCTGACCGCCGAAGTGGCGCAGTGCATCTGGGACAATCTCGATCCGCATGGCGTCGCCGTGGTGATCGAGGCGCAGCACGGCTGCATGACCGGGCGCGGGGTCAAAACCCACGGGGTCGAGATGGTGACGAGCCGGATTCTCGGCTGCTTCATGGACGATGATCGCAGCCGCAAGGAAGTGATGAGTCTGATGGGTTATTGAGGCACTTATCTGCCAACAACGCTATGTTTGAATACAGAAAAAGCCGTCCTGCCCGTTTTGCGGCAGGGCGGCTTTTGCTTGGTATTGGCGGGTCGTTTTGATAAGCTCAGCCCATCACCGGCCGGATCAAAAGGCCGGGATTACGCAGGAGATGTTGTCATGAAAAAACTCGCTGTTGCGGGTCTTGTCGTCGGCGTGTGCTTGTCCTCGCCGGCGGCGGCGCTTGAGCATGAAGTCGTGATCGATCACCCCGCCGGCACGATTGCCGCCGACTACGAAGGCGCGGTGCAGATCAAGACCCGTCAGGTCGGCGCTGTGGGCCCGGGCGGTCGCCCCAGCACGCTGCAATGCCAATGGTCGGCATCGCTCAGCGTCGAGCGCACCGCAAAGGTTGGTGATGTGCTGCAGACCCGCCGTTCGATGAGCCGCGCCAATGTGGCCAGCGGTTCGAAGCCGGGCTGGTGCGATACCCACACCAAGGCGATTGATGCGCTGGTTGATGCCCGCCGCGATACATTCCGCACAGCGATGCTGGAATTGGTCGAACAGGATCGCGGCGCAATTCTCGCCGAGGCGGAAAGTGTTCGCAGCCGCGAAGGCTGATCAGCACTGAATGATCGCAGCAATAGGGGCGCTCCCATGGCGGGGGTGCCCCTTTTTCGTATTTGCGTTTGCTGCAAAGCGGCATAGCCTGCACTTGGGATCCGCCCGAGGGCCCATCACAGGAGATTCTTGATGCAGCGCAATTTTTCCTCCCGCCTTGTTGTCGCCGCCATGCTGGCAGGCGCTTTGGCTGCCTGTTCGGGCGAAGCTCCGGCCGATGCGCCTGCTGATGCGCCTGTCGATGCAGCCGCTGGCAGCGATGTGGCTGCGCCGGTCGATGTCGAGGCGGTGCTGAAGGCGCGTGAGGCAACGTTCGAGGGCATTGGTGATGCCTTCAAGGCCGTGCGCGGCGAGCTGGAAAAGGACGCGCCCGATTTCGCGCTGATTGCGACCAAGGCGACCGAGATCAACACCGCGGCTGGCAAGATCGACAGCATCTTCCCTGCCGGCACCAGCGTGGATGACGGCTACAAGACCGAAGCGCTCGCAACGATCTGGGAAAAGCCCGAGGAGTTCAAGGCCGCCAGTCAGAAGCTGATCGACGAAAGCGCCAAGCTCGCCGCGCTGGCCAAGGACGGCGACAAGGCGGCGGTCGCCGCGCAGGCGATGGCCATGGGCGGCGCGTGCAAGGGCTGCCACGACAAGTTCCGTCTCGACGACAAGAAGTAAGGTTGATGACCGATCCGAGCGGCCCGGCCACCGCGTCCCCGCCCGATGTCAGGGTGTGGGATGGCTTGCTGCGGCTGACCCACTGGAGTTTCCCGCTGCTGATCCTTGTGATGTGGTGGACGGCGGAAAACGACAAGTGGGCGTGGCATCGCCGCACCGGACTGGTGCTGCTCGGCATCCTCGCGTTCCGCGTGCTGTGGGGCTTTATCGGGCCGGAGACGGCGCGCTTTGCCAGCTTTGTGAAGGGGCCCAGGGCCGTGCTCGCTTACTTGCGCGGTGACACCGGCGCTGGCCCTGCGATCGGCCACTCACCGCTGGGCGGGTGGAGCACGATGGTGCTGCTGGGCGCGATGCTGGCGCAGGTCAGCATGGGGCTGTTTGCGGGCGATCCCTATGACGGGATGACGGGGCCGCTCAATCCGCTGGTGGGCGTGATGCTCGCTGACACGATCACCGAATGGCACGAGACCTTCTTCAATGTGCTGGCCGGGCTGATCGTGCTGCATCTGGCCGCGATCGTGTTCTATGCCTCGGTGAAGCACAATGATCTGGTCAGCCCGATGCTGAGCGGTGCGCGTCCGCCGCTGGCGGGGGTGGCGGGGATCGGGCCGCTGTCGTGGGGGCGGGGGCTGGGCGCTGTCGCGCTGGCCGCCGGGTTCGCGCTGTGGATCGCTTACGGTGCGCCGCCGCTGACTTAGACGCGCCGCTGACCTGAGGCGCGCGGACAACAAAAAAGGGGCGCATCCCGCAGCGGGAAGCGCCCCTTTGTTTTGCGGTTTAAGCCTCAGAGCTGGCCGAGCATATATTCGGCGCTCGAAACCTTGAAGTCGCCGGCATCTTCGACATTGAGCTGTTCGACCACGCCATCATTGATGACCATCGAGAAACGCTGGCCGCGCTTGCCCAGGCCAAAGCCCGAACCGTCCATGGTCAGCCCGATCGCCTCGACGAATTCGGCATTGCCATCAGCCAGCATGGTGATGTCGTCGCTGCCCGACGCCTTGTTCCACGCGCCCATCACGAAGGCATCGTTCACCGCGGTGCCGACGATTTCGTCCACGCCCTTGGCTTTGAGGTCGGCGGCCTTCTCGACAAAGCCCGGCAGGTGCTTGGCCGAGCAGGTCGGGGTGAAGGCGCCCGGCACCGAGAACAGCGCGACGCGCTTGCCAGCGAAATAGTCGGAAGACTTCACCGGCTGCGGGCCTTCGGCGGTCGCCTTGATCAGGGTGACTTCGGGGATCGTGTCGCCAACGGAAATCGTCATGGGGGTATCCTTTGCGGGTGGAGGGTTCCGCGTGCCTCTATAGCGGTCACTACGGAGCGGGCAACAAATAGACATATAAAGATAAGTTTATATTTGCCTCGGCGGCGGGGTGCGGCTAGGGGCGTCGCTTGGAACAATCCGCCCCGTTACGCGCCTTCGCGCAGGAGATATGATCATGGCCACCCTCGCCGCTGCCCCGACCCACGAATATGTCATCAAGGACATCGCGCTCGCCCGTTTCGGCCGTGACGAGATCCAGATCGCCGAAACCGAAATGCCCGGCCTGATGGCGCTGCGCGAGGAATATGGCGCGGCCCAGCCCCTGAAGGGCGCGCGCATCACCGGCTCGCTGCACATGACCATCCAGACCGCGGTGCTGATCGAGACCCTCTTGGCGCTGGGCGCGGAAGTGCGCTGGGCAACCTGCAACATCTTCTCGACGCAGGACCACGCCGCTGCCGCGATTGCCGAACGCGGCATTCCGGTGTTCGCGATCAAGGGCGAGACGCTGGCCGAATACTGGGATTACGTCGGCCGCATCTTCGATTGGGCGACCGAGGACGATCTCGATCTCACCTGCAACATGATCCTCGATGATGGCGGCGATGCCACCATGTTCGCCCTGTGGGGCGCGCGCATCGAAGCGGGCGAGGAAATGGGCGAGCCGACCAACGCCGAAGAAATCGAATTCCAGCGCGCGCTGAAGGCCTTCGTCGCCGCCCGTCCGGGCTACCTCACCAAGACGGTGAAGGCGATCAAGGGCGTTTCGGAAGAAACCACCACCGGCGTGATGCGGCTCTACCAGATCGCCAAGGCGGGCAAACTCCCGTTCCCGGCGATCAACGTGAACGATTCGGTGACCAAGTCGAAGTTCGACAACCTCTACGGCTGCAAGGAATCGCTGGTCGACGCGATCCGCCGCGCCACCGACGTGATGCTGGCCGGCAAGGTCGCCTGCGTTGCCGGTTACGGCGATGTCGGCAAGGGTTCGGCTGCCTCGCTGCGTGATGGCGGCGCCCGCGTGATGGTGACCGAGATCGATCCGATCTGCGCGCTCCAGGCCGCGATGGACGGTTTTGAAGTCGTGACCATGGAAGACGCCGTGAAGCGCGCTGACATCTTCGTCACCGCCACCGGCAACGAAGACGTGATCACCGCCGACCACATGATGAACATGAAGCCGATGGCGATCGTCTGCAACATCGGCCACTTCGACAGCGAGATCCAGATTTCGGCGCTCAGCAATTACGACTGGCGCGAAGTCAAGGAAGGCACCGACCTCGTCACCTTCCCCGATGGCAAGTCGATCATCATCCTCGCCAAGGGCCGTCTGGTGAACCTGGGCTGCGCCACCGGCCACCCGAGCTTCGTGATGAGCGCCAGCTTCACCAACCAGACGCTGGCCCAGATCGAACTCTTCACCAAGGCCGACGAATACGACAACGACGTCTATGTGCTGCCCAAGCACCTCGACGAAAAGGTCGCGGCGCTGCACCTCGAAAAGCTCGGCGTGAAGCTGACCCAGCTTTCGCCCAAGCAGGCCAGCTATATCGGCGTGCCCGAGGCCGGCCCGTTCAAGCCCGATCACTACCGTTACTAATCGGCTGAAACCGCCCGCTCTGCCCCGTTTTTACACGGGGTTGGGGGCGGGCGGGTTCATGCCCGTTGCACTGGCGCGCGTGCGCGCATAGCGGAGGGGTGATGGAAACGTCTCCGCTTTCGCTTGTGCTGATTGCGCTGGTGCTTGCCGCTTGGGCGGTGGGCGCGGCGCTGGTGGTGCTGCGCGCCAGCCGCAGCATGAAGCGCGCGCGTGCGCTCAAGGCCACGCTCAAGCGGATGCAAACGCTGCTCGATGTCGCGCCGGCGGTGCCGCTGTTGGTGCGGGTCGACGGGCGGATCGAAGGGCCGGACAAGCTGGCGCGGCTGCTCGGCCTGACTGCCATGCCGCAATATCTCAGCGAACTGGCCGCCGCGCCCGGTGATCCCAAGGCGGGCGGGCTGGCGCAAGACCAGCTCGATCAGCTGTGGGCGCGGGTGCAGACCACCCAGAAATCGGCCGCGCCGTTCCGCATGGCGCTCAATCCCCCGGGCTCGCAGCGCAGCCTTGCGCTCTACGGCACGCTCGCCGATCCGCAGGTCTCGCCCGGCGGGGCGGCGCTGGTATGGGTGTTCGACTTTTCCGAGAGCCACGCCGAAATGGCGCGCCTGCGGGCTGCCGCCGCGCGGGCGACGGGGGATTTCGCCGCGCTGGTCGGCTTGATCGAGGCTGCGCCGATGCCGATGTGGTTCCGCGGCAGCGACCTTTCGCTCCAGCTTGTCAATCAGGCCTATGTCGATGCGGTTGGCGCGGGCAGCGCGGACGAGGTGGTGCAGAGCCAGATCGAACTGCTCGAGCCGGAGGACGGGCGCGCTCCGGCGGAGATCGCGCGCGATACGCTCGCCAGCCAGAACAAGTCCGAACGCCCCGTCGCCGCCACCATCCACGGCGCGCGCCGCACCTTGCGGGTGAGCGATCTGCCCCTGGGGCGCGAGGGCGTGGCGGGCTATGCGATCGATATCGAGGAGCAGCAGCAGGTCGCGCGCGAATTCCGCGCCTTCCGCGATGCCCAGCGCGCGCTGCTCGATCAGTTGTCGGTCGGCGTTGCGCAGTTCGATGCCGAGGAACATCTCGTCTTCGCCAACCGCCCGTTCCGCCGGCTGTTCAGCCTCACCGATGAAGCGATCGAGGCGCGCACCTCGTTCGAACGTTTCCTTGCCGAGGCGCGGGAACGCGGGCGCACACCCGAAGTGCGCGATTTCCCCGAATGGCGGCGCGAGCGGGCCGGATGGTTCGAGGCGAGCGCCACGCTGGAGGAAGCCTGGCCGCTGCCGGGCGGCACCCACCTGCGCATCGTTGCCCAGCCGCTGCCCGACGGCGGGCTGGTGCTGATCGCCGAGGACCGCACCGAAAGCCTCGCGCTGTCGGCCGTGCGCGACACCTTGCTGCGCACCCGCACCGCCACGCTCGACAGTCTGTTCGAGGCGCTGGCGATCTTTGCCCCCGATGGCTCGGTGCAGCTGTGGAACCGCAGCTTTGCCGGCACCTGGGGGCTGACGCCCGAACTGCTTGACCGGCACCCCAGCGCCGATGAATTGCTGAGTGCGATCGGGCGCAATCTGGTGCGCCCGGAAGAAGCCGGGCTGATTGGCGCGGCGGTGCGCGCAGCCACGCTCGACCGCCGCGAAAAGGGCGGGCAGGTCGATCTGGCGGACGGGCGCACGCTGCGCTTTGCCGGGATCCCGCTGCCTGATGGCAATGGCTTGCTGACGGTGCTCGATATCACCGCCTCGCAAAAGGCCGAGCAGGCCCTGCGCGAACGCGCCGAGGCGCTGGACGAGGCCAATGCGGTCAAGGCGCGGTTCCTCGCCAATATGTCCTATGAATTCCGCACGCCCCTGACGACAATCGGCGGCTATGCCGAGCTGCTGAAATCGGGCGCGGCGGCTGATCCGGCGGCGGCGGGCGAATATGTCGATGCTATCCTCAGCGCGGTCGAGCGGCTGACCGAGCAGGTCGAAAATGTGCTCGATCTGTCGCAGAGCGAGGCGGGGTTGCTGCCGATCCGGAAGGAGCGCCTCGATCTGCTCGAATTCCTCACCCTGCTGGTGCGCGAACGCGAGGCGGCCATCATTGCGGCGGGGTTGAGCCTTGATCTCAAGGGCCGGCGCGGGCGGGTGATCGACGGCGATCCGCGCCAGCTGGGCCGCGCTTTCGGCAATCTTATCGACAACGCCATCGCCGGAACGCCCGATGGTGGGCGGATCGTGATCGAGATCAGGAAGGCGCCGGACGGGGCGGATTACGGGATCGAGCTTGGCATTGCCGACAATGGCAAGGGCATGAGCTCGCAGGAGCTTGCACGGGCGATGGGCGGGCTGAAGCCGGGCAGCGAAACCGCGCCCGAACGCCGCACCGGCCTTGGCATCCCGCTCGCGCGCCAGCTGATCGAGGCGCATGACGGCACGCTGGAGATCGTCAGCCGCAAGGGCGCAGGCACCACCGCGACGATCAGGCTGCCGTGAGAGGCCGTCTGCCGTGAACGAGGCGCGCGAAGCCCTGCCCGATCTGGCTGCGATGGCGGACTATGGCGCGCGCATCGCCGCGCGGCTGCGGGCAGGCGATGTCGTCGCGTTGACCGGCGGGCTGGGGGCGGGCAAGACCACGCTGGCGCGCGCGATCCTTGCCGCGTTGGGCCACGCCGGCGAAGTGCCATCGCCCACCTTCACCATCATCGAAACTTATGACGCCCCGCCGCTGCGCCTTGCGGCGGTGCACGCCGATTTCTACCGGCTCGAACACCCATCCGAACTCGCCGAGATCGGGCTTGATGATTACCGCGAGGGCGCCGTGCTGCTGGCCGAGTGGCCCGATCACGCGGGCGGCTTTACGCACGAGGCGGGATGTCTTGAAATCCTGCTCGAACCGGCCGGAGAAAGCGGGGAAGGCGGACGGATTGCGATTGCCCGCGGGGGCGCGGATTGGGTAGGGCGGATGCCATGAGCCAGCTTCCCCAAGGTCTTGCCGATTTTGTTGCCCGCGCAGGTTGGGCCGATGCCGCCGTCGCCCCGCTGCCCGGCGATGCCTCGTTCCGGCGCTATTTCCGCTTGCTGCGCGACGGCGGCGAATCGGCGATGCTGATGCACGCGCCCCCGCCGCATGAAGACCCCGCGCCGTTCCTCGGCGTGGCGCGCTGGCTGTCGGACAACGGCCTGCGCGCGCCCGCCATCCTTGCAGAGGAGGCAGGCGAGGGCTGGGTGCTGACCGAGGATTTCGGCAATGACCGGATGCGCGACTGGCTCGATCTGAACCCCGCGCACGAACGCGCCGCCTATGAAGCCGCGGTCGAGGCGCTGGTCGCGCTCCACCGCGTTCCGGCAGGGCCTTTTGCGCCCTATGACATGGCGGTTTACGCGCGCGAGGCGGCGCTGCTGACCGAGTGGTATTGCCCGGCGCAGGGGCTTGCGGTGGACGTGGCCGGCTATGCAGCGGCGTGGGAAGAAGCGCTCGCACCTATGCTCGCGCGCCAGAACCCCGGGGTTACGGTGCTGCGCGATTATCACGCCGAGAATATCATGCTGCTCGGCGGGCAGCCCGGCACGCCGCAAGGGCTGATCGACTTTCAGGACGCGCTGGTCGGCCATCCGGCCTATGATCTCGTCTCGCTGCTGCAGGATGCGCGGCGCGACGTTTCGGAAGATCTCGAAACCGCGATGCTGCTCCACTACGCGCATCACGCCGGCGTGGCGGACGAGGAGTTTCTCGCCGATTACGCCCGGCTCGGCGCGCAGCGGAACGCCAAGATTGTCGGCATTTTCACCCGGCTTGACCGGCGCGATGGCAAGCCGCGCTATCTCGGCATGATCCCGCGCGTGTGGGATGCGCTCGAACGCGATCTGGCGCATCCGGCGCTGGAGCCCGTGGCGCGCTGGTTCGACGCCAATATCCCTGCCACGCTGCGCTTTGCCCGCGGAGCCTTTGCGGCATGAGCGGCATTCCACTTGCCTCCGACACCGCGATGGTGCTGGCTGCCGGGCTGGGCAAGCGGATGCGTCCGCTCACCGCCAGCCAGCCCAAGCCGCTGGTGCGGGTGGCGGGTAAGCCGCTGATCGATCACGCGCTGGACCGGCTGGCCGAAGCGGGCGTGGCGAAGGCGGTGGTCAACGTCCATTATCTCGCCGATGCGCTGGAGGCCCATGTTACGGCCCGCAGCGCGCCGCAGGTGACCGTATCGGACGAACGCGCGCTGCTGCTCGAAACCGGCGGCGGGATGATCAAGGCCAGGGCGCATTTGCCCGATCCGTTCTTCGCCTTGAACGCCGACAACATCTGGCTCGACGGCCCTAATACGGCCTTTGCCGAGCTGTCGCGGCGCTGGGATCCGGCGCAGATGGATGCGCTGCTGCTGCTGGTGCCGCACGTGCGTGCGGTCAATTTCCACGGGCCGGGCGATTTCCACATGGACCCGAACGGTCTGCTCTCGCGGCGCCGCGACGGGCGGATTGCGCCGTTTATCTACACCGGCATCCAGCTCGTCTCGCACCGCCTGCTGCGCGATGCGCCGGAAGGGGCATTCTCGACCAACATCCTGTGGAACCGCGCGATTGCCGAAGGGCGGCTTTATGGCCTCTCGTTTGGCGGGCTGTGGTTCGAGGTCGGCACGCCGCAGGCAATCCGCCCGACCGAGGAGGCGCTGCTGGGTGGCTGATCCGCGCCGCAGCGGCCCGCTGGTCTACTCCATCGCGGCGCATCGCGGCTTTGCCGATGCGCTGGTGGCGGGGCTGGTGCCACGTTACCGCGAGCCCGGTTTCGGTCTTGCCCGACTGACGCTGCTGGTGCCCTCGAGCCGGGCGGCGCGCATCTTGTCCGAAGCCTTCATCCGCCATGCGGGCGAGAACGGCGAGGGCGGGCTGTTGATGCCGCGCATGATTGCGGTGGGGGATCTTGATCTCGACGAGAAACTCGGCGCGGCGCTCGATCCGCTGGGCGCGGCCGATATTCCGCCGGCCAGCGATCCTGTGGCGCGCTGGCTCACGCTTGACCGGCTGATTGCCGAGGAGCGCGCCGCTGAAGGCATGGAGCCGCTGCCGGGCCGCGCGCGGCTCAATCTGGCGCGAGAAATGGCGCGGACGATGGACCGGCTGCTGGTCGAGGAAAAGGCGCCCGAAGACCTGTGGTCTGAACCGGTGCTCGATCAGCTTGGCGGGCTGGCGGTCCATTGGCAGCACGCGATCCGCCTGTTTGCGCGGGTCAATGCCCGCTGGCAGGCCGAGCTGGCCGAGCGCGGGCAGATCGATGCGCCCACCCGCCGCAACTGGCTGTTCGATCGCGCCGCGCGCCGCTGGAAAGACACGCCGCCGCCGCATCCGGTGGTCGCCGCCGGGGTCACCAGCGCATCGCCTGCTTTGGCGCGGTTGCTCAGAGTAATCGCCGGGATGCCCGAAGGCGCGGTGGTGCTGCCCGATCTCGATCTGGCGATGGATGATGCGGCATGGGACGAATTGGGGCGCGCTGGGGCGTCCGATACGCCCGATGGGCCGGTGTTCGGGGCCGAGGATGCGCTCACCCACCCGCAATATCACCTCAAGCTGTTGCTCAACCGCATGGGCGTGAACCGCGCGGAAGTGCAGCCGTGGCACCGGCGCGGGATATCCGCTGCCGAGCCCGCGCGCAGCCGCGCGATTTCCTCGCTGTTTCTCCCACCGCAGGCGAGCCGCACCTGGGCCAAGCTCGACGCGGCGGACCGGCGGCTGACTGGCGTGCGGCTGATGAGCAGCGCGACCATCGAGGAAGAAGCGCAGGCGATCGCCCTGCTGGTGCGCGCGGCGCTGGAGCAGTCGGAGAAGCGCATTGCCGTGGTCACTGCCGATCGCGGGCTGGCGCGGCGGGTGGTGCAGCATTGCGAACGCTGGAACATCGCGGCTGATGACAGCGCGGGCCGTCCGCTGACGCTGACGCCTGCGGGGCGGCTTCTGGGCCTGCTGGCCGATATCGCCGCGCATGGCCCCGATCCGGCCAATCTGGTCGCGGCGTTCGGCCATCCACTGGTGCGCGCTTGGGACAATGACGCGCGCCGCGCTTGGCTCTCGGGCCTGCGCGCCTTTGATCGCGAACTGCGCGGACCGTCGCCTGCGCCCGGCATGGAGCCGCTGCGCAAGGCGGCTGACGAGGCCAAGGTGTCAGACTGGTGGGCCGAGGCCGAGGCGCTGATTACGCCGCTTGTCGGTTGGCCTGCGCAGATCGCGCTTGCCGATGCGCTGACCCGGCTGGCCGCGGTGGCCGAGGATTTCGCCCGCACCGCGGTGTGGGAACGCGAGGACGGGCGCGCGCTTGGCACCATGATCGAGGAATTGCGCGGTCAGGCGCAGGCGATGGGCACGCTGGTGGAGGCGGCCGACATCGCTGGCGTGCTGCGCGATGCGATGGACGAAGTGGCAGTGCGCCCGGGCTATGGCGGCCACCCGCGCGTCGCCATCTACGGCTTGCTTGAAGCGCGCATGGCGCGGGCCGATCTGGTGATCTGCGGCGGATTGAACGAAGGCAGCTGGCCCCAGCCGCCCGGAGCTGACGCACTGCTCGCGCCGGCGATCCTGCGCGCGCTCGGCGTGCCGGGGGCCGAGTTCCGCATCGGCCTTGCTGCGCACGACCTCGCCGGTGCGATGGGCGCGCCCGAGGTGGTGCTGAGCCGGTCGCTGCGGGATGCCGAGGGGCCAACGCTGCCGTCGCGCTTCCTGCTGCGGGCCATGGCGCTGCTGGGCAATGATCTCGACAAGGAGCACCGCGAGACCGCGATTCCCGCCTTGCTCCCGCATCTCGACCGGCAGCGACCGGCGGCGGACGAATATCCGCGCCCCGCGCCCGATCCCGCGCCCAACTTGCGCGATGTGGTGATCCGGGTGACCGCGCTCGACCGGTTGCTGGGCGATCCCTACCAGTTCTACGCGCAGGCGATCCTTGATCTGCGGCGGCTCGATCCGCTCGCCACCGATCCCTTCAGCGATCCGGCGCTGCGCGGCACGCTGGTGCACGACATTCTTGACCAGTGGCACAAGGCCAAAGCGGCGGACCCGGGCCTTGCACTCGCGCCCTTTGCCACAGCCCATTTCGCCGCCGCGCGCGTCCATCCGCTGTTCCGCGCGCTGTGGCAGCCGCGCCTGATCGCGGTGCTTGAACGCTTCGAACAATGGATCGCCGAGGACGCCGCCGAGGGCCGCACGTTAGTGGCGAGCGAGATCGACGGCGAAATGATCTTCGACGGGGTGAAGGTGAAGGGCCGGGCTGACCGGATCGACCGTCTGGCGGACGGCAGCCTCGCCATCGTCGATTACAAGACCGGCCGCGTGCCGAGCAAGGCGGAGGTCGCGGCGGGCTATGCGCTGCAATTGGGGCTGCTCGGGTTGATCGCGCAGGAGGGCGGCTTTGCCAGCGAAGGCGTGCCGGCGGGCGCTGCGAGCGAATTTGAATACTGGTCGTTCGGCAAGAAGGATGGCGAATTCGGCAAGCGCGAGAAGCCGATGAAGGTCGGCAGGGCCACATCCGGTCTCTTGCCCGAGGAGTTCCTGCCGCATCACAGCGACAAGCTGGCCGAGGCGATCAGGCGCTTCATCAAGGGCACCGATCCCTTCAAGGCTCGCGAAAATCCCGATTACAAGGGCTACACCGATTTCGATCAGCTGATGCGGCTGGAGGAATGGCTCGTGCGCCTCACCGGCCCGGAGGAGGGCGCATGAGCGGCGGCGCCAATGGTGGTGGGGGCCTCGTCTTCCCGCTGAAGGATAACCAGCTCAAGGCTGCCGAGCCGGAGGACAATGTCTGGCTCTCGGCCTCGGCGGGGACAGGCAAGACGCAGGTGCTGTCGGCCCGCGTGCTCAGGCTGCTGCTGCGCGAGGATGTGACGCCGGGGCAGATCCTGTGCCTGACCTTCACCAAGGCCGGCGCGGCGGAGATGGCCAACCGTATCAACGCGGTGCTGGCGCGCTGGGTGCGGCTGGATGCCGGGACGCTGGGCAAGGAGCTGCGCTATCTCGGCGCGGATATTGATCCGGCGACGCAGGAACGCGCGCGCAGTCTGTTTGCCAGCGTGCTCGATTGCCCCGGCGGCGGCCTGAGGATCGACACGATCCACGCCTTTGCCCAGTTCCTGATCGGCAATTTCCCCGAGGAAGCCGGGCTCGCCCCCGGCACGCGGGTGATGGATGATCGCAGCCGCGAATTGCTGAGCCGCGAGGTGCTCTCCGATCTGGTCGAGGAGGCCGAGGCGATTCATGATGCGCGGGTGCTCGACGGCATCGCACAGTTTACATTGCGCAAGGATCCCAGCGCCCTGCACGCATGGCTGATGCGCGCCGCCGAAGCGCAGGAGCTGTGGGAGGGGCCCACCGGCTGGCAATCGCCCATGGCCGCGCGGGTGCGCCAGACGCTCGGGATGCCGGCCGACGCAGGCGAGGCGTGGGCGGCCGAGCCGCTGCATCCTGATCTTTTCCCTGACGATGCGCTGGCCTTGATGCTGCCCGCGCTCGATGGCTGGAAGGCCAAGACCGGGCAGGAAGCGGCGGCCTTCATCCGCCACTGGCTGACACTTGAACTGCCAGCACGCGTCGATGCGGCGGCGGGCTTCTATTCCACGGTGCTCAAGAAGGACGGCGAGCCGCGCAAGATGGACGGGGCGACCAAGATCGATCCCGATTTGCCCGCCAAGCAGGCCGCCGTCACCGAGGCTATGGCGATGTTCGAAGACCGCCGCTCCCTGCTCGCAACCGCCGAGATCATCACCTCCGCGCTCGAGATCGGGCGCGCTTTCGCGGTGCGCTGGGAGGCGCGCAAGGCGCGCGAAGGCCTGCTCGATTTCGGCGATCTGATCCGCAAGGCCGCCGCGCTGCTGGGCCAGTCCGAAGCTGCCGACTGGATCCGCTACAAGCTTGATCGGCACTTCGACCACATCCTGATCGACGAGGCGCAGGATACCAACCGCAGCCAGTGGGACATTGTCGAGGCGCTGATCGACGACTTCTTCACCGGCGAAGGCGCGCGCGGCGACAAGCTGCGCACCATCTTCACCGTGGGCGATTACAAGCAGGCGATCTTCGGCTTTCAGGGCACCAGCCCGGAAAACTTCGCCCGCGCCAAGGAGCGCATCCACGCCCGCATCCGCGCCGCGCAGGAGGGTATCAGCGCCTCGCGCACCAATCGCCGCGTCCCCGGCTGGCAGGATCTCGATCTCGGTCAGTCATTCCGCACCGCCAATATCGTGCTCGGTTTCGTCAACCGCATGATCGACCATTTGGGCTTTGCCGAGTTCGGGCTCGACAAGGCCCCGTCGCCCCACGAAGGCGCCGAGCGCCCCGGCCTCGTCACGCTCTGGCCGCCGGTGGTGCCCGAAAAGGCAGCGCGCGCGGGCGAGGACGAGAACGATAATGACAACGCGGGCGGCGAGGACAGCGACGGCGGCGACAGCCCCGGCTGGCTGGCCCGGCACGATACCGTGCTGGCCCAGAACATCGCCGATCAGGTGCACCGCTGGCTGAGCGACGATCCCTTCGTGCTGGAGAAAGGCACCCGCCGCCATGCGGGGCCGGGCGACATCATGGTGCTGGTGCGCCAGAGGAAGGAACTCGCCGCGCAGATCGTCGCCAAGCTGCACGCGAAGGGCGTGCCGGTGGCCGGCGTTGACCGGTTGCGGCTCGGCGCGCCGCTGGCGGTGAAGGATGTGCTGGCGGCCCTGCGCTTTGCCGCGCAGCCACAGGACGATCTCAGTCTGGCCAACCTGCTCGCCTCGCCGCTGGTGGGCTGGACGCAGGACGACATCCTCGCCCATGTCCCGCGCGACTATGGTGTGAGACTGTGGGACCACCTGCGCCGCGAGGATGCCCCGCCGTTCGTGCTCGCCACTGCCGAGCGGCTGCGTGATCTGCTGCGCCGCGCCGATTACCAGACCCCGCAGGCGCTGGTTGCGTGGCTGCTCACCGGCCCGTGGCAGGGCCGCGCGCGGCTGGTCGAGCGGCTGGGGGCCGAGGCCAATGATCCGCTCGACGAACTGCTCAACGCCGCTTTCGCTTACGAGGCCGAACACTGGCCCAGCCTCGCCGGTTTCATCACCTGGTTCGATGCCGGGACGGGCGATCTGAAGCGCGATTCGGACAGCGCCAGCGGGCAGGTGCGGGTGATGACGGTGCATGGCTCCAAAGGGCTGCAGGCGCCGATCGTGATCCTCGCCGATGCCACCGGCGCGCCGGGGGATGCGCGCGATCTGGCGCTGGAGGATGATCCCTTGGGTCTCGATCCCGAGCGCGCCCGCGATGTGCCGCTGCCGCCGCTCAACAAGGAACAGCGCAAGGGGCCGATTGCCGCGGCGGCCGAAGCGGCCAATGCCGCCGCGCTGCAGGAACATTGGCGGCTGCTCTACGTCGCGCTGACCCGGGCGGAAGAGGCCCTGTTTATCGGCGGTTCGCTCAACAAGAACGAGGCCAAGAAGGGCGTGCCGCACGATGACAGCTGGTATGCCCGGCTCGCGCCGTTGTTCGAAGGCGAGGAGATCACCGATCCGATCTGGCTCTGGCGCAAGGAATGGGGCCACCGCGCTGCGCCGCTGGTGCCGGAAGATACGGCCGTGGCCGAAGCCGCAACGCCGGAACTGCCGCACTGGATGGTGACCCCGATCGGCGCCGAACCGCGTCCGCCGCGCCCGCTCGCACCCTCGGCTGCGGGCGAGGAGGCGGGGGCCGAACCGCCGCTTCTGCCCGACGCCGCGCGCCATGCGGCACGGCGCGGCAGCCTGATCCACAAGCTGCTCGAACGCTTGCCCGATGTCCCTCCTGCCGAGCGCGAGGCTGCAGCGCAGCGCTGGCTTGAACGGCAGGCGGGCGATCTGGACGAAGACCTGCGCAGCGAAATGCTCGCGGCCGCGCTCGGCGTGATCGATCAGCCTGCCTTCGCGGCGATTTTCTCGGGCGCGGCGCTCGCCGAAGTGCCGCTCGCGGCCACGGTTGATGGCGTCGTGGTGGCCGGCACGGCGGACCGGCTGCTGATCGAGGAGGGCCGGATCACCGTGGTCGATTTCAAGACCACCCGCCGCCCGCCTGCCGATGCCGCCGCCATTCCGGTGGCGACCTTGCGGCAGATGGCGGCCTATGTTGCCGCGCTGGAGGCGATCTATCCGGGCTATGATGTGCGCGCGGGGCTGCTCTACACCCATGCGCCCGCACTGTTCGAACTCGCGCCTGCGGACCTTGCCCCCCACAAGAACGCGTTGCAGGCGGCGCAGCAATCCTTGTCACCCCCCGATATTGAGTGAAAAGCGCGGCGCACTAGATTGCATTCCTGTGACCGGCCGCCCTATGCTGCCGACCAAAGGAGATGAGCAACCATGGCCACCGTCAATGTTACCGATGCCAGCTTCCAGGCCGATGTGCTGGATAGCGACACCCCTGTGCTGGTCGATTTCTGGGCCGACTGGTGCGGACCGTGCAAGATGATCGCCCCGGCGCTGGAAGAGATCAGCGATGAACTCGCAGGCAAGGTCACCATCGCCAAGGTCGACATCATGGAAAACACCGATATCGCCGCGCAAATGGGCGTGCAGTCGATCCCGCTGATGGTGCTGTTCAAGAACGGCGAGGCGGTCGCACGCAAGCTCGGCGCTGCGCCGAAGAGCCAGCTCAAGGCGTGGCTTGAGAGCGAGCTTTAGTCTGTTCTCCCCTCCTTTTCAAAGGAGGGGATCGAGGGGTGGTTGCGCGGCGCGAAAGCGTTGCGCTCTTACCGGCACCACCCCCAACCCCCTCCTCTGAAGAGGAGGGGGCTTCTCTTCAGGCCAGCACCCGCGCCACGAACGTATCCCAGATCGCCGGGCTCGACGCGCCGACGAGGCCCGGTGCGTCGTGCTGGTCCACCCGGTATTCGCTGCCATCGAGCCGCGCAGCTTTCCCGCCTGCTTCGTTGAGCCACAAGACGCCCGCCGCATGATCCCATGCCAGCGTGCGCTTGAAGCTGGAGACGTCGTTCTCGCCGAGCGCGAGGCGCGGATATTGCTCGGCGGCGCAGCGCGGGATGTCGACCAGCGTGTAGTGCGGGGCGAGCTTGGCATCGACCATCGCTGATTGTTCCGGCGTGAGGAAGATACGGCTGACGGCAGTGACGGGCTGCTGCTGTCCGGTGGTCCGCGCCGCGATGCGCTCGCCATTCACGAAAGCGCCTTCGCCTGCGCGGGCGTGGCAGAAGCGGTCCTTGTTCGGATCATAGATCCACCCCGCCACGGCGCGGCCTGCGTCAGCCAGCGCGATGATGATCCCGAACGGTTCTTTGCCTTCAGCGAAGTTGGCGGTGCCATCCAGCGGATCGATGATCCAGCATTGGCCCGAGAGGTGATCGAGCACCGATTTGTCCGCGTGCACCGCTTCCTCGCCCACCACGGCGACACCGGGCGCGAGTTTGGAGAGCGCTTCGGTTAGGAAGGCCTCCACCTCGCGGTCGACGATGGTGACGGGATCATCCGCGCCCTTCATCTCGACTTCGTGCGCGGCCAGTTGGCGGAAGCGCGGCAGCATCGAACGCTGCGCGGCAAAGCGCATCAGATCGCGGATTTCAGCGTCGAGGGCCGACAGGCTCACGAGCGGTAATCCGCGTTGATGGCGATGTAGCCGTGGGTGAGATCGCAGGTCCACACCGCAGCGCGGCCATCCCCGAGGCCGAGATCGACCGCGATGTCGATTTCCTCGCCCTTGAGGTGGGCGGCGACCGGGGCTTCGTCATAGCCTTCAACCGGCAGGCCGTTCTTCGCCGTCCAGATCCCGCCGAACGCGATCGAGAGTGTGTCGCGGTCCGCCGGTTCGCCCGCCTTGCCAACCGCCATGACGACGCGGCCCCAATTGGCGTCCTCGCCCGCAATCGCGGTTTTGACGAGCGGCGAATTGGCGATGCTGAGGCCCACGCGCCGCGCGCTGTCATCGCTCACCGCGCCGGAAACGCGGATGGTGATGAACTTGGCTGCCCCTTCGCCATCGCGCACCACAAGCTGCGCAAGGTTGCGGCACACATCCGCCAGCGCCGCGGCAAAGGCATCAGCGCCGGGGCTGTCCCACCCGGTGATCCGCGCATTGCCCGCCTTGGCGGTCGCAAATGCCATCACCGTGTCGCTGGTCGAGGTGTCGCCATCGACTGTGATGCACGAGAAGGTGGCGGCATTGGCGCGCTCCAAAGCCTCTTGCAGGAAGGCCGGCGCGACATCGGCATCGGTGAAGATATAGCCGAGCATGGTCGCCATATCGGGGGCGATCATGCCGCTGCCCTTGATGATCCCGGCGAGTTCGACCCGCGTATCGCCCACCATTGCCGAAGCGCCTGCGCCCTTGGCGAAGGTATCGGTGGTGCCGATGGCGTTCGTCGCATCTTCCCAGCTGCACGGCTCGGCCACCAGCGCCGCTTCGATCCCGGCGCGGGCCTTGTCCTTGGGCAGCGGCACACCGATCACGCCGGTGGACGAGACGAACACCTCGTCCACGCCGCAGCCCAGCGCCGCGCTTACCTGCGCCTGAATGGCTTCCACCGCCTCGCGTCCGCGATAGCCGGTGAAGGCGTTGGAATTGCCCGCATTGACGATCAGCGCCCGCGCGCGGCCCTGCTTGACCGCCTCGCGCCCGAGTTCGACCTCGGACGAGGCGCAGGCGCTTTTGGTGAAGACACCCGCCGCAGCTGTGCCTTCGGCTAGCTCGGCGAAGGTGAGATCGCAGCGGTCCCATTCCTTGTAGCGTGCGCGGGCTACGCGCAGCGTCACGCCCGCAATCGCAGGCATTTCAGGGAAGGGGCGGGCGAGGGGCGAGCGGCTGATCTGCATGATTTGCGCCTCTAGGCGGGGGAGGCGGCGCAGTAAATCAGCAAAGCTGGTGGACGAAGCTTGCGCGATTCCCTATCTGGGCAGGTAATGACCCGGCACTTCTTCGCCTTTCTGGCCCTGCTTACCGGCCTTGCTGCACTTGGCAGCCCGGCGCAGGCGTCGCTGGCCGAAGCACTGGCGTGCAATTCCAGCATCGCCGCCGCCGCCGGGGAAGAGACTTCGGGGAGCGAAAGTGTCGCCGCGCAGCCAGCGCCCGCCACCTTGCGTGCCACCCGCGAAGTCGCAAAGCCCGAACGCCGCCCGGCTGTGCCGGAAGCGCTGCGTCTGCCGGTGCTGATGGGGATCGAACGCGCCCATAAATAGGCGCGCTATCTCACCCATTTCCCTGAGTTATTCCGGCAATGCGCCTTGCCGCGTGCCGTATCCCCCGCACAGATTCCGGCCCCGCCATGCACGGGCCGCACAGGTTCAAAGGCACGTTCAACCCATGCTCAACTCCATTATCAAGTCGGTCTTCGGTTCGGCCAATGATCGCTACGTCAAATCGCTGCGCAAGATCGTGGCGCAGATCAACGCGCTCGAACCCGATCTGCAGGCGCTCTCGGACGACGAGCTCAAGGGCCAGACGGCCAAGCTGCGCGCGCTCGTTGATAATGGCGCCAAGCTGGACGATCTCCTGCCCGAAGCCTTCGCCACGGTGCGCGAGGCATCGGTGCGCGTGTTCGGGATGCGCCATTTCGATGTGCAGCTGATCGGCGGCCTTGTGCTCCACCGCGGCGAGATTGCCGAAATGCGCACCGGCGAGGGCAAGACCCTGATGGCGACGCTCGCGGTGTATCTCAACGCGATCGAGGGCAAGGGCGTCCACGTCGTCACGGTCAATGATTACCTCGCCCGGCGCGATGCCGCCGAGATGGGGAAGCTGTATAACTGGCTCGGCCTCAGCGTCGGCGTGATTGTCCCGGGGATGCCCGAGGAGACCAAGCGCGACGCCTATTTCTCCGACATCACCTACGGCACCAACAACGAATTCGGCTTCGATTACCTGCGCGACAACATGAAGCACGAGCGCGGGCAGATGGTGCAGCGCCCGTTCAATTTCGCGATTGTCGATGAAGTGGACTCGATCCTGATCGACGAAGCGCGCACCCCGCTGATCATTTCCGGCCCGACCGAAGACAAGTCCGATCTCTACGTCGCGCTTGATCATGTCGCGCGCGAAATTCCGGTCGAATGGCTCGACATCGACGAGAAGGTGCGCCGCGTGCAACTGACCGAGGAGGGCCTCGAGGAAGTCGAGAAGCTGCTCATCGAAAAGGGCCTGCTGGCCAGCACCAACCTCTATGATGTCGAAAACACGCAGGTGGTGCACCACCTCGATCAGGCGCTGGTCGCCAACTTCGCCCGCAAGCGCGATACCGATTACATCGTCAAGGACGGCAAGATCATCATCATCGATGAATTCACCGGCCGCATGATGGATGGCCGCCGCTGGTCGAACGGCTTGCACCAGGCGGTCGAGGCCAAGGAAGGCGTCAAGATCGAGCCTGAAAACCAGACGATGGCCTCGATCACCTTCCAGAACTATTTCCGGATGTATCCCAAGCTTTCGGGCATGACCGGCACGGCCGCCACCGAAGCGCCCGAGTTCTGGGACATCTACAAGGTCGGCGTGGTCGAAATCCCGACCAACCTGCCCGTCGCCCGCATCGACGAGGAAGACGAGTTCTACAAGAACACCGCCGACAAGTTCGGCGCCATCGCCAAGTCGATCAAGGAAAAGCAGGAAATCGGCCAGCCGGTGCTGGTCGGCACGGTGTCGATCGAGAAGTCCGAACTGCTCAGCCAGTATCTCGACAAGGAAGGCGTCGTGCACTCGGTGCTCAACGCCCGCTTCCACGAACAGGAAGCCCGCATCGTGGCGCAGGCCGGGCGCTTTGGTGCGGTGACCATCGCCACCAACATGGCCGGGCGCGGCACCGACATCCAGCTGGGCGGCAATATCGAATACCGCATCCGCGACGAGCTGGCCGAACTGCCCGAAGGCCCCGAGCGTGATGCGGCGATCGCCAATATCCGCGCCGAAGTCGCCGCCGAAAAGAGCCGCGTGATCGCGGCGGGCGGCCTGTTCGTGCTCGGCACCGAACGCCACGAATCGCGCCGCATCGACAACCAGCTGCGCGGCCGTTCGGGCCGTCAGGGTGACCCCGGCCTCTCGCGTTTCTACCTGTGCCTTGAGGATGATCTGCTGCGCATCTTCGGCCCCGACACGCTGTTCTCCAAGATGATGAAATCGAACCTCGCCGATGGCGAGGCGATCGGTTCCAAGTGGCTCTCCAAGGCGATCGAGACCGCGCAGAAGAAGGTGGAATCGCGCAACTACGATATGCGCAAGCAGGTCGTGCAATACGACGACGTGATGAACGACCAGCGCAAGGTGGTCTACGAACAGCGCGCCGAGATCATGGACAGCGAAGCGGTCGATGATGTTGTGGTCGATATGCGTCACGACACGATCAACACCATGGTCGGCAGCGCGTGCCCCCCGGGCTCCTATCCCGAGCAGTGGGACATGGTCTCGCTGCGCGCCAAGGTCGAGGAGATCTTCGGGATCGAGCCGCCGTTCGACGACTGGCTGGCCGAAGAGCAGGTCGAGCCCGAACTGCTCGAAGAACGCCTGCGCGAACTGACCGACGCGATGATGGACGCCAAGATGGGCACCGCCGATCTGTCGATCTGGCGGATCGTGGAAAAGGACGTGCTGCTGCGCCAGCTCGATTTCCACTGGAAGGAACACCTCGCCACGCTCGATGCGCTGCGGCAGGTGATCTGGATGCGCTCGATCGCGCAGAAGCAGCCGATCAACGAATACAAGCAGGAAGCCTTCGGCCTGTTCGAGACGATGCTCGATACCCTGCGCGAGGAGGTGACCAAGATCCTGTTCCGCGCGGAACTGCGGATCGAGCCGCCGCAGCCGCAATCGCTGCCGGATCTGCCCGCCTTCCTCACCGGCCATATCGACCCGCTGACCGGGCTCGACGATACCTTCGACGGCGACGGGTCGGAAAACCGGCCCGAACTGTTCGGCTCGCTCGCCGGCAGTCCGCGTGCGGCGTTTGGTTCGGGCGGGGTCAATCCGGACAACCCCTACGCCGATCTCGAGATCAGCCGCAATGCGCCGTGCCCCTGCGGCAGCGGCAACAAGTACAAGCATTGCCACGGCGCGGTGAGCGAGCGGCAGATCGTCTGATCCGCGCGGCTAGGGCAGGGCAGGGGCGGTGATGATCGGGGCGGTGCCTGCGCTGCTGGCGCTCGCCTTCCTTGTCACCGCGCTGCTCTACGCCAGCGTCGGGTTTGGCGGGGGCTCGACCTATTCGGCGCTTCTGGCGCTGTCGGGCCTCGATTACCGGCTGCTGCCGCTGATCAGCCTCGCGTGCAACATCGTGGTGGTGACCGGATCGAGCATCCGCTTTGCGCGCGCCGGGCTGACCCCGTGGCGCAAGGCGGCGGTAATCGTGGTGCTGGGCGCACCGCTGAGCTTTCTGGGCGGGCTGACCCCGATCAAAGAGGCCACCTTCCTGATGCTGCTCGGCGCCAGTCTGGTGCTGACCAGCCTCTCCATGCTGATCCCGGTGCGCGAGAACGCAGATGGCGCGCCCACGAAGGCGGCCCGCTGGATGCCGCTGACCGCCGCGCCGCTGGGCTATTTCGCCGGGCTGGTGGGGATCGGCGGCGGGATATTCCTCGCCCCGCTGCTGCATCTGGCGCGCTGGCACGAGGCGCGCGGGATCGCCGCGACCGCGAGCCTGTTCATCCTCGTCAATTCGCTGTTCGGCCTCGCCGGGCAGATGGTGAAGAACGGCCCCGGCTTGTTCGGACCGGCCCTGAGCGCGGCCCTGCCGCTGCTGATCGCGGTGGTGATCGGCGGCCAGATCGGCAGCCTGCTGGCCGCGCGCCTGCTGCCGCCGCAATGGATCCGCTGGCTGACAGCGCTGCTGGTGCTGGTGGTCGGGGTGCGGCTTCTGGCGGGGGTCTGAGCGGCGTGTGCCGGCCCGCATCAGCGCTGGAAGAAAATGGCTCCCCGAGTAGGATTCGAACCTACGGCCAAGTGATTAACAGTCACCTACTCTACCGCTGAGCTATCGGGGAGCAACTCTTCCAAGCGGTGTAAGGAAGAGCGGAAGCGCGCCTATATGGGGCGAGCGGGGCGATTGCAAGAGGCGTTTTCTTGTTTCCGCACGCCATCCGGCGCGCGATTTCCTCGGCCCCTTCGGGCCTGCGGGCGGCCGTTCGGCCTTGCGGTCGCTATGCGACCGGCTGGTGCCATGCAAACGCCTTTGCGTGCTTCACGCGGTTATGAATTGCTCTGCCACGATGCGTTCTTCGAGGCTCTGGCCCTTGTCGAACAGCAGGGTCAGCGCGATGTCCTCCTTCACCTCGATCCGCACCTCCGCAATGTCGCGCAGCTCCTTCTGGTCGGCCACTGCCGAGACCGGGCGCTTGGCCGGATCGAGCACGCGCAGGATGATCTTCATCCGGTCCGGCAGGATCGCCCCGCGCCAGCGCCGCGGGCGGAACGGGCTGATCGGGGTGAGCGCCAGCAGCTTGCTGTCGAGCGGCAGGATCGGGCCATTGGCGGAAAGGTTATAGGCGGTCGATCCCGCCGGCGTCGACACCAGCACCCCGTCGCACACCAATTCGTTGATGCGCACCCGGTCGCCCACGGTGACTTCGATCTTGGCGGTCTGGCGGGTTTCGCGCAGCAGCGAGATTTCGTTGATCGCGCACATTTCGTGGGTTTCGCCGTCCTGCGTGATCGCCTCGACCCGCAAGGGCAAGATCGTCCAGCGCCGCGCCTTGGCCACCCGCGCCGCAATCGCCGCGCGCTTGTCATAGCGGTTCATCAGGAAGCCGACGGTGCCCAGGTTCATGCCATAGGCCGGGATCACGCGGCCGGCGTCGATCATCGCGTGGAGAATCTGCAGCATGAACCCGTCGCCGCCCAGCACCACCGCGGCATCGGCCTCCTCGATGGGCACCCATTCACACTGGCTCAGAAGCAGTTCATAGGCTTCCTGCGCACGCGGCGTATCGGACGCCAACAGCGCAAGGCGCTGAAAGGGTGTGCCGTTGCTCGCCATTTGTTCCCCTCGGTTCGCTATCGCAGGAATGCCGCTTATCCCCGGCGCAGTGCTAGCGGATCGCCCTGATGTGCCAGAATCGGTCGGATTGCAATTGATGGAAGGCAGACGACCATTCTGTGACTAAGGATGCGGCAGAGAGGTCGCAGATGGGTGAGGTTCGGACATCATTGCGCGGGCCAACGCGGGGACGTTTTCCCGGCGTGCGCGCAGGCGCGCTCGAAGCTGATCTGCTCAGCGCGCTGGACCGCCGCGAGATCGAAGTGTTGTTCCAGCCGCAATTTGCCTGCGTCGGCGGGGCGGTGACGGGGGCCGAGGCGCTGGCGCGCTGGCAGCACCCGAGCCTTGGCGAAATCGGTGCGCGCGATCTGTTCGCGATTGCCGAGCGTGCTGCGCTGGTCGCGCCGCTATCGCGCCATGTGGTCGCCCGCGCGCTGGAAGATGCCGCCACCTGGCCGCATAACCTGATGCTGTCGCTGAATATCACGCCGGAGGAACTGGGCGATCCGCGCTTTGCCGCCGATTTTGCCGCGCTGATCGGGCAATCGGCGATCGCGCCCCAGCGGTTGATGCTGGAGATCACCGAGGATTTGCTGCTGCGCAATCTGGGGCAGGCGGCCAGCGCATTGAAGGCGCTGCGAGGGCTGGGCTTCCGCACCGCGCTCGACGATTTCGGGGCGGGGTTCTGCAATTTCCGTTACCTGCGCGAACTGCCGCTGGATGCACTGAAGCTCGATAAGGCCATGGTTGATGGCGTGCCGGGCGACCCGACGGCGCTGGCGGTGTTCCGGGCGATTGTGCAGGTTGGCAAGGCGCTGGGCCTCGCGGTCTATGCCGAGGGCATCGAGACGGAAATCCAGCACGCCGCCATCACGGCCGAGGGCTGCGATTACTGGCAAGGTTTCCTGCGCGCCCAGCCGATGCCGAGCGCGAGTGTGCTGGCGCTGGCCCGCACCGCGCGCGGCATGGGCCACGGCTAGCCCAGGCCCGCGCAGGGCGTTCAGTAACGGCGGCTGGCGATCTCCGCGCCTTCGGCCAAGGCGGCGAGCTTGGCCCACACAATCTCGGGATCGAGCGCATTGCTGCCCGCGTGGACCGAAAAGCCGCAGTCCACACCCGCCATCACCCGCTCCGCACCGAGCAGATCGGCATAGCGGCCGATGCGCTGGGCGATGAGTTCAGGATGCTCGATATAGGGTGACTGCGGCTCGACCATGCCGGGGCACAGGATCTTGTTGTCGGGCAGGGGGTTCGTTTCGAAGAACGCGAATTCGTGCGCGTGGCGCGGGTTGGCGCCTTCGATCAGCACGGTCTGCGGCTTGGCCGTCCAGACGATGTCGGCAATCTCGCCCAGCGCCACATCGCAGTGGTGCGGGCCGGGGTAGTTGCCCCAGCACAGGTGCATCCGCAGCTGCTCGGCGGGGATGTTCTGCACCGCATGGTTCAGCGCGGCGATGTTCATGCCGATGCGCTTGCGGAAGTCTTCCAGGCTGAGGTGGGTGAACTGCACGTGGCGACCCATCGCCAGATCCGGGCAATCGACCTGCAAGGTGATCCCGGCGGCGGCGATGGTCTCGTATTCGTGGCGCAGGCCTTCGGCGAGGGCGAAGACATATTCCTCGTCGCTGGCATAGAACTGGTTGGGGAAGAACAGCGCGGTCACGCCCGGCGAGGCGGCGGACATGAAGGTGGCATGGCCATTGGCGAGGCGCACCAGCCGTTCGGCGTCGATGCGCGGGGCTTCCATGTCGATCACGGTGATCGGCGCGGTGCAGGCGGGCGCGGAACGCTTGGCGCGGCCCTTGTTGCCGAACACCTGCGCCTTGGCCCCCGGAAAGGCTTCGAGGTCAGCGAATTCATACTGCCCGGCCTCGCCGCCAAAGCCCGAGAGGCGGTGCTTGATGTACGTGGCGTAGCTGGGCTTGGACTGCTCGCCATCATTCACGATGCTGACGCCGGCTTCGATCTGGCGCTTGATGACATAGTCGGTCGCTTCTTCGACCGCAGCGTCGAAATCGGCTTCGGACACGGCCTCGCCGCCCTCGCGCTTGAACACCAGATCGAGCAGGGCTTCGGGGCGCGGCAGGCTGCCGACGTGGGTGGTGAGGAAGCGGGTCTGGGTCATGCTGGAGGCCTTGATTGCAGGGGTGCGCAGGAGCGCAGGAAGCTGGCGACGGCGGCGTTGAAGGCCGCCGGGTTATCGGCATTGGCAAGGTGGCCTGCGCCGGTGATTTCGATGTGGCGGGCGCGCGGTGCGACAGCGGCCAGAACGCGCGCGCACTCGCGCCGCCACAGGGTGTCATGCGCGCCGGTCATGGCCAGCACCGGCATCGCCAGCATCGCCAGAACCTCTCGCGGGAAGCCCGGCGGGTCGCTCGGCATCAGCAGATCGCGCCCGTCATAATCGGCGAGAATATCGAACACCAGCGCGCGGGCGGCGGGCGAATGGGTCTCCATCAGCGGGTGGCGCGACCATTCGGCCCGCAGCCGCTCCAGATCGCCCGCCGCAGCGAGCGTGCGGAAGCGATCAAGATCGATCACCTCCTCGCGCGCGACCAGCGCCGGCAGCGGCGCGCCCGAGACGACGAGGCCGGTGATGCGCGATCCGTGCCGCCGCGCCACATCGAGCGCGACCACCGCGCCGCGCGACAGGCCGGCAAGCGCAAAGCGATCAAACCCGAGGAAATCGGCAATGGCGATGACATCTTCGGCCTCGCGCGCCAGATCGGGCGGGGCGGTCGCGCCGCCGCAGCCGCGCCGGTCGGGCATGACAAGGAAGAAGTCCTTGGCGAGGTCTGCAATCTGCGGCCGCCACATCCGGTGATCGAGCGACCAGCCGTGCAGCAGGATCAGCGGCGTGCCTTCACCCGCCATGAAAATCGGCACGCTGCCGCCCGCAACGGCGACTTCGCCATGCCACACGGCATCAGGCTCGGGGGAGCGGACGGCAAGCATTACCGGCGCAGCTCCCCGCGTGGCTCAAGCGGCTTCTTCGGCGCGGAACGGGTTGTTGTTGTGGTGCTGCCCGGCCAGCCAGCGCGCAAGTTCGCCGTGCGCGGCAGCGCGGCGGTCGGCATCGAGCGGGGCTGCGCGCGGATCATCATGAGTGAATTCGATGATCATGCCGTTGGGATCGGTTACGTAGAGCGAACGGCAATAGCCATGTTCGAGCACATAGGTCTGCGGCTCGGTAATGCCGGCAGCAGCGATGCGCTTGGCGAGTTCGTCCTGTGCGTCCGCATCGACATGGAGCGCGACGTGGATGAACGGGCTGGCGGGCATTTCCGGGCCGAATTCGGCCTGATCCTCGGGATCGGCAAACTGGAAGAAGGCCAGCGCGCTGCCATCGGCCAGTTCGAAGAACACGTGGCAATAGACGCGCTCCTTGCCGAACAGCTCGTCCTTCTCGCAATAGGTTGCCATCAGAGGGAAGCCGAGCACGTCTTCGTAGAACGCGCGGGTGGCTTCGAGGTCCTTGGTCACATAGGCGGTGTGGTGCAGCCGGTTGGCGAGGATCTTTTGCGTCATCGTCATGCTCTCTCTGTCAGTCCCAAAGATGGTCAGGCGGCCAGCTTGCCCGCGATGTGCGCGACGTGCGCCCCCTGGAAGCGCGCACCGGCGAGTTCGTTGTCGCTCGGCATGCGGCTGCCATCATTACCAGCAAGCGTCGACGCGCCATAGGGGGTGCCGCCGCTGATCTCGCCCATCTCGGCATTGCCTTCGAAGGTGTAGGGCAGGCCGACAATCACCATGCCGTGATGCAGCAGCGTGGTGTGGAACGAGGTGATGGTGGTCTCCTGCCCGCCGTGCTGGCTGGCGGTGGAGACGAACACGCTTCCAACCTTGCCAACCAGCGCCTTGGTGAACCACAGCCCGCCGGTCTGATCGAGGAAGTTCCTCATCTGCGCGGCCATGTTGCCGAAGCGGGTGGGTGTGCCGAAGATGATCGCGTCGTAATCAGCGAGTTCATCCGGGGTCGCAATCGGAGCCTGCTGATCGACCTTCATTCCTGAAGCCGCCGCAACCGTCTCCGGCACCAGTTCGGGGACGCGTTTCACGAAAACCTCGGTGCCGGGGACGCTGGCAGCGCCTTCGGCAACCGCAGCGGCCATCGCCTCGATATGGCCATAGCTCGAGTAGTAGAGCACCAGCACCTTGGTCATCGTGTCGCTTCCCTATTAGAATTTGTAGCCGACTTCGATCCCGTAGCGCCGCGGACGGGCACGGAACACGAACCCGCCAGGCGAGAACTCGGCATTGTAGGTCTCGTCGAACAGGTTGGCGGCAAAGGCGGTCACCGAAACACCGTCAAAGCTCACGCCCGCGCGCGCATCGACGATATCGACCGGGTTGCGCACGGTGGTGTTGAACGGCTCCCACCAGGTCTTGCCGGTGCGGCGATAATCGATCCGCAGCAGGCCATCGACCGTGTCCGAGATCGGCCCGGCATACTGCGCGCCCAGATTGATAGTGTAGCGCGAGATCTGCGGCGCTTCGTTGCCGATCACCGACGGATCGGCGAAGTCCTTGATCTCGCTGTCGGTCACGCCGATTGCAGCATTGATGTCGAGGTTCGGCAGCACTTCGGCGGTCGCCTCGAGTTCGAAGCCGTTGATCCGGGTCTCGGGAATGTTGCCGAGGTTCTGGGTCGAGGACTGCGCGAGGAAGACGAAGAAGTAGCTGTTCTTCGACAGCGTGGTGAAGGCTGCGCCCGAAAGCCGCACCGGGCCGAGCTGCGCCTTGGCGCCGATCTCGAAGGTGTCAGCGGTTTCGGCCTGGAAGATGTCGCCCACGCCGACAATGGCGTTGTTGACTGCTTCGGCGCCGACGCCGGTCTGGTTGAAGCCGCCCGAACGGAACCCGCGGCTGTAACCGCCATAGATGGTCAGGTCGGGGTTGGGCTCCCAGGTCAGGGTCAGCTTGGGCTGCCAGTCGTCGAACACCGCGGTGCGCACTTCGCCGCTCTGGGCCTGCGGCACACCCGGCACCACCGGCAGGAAGGCCTGCGGGGTCAGGGTCGTCTGGCGGCGCTTGTCACGGTCATAGCGCAGCGAGGCATCGACCCGGAATTCGGGCGAAAGCTCGTAACCGGCATTGGCGAACAGCGCCCAGGCGAAGTTGTCCTGCCCGTCCGACAGGAAGCTGAACTGCGGGTTCAGCGGATTGGTCGAAGGGGTGCGGAACACCGGGAAAACGCCATTGCCGGTGTCGATCATGTTGCCGGTCGAAATGAAGCGCTGGGTGTCGATCAGGTAGCCGCCGACCATCCAGTTGAACGCACGCCCATCCTCGGGCGAGGCGAGCCGCACTTCCTGGCTGAACGCCTCGACATCGAGGAACTGGCTCTGGTTGAGGTCAAAGCCGTTGCCCGGGCCGAACAGGAATTCGAACAGGTTGAAGAAGAAGCTTTCCGGGATCGGCTTGAAGTCGAACGCGTCGCCGGTCAGCACTTCACTGAGCGTGTCGTAGGACGAGATCGAGGTGAACACGGCGTTGTCGCCGGCATATTCGATCTTGAGCGAGACATTGTTGATGTCGCGATCATTCTGGCCGGGGTTATTGACCTCGACATCGGCGATGTCGTTCACATCGGCCACGATGTTGTAATAGAGGCCCTGCGTGCGCAGCCGGTTCATCGAGCCGCGCAGGTCGATGGTCAGGCGATCGGTCGCTTCCACCAGCAGATTGGCGCGCAGGCTGTAGTCTTTGACCGGATCGGCATCCTCACCCAGGAAGGTGTTGGGGATGAAACCGTCGGTGTCATAATACGAGCCGGCAACGCGGAAGAACACGTTGTCAGCCAGCGGCCCGCTGATGCCGCCGCGCAGGAAATAGCCAAAGCCATTGTCGATCCCGGCGGTGACATTGCCGGAGAATTCGTCGGTCGGCTTCTTGGTGGTGATGATGATCGCGCCGCCGATGGCGTTGCGACCATAGAGGCCGCCCTGCGGCCCCTTCAGCACTTCGATCTGCGCGATATCGAACAGATCCTGGTTGAATTGCGCGGGGTTTACTTGCTGCACCCCGTCAACAATTACGGCGACCGAAGGTTCGGAATTGCGGTTCTGCGTGATGCCGCGGATGATCACGAAGGCGTTGCCCGCGTTCTGCGTCTCGACGAGGTTCACGTTGGGGGTGAGCGCGATGAAATCGGCCGGGCGCTCGATCCCGGCGTTCTCGATCGCGCGGGCATCAAAGGCGGTGACGGCCGCAGGGGTATCCTGCAGGCTTTCCTCACGGCGCAGGCCGGTGACGATGATGCCATCATCCTGGGTTTCGGTCGCAGCCGGTGCGGCGGCGGTGTCCTGCGCGGCCAGCGGCGCTGCGGACAGCGCAGCTACGGCAAGCGCAAAGGTGCTGACGAGCTTGGAGCCCGGATTTGTCATAACTCTCTCCCCTGCGGACGCGTTGCGCCCTTGCTTCGGTCCCCTCCGAAGATTGCCGTTTATTGGCTTCGCAATGCGAAGTCAACTTCGATATGCGAAAAACATCACAGATCAGGGGTTATCACCGGCGCGGCTGTCGGCGTTTCCGCTGCGAGGGCATGGCCTGATCGTTGCCGGCACATTGCGGGGTCATTGCCGGTCCATTGCTTGGTCATTGCGGGGTCATTGCAATGCCGTTGCGCCTGCCGGTTACGGTCTGAGCGAGGCCTCGAGCGCGGGCCAGCGTTTCAGCGCCCCCTCGATCTCGCCCGCCGCAGCCCGCAGCAGCGGCAGGCGGGTGCGCACCAGTTCGTCCTGCGAAATGCGGGTGGTGGAGGTGGAGCAGTTGATCGATGCGATCACCTTGCGGTCGCGCCCGAACACCGGCACCGCGACCGAAACGATGCCATAATCCAGCTCGTCGAGCGCCGAATCGTAACCGCGCGTGGCAATCAGCGCGAGCCGCTCGGCCATCGCGGCCCGGTCGGTCACCGTGCGTTCGGTAAAGCGCTGGAACGGCGCGGCCTCCAGCAGGCTGTCGCGTTCGGCCTCGGGCAGGTGGGCTGCCAGCGCCTTGCCCAGCGACGTCGCATGGAAGGGAAAGCGCGTGCCGACACTGGCCGCAACCCGGAAGCGCCGGTCGGTCGAGACATGGGCGACGTAAAGGATCTCCGCGCCCGACAGAACGGCAAGGCTGGCGCTGTCGCCGGTCTGATCGCGCAGGCCTTGCAACGGCGGCAGCACCACCTGTTCGATCTGCATCGAGGCGAGGAAGGCCGAACCGATTGTCAGCACCGCGGGGCGCAGCAGGAACTTGCGCTCGTGCTGGCCGACATAGCCAAGCTCCACCAGCGTGATCAGGCAGCGCCGCGCCACCGCAGGCGGCAGCGACGTGGCCGCAGCCACCTCGCTCAGCGTCATTTCCGGGTGATCCTCGTCAAACGCCTTGAGAACCCTCAGGCCGCGCTCAAGGGTGGAGAGGAACTCCGGGTCCTTCGTGGAAGGTTCAGCCCCTGCGTATCCCATGCTGTGGCCTTTCGATGCTGCGGCGGACATCCGCGTCGTCCGCTCCCAATAGGGGCGGCGCGGTGACGCTGTCCATCCGCTCGCCATCGAAGCTGAGCGGGAACCGGATGGTGCGGAATTCGCCGTGAGGGCCGTCCGGATCGCTGACCGCGATGCCGAGCGCCTTGGCCTGCGGGGTTTCGAGCACCTCGGCCGAGGTGAACACGGGCGAATTGGGCACTTCGAGACGGGTCAGTTCGGCCGCCCATTCGCCGCGCGGCCGGGTCGCGAAGATCGGGGCGAGGAAGGCGACCACGTCTTCATAATGCGCGATCCGCGCGTCGCGGCTCTCGAAGGCGGGCAGCGAGAGCATATCGGGCTGGCCGACCGCGATCGCGAGATTCTCCCAGAACTTGGGCGGGGATGACATGTGCAGCGCGATCCACTGGCCGTCGGCGCATTGGAACACGTAGCTCTGCGACACGTGCGGGCGGCTATACGGCCCCATCACCTGATCGACCGAGAGCAGGTGGGTGAAATCGTCGAGATTGAAGTGGCACATCGCCTCGAACATCGAGGTTTCAACCACGCGGCCCTTGCCGGTGGAGTGCCGCTCGTTGAGCGCGGCAAGGATACCGATCGCGGTGTAGTAACCGGTCATCGCGTCGGCAATCGCCGGGCCTACCACGCGCGGGTGCTCGGGGTTGACGAGCAGGCGCAGAAAGCCGCTCGCCGCCTGCGCAACGGTGTCGAAGGCGGGGCGGTCACGGTCCGGCCCCTCGCTGCCGAAGCCCGAGATCGTGGCGTAGACCAGCTTCGGATTGATCGCCTGCAGCCGGGCTGCGTCGACATTGAGGCGGCCTGCCACGCCGGGGCGGAAGTTCTGGATGAACACATCGGCATTCTCGACCAGCCGATCAAGCACGGCCAGATCGTCCGGGTTCTTGGGGTCGATGGTGATCGAACGCTTGTTGCGGTTATAGGTCTGGAAGTGCGGCGCATAGAGCCCGCCCTGGAACGAGCGGAAGGGATCGCCGGTGACAGGCTGCTCCACCTTGATCACATCCGCGCCAAGATCAGCGAGGATCATGCCGGCCGCCGGACCGGTGATGAAGGTGCCCATTTCGAGCACGGTAACCCCATCTAATGGCCGAGCGGTCATCCAACACATCCCATTGCTTGCCTTGTAGGAGTTCCAACTCTATATTCTTCGCATAACGAAATCAACTTCGATTAACGAAAAAGGACGGTTCATGCGCATTGGTAAGCAGGATAATGCTGTCACCTCGATCTGCACCTCGGATGCGACCTCGATCACCGTGCGCGGGATGGACCTTTGTTCCGAGGTGATCGGACACCTCGATTTCACGAGCTATTTCTGGCTGCTGGTGACCGGCACACAGCCGTCGGGCAAGCAGAAGGCGCTGGCCGATGCGGTGCTCTGCGCGATTGCCGAACATGGGCTGGTGCCGAGTGTTGTGGCCACCCGCATGACCTATGCCGCTGCGCCCGAGGCGTTCCACGGTGCGGTGGCCGCCGGGCTGCTCGGCTGCGGCACGGTGGTGCTGGGCAGTGCCGAGGTGGCGGGCAAGTTCTACGCGCAGGTCGTCGCCGATGCGGAAGGCGGCGATCATGCCGCCACTGCCATCGCGGCCATCAAGGCCCTGCGCGCCGAAAAGAAGGCGATACCCGGCTTTGGCCACCCGCAGCATTCGGGCGGCGATCCGCGCGCGCATCGCTTGCTGGCGCTGGCAAAGGAGCACGGGATGGAAGGGCCGCACATCGCCATGCTGCGCACCATCGAAGCGGTGCTGCCCGAGGCGATTGGCCGCGAACTGCCGATCAACGTCAACGGCGCCATTCCTGCGGTGATGCTGGATGCAGGCTTCCCGCTTGCGGCATTGAAGGGCATTTCGCTGCTCGCCCGCACCGCCAGCCTGATCGCGCACCTTCAGGAAGAAACCGAACGCCCCATCGGCTTCATCATGAGCGGTGCAGCGGCCGAGCGTATCGGCTTCGACGCCGAGGGCTGATTAGGCCGCCTTCTTTGCCTTCGCGGCTTTCTTCACGATGCCCGAGAGGCCCTTGGTCAGCTGGAACAATCCGTTCAGGCGGCTGAGCGGATCGGCCCAGGCGCGGTTGATCACCAGCTTCATATCGGGGCGCAGCTTGGCGGTGTCCTTGCCGCCGTCGTTGAGGCGGGCGACATAGGCGATCAGGCCTGCGGGATCGGGGAAATCGTCCTTGTGGAAGCTCACCAGCGTGCCGCGCGCGCCGACATCGATCTTGGCGATATTGGCACCGATGGCCTGATGCTTGATCTCGATCAGGCGGATCAGGTTCTTGGTCGGCTGGGGCAGATCGCCGAAGCGGTCGATCATTTCGGCGGCCATGCTCTCGATCTCGTTCTGCCCCTCGGCCTGGTTGAGGCGGCGATAGAGCGCCATGCGCACCGCGAGATCGGGCACGTAGTCCTCGGGGATCATGATCGGGGCGTCGACGGTGATCTGCGGGGTGATCTTGTCGCGGGCAGGGGCGAGGCCCATCTCGCCGGCCTTGGCCGCCAGAATCGCCTCTTCCAGCATCGCCTGATAGAGCTCGAAGCCGACCTCGCGGATATGGCCCGATTGCTCGTCGCCGAGCAGATTGCCCGCGCCGCGAATGTCGAGATCGTGGCTGGCGAGCTGGAAGCCCGCCCCAAGGCTGTCGAGATCGCCGAGCACTTTCAACCGCTTCTGCGCGACTTCTGACAGGGCAACGCCGGTCTGGTGCGTCAGGTAGGCATAGGCGCGCAGCTTGGCCCGGCCCACGCGGCCGCGCAGCTGGTAAAGCTGGGCGAGGCCGAAGCGATCGGCGCGGTGAATGATGATGGTGTTGGCGCTGGGGATGTCGAGCCCGCTTTCGACGATGGTGGTCGAAAGCAGCACATCATACTTGCGATCATAGAAGGCGCCCATGCGCTCCTCGACCTCGCTGGGCGACATCTGGCCGTGGGCGGAAACCGATTTGATCTCGGGCACGTGTTCGCGCAGCCATTCCTCGACATCGGCCATGTCGGAAATGCGCGGCACGACGATGAAGCTCTGTCCGCCGCGGTGATGTTCGCGCAGCAGGGCTTCGCGGATCACCATGTCGTCCCACTCCATCACATAGGTGCGCACCGCGAGACGATCGACCGGCGGGGTCTGGATGGTGGAAAGTTCGCGCAATCCGCTCATCGCCATCTGCAGCGTGCGCGGGATCGGCGTGGCGGTGAGGGTGAGGACGTGGACGTCAGCGCGCAGCTGCTTCAGCTTTTCCTTGTGGGTGACGCCGAAACGTTGTTCCTCGTCGACGATCACAAGGCCGAGGTTCTTGAACTGCGTGCTCTTGGACAGGATCGCATGGGTGCCGACGACGAGATCGATCTGCCCGTTTTCCAGCCCTTCGCGGGTCTCGGCGGCTTCCTTGCTGCTGACGAGACGCGAGAGGCGGCCGACCTGCAAGGGGAAGCCCGCAAACCGCTCGGCAAAGTTCTGGTAGTGTTGACGTGCTAGCAGGGTCGTTGGCGCAACAATGGCAACTTGTTGACCGGCCATTGCCGCAACAAAGGCAGCGCGTAACGCCACCTCGGTCTTGCCGAAGCCGACATCGCCGCACACCAGACGGTCCATTGGACGGCCGCTTTCCAGATCGCCCAGCACATCGGCAATCGCGCGTTCCTGGTCGTCGGTTTCGGACCAGGGGAAACGGTCGACGAACTGGTTGAGACTGGCGGGATCGCTGGCGAGCACGGTCGCCTGCCGCAAGGCGCGGGCCGCGGCGACCTGCATCAGCTCGCCCGCGATAGCGGTGATGCGTTCCTTGAGCTTGGCGCGGCGGCGCTGCCATGCCTCGCCGCCCAGCCGGTCAAGCGGGACGGCCTGTTCGGACGAGCCATAGCGGCTGAGAACGTCGATATTCTCGACCGGGATGAACAGCTTATCCCCGCCAGCATATTCGAGCGCGACGCAATCATGCTGGCTCTTGCCCACCGGAATTGGCTCAAGTCCGAGATAGCGGCCAATGCCATGCTCGATATGCACCACCAGATCGCCGCGTGACAGCGCCTGAAGTTCGGCGAGGAAGGCATCGGAATCCTTGCGCTTTTTCTTGCGCCGCACCAGCCGGTCACCCAGCACGTCCTGCTCGGTGAGGAGTTCGAGCGTGTCGCTGGCAAAGCCGGTTTCGAGCGGCAGCACCAGCACCGCGGCCTTGGCTTTTGCAGCAAGGCCAAGCCCGTGCTGCCAGCTATCGGCCAGCGCCGTGGGCGCGCCTGCTTCTTCGAGGATTGAGGCGATGCGGCGCGCGCTGCCGGTGGAATAGGCCGCAAACAGCGCCTTGCGCCCGGATTTGGCGACGACTTTCAGGTGTGCTGCGGCGGCCTCGTAAACATTCTCGCCGCGCCCGCGCTCGGGCGAAAAATCGCGCGCGGAACGGAAGCCGAAATCGACCATCGCCGCGCCCGCTTCGCTGGCAAAACCGGTGGCGCGGTGGGCGGGCGCCTTGGCCAGGGCGGCGTCAAACTCGGCGCGGGTCAGGTAGAGCGCGTCAGGGCCGAGCGGGCGGTAGCTGCCCTTCTTCTCGCTCGCGATACGCCCTCGCTGGGCGTGATAATCGGCAATATCGGTCAGCCGCTCCTCGGCCGCGCCAATCGCGCTCTGGTCAATCACCACCAGATCATGCGCGGCAAGGTGATCGAACAGGGTCGCCAGCCGGTCCTCGAACAGCGGTAGCCAGTGTTCCATCCCTGCGAGGCGCCGCCCTTCGGACACGGCCTCGTAGAGCGGGTCTTGCGTGGCATTGGCGCCGAAAAGCTCGCGGTAACGGCTGCGGAACCGCTTGATGCTGTCCTCGTCCACCAGCGCCTCGGAGGCAGGGAGCAGCAGGTGGCTGTCGATCCGCTCCACCGTGCGCTGGGTGGCGGGATCGAACAGGCGCAGGCTTTCCAGCTCGTCGCCGAAGAAATCGAGCCTGAGGCCCGCATCAAGGCTGGAAGGGAAGATGTCGACAATAGAGCCCCGCACCGCAAATTCGCCGTGATCGATCACGGTGTCGGTGCGGCCGTAGCCCTGCCGGACCAGCAGCGCGGCGAGGCTTTCGTGGCCGATTTGCGTGCCGACGCGGAATTCGCGCACGGATTCGCGCACCCGGAACGGGGTGAGCACGCGCTGGAGCACGGCGTTGACGGTGGTGACGAATAATTGCGCTGCGCCCGCGGGCCGTGCCAAGCGGTGGAGTGCGGCGAGCCTCTCGGCGCTGATCGACAGCGCGGGGCTCGCCCGGTCATAGGGCAGGCAATCCCATGCGGGGAACTCGACCACCTCGATTTCGGGCGCAAAGAATCGTGCCGCTTCGGCTGCGGCGCGCATCGCGGCCTCGTCGGGCGCGATGAACACCGCCCGCTGGCCGCCTTTGACCCCCTGCGCCGCACGCGCGAGATCGGCCAGCACCAGCGGCAGGCTCCCGCGCGGAAGCGAGGACAGGGTCAGCGGCTCACGGGCCGCGAGGATGCGGTTCAGATCGGGCATAGGTTTCCAGTCAAGCATCGCACGCCGCAGCGGTTCCCGGCGGCGGACGAAGCCAGCGCGCCCTAGCGCGGAATGTCGACGTAATCGAGCCGTTGCATCAACGCGAGCAGATCGCCCGCCAGATGCTCGGGCGCTGGCTGGCTGCCCAAGGCCCAGGCCATGACATCGACGTCATCCTCGTCAAGCAGCGCCTCGAACCACGCCAGATCCTCCTCGCTCCAGCCTGCGTGGTAGCGATCAAAGAAGCCGCCCATCATGTAATCGGCCTCGCGTGTGCCGCGATGCCAGCTGCGGAACTTGGCGCGGGCCAGACGTTGTTCAAAGGAGGGTGTATCGCTCATGGAGGTCACCTAGCGACGCGCTGCTTTGCCTTCAACTCGTCATTGCGAGCCGCAGGCGCGGCAATCCATGGTCCGGCCTCGCAACTTTGTGCACTGGCAGGTGCTGGATTGCTTCGCCTGCGGCTCGCAATGACGAATAAGTGATGATAGCCCCCAGACACCATGCGCCCCGAGGCTCTCAATCCGCTGTTTGCCGAAGTCCAGTCGCTCGAAGGCGTCGGGCCGAAGCTGATGAAGCCGCTCGAGAAGCTGGGGCTCACCCGTGTCAAGGATTTGGCCTACCACCTGCCTGAACGCTTCGTCAGCCGCCGTGCGATTGCCGATCTGGACGCCGCGAGCGAGGGCGAGCAGGTGATCATCGCGCTCACCGCGGTCGAACACCGTGCGCCGCGCCCCGGCAGCCGCGGGCCATACCGGGTGCTGGCGCAGGACCGCGCGGGCAATATCTGTGCGCTCAGCTGGTTCGGCAAAGCGGCCTATTCCGCCAAGAAGCTGCTGCCCGTGGGCGAGACGCGCTGGATCGCCGGGCGGCTCGATCGCTATGGCGATATGCTCCAGATCGTCCATCCCGATCACATCGAGGAAGCGAGCGCGGCGCAGATGGAGCGGCAGAGCGAGCCGGTCTATCGCCTGTCGGAAGGCCTCACCCAGCCGCGTGTGGCGAGTCTTGCCGCGCAGGCGCTCACCCGGCTGCCCGATCTGCCTGAATGGATAGAGCCGAGCCAATTGGCGCATTCGGGCTGGCCAACTTGGGCAGAAGCGCTGCGCACCGGCCATGTCAGCACCGACGAGAAAGCGCGGGACCGGCTCGCCTATGACGAATTGCTGGCGAACAGCCTCGCGCTGCTGCTGGTCAAGGCCGAGGGGCGACGGCGCAAGGGCGCAGCGCTGGTGGGTGACGGGGGATTGCGCTCGAAGCTGCACTTGCCCTTCGCACTGACGGGCGCGCAGACCCGCTCCATCGCCGAGATCGAAGGCGATATGGCGCAGGAATCACCGATGCTGCGGCTGCTGCAAGGCGATGTTGGCGCAGGCAAGACGGTGGTGGCGCTCAATGCCATGCTGATTGCGGTGGAGGCGGGCAAGCAGGCCGCGCTGCTCGCGCCCACCGAAATTCTCGCGCGCCAGCATTTCGAGACGCTCAGAAAGATGCTGGGCCCGACGGGAGTCGAAATCGCGCTGCTGACGGGGCGGGCCAAGGGCCGCGAGCGCGAGTCGATCCTGATGGGGTTGATGGATGGTTCGATCCAGCTCCTCGTCGGCACCCATGCGATCTTTCAGGACACGGTGAACTACCGCGATCTCGGGCTGGTGGTGATCGACGAACAGCACCGCTTTGGCGTGGCGCAGCGCCTCTCGCTCGCGGCGAAGGGCCGCCGCGCGCCGCATACCCTCGCCATGACCGCGACCCCGATCCCGCGCTCGCTCACCCTCGCGCAATATGGCGAGATGGATGTGAGCCGCCTCGACGAACTGCCCCCCGGACGGCAGGCGATCGATACCCGCGTGGTGGCGATGGACCGGGTCGAGGACGTGGTCGCTGGGGTGGAGCGCCATCTCGCTGGCGGGCAGCAGGCCTATTGGGTGTGCCCGATGGTGCGCGAGATCGACGGCGCGCCCGATCTGGCCGACATTGCCGCAGCCGAAGCGCGCTATGCGGCGCTGAAGGAGCGGTTCGGCGATGCGGTGGTGCTGGTCCACGGCCAGCTGCGTCCCGAGGTGAAAGATGCCGCGATGGAGCGCTTTGCCAGCGGTCAGGCGCGGCTGCTGGTAGCGACCACGGTGATCGAGGTCGGCGTGGATGTGCCGTCTGCCACGCTGATGGTGATCGAGCAGGCGGAACGCTTTGGTCTTGCCCAGTTGCACCAGCTGCGCGGACGGGTGGGGCGGGGCGCGGAGAAGAGCACCTGCTTGCTGCTTCGCGGCGGCGCGCTATCGGAAACGGGCCGCGCGAGGCTGGCGCTGATGCGCGAGACGCAGGATGGTTTTCGCATTGCCGAAGAGGATCTCGCGCTGCGCGGCGGGGGCGAATTGCTCGGCACGCGGCAATCGGGGGAAGCGGCGTTTCGCATTGCCGATCTCGATCAGGTGCAGCGCTTGCTGCCGGCCGCCCACGCCGATGCGCGGCTGCTGATGGAGCGTGACGGCGGCCTCACGTCGCAGCGCGGGGAGGCGGCGCGGCTGCTGCTCTATCTGTTCGAGCGCGACTGGGGTGTTCAGCTGCTGCGCGGGGGCTAAACCGCCAGATCGGTGCCTTCGCGGATCAGCCGCGCAACCCAGGCGTCGACCCCGAGATTGATCGTGCTCCACGCCGTCTCGAACGCGGCGACATCGCCGTGATAGGGGTCAGGCACCGGTTCGCCCTGCAGCCCCTCGACCGCATCCAGCAGCAGCGACAGCTGCGCCGTGCCATCGCGCGGGGCGCGGGCGCGCACGCCTTCGAGATTGGCGCGGTCGAGCGCGATAATGTGGCTGAAGCGGTAGAAATCATGATGGGTCAGCTGCCGCGCTGCCTGGCCGGTGATGTCGACTCCGTGCCGGCTCGCGATCGCAATCGCGCGCGGATCCGGTTGGTGGCCGATATGATAGGAGGCGGTGCCGGCGGACTCGACGCAGGCCGTCAGCCCGCTGCGCGCTGCAGCAGCGCGGAACGCACCTTCGGCCATCGGTGACCGGCAAATATTGCCAAGGCACACGAACAGCACCGAAATATCCTGATCAACCCCCCCGAGCATCGCGGGCCTTTATGACAGGCTTTTGATACTGTCCAGCCAGTGCGGCCCGAAATTTCATGCGAAACGCTGGTAACGCGTTCCGCGCGGCTCAGGCAGCGGCGAGGGGGAGCGGTGCGGTGCTGCCGAGTACCTCTTCGGTGATCCGGCGGATATTCACCTTCGCCTTCAGCCGTGCGCCCAGCAAGGCCGTGCCCGAAACCTTGCGCTGCACAAACAGCGTTTCGATCGGCGGGAAGGCCCATGTGTCCTTGTCCTGCGCGATGGCATAGCCCTCGTCGCGCAGCAGCGGAATGAAGGCGCGGTCGCCGAAATCGAACGGGGCATCGGCGCGCATTTCGTTGATGACGATGTCGATCATGCGATTCACCCGCTCGGGGTGCTTTTCCGCGACAATCGGCATCATGAAGCCTGCTTCGATGGTGGCGGCGAGCACTTCGGCGGCGTTGCCGTTGAGCCCGGCGGCGAGCATCTTGCGATAGCCGTTGGCCACCGCCGGATCGACCGGGCGGCAGGCGCCGAAATCGAGCAGGATGATCTCGCCCGTCTCGCGCCGGTAGCGAAAATTGGCGAAGTTGGGATCGGTCTGCATCACGCCGAAATCGAACAATTCGCGCGCCACCAGCCGGATCAGCCGGGCATAGACCTCGTCGCGGCGCTCGGGGCTTTCGTTGCCCAGCTCCTCGATGCTGACGCCCTCTTCAAAACTCATCGCGAGGATCGAACCGCGGGTCAGCCCTTCGTGCAGGCGCGGCACGACAAAGCCGGGCGTGCCCGCCAGCTTTTCGCGATAGAGCGCCATCTGCGCGCCCTCGCGCTGGTAATCGGCTTCCTCGTGGAGCTGCTGCTTGGCGGCCGCCATCAGCTTGCCCACCTCCAGTTCCGGCGGCGCAAAGCCTGCCACCCGCAGCAGCGTCATGACATTATCGACGTCGGAGTCGATGCTCTTGGCAACGCCGGGATATTGCACCTTGATCGCCAGTTCCTCGCCGTCGCGGGTGAGCGCCTTGTGCACCTGGCCTATACTGGCGGCGGCAATCGGGCGGGGATTGAACCAGCGGAACTGCTTGCGCCAATCCGGCCCCCACTCGCTCTTGAGTACCTGATCCAGCTGGCGGGTCGGCATGAAATTGGCCTGATCGCGCAGGGTGGCGAGGATTTTCGACAGCTCCTCCGGCAAGAAATCGCCCGCATCCAGGCTGATCATCTGCCCCATCTTCATCGCCGCGCCGCGCAGGTGGGAAAGGCGGTCGGTCAGGCGCTGGACATTGCCGGGGGTGAGGATCAGATCGCGTGCGGAGATATTCTCGCCGCTTGCCAGCCGCCGCGCGCCTTCAGCCACCATGCCGCCTGCGACACCGCCGACCAGTTTGCCGAAAGTGCCGAACCGCGCGATCCGTCCGGCCGGCACCGCCTTCTGGCGTGCACGATCGTCGGGGAGCTTGGCAAAGTCAGGGCCAAAATCATCAGGGGTCTGGTCGTCGTCGGCCACTAGGAGGGGGCTTTCCATTTGCGAGAGGCTTTCGCTGGCAACGGCTTGGGCGCGCCTGCGTTCCTTTGGAAATGGGGCGCGTCAGCTGATACTCAAGCCGCCATCAACCGGCAGGCATTGTCCGGTGATGTAATCGGAGTGGGGCGAGGCGAGGAACACCGCCAGCCCTTCCAGCCCTTCGTGGTCACCCGGACGGCGCAGCGGGATGCGGCGGCTCATCCATTCGCCGAACTTGGGATCGGCCTTGGCGGTGATGTCGGTTTCGTAATAGCCGAAAAGCAGCGCATTGGCGGTGATCTGGTAACGCGCAAGTTCGAAGGCTGCAGCGCGGGTGAGGCCATTGAGCGCCGCTTTCGAAGCGGCATAGTCGGACGAGCGGTTGACCCCCATGATTGACTGTCCGGACGAGGTCGCGATCAGCTTGCCGCCCGCATCGCCCTCCTTGGCGCGGGCAATCATGTGACGCGAGACGTGCTTGTAGACCAGCGCCGCGCCGCGGGTGTTGACGCGCATGGTGTTGTCCCAGCCATCCGCCGTGATGTCGGGGATGGCGGTGCCCGCGCCGGAGATTCCAGCATTGGCAAAGCACACATCCACGCGCCCGAACGCGCCTAAGGTGTGGGCCATGGCGGTCTCGATTGCAGCTTCTTCGGCGAGATCGCAGGTCAGCGCCAAGACGTCGCCTGCTCCCAATGCCCGCAATTCCTCAACGGCAGCCGCGTTTTTCTCCGCGTTGCGCGCCCAGATCGCGATATTGGCGCCCGCCTTGGCGAGCCCGCGTGCCATGGCGAGGCCTAGCCCGCCATTGCCGCCGGTGACGATGGCCGTGCGGCCAGAAAGATCGAACAGGTCCATAGCTCGTCCACGTGGCGCAATCCGGGCCAAGCTGCAAGCATCCGGGAACCGGCGCGCGCGGCAAGCTTTGAGGCGCCATGGACGGACAAACTTCACTTTCGCCGGCGGCCCGTGCGCTCGGCTATGCCGGACTGCTGCCGCAGGTCATCTGCATCGCGATGCTGCTGACCGGGCACGAATGGCGCTATGCCGCGCTGGCGGGCGGGTTTGCCTATGCCGCGGCGATTTTCAGCTTTCTTGGCGGGGTATGGTGGGGGCAGGCAGTGCAGAGCGGCCGCGCAACCACCGGCGCCTATCTGGTCGCCGTGCTGCCCAGCCTGATCGCCGTCGCATTGTTTCTGCCGTGGAGCTTCGGGTGGGAATGGCCCGGCCCGGCGCTGCTTTATCTCGGCGCATTGATCGCGCTCTCGCCGCTGATCGACCGCGCGCTGGGCTTTGCGCAGGGCGATTTCCTGCGCCTTCGCTGGCACCTCTCGCTGGGCCTTGGCAGCCTGACCATCGCGCTTGGACTGCTGGCAGGCGAGGCCATGGCGGTCTAGCTGCGTGGATTAATCGGTCATCGTTGGCGATGAATTAACCACTGCACCTTAAGCAAATGCTCGGTTTTCAAGGACGGATCCGGGCATCTGATGATTGCGGCATTGCCATCACTGACAGCGTTGCTGCGACGCAGCCTCGGCCGTTCCGGGCCAGAGGAACCGCAGTTCGGCGATGATAACGCTCTGAAATCGGGCGAGGCGCTGCTCAAGCGCAAGCGGGTCAAGGTCGCAATCTTCGCGATTTTGTTCGGGCTCTTGTCGGCCGTCATCGAACTCCCGCTGCCGGCCGAGGACGGCTTCCGCGCCGCCCGGGCACAGCTGCGCGCCCGCACCGCGCCGCAGGACATCGTCATGATCGCGGTCGACGATGCCACGCTCAACGGCATCGGCAAACGCACTCCGCCGACGCGTTATCAGGACAGTGCGCTGATCGATTGGCTGGTTGCCGCAGGGGTGCGCAGGATCGTTTTCGACCGCGCTCATGCCGAACGCGAGACCCCGAAGTCCGACGCCTATTTCGCCCGCACGCTCGCCCGGCACGAAGGGCATGTCTGGCTGGGGATCACCCCCCAGCATGAACTCAATTTCCAGAAAGTCGCGGAGCTTGCCCCGCTCCCTGAGTTTCGCGAACACGCCCGGCTTGCGGCGATGAACGGCGCCGGTAGCCCCTTTGGCCTGGCGGTCGCCTTTCCGACAGCGGTCTCGTTCCATGGCCAGCAGCAGCCTTCGATTTCCGCGACTCTGGCCGGTTATCGTGGCCCGGCCCGGTTCTATCGACCCGATTATGCCTTCGATCCCGGGACAATTCCGACCTATAGCTACATCGACGTGCTCAATGGGCGCGTGCCGACCGAGGCGCTCCGCGGCAAGAACGTGATCATCGGTGCCAGCTTCTTCGAATCCGCAGACTTCTTCCACATGCCGTTCCACGGCAAAGTCCCGGGCGCTTACTTCCATATCATGGGTGCCCACACCCTGAAGCGCGCCGTCCCGGCCGATCTGTTCTGGTATCCGGCTCTGCTGATCGCAGCCGCCGCGATTATCGCCGGCGCGCTTTTCCGCTCGCGCAGCTCGCGCAGCCTATGGCTTGCGGCCTTGGGGCTGTGCGTGCTGACTTTCTTTCTCGACGAAGCCAACATCAACATCGACATCATGTCGGGCCTGCTGGCGGTTGGCTTTGCCGCCATTGGCTTTGCCCGGATCCGCCGCAAATATTACAGCAGCGATGTCGACGCGATGACGACCTCGGCGCTCAGCCTCGAAAAGGTTACCGACGATGTCGACGTCTATGCGCTCAAGATCGCGAACCTTGCCGAGATGTCGGAAGACTGGGGCGAGCGAGAACTGGGCGAATTCGTCAACACGCTGATCCTTTATGTAAAGGGGCCGGGCGAGGTGGGCGATGTGGCGTTCGAGCGCGACAGTCTTGTTTGGCTGGCACCGAAGATGGACAATGCCAGTCTCGAACGCCATGCCGATGGTCTGGCACTAATGCTCAAGACCGCGATTAGCCACGATTGGCAGTCGGCCAGCAGCTCGCCCGCGATCGGGATCGACACCAACCATGACCTGCCGCTCACCCAGCGCATCAAGAAAGCGATGCAGGCGGCCGATGATGCGGTCACGCGCGGGGTGCGCTTCATCATCAACAATGCGGCCTATGTCGAAGCGCGCAACCACCGGCTTGAGATCATCCGCGTGCTCGAAAAGGGTCTGCGCGAGCGTAGCATCAGGGTCGCCTATCAACCGAAGATCGAGCTGGCGACCGGCCGCATTGTGGGCGCCGAAACGCTGATCCGCTGGCGTCCGGATGGGCAAGACTACGTCAATCCGCAGGAACTGGTGCTCGCAGCAGAGGCCAATGACCGGATTAACGAGCTCACCCTGATTGTGATGGAAACAGCGTTGACTGACGGACGCAAGGCAATCGCGCTTGATCCGTATTTCAAGCTGGCGGTCAATATGTCGGCCAAGAGCCTGAGCGATACCCATTTGCTGTTCGACATGATGACGATGCTGGGCCGGATCGGCTTCCCGCCCGAGAACCTGACGCTCGAACTGACCGAAACCGCGAAGCTTGAGGACAAGCTGATCGCTCCGCAGATCGCAGCTCTCAAGGCCCGCGGGATCGGACTGTCGATCGACGACTTCGGCACCGGCCAGTCGAACCTTGAATATCTCGAGAAGCTGCCGAGCTCGGAGTTGAAGATCGACAAGAAGTTCGTCCAGCACATGGACAGCTCGGAAGAGAGCCGCGCCGTGGTGCGCGCCACGATCGAGATTGCGCACTCGCTCGGCAAGGTGGTGGTTGCCGAAGGCGTGGAGACTCAAGCCGTCGCAGAGACCCTGCGCGCGATGGGCTGCGACCAGGCGCAGGGCTACCTGTTCTCGCGGGCGATCGCGATGCCCGATCTGCTCGCCATGATCGGGGGCGGGAAAATCACAGTTAACGGTTGATTAAGGTTAATTTTGTGTTAAATGCTCCTACAGCAGATTAGTCGCTGGTAGGAGGCACCTATGTGGAAGTATATTTCGCACCTGTTCGGTAGCCCGTAATCATACGGCTCTTGAGCAAAGATAAGCCCCGGGAAACCGGGGCTTTTTTCGTTTTAGGGCGTGATGTCGCCAAAGGGCTCCTGCACAAGACAGTCCGGTTGTGCGGCCAATGACGTTGGCCAGCCGGGCGCTCAAATGTTGATCCGTCTTAAACATTCGGTTGCTGGCGCAGGGCATTGCCCCGCCGGGCGCGAATGGTCTTGTTTCAGCAGGTGGCCGCTCAGCGGCTCTGCTGGGACCACGCGAAAGCATAAAGATCAGCCGCCTCGGAGCGGCGCACATCCTCGGCGCTGCCGACCCCGTGTCCGGCATCGGTATCGCCGCGCAGGTAGATCGGGGCATCGGGCCATTTGGCGCGCGCCCTGGCGACCCACTTGGCTGTCATCCATGGCACAACCCGCCGATCATTGAGGCCCACCACCATCATCGTCGGTACCGGAGGGGCAGCAACCGGGATCATCTGGTAGGCATCCATCGCCAACAAATCGCGGAATTGCTGCGGATCATCGGGGTTGCCGATTTCGGCAAACTGGTTGGCGCCGTTTTCGGCCGCGGCGATGCGGGTGGCGTTAACAATGCCAACGCGCGTGATCATGCCGCCGAACGCGTCCGGATCGGATAACGCCGCGGTGGGCACCAGTGTGCCGCCCATGCTCGCGCTGGAAATGATCGGCCCCTGCTGGGGGGCAATGCCCATTGCCGTCAGCTGCCGCGCGCAGGCGGCGAGATCTTCCATCCCGCGCGGCTTGTTCGGCCCGCGCCCGCCTTCGTGCCAGTTACGCCCGCGCTCGCCGCCGCCGCGCGTACCGCAAAAGGCATAGGCGCCGCCCCGGTCGAGCCACGCCATTTCATTGCGCGCGTAATAGGGCGCGACCGTATCAATGCCGTAACCGCCGTAGGAATCGACGATTGTCGGCGTGCGGCCGGAGGCGCCCTTGCGGCGCAAGACCACCATGGGCACCCGCGTGCCATCCTTGCTGACCGCTTCGACGCGCGTTGCCGTCATGTCCTTTGCGCCGTCCCACACCTGCGAACCGAGGCCGGGATCGATCAGCTTGCCGTCTGCCACCCGCAAGGCGGTGAGCCCCTGCGCCCAGCCGGTCAGGACAAAGCTGAACCCGCTGCCATCGGCATCGGGGATCAATGCGAAGATCGAGCCTTCGAAGGGAAGCGGGATTTCGGCAGCCGGGCCGCGCCCGTCGCGCAGGAAGAAAATCTGCGCCGCACCGTCGCTTGTGGTCTGCACATAGACCCCCTCGCGCGTCACGAGGAACCCGCGCACCAAACGGTTGGGCGCGCCTGCGAAAACGGCTTCGGCTGCGCCCGGCGTGCCGTCATCGGCGAGCGGATGGCGCAGGATCGCACCGGCTGGAATCTCCTTGGTCGACAGCGCGAAAAGTTCGCTGCCGCGCGGCATCGCCAGCCCGACCTTGTCTTCGAGGCTGATCACTTTGCGCCATTTCGGCTTGCCTGCGCGCAGGCCGTCCGACGATGCGATGTAGAATTCATTGTCGGTCCGCGCACCGGCGGCGATGCCGATCGCGAACGGCTCGCCCTCCAGAGCGACAACAAACGGAAAGTTCTCCGGCCCGACCATCATCCCGTTGCCGAGCACCTGCACCGGGGTGCCGCCGCCAATCGGCGCGATGTAGCTGGTCATGCCAAGCATGGCATCATTGGCGCCGGGATCGGCTGCCATCTGGGTGTAGAGCACCTTGTCATTGCCAATGAAGCTGACAGGGAATTCGCCCCAGATCCGCTCGATCGGCTGGCCGATAGGCGTGCCGCTTGCCACATCGAACAGGATCACCCGTCCGGCTTCTACGCCGCCGGTCGAGACCTGCACCGAAATCCGGCGGCAATCCGGGGAAAATTCGATCGCGCCGAAACTCGCCAGTTCGTTACCGGCCACCACCTCTGGATCGAGGAACAGGCGCTCGCCTTTGGCATCGCGCAAATAGAGCCGTGCGAGCCGCTCGCCCGCGCCGATGCGGCGGACAAGTGCGAGATCGCCGCATTGTGTGAAACTACCAATCCGGTCGAGGCCAGAGGAAATTTCCTCGATCCGCTGCTCGAACCAGGCGCGTTCAGGCAGGGCATCGAGCATCGCGCGGGTGCGCGCATTTTCCTGCGTGATAAAGGCGATCATCTCGTCGCGATTGGCCGGATCTTCCATCCAGCGATATTCGTCATCGAGTGTGATGCCGTGCACGGTTTCGCGGAGCGGCTCAGTGCGGGGCGATGGGTTTTCAGCGTATGCAATGCACGGGCAAATGGCGGCCGCGGCAAACATCAGTGCGCGGCCCGAAATCTTCGTCATCGTCATCGCAAGCCCCCCCAGGATTGTTGGGAGGTAATAGCAGCATCGCCGGACGGGTTTAAGCCCGATTACGCGTCGTCCCCGGGAGGGGGAGGGAATTGTTGGCTATCAGATTGAGCGCTGCGCGCGTGTAATTGGTCGGGGAGAGAGGATTCGAACCTCCGGCCCCTGCCTCCCGAAGACAGTGCTCTACCAGGCTGAGCTACTCCCCGACCGTGTCGGCCCCGCATGGTCAAAATGCCCACGCGGGTCGAGGCAAGGCGCGCCCTATAGGTGTGGATTAG
>JAMNXO010000005.1 GCA_023653115.1 Erythrobacter sp.
GCCCTACAGATCGCCGGAGGGGATGCCCATGGGTAAGTTCCCAGTGGCTGCCTACGCCCGCACCCTTACGGCTGTGGAGCGTGACCGCTTCGCCCTCATCGCCCTGCGCGCCCGAGACCCTCGCGGGGCCATCGCTGCCTTCGAGCGCCGCCGCCGCAAGGGCCACTGAACAGACCCCGAAATATCTCACGAAAAAATCCGGAGAGGTATTGATAGATCGGGTCGCGCCGGTTCCCCCCACTGGGGGATGCCTTGGCGGCAGACGGGGAGGCTCACCGCAATGGCGGGCCTCCCTCACTGTGCGCCGGATCAGCTGCGCCGCTGCCAGTTCACCGAGAACCCGACAGGCCCCAGCTTGACGCACAGCCCATCCCACTTGGGGTAGTCCCTAGGGTCAACCCGTTGGACAGCCACAGGGCTGGCCGAGAGGTACGGGCTGAGACGGGATGGGTAGAAGGTAACTGACATTGACGCTCTCCTTGTTGATGAGACCTGTCGGTTACCTCCCCTCCCCAGCCATTAAAAATGCCCACTGGTAGGCATCGGCCCCTTTCGAGTCGAACCGAGTCCGAACTGCGGTGAACCGTTCGACAGGCCCTTGCCCAGCCCTGCCCCTGTCCGTACAGAAACGCCTTACGTCCGTTACGCAGTTCTGTATGGAGAGTGATTATGTGCCGAGTGGTGGCCTACTACCGCGTCTCAACCGCCAAGCAGGGCCTGTCTGGCCTTGGCCTTGAGGCCCAGCGACAAGCCGTCCTGGCACTCTGCCAGAGCCGTGGCTGGGAGGTGATCGCAGAGCGCACCGAGGTGGAGAGCGGGAAGAACGACAACCGCCCCGAGCTAGCCGCTGCGCTCCACCAAGCGAAGGTCACAGGGGCAACCCTAGTGGTCGCCAAGCTCGACCGCCTCAGCCGCTCCGTGGCTTTCCTCTCCGCCCTGCAGGACAGCGGGGCCAAGTTCGTGGCAGCCGATATGCCCGAGGCCAACGAACTCACCGTCCACATAATGGCAGCCGTGGCACAAGCCGAGCGGCAAGCCATCAGTAAGCGCACCAAGGATGCCCTCGGGGCTGCCAAAGCGGCTGGCCGCAAGCTGGGCAACCCGAACGGCGCTGCGGCTTTGCGTAGGGCTGGCAAGGGCAATGCCGCTGCGGTGGAGACGTTGAAGGCTGGGGCCGACAGCTACGCCCAAGACCTCGCACCTGTGATCGCCGACATTAGGGCAGCCGGTGTGACCTCGCTGGGTGGCATCGCGGCGGAACTCAATGCCCGCCACATCCAGACCCGCAGGGGTGGCAAGTGGTTTGCCTCAGGGGTGGCCAACGTGCTGGCCCGCCTAGGGTAGGTGTATTGTCCAGATAACACACCCGCGATGCTTTGCGTGTGGTGGTCTGATTTGTTTGCTTTCCGACAAGAAAGTGAGACAAACTAGGGCATGCCACGCCTGTCCCGAACCGCCCTCGCGCCCACCGTCGCCCTGCTTCTGACACCAGCCTGCGCGCCCGAAGCGCCAGCCCGTGTCCTCCAAAGCTGCACAAGCGAGAGCGGGCAGTCACAGTTCATTATCGACCTTGATCGATCGAACGGCAGAGGAAAGCTGCGCTATCAGTTTTTCGGGCAAGACGTTCTTTACCGCTCCGACAGCCTGACCGTCGATGGCAACCAGATCAGAGGCACAGCAGTCTTCGAGAAGAGTGCTACTGGGGAAGTCCGTGGGTCACCCGTCAAGTTCGCCTACGACTTCGTGAACGGCACCCTGATCGACAAGGGTGCGGCCCAGACGTACACCTGTGATACGCTGCAAGACAGGAGCCTTGTAGACCTTCCAGATCAGACGAACGGCTAGGGTTGGCTAGGGTCGGCGCTACTCGTTGGAGGGAAGAAGCCACGCAACACCCACCAGCCCAGAGCGAAAGTTAGGGCGATGGGGACTGCAAGCAAGCCCCACATCAGGGCGGTTGCCACCAGCTCCCCGTACTCGGACTGCTTAGCGTCAACTTCTGCGAGCTGGGCGAGCGGCACACCACTGCGGCTCTCGTCCAGAAAAATGTCAGTCCATATGCTTTGCTGCCACGCGGCATAGCCGCCGATTGTGCCCCAGACGGCAATCCACGCCCCTACCGCCGCCACACTGAGCCTAAGGTAACCTCGCCTCCAGTTCATCCCAGCTTACCCCTCTGAATCACTTCACCAAACCAGTACCGCTCGAGCTTCTCTACCTCAGCCCTGAGCGCATCCAAAGGCCATTCCCCATAGGCCTGCCCCTCAGTCTGCGGCGCGTGGCCCTGAATGGCATCCCGAGCTTCGGCATCCATACGGACAGCCCGAGCGACCGTCTTGAAGCGATGCCTCCAACCGTGGTTCGGCTGCACCCCCTCTTCGATGCCCAGCGACCGCACCCACTTGGCCAGCCGCTCACCCATCTTGGCCGCTTGGGTGGCAGTCTTGCTGCCCCCGCGCATCGCGTTGGGGTCATAGAACAGCGGCGTGGCATCGCCCGCCTTGCCCAGCTTGTGGAACCCCTGTTCGATCAGGTGCGAATGGATAGGCACCTTGCGCGCCTTCCCTGTCTTCACAGACCCAGCCTCTGGGGTGATGTGGATGATCCAGACCCCATCCTCCTCGCGGATGTCCATCGCCCGCAGCTGGGTGATCTCATTCACCCGCGCCCCAGTGTAGGCACAGACCCACGGCACCCAGCGCCGCGCCAGAGCGGTGAACGCAGGGAGCGTCTTTGCGTGAGGCCCGAGGGCTGCCTTGAGGATCGTCTCGGCTTCGGCATCCGTGAGGCCCTTCCCGCGTGTCTGGGTGGTCTTCGGCCCGCGCACCTTTACCCCAGCGGCTGGGTTGGACGGGATGAGGCCCTGCGCCACCGCATCCGCCAGAATGATCTTGATGGCGGGGAGGTAGCTGTCCTGCACAGTCTTGACCGCCAGCGGCTTGGCGATGAGCGCCTTGACCCAGCTGTTCACATCCACCGCCGTCACCCTTGTCGCATCGTCATGGCCGATATGGGCCACGAAGCTATTCACATGGGGCCTCCACTTGGCGACCGTGCGGGGGGAGGATGCGCCAGAGGTGGCATAGTCTTCGAACAGCTGCTTGAGGGAGACAGCCGGCTTCGGCTTCGCAGGGGCTGCCTCGATGGCTGGCAGCGTATCAGCCAACGGGTCTGGCCCGTAGTCACCCTGCGCTCGCCGCTCCATGAGGGCGCACAAGGACAGCCAGAGGTCGCCCATGTCCTGTAGCAGTGCATCGCCCGAGGAAGGCGTGAGCGTCAGCCCCTTGGCCAGTAGCAGGGCATCCCGCTCTTCGATCAACCAGCCGGTTGGCCGAATGCGCCCTGCTTCGCGCTCCTCCGGATCATCCGGCTCGAGTTCCTCACGGGAGAACCACCAGTCTGCCTCTCGACCGGGATTGTCCTCGTACTGCGCCTTCTTCGCCTTGTACCACTCACCAGCATAGGCGCGGGTCTGCCGCTGGGAGAGGGTAACGGGGGACTGCCCAGCCATTGCCCTCAGGGTAGCGATGCGCTCTTCGATGGGGATCAGCCAAGCGGCCAACTCGACTTTCGCCTGACCCGCCGTGAGTTCGGCTGGCCAGCTCTTCTTCTCTTCGCGCTTCCCGTAGGCAGCCCGAGCGTCCGCAGGAATCTCCTTGCGGGCTGTCCAAAGGCCTGTCCTGCTACGCTTCAATCCGACCATCGCAAACGCCATTCCGTACCAACCTTCCGTACCAAGTGGGGGAAGAAGATCAACGGAAAGTCAGTAAGTTATTGAGGTGAAACGCCTCAGAGGGAAAATGGTGGACAGGGCTGGATTCGAACCAGCGTACGCTTGCACGGGCAGATTTACAGTCTGCTGCCTTTAACCACTCGGCCACCTGTCCACACAGTCCCCTGTTTGCAAGGGGGGCGTTCCTGAGCGTTTTGAGCTCTGAAAATGCGCGAGTCCAGTATGGGCCCGCCGCCGAGAGGCGCCCCTTTGGCGAAGCACTGCTTGCCTGTCAATGCCCCTGCTGGCAGGGGGCGCGCTTGATGTCGCCACGAAGGAACGAGAATGGCCAAGGTTGAACGCAAGCGCGCTCTGAGAGGACGTGCAGGGCGGATGAAGGGCGGACGCGGGTCGGGCAAGGCCGGCGCGGGGCAAGTGCGCCTGTGGGGCCGTCACCCGGTCGAGGCCGCGCTCAAGAACCCCGAGCGCCAGCACCGCAAATTGTGGGCGACTCGCGAAGGCATCGCCAGCCTGGATGGCGAACTGCCCGAAGGCTTCCCGGTCGAATATGCCGATGTCGCCGATCTGGCGCGGCTGGTCGCCAAGGATGCGCCGCATCAGGGCCTGGTGCTCGAATGCGCGCCGCTGGAGGACGTGTTCCTCGACGAGGTCGCACTGGGCGAGGCTGGCCGGCCGATCGTGGTGCTCGATCAGGTGACCGATCCGCATAATGTCGGCGCGATCATGCGCTCGGCGGCTGCCTTCAATGCGGCGGCGATTGTCACGCAGGATCGCCATGCCCCGCTCGAGGGCGGCACGCTCGCCAAGTCCGCCTCGGGCGCGCTGGAAACCATGCCCTGGGTGCGGGTGGTCAACCTCGCCCGCGCTCTGGAGGAGCTGGCCGAGGCCGGATATTGGCGCATCGGGCTTGCCGGAGAGGCCGAGATCACGCTCGGCGAATGCATGCCAACCGGCCCGCTCGCAATCGTGCTGGGCGCGGAAGGCGAAGGCCTGCGCCACAATATCGCGGCACACTGCGATGTGCTTGCCAAGCTGCCGATCTCCTCGGCGATCGAGAGCCTCAATGTCTCGAACGCCGCGGCGATTGCGCTTTATGCGGTGGCCACCCGCGGCTAGAACAGGCCGACATCAACGGCCACGAGGGGACGCCGTCATGCAGCATTTCACCACCATCCGCCTGCGCGCCGCAGCGTTGCTGGCGGGCCTCGCGCTCGCCTTGTCGGGCTGCTTCATGTCACCCGGCAAGTTCACGTCCGAACTGGCGCTGACCGGGCAGGACAGCTTCACCTTCAGCTATGAGGGCGAAATCTTTTTCCTCGGCCTCTCCAAACTGGCGCTGATGGGCGCTAGCTCGGAAGAGGTCTTCGCACCGTCCGAATGCTATAATGAAGAAACCTTCGAGCCGCGCGAATGCACGCAGGACGAACTCGACGCCCAGCGCGCCGAATGGGATGCGGCCGCGGGCGAACGCGCGGCCAAGGCCAAGAAAGACGCCGAGATGATGAAGGCCATCATGGGCGGCATCGATCCCACCGATCCCAAGGCGACCGAAGAGATGGTGCGTCTGCTAGAACGCCAGAAGGGCTGGAACCGGGTGGTGCACAAGGGCGACGGCCTGTTCGAGGTGAGCTACGCCGTCACCGGCACGCTGGGCCATGACTTCATGTTCCCGACGATCGAGGGCTTTCCTGCAACCAATCCCTTCGTCCAGATGATCCTGCGCGATGGCGGGCAGGCACGGATCAATGCCCCGGCCTTCGTGTTCCAGAACGGCGACAATCCGCTGGGCGCGATGATGGGCGGGATGGGCTCGCTCGCCGGGCTTGCCGCGATGGGCGCAGCCGAGCAGGGTGCCGCTGGCGCCACGAACGGCGAGACCCCGCCGGCGATCCCGGGGATGCCGGTGCTGGAAGGCACCTTCACCATCCGCACCATGGCCGGGATGCGGATCCTCGCCAACAACACCGATGAAGGCGCGGCCGCTGCGCCGGGCGGCGGCGAGGTGCTGCGCTGGGATATCTCGCCGCGCACCACACAGGCCCCCACTGCGCTGATCGCTGCCGGCGGCTGAACGCCTTCGCACTGGGTTGCAGGCAAAAGAAAACCCCGCCAGCCACACGGCCGGCGGGGTTTTCTGTCAGCGCCGCTGCATCAGGCAGCGCGCGCAAAAGCTGATCAGTTGACCGCGTCCTTGAGGCCCTTGCCGGCCTTGAACTTGGGCTGGTTCGACGCCTTGATCTTCATTTCCTCGCCGGTGCGCGGATTGCGGCCGATCGAGGCCTTGCGCTTGGCTACCGAGAAGGTGCCAAAGCCAACCAGACGCACTTCGTCGCCGCCCGAAAGGGCCTTGGTGATGGTGTCAAACACGCTTTCGACGGCATTGGCGGCGTCGCTCTTGGAAAGGCCGCTCGCAGCAGCGACTTCGCTGATCAGGTCGTTCTTGTTCATATGGGAACCCCCTAGGCTCGGAATTTTATCGGTACGGTGAGTCGCCTCACGAAATCCCGTTTTGAGACTGTTTCGGCAAGGCTGTCAAAGGCAAATCTCCCCCGACACAAGACGCTCGCAAAGCCATGGCCGGGAGCGGCGAACAGCGGTTCGCCAGCCATGCAATCCGGGCTCCTGTAACGGGAAGGAACGCGACCCTGCCGCGAATCGCGACAAGAGCGCGCGCCATAACAACTCAGTGCGCGGTTGGCACCTCTGATCCGGCAGGATTTGCAGCCGCAGGTGCAGCGCCCGGCTGGCTCGCCAGATCATCCGCCTCGGTCCACTCGATTGCGACCAGCGGCTCGGTCAGCGCGCGGGCCAGCACCTCGTCGACGTGCGACACCGGGATGATCTCCAGCCCGGTCTTGGCGTTGGCGGGGATCTCGGCCAGATCCTTCACGTTCTCCTCGGGGATGAGGACGATCTTGATCCCGCCGCGCAGGGCCGCAAGCAGCTTTTCCTTCAATCCGCCGATCGGCAGCACCCGGCCGCGCAGCGTGACCTCGCCGGTCATCGCGACATCGGGGCGCACCGGAATGCCGGTGAGGGTCGAGACGATCGAGGTGACCATCCCGATGCCCGCGCTCGGCCCGTCCTTGGGCACCGCACCTTCGGGCAGGTGGATGTGGACGTTCTTGCGATTGAACAGGCTCGGCTTGATGCCATAGGCGGGCGCACGGGCCTTCACGAAGCTGAAGGCCGCCGCGACGCTCTCGTTCATCACCTGGCCGAGCTTGCCCGTGGTCTTGACCTCGCCCTTGCCCGGGGTGGTGACACTTTCGATGGTGAGCAATTCGCCGCCCACCGATGTCCAGGCCAGCCCCGTCACCGCGCCGACCTGCGCCTCTTCTTCCGAAACGCCGTGCTTGAACTTGCGCACGCCGGAGAAGTCGCCGAGGTTTTCGGGCGTGATTGTAATGCTGTCCGCCTGCTTTTCGAGGATCTTGCGCAGGGCCTTGCGGCACAGCTTGGCAATCTCGCGCTCGAGCGTGCGAACGCCGGCCTCGCGGGTGTAGTAGCGGATCAGATCGCGCAGGGCCTCTTCGGTGAGCGTGAATTCGCCCTTCTTCAGCCCGTGCGCCTTGATCTGCTTTTCAACCAGATGGCGCTGCGCGATTTCGACCTTTTCTTCCTCGGTATAGCCCTCCAGCCGGATGATCTCCATCCGGTCGAGCAGCGGCTGCGGTAGGTTCAGGCTGTTCGCCGTGCACACGAACATGATGTCCGACAGGTCGAGGTCGAGCTCGAGATAGTGATCTTGGAACTTGGCGTTCTGTTCGGGATCGAGCACTTCCAGCAGCGCCGAGGCCGGATCGCCGCGGAAATCCTGGCCCAGCTTGTCGATCTCGTCGAGCAGGAACAGCGGGTTCGACGTGCCAGCCTTGCGCAGATTGGCGACGATCTTGCCCGGCATCGAGCCAATATACGTGCGCCGGTGGCCGCGGATTTCGGCCTCGTCACGCACGCCGCCCAGCGACTGGCGCACGAATTCGCGGCCCGTCGCCTTGGCGATCGACTTGCCGAGGCTGGTCTTGCCCACGCCCGGCGGGCCGACGAGACACAGGATCGGCCCCTTCAGCTTGTTGGTGCGCGCCTGCACTGCGAGATACTCGACGATGCGGTCCTTGACCTTCTCCAGCGCATAGTGATCGGCATCGAGCACGGCCTGCGCGCGCGCGATGTCCTTCTTCAGCTTCGATTTCTTGCCCCACGGCAGGCCGAGCAGCACATCGAGATAGTTGCGGATCACCGTGGCCTCGGCGCTCATCGGCTGCATCGAGCGCAGCTTCTTCAGCTCGGCCTGGGCCTTGGCCTTGGCTTCCTTGGACAGCTTGGTCGTCTCGATCTTTTCGGCGAGTTCGGCGATTTCGTTGCCCTCGCCGTCATCGCCGCCGCCCAGCTCGCTCTGGATCGCCTTGAGCTGCTCGTTGAGGTAATATTCGCGCTGGGTCTTTTCCATCTGACGCTTCACGCGCCCGCGAATGCGGCGTTCGACCTGCAGCACCGACAGCTCGCCTTCCATGAAGGCCATGACCAGTTCGAGGCGCTTGAGCGGATTGGTCTCGGTCAGCAGGCCCTGCTTGTCCGACACCTTGGCGCTGATCGCAGCGGCGATGGTATCGGCAAGCTGCCCAGCATCATCGACCTCGCTCAGATCGACCCCGGCATCCTCGCCCATCTTCTTGTTGAGCTTCACATATTCGCCGAACTGCTCAGTCACCTGCCGCATCAGCGCGGTGACTTCGCTGCCCGCAACCGTCTCGGCCTCGACCGGCTCGACTTCGGCAAGCAGGTAGGTGCCGACATCCTCGAGCGCGGAGAGCCGCGCGCGGGTCTGGCCTTCGACCAGCACGCGCACAGTGCCATCGGGCAGCTTCAAGAGCTGCAGCACCTGCGCGATGACGCCCACATCATACAGGTCATCGCCCTCAGGATCATCGCAGCCCGGATCAAGCTGGGCGATCAGGACGATATCCTTGGAGGCTTCCATCGCCGCTTCGAGCGCCGCCACCGACTTGTCGCGCCCCACAAACAGGGGGACGACCATGCCGGGGAACACCACGATGTCGCGCAAGGGGAGGAGAGGGTAAGTCTGGTTCATGTTGTCATATCCACGGCGTCCGATGGGGGGAACGCCTTCGCAGGGGAATATGGGTAGGCACCCCAAGGCCCGCAATGGCCTGCGCGGGAGAAGCTGTGGAACAAGGGCAAGGCCTTAACCAAATGGCCCCATGCTGGGCATCCAGACTGCGAGAGGGTGCGATGAAGACGATTGCATGGTTGGTGGGCGGTTTCATGCTGCTCGGCCTGTCCGGAATGATCGAAGCCGTGGGCGATAGTGGCGCGACCGCCGCAGACCGCCTCCCGATCTACCTGTTCGCGCTGGCCGTACTGCTGGGCGCGCCGTTTTGCTTCTACAAGGCGATCCGCCGCGCCTTTGCCGGCACACGTAGCCGTAAGCCTGCGCCCTCCGCGCCCGAAAGCCCGCGCGCCGCACATCGCATCGTCGACGGGCCTGCGCCTGCCGAGAGCGGCGAATTCGACCCCGACGCGGCCTTCGCCCGCTACATGGAGAAGCGCGCCAGCCAGCCATCGGACACGCAGTTGGGCGAGGCCGCCCCGCCAAGCCCGCAACCCCCGCGCCCTAGCTTCGGGCGCAAGGTGGTTTAGGCGCTAGGCCTCACCCCAGTCCGGGCAGGTTGAACCCCGGCGGCAGGCCCATCGAGGACTGCATGTCTTTCATCTGTTCGTTCGAGACACGGTCCGCCCGGTCGCGTGCGTCGTTGAAGGCGGCGGTGACCAGATCCTCCAGGATGCCCTTGTCATCCGAGTTCATCAGGCTGTCGTCGATCGCCACGCCGAGGATGCGGCCCTTGGCGCTGGCGCGAACCTTCACAAGGCCCCCGCCCGCCGTGCCTTCAACCTCGATGCTGTCGAGTTTTACCTGCATCTCGTTCATCTGCTTCTGGATGGTCTCGGCGGCCTGCTGGGCTGCCTTCATCATCTCTTCCATCGACTTCATCGCAGGGGACTCCTCAATTCCAAGGGGGGGTGTCAATTCCAAGGGGGGCGGGCCGCGCGGGCGACATTGCCCTCGGTCCCGAGCAATTCGGCCTCGGGGAAGGCCGTGAGTGCCGCTTGCACCAGCGGATCGGAGCGGACGCGCTGATCTTCGGCGGCAGCCTCGGATGCGGCCGCTTCGCGCAGGCTTGGCTGTGAGGCGCCCGTGCCGCGTTCAACCAGCCAGCGCTTGCCGGTCAGCTTGAACAGCGCCTCGCGGATATCGGGCGCGGGATCGTCGGGGAAGCTGTCGGCCTGTTCGTAGACCAGCCGTTCGGGCGCCAGTTCGATCACCCGCACGCGGTCGCGCATCATCTGGGCAACCCGCAGCTGGCCCGCCGCATCAATCTGATCGACCAACGCAGCCCAATCCTGAGCGGGCGCGGCGGCGGCGCTCGGAGCAGCAGGCGCAGGCGCATCACCGGAGGCTGCGGGCGCTGGCGCTGCGGCAAAACCGCTCGCCGCCAACTCCTCGATCCGCTTCGCCAGCTTGCCCGGATCAGGCATCTGGCCAGCGTGAAGGATGCGCAGCAACGCCATCTGCAGCGAGACCAGCGGATCGGGCGCGGTGCGCACTTCGTCATGGCCCTTGAGCAGCAATTGCCACAGCCGGTGCAGCTCTCCCGCCCCCAGACGCGCCGCGAAATCACCGAGCGCGGCGCGTTCTTCCTCGGCCGGGGCATCGGGCTCGCCGCCCGAGACCTGCGCCAGCGTAACGCGGTGGGTGAGGTCCATCAGCGCGCGCATCAGCGCCAGCGGTTCGACCCCGAGCGCATATTGCTCGTCCACCGCCGCCAGCAGCGCCTTGGCGTCGCCTTCGAGCAGGTGACCCAGCACGCGGCGCTGGGCGCTCTTGTCAGCGAGGCCGAGCATATCGCGCACCCGCGCGCCCGATACCTTGCCCTCGCCGTCCAGGTCGGCATGGGCAATTGCCTGATCGAGGATCGACAAACCGTCGCGCACTGATCCTTCCGCCGCAGCCGCGATAATCGCCAGCGCCTCGCCCTCGGCCTCGACCCCTTCGAGGCGGCAGACCTTGGCGAAATGTTCGGCCAACATCGGCGCGGGGATCCGGCGCAAGTCGAACCGCTGGGTGCGGCTCAGCACTGTCACCGGCAACTTGTCGACTTCGGTGGTGGCGAACAAGAATTTGACGTGCGGCGGCGGTTCCTCAAGTGTCTTGAGCAAAGCGTTGAAAGCATTGCGCGACAGCATGTGGACTTCGTCGATGATATAGATCTTGTAGCGCGCCGAGACAGCCGCATAACGCACCTGCTCGATGATCTCGCGCACGTCGTCGACACCGGTGTTCGAGGCCGCGTCCATTTCGATCACATCGATATGGCGGCCTTCCGCAATCGCGGTGCAGGGCTCGCACTGCCCGCATGGATCGATCGTCGGCCCGCCCTGCCCGTCCGGCCCGATGCAGTTCAGCGCCTTGGCGATCAGCCGCGCGGTCGAGGTTTTGCCGACCCCGCGCACGCCGGTCATCAGGAAGGCGTGCGCCAGCCGGTCACGCGCGATGGCGTTGGCAAGGGTGCGCACCATCGCCTCCTGCCCGATCAGCTCCGAGAATGTCTGCGGGCGATATTTGCGCGCCAGCACACGGTAGGGCTGGTTGCTGGCGACCGGCGCGGGAGTGGGTGCGGGAGTCGGCGCAGGTTCTGGCGCTGCGGCAGCCGGCGGCGGTGGCGCAGGATCACCGAACAACACGTTCTGCCCCGCCGCCTCCAATTCGGCAGCGGTCGGGCCGGGTTCGTCCTCGGGCAGTTCGGGATCGGAATCGCTCATGGCGCAAAGCTAGGCGCTCGGGCCTCGTTTGTCATGCTGCGCATGGCCGCGAATGTGGTGGAAAAGGAGCCGGGCGACCCGCCGCAATCCACCTGAGCTGCTTCCTTCCGGACCTGACTCGGTGAGCGGACGCAAACGTCCACCCGACTCCCGAATGCGCATATGGCGCGGCGGACAGGAAAAATCAACTCAGCGAAAATTATCCGCGTAGGCCTGCAGTTTGAGCCGCTTGGGCGGGGTCGCGTGCACGCGCGCGGTGATGCTGTATTTTTCGGCATAGGCCTTGGCCGCGTCCTTCGAGGGGAAGGTGAGCTTGACCTGCGACTGCGTGTCGGCCGAGCCGGTCCACCCCATCAGGGGATCGGCAAACCGCATCGCCGACTGTTCGAATTCGAGCACCCACGCATCGGTGTGGGCCTTGCCGGACTGCATGGCGTGCTTGGGCTGCTGGTAAATTCTTGCGGTCATTCTTGTTTTCGATCCTCGCTCACGCGGCCTAGCGGCCGCATCGCTGCGAGCGGCCGGTCGGCCTTGCGGGTCGCTTCGCGCCCCGAAATGTGCCTCGCCGATAGCGTAATCCTATTCCCGGTTAAACGCATTTTTGGTCTTCATGCTCGGCTTTTCGAGCCACGGCTGATCGGGCCAGCGGTGCTTGGGATAGCGGCCCTTCATGTCTTTCACCACATCGGCCCAGCTGCCGCGCCAGAAGCCGGGCAGATCGCGGGTCGACTGCACGGGCCGCCCGCCGGGGCTGGTGAGCTTCAGTAGGAGCGGGGTGGCGCCGATCATCGGGTGGCTGTCCAACCCGAACACGCCCTGCACCCGCACCTCCACACTCGGCGCATCATCGCCGGCATAGTCGATGGCGTGGCGGGTATCGGCGGGCGAGGTGAAATGGGTCGGCGCGGCGCGGTCGAGCGCTTGCCGCTCGTTCCAGTCGAGCAGGCTCAGCGCGCTTTCCGCAAAGCGGTGCGGCGGCAGGCCAAGATCGCGCCGCCCGGCAAGCAGGGGGGCGAGCCAGTCGCCCGCACGGTCACGCAGGGCCTCGGGCGACAGCGCCGCAAGCCCGGCAAAGCGCGCACGGGCGAGGAAGCCTTCGGGCAGAACCTCCCCCAGCCTGTCCAAAGCCTTCTCCACAAGGATATCCACAAGCAGCGCGGGATCGGGCGCGGGTTCGGGGACGCTGGCGAGCACGATCGCCCCAAGCCGCCGTTCGCGCCGGGCTTCGATCCGATCTTTTTCGCTATTCCAGCGGGTTGTCACGCGTTCCTGTAACTCGCTGGCAAATAGCGCCGGAATGCGTTCGGCAGCGATTTGCGCGCCCGCGGTGATGCGTGCGCCCTTGGCCTGGCCTTGCGCATCGCCGATCACGATCCATTCGGCACGCGCCAGCGGCGAGACGGGATCTAGCTGGTAGCCGCGCCCGCCTGCGCTCAGCCAGTGTTCTCCGCCCTGATCGCGGCGACGCGCGACAAACTCGGGCCGCGCCAGCGCCAGCGCCTCGGCGGCATCTGCTGCGGGGGTTTGCCCGATAACTTGGACGAGCTTGGCCGCCTGCTTCGCCCAGCCAGCGGCAATCCGCGCCGCAGCCACCGAGCGCGGTGCACGATCGCCGCGCCAGCGCGCGAGACGCTGCGCCAGGTCCTCTCCGCGCCCGCCCAGCCCGCGCTCCTGCAACAGCATAACCAGGCGCGCGGCTTCCTCGCCGCAGCCGGCCTGCGCACCGTGGAGCACCGCCGCGGCCTGATCGGGCGCCATCGGCAGGCTGGCAATCGCCTCGCCCAGCGGCGTGATCCGTCCGCTCGCATCGAGCGCGCCGAGCGCCGCCAACGCGCTGCGCGCTGCGGCTACCGAAGCCTCGGGCGGCGGATCGAGCCAGGGCAGCGCCGCGGGGTTCGCTGTTCCCCACTTGGCAAGCCGCAGCAGCAGCGGCGCAAGATCGGCCTGCAGGATTTCGGCGGGTGTGAATTCCGGGCGGCCGGCGTGGCCAGCCTCTTCCCACAAGCGGTAAGCGCCCCCCGGCCCCTGCCGCCCCGCACGCCCGGCCCGTTGCGCCGCCGAGGCCTGTGATGCGCGGCGGGTGACTAGATGCGTAGTGCCCGCCGCACGGTCAAACTCGGCGAGGCGGGCGAGGCCACTGTCGACCACCACGCTCACCCCGTCCAAGGTCAAAGACGTTTCGGCAATCGCGGTGGCAAGCACGATGCGGCGGCGCCCCTCGGGGTCGCGGCGGATGGCGAGGCGCTGGGCGGCGGGTTCGATCTGGCCGTGAAGCGGATGGATCGGCACATCGGGCAAGCGCGCTTCTAGCCGTTCACGCACCCGCTCGATCTCGCGCACGCCGGGCAGGAAGGCGAGGATATCGCCCGCCGCGTCGCGCCATGCGGTCATTACCGCAGAGGCCATCCGATCCTCGATTGGCAGCGAAGCATCGCCGCCAAGCCATTTTATCTCCAGCGGAAAACTGCGCCCCTCGCTGACAATCACCGGCGCATGATCACCCAAGAGCCGCGCAAAGCGCGCCCCGTCGATGGTCGCCGACATCACCAGCACCCGCAGATCCTCGCGCAGCACGGCGCGGGTTTCGAGCGCCAAGGCGAGGCCCAGATCGCTGTCGAGCGCGCGTTCATGCGCCTCGTCGAACAACAGCGCCGAAACGCCGGGAAGCTCCGGATCCTCGACCAGCCGGTTGACCAGAATCGCCTCGGTGACGACGAGGATGCGCGTGCGGGCGGAGACCTTGCTGTCGAGCCGGGTCATGTAGCCCACGGTCTCGCCGGGCGCTTCGCCCAGCATCTCGGCCATGCGCTCAGCGGCGGCGCGGGCGGCCACGCGGCGGGGGGAGGTCAGGATGATCTGGCCGTTACACCACGGCTCTTGCAGCAGATCCGGGGCGACAGCCGTGGTCTTCCCCGCCCCCGGCGGCGCCACCAGCACGCCCACACCGGTCCCCGCCAGAGCGGCGCGGATTTCCGGCAGGACTGCGTGGATGGGCAGGTCGGGGTTCATCACCCCGCCGTTACCGCGATCAATGCCCGCGCGCGACCGCGAATTGCGCCGCTTCGGCCATCGCCGCACGTGCCTTGCCATCGGGGAAGATCGAGATCGCATCGATCGCGCGGTGCGCAAAGTGGCGGGCGCGGTCGCGGGTATCCTCAAGCGCGTTGTGCTTGCCGATCAACGCAATCGCGTGGGCAAGATCATCGTCCGACGAACGGTGCCCGATGATCGCGTCCTTCCAGAACTTGCGCTCTTCCTCGTTGCCGCGGGCATAGGCGAGGATCACCGGCAGCGTCATCTTGCCTTCGCGGAAATCGTCGCCCTGCTGCTTGCCCATTTCGGCGGCATCGGAATCGTAGTCGATCGCATCATCGACCAGCTGGAAGGCGACGCCAAGGTTGCGACCATAGGCTTCGAGCGCGTGCTCCTGCTCCTCGGAGCATTCGGCCACCACTGCGCTAATCTGGCTGGCAGCGGCAAACAGCGCCGCGGTTTTCGCGCCGATGATGTGGAGATATTGCTCTTCGCTGGTCGCGATCTGGCGCTGGGCCGAAAGCTGCGACACCTCGCCTTCCGCGATGATCGCGCTCGCGCGGCTGAGGATCGAGAGCACCTTCAAGGAGCCATCCTCGGTCATCAGTTCAAATGCACGGCTGAACAGGAAATCGCCGACCAGCACCGTGGCCGGATTGCCGAAGATGATGTTGGCCGCCGCCTTGCCGCGCCGCAACTCGCTGCCGTCAACCACATCATCGTGCAGCAGCGTGGCGGTGTGGATGAACTCCACCGCAGCGGCGAGCTTGTAATGGCGCGTGCCTTTGTAGCCGACCAGTTCCGCGCCCGCGAGCGTCAGCATCGGGCGCAGCCGCTTGCCCCCGCCCGAGATCAAATGCCCGGCGAGGCGCGGGATCAGCGGGATCTCGCTCTGCATCCGGTCAAGGATCACGGCGTTGACGGAATTCATGCCCGCCGCTGTCAACGACAGCATGGGATCGAGCGTTGGTGCCTTACGTGGCAGGGGAATGACTTCGGCCGTCATAGGCGTCAGGCTGTAGGGTGCCGCCAGCGTGCTTGGCAAGCGCAGAATTGCTGCTAGTTTCGCGCCCCATGCCGCAGGAAACGCAAGCCCCCCCCGCCCCGTCCGATCTGGCGCCTGATCCGGTTCTGGCGAGCTTCCGCAAGAGCATCGACAATATCGATGCCGCGCTGATCCATATTCTGGCCGAACGGTTTCGCATCACGCAGGCGGTGGGCGAATACAAGGCGCGGGCGACCTTGCCCCCGGCCGACCCCGATCGCGAGGCCCGCCAAATCGCGCGGCTGCGGAAATTGTCGGAAGAAGCGGATCTTGATCCCGAATTTTCCGAAAAATTCCTGCGCTTCATCATCGACGAAGTGATCCGCCACCACGAGCAGGCGCGCGGCGGCTGAAACCTGCGCCTCAGGGCTTATCGCGGGTTTCGGGAACGCTCTCCGGCGGCAGAGATGCCGGAGCGCTGCCCCGCTGGTTTTGCGGCAAGGCCGGCGAATCCGGTGGGAGCGGGGTGCCGTTGGCGAGCGATTCGAACAGATCGCGCTGCGCCTCCAGCGCATCGGCGCGGTCCCGCAGGAACTGGCGCTCGGCGCGATTAAGCCGGATCAGCTCACCATTGCCAAGCAGCGCGAAGCGCCCGCGCCCCGGATAGATCAACCCGCCGCTGGTGCACAGCGATCCGGGCTCTGCATCGACCTCGCAGCCTGGGCCGATGCCGCGCTGATCGATCACCGGCGGAACAAAGGGATTGCTGAAGACAGTGCGCTGGCCTTCGAGGCCCGAGCTGCCCGCACAGGCGGAGAGCCCCAGCATCAGGATCAGCACACCTGGCTTTGCAGCGCTCATACCTGCCGCCTCCATGGACGTGAAACAGGCTAATTCAATCGCTTGGTGGCGCTGAACTGTGGCTGAACCGGAGGCACAAAGAGGGGCACGCAGCCCGGTCAGAAGCTGCGTGCCCCGGGGCAAGTTCGGGCCGTTCCACCAGATCGGCACGCCCTTGCCGCTTTGCGCGCTCCATCGGGTGGCAGGGTCAGCGGGGCCGCAAGCCCTGCCGCAAGCGGCGCAAGCTCTGGTATCAGCCGCGCGGACGGCGGGCGCGCGGCGGACGGGCGGTGCCGGGCGCGCGGGTCTTGGTGACGTTGCGGCTCACCTGTCCCGGGCTGCGGGTGGTGGTGCGATCGCGCGAGGCGAGCACATTGCCTGCGCTGTCCGAGACGCTCTGGCTGGCCTGCGAATTGCCCTGCCCGTCGCGGCTGCGGCTGCCTTCGAGCCCATAGGTCTCGCCGCCGCGCCCGGTGGCCGTGCCGGTGAAGGTCGAGCCGTTGTCAGTGCGGGTGCGTTCGCCCGTGAGGCTGCGCGAATTGCCCTGCGGACCGGTCTGCACCACGTCGATCGTCGCGCCGGTGTCCGTGCGCTGACGCACCGCGCTGCTGGTGGCGGTGTTGCCGGTGTTGAGATTGGTGGCCTCCCGCTCGCGAGTGGCGGTGCCGGCGTCGCGGTCGACCGTGGTGGTCGTGCTGCCGGAGACATTCGGGCCTTCAAAGGTCTTGGTGCGGGTCTGTTCCTGCGCGGCGGCAGGCACCGCGAGCGCGAGAGCAGTCAGCGAAGCGAGCATCATACGGGTCGTGATCATGGCAAAATTCCTCATCCGTTTCATCATCTTGCGACGTCTTCCTGCGCTGCGGGGTTGTGCGGCAGGTGACAGATGAGAAACGGGCAAGGCGCGGATCACCCTTCGCGCTGCCCTCGCGTTTTTTTGCCTAACGCGGCGGTTCGCCCTTGGGCGTGCCGGTCTGGGACAGGTCAGGCTGAGGCGCGGCGTCGGGGGCGGCGTCGAGAGCGGCGGGCGGCTCTGCACCCGCCGGTGTATCGTTGCCGAGGCGCTGTGCGCGGCGCTGCTGCCAGGCCTCCATCAGCGCGCGGCGTTCGGCAGGCGGCAGGCGGCGCAATGCCTCGCGGCGCTGCTCGGGGTTCATCTGCCGCAGCCGTTCAAATTTTTCGCGCTGCTGGAATGAGCGCTGCTCTTCGCGCAGCGGGCGCACGATATCCTCACGGGTGAGCGCCTCGCCGGCCTCGACCCGCTCGCGCATTTCGGCGCGGCGCTGTTCGAGGCGTTGGTCGATTACGCCTTCGCGGCGGGCTTCGGCAGACTCGATGCGAGTGCGGATGCGTGCTTCCTGCTCGGGCGTGGGGAGCGGCAGGCCGGCTGCGCGGCGGCGTTCCTTTTCGCGTTCGATCCGCTGTTCGATGGCTTGGCGGCGCATGGCGCTGCGTCCCTGCCGCACCTCGTCGATACGGCGGAAGGCCTCGCCCAGTTCCTCCGGCGTATCGACCGGACCTTCGATCCTGACCGGCGCGAAGGCGGCGGGTGCGGGATCCATCGCGGGCGCGGACGCCGGAACGGACGAGGCAACGACCTGCGCGGCGGCTTCCTTGCCGGTCAGGCTCGCCCACACCTTTTCGGGCGAGGGCACGGGCAAATCGAAACGTTCGAGCAGTCCAGTCGCAGCCGCCGCGGTGGCCAGCGCGCTGAAGCCGACCGTGGCGATGGCAATCCGCCGCCCCAATTGCCAGCCGCGCGCGCCGCCGGTGCCCTTGCGGCGCAGCTCGGGAAGCGGAGCAGGCCGCGCCTCGGCCGCAGCAAGCACACGGTCGGCGAAACCGGCCGGAAGCCCCGGCACGGCAAAATCATCAAGCGCGCGCGCCAGCGGGCTGCCGGGCATAATCGGATCGCCGTTATCTTGATCAGTGGCGCTCATGGCGCGTCTCCTTGCGCCTCGAACGCCTTGCGCAGAGCCGCACGGGCCCGGAACAGTAGCGATTCGAACGCCTTGATATTCATGTCGAGCGCCGCTGCAGCCTCGGCATTGGGAAGGTCTTCGTAATAGGTCAGCACGATCGCGGCGCGCTGGCGATCGGGCAACGCCAGCACCAGCGCGCGGGTGGTATCACCCAGTTCCTCGGTCTCCATCTGCTCGTCGGCAAGCGGCGTCTCGTCGGCGCGCTCCGGCACGTCCTCGCCCGAGATGCGGCGCGCCAGCCGCAGCCGGTCGATTGCGAGATTGGTCACCACCCGCGCCAGCCAACCGGACAGGCGCAGGCCGGCCGCAGCGGGCGTGCCCGCCGCATGGCGCGCGGCCAGCCGCGGCGCATGGTCCCACAATCGCAAGCAAGCTTCCTGCACAATATCCTCAGCCTCATGGGCATCGCCCACCATGCGGTAGGCAATCCGGTTGAGCGACCCGGCATGACGCACAATCGCCTCACGCAGAGCCGCCGGATCACGCGCCGCCATCCGCGCCACCAGCGCCGCATCATCGGCCATCGGGGCCACGGGAGAAGGCGTGCCGCTAGCGGTCATATCCTGCGTCGCAAATGGCCCCGTTTGCGGTTGCGTGTGGTGGTTCACTCGAGGGATTAACGGGCGAAGCGATCAATCCCTTCGCGCTCCGCATATTTATGCGCGCGGCAGCCGCAGTTCGACCAGCAGGCCGCCGAGATCCTCGCTGGTGGCCAGCCGCACGCTGCCGCCATAAATCTCTGCCACATCGCGCACGATCGCGAGGCCGAGGCCGGTGCCCGGCTTGCCCGTATCGAGCCGCGCGCCGCGATCGAAGATGCGGATGCGCTCGGCCTCGGGGATGCCGGGGCCGTCATCCTCGATCCAGATCAGGCACTCGCCGTCGCGCTGCTGCACGCCCTCCTCGTCGGGATCGATGGTGACGAACACGCTGCCCCCGCCATACTTGGCGGCGTTCTCGATCAGGTTGCCGAGCAGCTCATCAAGGTCCTGCCGCTCGATCGCGACTTCGGCGGTGCGGCTGCCGGCGATATCGAGCCGGCCTTCGGGATAGAGCCGCTCGACCGCGCGGCGCACGGCTTCGGCGCTGGCCATGACATTGGTGCGCGCATGGCCCACTGCGCGGCGACCGACAGCGCGGGCGCGGGCCAGGTGGTGATCGACATGGCGCTGCATCGTGCGGGTCTCGCGCATCACCGCCGTCCCCAGATCGGGCGCGCGGGCGGTAGCGGCGTTGGTGAGCACGGTCAGCGGGGTTTTCAGAGCGTGGGCCAGATTGCCCGCATGGCGGCGTGCTTCCTCGGCCTGGCGCTCGGAGTGATCGAGCAGAGCGTTCAACTCCTCGACCAGCGGCTGCACTTCGTGCGGTAGCGGCTCGGTGATGCGTCCGGCCCCGGTGGTGCGCAGGTTCTGGATCGCGGCGCGCACCCGCCTGAGCGGGGACAGACCATAGCGGATCTGCAGCAGCGCCATCACCAGCAGGCCCAGGCCCAGCACCGCGAAGCTCCAGAACAGGATCAGCCGCACCCGTCCGATTTGCGCGTCCATCTGTTCGGTCGCGCTGGCGACGGCAAAGGTCCAGCGCGTCTCGCTGCCGGGCAGGATCACCGTGCGTTCGGCGATGCGGAGCGGCTCGCCCGCGAACTGGGCGGAGTTGTAGAAATGGACATCGCTATCGAAGTGGTCGGCCTTGGCCTCCACCCCTTCAAGCTCGAGCGTGCGGTCCCACAGGCTGCGCGAGGGCCAGGGTTCGAACTCGCCGCCGCTGATCTGCCAGTAGAGCCCGCTGCCCGGCTCGAGGAAGCGCTGGTCGCCCAAGGTGCGGTAGAAATAGACCTCGCCGCTGGCGTCGATCTCGGCCGAGGCGATCATCGCGGTAAGGATGTATTCGAGCTGCTCGTCGAAATTGGCTTCGACCTGGGTGGTGAAGGTGCGTTCAAGCGCGATGCCGCCGCCCAGCAGGAGAACAAAGATCCATCCCGCTGCAATCAACCCCATGCGCCGCGCAAGGCTGGCGCGCGGGCGGGCTTCCGCGTCCGCTACCTCGTCGGCAGGCGCAGGTGCACCCTCGCCCGCAGGCAAGGGCGCTTGCACTTCGCCGCCCTGAGGCGCGCCCCTAGGCTCGGGGTGCTTCGGCGGGGTCGTCGAGGCTGTAACCGAGGCCACGGATGGTCGTTATCACGTCTGCGCCAAGCTTCTTGCGGATGCGGGTGACGAAGACTTCGATGGTGTTGGAATCCCTGTCGAAATCCTGATCGTAAATATGTTCGATCAGTTCGGTGCGGCTCACCACCTTGCCCTTGTGGTGCATCAGGTAGCTCAGCAGCTTGTATTCCTGCGCCGTCAGCTTGACCGGCTCGCCATCAAGCGTGACGCGGCCCGAACGGGTATCCAGCCGCACATCGCCGGCGGTGAGTTCCGACGAGGTATTGCCCGAAGCACGGCGGATCAGCGCGCGCAGGCGGGCAATCAGCTCCTCGGTCTGGAACGGCTTGGCGAGGTAATCATCAGCGCCCGCATCAAGGCCGGCAACCTTGTCCGACCATGAATCGCGCGCGGTCAGCACCAGCACCGGGAAGGTGCGCCCCTCGCGCCGCCACATACCAAGCACGGTCAGCCCGTCGATCTCGGGCAGGCCAAGATCAAGGACGACGGCATCGTAGTCCTCTGTCGAGCCCATGAAGTGCCCGTCCTCGCCATCAGCCGACAGATCGACCGCGTAGCCGGTATGCTCCAGCGTGGACTTGAGCTGCGCGCCCAGCGTGGGCTCGTCCTCGACGATCAGAATTCGCATGGTCCACCATTTTCCTGCTGTTTGTTGCGCGAATTGGTGCGCTTTTGCCGCGTCAGCGTCAAGCAAGCCCCATAGGCACGCCCGTCGCCTGTCCCCCGATCCGGCACGGTCATCGGCGGCTCAGCGCGAACGGCCGATGACGCGGCCCGTGCGGGCATCGACATCGACATAGGTAACCCGCCCATCGCGGATAAACTTGAGCCGGTAGGCCCGCGCGGTCGAATCATAAGCCGGGCCGAGATATTCGCTGCCCTGCATCTGCGGCAGAATGCGCCGCTCGATCTCGCGCAGCGAGAGCTGGGTGCCAGCCTTAGCCTCGCGCCGCGCCTCGCCCTGATCGCTGAGCGGCTGGTCCTGCCCCGCCGCGGCAGGCGCGGCCAGGCCGCACAGCGCCGCAACGGCGAGCAGCAAGACAGAACGGGAGACGGGGCGGTTCATGATGCCCTCATGCCTAGCTGCAAGCCTTTGAACAAGGTGTGAATGGGGCTCACGGGGCGGCCGGCGCCCCGTCTTTCACCAGTTCGAACTTGAACGCCATACTGATCCCGGTCGAGACCATGCCCGGCTGCACCGGCGGCGCAGCGGCAACCGCATCGGCGCTGACGCGCATCATCGCCATTTCGGGCATCGGCCCGCGCCCTTCGATATTCTCGCTGATCCACAGCACCTTGGCACCGTCATAGCCGAACATATCGGCATAGGCCTTCACCCGCGCCTGCGCCCGCTCGATCGCGCGCTTGCGTGCCGCATCCTTGGCCGCCTCGTCGTTCTCGATCGAGAAGCTGGGGCCATTGAGATCATTCGCCCCGGCCTCAACCAGCGCATCCAGCACGCGGCCCGCCTGATCGATCTTGCGCAGGATCACGCTCACCCGGTTTGACGCCTGATAGCCGCGGAACGCCTGACGCTGGGTCGCCTGATCGTAATCATAGCGCGCGTTGAGATTGATGCCGGTGGTCTGGATGTCGCGTTCGGCCACGCCCAGCGCCTTGATGCGGGCGACAACCTTCTGCATCTCCGCCGAATTCTGGCGCAGCGCCTCGGTTGCTGTCGGAGCCTCGGTGGTGACACCGGCGCCGATGGTGGCAATATCGGGCGCGACCGAGACGCTTTCAAAGACGCTCAGCTCGATCACCGGCCCTTCGGCCTCGATCTCGATATTGGCTTCGGCCATGGCATGGCTCGGCAGTGCCAGCGTGGTGACGGCAAGAGCGGCAAGAGCGGGTTTGAACATAGGCGGTTCCTTTCAAAGACCGCGCCAATGGACGCCAGCAGCTTTCACAGGACTGAACCGCCTTGGCAGCGCGCGTGCAAGTCCCTAAGCGGCGCAGGCCATGGCGCAACCTCCCATTTTCTCGCTCGAAGGTCTCGCTCTGCAACAGGGGGGGCGCTGGCTGTTCGGCGGCCCGACGCCCACCAGTGGTGCAGCGCCGATCGATCTGCACGTGCTGCCGGGCGACCGGCTGGCGCTGATCGGCCGCAATGGCGCGGGCAAGACGACGCTGCTGCGGCTGATCATGGAACGGATCGACGCGGATCGCGGCCAGCGGCGGGTGAAGCCCGGGACGCGGATTGTGTTCCTTGAACAGGAGCCCGATTTCTCCGGCACCGGCACGCTGATGGATTTCGCCCTCGGCGGCGATGATGCCCCGGCCGCGCACGAGGTCGAAGCGATCGCCGGCCAGCTTGGCATCGACATGAGCCGCCTGTCGGCCACCGCCAGCGGCGGCGAGCGGCGGCGCGCCGCGATTGCCCGCGCGCTGGCGCAAGACCCCGATCTCATCCTGCTCGACGAGCCGACCAACCACCTGGATCTGGGCGCGATCGACTGGCTGGAGGACTGGCTCAGCCGTTATCGCGGCGCCTTCATCACCATCAGCCACGATCGCACCTTCCTGACCCGCCTGACGCGCGCCACCCTGTGGCTCGACCGCGGCACCTTGCGGCGCAAGGAGGTCGGCTTCGGCGGGTATGAAGCGTGGGAAGAACAGGTCTATGCCGAGGAAGCCCGCGCGGCGGAACGCATGGATGCCAAGCTGAAGATCGAGGCCCACTGGCTCGAACGCGGTGTCACCGCGCGGCGCAAGCGCAACCAGGGCCGGCTGGAAAAGCTCTACCAGATGCGCGCGGCGCGGGCCTCGATGATTGCCGGCGCAGGCACCGCCAAGCTGAAGCTCTCCAGCGATGATGACTTCAAATCGAAGTCGGTGATTGTCGCGGAAGGCATCTCCAAGACCTACGGCGAGCGGGCGATCATCAAGCCGTTCAGCCTGCGCATCCAGAATGGCGACCGCATCGGGATCGTCGGCTCGAACGGCGCAGGCAAGACCACCTTGCTGAAAATGCTCACCAAAGAGCTGGAGCCGGACACCGGCAGCGTCACCCATGCCAAGACGCTGTCAGGCGTGATGATCGACCAGCAGCGCAAGCTGCTCGAACCCGATGCCACCGTGCGCCAGATCCTGGCCGAGGGCGGCGACTGGATCGATGTGCGCGGGGTGCGCAAGCACGTCATGGCCTATCTCAAGGACTTCCTGTTCGATCCCGGTCTGGTCGACACCAAGGTCGGCATCCTGTCGGGCGGGGAGCGGTCGCGGCTGCTGCTGGCGCGAGAATTCGCACGCACCGCGAACCTGCTGGTGCTCGACGAGCCGACCAATGATCTCGATCTCGAAACGCTCGATCTGCTGCAGGAAGTGATCGCGGATTTCGACGGCACGGTGCTGATCGTCAGCCACGACCGCGACTTTCTCGATCGCACGGTGACGATCACATTGGGTCTCGATGGCTCGGGCAAGGTCGATATCGTCGCGGGCGGCTATGCCGATTGGGAAGCCAAGCGGCGCCAGCCTGTGGCATCGCGCTCCGCCGCCGCCCGCAAGGACGAGCCCGCCGCTCCGCCCCCGCCGCCACCTGCCAGATCAACCGTCAAGCTCTCCTACAAGGACCAGCGCGATTACGAGATCCTGCCGGCGCGGATCGAGGAGCTCGAGGCCGCGATTGCCAAGGGCGAGGCTTTGCTGAACGATCCCGAACTCTACGCCAAGGATCCGCAACGGTTCGCCACTATCTCGGCGGGCGTTGCCAATGCCCGCACCGAGAAGGACGCCGCCGAGGAACGCTGGCTGATGCTGGCCGAGCAGGTCGAGGGCTAGACCAGCACGGGCGACCTGTTGGAGACACATGAGACACTGTCCAGAACAGGATAACGTGCCCTGCCCGTTCATGTGATCCGATAGAACTCCGCCACCCGTTCCAGCGCGATCTTGAGCACCAGCTTGCCGCTGCGTGCCGGCCAGCCGAGGCCTTTTTCCGCTTCGGGCAGCGCCTCGCCGGCGCACACCACCCGCCACAGGATGTCTTCCAGGCCCCGCCCTGCTGCACGGATCGCACCGTCAAACCGATGGCGCGCCGCGATCTGGCGCTCGCTGGGCGACAGGCCGCTTGGCCCGGTGGTTTTCACCCGCACCGGATCCCAGCGCATCGTCACGCTCGGCGCGAGCTGCGCGCGCTCGTAATCGCCGCGCAGCGCCTCGCCTGCATCAAACAGCCGCGCATCGATGTGCCCGCGCGCGTGCAGCCAGGCGAGCGGGCTTTCGGCCAGATTGACGGTCACCGTGCGCACCGCCCGCACGCCAGACCGGCGCGGGCCGCGGCGCGGACCTTCGGGGGTGAGTTCACGTTCGACCAGTTCGCGCTTCATGGGCGTCCTCCCTTTGACAGCCAAGCGACTTGCCAAAGCGGCGCATCTGTAGGAAAGAAGAAACCGTTCTGGTTAATTGGAAGGCACCTTTGCGTGCCTACCGCTCCGCTACTTGAGGCACCTTTGCGTGCCTACCGCTCCGCTACTTAAGGCACCTTTGCGTGCCTACCGCTCCGCTACTTGAGGCACCATTGCGTGCCTACCGCTCCGCTACTTGAGGCACTGCATCCGATGGTCAACCGCATCCGCGATCTCCGCAAGGCCAAGGGCCTTACCCTCGCCGATCTCGCCGCCGCCTGCGAGCCTGCCACCACCGCGCAGACCATCGGACGGCTCGAGACCGGAATGCGGCAATTGTCGCTCACCTGGATGAACCGCATTGCAGCCGCGCTCGGGGTCGAGCCGGCCAGCCTGATGCGCGCCGACGCGGGCAGCCAGACGCAGATCGTCGCCGAACTCGCCGCCGCCGGGCCGGAGGCGCTCTCCACCCCGCGCGAGGCGGTGCTGCCCAGCGAGCTGGCCACCGCCGACGGCCCTGCGCCGGTGGTTCTAGCTGTCAGCGAAAGCGTCGGCGAATACCGGCCCGGCGATATGCTGTGGCTGCAACCGCTCAATCCCGACAATGCCCAGAGCGCGATCAATCGGGATTGCTTGGTGCCCCGTCCCGGCGGGCGCTTTGCCTTCGGGCGGCTGATCGACCGGCGCGGGACGCTGGTCGGGCTGCTGCCGCCGGGCCCGGGGCAGAAACAGGTGGTGGTCGATAATCCTGCGTGGATTGCGGTCGCCATGATGCTGGTCAGGCCGCTTTAACCCGCGCGCGGTTAGGCCCTCCCCCGTGAAACACGTCCTCAGCCTCACGACGCTTTACCCCAATGCGGTTAATCCGCGGTTCGGGACGTTTGTGGCGCGTTCGATGGAGGCGCTGGCCAAGCGCGGGGACTGGCGGGTAACACTGGTCAATCCGCTCGGTCTGCCGCCGCTGGCGCTGGGCCGCTATCGCCCGCTGGCCGATCTGCCGGCGGAAAGTATCGAGGGCGGGATCTCCGTGCACCGCCCGCATTTCACCCTGATCCCGCGCATCGGCGCGCGCCGCAACGCCGCCGCGATTGCCCGCGCCGCGCTGCCGCTGGTGCAGCGCATCCATGCTGAAACCCCGATCGACCTGATCGACGCGCAGTTCTTCTTCCCCGATGGCCCGGCCGCCGCGATCATCGCCAAAGCCATGGACCTGCCGCTGTCGATCAAGGCGCGCGGGAGCGACATCAGCTTCTGGGGCGATCAGGGCTTTGCGAGGGCGCAGATGCTGGAGGCTGCCGAGGCGGCCACAGGACTGCTCGCGGTCAGCCACGATCTCGCGCGCCAGATGGCAGCGATGGGCATGAATGCGAGCAAGATCACCGTGCATTACACCGGCCTTGATCGTGACCGTTTCCGCCCGTTTGAGCACACGCAGCTGCGCAGCCAGCTGAGCCGCGAGCTCGGCTTTGCCCTGCCCGATAATGCCCCGCTGCTCGCCTGCGTCGGCGCGCTGATCGAGCGCAAGGGCCAGGGCATCGCGATCGCCGCGCTCAAGGACATTCCCGGCGCGCGGCTGGTGTTGGTTGGCAAGGGCGAGGACGAGGGCCGCTTGCGCGCGCTCGCCGCCAGCGAAGGCGTGGCCGACCGTGTGTTCTTTGCAGGCTCGGTCGATCACGATCTGATGCCGCTGATCCTCTCGGCGGCCGATGTGATGGTGCTACCGACCGTGGCCGAGGGGCTCGCAAATGCTTGGGTCGAGGCGCTCGCCTGCGGGACGCCGGTGGTGACAAGCGATGTCGGCGGCGCGCGCGAGATCATCACGGGCGATACCGCCGGGCGGCTGGTTGATCGCAATCCTGTGGCTGTGGCCGCAGGGATCAACGCGATCCTCAACGCCCCGCCCCCGCGCGAGGCGGTGGCCGCGCTGACGGAAGGCTTCAGCTGGGATGCCAATGCCGCCGCGCTGGCGGCGCATTATGAAAGGCTGGTGGGCGAGGCCTGAGCCGCGCCCGCCCTGCTTTTACACTTCCCCGAGCGCGATCTTTTCCTGCCGGTCCATCGCGCTTTCCTGCGGCACGAAGCTGTTCGAAGTCACCCCCATCCAGATCAGCAGCGGGCCGGCCATATAGACGCTCGAATAGGCTCCGATGAACAGGCCGGTGGTGATCGCCGCGACCATGCCGAACAGGCTGGGCGGGCCGAAGATCAGCAGCGGGATCAGCGCGAGGAACAGCGACAGCGAGGTCATCACTGTGCGCGACAGCGTTTCGTTGACCGACAGATCGAGCAGCTCGGCGAGCGGCATCTTGCGGAACTTTTTCAGGTTCTCGCGGATGCGGTCGTAAACCACTACGGTGTCGTTGAGCGAGTAGCCGATGATCGCGAGGATCGCCGCGACGATCTGGAGGCTGAACTCCATCTGTGTCAGCGCGAACAGGCCCACCGTGACCGAGACGTCGTGCACCAGCGCGAACATCGCACCGACGCCGAACTGCCATTCGAACCGCACCCAGATATAGATCGACACCGCCGCCATTGCCGCAAGCAGCGCAAGGATGGCCTGATCGCGAAACTCGCCGGCGACCTTGCCCGAGACAGTGTCGTTCCCGTCCGTGCGGACATCGGGATATTCCTCGGCGATTGCCGCGATCACTTTTTGGCCGATTGCAGTGGCGGCACCCGGGGTATCCTCGGTGCCATCGGGCAGAGCGACACGGATCGAGACCGTTTGCGGCCCGCCGAATTCCTGCACCACCGGCTCGCCATAACCGAGCCCGCCGACCAGTTCGCGCAAGCTCGCGATCGGCGCGGTCTCGCGCTCCTCGAAGGTCATGCGCACTTCCTGGCCGCCGGCGAAATCGACCCCGAAATTGAGGCCGTTCACCAGCACCGCCGCCCAGCTGCCCGCGATCAGCACAAGGCTGAGCACGAAGAACGGGATGCGCAGTTTGAGGAACTTGATGTTGGTATCGTCAGGGACGAGCTTGAGGAGTTTCATGGTTCTCGCTCCTTCAGATTGTGATGTCGTTGGGGCGCGTCTTGCGCAACCATCCGGCGACGAACATGCGGGTCAGCGTCACGCCGGTGAAGACCGAGGTGAACAGGCCCACCACCAGCACCACCGCGAAGCCCTTCACCGGCCCCGAGCCGAAGGCAAACAGCGCTACCCCGGAGATGAAGTTGGTGGCGTTTGCATCATAGATCGCCCGGCCCGCTTCCTTGTAGCCCGTCTCGACCGCCGCGATGACCTTGCGGCCGCGCTTGCGCTCTTCGCGGATGCGCTCGTTGATCAGCACGTTGGCGTCAACCGCCGCGCCGATGGTGATCACGAAGCCCGCGATCCCCGGCAGCGTCAGTGTGAAACCGCCAAGCGCCATCAGCCCGAGCAGCATCAGCACGTTGAACACCAGCGCGACTGTCGCATAGACGCCGAAGCGGCCATAGGTCGCCAGCATCAGCGCAATCACCGCAAGGCTGCCGATCGCCATGGCGAGCAGACCCTTGCGGATCGAATCTGCACCCAGATCGGGCCCGACCGTGCGTTCCTCGATCACCTGCAGCGGCACCGGAAGCGCGCCCGAACGCAGCGAAATCGCGAGGTTGTTGGCGCTTTCGGGCGTGAAGCTGCCCGAGATCTGCGCACTGCCGCCAAGAATCGGCTCGTTGATGTTGGGGGCCGAAAGCACCTGACCATCAAGGATGATGGCGAAGGGCTTGCCGGTGTTCTCGCGCGTCAGCTTGGCGAACTTGGCCCCGCCTTGCGCATCGAAGGTGATGGTGACGACGTTCTGGTTGTTGGTCGGATCGACCCCGGCCTGCGCGCCGGTCAGGTTGTCGCCGCGGATGCCGCCGAGCCGGCGCACCGCTTCAAAGCGCCCTTCCATCGGGGTGCCGGGGGCATAGGGGAACACCTGACTACCCGGAGGCGCGATGCCTGCCTGCACGTTTTCAGGCAGGGCATTCAGATCGACCAGCTTGAATTCGAGCTGCGCGGTCTGGCCGAGCAGGCTCTTGAGCGCATCGGGGTCTTCAAGGCCGGGCACCTGCACCACAATGCGGGTGGTGCCCTGACGGATGATGGTCGGCTCGCGTGTGCCGAGTTCGTCGATGCGGCGGCGCACGACTTCGGTGGCGCTTTCCATCGCGTCATCCAGCGCGGTGTCGATCCCGGCCTGCGTCGGCGTGAGCACGATGCGCTGGCTGTCGACGACGGCCAGATCCCATTCGCGGGTGAGATTGACGCCCTGCATCGCCGGCTCGATCAACCCGCGCGCACGATCAATGTCGGCCGGGCTTTCGAGCATGAAGGACAACCGCCCCTCGCCCGTCGAAACGTCGCCGATGCGGATGCGCGGCTTGGCATTTCGCATCAGCTGGCGGACGGTTTCTTCCATGTTCTCGAGCCGCTGCGCGCGGATGTCGGACGCCTTGGCTTCGAGCAGCAGATGCGAGCCGCCGGCCAGATCGAGGCCGAGATTGACCTGCGGATTGGGCAGGCTCTTGGGCCAGTCCAGTCCGGCGACATTGGCCAGCGAAGGCAGCGCGAGCAGCGATGCCGCCAGCGTCAGGCCCCACAGCCAAAGCTTTTTCCAAAGGGGGAATTCGAGCATTGCGTCAGTGTCTCACGCGAAAGGGGTCTGCGGCTGGCCTTGGCGCGGCCGGATCAGTCGTTAGCGGGGCTGCCGCCGGGCGGGATGATGTCGCCGATGGTCGCCTTGATCGCCTTGACGCGGACATTGGTGCCGAGTTCGAGCTCGACATAGGTGTCGTCCACCTTGAGCACCTTGCCGACAAGGCCGCCCGCGGTGACGACCTGATCGCCCTTCTTCATCGCCGCGACCTTGGCCTGGTGCTGCTTCTGGCGGTTCATCTGCGGACGGATGATGAGGAACCAGAAGATCCCGATCATGCCGATAATCGGCAGGAAGCTGACCCATGCGGGCGGTGCTGCGGCAGCACCTGCTCCGGCGGCGGCAAGAAGATCGAATGTCATGCGATAAAACCCGTCAAGATCCCGAAACTGGAAGGCGAGGCCGTGGCTCTGCCGTTCAAGTGGGCGCGCCTAGCAGCAATGCAAGCGGGCGGCAATCGCGCGGGGGTGCAAGCGATGCATCAGAGCCACACTCCTGGCCCGTCCCTGCCCATTGCGTTGGAACGGGGAGGAACGAAGAGGTTGCAATGTCACAGGACAAACGCCGTCAAACCGGCTTGCCAGCCCCAAACTGCCGCCCTATAGGCCCGCTTCCACTGGAACGGGACGTAGCGCAGCCTGGTAGCGCATCACACTGGGGGTGTGGGGGTCGGAGGTTCGAATCCTCTCGTCCCGACCAGTGGAGAAATTCTCCACCATCGCTGAAAACGAGCGCGACGCGTTGCTCGATACGGCAAGCTATTCGATCGTGATCGCCGTTTGCGCCTGTTTGATCGCCTGCGTGCCTTCCTGACGGACCATCTCGAACGGGCCGCTCCAGTCTGACATCATCCAGTGGCCGGTGATCACGTTGCCATCATCGCTGACCTGCCCGGCATAGGCGACCGGCTCGTCATATTCCTCGCCCGCCATATGGTAGGTCTTGAGGAAATCGACACTCGTGCCTGCGTGCACGCCTTCGAGCGAGGCATGCGCGGTGGCAGGGCGAAATTCGTTGGGCTCGATGATCGTGCCGCTGATCCGCCCGCCCTGTTCGGTGATCTCTGCCAGAAATGGCGTGACTGGCCCGGCATCGGGCACATCGGGATAGGCAAAGACGCCGTCCCACGTGCCAGAGAGATCGACCGGCAACCTCTTCGCGCCCTATAGGTTGCGGCCCACCACCTCGAAGCCGTCGTCCGCCGCGCCGGCACTGTCGCGCACCACGGCGATTCCCGCAGCCTTCTGGGCTTTCAGTTCGGCCTTCAGCTTGGCCGGATCGCGGGCGATCACGAAGCCGAAGCTTACCCCGCCCTCCTTGCCGATGGTGGCATGGTGGAGCTTGTGCGCCTGCACCAGCCGCTTGGCGTAGCCCTTGCGCGGCACCCAGCGCCAGTAACGCTGGTGAACCAGCCCGTCATGCACCAGCGTGTAGATCACCCCGTAGAGCGTGATGCCGACCGCGAACCACCACAGCCAATCCCAGTAGAGCGAGCCGTAGATATACATCGCGGCGTTGATCGTGCCGAACACCACGGCGAACAGGTCGTTCTTCTCCAGCACATTATCGTGCGGCTCGTGATGGTCGCGGTGCCAGCCCCAGCCCCAGCCGTGCATGATGTATTTGTGCGCCACCCAGGCGAACAACTCCATCCCGATCAGCGAGGACATGACGGTGAGGAAAACTTCGAGCCAGCTCATGCGGGCACCTTTGCAGTCTGTTCGGCCTTGCCCACTCCGGCCCGTTTGGCGGCGGGCAGGCCCCACCACGGCACATCGGGCCGGTGGTGATGTTCGAGATGATAGCCGAAATGGAAACAGGTGGCGAGGCTGGCCAGCGTGCCGAAATCATTGCTGCGCGCATTGTGGCGGTCGGCAAAGGGCTCCTGCGCGCGGTGACTATGCGGCCGGAAGGTGCCGAAGTAGAACAATTGCAGCGATGATCCCAGCGCCGGCAATCCGTAAAGCAGCACGATCTGCACCATCGGAATGCCGATCACCAGCCAGTAGATGCCCACCACCGTGTGGACATAAAGGATCGAGCGCCAGCCGAAATAGCGCCGGAAGAAGGTGCCGTACCAGCGCCAGAAATTGTCCGGATGATGCTCGTCGAAATCGGGATCGCCGGCCCGGCCTGACAGCTTGTGATGGACGAAATGGGCATCGCGCATCTGCTTCCAGGCAAAGCCCGCATAGAGCGCCAGCAGCACCGCCCCGATCGCGCCATTGAGCTTGGGCCGGCCCGGCACAAGGCTGCCATGCATCGCATCATGGCAGACGATGAACACGCCGACCGACAGCCAGCATTGCACCGCCGCCATCGCGAGCGCGGCAGGCCAGTTCGACCACGTCAGTTCGAACACGAACATCCCGTAAGCGTGAAGGCCGAGCCAGCTCCCGGCAATGGCAAGCGCCAGCACGAGGCCAATGGTGCCCTGCTGCGCACGGGCCGGAGGGGAGAAGTGCGGGTTCATCTCAGGAGGATACGCAGGCGGTAGGCATGTGGTTGCGTATAGTCTGCGCTGACCTTGTGGCAATTGCGTTTCGCGGAAGGGGTCAACGCACCTCGACACCCTTCCAGAAGGCGATGCGGTCCCTGATTTCGGCGGCAGCGTCCTTGGGTTCGGGATAGTACCACGCGGCATCGGGATTGGTCGCTCCATCGACGCTCAGCGAATGATAGGAGGCAACGCCCTTCCACCCGCAGGTCGTGTGGGTGTCGCTGGCGACAAGGTAATCCGCGCGCACATCCTTGCGCGGGAAATAGTGGTTGCCCTCAACCACCACCGTCGCATCGCTCTCGGCGATAACCGCGCCGTTCCACATTGCCTTGACCATGCGACTCTTGCCTTTCGTGATGGGGCGCCCCGCTGCGGTTTGCGCCCGGGACACTGTCCATCCTTTCGCCAGCGACCGCAAGCCATTGCCGCGCCCAAGGATCATCCGAAAACGGCTTTGGCGTGGGGGCGCGGTGGCGTGGCGCGCGATAACGCGCCCGGACCGCTTTTGGCGTTTGCAACGCTGCACAGGTCATGCCAACGCGCAAGCGCTCAGCGGTCCGGGACGCCCGGACAGTCTCTGCCACACACGCAACACTGCAACACCCGGCGAACCCGCGCGCTGTTCGCCGTGGCCGACGCTGGCGACTTTTGTGCAAATGGAACCCGGATCGTGACTCTCAAAATTCATGTGCAGCTCGATTACTGGTTCGAACAGCCCTGCGACGCGCTGCTGCAAGTGGAGGCCGCCGCCATTCCCGGACAGGTGATCGAGCAGGCGCACATCACCGTCACCCCGTTCGATCATTTCGCGCGCGTCCCGGCGCAGGATCATATCGGCGAGCGCATCTGGTTGCGCGTGGCCGGACGGGTGCTGGTGGATTACCGCGCCACCGTGGCGATCGAGCAAAGGGTCGAGGACTGCGCCGGCCTGGCGATTGTTCCGCCCCACCGCTTGCCGGGTGAGGCCGTCCCCTATCTGCTGCCGTCGCGCTATTGCCCGTCAAACCAGTTCATCGACTTTGTCGAGACAACGTTCGGCGCGGTTGAAGGCGGTGCCAAGATTGTCGCCATGCGCGACTGGGTCGCCGGGCATTTGTCCTATGTGCCGGGCTCCAGCGATACCGACACGACCGCTGCCGACACCTTTCGCGCCCGCGCCGGCGTGTGCCGCGATTATGCGCATCTGATGATTGCGCTCGCCCGCGCCGCCGACATCCCCGCACGGATGGCGAGTGTCTATGCGCTAGGCGTGACCCCGCCCGATTTTCACGCGGTGGCCGAAGTCTTTCTGGATGGCGGCTGGCACCTGATCGATCCGACCGGCATGGCGCGATCAGGCGAGATGGCCAAGATCGGCATCGGCCGCGACATTGGCGATGTCGCTTTCCTCACCGCCTTCGGGCAGCTCAGGATGAACAGCCAGAGCGTCTCGGTCGAAACTGCACATCGGTGACTGCGTGCCGGGTGAGCCGCAGCGCGCGGCTTTCCGGCCAGCGGAGCGAATCGCCCTGCCCTATTCCGCCGCAGGGAAGAAGAACGCCCGCAGGTGGTCGCCGATGCGCGCAGGACGCAGGGTTTCGGCGTCGATGCAGCACCACGAGGATTGCACTTCGGCCAGCACGTCTTCGCCGCGCTTGATCAGCGTGGAATAGAACGCGCGCGCACCGTTGAATCGTTCAAGCACGGTCTGCGCGATCACATCGTCTTCGAGGAACGCGGGCTTGCGATAGGTGATCTCGTGCTTCAGCGCGACCCACGCCTTGCTCGCCACATCCTCGGCCGGCGCGATCCCGCGCCAGTGCGCCAGCACCGCATCCTGCACCCAGTTGAGGTAGCGCGCGTTATTGACGTGCCCCATGAAATCGATGTCTGCCAACTCGACCTTGATCGGGTGGAAAAACGGCAGGGCGGGCATGGAAGGGGATTCGATTGCTGACATATTTGTCAGTTATACCCCAGGAAGCTTGCAAATCCATGACGAATTTGACCCGTATCAAGCACGCATCTTGCGCGAGGGCCTGAGGCGCGTCTAATCGCCCCTCTCCACAAGGATACAAGACACCATGGCGAGCCGCCCGCGCACACTTTACGAGAAGATCTGGGACGCGCATGTCGTCGAAACACGCGCTGATGGCACGGCGCTGATCTATATCGATCGCCATCTGGTGCACGAGGTGACAAGCCCGCAGGCGTTCGAGGCGCTGCGGCTGGCAGAACGCCCGGTGCGGCGGCCCGAACTCACCCTCGCCGTGCCCGATCACAACCTGCCGACCACTGCGCGGGTCGATGCCAATGGCGCGCCGGTGCCGATTGCCGATCCCGAAAGTGCCGCGCAGCTTGCCGCGCTCGAAGTCAATGCGCCCGCCTTCGGCATCCGCTATATCCCGGCGACCGCCAAGGAGCAGGGGATCGTCCATGTGGTCGGCCCCGAGCAGGGCTTCTCGCTGCCGGGCACCACCATTGTCTGCGGCGATTCGCACACCGCCTGCCACGGCGGGCTGGGCGCGCTCGCCTTCGGGATCGGGACGAGCGAGGTCGAGCACGTGCTGGCGACCCAGACGCTGCTGCTCCAGCAATCCAAGTCGATGGAAGTGCGGGTGGACGGCGATCTCGGCCCCGGCGTGAGCGCAAAGGATCTGATCCTCCACATCGTCGGCACCATCGGCGCGGCGGGCGGCTCTGGCTATGTGATCGAATATCGCGGGCGCGTGTTCGAGGCGATGAGCGTCGAGGAACGCCTCACCGTCTGCAACATGAGCATCGAGGCAGGTGCGCGCGCCGGCCTGATCGCGCCCGACGATACCACCTTCGCCTATCTGAAGGGCCGCCCGATGGCCCCGCAAGGCGCTGAATGGGACGCCGCCGTGGCCTATTGGCGCACGCTCCACAGCGATGACGGCGCGGTGTTCGCCAAGTCCGTCACCATCAACGCCGCCGATGTCGAACCCAGCGTCACCTGGGGCACCAGCCCCGAAGATGTGGTGGCCATCGGCGGGCGCGTGCCCTCGCCCGACGATTTCGCCGACGAGAGCAAGCGCGTGGCGGTGCAGAAAAGCCTCGATTACATGGGCCTCACCCCCGGTACTCCGCTGACCGAGGTGGCGATCGAGAACGTCTTCATCGGCAGCTGCACCAACAGCCGCATCGAAGATCTGCGCGCCGCCGCCGCCGTGCTCAAGGGCCGCCACAAGGCTGACAATGTGCGTTGGGCGATCGTCGTGCCCGGCTCTGGCCTGGTGAAAGCCCAGGCTGAGGACGAGGGCCTCGACAAGGTGTTCATCGATGCCGGGTTCGAATGGCGCGAGCCGGGCTGTTCTGCCTGCCTCGGCATGAACCCCGACAAGGTGCCGCCAGGCGAACGCTGCGCTTCGACCAGCAACCGCAATTTCGTAGGCCGGCAAGGTCCGGGCGCGCGCACGCATCTTGTCTCGCCTGCGATGGCAGCGGCGGCCGCTGTCACCGGGCGGCTCGCCGATGTGCGCGAGCTGGTGTAGCGCGGCCCCTTGAAACCCATCCCCGCAAGGCGCAAGGAACGGATATGAGCGACAAAAAATCCGACAAAAAGTCCGCTGGCATGACCACCGGCAACAAGGCAGCCCTCGGCGCGGCGGCGATCGGTTCGGCAGCGGTGGCAGCAGCCCTGCTTTATGCCGGACGCAAGCTCGCGACCAAGAAGAAGCCCGACACGGCGACCGGGACGGGCACCATCCCCTCGGGCGAACCCCCGCAAACCGACTGAGGACGACATCGCGATGCAACCGCTCACCCGCGTCGAAGGCCGCGCTATCCCGCTCGGTCTCAAGAATGTCGATACCGACATCATCATCCCGGCCAAGTGGCTCAAGACCATCAGTCGCGAAGGGCTTGGCGCAGGCGCGTTCGAGGCCTTGCGTGCGGAACCGGGCAATGTGATCGACGATCCCGCCTATGCCGGGGCGCCGGTGCTGATCGCGGGCGACAATTTCGGTTGCGGTTCGAGCCGTGAACACGCCGCATGGGCGCTGGGCGATCTCGGCATCCGCGTGGTGATCGCGCCCAGCTTCTCGGACATTTTCTCCGGCAACGCGGTCAAGAACGGGATCCTGCCGGTGGTGCTGCCGCAGGACGCGGTTGACCGCCTGCTGGAGGTGGCGCGCGAGGAGCAGCCGATTTCGGTCGATCTCGAACACCAGACCGTCACCACACCCTATCAGGATCGCTTCACCTTTGCGCTTGATCCGTTCCGCCGCGATTGCCTGCTGAACGGGCTCGACGAGGTCGGGCTGACAATGGCGCGCGGCGAGGCGATCGGCGGCTTTGAAGCCACGCGCACCGCGGCCCAGCCCTGGCTGATGCGCGGCACCGCTGCCTGACCACATAGAATAACGGGAGAGGACACCATGAAAGCCATCCGCAGCCACGCCACTGGCGGGCCCGAAACCCTGACGCTCGACGAGATCGACGCCCCCGTCCCCGGTGCGGGCGAAGTGCTGATCGCGGTCAAGGCCTGCGCGATCAACTATCCCGACACGCTGATCATCCGCGATATGTACCAGTTCAAGCCTGCGCGTCCCTTCGCCCCCGGCGGCGAGATTGCCGGCGTGATCGAGGCGCTGGGCGAAGGCGTTGAGGGCTACAAGGTGGGCGATCATGTCATGGCCGGGATCGGCAATGGCGGGCTGGCCGAGAAAGTCGTGGTGCCCGCGGGTCGGATGTTCCCGGTGCCGGACGGCGTGCCCTTCGAGAAAGCCGCCAGCTTGCTGATGACCTACGGCACCACCATCCACGGTCTCAAGGATCGCGGACATATCAAGGCTGGCGACACCGTGCTGATCCTCGGCGCAGCGGGCGGCGTGGGGCTTTCGGCGGTGGAACTCGCCAAGGCTTTCGGCGCGCGCGTGGTCGCCGCCGTCTCGTCCGAGGCCAAGGGCGAAGTCGCCCGCAAGGCCGGGGCCGACGAAGTTGTGATCTACCCGCGCGAGGCGATGGACAAGGATGCCTCCAAAGCGCTCGCCGATGCCTTCAAGAAGGCCTGCGGGCCCGAAGGCGCCAACATCGTCTATGACATTGTCGGCGGGCAATATTCCGAGCCGGCCCTGCGTGCCATTGCGTGGGAGGGCCGCTTCCTCGTGGTCGGCTTCCCGGCGGGGATCGCCAAGATGCCGCTCAACCTCACCCTGCTGAAGTCCTGCGACATCTGCGGCGTGTTCTGGGGCGCCTTCACCGCGCGCGAGCCGGTAGCCTTCCGCGCGCAGGTGGACGAATTGTTCGATCTGATGAAGGCCGGCAAGATCGATCCGCTGGTCAGCGAGACCTTCCCCCTCGCCCGCGCCGGCGATGCCATCGCCAAACTCGAAAACCGCGAGGCCGTGGGCAAGCTCGTCGTCACGATGGAATAATATCTCGTGGGCAGGGCTTGCCGCTTGAAGCGGCGCGCTGGCCGCTTTATCGCTAAGCGCGGATCGACGCCGGAGGGACTTTCAGAATGACCGATTTCAAGGATCGCGAGCGGGCCGAGGAAGCCAAGTTCGCGCTCGATGGCGAAACCGCCTTCCGTATCGCCGCACGCCGCAACCGGTTGCTGGGCGAATGGGCCGCGGGCCTGATGCATCTCACGCCCGAGGAAGCCGACGCCTATCGCAAGGCGGTGGTGCAGGCCGATTTTGAGGAAGCGGGCGACGAGGACGTGATCCGCAAGCTGCTCGGCGATCTCACCGCCGCGCGCGTCGAGATGACCGAGGCCGATATCCGCGCCAAGCTCGACGAGATGACGATCGAGTCCCGCCGCCAGCTTCTGGGCGAAGTCTGATCCGCCGTTTCCGGGAGGCCAAGCCATGCCGATGAGTGCCGCCGCGATCGAGGAAGCCATCCTCGCCGCCTTGCCCGGGGCCACGGTCGAACTGCGCGATCTGGCGGGCGATGATGATCACTGGGCCGCCACCGTCACCGCGCCGCAATTCGTCGGCATCAACCGGGTGGCGCAGCACAAGCTGGTCTATGCCGCGTTCGGAGGCCGCATGGGCGGCGAACTGCACGCCTTGCAAGTGACCACCAAGGTTCCCACGTAAAACGCAATCACCATTCCACCGTTTCAAGGGCCGTCCTGATCATGTCCGATTCCAACGCGCGCATTTCCGAAATCGTCGCCAGCAATGATGTGGTGCTGTTCATGAAGGGCACCCCGCTGTTCCCGCAATGCGGCTTTTCCAGCCGCGCGGTGGCGATCCTCGATCACTGCGGCATCGTCTATGAAAGCGTCGATGTGCTGCAGGACATGGAAGTCCGTCAGGGCATCAAGAGCTTCTCGGACTGGCCCACCATCCCGCAACTCTACGTCAAGGGCGAGTTCGTGGGCGGCAGCGACATCATGATGGAAATGTTCGAAGCCGGCGAATTGCAGCAGCTTCTCGATGAGAGCGGTGTGAAGGCTGCTTAGTTTTGCGCACCCGCCTCCGCGGGTGCGTCCTCGGCGCTGCTCCTTCGCTACGCTACGGGCGCCTGCGGGCGGCCATTCGGCCTTGCGGCCCTTTGGGCCGAATTGCATTTCCCATTGAACTCTGAATTCGGTCGCGTAGCGACCGCAAGCGCGAACGCGCGCCCGAAGGGGTGGCCCTGAAAGGGCCGGGCCCCCGAAGGAAAGCCATGCAGCGCGGCCGCGTTGCGCCCGCCTGCCCCGGCGAAGGCCGGGGGCGCCTGAGGCAAAAACAAAAACGCCCCGCAGGACCAGTGCGGGGCGTTTTCTATTCTGGGGAGGCGCGGCCCGGAAACCAGGAAGGGCGCGCCTCTGTTTGAAGACCAGTAGGACCGTCCTCTGCTATGCATGGCGCGTGCCAAACGCAGAAAGTCACGCAAATCCGCCATTTCTCGAACGACCATGCGATGGTGCAATTGGTTAACTGTAAAGCAGCCCGACACCCATCTTCAAACCGGCAGGAACCCGCCAAAGCGCTTGGCAAGGGCTTGCCGCCGCGTCATGCTGGTCCGGCATGACAGACGAATCCGCGCGCCACGGCATCCCAGCCGCCACCATCATCATCTTCCGCAACGCGCCCGCTGGCGGGCCGCCGGAGGTGCTGATGACGGTGCGTTCGCGCACCATGTCCTTTGCCGGCGGGATGGCAGTGTTTCCCGGCGGAAGGGTCGATCCTGAAGACTACGCCCTCGGTGAGGCGCTGGCAGGCGAGATCGGGATCGCCCCCGATGAAGCCGCGCACCAGATCGCCGCAGTGCGCGAGACGCTGGAGGAGACCGGCCTTGCGATGGGCCTCGCCGGCGCGATCGATGCCGCCCGCGCATCCGAAGCGCGCGCGATGCTGGCCGAGGTGGGCGCGCTTGCTCCGGTGCTCGATGCGTTCGGCTGGCGGCTCGATCTGGCGCAGATCACCCCGTTTGCGCGCTGGTTTCCCAAGAACGAGGCCATCCCGCGCGTCTATGATACGCGCTTCTATCTCGCCAATCTCGGCACTGGCGCGGTCGAGGTGTCGATCGACCATGCCGAGAACACCCAGCTGTTCTGGACCTCGGCCGCAGGTGCGCTCGATGCTGCGGAGCGCGGCGATATCAAGCTGATCTTCCCCACCCGCCGCAATCTTGAACGGCTCGCGCTGTTCGCAAGCTACGAAGAAGCCCGCGCCCAGGCCGAGGCGATCCCGGTGCGCACGATCATGCCGCAGGTGGTCGAGGAAGGCGGAAAGTCGTGGCTGACGATCCTCGGCGATGCGGGCTACCCGGTGACAGCGGAGCTTTTGGAGAATGTCGCGCGGGGGTGAAGGTTTTTTGTTTCCCGCATCGCCTCCGCAATGCGAAATCCTCGCTCACGCCGCCTGACGGCGGCATCGCTGCGGACGGCCCTTCGGCCTTGCGGTCGCTTCGCAACCGAGATCAAGAAAACACGCTGGGATTGCCCCTATCCCGATACAAAAACGGCGGCGCGGGATTTGCCCCGTCGCCGCCGTGAAAGCCCGACCCGAGGGCGTCGCTAGAACTTGTATCCGAACTCCACCCCGAGGCGCTGGCGGCCACCGGGCGAGATGAACGACCCGCCGAATTCGACGGCGGTAATCACCTCGTTGAGATACTTCTTGTCGAACAGGTTTTCGGCATAGGCGAACAGCGACCAGCTTTCGGTCTCGAAGCCGATGCGCATATCCGCCACCCCGAAGGCATTGCGGCGTGAGACCGAGTAATCGGCATCGCCCACAAAGGCCGGCAGTTGCAGCGCCGAGTTCGGCAGCAGCCCGCTGAACAGCGTCGGGTTCGGGTCATCCTGCAAGGTGTGGAACCACGTCGGCCCGGTGACGCGGTAATCCGCGCGGGCGACGAAATCGATGCTCGAGGTCATCGGCACATCGAGCTGGGTGCCGAAGTTGAGCGTGTAATCGGCGGTGTAGGGCGACTTGTTGCCCACCGTGACCGGCCGCGAGGCGTTTTCCTTGATCTCGCTTTCGGTGACGTTGGCCGAACCGAACACCGTCCAGCCTTCGATGATCTCGGCGGTGAGGTTCAGTTCCGCGCCGTAGATTTCCACCTCGTCGATGTTCGAGACCACACGCAGCAGGCCGAACCCGCCGACGAAGAATTCGAAGAACTGCATATCCTCGATGTTGGTGTAGTAGCCCGCCACATCATAGGTCACCGCGCCACCAAACAGATCGCCCTTGATCCCGGCTTCGAAGGCGCTCGAGACTTCCTTGCGATACTGGTCGTTGATCAGCACGTCGGTGCCGATGAACTGGTTGAACGCCTGATCGACGATCGCAGCCGAGCCCTGGTTGTTGAACCCGCCCGATTTGAAGCCGATGCCCCAGTTGGCATAGAGGTTGGCGTTGTCCGACACCTCGTAACGCAGCGAGATCTTGGGCTGGAACTGCTTGAAGGTCTGCGACTGGTCGGCGATCGGCTGGACCACGCCGTTCACCACCGCTTGGCCGGGGTTGATCGGCCCGCCGGTGATCGGATCGAACACCGCCGGAACAAGGCTGCTCACCGAGCGATCCTCGATGTCGTAGCGGCCCGCGAGGCTGACGTTGAAGCGGTCGCTCACATCCCAATCGGCCGAGGCGAACAGGGCGTAAACGTCGGTCTTGAAGGCGTCGTTATAGAGCTGCGTGGTCGGGTTGGCCGAACCCGGCGCGTTGTAGAGCTGGCGGGTTACGCCATTGCCGAGATCCGCGCCGAGGCTGACCCCAACCTCGCGGTCGATGTGAAGGTAATAGGCGCCGACCTGCCAGTTCAGCGGCCCGTCACCATTCGAGGCGAGGCGGATTTCGCCGCTGATGTCGCTCTGCTGGCGGATCTGGTACTGGGTGCCGTCACAGGTGGTGGGGCTGTAGGGGCCGAAGGTCGAGCCGTTGGCGGGCGCGAAGATGAACGGCACCGGGATCTGGCCGATAAAGGTCGGCGAATTGAGCGGGAAGCCGGTGAGCGCCGCGGTCGAGGCGAAGCACGAAGCGTTGGCGCGGGCGAGATCGCCGGTCGCCGTCCCGGTGAAATCGAGGAAGCGCGCGAAATCGGCCGAGGTGCCATCGGCGGTCAGCGACTGGTCGACATCGCTGTAGAGCGCCCATGCGGTCAGCGTCACGGCATCGAAATCATGCTCGATCTTGGCCGAGGCCTCGAAGGTGGTCTGGTCGTTGGTCGGCCGGATGTTCGAATAGAAGCCGAAGGGATGCTCGTTCACATCCTCGAAGAAATCCGGGTTCACGCCGGCAAAGTTGGGCAGGTGGAAGCTGGCGTTGAAGTTGATCGAGGCGCCGGTGAGATCGGCGTAGCGCGCCTTCACATCAAGTTCGGTATTGGGGCCAAGCTCGGCCACAAAGCGCCCGTCGACCGACCAGATTTCCTGATCATCAATGGTCTTGGAATTGGCGAGGAAGCGGTTGCGGAAGAAGCCGTCAGTGGTCGAATAATTGCCCGACAGCACGAAGCCAGCCGCCTCGCCCACCGGCACCGCGACATAGCCGGTGGCGAGATAGGTGCTGTCCTGCGCGGCGCGCAAGGTCATCCCGGCTTCGAGTTCATCACCGGGCTTGAGCGTCTGGATCACGATCGCGCCGGCTGCGGCATTGCGGCCGTAGAGCGCGCCTTGCGGGCCCTTCAGGATTTCGACCTGACGCAGCGTGCCCTGGTTCTGGTTCAGCTGCGCGGTGTTGGTCTTGAGGATCCCGTCGACCACCAGCGCGACCGAGCTTTCCGCGTCGCGCGCGCCGTTGATGCCGCGGATGTTGATCTGGGTGTCGCCCGCTTCGGCTGTGCCGGTGACGATGGTGACGCCCGGGGTCAGCTGGACGAAATCGTCCGCGCGCTGCACGCCAGTCTTGGCGATGGCTTCCGCGCCGAACACGGTGATCGCGGCAGGCACATCAGCCAGACTTTCCGACTGGCGACGCGCGGTGACGATGATGGCATTGTCTTCCTCGGCCGCAGGCGCGTCCGAAGGGGCATCCTGCGCAATCGCGGGTGCGGACAGGGCAATGGCGCCAAGAGCCGCGCCAGAGGCAAGAACGAGACGGATATTCATGGGACGGCTCTCCTGAAAGGAAACGAGAGGTAAGGGATCAGACGAGGACGTTGGCCCCGCTCATGTAGACATAGACTTCCTGGAACTTCGGGCCTTCGGGGCCGGGACGCAGCCGCCAGAAATTGGTGTTGGTGAGCAGCGTCACATTGCCATCGGCATCGTGGAGCTCGGCGGTGAAGCTGGCGGTTATGCGACCGTTGGCCTCGTCCACTGTGCAGGTAAAATCGCGGTGGATGATGGTTTCGTAAGCGCCGAAGAAATCTTCGAACATACGGCGGATTTCGGCCTTGCCGGCATGGCGGGTGAAGGCGGTCTGCACGCAGAACAGCGCGGTATCGTGGAAGCAGGCAAGCACCGCTTCCATGTCCTTGGCATCGACCCGGGCGAAATATTTGTTGAGCGCAAAATCGATCAGTTCGGCACGGGTCATGACAGGTTCGTACTGCATCAGGCGTCCCCTTCCTTCAGCAGGTTGTCACCCGACATATAGACATAGACGCGGTGGAACAGGCGATCCTTCAGATAGAAGCGATTGCAGTTCTCGTAGCGCAGTTCGTCGCCGCCATTGGGGGTGATCAGCACCGTGAACTGGCTGCAGATCGCATTGGTTTCCGGGTCCGCAGTGTGCACGAAATTGCCGTGCCAGATGCTCTCGAAATCGGCGAACAGCTTCACGAACATCGCGCGGATCGCTTCGCGCCCCTGATGCACTGTGTTGCTGGTTACCTCGGTCAGCACGGCATCTGCCGTGAAGCAATCGAGCACCTGATCCATGTGCTTGTTATCGACCCCGTCGAAATAGCGCTTGGTGACGATATCGACATAGACGGGATAGGGCAGCGGCGTCTGGCCAGCGCCGCCCTCGCTCCAGTCTTTTGGCCATTCGCTCATCAGTACCAGCCCTTTCGGATATTGGCGTGCATCGGCACTTCGGGTGCGGGGAAGGCCTTCTTGGAATGGGTGAGCCCCAATTCGATCAGGGTCTCGAGCTGCTTGTAGGCAACCTGCCCGGGGTTCAGCACCGGCACCGGCAATTCGGCGGCGAGGTAGGCGGCGGACTGGTGCATGGTGGTTGAGCCGAGCACGATCACGTCCGCCCCGTCTTCCTCGATCGCGCGCAGGGCTTCGGCCTTGAGCTTGGCAAAGACGACCTCTTCCTTGCCTTCGAGCAGTTCGGTGACATCGGGCCGCGTGTCGATCGAACGCACCGAAGCGCAGCGATGCTCCCAGCCGTGCTGGCTCAGCACCTTCTCGTAAAGCGGGAACCACTGCGGCCACATGGTGATGACGCTGAACTTTTTGCCGAGCATCATGGCGGCCGCAAAGCTCGCCTCGCCTGGGCCGACCACGGGGATATTGAGCGCCGATCGCAGCGGCCACAGTCCGCTATCGCTGACCGTGTCGATCAGCACACCGGCATAGCCTTCTTCCTCGGCCGTGATGCCGGCCTGGAACACCGTCCAGTCCATCAGCAGCGTATCGTGATAGGAATCGCCCAGCGCCGCGCCCCAGCGGACTGCTTCAAAAGTAGGAGCAAAGCCGGGACGCACGAAGCCGTCGGGAAGCTGCTGCGCGCGATTGGCGACGCCGGCCTCATCCATTGCAATCGGTACGATGACCTTGATGCGGTTCACGGCGAACACCCCTGTTGCCATATGGCCGGTTGCCATTGCGCGAATGGTTATTGTATACAAAACACTCCCGTCAAGTGCTTTGCTGAAATGTGACAGCGGTGAGGTGGGGGGTGTGTTTTTGCTGCCGCAGGCCTTGTGGTGGCAAGTGGCTGACTTCAAAAAAGGCGCGACATGAACGCACCCCTCCTGCCCTGCCCGCTCAGCCCGCCGATCAGGGAGCGCCGCGCATGAGCCGCGCGTCCGAACAGGCCTATGCCAAGATCCGCGCGCATCTGCTGAGCGGCGCGTTGAAGCCCAGCGAGCAGCTCACCGAGGACCAGCTCGCCCAGATCACCGGAGTCAGCCGCACGCCGGTGCGCGAGGCGGTGCGGCGGCTGGAGGACGAGCTGCTGCTGGTGCGCAGCGAATCGAAGCGACTGTTCGTCGCCGACTGGAGCCGCGACGACATCGAGGAGATGTTCAGCCTGCGCCAGATGCTCGAATGCCACGCCGCCGAGCGCGCCGCGCGCAGGATGACGCGAGGTCAAGTGGCGGCGATGGAGGCGATCAACGCCGCGCTCAAAGCCGCGATCGAGCAGCCCGCACCCGATGTCGGGCAGTTCCTGGAGGCCAATCGCAGCTTCCACGATGCGATCATCGAGGCGGCGGCCTCGCCGCGGCTGGGGCAGATGCTGGCGCGGCTCGTCGAAGCGCCGGTGGTGCTGCGCACCGCGCGCACCTATTCGCTCGATGACCTGCGCCAGTCCGCGCGTGACCATGACGAACTGATTGCCGCCTTTGCTGCGCGCGATCCCGAGTGGGCGCGCGCTGTGATGGGCAGCCACCTGCGCCGCGCCTTCCACACCTTTGCGCAGACGGTGCGCACAACGACCCACGCACCAGATGCGGATGACCTCGACATGGACACGTAACAACGCGGCGCACCGGCCCCGCGTTCCCGCCCATGGCCCCCGCTTGCACGATTGCAATTGTATACAAATCGGCTAAGTCTCGCTGCTCCCGCATTTCCCAGTCAGGCGATTCACCATGAGCTTCGAGAATATCGAACTGGTCGAGGTTGGCCCGCGCGACGGCTTGCAGAACGAACCCGACATCATCGCAACCGCGACCAAGCTGGCGCTGATCACCCGCATGATCGGCTATGGCGCGCGGCGGCTTGAAGTCGCGAGCTTTGTCCACCCCCAGCGCGTGCCGCAAATGGCGGATGCCGAAGCGGTAATCGCGGGCCTGCCCGATGATCCCGCCTGCACCTATATCGGCCTCGTGCTCAACAAGCGCGGCGTGATGCGTGCGCTGGCGACGCGAGAGAACGGCGCGCGCGGGGTCGATCAGGTCGGCTGCGTGATCGTCGCCAGCGACACGTTCGGCCAGAAGAACCAGGGGCAGACGATTGCCGAGGGCCTCGCCGAAACCCGCGCCATGCTGCGCTTTGCCCGCGCCGAAGGGATGCGCGCGCAGGTCACCATCTCCGCCGCCTTCGGCTGCCCGTTCGAGGGCGAGGTCAAGCATTCCACCGTGCTCGCCATTGCCGAGGAACTCGCCATCGAGAACCCTGAGGAAATCGCGCTGGCCGATACCATCGGGGTCGGCACGCCGTTCGAGGCAGGCGAATTGTTCGGCAAGCTGGGCGAGACGCTCGGCGGCAAAATCCCGATGCGCGCACATTTCCACAACACGCGGGGCACCGGCATCGCCAATGCATGGGAGGCCTACAAGGCCGGCGTGCGGGTGTTCGATGCCTCCTTGGGCGGCCTCGGCGGCTGCCCCTTCGCGCCGCGCGCCACAGGCAATATCGCCACCGAGGACCTCATCTACATGATGGCGCGTTCAGGGGTGGAAAGTGGCATCGATCTGGACGCGGCGATCGCGGCCAACAAATGGTTTGCAGGCGAGCTGGGGCGCGAATTGCCCTCGGCCGTCGCCCGCGCAGCATAAGACAAGGCAGGGAACAGGCATGACATACAGGCTGGGTGTTGATGTGGGCGGGACTTTCACCGACCTCTTGCTGTTCGACGAGCAGAGCGGAGCGTTCTGGCGGCACAAGACCCCCTCGACCCCGCATGACAGTTCGGAAGGCATCCTCACGGGCGTGAAGGCGATCACCGAAAAGGCCGGGATCACCGCGAGCGAGATCGACTTCTTCCTGCACGGCACGACAGTGGCCACCAACGCCGTGCTCGAAGGCAAGGGAGCGCGCGTCGGCCTCGTCACCACGATGGGCTACCGCGACATCATGCAGATCGCCCGCTCCTATGTGCCGGGCGGGCTTGCCGCATGGATCGTATGGCCCAAGCCGCAGCCGCTCGCGCGCCTTGAACACACCGTCGAAGTGCCGGGCCGGATGGACGCCCAAGGCCGCGAAGTCGCCCCATTGGATGAAGACGCGGTGCGCAGCGCGCTTCGCAAGCTCAAGGGTGACGGCATCGAAGCGCTCACTGTCAGCCTGATGAACGCTTACCTGAACGGCGCGCACGAGGCCCGCATCGGCCAGATCGCCGCCGAGGAACTGCCCGGCATCCCCGTCTCGCTCAGCCACGAAGTCCTGCCCGAAATGCAGGAATACGAGCGCACACTCTCGACCGTTGCCAACGCCGCGGTGCGCCCGGTGGTGAGCAAATATGTCTCCAACCTGCGCACCAAGCTGGAGCAGGAAGGGCTGAAGGGCCGCCTGTCGCTGCTGCGTTCCGATGGCGGCTTGATGAGCAGCCAGAAGGCCGAGGAGCATCCCGTCAACATCCTGATGTCCGGCCCCGCCGGCGGGGTGACCGGCGCGCTGTGGGTGGCGAAGAATGCGGGCTTTGAAAACATCCTCACGCTGGATGTCGGCGGCACTTCCACCGATGTGGCGCTGATCCAGGGCCTGGAGCCGCGCCGCCAGCGCACCACCGAAGTCGGGCACCTGTCGGTGCGCGCCTCGGCGCTCGACGTGAAGACCGTGGGCGCGGGCGGCGGCTCGATTGCCCACGTGCCGCAGCTGACCAAGGCGCTGCGCGTCGGCCCCGAAAGCGCGGGCGCGGTGCCGGGGCCGGTCGCCTATAACAAGGGCGGCACGCTGCCCACCGTGACCGACGCCAATGTGGTGCTGGGCTACCTGCCCGAAGACCTGCTCGGCGGCAGCTTCAAGCTCGATCGCGAAGGTGCCAAGGCCGCGGTGCAGACCATCGCCGATGCGCTGGGCGTGACGCTGATGGAGGCCGCGCGCGGGATCATCGATATCGTCAACGAGAATATGTTCGGCGCGCTGCGCATGATCTCGGTGCAGCAGGGCTATGATCCGCGCGAGTTCGCGCTGATGGGCTTTGGCGGCGCGGGGCCGCTGCACGTGAATGCGGTCGCCCGCCTGATGGGCAGCTGGCCTGCGATCTCGCCCGTCTCCCCCGGGGTGCTGTGCGCGCTGGGCGATGCGACCACGCGGATGCGGACCGAGACGGCGCGCAGCTTCTCGCGCCTCGCCCGCGACACCAGCATCGCCGATCTGGTGAACGTGCTCGACGACATGGCCGAGCAGACCCGCAGCGAGTTGGTCGCCGATGGCATCCCCGAGGAACAGATCACCTCGCTGTTCGAAATCGACGTGCGCTATGCGGGCCAGGCGTTTGAGGTGCCGCTCACCATCACGCAGGCCGTGCTGGAGGAGGACGGGATCGAAGGCATCCTCGCCCGTTTTGATGAAGAGCATTTGCGGCTGTTCACCTTCAACATGGATACGCCGCACGAGATCGTGAACCTGCGCGCGGTGGCGCAGGGGCAGGCCCCTGCCCTGCCCGCTGCCGAGCTGCCCAAGGGCGACGGCGATCCATCCGCCGCCAAGATCCGCGATCACACGGTGTGGATCGGCGGCGAGGAGCGCGCGGCCGTGATCTACGACCGCGCCAAGCTGCGGCAGGGCGACGTGATCGAAGGCCCGGCGATCATCACCGAAATGGATTCGACCACGCTGGTCGAACATGATTGCCGCGCTGTCGTTGACGCTGTCGGCAACATCCTCATTACTCTCAAGGCGAAGGGCTAAGACCATGCCGGCTCGCATCATCGAACCCAACACCACCCCCTTTGCCAAGGTCGCGATCGACCCGGTGACGCTCGACATCATCGAGAACGCGCTGCGCAACGCCCGCATCGAAATGGACGCGACGCTGGTGCGCACCGCCATGTCGCCCGGCATCCGCGAACAGGGCGACGCCTTCCCGCTGATTTCCGATCCTGCCGGCAAGATGATCGTCGGCCAGTTCGGCAGCTTCATCGACGGCTTTTTGAAGCAGTTTGACGGCACGATCGAGGACGGGGACATGATCTTCCTGTCCGATCCCTATTCCTGCGGCGGGGCGGTCAGCCACTCCAACGACTGGCTGGTGCTGCTCCCCGTGTTCAAGGACGGGCGGCTGCTCGCCTATACCGCGATGTTCGGCCACCAGAGCGACATTGGCGGGAGCGTGCCCGGCTCGATGCCGATCGGCGCGTCCTCGATCTTCGAAGAGGGCGTGCGCATTCCTCCGGTGAAGATCTGGAAGCGCGGGGAATATAACGAAGACCTGATGAAGCTGGTGATGCACCAGACCCGCAAGCCCGATTGGTGCCAGGCGGATTTGAACGCACTGATCGCCTCGTGCCGCGTCGCCGCACGCCGCGTGATCGAGATGGCGGACCGGTTCGGCGATGATGTCTATGTCTCGGCCACGCAGGAGCTCTTGGCGCGCAACCACCGCGCAATGAAGGCGCTGCTGGCGATGGCGGTGGCCGAGGAGCCGGTGAGCTTCGAGGATTACATCTGCGACGACGGCAAGGGCTACGGCCCCTACAAGATCCGCTGCACCATGTGGCGCGACGGGGACAAGGTGATCCTCGACTTCCAGGGCACCGACCCGCAATCGGCCGCCTCGATCAACTTTTTCCTCAATGAAAACATGTTCAAGATGTTCTTCGGCATCTACATGATCATGGTCTTCGATCCGCAAATCCTGTTCAATGACGGGTTCTACGATCTCATCGAGGTGCGCATCCCGGCAGGCTCGCTGCTGAAGCCGCATTTCCCCGCCGCGCTTTCGGGCCGCACCCATGCGCTGGGCCGCATCTTCGACATTCTGGGCGGGCTGCTGGGGCAGAAGACGCCGGAGTTCCTCAACGCCGCCGGCTTCTCCTCCTCGCCGCACCTGTTCTATTCGGGCTGGGACAGCCGCGAGGACGGGACACGCGACTGGTTCCAGCTGTTCCAGATCGGCTTTGGCGGCATTCCGGGCCGACCGCTGGGCGACGGGCCGGACGGGCACTCGCTGTGGCCGGGCTTCACCAATGTGCCCAACGAATTCCTCGAACGCTACTTCCCGCTGCGGATCGAGCGTTACGCCACCGCACCCGACAGCGGCGGCGCGGGGCTGCATCGCGGCGGCAACGGCATCCACATGACCTACCGCTTCCTTGCCGATGGCGAGATCGCGATCCATGACGACCGCTGGTTCGTGCCGCCGTGGGGCGTCAATGGCGGGCTCCCCGGCGCGCGCGCGAAGAAGGTGCTCGAACGCACTGATGGCGCGACCGAAATCGTCGGCAACAAGGTCGAAAGCGTGAGCGTGAAGGCGGGCGATCTCCTGCACTTCATCACCTGGGGCGGCGGCGGCTGGGGTGACCCGCTGGCGCGCGATCCGGAGCTGGTCGGCCTCGAAATCCGGCAGGGCCTCGTCACCCCCGAAGGCGCGCGCGCTTACGGCGTGATCGCGGACAGCAACGGCGTCGTCGATAGTGCCGCCACCACGGCCCTGCGCAGCGCAATGACCGCATCGCGCGGCGAGCTGCCGCTGTTCGATTACGGCCCCGGCATCGACGCCCTGCGCGCCAACTGCCTTGCCGAAACCGGCCTGCCCGCGCCGATCCAGCCGGTCTGGAACCTGCGGGAGGCCGCGGAATGACCGCCGCTGCTGCGCTTGCCAACACCAGCGCGCTGGCGGGCATCAAGGTGGTCGAGATGGGCCAGCTCCTTGCCGGCCCGTTCTGCGGGCAGCTGCTCGGCGACATGGGCGCGGATGTCATCAAGATCGAGCCGCCGGGCGCGGGCGATCCGATGCGCAACTGGGGCCAGGGCGACGAGAAGGTGCAGTGGGAAGTGATCGCCCGCAACAAGCGCTCGGTCACCTGCAACCTGCGCGTGCCCGAAGGCCAGGCGCTCGCCAAGCAGCTGATCGCCGGCGCCGATGTGCTGATCGAGAACTTCAAGCCCGGCACGCTGGAACGCTGGGGCCTCAGCCCGGCGGAGCTCCACGCGATCAACCCCGGCCTGATCATCGCGCGGATGTCGGGCTATGGGCAGGACGGCCCCTATTCCGACCGCGCAGGCTTCGGCGGGATCGGCGAGGCGATGGGCGGCTGGCGCTACATCGTCGGCGAACCTGATCGTCCGCCCAGCCGCATGGGCATTTCGATCGGCGATACCCTGTGCGCCACTTACGGCGCATTGGGCGTGCTCGCCGCGCTGCATCACCGCGAGAAGACCGGCGAAGGCCAGGTGGTCGATTCCGCGCTCTACGAAGCCGTGTTGCAGGTGATGGAGGGCCTCGTGCCCGAATATGACCGCAACGGCGTGATCCGCGAGCGTTCCGGCTCGGTGCTGAAGGGCATCGCGCCGTCCAACGTCTACACCTGTAAGGATGGCAGCTACATGATCGGCGCCAATGGCGATGCGATCTTTGCGCGCCTGTGTCAGGCGATGGGGCGGCCCGAATTGTCGAGCGATGAACGCTACGCCACCCACATCGCGCGCGGCCACCATCAGGACGAGCTCGACGGGCTGATCAATGACTGGACCGGCACGCTCAGCGTGGACGAGGTCGATGCGCTGATGATCGAATTTTCGATCCCCGCAGGCCGCGTTTACCGCGCGCCCGATATGCTGGCCGATCCGCATTTTCAGGCGCGCGAGGCCATCATCGAGGTCGAAACGCAGGAACGCGGGCGCATTAAAATGCAGAACGCCTTCCCCAAGCTCTCCAAGACCCCTTCGACCATCCGCCGCCCCGCGCCTGCCGCGCCGGGGCAGGACAATGCGGAGGTGTTTGCCGAAAGGCTCGGGCTGGACGCGGCCGAACTCGAGCGGCTGGCGCAGGCGGGGATCATCTGATGGCGGGCTCCTCGGCATCCGACAATTACGCCGGTGTGTTCGAGGGGCGCTTGCAACCCGGCACGCACCCGGCGCTGCTGATTGTCGATGTGGTGGCGGCCTACCTCACCCAAGGCTCGCCGCTGTTCATGGAGACAGCCGCCGCTGCGCGCGACAGCAACCGCAGGCTGGCCGACGCCGCGCGCGCTGCCGGCGTGCCGGTGGTGTTCACCAATGTCCAATACCAGCCCGGCGGCGCGGATGGCGGGGTGTTCTACCGCAAGGCGCCGGTGCTGGAGGCCTTCGTTGAAGGCTCGCCGCTCGGCGCCTTTCCCGATGACCTCACGCCCCAGCCGGGCGACCGCGTGTTCACCAAGCAATATCCCTCCGCCTTCTTCGGCACAGGCCTTGCCGAGGCCCTGCACGCAGAAGGCGTCGATACGCTGATCATCACCGGCTATTCGACCTCGGGATGCGTGCGCGCGAGCGCCTTGGACGCGATGCAATACGGCTTTGTGCCGCTGGTAGTGCGCGAAGCCTGCGCCGATCGCCACCCGGGCCCGCACGAAGCGAACCTGTTCGACCTTCAGGCCAAATATGCCGAGGTAATCAGCGAGGCTGAGGCACTTGGGGTGATCGCCCGCGCTGCCTGACCCGGCGGGGCTATTGCTTCAGCGCCGCGACCGCTTGGGCAAACGGCGCCTGATCGACAATAATCCCGCCCACGCGGGGCCGGTCTAGATCGAGCATCACGCCGAATGCCAGCGAGACCAGCAGATAGAATGTGCTCGACGCGGCGCGGTGGCGCGAACGGCCGCCAGCCAGAGCATAGCCCAGCATCGCCGCCGAAATCACCGCATAGGCCGCCAGCAGCCACAAGACCCGCGCCGGAAGATGCGCCTGTGCCAAGGCCTGCCGCCGCACTGCCGTATCCTCGACCGTGTCAAACGCGGTGGCAAGCGCCACCGGCAGCGGCCCGGGCGTGCCTTCGGCGAGGACGGCGCGGACCTTTGCAGCCACCGGCAAGCGCAGCGCCTCGGCCCGTTGCTCGGCGGCGGTGCGCGCCGGGCCATCGGCCATCGCAGCTGCCTTGAGCCGCGCTGCGCCATAGGTCGCCAGATCGGCCTTGAGCGCGCTCGCCTGCGCCGGCGGAAGGCCATCGGCGAGCATATGGAGATAGCCGACCGCGCTGGTCTCCTGCAGCATCAGATCGCGGCGATCCTCCAGCCGCGAGAGCGCCATCGAGAACGAGAACGCCATCAGCAGCGCCAGCAAGCCGAGCACGCCTGACAGGATAAATCCCTCGTCGCTGCTGACCGCTTCACCCCCCTGCGTTCCGGCCGCCAGCCGCGTATGCAGCCGCATCCCCAGTTCATGCGCAGCCACCATTGCGGCAATCAGCAGCGCCACCACCACCACCAGCGGCCATGTCCAGAATGCGTCCAAGCTGTCCCCCGTGATCCCTTGGCGCGCCCGGCAGGACTCGAACCTGCTGCCTCAAGATTAGAAGTCTCGCGCTCTATCCAGATGAGCTACGGGCGCGCGCCGGTTTGGCCAATAGCGCGCTTTGCGGTGGATGGGAATCGCGCTAACTCTCGGGGCGATGGAAAACACTGCTCCTGCCGATCCGGCTGCCGCTTTCGACCGCGATCCCGGTGATGGCATCGTCGCCACCTCGCGCCCGCCGGTTACCTTCCGCTATTATGATCTGGTGATGGCGGGGTTCGTCACGATCCTGCTGCTGTCGAACATCATCGGCGCGGCCAAGCTGACCTTTGTCGACGTGCCGTTCTGGCCCCAGGGCTGGTGGCCTGCGCCCGACGGGGTGTTCATCTACGGCGCGGGGATCCTGTTCTTCCCGCTGGGCTATGTCATCGGCGATGTGCTGACCGAGATCTATGGCTTTGCCCGCGCGCGCCGGGTGATCTGGGTGGGAACGGGGGCGCTGCTGTTCCTCGCCTTCATGTCCTTTGTCGTCACCGCCCTTCCCCCGTTCGGCGGGTGGGAATGCGCTGCAAGCGGCTTTGGCGGCGAACGCCCGCTCACCTCGAACAGCGATCCGGCCATCCCCGGCGGGGCGATCTGCCAGATGACCTATGACAGCGTGTTCGGCAGCACCTGGCGCATCGTGGTCGCCTCGATCACCGCCTTCTGGACGGGCGAGTTCGTCAATTCCTTCGTGATGGCCAAGATGAAGGTGCTGACCAAGGGCCGCGCCTTGTGGAGCCGCACCATCGGATCGACCTTTGTCGGCCAGGGCGTCGACAGCCTGATCTTCTACCCCGTCGCCTTCCTCGGCATCTGGACGACAGAGGCGGTGGTCACCGTGATGATCACCAACTGGGCGCTGAAAGTGGCGTGGGAAGCGGCGCTGACGCCGGTGACCTATGCGGTGGTGAACCGGCTGAAGAAGGCGGAGGGCGTTGATCTCTACGATCTGGAAACCGATTTCTCGCCGTTTGCGACCAGTGAGGCGGGCAAGGCCGCCTAGAGCGCGTCTTCGGGCACGATATCGACCCGCCAGCCGATCCCGAGCCGGCCGGCCAGCAGCTTCATGTCCTTCTCGGTCGGCTGGCCGAACAGCGCCGCGTGGCTTTGCGCCAGCTTGAGCACCAGCGCGCCGTCTTCCACCACCAGCTTGCTGGCTTCGAGCGAGCGGCGCGATTGGGCGCCCAGCCGCCGTGCCAGCCGCAGCGCGAGGCCCCAGCGCACCGCTTCCTCCAGCGCCTCCTCGCTCGCCAGCGCGCGCACGCGGGGCGGCGGGGTGAGCTGGTTGCCATTGGCGGCGATGGCGGCCGCCATCATCGCCCGGCCCTTGCCGTCAACCGCGACCCAGCGCTTGTGCAGCGCCCAGTCGATCGCTTGCGGCAGGCGCAGGTTGGGCTCGATCTGCATCGAGGCGAGCGCGAGCATGATCGCCGCCAGCCGCAGCCGCTCGCTGCCATGTGCACGCGCGGGCGCGGCGTCGAGCGTCCAGGCGGCCATCCGGGTCGCCAGCGTCACCGGGGTGCCGCGCTGGCTGGCGAACACCGCCACCCCTGCCAGCAGCGGATCAGCCGCGCGGCTATGCGCAGGCAGGCGATCATAAAGCAGCCCTTCGCGCAGGCCCCACGAGGAGAACACCACCTTGGCCGGATTGAGCCGCGCCAGCAGCGCTGCCAGCAGCACCGCGGCATCGGGGAGCTTTTCCGCGCGCATGGTCGAAATCCGCTCGCGGCCCTTCAGCGCCTCGCTTTCGCTGCCCGCCAGCGCGGCAGCGACGTCGAGCGCGGTGGCAGGATCGATCTCGAACCCGTGCGGATCGCTCAGCGGGTGGCCGCGCAGCGCCATCGCGAACACCGCCATCGCGCGCCATGTGCCGCCGACCAGATAGAGCGCGCCATTGGCCTCGGGCGGCGCGGTGGACAGATCCCAGCCGGCCTTGCGGATCACCTTGTCGAGCGCCTTGCCCATCTCCGCCCGGCCGCCGCTCTTGCGGTGTTCGGGCAGTCGCAATGTGCCGAGCGGCAGCGTGCTCGCGCCGTCAGCAGAGCCATTGGCAACCCGCACCAGCTCAAGGCTCCCGCCGCCCAGATCGGCAACGATCCCGTGGGCATCGGGGAAAGCGCCGATCACGCCGTGGGCGCTCAGCAGCGCTTCCTCCTCGCCCGAAATGACGCGCGGCTGCAATCCGATTGCGCGCAGCTGTTCCACGAATTCAGGCCCATTGGCAGCATCGCGCACCGCCGCGGTGGCGACGGTCTCGACATCCTCGATGCCCAGATCTTGCAGCAGCAACGCAAACCGCCCGAGCCCGCGCAGCGCGAGCGCCATCGCCTCGTCCGCCAGCCGCCCGGTGGTGGCAATCTCGCGTCCAAGCTTGGCCGTGACCTTCTCGTTCAACAGCACCATCGGCGCGCGCATCGATCCGCCATAGACGACGAGGCGCACCGTGTTTGATCCGATGTCGATGATCGCGCGCTGGGGTGTGCTGCCGGCAAAGGCCCCGCCGCGGTCATCCCGCCGCTTGCGATAGCTCATGCAGTGCCGCCCCGCCGCAGACTGAGCTTGGGCACCGCGCCCGCCTCAAGCGCCCCGCCGCGCCCCGACAGCGACGGATTGGTCATGAAATAACGGTGGCAATTGAACGACTTGCCATCAGTCATCACCCGCGAATAGGAGCCATCGGCGTGCAGCCACCAGCTCTGCTCGGTATCCAGCATATTGGCGAGCAGCACCTGCTGGAGCACCTGATCATGCACCGTGCGGTTGAGTATGGGGATCAGCGCCTCGACCCGGCGATCGAGATTGCGGCCCATCAAATCGGCTGAGGAAATATACACCGCCGCCTGCGCGCTCGGCATCGGGTGGCCATTGGCAAAGGCATAGATGCGGCTGTGTTCAAGGAAGCGGCCGATGATCGATTTGACCCGGATATTCTCCGACATCCCCTCCACCCCGGGCCGCAGGCAGCAGATGCCGCGCACCACCAACTCGATCTGCACACCGGCATTGCTTGCGGCATAAAGCCGGTCAATCATGCCTTCATCGGTCAGCTGGTTGCACTTCATCCAGATAACCGCCGGCTTGCCCTTTTCGGCATTCGCGATTTCGGCATCGATGCGGCTGTAGATTTCCTGACGCAGATCGATCGGCGCGATGTGGATGCGTTCCAGCGCGTGCGGCTCGACATAGCCGGTGACGAAGTTGAACATCTTGGCCGCATCGCGCCCAAGCTTGGGATCGGCGGTGAAGAAGCTGAGATCGGTATAGATCTTGGCGGTGACAGGGTGATAATTGCCGGTGCCGAAGTGGCAGTAGCTGCGGAAACCCCCGCCCTCGCGCCGCACCACCATCGCCACCTTGGCGTGGGTTTTCCAGTCGGTGAAGCCGTAGATCACCTGCACGCCCGCACGCTCGAGCGCGCTCGCCCATTTGAGGTTCTGCTCCTCGTCGAAGCGGGCCTTCAGTTCGACCACCGCTGTTACCGATTTGCCGGCCTCGGCCGCCTCGATCAGCGCGCCGATGACCGCCGATTGCGAACCTGCGCGGTAGAGCGTCTGCTTGATCGCCACGACATCGGGATCGGCCGCCGCCTGCCGCAGGAAATCCACCACCACCTCGAAGCTTTCGTAAGGGTGGTGGATGATGATGTCCTTTTCGCGGATCGCGGAAAAGGCATCGCCGTCATGCTCGCGGATACGCTCGGGAAAGCGCGGGGAATAGGCGTCGAACTTGAGATCGGGGCGATCCTCACCGACGATTTCGGCCAGCCCGTCGACCCCGATCATCCCGTCGGTCTTGATCACGGCCGCTTCGTTGATGCCGAGCTGATCGAGCAGCAGGGCTTCGGCGGCGGGATCGAAATCCTCTTCCAGTTCCAGCTGGATCACCTGCCCCCGGCGGCGGCGCTGGATTGCGCTGCGGAAGGTGCGCACGAGGTCTTCGGCTTCTTCGGCGATTTCGATGTCGCTATCGCGCAGCACCCGGAACAGGCCGTCACCCTGAATGGTGAAACCGGGGAACAGCGCAGCGGCATAGCGCTGGATCAGGCTTGCAATCGAGATGTAGAGCGCGCCGCCGCTCTGGCCGCCCTCACCCGTCACTTCGTCCGGCACCCGCACAAAGCGCGGCAGGGCGCTGGGGATCAGCACCATCTCGATCAGCTGTTCGCCGGTTTCATCGCGGGTGAGCGTAAACAGCAGGCCCATGCCCTCGTTCTGGACGAAGGGGAACGGGTGCGCGGGATCAAGCGCCTGCGGGGTGATGATCGGCAGGATCTCGTTGAGGAAGAACGCCTTGAGCCACTTGTGCGCACCGGGCTTCACGCGCTGTTCGTCGGCCACGTGAATATCGGCCCCGGCCAGCGCCTCGCGCAGCGCGCGCCAGATCGCCTGCTGGCGGTGCGACAGTTCGACCAGCTTCTCGCGGCTCGCGGCCAGTTGCTGCGCAGGGCTGCGGCCGTCAATCGACGGGGTGGCAAAGCCGCGCTGCACCTGCCCGACAAGGCCGGCGACGCGGATCATCATGAATTCGTCGAGATTGCTGCCCGAGATCGACAGGAACCGCAGCCGTTCGAGCAGCGGATAGGCCTCGTTCCCGGCCTCTGCCAGCACCCGCTGGTTGAACTGGAGCCATGAAAGCTCGCGGTTGAAATAGGGCGATTCGTCAGGGCCGAGACGGGCAAAGGCGTGCGCGCCCGCGCTATCGGCAATGTCCTCGTGATCGCTCGGTGACGTGCTCATTGTGTCCCTGTTCCGCCAGTCCCGCGCCTGTGGAGGCTAGGACGAGCGGTGTAAATCACCAAGCCGCGCGTGTCACAATAAATCCCGGCTGTTGGCGATCTGGGTGATGCCGCGCTTGCCATTGGCATCGCGGCCCAACTGCACGATCACGTCGATTACGCTCGCAGCATAGGCGATGGTGTCCGACCGGGTGAGGCCGATGCCGGTCTGCATCACCATCAGCGAAAGCTGTTCGAGCGCGCCGCGCAAGGAGTTGGCGTGGATGGTCGAGAAACTGCCCGGGTGGCCGGTGTTGATGGCGCGCAGGAAGCTGACGCTTTCCGCGCCGCGCAATTCGCCCAGCACGATCCGGTCAGGCCGCAAACGCAAGGCGGCTTGCAGCAATTCGTTGGCGGTAACCTTGGCCTCGCCCAGCTCGCCCTTGATCGCGACCAAGCCGACCGCGTTTTCGCCGGGGAACTTCAGCTCGGGCGTATCTTCCACCAGCACCACGCGTTCGGCGCGCGGAATCTCGCCGAGCATGGCGTTGAGGAAGGTCGTCTTGCCGGTGCTGGTGCCGCCTGAAATCAGGATCGTGCGCCGCGCGCGGATTGCCTCGCGCAGGAAGGCAATCGGCTGGAACTGCGGATCGGGCAGCTCATACTGCATCTCGCCCACCAGCGGACCGGTGTCATAGGCATCGAGCGGCAAATCCAGGCGGCGGTGGCGGCGGATCGCCATCACCCAGTGCTTGCGGCTGGCGGGCGGCCCGCAGAACTGCACGCGCGCACCATCGGGCAGCGTCGCGCCCAGCAAGGGGTGTTCACGGTTGATCCCCTGGTGGCTGACGCGCGCGACCTGTTCGGCGAGGCGTTGCACCAGCCGGTCGTCAATCTCGGGCGTCTCGATCCGCTGCATTCCGGGGTTCGAGGCGTCTTCGATCCACACCTCGCCCGGACGGTTGACCATGATCTCAGTCACCGTGTCGCGATCCAGCCAGCGGCGGAACGGCGCAAGATAGGCGTCGAGATAGACCGAACGCTCGGCGGAAAGCCGCGCGCTGTCTTCGGATTGGCCCTGCTCTGCCATCAGCCGGTGGATATCCGCGCTCATGCGCTCACTTGCCGACGCTGCTGAAGTCGAGATCGCGCGCGGTAAACACGCGGATCGGCTCGCCCATGCGCACGCGGATGGTGGGGCTGATCTGGCCCTGCGATTGCACCGCCGAATTGGCCGCACCCTGCGCGCCGCCAGCGACAATCACGCCGCCCACGCCGCCAGTCGCCAGCGCGCCCAGACCGCCGACCACGGACAGCAGCAGGCCCGAACCGAAACGCTTGAAGAAGTGGCTGTTGACGTCGCCTTCCAGCCCCGTCGTCCCGTCAAACCCGATCGCGGGCGAGGCAAGGCTCACCGACACGCCATCGGGGCGGATCAGGCGCGTCCAGATCACATAGGCACGCTTCTGGCCCTGCTGCACGCCGGCCTGATACTGCCCGATCAGGCGCGAGGAGCGCGGGACAAGGATGCGCTTGCCATCGAAGCTGCGCACATCCTGGCTCACCACCGCGCGGACATAGCCCGGCACATCGGTGTTGATCGCGGTCTCGAGGATCGCGGGGATCAGCGTGCCTTCGGTGACGGTGGTCGAGGGATTGACCATGGCGCGCGCCTGCGCCGGGCCGCCGCCGACCCCGCCGACACGGCTGGCAAAGTCGCCTGCGCCGCCGCTGCCGGCTGCTGCGACTGCACCAGCCGCGGCGGGTGCCGGAGCCTCAGCCACGCGCAAGCCGCGCGCCGAACCGGCGTCGAACACCATCGTCGGGCTGGCATAGGGATTGGTGGCCGGCATGGAGACCGCCGAGGGCTGAACCGAATAGACCGGCGCGGGCGCGGGATCGACCGGCGCCGCCACCGGGGCTGCGACTGGGGCCACGGCAGGCGCCATCGGCGGGATCGGCGTCGAGGGCGCGACCACTTGCGGATTGCCCACGCCCGGCTGTTCGGGAAGGCGCGCCGAATTCATCGCCCAGAAGGTCACCCCGCCAATGCCGGCGATCAAGGCCACCCCGGCAGCTAGCCCGAGCCCGTCGCCCTTGGCCTTGCGGTCCGTGACAGCGGGGAAGGCTGCGCGGCTCGCCAGATCGATGATCTCGGCCGATTCCTGTTCGCGCGGATCGCCGCTTTCAGCGGAGCCCTTGTCGCCCTTCTTCGGCGGCAGACGCATGGCTAGGCGCATCAGACAAACTCCCTGACAGGATGGGTGGGTGCGAGGTTCATTTCGCCCCCTTCTTGCGCGAGGCAGACAGGCCGGCACTGCGCGCGGTGGGCGCGGCGGGGCCGGTGTTGGTGAGCGTGGCGGTGTCACGGCCCGAACGCAGGATGATCTGCGGCGGCACGCCGTCGACCACCACCGTCTCGCCGCGCACAGTGAAGTTCACCGGGCCTTCCTCGCCATCATCATTGGTGACGAGGATCGCCGGGATCGCGATACCGGCGGGCCAGGTGAGGAACACCGCATCGCCATCATCATAGGCTCTGGCGGGGAGCAATTCGGCAGCGCCCGCGCTCGCCCAATCGAAGTTGAGGCGGGTAGGATCGGTCACGGCATAGGGATCGCCTGCCGCGGCGCGCTCGATCGGATCGGCCGCAGCACGCAGGGCTTCAGCCTCGGCCTCGGCAGCAGCGGCAAGGCGCGCTTCCTCGGCGGCTTTCTCAAGCTCGGGATAGCGGAACTGCAGCACGTAGAGCGCGGCGTTCTTCGGCGAAGCGACGAGATCGAACAGATAGGTGCGCTTGTCGGTCACCACCGTCATGTTGGTGCGCGCCGAGGTTTCCAGCGGCTTCACGAACAGGATCGTCTGCGCCTTGTTGGGCTGCACCTGCCACGCGGTCGAATCACCGATCGCGACATTCTCGATCATCTCGTCAGGTGCGAACTTGATGGTGGTCTGCACCAGCACCTTGCCATCGATCCGCACCACGGCGGCATCGTCGTAAACGCGGGTCTGGATGCGCGCGTCATCGGCCAGCACGGGGGCGGCTAGCACGAGAGCGGCAGCGGAAAGGGTCAGCCGAAGCAGGCCGGCGCGGGTCATTGGTAAGTCTCCGGAGGCGTGACAGAGGCAGGCTTGGGCGCAGGTGCGGCGCTGCCGGCAGAACGAAAACGGTTGCCGATCCCGCGGGTGCGCGAGGTGGCGGGGTTAAGCGGAGCGATCTGCCCGCCCGCGCCGCCGCCGGTGGCATAGACGCGGGTCTCGCGGCTGACCGAGGCAGGGCCGGTATCATTGGCTGCGATCACGCCTTGTGCGGCGGCAACATCAACCCGGCGCGGCGCCATACCGGCGCTGGCGGCGGCGATATTGGTGCTGCGCGGCGTCGTTGCGGCAGCCGCAGCGGCGGCAGGCGCAAGCGCGCGCGGAGCATCCGAACCGCGCCCGCGATCCTTGTCAGGCACCAGGCCGAACACCTGCCAGCCCGAAACCATCATCGCCGAAACAACCAGCGCGAGCAGCATCAGCGCCACGTGTACCGCGCCGATCAGGAAAAACGCCATCGCTGCCTGCTGGTCAATCTGCCCCGGCACCTTCACCAGCGCCGCCAGCACCGGCACCGCCATTTCGAGCATGATCGAGCCGCCCAGCACCGCAAACAGCGGCGCCAGCGCCATCATTACCAGCCCCTTGAGCCAGCCGGTGAACAGCCCGCGCGTGCCATCGAACAGCGCCATCACCACGAAAATCGGCCCCACCGCGAGCAGCAACGCCAGCGCGATCCGCGCCGTCACCAGCAGGCCCACCGTGCCCAGCAGCAGCAGCATCGCGCCCAGCCACATCATCCCCGGCGGCGAGAAGGCGCTGATATCCTTGGTATCCCCGCTCGCCTCCTGGATCGCCTGAAACACCACGTCGATCTTCTGCGCGAACACCGCGGTAGCGCTTTCGCCCTGCGTGCCGGTGAGCACGCCCGCGATCTGGTCCGGCCCGCCGATGAAGATGTTGTAGAAGATGGTCGAGAACGCGACGAAGCTGGTGGCGAAGGTCAGCACCAGCCCCAGCGTCATCATCTTGGGCAGCAGCGCGCGCACCGACAGGTTGGCGCGGCCCAGCATCAGCGAGATGCCGAAGAAGCCCACATACAGCCCCAGCAGCAGCGTCAGCGCAAAGGCGAGCTGGCCATCGGTGCCGAACAGGCGATTGAAGGCCTGCTCGCTCATGCCGCTGGCGATGCAATCCACCGCCGTCAGCGCGGAGGAGACCCCGGTGCCCATCGCTTCGGCGGCCAGATCACAGGCGGTGCTCATTCGGCGGCCTGCCACACGGGTTGGCCGTCCTCGTCAACCGGGCCATCGGGCCAGGCGCGGCCGGTGAGCGCGGGATACCAGGCGCTCGGCTCATCCCCCACCGCTTCGCGCAGCAGATCGAGCCGGCGCACCGCGCTTTCGCGGCCGGAAAGGATGGTGAGCACTTCGGGCGCGCCCGACAGATCGAGCCGCACCACCACGCTCGCATCGGGCTGGCGCACAAGGAAGCAGCGCGAATGCGCGGGCAAGCTGCGGATCAGCGCGAATTCGTGGCTGGTGAGGCCGAAGCCGTCGCAGTAATCTTCAGGGCGAGCGCGGCTGTTGGGCATGAACACCATGGTGGCGGTCTGCTCGACCAGCGCGGTCGAAATGCGGCTATCGAGCGCATCGCGCGCCGATTGCGTGGCAAACCCGACCAGCGCGTTGCGCTTGCGCAGCGTCTTGAGCCAGTCGCGGATGCGCGCGGCAAACACCTCATCATCAAGCGCCTTCCAGCCTTCATCGATCAGGATCATGGTCGGCTGACCATCGAGCCGCTCGTCGATGCGGTGGAACAAATACATCATGGTGGGCGTGCGCAGGCGCGGGTTTTCGAGCAGCGCGGTCATGTCGAAACCGAGCACGCGCTCGCTGAGATCAAGCCGGTCGCGCTCGTTATCGAACAGCCACGCGTGTTCGCCCCCGTCACCCGAAGGCGAGCCGATCCATGCGCCCAGCCGGTCTGCCAGATCGCCCGGTTCGGGGCGGCGTGCGCCGGCGAGCAGTTCCTTGAAGTGGCGCAACCGGCGCAAGCCCGCATCATTGGCATAGGCCGCGTCGACCGCGCCGCTGACGATCGCGTATTCCTCCGGCCCGTCAGCCTGCAACAGCACCGCCAGCCAGTCGCGCAGGAAGGCGCGGTTGGCAGGCGTATCGGGCAGGCTCAGCGGGTTGAACCCGGTCGGCTCGCCGGGGCTGATGCGATCATAGCGCCCGCCGATACCGCGAATGAACAGCTCCGCGCCGCGATCCTTGTCGAACAGGACGGTGCGCGGTTTGAACTTCTGCGCCTGGGCGGCAAGGAAGTTCATCACCACGGTCTTGCCCGAACCCGACGGGCCGATGACCGAGAAATTGCCCAGATCGCCGTGGTGGAAATTGAAGAAGAACGGCGTGGCGCTGGTGGTTTCCAGCAGCGTCACCGCATCGCCCCAGTGATTGCCGGTCGCCTGCCCCAGCGCAAAGCCGTGGAAGCTGCCAAAGCCTGCCATATTGGCCGAGGAAATCAGCGCGCGGCGGACGATATATTCCTCGTTGCCGGGGAACTGTGCCCAGAAAGCGGGCTCGAGATTGGTGTCCTCGCGCACCGCAATCGCGCCCGTATCGGCGAGCGCGGCGGCGCAGGATGCCATGGCATCGTCCAATCGCGGGAGCGTCGTCTCGCGCACCAGCACGGTAAGGTGATGATCGCCAAAACCGACCGCGCCATTACCCAGCGCATCGCGCGCCGCCAGCATTTCGGCACGTTCGGCCGCGGCTTCCTCGTCCACCGAGCGCGAACGGCGCAGCGCGAGGTCGATCCGCTCGCGCGCCGTGGTGCGCTCGTTCGGGGCGTAGCTTTCGGTCACGACCATCTCGAACGGCAGACGCAGGAGATTGTCGAGCAGGCCGGGCGAGGTCGCCTCTGGGTAATCCTTGAGGCCGAGGATCGCAGCGAAATCGGGCGCGGCGCTGCCGCGCAGCTCCATCGCATCAAGGCCAAAGCTCGCGCGGCGATAGGGCAGCATATGGCCGATATCGGTCTCGGAGCTCGGGCGGCGCACCGGGCGCATCTCGCCGTTATAGAGCGCCGAGAGCAGCTCGAGCATTTCCGAATTGGTGCCGCCGCGCTCGGAACCGGGCGCCTGATAATCGCCCAGCACCGCCGCGCCGTAATTTTGCAAGCTGGCGACGAGGCCGGTGATGGCGGCCTTGAGGCTGCGGATGTCCTTGGGATCGGCCTCGGGCTCGTCTTGCCCAGTGCGGGAGAACATCTTGCTGAGGCGTTCCGGCAGGCCGGTCTTGCCGCGCGCAGGGCGGCGGATCAGGGTGACGAACTGGTCATTGATGAACAGCGATCCGCCCGCGAGCCGCTGCTTCCAGCGCGCATCGATATGGCGCGACAGGGCATCGGGAAATTCGGCCTCGAGCTCCACTTCCACGCGGCGGCGGATGACGTGGTGATACATCACGAAGCGCGCATCCAGCGTCGAGCGCAGCATCACCTCGCGGGTGGCGGCGTGGGCGTTGAGCGCGTCCGAATCCTCGGTTTCAAACAGCAGGCCCGGCACCTGAATGGCGCTCATCACCGAGCCATCGCGCAACAGCACGGTGTTCTCGTCCACGAGCCGGGCATAGGGCAGCCGGTCGCCCACGCGCATTTCCTTTGCGCTCCAGGCGGCGGCTCCGATCCATTTCACCATGTCCGGCCCTCCTTGTTGAGGCCACAAGTCTTGTGCGTCACGGGGCGTAGCTGTTGCAGCCCCAGCGCTTGAAATTGGGAACGCGCGGGCATTTGCTGACCTTCGTGATCCACAGGTCAAAAATGCGCGGCTCGCGCAGCGAAGCGAAGTAGCCGATCACGTGCATCACGATCGGCACGGGAATGATCCAGAAGCTCTTGAGCATCAGGAAAGCAATCGTCGTCACCATCAGATTGATGATGAAGAAATTCATCGTCACGCCCGCAAACATCTGCGGGCGGGTGAGCGCGCGGTGCACCGGTTGACGGACAAGCTCGCTCATCGCCCTGCCCTAGCCCGCAGCCGACTGGATGCCGGCGACAATCGTGGTCGCGCCGAACAGGATGAACACGCCGATGATGACGGTCGCGCCGAAGCGCCAGTTCATCCGGCCGGTGAGCATCATGAAGCCGATCGCGGCCACCGCCATCACGGCCACCGTGGTCGCCACGGTGCCCAGCAAGGTGCCTTGCAGCCACAGCAGCGCGTTGTTGATCGGGCCGGAGCCTGCCGGATCGGCGGCTTGCGCGAAGGCCGCGCTCGGGACGGTCGCCAGCGTGAGCGCGGCGGCAAGGCGGGCCAGGGAACGGGCAGGAAGACGAAGCAGCGACATCATTTTATTCTCGACACTTTCACTTGAGCGCGCGTCTGCTGGTTACTGGCCGGCAGGGCGCGAATGGTTGGCGAGGCGGCCCATGATGGCCGCAACGTAGTTCTGGGTTTCGCGGATGTTCGGAATGCCGCCCGCGCGCTCGACCCGTCCGGGGCCGGCATTATAGGCGGCGAGCGCCTTTTCGAGATTGCCATCGAACCGGTCGAGCTGTTCGCGCAGGTAACGCGCCCCGCCCTCGAGGTTCTGGAACGGATCCTCGGAATTCACCCCGAGATAGCGCGCCGTGCCCGGCATCAGCTGGGCCAGCCCGCGCGCGCCGACCGGCGAGACGGCGTTCTCGCGCCAGCGGCTTTCCTGCCACACCAGCGCCTCGAGCAGGCTGGGCGAAAGGTCGAAGCGCGCAGCCAGCTCGGCAATCTTGGCAGAGTAGCGCGGCGGCACGCCGGCAGCATGGCGGGCGGGATCGGCAACCGCCGATTCGGGCAGCGCAATGCCTTCGAACATGACCGGCTGGACATTGGCATCGGCCTGCGACGGCGCAGCGGCCGGCGCGCCTGCCAGCGGCCCTGACACCCAGCGCGCACCCTCGGCACCCAGCTCGAGCACGTCAGCGCGGGCCTCGGTTGCGAGACCCATCAGCGTGGCAGCCATAATGACGCGGCTAGCCGCGGCGAGAATCATTCCCGGTCCTCCAGAATGTTCCCCCATTGTCTAACCTAAATGACAGGCAGGTGACAGTCCTGCGAAAGCCGGGTCTCCGGCCCGCCCTGCCCCCGGCAGCAAAACGGGCGGACCGCCAGTCTGGCAGCCCGCCCGTCATTGCGGATCGGTGCGACCCGAGGGCCGCGTTTCATTATGTGTGGTGCGCTCAGTTGCGGTAGGTCAACTGCTCGGTGCGGGTGCGGAAGTCGCCGCGCTCGAGCATCTTGAGCGCCTTGCGCGCCAGCCGCCGCGAATCGGTGGCGGTGCCATCGGCCGTGTCGAGCTCGACCACCTCGTGACACGCCAGCGCCGCTTCAAACGCCGCGCGGGCCTTGGCCTCGTCGCCCTTGTGCGCATAGGCAATGCCGAGATTGATCAGCACCGCCGGATCATGCGGATTGGCCGCACTGGCCTTGCTGAGCATAGCCAGCGCCGCGTCTTCGTGACCAGCGGCCAGCGTCTGCGCGGCAAGCTCGTTGCCATCGCCTGCGGAAACAAGCCCGGCCGCAGGTTCGGCGGGCATCGGCGTTGCGGCCAGAAGGGCCATCGCAAAGACAGTTACGGACATGGGCACAAGCTCCTCTTCCAGTGTCAGGAGCATAGTGACTCAGCTTGAACACGAATGCAACAAAACCGTAATAATGTAATTTTTCTGCAATTTAACGGCCTAACCGATTGATTTTCATTCTCCCGCGACTGTCACAATCGCGATTCCGGTGGATTTGGGCTTTGTCATATTTGTCTTTCTTCGGTCATATTACAGCAAATGCCGCACGGCTGTCATGCTGCAAGAATTCTGTCACGAACCACCCCTAACGAGACGACGCGCATTCAGATTCTACCGACACGCGCTTTTTCGATTCTCGGCTTTTCAGGGGACCGCTCGCTGTGAAAAACATTCAACGCACTCTCGTTCTGGGTTGCAGCCTGGTGGCACTTGCTGGCTGCGGCGCGGACGAAATCGTCTCGCCCGGCACCAGCGGCGACATCATCATCAACAACCCGACGCCCTCGCCCACTCCGACCCCGACCCCGACCCCGACCCAGTCGCTGGTGACCCCGGCCGCCGGCTGTCCGACGATCGCCACCACTGGCGGTCTGGTCGATGCCGGCACGATCTCGGGCCCGACCGGTTCGTACCGCGTGTGCCAGCTCCCGGCGCGCTTCACCTCGACCGACAACCTGCCCTTCATCCGCGGCCTGGTTTACCAGATCAACGGCCGCGTCGATGTCGGCGCCGACCGTGGTTTCGCGAGCACCGGCACCACCGTCACCCTGACTGTCGAGCCCGGCGTGATCTTCTTCGCGCAGCAGGATTCGTTCCTCGTCGTCAACCGCGGCAACGCGATCCAGTCGAACGGCACCGCCGAGCGTCCGATCATCTGGACCAGCCGTGACAACATCCTTGGCCTCGCCAACGACAACAGCCAGCAGCAGTGGGGCGGAGTCGTGCTGCTCGGCCGCGCGCCGATCTCGGATTGCTCGACCGGCGTGTTCAACACCGCTGCCGCGCCGACCAACAACGCGACCTGCGAAGGCCGTCTTGAAGGTGCTGCCACCGCAACCCCGTTCGGCGGTGCCAATGGCGCTGACAGCTCGGGCTCGTTCCGCTTCAACCAGATCCGTTTCTCGGGCTTCGAACTGGCTCCGAACAACGAACTCCAGTCGCTGACCACCGGCGGCGCGGGTTCGGGCACCGTGATCGAGAACCTCGTCTCGTTCAACAGCTCGGATGACGGCGTCGAATTCTTCGGCGGCGGCTTCAATGCCCGCAACTTCGCGATCATCGGCGCTTCGGACGACTCGATCGACGTCGACACCGGCGCGCTCGTGAACGTCGACACCATGATCGCGGTGCAGCGTTCGACCACGGGTGACCGTCTGATCGAACTCGACTCGCCCAACGTGGCTGACCGCACCCCGTCGAACGCGATCCCGCAGACCCGCTTCCAGCTGAACAACTTCACCTTCGTGACCCGTGCGGGCGCACCGCAGGTGGTTCAGGCCCGCGGCGGTGCGGCGCTCAGCCTCACCAACGGCGTGATCGATGCCGGCACCAACCACTGCTTCCAGATCGACGAGCCCACCACGCTCGCCGCGATCATCGGCGTGGACTCGGTGGTTGGCGATTGCCCGTCGGTCGATCCGATCCGCGGCGGCGCCGGCAACACCAATGCCGACGTGGCCACGCGCATCAACGCAGGCACCAACAACAACTTCGCCTTCGCGATCACGCTCACCAATGGTGTGGTCAACGGCACGGGCGAAACCGGTCGCACTCCGTTTGCTGCCAATGGCCGTTCGAGCTTCTTCCCGAACCGCACCTTCATCGGTGCCATCCAGAACGCCGCTGCGCTGACCAGCATCTTCGGCAACTGGACCTGCAACTCCACGGTGCAGAACTTCAACAGCGCCACCGGCAACTGCACGGGTCTCCCCGTCTACAGCTGATCGCGCCTTTCAAGCTGAGGGAGGCGCCGCATCCTGCGTGCGCCTCCCGATTGCGTTCTGACGGGCCGGCACCGGCCACACTTTTTTCCAAGGCCTATACATGAGAGGGTCTCGTATTATGTCGACCGGCACGCGCCTGGCAGGGCTGCTGCTTCTCACCACGTCGCTCACCTTCCCGGTGATCGCGCACGCCCAGTCCGCCGAAGAGCAGCCGGCGGCGCAATCCGCCGACGAGATGGCCGCCGACGAGATGGCCACCGACGAACTGGCAACGGAAGTCGAGGAGACCCCGCCCGAGGAGGAGCTCGAACAGTCCGATATCTCCGTCCCCGGCGGCGGGATCATCGTCACCGGCCGGCGCAACCGTGATCCGGCGCGCAATTCGGGCCAGGTGCTCACCGTGCTTTCCGAAGCCGATATCGCCCGCACCGGCGAAGGCGACATTGCCGGCGCGCTCGGCCGCGTCAGCGGCTTGTCGCTGGTCGGCAATGGCCGCGTGTTCGTGCGCGGCCTTGGCGATCGCTACTCGCTCGCCCTGCTCAACGGCCTGCCGCTGCCCAGCCCCGAACCGCTGAGCCGCGTGGTGCCGCTCGACATCTTCCCGACCAGCGTGATTTCGTCCTCGCTGGTGCAGAAGACCTATTCGGCCAACTTCCCGGGCGAATTCGGCGGCGGGGTGATCAACCTCACCACCAAGGCGATCCCGACCGAGGACTTCCTCACTGTCAGCGTCGGCCTGAGCGGTGATACCGAGACGACCTTCGAGAACGGCCTCACCTATTTCGGCAGCCGCTGGGACACCTTCGGGTTCGACAACGGCAACCGCGATTTCCCGACCGCGCTGCAGGATGCGATCGGCAGCGCCACCCGGATCAACGATCTCTCCGCAGCGCAGCAGCGCCAGCTCGCCGGGCAAATCCTGCCCCTGAACCTTGTCACGCTGCAAAAGAACGACAAGCTGCCGGCCAACTTCTCGGCCAACATCACCGGCGGCGCCTCGCTCGAAGTGGGCGACGGCAACTATCTCGGCCTGATCGCGACCGCGGGCATCACCAATTCGTGGCGCAACCGCTCGGTCATCAGCCAGCAGTTCGGCGATGCCGAAGCCGGCGACATCATCTTCGATTCGAACACCTTCATCACCGACAACAAGGTGCTGGTGAACGGCCTCATCGGGCTGGGCCTCGACATCGGCGAGCACACCATCCGCTGGACCAACCTCTACATCCGCGACACTCTCAAGACCGCGCGTCTGTCGCAGGGGACCGACTTCTTCACCGACCGTGTCACCGGGTTCGATTTCCAGACCCAGCAGACCGGCTGGTTCGAACGCCAGCTGATGGATTCGCAGATCGTTGCCGAATTCAACTTCGACGCCTTCGAGGTCGATCTGCGCGGCGGCTATGCCCAGACCGATCGCGAGGCGCCCTACAACGCCACCATCCCCTATTTCCGCACCAACGTCCCCACTGCGAGCGATCCCTTCGGCGATCAGTTCGTGGTTGATGTCGGCGCGCTGATCGGCGGCACCGAACGTATCCAGGTCGGCTTTGAAGAGCTGACCGAAAAGCTGTGGTTCGGCGGCGCGGACGTCTCCTACGAACTGACCGACACGCTCAAGCTGACCGCGGGTTACAGCTATTCGGATACTGACCGGCGTTCGACCTCGTTCATCATCCGTCCGCTGATCAGCTCGACCGCCGAATTCACCACCGCGCTGCGTGCGCTGGGTCTGCGGCGTCCGGGTGACATCATCAACGGCGCGACCCTGGCGACCGATGCCAACGGGCTGCCGTTCTTCAACGTCACCGTTTCCGATCCGACCCCGTTCCCGGTGTTCGATGCGGCGCTGACGATCCACGCCGGCTACGGGATGCTGCGTTACGCGCCGACCGACACGATCACGATCGAGACCGGTCTGCGTTACGAAGATGCGCTGCAGGTGGCCGCGCCCGATCCGGTGTTCGGCGGCGGCAATGTTGCCAACCCGACCCGCATCGCCAACGACTACTTCCTGCCCTCGGCCACGATCACCTGGCAGGCGATGGACGATCTGCAGGTGCGCATCGCCGCCTCGCAGACAATCGCCCGTCCGCAGTTCCGCGAGCTGGTCGAACAGACCTATTTCGATCCGGAATCGAACCGCCGTTTCCGCGGGAACCCGTTCCTGCAGGACAGCGAGCTGATCAACGCCGAAGCGCGGGTGGAATACTACCTCGGCGGGCCGAGCAAGGTCAGCCTCGCGGGCTTCTACAAGAAGATCGACAACCCGATCGAAAACTTCCTGATCACCGCACCGGGGATCATCGAAACCAGCTATGCCAACGCCCCTTCGGCCGAGCTCTACGGGGCCGAGCTTGATGTCGGCTACGGCATCGATCTGTATGATTGGGGCGGGTTCTTCGAGACCAAGCAGTTCCTGATCCTCGCCAACTACACCTACACCCAGTCGAGCATCACGGTGGGTGCAGGCGATCTGGCACCGATCCCGGGTGCGCCGGGCCAGCCGGCCGGCCAGCTGTTCGACGACGGTGCGCCGCTGGTGGGCCAGTCGGATCACGTCGCCAACCTCTCGTTCGGCATCGAGGATACCGAGAAGGTGCAGCAGTTCACCGTGCTCCTCAACTATGCGAGCGAGCGCGTGACCCTGCGCGGCGGGGCCCTGCCCGACGTGGTCGAGGATCCGGGCCTGACGGTCGACATCGTGGCGCGTTCCGAACTCAAGCTTGGCGGCCTGCCGCTGGAACTGAGCTTCGAGGCGCGCAACCTGTTCGGTCGTGACAACTTCGAATTCCAGGAAGTGAACGGCAACCGCGCCGAGCTCAACACCTTCCAGGTCGGCACCAGCTTCGCGCTGGGGATCAAGGCTTCGTTCTAAGCCAACCGCACAAGCGAACACACGAAAGGCCGCCCCTCACCGGGCGGCCTTTTTGTTTGCGCTGCGCTTTTGTTTGCGCAGCGCCTCCGCGCTGCGATGTCCTCGGCCCTCGCGGGCCTGCGGGCGGCCGGTCGGCCTTGCGGCGCTGCGCACCGAACTTGCTCTAAACCAGGAAGCTGGGAAGCGCTGTTCCGGACCCGCAGGGTCCGCAAGCGCGAACGCGCGCCCGCAGCGATGCGACCTTCAGGTCGCGTGAGCGAGGATTTCGCAGCGCGGAGGCGCTGCGGACACAAAATCCCACCTCAACTCAGATCAAACACATATCCCAGCGAGCGCACGGTGCGCAGCGGATTGCCGCCGCCAGCCGACTTGATCGCGCGCCGCAACCGGCCGACCCAGACATCGACAGTGCGTTCGTCGATCGGGGGTTCGCGCTTGCCCAGCCCGCTGATCAGATCCTCGCGGGTCAGCACGCGGTTGGGGTTCTCGGCGAAGAACCGCAGCAGGCGGAATTCGTTGGGGCGCAGCGGGATCGGCTCGCCATTCCAGCGCGCCTGCAAGGCGGCCATGTCGATGCTCAGCGCGCCCGCTTCGAAGCGGCGGGTGGCGTGGCGTTCGGCCCCGCGCGATTGCAGCGCCAGCACCCGGTCGAGCACGGCGGTGCGATCGAGTGGCCCCAGCACGTAGTCATCCGCCCCTGCCCGCAAGGCGCGGCGCCGGTCGTCGGCGTCGTCCTCCTCCAGCACCATCGTCACATGAGCATCAACGGTGCGCGGATCGGCGCGCAGCCGGCGGCACATCTCCAGCCCGGCAATATCGGGCATCACCCAGTCGACAAAGGCCCACATCGGCCCCTCGACCAGACGCCGCGGCCCTTCCGGCCCCAACCGGTCAAAAGTAAAGCGTCGCTGATCGTGGACGAAATCATCCAGGCTTTCGCCAAGCTCGCTGGTGAGGAAAATATTGACGACGTCCATGTGTGCCCCGCATGGTTGCAAGGGCGAAGTGGCTGAGCGATGTGACCCCTTCGTGACTGAATTGCAGCAAGGCGTCACGCGCCTGCTCACGGGTCAACCGCGCAGGCTGACCTGGTCCATCGCGGGCATCGGCATCCCCATGCCGGTCGGGAATTTGGGACGATAGGGCGCTTCGAGCGCGGCGATCTCCTCGGCCGATAGCGCGATGTCGAGTGCACGCACGGCATCGGCGATATGGCCCGCGCGGGTGGCGCCGATGATGGGCGCTGCGACCTGCGGTTTGGTGAAGTGCCACGCCAGCCCGAGGCTCGCCATCGCCTCCCCGCGCGCGGCGGCCAGCGCGGCCAGCTCATCGATCACCGCGCGGTCGGCCTCGTCCTCGGCCTTGTAAAGCACCTTGCCGACCACGTCGGTGGCGCTGCGCACTGAGCTCTCGCCGAACGGCCGCGTCAGCTTCCCACGCGCCAGCGGGCTCCACGGGATCACGCCGACGCCCTCCGCCGCGCACAGCGGCAGCATCTCGCGCTCCTCCTCGCGGTAGAGCAGGTTGAGCTGGTTCTGCATCGCAATGAACCGCGTCCAGCCATGGCTGCGGGCCACTTCCTGCGCGCGGGCGAACTGCCACGCATACATCGAGGACGCGCCGATATAGCGCGCCTTGCCCGCCTTCACGATGTCGTGCAGCGCCTCCATCGTCTCTGCGATGGGGGTGTGATCATCCCAGCGGTGGATCTGGAACAGATCGACATAGTCCATGCCAAGCCGTGCAAGGCTGTCATCGATCGCCGCGAACAGCGCCTTGCGCGACAGCCCGCCGCAATTGGGGGCGTTGCGCCACACGCCGAAGGCCTTGGTGGCAACCACGATCTCGTCGCGCTGCGCCATTTCGCGCAGCAGCTTGCCGGTGATCTCTTCCGAGGTGCCGCCCGAGTAGATGTTGGCGGTATCGAAGAAGTTGATCCCTGCTTCCAAGGCCTCGCGGAAGAACGGGCGCGCGGCGTCTTCGTCCAGCAGCCAGTCGCCGTGCCAGCCCTTGGAGGTGTCGCCATAGCTCATGCAGCCGAGGCACAGGCGCGAGATGGTGAGGCCGGAAGCCCCGAGGCGGGTGAATTGCATCGCGGTTGCGTCCTTCAGGAGAGAGTAAGGCCGCCGTCCACCACCAGCGTCTGCCCGGTGATATAGGCGCTGAGCGGTGAGGCGAGGAACAGCGCGGCGCCGGCCATGTCCTCGGGCGTGCCCATGCGACGTAGCGGGATGGCGCGCAAGGACGCTTCGAGGCGCTCGGGGTGATCGGTGGTCACGGATGTCAGCTTGGTCGGCACAAGCCCCGGCGCAATGCCGTTGACGCGGATGCCGTCCCTCGCCCAGGCCTCGCCCAGCGTCTTGGTCAGGCTCGCCGCCCCCGCCTTCGATGCCGCATAGGCGGGCGTGCCGATGGTCGATTTGAACGCGGCGACGCTGGAGACGATGATGATCGCGCCCTTGGCTTGGGCGAGCGCGGGGTGGAAGGCGCGGGCCGCGTCCATCACCGAGTTGAGATTGATGTCGATCACCGCATCCCAACCCTCGCGGGTGAACTCCTGCCGGCCGTAGCGGACGGTGCCTTGGGAGAGGACGAGCACATCCACCGCGCCGAGGTCACCCGCCAGCCGGTCCGCCGCGTGGCGATCGGTGAGATCAAGCTGGCGGTAATCGAGACCGGTGAAGTCGCTGTCCTCGGCCTCGAGATAATCGCCCGCATCGGGCCGCGTGCCGGTGACAGTGACGCTTGCGCCCCGCTGGCGGAAGCCGTGGGCAATGCCGTTCCCGATCCCGCTCGACCCGCCGATGACGAGGACGCGTTTGCCGCCAAAATCGAGCGGATTGTCGAGCGGATCGGTCATCTCAGATACTCCCTCAGATCGAGCGGCTGATCACTTCCTTCATGATCTCGTTGGTGCCGCCGAAGATCCGCGTCACGCGCGCATCGCGCCACAGGCGGGCGATGGCGTATTCGTTCATGTAGCCCGCCCCGCCGTGGAGTTGCAGCGACGCATCGCACATTTCCCATTGCAGATCAGTGTGCCACAGCTTGGCGGCGGAAGCCTCGGAAGTGGTGAGTTCGCCTGCGAGGTGCTTCTTGATCGCCCAGTCGAGGTGCGCCCAGCCGACCTGCAACTTGGCCTTCAGGTCCGCGAGCGTGAACTTGGTGTTCTGGAATTCGAACACGGTCTTGCCGAAAGCCTTGCGGTCCTTGGTGAAGGTCACCGCCTCGTCAAACGCCCGCTGCGCTGACGCCTGCGCGCCGACCGCGATGCCGAGGCGTTCCTGCGGCAGCTCCTCCATGAGGTGCACAAAGCCCATGCCTTCCGCGCCGAGGATATTGGTCATCGGCACGCGGCAATCATTGAAGAACAGCTCCGACGTGTCGGCGGCGTGCTGCCCGATCTTGTCGAGATTACGCCCGCGCTCGAAGCCGGGGGTGTCAGCGTCGACCAGAACCAGCGAAATGCCCTTGGAGCCCAGCTCGGGATCGGTCTTGGCGACCACGATCACGCAATCGGCGTTCTGGCCGTTGGTGATGTAGGTTTTCGAGCCGTTGATGACGAGGTGGTTCCCGTCCTTCTTCGCGGTGGTGCGGATGCCTTGAAGGTCGGACCCTGCGCCGGGTTCCGTCATGGCGATCGCGGTGATGATGTCGCCGCTGACCATGCCGGGGAGATACTTGGCGCGCTGTTCGGGGTTGCCGAGGCGCTCGAAATAGTTCGCCGTGATGTCGTTCTGGAGCGTGAAGCCCGCCGACGAGCCGAGGTAGCTCAATTCCTCGGTCAGCACGCAGTTGAAGCCGAAATCGAGGCCGAGGCCGCCGTTTTCCTCCTTCACCGTCATGCACAGCATCCCGGCGTCGCCCATCTTTTTCCACACGTCGCGCGGGACGATGCCGTTCGCCTCATGCTCCTCCATGTGCGGAGTCAGGTGCTCGGCGAAGACCTTGCGGACGGTGTCGCGGAAGGCCTCGTGGTCTTCGTTATAGGCGGTGCGATAGGAGGTTGCGAGCATGGGGGTTCTCTCCGGCAAAAGGGTTTTGATTTGCCACGATTGAACAGCGCGCGCGGGCGGGGGTCAAGCGCGAAAGTGGGGAGAGGTCACGCCCGGCTGCACACCACCAGCACGTGCAGCATTTCCCCGCCCTCGCTCAGCACCGGGCTCGCCATGCCGTTCGGGAGATCCTTGAGCAGTGGGCGCAGTTTAGGGGGCAATTGCCCCGCCTTGGTGAAGTTGCTTCGGTTGATCTTCGCGCCCAGCGCCTTGCCGAGCTTCACGGCGTCCTTGCATGAGGTGATTGCCATCGTGCGGGTCTGGAATTCGTCGGCCGGAACCGCACTGGCCGCGACGGTGAGCTGGACGAGATTGTAGTTCGGCAGCGGCGACAGGCGCTCCTCTTGCGCCATGGCGCTGGCAGGCGCGAGCGCGGCAAGAAGGGCAAGGACGGGAACGAGACGGTTCGACATGGCAGTCTCCCTTCGAAACGAAGGTGAGCCTTGATCGATGAACCGTAAATGAATTCAGCGTGTAAGCAGCTATTGGCGCACCGACCTTCGTCTGCCCGCGCTTGACCCGGGATCCCGCTTCTTGCTTGCTTCGTTCAGAAAGTCAGCGGGGCCCCGGATCAAGTCCGGGGCGACGTGATGAGGTTACCCCACAAACGCGCGTTCGATCACGAACTGCCCCGGCTTGTTGTTCGCGCCCTCTTCGAAGCCGCGGCGCTCGAGATCGGCGGCGTGGTCCTTGATCATCGCCATGCTGCCGCATAGCATCACGCGGTCTTCGTCCGGCACGAAGCGCTGCGGGCCCTTGGATTGTTCGAACAGCCGCCCATCGTCGATCAGTGCCTGAATGCGGCCCTGCGTGCGGAACGGCTCGCGGGTCACGGTGGGGACGTAGATCATCTTGGCGCGGTCTTCTTCTTCGAGCAGCGGATCGCCTTCGAGCTTGCTTTCCAGCAGCTCGCGATAGGCCAGCTCGTTCACGTTGCGCACCGAGTGGACGACGATCACTTCCTCGAACATCTGGTAGACCTCGGGATCGCGCACGAGGCTCATGAACGGGGCAAGGCCGGTGCCGGTCGAGAGCATGAACAGCCGCTTGCCCGGCAGCAGCGCGTCGGTCACCAGCGTGCCGGTCGGCTTCTTGCCGAGGTAAATCGGATCGCCGACCTTGATGTGCTGGAGCCGCGAGGTGAGCGGGCCGTCCTGCACCTTGATCGAGAGGAATTCCAATTCCTCGTCATAGCTCGGCGAGGCAACCGAATAGGCGCGCAGCAGCGGCTTGCCGTTGTCGCCCGGCAGGCCGATCATCACGAATTCGCCCGAACGGAAGCGGAAGCTCGCCGGGCGGGTCATCTTGAGCGTGAACAGCCCCTCGCACCAGTGGTGGACATAGGTGATCGTCTCGACAGAGAGCGCCGCGCTTTCGGTGAACTGGTCGCGGTCGATGGTGGGCTGGTTCAAGATGGCCTCGGATACAGGTGTGCGCTGCCCGGACGGGGCGGCAGGATCGGGGGCGCAAATGAACGAACACCGCGCCCCCATCAAGACAGTTTAGTGATAAGACCTGAAAGCGGGCCTTGATTGGACGCCCGTCAGTTCCAGCCGGCGCGGTCGAAGATCTTCACCGCCTCGGCCTGGCCCTTGCCGATTTGCGCGGCATTGAGCGTATCCGCCTTGAACGCGCCAAGCTGCTCGACCGCCGAATTGGCTTTCAGGCCGACGCTGGCAGGATATTCGTTGTTGCCATCGGCGAAGTAACGCTGGGCGCTTTCCGAGGTGAGGTATTCGAGGAACTTGATTGCGTTCTCGCGGTTCGGTGCGGTCTTCACCACGCCTGCGCCCGAGATGTTGACGTGGGTGCCGGTGCCGGCCTGATCGGGGAAGATCACGCCCACAGCATCGAAGATCGCCTTTTCCTTGGCCTCGCCCCCGGCATAGCGCGCGAGGTAGTAGGTGTTGACGATCGAGATGCGGCACTGGCCCGCGGCCACCGCCTCGATCATCGCGGTGTCATTGCCTTGCGGGGCCTGCTTGAAATTGGCGACCACGCCCTTGGCCCACGTTTCCGCTCCGGCCGCGCCCTTGTGGGCGATGATGCTGGAGAGCAGCGAGATGTTGTAGATGTTCGAGGACGAACGCACGCAGATCTGCCCCTTCCACTTGGGGTCAGCCAGATCGGCGTAATTGGCGAGGCCCTGCGGGGTGCCAGCCGCCTTGTTGTAGATGATGATCCGCGCGCGGGTGGAGAGGCCGAACCACAGCCCGTCCGGATGGCGCAGGTGGGCGGGGATACGCTCCTTCAGCACCGCCGAATCGACCGCGCCGAACACGCCTGCTTCCTCGGCACGCCACAGCCGCCCGGCATCGACCGTGACGAGGATATCGGCCGGGCTGAATTCGCCCTCGGACTGGATCCGCTCGATCAGCGCGTCGGCATCGGCCTCGATGCGGTTGACCTTGATCCCGGTCTGCTTGGTGAAGTCCTCGTAGAGCGCCAGATCGGTGTCGTAATGGCGCGAGGAATAGAGGTTCACTTCGCCCGCATTGGCAGGCGCTTCGCCTTCGCCGCCGGGGGTTTCGGTGCAGCCGGCAAGCGCAGCGCAGGCGGCAAGAACAAGGAGCAGTTTCTTCATGGGAGGGGGAATCCTGTTACAAGTTGCGAATGACTTGCAATATTATCTCGCCCCGCGCAAGCCCTATCCGCGCATGAACGCGCGCACGCTCTCCTGGTCAGGCAAGACGCTGTAGGTCTTATCCGGATCGACCGGCAGCGCGGTTTCCACCGTGATCGCCGCTCCGTCAGCGCCTTCGAGCAGCACCCGCTTGCGCGCACCCAGCGGATGGACATCGCGAACCTTGCATCCGCGAGCGTCAGCCACCGGCACCAGCCGGTCTGCCTGCACCAGCAGATCAAGCGCAGGAGCCTCAGGCAGATCGCCGATCAGGCTGGCGAAGGGCCACAGGCCGAAGGGAGTGTCCAACCCTTCAGCGGCTGGCGCCCCGGCAATCACCTGCGCCCCGCTGAAAATCGCGCCGACCGAAGCGGTCGCAGGCGCGTGGTGAAGCTCCTCAGGGGTTCCGAACTGGATGATCCGCCCGCCTTCCATCACCGCGATCCGGTCGGCAATGTCGAGCGCCTCGGCCGGATCATGGGTGACCAGCACCACCGTTGCCCCCGCCTCGCGCAGCAGGATGCGGCAATCACGGCGCAGCTTGCGGCGCAGCACGATATCGACGCTGGCGAAGGGCTCGTCCATCAGCAGCACCCGCGGCTCAGGCGCCATCGCCCGGGCGAGCGCGGCGCGCTGTTGCTGCCCGCCCGAAAGTTCGTGCGGATAACGCGCGCCCATGCCTTCAAGGCCCACTTGCGACAGCCAGCCCTCAGCCTCGCTGCGGCGTTCCTTGGGCAGGCCGAAGGCGACATTGGCCGCCAGCGTCATGTGCGGGAACAGCGCGCCATCCTGAAACACCAGCCCCACCGGGCGTGCTTCGGGCGGAGGGCTGCGGCCCGCGTCGGCCAGCACCTCTCCGCCCAGCAGGATCTCGCCCTGCTGCACGCTCAGCAAGCCCGCTGCCAGCCCGAGCAGTGTTGACTTCCCGCAACCCGACGCGCCAAGCAGGCAGGTGATCTCTCCTGCCGGCGCGCTGAAGCTGATGTCCTCCAGCGCCCGGACTTGACCGTATGCATGGGCAATATGACGAAATTCGAGGCTCAATGTTCGATCCTGCCGCCGCGGCGCGGGAATTGCCGGTGAGCCGCCTTAGGCAATTTGCGGGCGGAGAGGCAAGCGCCCGCTCGGGTGCGGGCTCGGGCGTGCAGGCACGCTGGAGCCTTGCCGCGCTCGCCATTGCCGCGCTCGCGGGGCTGCCGATTGCCGCGATATTGTGGTCGGCGCTGGCGGGAGACGGCGCCGCGCTGGCCGATCTGGCGCGGACCGTGCTGCCCACCTACATCGCCAACACTTTGCTGCTGATGCTGCTGGCGGGCGGGTTTGCGGCGGTCACCGGCACCGGCTGCGCGTGGCTCATCGTGGCCACCCGCTTTCCCGGCCGCGGGGTGCTGAGCTGGGCGCTGGTGCTGCCGCTCGCGGTGCCGGCCTATATCGCGGCCTATATCTATGCCGATCTGCTCGACTTTGCCGGGCCAGTGCAGAGCGCCGTGCGGGCAGCGACCGGATGGGGGCCGCAGGATTATGCGCTGCCGCAAATTCGCTCGCTGGGCGGCGGGGCGCTGGTGCTGGGGCTGGTGCTCTATCCTTACGTCTATCTCCTCGCCCGCACCGCCTTTGCCACGCAGAGCGTGACGCAGTTCCGCGCCGCACGCAGCCTTGGCGCAAAGCCTGCGCGCGCGTTCCGCGCTGTCGCCCTGCCCGCCGCGCGTCCCGCGATTGCAGGCGGCCTTGCGCTGGTGCTGATGGAGGTGCTGGCCGATTTCGGCGTGGCCGAATATTTCGCCATCCCCACCTTCTCGACCGGCATCTTCCGCAGCTGGCTGGCGATGGGTGACAAGCCTGCCGCGCTCAAGCTGGCGGCGATCATGCTGCTGTTCGTCATCGCGCTGGTCGCGATCGAGGCCGCCACGCGGCACGGCCGCAGCGACAGCCGCGACGGGCTGGCGATGCGCGCGGGCGAGGAGCCGCTGGTGGCGCTCTCGCCGCTGGGCAAGGTGCTGGCGCTGGCCGCCTGCCTAGTGCCGGTGCTGCTCGGCTTCGTGCTGCCCGCCGGTTACCTTGCGATGATGGCGCTCACTGACACGGCGCAGGCCGCGGCGGGCGATCTTGCCACCTATGCGCGCGGCAGCCTGTGGCTGGGGCTTGCGACCGCGAGCCTGTGCCTCGTCACCGCGCTGCTGCTCGCCTTTGCCCGCGCGCGATCGGGCGGCGGCCATGGCATGGGGCTGACGGCGGGCGCGATCCGGCTGGCGACCTTGGGATACGCCCTGCCCGGCGCGCTGCTCGCTGTCGGGCTCCTCGCACCGCTCGGCATCCTCGACCAGAGCCTCACCCGCTTTGCCCGCGATAGTCTGGGCTGGAGCGGCGGGCTGCTGCTGACGGGGACGAGCGCGATCCTGGTCTATGCGCTGTCGGTGCGGTTCCTGACGGTCGCCTATAACAGCGTCAGCGGCGGGCTGTCGCGGATCCCGCCGGGGCTCGATTCGGCGGCACGCTCGCTCGGCGCGGGCCCGGGGCGCGTGCTGGCACGGATTTATGCCCCGCTGCTCGCCCCCAGCCTTGCGGGCGCAGCCGCGCTGGTGTTCATCGATACCTTGCGCGAATTGCCCGCCACGCTGATCCTGCGGCCCTTCAACCTCGAAACGCTCGCCACCCGCACCTATCGCCTCGCCAGCGACGAGCGGCTGATCGAAGCCTCGATCCCCGCGCTGATCCTGCTCGCGGCAGGACTGCTGCCAGTGCTGCTGCTGAACCGGCTGGGGAAGCGTTGAGGCGATAATCTGCGAAAATCTGTCAGGCGGGCTTGTCACGCAGGCTTGTCCAAACCCGCCGGAACGTCCACAAGACGCCTCACATGGCACGCTTCCCCTTCTCCGCAATCGTCGGTCAGGACGAGATGAAACTCGCGCTGCTGATTGCAGCCGTTGATCCCAGCATTGGCGGGGTGATGGTGTTCGGCGATCGCGGCACGGGCAAGTCCACCGCCGCGCGCGCGCTCGCCAGCCTGCTCCCGCCGATCATGGCGGCAGACGGCTGCCCCTATGGCGCCTCGAAAGAGGATCAGGCGCGCTATCCCGGCGTCTGCGGCAGCGGCAAGATGGTGAAACGCGCGGTGCCCTTCGTCGATATGCCGCTGGGTGCGACCGAGGACCGCGTGATCGGCAGCCTCGATTTGGAACGCGCGCTGCGCTCGGGCGAGAAGGCGTTTGAGCCCGGTCTGCTCGCCAAGGCCCACCGCGGCTTCCTGTATATCGACGAGATCAACCTTCTCGAAGATCACCTCGTCGATCTGCTGCTCGATGTCGCCGCCTCGGGCGAGAACGTGGTGGAGCGCGAGGGCCTCTCGGTGCGCCACCCGGCCAAGTTCGTGCTGATCGGCAGCGGCAACCCGGAAGAAGGCGAGTTGCGCCCGCAGCTGCTCGACCGGTTCGGGCTTTCGGTCGAAGTGCGCAGCCCCAAGGATATCGAGGTGCGGATCGCCATCATGCGCCTCGTCGCCGAGAACGAGCGCGATCCCGAAAGTTTCGCGGCGCGCTGGGCGGGCGAGGACGAAGCGACCCTCAAACGCGTCGCCAAGGGCAAGGCGCGGCTCGCCAAGCTTGAGGCAGGCGAAGATGTGCTGCGCGATGCCGCCGAACTTTGCCTTGCGGTGGGCGCGGACGGGCTGCGCGGCGAGCTCACCCTGATGCGCGCCGCACGCGCGCTGGCGGCACTGGACGGCGCCAAGAAGGTCACCCGCAAGCACCTGATCGCCATCGCGCCGCTGGCGCTGCGCCACCGTTTGCGGCGCGACGTGCTCGACGAGACCGGCTCCACTGTGCGCATCACCCGGGCGATTGCCGAGCTGTTCGGATGACGCCTGAGGGCGCGCAAGATCCGCTTGATGATGGGTTAAGCGCGGCCCGATTGTTCCTTCTCGCCCCGCGCTTGTTTCGCGGCATGGTGCTGCGCGGGGCCAGCCCTGCGCGTGAGGCGCTGGTGACGGCGCTGGGGGAACATATCGCGCTGCGCCGCCTGCCCGGCCATGTCGATGACGAGCGGTTGCTGGGCGGGATTGATCTGGCCGCCAGCCTCTCGGCCGGCAAGCCGGTGCACCAGACCGGGCTGATCGAGGAGGCCGCCGGCGGCGCGCTGATCGCGGGCATGGCCGAACGGATGGATAGCGGCGTGGCCGGACGCTTGGCGCAGGCGTTGGATGAAGGCGGCACTGCGCTGGTGCTGCTGGATGACGCGGCCGACCCGGACGAGGCCCCGCCTGTCAGCCTCTCCGAACGCCTCGCCTTTGCCTGCGATCTGTCCGCCTCGCGCCGCTGGCAAGGGGTGGAAATCGCCCCTGCTGCAGGACGCCTCGCCGATGTTGCACCGCTTGAGACGCAAGCGATGCAAGCGCTCGCCGCCACGGCTGCCATGCTCGGGGTCGACAGCTTGCGCGCGCTGATCTTTGCGGGCGAGGCTGCGCGCGGGCTGGCGGCGCTGGCTGGGCGTGCGGCCGCCACCGAGGCCGATCTGGCCGGGGCCGTGCGGCTCGTGCTCGCCCCGCGCGCCACGCGCCTGCCGCCGCAGGACAGCGAAGAGCCCGCGCCCGAAGAGCAACCGCCCCCGCCCCCCGATGGCGAGCGTGACAACCGCGACGATACCGAACAGCAGCAACCCGAGCCCGATCTGTCCGAAATCCTCGTCGAGGCGGCCAAGGCGGCGATCCCGGCGGGCCTGCTCGAAAGCCTCGCGCAGGGGAAAGCCCCGCGCCGTTCATCGAGCAGCGGCACCGGCCAGAAACGCAAGGCCGCCACCCGCGGCAAGCCTTTGGGCGCGCGCCCCGGAATGCCGCGCGGCGGGGCCAAGCTCGCGCTGATCGACAGCCTGCGCGCCGCGGTGCCGTGGCAGGCGGTGCGGCGCAGGGAACTCGGGCAGGCACAGGCCGCCGATGCCCCGATCATCATGCGCAAGGAAGATCTGCGCATCCGCCGGTTTGAAGAACGCGCCGCCCGCGTCACGATCTTTGCCGTCGATGCCAGCGGCTCGGCGGCGGCGGCGCGGCTGGCCGAGGCCAAGGGCGCGGTCGAGCTGATGCTGGGGCAGGCCTATATCACCCGTTCCGAAGTCGCGCTGGTCGCGTTCCGGGGCTCGCAGGCGGAACTGCTGCTGCCCCCCACCCGCTCGCTCACCCGCGCGCGCCGCAGCTTGGCTGAGCTGCCCGGCGGCGGCGGCACTCCGCTCGCGATGGGCCTCAATGCCGCGCGCGAAGTGGCCGAAGCCGTGATCGCCCGCGGGCGCAGCGCGGCGCTGGTGATCCTGACCGACGGGCGGGCCAATATCGCCGCCGATGGCGCGCCCGGCCGCCCGCAAGCCAAGCTCGATGCCGAGGCCGCCGCCAAGGCGATCTATGCGCGCGGGATCGATGCGCTGGTGGTCGATATCTCGGCCCGCCCCGGCCCCGAAGGCGCAGAACTCGCGCGTGCGCTGGGCGGACGCTTCCTCGCCCTGCCGCGCGCGGACGCCCGGCTGCTGCAGCAAGCGATCAACGCCGCCCAGCCGATGCAAGCGGCATGAGCCGGCTCGACTGGAACCGCGAAGGGCTGATCTGGCCGCACCGCGAGGCGAGCGATTTTGTGCGGGTCGGCCGGGCCAACTGGCACGTGCAGCGCATGGGTTCCGGCCCGCCGCTGCTGCTGCTCCACGGCACCGGCGCCTCGGTCCATTCGTGGCGCGGGCTGATGCCCTTGCTGGCGCAGACCCACACCGTGATCGCCCCCGATCTGCCGCGCCACGCCTTCACCACCGGGCACGATGCCTATGCCATGAGCCTGCCGGCGATGGCGGGCGAGATTGCGGGGCTGCTGGAGGCCCTCAAGGTCGAACCTGCGGCGATCATCGGCCATTCGGCCGGCGCGGCGCTGGCGCTGCAACTGGCGCTGGATCATGGATACACCGGCCCGATCATCGGGCTGAACGCGGCGCTGCGGCCCTTCCCCGGCCCCTTCGCGCAGATCTTCCCCGCGGTCGCCAAAGCGCTGTTCATCAACCCGCTGGTGCCGCGCATCTTTGCCAGCACGGTCGATCTTACCGGCGGCGCGGGCCGGTTCCTGTGGCGCTCGACCCATTCGCGGATCGAGCCTGAAGGCCTCGCCTGCTATCGCACGCTGCTGAAGCACCCCGGCCACGCTGGCGGCGCGCTGGCGATGATGGCCAACTGGGACTTGCCCGGCCTGCGCGAGCGGATGGGCGCGGCGCGCAATCCGGTGCTGCTGGTGCATGGCGGCAATGACCCGGCGATCCCGCCCGACTGGGCGCGCGATGCGCAAGGCTGGCTGGCCGATGCGACGCTGGACGTGCTCCCCGGTCTCGGGCATCTGGCGCACGAGGAAGCGCCCGAGGCGGTGGCGGCCAAGATCAGCGCCTTCCTCGCACACCACCGCTAGGAGACCACAATGGGTGACATGGGCTGGATCGAGATCGTGCTGTTCTACGGCATCGCGATCGGCGTCGGCGTGTGGCAGTGGCTCAAGATGGACCGGATGCTCAAGAAAACCCGCGCCGAACGCCAGGCCAAAGAGGCCGCCGAGCGCGAGGGCGAGCCGCCTGCCTGACCGCTGCTGCGGTTGCACCATGCGCGCCGCATCCGTCTGAAATGCCGATCGATCCCGGCGCGGCCAGCGATCAGTGGCAATATCCGCTAGTCAAATAGGCAATTGTTAGCGGTTGCCGCGCTCCCCACGCTCCAATCAATTGATTGTGAGGAGCAAAGTCATCGCCATTCAAAACCGCAGAGTCTTCATCAAACGGCGCCCAGACGGGATGCCGGTGCTCGATGATTTCGGGATCGAAAGTGCAGCCCTTGGCGATGTTGCGGCGGGATTTGTCGTCGCACGGGTCGATACGCTGTCGATCGATGCGTGGATCCGCACGACCTTGAGCGATGCCGGGATGCACGAGACGGCCGCGCTGGGAGAAACCATTCCCGCACTCGGTGTCGGCCAGATTGTCGAGACGAACAGCAGCGATCTGGCGGTCGGTGACTGGGTTTACGGGATGCTGTCAGCGCAAACCCACGCGCTGGTGCCTGCGGCCGGATTGCGCAAACTCGACGTGCAGCCGGGCATGACACCGAGCGATTTTGCCGGGCCGCTCAACGTCACGGGCGGCATCACCGCATGGGTCGGGCTGATCCGCGTGGCGCAGGTTCAGGCGGGCGATGTCGTCGTGGTTTCAGGGGCAGCGGGCGCTGTGGGATCCGTGGTGGTGCAATTGGCCAAGGCGCGCGGTGCCCGCGTGATCGGCATTGCCGGAGGCCCGGCGAAATGCAGCTATCTGGTCGATACACTCGGCGCTGATGTCGCGATTGATTACAAGAGCGGCGATCTTGCCCGGCAACTTGCCGCAGCAGCCCCTGACGGGGTGGATGTGTTCTTCGATAATGTCGGCGGCGAAACGCTGGATATCGTGCTCGATAATCTGGCGCCCGCCGGCGCGCGGATCGCGATTTGCGGCGCGATCTCGCAGTACCAGAATCTCGACGATGTCCGCGGGCCGAAACTCTACCTGCGTCTGGCAGAGCGCAATGCGATGATGAAAGGCTTCGTCGTCAGCTATTACGAGGCGGACTATCCCACTGCGATGGCAGAGATTGCCGCGCTGATGCAGGCCGGAAAGCTGACCTTGCCCGAACACGTTGTCAGCGGGATCGACCATTTCCCGGACGCCTTGCTGATGCTGTTCGATGGCAGCCACCTGGGCAATCTGGTGGTGAAACCATGAGGCTGCACGAACCTGCTGTGCGCCTTGCGGACTAGCGGGCCTTTCGCGGCATCCGGTAGGGCAGCATGAACTGCACCAGCGGCGAGGAGAACCGCCGCATATCGAGGCTCTCCTGCACCGTCACCACTTCCTCGCCCAGAAAGCGCGAGGCGAGCTCCGAGCGGGCGTAGAACGGCGTGTCCTCCCACGTCCGGCGCACTTCGGCGACGCCGATGTCGGACCGGGTGCGGCGCTCGACCCGCCATTTGCTTGGGCTCAGGTGCGCGATCGGGGGCAGATCGACTGGCTCGGGCACGCCTTGCGCATCGAACCTGAGCGCGCTGGCAAACAGCGACCCGTCGCCGCGCTCGCCTTCGTAACACACCAGTGCGCCTTCGCTGAGATGCGCGCGCGACCAGTGCCAGGTGTTGAAGCCCTTCTCCAGCGGCTCGGCCCCGCGGTTGTGATCGAGATAGGCCTTCCCGCTCCAGCTGAGGCCGGGGGACTGCATCTCCACCTCGATCCGCGCGCGCGGGGCGAGGCAGTGCCAGATGTGGTTTTCTGCGGCGTCGAGACTGAAGGCGACGCGGTTCAGCGCCTCGGGGAACACCCGCACGCGGCCCACCACCGGGCGCTGCCACGGCACGAACAGGCGGGAATCGCCCTCGACAATGTCGATCGTCAGCGCCTCGCCATCCCAGCGCACCGCGCTCGGCCCGATCACCAGATTGCTGGCATCGCGCTGCACCGCGCCGCTGCCACGCTCGGTCATCACCCAGCGGTGCTGCGGGCCGTAGAGCGCGACATTGAGCGAGGAATGGTTGAGCGGATCGCCGCGTCCGCTCTTCTTGTAATAGGGCGAGAACACGCTGCCCAGAAAGGCGATGATCGTCAGCCCGTGCTGCCCGTCGTCGCTGATCGCGTCGACATACCACCAGGAATAGCCGCCCGCGGGGATGTCCTCGTCGAAGCGAGGTCCTTCGCGATCACCCGCGCTGCCAGCTGCCCGGACAAGGCTGCCATAGGGACGCCGGCCGCCGGATGGGTCGCCCCGCCCGTGCAGTAAAGACCCTTCAGCCGCGTCTTGGGCCCTTGCCTCTGGAAAGAGGCCGCCCAGCCGTGTGACGCCCTGCCATAAAGAGCGCCGCCCGTGGCCGGGAACAGCCCCTCCCAGTCCTGCGGGGTCATGAGCTGATGCGGCAGCGGCTCCTCCAGCGTGAGACCGCAGCGTTTCAGCGTGGCCATCATGTTTCGGGTGCATCGCTCTCTCTCCTCGGACGAATAGTGGTGAACGTCTCCATGGGCGGGGGCGTTGACGATGATCTGGATGCGCTCGCGCCCTTGCGGCGGCGGCGTATGTTCGCCTGCGCCGCGATCCATGGCGCAGACATAGACAGTGGGATCGCTGGGCGGCTGGCCGCTGGCGATCTCGCGGAACTCGCGCGCGTAATCGGGCGAGAAAAACACATTGTGGTGGCTGAGTGCAAAGCCCTCTGTCCGCGTGTGCGCATACCAGACGAGCGCCGAGAGCGAGCGTTTGGCGGGCGGTATCGCCGGCACCGCGCGGGCGGCATCCGCGCCGAAACGCCCCGTTGCCAGCGCCGCCGGATCGCCGTTGCAGATGACAATGTCCGCCGCGATCACCTCGCCGCTCACCAGCTTCACCCCGCTGGTGCGGCCCTTGGTGGCGAGGATATCCGCCACCGGCGCGCCGGTGCGCACCCTTGCGCCCTGCCTTTCGGCAAGAGCGGCAATCGCCTTGGCCAGCGCATGAATCCCGCCGTCGATCAGCCACACCCCGCGCGCCTCGACATCGGCAATCAGCATCAGCGTGGCGGGCGCTGCGAAAGGGGAGGATCCGCAATAGGTGGCATAGCGCCCGAACAATTGCCGAAGGCGCTGGTCCTTGAAGTGGCCGCCGAGCGCCTTCCACATCCCGTCAAACGGGCGCATCGCCAGCGCATCACCGATCCGCCACGGCCCGATCCGCCACATCATCGGCAACGGCGTGGAAGCCTTGTCGCCGCGCAGGAAGGGTTGTTCGAGCACCTTGAAGATGCGCGCTGCCTCCTTGCGGAAGGCGCTATAACCGCGCGCGGCCTCGGCCCCGGCAAAGGCGCCCACGGCGTCCTCGCTGCGGAGCGGATCGGCATAGAGATCAAGGTGGCCCGATGCGTCCCACGCATGGCGCGCGATCACATCGGCGCGGGCGATGGTGACATGATCCTCGAGCCGCGACCCGCAGGCAGCGAACACCTCGTCGAAGACGGCGCGATAGGTGAACACTGTCGGCCCGCCGTCAATTTCGGCGCCGTCGACGGGCACGCGGCGGGCTTTGCCGCCGACCCAGGCCTCTTTTTCGAGCACCGTGACGTCATGGCCCTGCGCTGCCAGCAGTGCAGCGCTGGTCAGCCCGCCAATTCCGGCCCCGATGACGGCGACTCGCGCGATGACCCGTTCTCCCTTCCTCAATCCCCGCGAATATCATTGACCTTACGCGCGTCTCTGTCCAATTGTTTAGACATATGACCTGTAAAACACCCCGTCCGTGATCGATAAGGCCGCCATCCGGACGGGCTGGATCAAGCGCCGCAACCGCGTCTTCGCCAATCCCCGCTTCCAGCACTGGGCCGCGCGCCTGCCGCTGATCCGCTGGATCGCGCGCAGCCGCGCCGATGCCGCGTTCGATCTGCTGGCCGGCTTTGCCTATTCGCAGGTCTTGCGCGCCTATGTCGAAAGCGGGCTGTTCGACATCCTGCAGGACGGCCCCCTGCCTGCGGCGGCCATCGCCCCGCGCATAGGGCTGAGCGAGGCGGCCGCCCTCACGCTGCTGCGCGCCGGACGGGCGCTGAGGCTGTCGGAAGAGGCCGCGCCGGACTGCTGGATGCTGGGCGAACAGGGCGCGGTGTTCGCCGCCAATGCCGGGGTGCAGGCGATGGTGCGCCATCACCGCCTGCTCTACGCCGATCTTGCCGATCCGATGGGTTTGCTGCGGGCCGACCGGCGGGAGGCGACCTCGCTGTCGCGCTTCTGGACCTATGCGGGCGCGCTCCACGGCGCCACCGAGCGGGGCGCGCAAACCTCTGAATATTCCCAGCTAATGGCCGCATCGCAGCATTTCGTGGCAGACGAGGTGCTGGCATCGGTGTCATTCCGCAATGTCACCCGCCTGCTCGATGTCGGCGGCGGACACGGGGCGTTCCTGAAGGCGATCGGCACGGCCTGGCCGCAGCTTGAACTCGGACTGTTTGACTTGCCCGAAGTGGCGGACACCGGCCGCGCCGTGCTTGGCGAAGCGGTCGGCGCGGGGCGCGTGACGGCGCATCCCGGCAATTTCTTCAAGGATTCCATTCCCCAAGGCTACGACATGGTGTCCTTGATCCGGATCCTGCACGATCATGACGATGACCCCGCGCAAGGCCTGCTCGCCAATATCCGCGCCAGCCTTGCGCCGGGCGCGCGGCTGCTGATTGCCGAGCCGATGGCGCAGATCCCCGGCGCAGAGCCGATGGGGGAGGCATTCTTCGGGCTGTATCTATGGGCGATGGGCTCTGGCCGTGCGCGCAGCCCGGCAGAAATCATCGCCATGCTGAAGCGCGCCGGATTCGCCCGCGCTCAGGTCGTCGCAACTGCGCAACCGGTCAACGCAAGTGTCATAATCGCACAGGCCTGAGGGAAACTTGTCCATAAAATTTGACAGTCCAACACGTAAGGCGTAGCTAACACTCGGCAGAACGTATCAATGGGCTAATCGAGTCGACGTTTCCGTCCTCGAAAAATCCCGACGGAGAGAGACAACGATGGACACGCTGGCAGTCATTCTTGAAGCACCGGAGCGCCTGACGCTTCGGTCGCTCGAGATGAAGCCGGTGGAGGCCGCCGATGTCGTGGTCGAGATCGCCTGGAGCGGGATCAGCACCGGCACCGAGAAGCTGTTGTGGACCGGGCGGATGCCGCCCTTCCCCGGCCTCGGCTATCCGCTGGTCCCCGGTTATGAATCCGTCGGCCGGATTATCGATGCCGGGATCGAAGCACGCGGCCGCATCGGCGACTGGGTGTTTGTGCCCGGCGCCAATTGCTACACCGAAGCGCGCGGATTGTTTGGCGGAACGGCCAAACGCGTGATCGTGCCTTCGGCCCGCGCCATGCCGATCCCCGAACATCTCGGCGCTTCCGGCGTGCTGTGCGCGCTGGCGGCCACCGCGCTCCATGCCATCAAGGGCGGCTTCCATCACCGCGATGCCCTGCCCGATCTGATCATCGGCCACGGCGTGCTTGGCCGCCTGCTCGCCCGCCTGACATTGGCGCTGGGCGGAAAGCCGCCCACGGTGTGGGAAACCAACCCCGCGCGCCGCACCGGCACGGCCGGCTACGCCGCGATCGACCCGAACGAGGACGAGCGCCGCGATTATCACGCGATCTATGATGCCAGCGGCGATGCCGGCCTGATCGATACGCTGGTGCAGCGCCTCGCCAAAGGCGGCGAGATCGTGCTTGCCGGCTTCTATTCCGAACGTGTCAGCTTCGCCTTCCCGGCGGCTTTCATGAAGGAAGCCCATTTCCGCGTGGCCGCCGAATGGCAGCCCGGCGATCTGGCTGAAACCCGCGCCCTGATCGAGTGCGGCCGGCTGGATCTCAAAGACCTTGTCACCAACCGCCGCCCGGCGGGTGAGGCAACCGAAGCTTATCCGCAGGCATTCACCGATCCCGATTGTCTCAAGATGGTTCTTGATTGGAGCAATTGCTGATGTCGATACTCGAAACCCGCACCCTTGAAGATCAGGCAGCGATGCTGCGTGATGAAGCGGGCCAGGAACCTGATCCGGTTCACACCGGCGAAGTGACCAAGGAAACGCAGATCATCGCGATCTACGGCAAGGGCGGCAGCGGCAAGAGCTTCGCGCTGTCCAACCTCAGCTACATGATGGCCCAGCAGGGCAAGCGCGTGCTGCTGATCGGCTGCGATCCCAAGTCCGATACCACCAGCCTGCTGTTCGGCGGCAAGAGCTGCCCGACGATCATCGAAACCTCGTCGAAGAAGAAGCTGGCCGGCGAGGAAGTGCGCATCGAGGATGTGTGCTTCCAGCGCGACGGCGTGTTCGCGATGGAACTGGGCGGCCCCGAAGTCGGTCGCGGCTGCGGTGGTCGCGGCATCATCCACGGGTTCGAACTGCTCGAAAAGCTGGGCTTCCACGATTGGGGCTTTGATTACGTCCTGCTCGATTTCCTCGGCGACGTGGTGTGCGGCGGGTTCGGCCTGCCGATCGCCCGCGATATGTGCCAGAAGGTGATCGTGGTCGGATCGAACGACCTGCAATCGCTCTATGTCGCCAACAATGTCTGCCAGGCGGTGGAATATTTCCGCAAGATGGGTGGCAATGTCGGCGTGGCCGGCATGATCATCAACAAGGATGATGGCACGGGCGAAGCCCACGCCTTCGCCGAAGCGGTCGGCATCCCGGTGCTCACCGCGATCCCCGCCAACGAGGATATTCGCCGCAAGAGCGCGAATTACCAGATTATCGGCATCCCCGGCGGCGAATGGGCAAGCCTGTTTGAAGACCTCGCGGTCAACGTCGCCGAAGCACCCCCGGTGCGCCCCACCCCGCTGACACAGGACGGCCTGCTCGGCCTGTTCAGCTCTGATGTGACCGGCGGCGATGTCCAACTGGTGCCCGCAACCCAGGCCGACATGCGCGGCGGCGTGTTCGAAACGCGCCCGACCCTCGAAGTGGTTTACGACGAAGCATGAGCGATCATAACGCCTTTGCACCCCAGCGCGCCGCTGACCGGATCGATCTCGTTCCCGGCGCGGCAGGTGATAGCGGCGGCGCTTGCGCCTCCAAAGACACCATGCGCGAAGCCGCGCGCGCCGCGGGCAAGAGCGATATTCTCGATCAATACGCTGCCGACTATCCGGTTGATCCGAAGGCCGGCCCGCATGATCAGCCGCAATCGATGTGTCCGGCTTTCGGCTCGCTTCGGGTGGGCCTGAGAATGCGGCGCACCGCAACCGTGCTCTCGGGCTCGGCCTGCTGCGTGTACGGCCTCACCTTCACCTCGCACTTCTACGGCGCCCGCCGCACCGTCGGCTACGTGCCGTTCAGCTCGGAAACGCTGGTCACCGGCAAGCTGTTCGAGGACATCAAGGAAGCGGTTGAAAATCTCGCCGATCCTGAACTGTATGATGCGATCATCGTCACCAACCTGTGCGTGCCGACCGCAAGCGGCGTGCCGCTGCGGCTGCTGAAAAAGCAGATCAACGGCGTGCGGATTGTCGGCATCGATGTCCCCGGCTTCGGCATCCCCACGCACGCCGAGGCCAAGGATGTGCTGGCCGGCGCGATGCTCAATTACGCCCGCGAAGAAGTGAAGGCCGGCCCGGTTGCCGCGCCGCGCGAACGCACGGACAAGCCCACCGTCGCGCTTCTGGGCGAGATGTTCCCGGCCGATCCGGTGGTGATTGGCCAGATGCTTGCGCCGCTCGGCCTTGCTGCTGGCCCGGTTGTGCCGACCCGCGAATGGCGCGAGCTTTATGCTGCACTGGATTGCGCCGTGGTCGCTGCGATCCACCCGTTCTACACCGCCAGCATCCGCGAATTCGAAGCCGCAGGCCGGCCAATCGTGGGCTCGGCTCCGGTGGGCGCGGATGGCACGGCGGCTTGGCTGCAAAGCCTGGGCGATACGCTCGGCCTGCCGCAAGCATCGGTCGAGGGCGTCAAGAACACGATGATCGCTGCCTGCAAGGGCGCGCTCGAAAAGATGCCGATCAAGGGCCGCATCACGGTTTCGGGCTATGAAGGCTCCGAACTGCTGGTCGCCCGCCTGCTGGTCGAAAGCGGCGCGGATGTGCGCTATGTCGGCTCGGCCTGCCCGAAAACCCGCTGGTCGGATGCTGACCGCGAATGGCTCGAAGCGCGCGGCGTGCAGATCCAGTTCCGCGCGAGCCTTGAACAGGACATCGCCGCGGTCGAGGAATACCGTCCCGATCTGGCCATCGGCACCACCCCGGTTGTGCAATATGCCAAATCCAGGGCGATCCCTTCGCTCTACTTCACCAACCTCATCTCGGCCCGTCCGCTGATGGGCCCGGCGGGCGCTGGCAGCCTGGCCACAGTGATCAACGCGGCGATGGGCAACAAGGCGCGCTTCGATGCGATGCGCGATTTCTTCGAAGGCGTCGGCACCGAACACGCCGCCGGCGTGTGGGAAGAACTCCCCGTCGACCGGCCCAAGTTCCGCAAGAAATACGCTGCGCTCAATGATGCCGCACGCAAGGCATCGGAGGCGATCGGCTCATGAGCCTCGTCCTCGATCATGATCGCGCCGGCGGATACTGGGGCGCAACCTACGTCTTCACTGCGGTGAAGGGCTTGCAGGTCATCATTGATGGCCCGGTGGGCTGCGAGAACCTGCCTGTCACATCCGTGCTGCACTACACCGACGCGCTGCCCCCGCACGAGCTGCCGATTGTCGTGACTGGCCTTGGCGAGGAAGAGCTCGGCAAAACCGGCACCGAAGGCGCGATGAAGCGCGCATGGCAGGCGCTCGATACCGAGCTTCCCGCCGTGGTCGTCACCGGCTCGATTGCCGAGATGATCGGCGGCGGCGTGACGCCTGAAGGCACCAACATCAAGCGCTTCCTGCCGCGCACCATTGACGAAGATCAGTGGCAATCGGCAGACCGCGCGCTGACCTGGCTGTGGACCGAATTCGGCCCCAAGAAGATGCCCGCCCCGCGCGAGCGGCGCGAAGGCGAGAAGCCGCGCGTCAACATCATCGGCCCGGCCTACGGCATGTTCAATATGCCATCCGATCTGGCCGAAATCCGCCGCCTGGTCGAAGGCATCGGCGCTGAAGTCGGCATGGCGTTCCCCCTGGGCAGCCACCTCGCCGACATCCGCGATCTGGCCACCAGCGACGCCAATGTCTGCATGTACCGCGAATATGGCCGCAACCTGTGCGAGACGCTGGAACGGCCCTATTTCCAGGCGCCCGTCGGCCTCAGCCAGACGACCAAGTTCCTGCGCGCTTTGGCGGCCGAACTCGGGCTTGATCCCGAACCCTTCATCGAGCGCGAGAAGCACACCACCATCAAGCCGCTGTGGGACTTGTGGCGTTCGGTCACGCAGGATTTCTTCGGCACGGCGAGCTTCGGCATCGTCGCCAACGAAACCTATGCGCGCGGCATCCGCCACTTCCTCGAAGACGACATGGGCCTGCCCTGCAACTTCGCGTTTTCGCGCTGCGCCGGGGTCAAGCCGGTGAACGAACAGGTGCGCGCCGCGATCTATGCCAACCCGCCGCTGGTGATGTTCGGCAGCTATAACGAACGCATGTACATGGCCGAGTGCGGCGCGCGCGGGATGTATATCCCGGCGAGCTTCCCGGGCGCGGCCATCCGCCGCCACACCGGCACGCCGTTCATGGGCTATTCGGGCGCGACCTATCTGGTGCAGGAAGTGTGCAATGCGCTGTTTGATGCGCTGTTCCACATCCTCCCGCTCGGCACCGAGCTCGACAAGGTCGATCCGACCCCGGCGCGCAGCCTGGCGGAATTGACCTGGGACATCGACGCCAAGGCGCGGCTTGACCAGCTGGTCGAAGCCCAGCCCGTGCTGATCCGCATTTCCGCTGCCAAGCGCCTGCGCGATGCGGCCGAGCGGACCGCACGCCAGCGCGGCGCAGCGATTGTTACGGCAGACTGCCTCGCCGAGGCGCTGCTTGAAGGAGCGGGAGCATGATCATGCACGCCCGATCCAACCCTTTGTCGCTGGTGCGTATCGCGCCAGCACAAGCCCATGCCCCCACCAAGGGGGCTCTCCAATCCACGTGGGGGATCACGCGGGGACGCCGACGGGGGCCATTTGGCTCCCAATCACACCCAACTGAACGGAGAAAACCCGATGAACGAACGTATCGGAACTCACCTGACGCCTGAAGAGGCACAGGAAATCCACAAGGGCTTCATGGGGACGTTTGTCCTTTATGTGGCGATCGCTTTGGTCGCTCATGCCCTGATGTGGGCCTACAAGCCCTGGCTCTAATTCGATCATGATCGCGTCTGTCCTGCATTCCGCAGGCGGCGTCAGCATCTGATCGGTACACGAAAGGAATTTTCCCATGTGGAGAGTTTGGTTTTATTTTGACATCCGCCGCGCACTCGTAGCGCTCCATGTTGGTCTCGCTGTTCTGGCGTTCACCATCCACTTCATCCTGCTCAGCACGGATCGCTACAACTGGCTCGAGCGCGCTCCTGGCGCACCCGCTCCGGTTCAGGCTGCTATCGAATCGTCGGAAGCTCCGGCGGCAGGATAGTCCTGATCGAAATGTGAGGGGGCAGGTTCGCCTGCCTGCCTCCTAACACCTTTTCGACAATTCAAACGCCCGCCTTACTGGCGGGGAGGATGGACCTATGGCGCTCCTTAGTTTCGAGCGGAAATACCGCGTTCGCGGTGGCACATTAATCGGCGGCGACCTTTTCGACTTCTGGGTCGGGCCGTTTTATGTCGGATTCTTTGGAGTAACGACGGCAATTGCTGCGCTGCTTGGCACGGCACTTATATTTGCCGCGGCCACCCAAGGTCCGACACTCAACCCCTGGCTTATCTCGATCAATCCGCCATCGATTGAAGCTGGCCTTGCCTTTGCTCCGCTGAAAGAAGGCGGATACTGGCAGGTGATTACCGCCTGCGCGGTTGTCGCCTTCTCTTCGTGGGTGCTGCGTCAGGCAGAAATCTCGCGCAAGCTGGGCATGAGCTACCACGTCCCGATCGCCTTCAGCGTCGCCGTGTTCGCCTATGTCACGCTCAATGTGATCCGTCCCTTGTGGATGGGCGCATGGGGCAATGGCTTCCCCTATGGCATCTGGACCCACCTCGAATGGGTTTCGGGCGTCGGCTATGCCTTCGGCAACTTCCACTACAACCCTGTGCACATGCTCGCGATCACGTTCTTCTTCACGAACTGTCTCGCGCTCGCACTGCATGGCGGCCTGGTGCTGTCGGCGGTCAACACCACCGGCGGAACCGACGTGAAGACGCCGGAATATGAAGACACCTACTTCCGTGACTTCATCGGCTACTCGGTCGGCACGCTCGGCATTCACCGGGTGGGGCTCTTCCTCGCGCTTAGCGCAGGGTTCTGGAGCGCCATCTGCATCGTCATTTCCGGCACTCTGTATGTCGGCAGCTGGATCGAATTCTGGGATTTCTGGAAGAAGATCCCGATCTGGTCGTAAGGAGCACCTGAACCATGGCGACATATCAAAACATCTTCACACAGGTGCAAGTGCAAGGGCCGCCCGAAATGGGCGTCCCGCACCTCGACGGCAGCGAAGGGCGCATTGCCCTGGTCGGCCACAACTACTGGATGGGCAAGCTGGGCCAGGCCCAGATCGGCCCGGTCTATCTTGGTCTGCTCGGCACGCTCAGCCTTGTCTTCGGCGGCGCGGCGATCATGATCATCGGCCTCAACTTCTGGGCGCAGGCCGGCTGGAGCCCGCAGACCTTCATGCGCGAGCTGTTCTGGCTTTCGCTTGATCCTCCGGGGCCGGAATACGGCTTCAGCCCGTTCGTCCCGCTAGAAAAGGGTGGCTGGTTCATTATGGCCGGCGCATTCCTCACCATTGCGGTGATGTGCTGGTGGACCCGCACCTATATGCGGGCCAAGGCGCTCGGCATGGGGATGCACATTCCCTGGGCCTTCGCCTCTGCCATCTGGCTGTTCCTGGTGTTGGGCTTCATCCGCCCGATGCTGCTGGGGGATTGGTCGCAGGCAGTGCCTTACGGCGTCTTCAGCCACCTCGACTGGACCAACAATTTCTCGCTGGTCTACGGGAACCTGTTCTACAATCCGTTCCACGCGCTCTCGATCGTGTTCCTTTACGGTTCGGCGGTTCTGTTCGCGATGCACGGGGCAACCATCCTGGCGCTCGGCCGGTATGGCGGCGAACGCGAGATCGAGCAGATCACCGATCGCGGGACAGCAGCCGAACGCGGCGCGCTGTTCTGGCGCTGGGTGATGGGCTTCAATGCCACGTTTGAATCGATCCACCGTTGGGCCTGGTGGTTTGCGGTGCTGACCACGCTGACCGGCGGCATCGGCATCCTGCTCACCGGCACGGCCGTCGATAACTGGTACCTGTGGGCGCAGGAGCATTACTACGCTCCGACGACGGATAACTACGATCCGAGCGGCGCTATCGGGGCTGCTTCCGGCCAGTAAGCGCGCACGCCGGGCCTCCGGGTCCGGCAACGCACCAAAGCTGCGAAGACACGAAACCCGGCCTGGCCCAAGTGGCCCGGCCGGGTTTTCGTTTGTCGGGACTGCAGGAGGGGCGGGGTTAGCGGCGCGCGGCGAGCCGGCGGCGCAGATCCATCAGATGCAGCGGGAGCGAAGCGGCCAGCAGCAGGGCGACCCACCACCACGTCGCCCCCACCAGGGCGGCACGCAGGCCGAGCACGATCAGCGCCGCCGGGCCAAGCAGGCCGGCAAGTTCGCCCCAGCTCCACCCGCGCCGCAGACGCAGCCACGCCGCCTCGATCAGCAAGACACCAAGGATCAGATCAGCCGCATGGCCGCTGGCAAAGAACTGCGCCGCGCCCTCGCCCATGGCCCCTGCCCCCGCTCCGGCCTCAGCCGAACGGGGCGTTGAGTTCGACCACCGCCCAGTTGAGCGCGCCGGCGAAACTCACCCACGCAAGGTAGGGCACCAGCAACGCCGCAGCGCTGCGCGAAAAGCGCCCGCAATAAAGGATCATCACCAGGATCGAGAGCCACAGCAGGACCAGCTCGGTGAAGGCCCAATCGGGGCGTTGCAGCCGGAAGAAGATCAGGCTCCAGGTGATGTTGAGAAAGCCGTTGAGCGCGAACAGCACAATCACCCATTCGGCCTTGGCCGCGGTGGGCGCCGCACGCCAGGCGGTGATTCCCGCGATGGTGATCAGCGCATAGATCAGCGTCCAGCCCATCGGGAACACCACATCGGGCGGGTTCCAGCCGGGCTTGGCCAAGGCCTGATACCACGGGCCGAGATCGGTGATCGTCGCGCCCAGCGCCGCCACGCACAGCGCCATCGCTGTCGCGATGGTCACCGGGATAATCATCATTCTGTTCATACGAACACGGTCTAGCGCGTTGCGGGCCTCAAGCCTAGCAGGTGCGCGGTATCCTTGATGAAGATCTTGACGTGCGCCATCGGTTTGGCGCGCACCAGCTTCTTGTGCATATAGGCCTGCCAGGTCAGTTCCTGCACATCCTTGTCGTCGCACATGGTCACAAAGCGTTCACGGCGCTTGTCGGATGAATACCAGAAATACTGCATCATCCCGAGCACCCAGAACACCGTGCCGTGTTCCTTCATGAAGCGTTTGCGCGCGGTGCGCAGCTGGCTGGCCTGCCCGGTCTTGAGGAAGGCGCTGGCGGCATCGGCCACCACCCGCCCGCCGACCATGGCGTAATAGATGCCCTCGCCCGAAGCAGGCGCGACAATCCCGGCAGCATCGCCGGCAACGATCACATCGGCGCCGTTATCCCAGCGCTTCAGGGGTTTGAGGGGGATCGGCGCGCCTTCGCGGCGCAGCGTCTCGCAGCGCTCGAGGCCGAGATCGTCGCGCATCGTGGCGATGGCACCGCGCAGACTGAAGCCCTTGTTGGCGCTGCCCACCCCGATGCTCGCGGTCTCGCCGTGCGGGAACACCCAGGCGTAGAAATCGGGCGACAGGCGGCCCTGATAATAGACGTCGCAGCGCGAGGCGTCGAAGTTCTCGGAGTTGCGCTCGGGCGATTTGATGATCTCGTGATAGGCAAAGACGCAAGGAATGCGTTCCGCGCCGGGCAGGCATTGCTTGGCCACGGCCGAGCGCGCCCCGTCCGCGCCGATCACCACGCGGGCGCGCACGCTTTCGATCGGCCCTCCGCGGCTGCGGCGGAAGGTGACGATCGGGTGCGCATTATCATCGCGCTCGATCTTCTCGAAGGTGGCGGTGAGGCGTTCGGCCCCCGAATGCCGGGCGCGTTCCCGCAGCCATTCGTCGAATTTCTCGCGGTCCACGAGGCCAACATAGCCGATCTCGCCCACCGGCATATCGACCGCACGGCCCGAGGGCGCGATCATGCGGGCCGAGCGCGCCTTGGCCACCAGCAGGTGCTGCGGAATGTCGAAATCGGCAAGCAGCCGCGGCGGGATTGCGCCGCCGCAGGGCTTGATCCGCCCGCCGCGCTCGACCAGCAGCACCGAATGGCCCGCCAGCGCGAGATCGGTCGCCGCAGTCGCCCCGGACGGGCCGCCGCCGATGATCACGGCGTCATAGATTGTCTGGTTCATGCGTAGCTCTCCCCGGAAGCTTGCGCTCCCTCACGTGTCATATTGCTGGCGCGGATCGCCTGTGCGCCGGTCGCCTTGATCGCCAGCAGCGCGGCGAGCACGAAGGCGCCCGCCTCGATCGCGAACACCAGCTGGAATGCCGCGCCGTCATTGCCCAGCGCCGCGCGTGCCGCATCGAGCCCGAGCGCGCCGAGCAGTCCGCCCAGCCCGAAGGCGATCGCCTGGCTTGCGCCCCACACGCCCATGCGCACACCTTCGCGGGTGTTCTCGCCCGCGCCGGCCAGCCCCATCATCGAGCCGATTGCGGCGACCGCGAAGACGCCGTTGCCAAAGCCCAGCACAAACAGATTGAGCCCGAGCGGCCAGGGCGGCCCGCTCACCGCTGCCAACCCAAGCGCCCCGAGGCCGAGCGCGGAGGCGAGGCATCCGCCCACCACCCACGGCCGCAGCCCATCGGCGCGGCGCGCGGAAAAGGCGCTGCCGCCAACGCCTGCCACAATCATGCCGATCAGAATGCCGCCCTGATGGAACTGCCCGACCGTCTTGGTCGAATCTCCCGGAGCCATGTCGAAGATCAGCCCGGCGAAGGGCTCAAGGATCAAATCCTGCATCGAGAACGCGATCATCGAGACGAAGATGAAGATGGTGAACCGCCGCGCCGCCGCCTCGTGCCAGATCTCGGCCAGAGCAGCGCGGAAATCAGGTGCGGGGGCGTTGCTGTGCTCGTCACGGAAATGGCCCGCCTGCCGTTCAAGCCGGAAGGTCGCGAGCACTGTCACCACCACCGTCACCAGCGCCAGCCCGCCTGCCACTTCGAGCACGCGTTCCGGCGAATAGGGTTTGATCAGGATGCCGACGGTGATGGCTGAGGCGACGATCCCGCCCACCATCATGATCCATGTCACCGCCGCTGCCGCCGCGCGGCGCTGCGGGGCGACCCCGCTCGCAAGCAGCGCCAGCGCCGATGTGCCGCCCGCGCCCACGCCCGCGCCGATCAGCGCATAGGCCAGCAGCGCGAGGGCAAAAGCGAGGCCGAAGGAATCGCCCATCATCAGCGTCGCCTGCGTCGCCAGCAGCGCGCCCGCCGCCAGCACCGCCAGACCGCCGATGATCCACGGCACCCGCTTGGCGCCCTTGTCAGACCCGTGGCCGAACAGCGGGCGGCCCAGCTGCACCGCATAATGCCACGCCACGAGGCCCGCGGGGATGGCCGCGGCGAGCTGGAATTCCACCACCATCAGCCGGTTGAGCACCGCCGTGGTCAGCATCACCAGCGCGCCGATCGAGGCTTGCACCAGACCGATGCGGATGATGGCGAGCCAGCCAAAGCCGGTGTTCTTCGCCTCGGTGAGCGTTGAGGCGGTGGCCGCGTGCATCAGATATAGCCGCCAAGGCCCAGCGCTGCCGCCAGCATCCCCAGGACATAGAGGGTCACGCCCACACCATTATACCACGGCGCATATTTCGCCGGATCGCGGATCAGGCGCGGCATGGCGGCGATCTGCGCCACCAGCACCCCGGCCACAATTACCGCTGACAGCGCAAAGCCCCACAGGGCCAGCAGTGCAATCACCACGATCTGCGCCGCCGCCATGGTGATGCAGGCAAAGCGCGCGGCCCCCGCCACGCCCATCGTGACGGGCAGCGAAGTCAGCCCGGTCTGGCGGTCACCCTCGACCGCCTTGAAATCATTGAGCACCATGATCCCGTGCGCGCCCAGCGAATACAGCACCAGCACCGCAATCACCTCGGTGGCGGGCATCGCGCCCAGCATCACGGTGGCACCGGTGAACCAGCTCAGCCCCTCATAGGTCAGCCCGCACACCAGCGGGCCAAGCCAGCCATTGGCCTTGAAACGCAGCGGCGGGGCAGAATAGGCCCAGGCAAAGGCAAGGCCGACCAGCCCGGCGATGAACACCAGCGGCCCGAGCAACCATGCGACACTGGCCGAAATCAGGCTGGCGATGATGGCGATATACAGCCCCCAGCGCCCCGGAATCCGGCCCGAGGGGATCGGGCGATGCGGTTCGTTGATCGCATCGACATGGCGATCGAACCAGTCATTCACCGCTTGGCTGGTGCCGCACACCAGCGGCCCGGCGAGCAAAACGCCGCCCGCCACAAACCACCAGCGCCCCTCCAGCCCCGCGCCGGACGACACCGCGCCGCACATGAAGGCCCACATCGGCGGGAACCAGGTGATGGGTTTGAGCAGCTCAAGCACGTCCCTGGGGCTCGGGCGCGACTTCAGCGGCGCAGCCGGAACGGGCGCGGGCCGAGTCGAAGGCACCGAGTTTTCCATATCAAGAGGCTATGCCTGACAGGCATGAGCGTCAAATTGTTTTGACACTCCGAATCGGACATTTGGTGTTTTGAGGCTGTTTTTTGGTGATTGATGGACTCGGGGTGTCAAATCCGGACTGTGTCCAATCCCGCCGCACTCAGCATCCGGGGCGATCAGCAGCAGTGCTGCGGCATCCCGCGCCGTGCCCGCCGCAATGCGCGGGATTGCGCAGTCATTGCGCTATCATTGCGGGGTCTTTGCAGTCGTTGCGCTGTTAGCCGCGCTTTCCCAAAGGGCCGGGCACAATGCCGGAATTCGCCTGTCTTTACTGAGGCCTAGTCATTATCCCCGGCGAGATTGCCGAGGCCGTAGCGGTGGAGCTTGGAATAGAGGCTCTGGCGCGAAAGGCCGAGGATTTCAGCCGCCGATGCGCGGTTGTCCGAAGTGTAGGACAGCGCCGCCTCGATGCACAAACGCTCAATCAAATCAGTGCTTTCGCGCACAATATCCTTGAGGCTCATACGTCCGACCAGCTCGGTCAGCTGCTCGACCGAACGCGGCAGATCCTGCGAGCCCGGCGGCAAATCGCGCAGACGGCGTCCGATCGGGCGGATCACGAAGGCGTAGTAAGGATCCTCGCCCGAGGTGCGAACTGCTGATAATTCAACAGGTTCGCCTTCGACATCATGGCCGATCCGGAGCACCGTGCTGACATTGCGCGCCGTGCCATGCTGATCGATCTGGCCTTCGATGAGATCGAGATCGATCCCCGGCCGGCCAATCGTTTCCGCCAACGGACGCCCGCGCAACTGATCGACGCTGGCGGCCTGCACCAGCTCGACAAAGGCGGCATTGGCGGTGACGATTTCGAGATTGGCGTCGGCCACCACGAAGGCATCGGGCATCTGCTCGACCAGTTCGAGCAAGGGGGACGGCGGGGCGGCGGAACGCTCGCTCGCCGGGACCAGCCGCACAAGCAGGTATTGCCCGCGATCCTGGGTAAATCCGGTAACCGAAACAAGCACATCGCGCGCGCCGCGGGTGAGGCGGATCGTCGCCGGGCTGACCGTATCGGACACCAGCGCCGCACCGACCAGACCCTGCAAAACCTCGTGCGAACCCTTGTCGAGCACGCTCGGCAGCTTCTTGCCCGGCAGGCTGCCAGCGCGCGCGCCGACCAGCGTGTGGGCGGCCGGATTGGCCTCGCGGACACGCAGCGTGGCGGCCTCGATGATCAGCACCGCCTCGGTCGAACGCTCGAACAGCATCCGGTAGCGCGCTTCAAGCTGGCGCATCCGCAGATAGTCGCGCTCGAGCGATTGCTGCACCTGCAACAGGCGCTGCTGCAGCTTGCCCGCCTCGCGCAGATCGCGCCCGAAGGCGATGCGATGGGTGCCGCCATTCACGCTGAGCACGGCATAGCGGATCGGCACTTCGCCATCGCGCGAGGCGTGGTTGACCTGGCGCCAGTGCTGCACCTCGCCGCGCCGGGCGGCGGCCAGCATCTCCATGATTTTCGGGCGACTTTCGTCGGTCACCGTCTCGATCCAGTTGCTCCCGATCCAGCCGGCAAAGGCAGGGAATTCCTTGGGATCGAAAGCGGCATCGAGGATGGTGCCGGTATCGTCGAGCACCAGGCTGACATCCCCCGCCATCATCGCCAGCTTCATGGCTGCATCCGCGTCCAGCGACTGGAACAGATCAGCCGCCCTTTCAAAGGGATGCTTGCCGTCGATACTGTGTTTGCGGGTGAGCATGGGGGGCCGAACCTAGCGCTGGTTCTGAGTGTGGAGGGAGTAGGCCTTCATCAGCGATTCCGCTGTATCGAGCGCCGCCAAAGCGTCCGCCCCGGTGCCATCGGCTCCGACCTCTTCGACCAGTCGCGGATTTTCGTTGATCATGCGTCCGCCGACCAGCACGGTGATTCTGGGGTTTGCCGATGCGTTGCGCATCGCCTTGATAAGGTTTACAATCGGGGCGCTAGGACAATCGCGGGCGAGCGTCAATCCGACCAGATCGAAGGGCCGCTGGCCCAGCCGGTCGAGCAGATCGCGGCGTTCGGGCCTGATCAGCGCCTCGCTCTGCCAGCCGGCGCGCGAGAACACTTCCTCGATCATCAGCGTGCCGAAATTGTGCTGATCGCCCGGCATGGGCGAGAACAGCGCGCTACGCGGCACCTTGAGCAGGGGCAGATCGGCAGGCGAGCGGGCGGCGATTTCGCGCATCACTTCCTGCAGGCGCCACAGGCCCATTGTGACGTCGATAAAGTCGCATTCGTCGCGCTCCCACATCTCGCCCAGCATACGGGCGGCAGGGGCGAGCAGATCAAGGCAGATGGTCTCGACGCTGGAGCCTTCGGCGATGAAGGCATCGACTTCCTCGAGCAGGTTGGCCGCCTCCAGCCGCAAGGGCAAAACCGCGAAGGCGGAGGCATCCTCGGGGTCGATCGGGCGGCTGCGCTTGGCCTTGGAGCGCGCGGGGGCTGCGGCGTGGGCCATCAGCAGGCGCGGGATAATTTCGCTTTCGATCATGGCGTTGACCGAGTCATGAGGCCCCTCGCGATTGCCCGAGGCTTTCTTGCGGACCCGTTCGAGCGGTGCGGTAATCACCCCTCGCAGGACCGCCGAACCGGCGCCGAACATGCTTGAAGCCTTGGAATCTCCCATTCGCCGGACCCTCCCAGGTCATGCGGACATCCTTCCGCAGGAGGTAGTGAACGCACCCGAGCAGCGCGCCCTTGGCCATGATCCCGAAAGCCAGCGAATCTTTCCTACGCTTTTTTGCGGATGGGCGCAAACTGCGATACTTCGGGAAATCATTTCGTCAACAAAACTCAACGTCCAATCTAGTTGACACTTGTGTTGGAACAGGCTTAATCTCCGAATCTGAGAGAAAAGGCTGACGCAAGAAATGACTCGGAAGGATCAGGCATCCCCGGTCGAACCTGGAACCAGGGTGACAACCACGGTTAAGGGGGCGGGCCATGAGAGAGGGACGAGCCGGGCGCTCTACACTGCTGAAGAGCGGGTGCGGCGCGACGAGTCGATCTGGACGATCGTTCAGGGGGTGCTCGCCCCGCTCCAGTTTCTCGTATTTCTCGTAAGCCTCGGCCTGGTGCTGCGCACGCTGACCACCGGTGAGGGCGCGTTTGCTGCCGATGTCTCGATCGTGATCAAGACGCTGGTGCTCTACACCATCATGATTACCGGCTCGATCTGGGAGAAGGTGGTGTTCGGCAAGTGGCTGTTCGCCGCAAGCTTCTTCTGGGAAGACGTGTTCTCGATGCTCGTGCTGGCGCTGCACACGCTCTACCTCGTGCTGCTGCTGGGCGAATATGGCACGCTTGAACAGCGTATGCTGGTCGCCCTCGCGGGCTACGGTGCCTATGTGATCAACGCCGGCCAGTTCATCTGGAAGCTGCGCATGGCCCGCCTCGAAGGCGCGCGCTCCGGCACGGCGGTGATGGCATGAGCGCGCTCGACATCCTCGATGGCTGCGCGGCTGAAATCGCCCGCGACGATCAAACCCCCGCCACCGCCACGGCGCGCCCGGTGCTGCGCGAACGCGGCCAGCGCGAAGTGTTCTGCGGCCTCACCGGCATCATCTGGCTGCACCGCAAGATGCAGGACGCCTTCTTCCTTGTGGTCGGATCGCGCACCTGCGCGCACTTGCTGCAATCGGCCGCCGGCGTGATGATCTTTGCCGAGCCCCGCTTTGCCACCGCGATCATGGAAGAGCGCGATCTGGCTGGCATGGTCGATGCCCAGGACGAGCTTGACCGGGTGGTGAACCGCCTGCTCGAACGCCGCCCGGACATCCGCACGCTGTTCCTCGTGGGCTCGTGCCCGTCGGAAGTGATCAAGCTCGATCTGGCCAAGGCCGCCCAGCGGCTCGGCGCGGTGCATATGCCGCGCGTTCGCATCCTGAACTATTCGGGCAGCGGGATCGAGACGACCTTCACCCAGGGCGAAGACGCCTGCCTGTCTGCGCTGGTGCCGGTCATGCCTGCAAGCGCGCCTGACGCGGCCAAGCAATTGCTGATCGTCGGCAGCCTGCCCGATATCGTCGAAGACCAGTTCCTGCGCATTCTGGCGCAGCTCGGCATCGACAAGGTCGGCGTTCTGCCCGCACGCAATGCCCGCGACCTGCCCGAGATTGGCCCGAACACGCGCTACCTGCTGGCCCAGCCTTTCCTTGGCGAGACCGCGATGGCGATCGAAGGACGCGGCGCCCAGCGGCTCGATGCACTCTTCCCGTTCGGCGCCGAAGGCACCACCAGCTGGCTGCGCGCTGCGGCCCGCGAATTCGGAGTGGACGAGGCGCTGTTCGAGCGGGTCGTTGCGCCGGGCCGCGAACGCGCCCGCATCGCCCTGTCCAAACTGCGCCCGCAGCTGTCGGGCAAGCGCATCACCTTCCTGCCCGACTCGCAGCTCGAAGTGCCGCTGGCCCGCTTCCTTCAGGAAGAGCTGGGCATGGAGCTGGTCGAAGTCGGCACGCCCTACCTGCACCGCGCGCATCTCGCCCGCGAGCTGGAGCATTTCGGCCCTGACGTGCGCATCAGCGAAGGTCAGCATCTCGATCGCCAGCTTGATCGCGTCCGCGCTGACCGGCCGGACATCACCGTTTGCGGCCTTGGCCTTGCCAACCCGCTCGAAGGCGAAGGCCTCACCACCAAGTGGGCCATCGAACTCGTCTTCTCGCCGATCCACGGTTTTGACCAAGCCGCCGATCTCGCCGAACTCTTTGCCCGGCCGCTGCGGCGCCGGGACTTGCTGGAGGTCTAGGCGATGCAACTGGCTGTCTGGACATATGAAGGCCCGCCCCATGTGGGGGCGATGCGCGTGGCCACCGCGATGGAGAAACTCCATTACGTGCTGCACGCTCCGCAAGGCGATACCTATGCGGATCTGCTGTTCACGATGATCGAGCGGCGCGGCAAGCGCCCGCCGGTCACCTACACCACCTTCGAAGCGCGCGATCTGGGCAAGGATACCGCACAGATCTTCCAGGATGCCGCACGCGAGGCAGTGGCCCGGTTCAATCCGCAGGCGATCATCGTCGGCGCGTCCTGCACGGCCGAGCTGATCCAGGACGATCCGGCCGGGCTGTCCGAAGCGATGAACCTGCCCTGCCCGGTCATCCCGCTCGAACTGCCCAGCTATCAGCGCAAGGAAAACTGGGGCGCGTCCGAAACCTTCTACCAGATCGTGCGCAGCCTTGCTGACAAGACGGTGTTGCGCGAGCCCAGGGAAGGCCGCCCCGCGCGCGCCAATATCCTCGGCCCCACGGCGCTGGGTTTCCGCCACCGCGATGATCTCGTCGAGATCCGCAAGATTCTTGCCCTGCTGGGCGTCGAGGTCAATCTCGTCGCGCCGCTGGGTGCCACCCCCGAGGACATTACCCGGATCGGCCATGCCGATTTCAACATCGTCCTCTACCCCGAAATCGCAGATGAGGCCGCCCGCTGGCTCGAAAAGACTTTCGATCAGCCAGCCGTGCGGACCGTCCCTATCGGCGTAGGAGCCACCCGCTCCTTTATCGCCGACGTCGCCGAGCTGGCAGGTGCAGATCCCACGCCTGCCCTCGGCGACACCTCTTCAAGGCTCCCGTGGTGGAGCCGGTCGGTCGATTCGACCTACCTTACATCGAAGCGCGTGTTCATCTTCGGCGATGCGACCCATGCGGTGGCGGCCGCCCGGATCGCGCGCGAGGAACTGGGCTTCGAGGTCTGCGGGCTGGGCTGCTATGCCCGCGAATTCGCCCGCGACGTCCGTGCCGAGGCCGCGCGCTGCGGGATCGAGGCGCTGATTACCGATGATCACCTCGCGGTTGAAGATGCCATCGCGGCCGCTGCGCCCGAGCTGGTGCTCGGCACGCAGATGGAACGCCACATTGCCAAGCGGCTCGGCATTCCCTGCGCGGTGATCTCCGCGCCGGTGCACGTGCAGGATTTCCCCGCGCGCCATTCGCCCCAGATGGGATTTGAAGGCGCCAATGTGATCTTCGACACCTGGGTGCACCCGCTGGTGATGGGGCTGGAAGAGCATCTGCTCACCATGTTCCGCGAGGATTTCGAATTTTCCGACGAAGCCGGCGCATCGCACCACGCGGCGCACAGCCCGCGCAAGGCGGCCCCGCAGGCCGTATCGGAAGCGCCGGTGGCCGACATTCCCGTGCCCGCAGCCGAAATGGCGCTGGACGCGGACACCTTGTGGACCGCCGAAGCGTCGCGCGAATTGAAGAAGATCCCCTTCTTCGTGCGCGGCAAGGCCAAGCGCAACACCGAGAACTTTGCCGCCGCCGAGGGCCGCAGCCAGATCGACCTTGAAACCCTGTATGATGCCAAGGCGCATTATGCACGGTAGTGTCCCCTCGGCATCCTCGCTTGATCCCAGCGCCCCCGTCAGGGTGGTGATCGTTACGCTCGACAATCACTTGAAGGGTGCGGTTGACCGGGCGGAAAGCGTGCTCGGGCCGGAAGGGATCGATATCAGCCTCTACGCTGCGGCGGACTGGGGCAGCGATCCGCTGGCGCTTGACCGGGTCAAGGACGCGATCGCGGGAGCCGACATCGTGATCGCCACGATGCTGTTCCTGGACGATCACATCCGCATGATCCTGCCAACCTTGGAAGCGCGCCGCGAGGCCTGCGATGCCATGGTCTGCATGATGAGCGCGGGCGAGGTCGTCAAACTCACCAAGATGGGCGGCTACCGGATGGACGCGCCCGCCAAGGGCCCGCTCGCGCTGCTCAAGAAGCTGCGCGGCAGTGCCGGCAAGGATGGCAAGCCCAATTCGGGCGCGGGGCAGATGAAGATGCTGCGCCGCCTGCCCAAGATCCTGCGCTTCATTCCCGGCACCGCGCAGGATGTGCGCGCCTATTTCCTCACCCTGCAATACTGGCTCGCCGGTTCCGACGAGAACGTGGTGGCGATGGTGCGCGCGCTGATCGACCGCTATGCCGCGGGCGAGCGGATGTATCGCCGCGGCATCACCAAGGCCGATGCGCCGGTCGAATATCCCGAAACCGGGGTCTATCACCCGCGCACCCAGCAGCGCATTTCCGAAAGCCTGCGCCTGCTGCCGTCAGGCACGCCGCGCGAAGGCACCGTCGGGCTGATCCTGCTGCGTTCCTATCTGCTGGGCCGCGACTGCGCGCATTATGACGGCGCGATTGCCGCGTTCGAGGCAGCGGGTCTCAAGGTTGTCCCGGTGTTCGCCAGCGGGCTTGATGCGCGCCCGGCCATCGAACAGTTCTTCATCGGCCCCGATGGCCGCCCGACAGTGGATGCGGTGGTCAACCTGACCGGCTTCTCGCTGGTCGGCGGCCCGGCCTATAGCGATGCGGCGGCTGCACGCGAAGTGCTGGGCAGGCTTGATCTGCCCTATCTCGCCGCCCACGCGATCGAGTTCCAGACCATCGAGGAATGGGCGCACCGCGCGCAAGGCCTGCTGCCGCTGGAAGCGACCATGATGGTCGCCCTGCCCGAGCTTGATGGTTCGACCGTGCCGAGCGTGTTCGGCGGACGTTCGGGCAATGCCGGTCCGTGTTGCACCGGGTGCGAGCGGCAATGTCCGCGCCCTGCGTCCGACAAGGCCAAGCCGATGCAGGCCTGCCCTGATCGCGCCGAAGCCCTGGCGGCACGCACCGTCAAGCTGATCCGCCTGCGCAAGGCCGAACGTGCCACCCGCAAGCTGGCGATCGTGGTGTTCAACTTCCCGCCCAATTCCGGCGCCACCGCCACCGCCGCTTTCATGGCGGTGCACGAATCGCTCTATGCCACGCTCCAGCGCCTCGGCGCCGAGGGCTATGATGTCGACGTGCCCGAAAGCCTCGATGCGATGCGGGCGATCCTGCTCAAGGGCAATACCGAGCGCTATGGCACCGATGCCAACGTCGCCCACCGCATCCCGGCGGACGAACACGTGCGCCGCGAGAAGCATCTGGCCGAGATCGAAGCCGCATGGGGCCCTGCGCCGGGCAAGCAATTGTCCGATGGCGGCCACATCCTCATTCAGGGCGCGCATTTCGGTAAGGTCTTCGTCGGCGTGCAGCCGGGCTTCGGCTACGAAGGCGATCCGATGCGGCTGCTGTTCGACGGCACCTTTGCCCCGACCCATGCCTTCAGCGCCTTCTATCGCTGGCTGCGCGAGGATTACGCTGCCCACGCGATCCTGCATTTCGGCACGCATGGCGCGCTCGAATTCATGCCGGGCAAGCAGGCGGGAATGTCGGGCAAATGCTGGCCTGATCGCCTCATCGGCGACACCCCCAATTTCTATCTCTACGCGGCCAACAATCCTTCCGAAGGGATGCTGGCCAAGCGCCGCTCGGGCGCGACGCTGATCAGCTATCTCACCCCGCCGCTGGCACAGGCAGGCTTGTACAAAGGCCTGTCGGAACTCAAGGCGAGTGTCGAGCGCTGGCGCGGGACGATCGACGATGCCGACCATGCCGACGAACGCGCCGATCTGGCCCAGCTGATCGCCGACCAGTGCGAAGCGCTCGACATTGCCTATGACGACATCGGCGAACTCACCGCCAAGCTCTACGAGATGGAAGAGGCGCTGATCCCGCATGGGCTGCACGTCTTCGGCCGCAATCCGCAAGGGGCCGAGCGCGAGGATATGCTCGATGCGATGATGGAGGCAGGCAGCCACGACGGCCCCACCCCCGATCGCGCCGTGCTGGCCGCCAAGCTTGATTCCTCGGACGAGATGGCCTCGCTGATCCACGCGCTTGATGGCGGCTATGTCCAGCCCGCGCCCGGCGGCGATGTGGTGGTCAATCCGGACGTGCTGCCCACGGGCCGCAACATTCACGGGTTTGATCCCTTCCTGCTCCCGTCGGCCTTCGCCTGCCGGATGGGCAGTGAACAGGCCGAGCAATTGATCGCGCGCCACGTCAATGGCGGCGCGGCCTTCCCTGAAAGCATCGCGATGGTGCTGTGGGGCACCGACAACATGAAGTCCGAAGGCGTGCAGATCGCGCAAGCGATGACGCTGATGGGCGCGCAGCCGCGGCGTGACAGCTATGGCCGGCTGTGCGGCGCGCAGCTGATCCCGCTGGCCGAACTCGGCCGTCCGCGGATCGATGTGGTGATGACGCTTTCGGGCATCTTCCGCGATCTGCTGCCGATGCAGACCCGGATGCTGGCCGAAGCCGCCCTGCTCGCCAGCGCAGCCGACGAGCCGCTGGAAGCCAATTTTGTCCGCAAGCACACGCTGGCGCAGATGGCGCAGCACGATTGCGATCTCGAAACCGCAGCCCTGCGCGTGTTCTCGAACGCCGAGGGTGCCTATGGGGCCAACGTCAACCAGATGATCGCCGGCGGCGTGTGGGCCGATCCCGACGAACTCGCCAATGCCTTCGAGGTCAACAAGGGCTTTGCCTACGGGGTCTCGGGCAAGCCGGTGCAGCAGCGCGAATTGCTGCACAGCGTTCTGGCGCAGGTCGATTTCACCTACCAGAACCTCGAAAGCGTCGAACTCGGCATCAATGATGTCGATCAATATGTCGACGGATTGGGCGGCGTCACCCGTTCGGTCGCGCGGGCCAAGGGCGTAGAAACCCCGGTTTACATCCTCGATGCCACCCGCGGGAACACCAAGGTGCGCACGCTGGCCGAACAGATCGACCTTGAAACCCGCACCCGCACATTGAACCCCAAGTGGTTCGAGGGCCTGCTCGAGCACGGCTACGAAGGCGTGCGCCAGATCGAGGGCCATGTGACCAGCACGCTCGGCTGGTCGGCCACCACCGGGCAGGTTGCCCCGTGGGTCTACCAGAAGATTTCCGAGACCTTCGTGCTCGATGAAGTGATGCGTCGGCGCCTGTCCGACCTCAACCCCAAGGCCTCAGCGCGGGTGGCAAGCCGTCTGCTCGAAGCCTGTGACCGCCACTTGTGGGAGCCCGACGAAGCCACGCTCGCCGCTCTGCGCGAAGCCAATGACGAGCTCGAGGACCGCCTTGAAGGCGTGTTCGTGGGCGAATGACAACGAGGGATCGTAAACAATGAACCTGCACTCACCCCAATCCAGCTTCAGTCCGCCCGACGGCGACGGCTCGGTCCAGGTCCAGCTTGATCCGGCCGACAAGATCAAGGGCGCCAAGGTCTTTGCCGTCTATGGCAAGGGCGGGATCGGCAAGTCGACCACCTCGTCGAACCTGTCGGCTGCCTTCTCCAAGCTTGGCCACCGGGTGCTGCAGATCGGTTGCGATCCCAAGCATGACAGCACCTTCACGCTCACCAAGAAGCTGATGCCGACAGTGATCGACGTGCTCGAAACGGTCGAGTTCCACGCCGAAGAACTGCGGCCCGAAGACTATATGTTCGAAGGCTATAACGGCGTGATGTGCGTCGAGGCGGGCGGCCCCCCGGCTGGCACCGGCTGCGGCGGCTATGTCGTCGGGCAGACGGTGAAACTGCTCAAGCAGCACCACCTGCTCGAAGAAACCGACGTGGTGATCTTCGATGTGCTTGGCGATGTGGTGTGCGGCGGGTTTGCCGCCCCGCTCCAGCACGCCGAACGCGCCCTGGTGGTCGCCGCGAACGACTTTGACAGCATCTTCGCGATGAACCGCATCGTTGCCGCGATTTCAGCGAAGTCGAAGAATTACGACGTGCGCCTCGCCGGGGTTGTCGCCAATCGCAGCAAGGACACCGACGAGATCGACCGCTTCTGTGAGAAGGTCGGGATGCCCCGCCTCGCGCACTTCCGCGATGTCGATGCGATCCGCCGCTCGCGCCTGAAGAAGTGCACCCTGTTCGAAATGGGCGATGATCCCGAAGTGATCGCAGCGCAGGACGAATATCTGCGCCTCGCCGCCATGCTGTGGGCGGGCGTTGATCCCAGCCTCGCGCAGCCGATGAAGGACCGCGACATCTTCGACTTCCTGGGGTTCGAATAATGGCGACGCGGCTCCCCAACGATTACGACACCCGCCGCGAGGCGCTGGCGACCTATTTCGACAGCACCGCGCGGCAGGCGTGGATCGATCTCACCTCGGACGCCAAGGTCAGCGGGATCCGCGCCACCGTGCGCGCCGGGCGCGATGCGATGCGCGCCACCCTGCTGGGCTGGCTGCCGACCGATATGCGCCGCACGACCTTGCTCGATGCCGGCTGCGGCACCGGATCCCTGGCGGTTGCGGCAGCGTGCCGGGGCGCCGAAGTCACCGGCATTGATGTTGCCGCCGGGCTGGTTGAAGTAGCGCGCGACCGCACGCCTTCGTTCATCGGCCACGGCCGCATCCACTGGCGCAGCGGCGATATGCTCGATCCGCAGCTGGGCACCTTTGCCCATGTGGTGGCGATGGATTCGCTGATCCACTATCAGCCGGAAGATCTCGTCGATGCGCTCGCCCAGCTGGCCCAGCGCACCACGGGCAGCATCCTGTTCACCTTCGCCCCGCGCACCCGGCTCCTGAGCACGATGCACGAGGTCGGCAAGTTCTTCCCCAAATCCGATCGCTCGCCTGCGATCGTGCCGGTTGCCGAAGGTGATCTGCGCGAACGGCTCGCCCAGCTTTCGGGCTGGAGCATCGGTCGCACCCAGCGCATTACGAGCGGGTTCTACACCTCGCAGGCGCTCGAGCTGGTGAGGCACGGATGAAGCGCCCGGTTCGCCCTGCTACGCCGCATTGGACGGAGGTGGCCTTCCGCCTCCTGCCGTTTGCGGACGCGGCCAGTGCGGACCTGCCGCTGTCGCAATTGCTGCGCCTGTCGCTGTTTCAGGTGACGGTGGGCATGGCGACCGTGCTGCTCAATGGCACCTTGAACAGGGTGATGGTGGTCGAGCTCGGCACGCCGACCTGGCTGGTCGCGCTGCTGATCGCGGTGCCGCTGCTGGTCGCCCCGTTCCGCGCGCTGATCGGACACAAGTCCGATACGCACCGCTCGGTGCTCGGCTGGCGGCGCGTGCCCTATATCTGGTTCGGCACGCTGATGCAGTTCGGCGGCCTTGCGATCATGCCCTTTGCGCTGCTGCTGCTGGGCACGGCGGACCGCTTCGAAATCGGCCTTGTTGCTGCCACTGCCGCGTTCCTTTTGACCGGCACCGGCTTCCACGTCACCCAGACCGCCGGCCTTGCGCTGGCGACCGATCTTGCGCCCGAGGACAAGCGCCCGCGCGCCGTGGCGCTGCTTTATGTGATGCTGCTGGTGGGCATGATGTTCGCCGCCTTCGTGATCGGCGGAGTGCTGATAGAATATAGCGCAACCAAGCTGGTGCAGGTGATCCAGGGCTGCGCGGTGCTGACGATCATCCTCAACCTCATCGCCCTGTGGAAGCAGGAAGCACGCAACCCCGTCGTCACCGCGCCGACGCGCGAGACGCCCGATTTTTCCGCGCTGTGGCAGGCTTTCGTGCGCGATGGGCGCAATGCCCGCCTGCTGGTGGCGATCGGCATCGGAGCGATGGGCTTTGCGATGCAGGATGCGCTGCTGGAGCCCTATGGCGGCGAAATCCTCGGCCTCTCGGTCGGCGCGACCACCGGACTGACGGGCGCCTGGGCGCTGGGTTCGCTGATCGGCTTCATGGTCTCGGGCCGCTTGCTCGCACGCGGGTGGGACCAGTTGCGGCTGGCCGGCGCGGGCCTCGTGATCGGGATCAATGCCTTCCTCCTGGTGCTGTTTGCCGGGCCGTTTGCGGCGCCGGCGATGCTTTACTGCGGCGCGCTGGGGATCGGGCTCGGGCTCGGGCTGTTCTCGGTCGGCACGCTGATGGAAGCGATGGCGATCGCCAAGACCGAAACCGCGGGCCTTGCGCTGGGCGCATGGGGCGCCGTTCAGGCGACCTGCGCTGGCGCCGGCATCGCGCTCGGGGGCTTGCTGCGCGATTTTATCGCGATGCTGATGCAAAGCGGCGAGGCTCCGGCCAGCGCTGCCACCCGCGCCAGCGGCTATGCCACCGTTTACACACTCGAGATTGCCCTGCTTCTGGCCGGGCTTGCCGCGTTGGGGCCGCTTGTCGGCCAACGGCGCAACCACGCTCCCGATGGCGAAGACCTGCAAGGCCAGCCCTTCGGTCTCAGGGAGTTTCCGACATGATTACCCGTGCCTGCCTGTACCTTTGTCTGACCGGCTCCGCCTCAGCCGACCATATTCTTGAGAGGAATGTGAAATGAACGCTGCCTATATTGTCGGCACCTTCGATGTTGCCGAACTCGCCTTCCTGCTTTTCTTCGGCTTTTTCATCGCGCTGGTGTTCTACCTGAACAAGGAAAGCCGCCGCGAGGGCTATCCGCTCGAGGACGAGGAAACCGGCAAGATCCACCCCGGCAGCCTGTTCGACGGTGCCAAGAAGAGCTTCCCCCTACCCCACGGCCGCGGCACCTATGTGCCCGAGGACGTGGCGCGTGACGATGTCAACGTGCCGGGCACGCAGGCCTTCCGCTCTGCTGGCGCACCCTGGGTGCCGACCGGCGATGCGATGAAGGATGGCATGGGCCCGGCGGCATGGGCCAACCGTTCGAAATATCCTGATCTCACCTATGATGGCCGTCCGCGCATCGTTCCGATCGCACAGAGCCACGAACTGGTCGTCTCGCCGCAGGATCCGCAGCTGATCGGCTGGCCGGTGATGGCCGCAGACAAGCAGACGGTCGGCAAGGTCACCGACATCTGGGTCGATCAGGCCGAGCACATCATCCGCTATCTCGAAGTCGAGACCACCACTGGCAAGAAGGTGCTGGCCCCGATGATGGTGGCTGTCGTCCACGGCAACAGCCTGATCGACGCACTGCTGCCGATCATCGAGGACAAGCCCAAGTATGTCGAGATCGACGCGATCACGGCGGCCCAGTTCGAAGATGCGCCGATGCTGGAAACCCCGGGCATCATCACCCGCTACGAAGAAGACCGCGTTCAGGCCTACTTCGGCGGCGGTTACATGTATGCAACGCCTGAAAGGTCGGAAGCATGGATCTGACGTCTGCCGAAACCCGGACAGCGACGGCAACGCCGCTGTCCGCCGGGATTGATCACGCCGAGCTGGAGAACGATGGGCCGACCGCCCATGGTGACCGGCTCGGCACCCCCGCCCCGGATGAAACCGTGCTGTGGAAGGGCCGCCCGAGCATAGGGATGTTCGCCCGCACCGCGTTCCACACCCGCACGCTTGGCCTCTACATGGCCGCGCTCAGCGGGATCGCGGTGATCCTCGGCAATTATAACGCCGCGATGGTCGCGGCCGGGCTCGGGGTTGCGCTGGTGGCGCTGCTCTATCTGCTCGCCTGGCACAGCGCGCGCACGACGCTCTATATCCTCACCGACGTGCGCCTGATCATGCGCATCGGCATGGCGATCGAGACGCGGATCAACGTTCCGCTCAAGCAGGTCACCGCCGCGCATTTCCGTGATCGCGGCCAGGGCCACGGCGATATCGCTCTGGAGCTTAATGGCGAACGGACGCTCGGCTATGTGCTGCTGTGGCCGCATGTCCGGCCGATGCGCTATGCCCATCCGCAGCCGATGCTGCGCGCTGTGCCTGATGCCGCGCACCTTGCGCAGATGATCGCTGAGGTCCGCGCCCGCTACGGCGAAATCGCGCAGAATTTGACCGAGATCAAGGATGAGGCCGCCTCGGGCGTCCATCACACCCCCATCGCCGCACCGGCTGCGAGCCGGATCGCGGTGAAGCATCGCGCCACCGACGCCGGCCTCGGCGACAAGGGATTTGAGGGAGCGCCCGCATGATTGTGCGTGAATACGAAAAGGACGAAGTCACCGTCCAAAAGGTGCCGCTGATGCTGATGGGCGGGATCATTGCGATCTCGCTCGTGCTCACGGCCTCGGTGCAGCTCGGCTTTTTCGAGCGCAGCGCAGTGCCCGAAGTCGCCCGCGCCCAGTCCGGTGCCGAAGTGATCAACGCGCGCACCTTGCGCTTCTTCGACGAGCCCGATGGCACCGTCCGCGTCGAGGATGGCGCGACGGCCGAAGTGCTCGGCCGCTTCGGTCAGGGCGAAGGCGGGTTCATCCGCGCCAGCGTGCGCAGCCTTGTGCATCAGCGCAAGATCCGCGGTGAAGGCCCGAAGGTCGCCTTCGAGCTGACCGAATGGAGCAATGGCGATCTGACGCTTCACGATCCGGTGACGGGCGTGAGCATCGAGACTGCCGCCTTCGGCCAGCCCAACCGCATGGTCTTTGCCAATATGCTGCCCGCCAAGGCCGCCCGCTGATGGCGATGGCTTTTCTGGCGAACCACTCGTTCGAGACGCCCTGCACGATCACGGTCGAGCAGAGTCCCGAGCATTTTCACGCCCATGTCGAGCTCTCCGACGAGATCGAGATCCAGCCGGGCGACAAGGTGCAAGTTCACGGTGCGCCGATTTCCATTCCGTTCGGCACGCGCCAGGTGTTCGAACGTCGCGCGACCGTGACCCGCGCCAGTCCGCTGGCGCGCAGTCTGACCAAGATCGCCGCCTATTTCGACTTGGCCGAGCTCTACGAAGTCAGCTTCAATGCCGGGAGGATCAAATGAACGCCTACAAGCCGATGACCAGCGAGGAAGCGATGGCAATCGCGACGCAGGACACGATGCTGACCCCGCGCTTCTACACCACCGATTACGACGCGCTTGACGCGATCGATGTCAGCCTTGTGCGGCGCGAGTGGGACGAGCTGATTGCGGACATGGTGGGCGATCCCAACAAGCTGCACTTCAAGCACAACGACAGTTTCACGGGCGTGATCGACGGGCTCGAACCGGAGCTGCGCCAGGAATTCACCGATTTCCTCGTCAGCTCGATGACGTCGGAGTTTTCCGGCTGCGTGCTCTATGCCGAAATCGCCAAGCGCACGAAAAACCCGGACGTGAAGCAGCTGTTCCGGCTGCTCGCCCGCGATGAAAGCCGCCATGCCGGTTTCATCAACGAATGCCTCAAGGATGCCAATATCGGGGTCGATCTCGGCTATCTGACGCGCACCAAGAAATACACCTACTTCAAGCCGAAGTTCATCTTCTACGCGGTCTATCTGTCGGAGAAGATCGGCTATGCGCGCTACATCACGATCTTCCGCCACCTGGCGCGCAATCCGCAGCACAAGTTCCACCCGATCTTCGACTGGTTCGAGGAATGGTGCAACGACGAGTTCCGCCACGGCGAGGCCTTTGCCATGCTGCTGCGCGCCGATCCCAAGCTGCTCGAAGGCAGCAACAAGCTGTGGGTGCGGTTCTTCCTGCTTTCGGTCTACGCGACGATGTATGTGCGCGATCACAACCGTCCGGCGTTCCACGCCGCGCTCGGGGTCGATCCGACCGATTACGATTACCGCGTGTTCGAGATCTGCAATCAGATCAGCCGGCAGGTCTTCCCCGTCGAGCTGGACATTGATGCGCCGGAATTCCGCCGTCAGATGGAAAAGCTGCGCCTCGCTGCCGAACGCATTGAAGAAGGCAAGGCCCGCGGCGGCATCGGCGGCTGGATGAGCCGCGTCTCCGGCATGGCCGGCGCCGGCTTCGCCTTTGCGCGGATGTATCTGCAAAAGCCCAAGTCCAACGCCCTGCCCCGCTCGATCCGGTTGCAGCCCGCGTGGTAAGCTGGAGCGGCCATATTGTTCCGTTTATCGTGACGGTGGCGATCTGGTTCATCGCCACCGGCCTGATTGCGTGGGCAGACAACCGCGAACGCTCGACCTTCTCGCGCAGCCTCGTGATCGGCGGCACGGCCGGGATCACCGGATTGGTGGTGATCCTTGTCGCTTCGCTCTCGTCCGAGGTGTGGGCAGTCTATATCGCCTTCATCGGTGCGCTGATGGTGTGGGGCTGGCATGAACTGAGCTTCCTCACCGGCGCTGCTGCCGGCCCGCGCAGGGGCCTGGCTGATCCGGGACTGACCGGCATCGCCCGCTTCCGGCAGGCGGCCGCCACGGTCATGCATCACGAAGTCGCGCTGGCGCTCACCGCGCTGCTGCTGATTTCCCTTTCGTGGAACGCGCCCAACCAGATCGGCGCGACCGTGTTCGTGCTGATGTTCGCGATGCGGCTGATCTCGAAGATCAACCTGTTCGTGGGCGTGCCCAACACCACCTCGGAAATGCTGCCCGAACATCTCGCCTATCTGAAGACCTATTTCGGCCGCAACCGCATGACGGTGCTGCTGGGGCTTTCGGTCATCGGGCTTGGCTGGATGTCGGCTTGGTTTGCCGCGCTCGCGCTCGCCGCCCCGGTGGGCAGCGCCGCGATGGTCGGCGCAAGCCTGCTGTTCACGCTGAGCCTGCTCGGCGTGCTCGAACATCTGTTCCTCGCCCTGCCGTTCCGCGACGGAATGCTGTGGGGCTGGGCCTTACCCACGCGCGCTGCCGCGCAGACCACGAAGAATTGAGAACATAATCATGGAAGCAGAGGGAAAACCCATGGACTTCGAAGCCTATTTCGCCGGCGAGCTGGAAACTGTGCGCGCTGACGGACGGTATCGTGTCTTCACCGATATCAAGCGCCATCGCGGCAAGTTCCCGCACGCCACGCGCTTTGTCGAAGAGGAAACGCAGGCGGTCACCGTGTGGTGCTCGAACGATTATCTCGGCATGGGCCAGCACCCCGCGGTGCTCGAAGCGATGCATGATTGCCTCGACGAATGCGGCGCGGGCGCGGGCGGCACGCGCAACATCTCGGGCACCAACCACCACCACGTGCTTCTGGAACGCGAACTGGCTGACCTCCACAACAAGGAAAGCGCGCTGCTGTTCACCTCGGGCTATGTCTCGAACTGGGCGGGCCTCGGCACGCTGGCGGGCAAGATTCCGGGCTGCGTGGTGTTTTCCGACGCATTGAACCATGCCTCGATGATCGAAGGCATCCGCTACAGCCGCGCGCCCTACAAGGTGTTCCGCCACAATGACGTGGCGCACCTCGACGAACTACTGTCGCAATACGGCCCCGACGTGCCCAAGCTGGTCGCGTTTGAAAGCGTCTATTCGATGGACGGCGATATCGCCCCCATCGCGGAAATCCTCGACGTCTGCGAAAAGCACGGCGCGATGAGCTATATCGACGAAGTCCACGCGGTCGGCCTTTATGGACCGCGCGGCGGCGGGATTGCCGAACGCGAAGGGCTGATGGACCGCATCACCGTGATCGAAGGCACGCTGGGCAAGGCCTTCGGCGTGATGGGCGGCTATATCGCGGCCAGCGCCAACCTCATCGATTTCGTGCGCAGCTTTGCCAGCGGCTTCATCTTCTCGACCGCCCTGCCCCCTGCTGTGGCCGCAGGCGCGGCGGCGAGCATCCGGCATCTCAAGGTATCGAGCGAGGAGCGCGAGCTTCAGCAAAAGCGCGTGGCGCAGGTTCGCCGGGCGCTCGATATCATGGGCATCCCGCACCTCGACAACCCGAGCCACATCATCCCGGTGATGGTTGGCGACGCCAAGAAGTGCAAGATGATCAGCGACTGGCTGATGGACAATCACGGCATCTATGTGCAGCCGATCAACTATCCGACCGTGCCGGTCGGCACCGAGCGGCTGCGCGTCACGCCCTCGCCGGTGCACTCTGACGGCGACATTGACCGGTTGATCAAGGCCTTGAGCGAGATCTGGTCGCACTGCGAACTCGCCCGGATGGAACAAGCCGCTTAAGCCACCGGCAAAATACCAGTTTTTCCCCTTGGACGGGAAGAAACAGGGGGGCGGGTATCAGGCGATGCCCGCTCCTTTTCGTATCCAGGCGCTACTTCGCCACCGGGATGAACCGCACCGCAACCCCGCCCGAAGCGGCGAGCCACACCGTGAAGGTATCACCGCCGGTGACGATCTTCTCTTCGATCACGATGGCATAGGGGTTGGTATCCCAATGCGCGTCCGGCCCGTCGCGGTAGATCTGCGCGCGGTAACGCTTGCCCTTTTCGAGGAAGCTGAGCGGCACGGACAGATCGCGCGGGTTCTCGTCGGTCACCGCGCCGAGGAACCATTCCTTCGATTGGCGCCCCTGCCGCGCGATCGCGACATATTGGCCGACCTCGCCGGCGAGCGCGATCGACTGCTCCCAGTCCGCCTCGACATCCTTGATGAACTGGAAGGCGTCCAGCCGCGCCTCGTAATTCTCGGGCAGATCGGCGGCCATCTGGAGCGGCGAGTAGATCGTCACATAGGTGGCGAGCTGCTTGGCCAGCGTGGTCTGCGGGCGGTTCTTGGGGTCACCGCGCGGCATATCCGGGCGCACCGGCGGGCGCTCGTTGGGGCGCAGGTCGAAGATGCCCGGCGTATAGTCGAACGGCCCCGCCAGCAGCGCGGTGAAGGCCAGCATCGGCTCGTGGCTCGGCGGGTTGGGCGGTGAGCCCCAGGCGTTGAACTCCATCCCCCGCGCGCCTTCGCGGCTCATCCAGTTGGGAAAAGTGCGGCGCAGGCCAGTGTCCTTGACCGGCTCGTGCGTGTCCATCGCGATCTGCCGCTTGGCCGCCGCCTTGATCACCGTCATGTGGTGATCGATCATCCGCTGGCTGTCGTAGTATTCGTAATGGCGGATGCCCTTGTCATCCACCCACACCGCATCGCCTGCGTCCGAGACATAGCCTGACTTGACGTAGTGCGACCCGATCTTGCGGACGAGATCGAGCCCCGCCTCGAGCTGGTTCTCGTAATTGGTGAGGTTCGCCGAGGTCTCGTGGTGGACGATCAGCTGAACCCCCTTGGCGGCGGCGTATTTGCTCAATCCCTCGATATCGTAATCGGGATAGGCCTCGGTAAAGCTGAACAGATCGCCATTGTTGAACCAGTCGCCGTCCCAGCCCTTGTTCCAGCCTTCCACCAGCACGCCGGCAAATCCGTGCTCGGCGGCAAAGTCGATGTAGCGCTTGGTCTCGGCGGTGGTCGCACCGTGATACTTGTCGCTCGCCCAGGTGCGATCATTGATGTGCATCGCCCACCAGATGCCGACATATTTGCCGGGCTTGGCCCAGGAGACATCGCCCAGCTTGTTGGGTTCGTTGAGGTTTAGGATGATGTCGGAATTGATCAGGCCGACAGCGTCCCGCGCGATCTGGACGGTGCGCCACGGGGATGTGAACGGCGCTGCGGTTTTCACCTTCGGCCCGCCCGCCCAATTGCGCAGGTTCGCCTGGAAATTGCCGGGGCGCAGCTGATCCAGCGACATCGAGGAATAGTCCACCAGCGCGGCCTCGTGGATCGCGAAGTGGATGCCCGCTTCGTTGCGGAAGGTCGAGGGCGTGTGCGCATCGTCCACCTGCCCTGCAGGCGCAATGCGGTAGATATATTCGTTGCGGTTGAACTCGTCCGATGGCGTGTACCACATGGTGGTTTTCTCGCCGACGCCGAACTGGGTCAGCTCCTCGACGATGGCGATGTCGCCGGTGAGCGCGGGCTGCTCTGCCAGTTCATAGCGGAAGCCGATGCCGGTATCGAAGGCACGGAACCGCACCACCATCTGCCGCGCCGGGCCCTCGCTCGCCGTGAAGGTGACGCTGAGTTCATTGTGCTGATCGCGCACAAGGCGGCGCTCGCCCCACGGCTGTTCCCAGGTGTTGTCGTTGCTGGCACGCGCCGAACCGGCGATGGCAAGGCCGCGCTCGAAACCGTGATGCTCGGCAAACAGCATCCCCAGCCGCGAGGGCGCGATCACCTGCTGGCCTTCAAAGCTGACGGCATAGGTGGCAAGGCCGCCATCGTCGCTCACCTTGACGGTGATTGCGCCGTCGGGCGAGGTGACTTCCAGCGTCTCGGCGCTGAGCGGCGCAGCAGCCCACAGCCCTGCTGCCACCGCGATCATCCGGGTCCAATGTGTCGTCATGCGGGTTCTCCTGCGCTGGCTCCAGCGGCTCACTTGGTCTCTGTGTAAATCCGGAAAGCCCATGCGGGCAGCGCGAGCGCCTCGGCCCCGGTGAACTGCGCCGCCTCGCCGCTGATCGCATCGACATAGCGGCCGTGATGGCGCGCATGGGCGAATGTCACCGTTTGCGGCCGGGGCGAGAGGTTGAACACCGCGAACACCCGCGCGCCCGCCTCACCCCGGGTGAAGGCATAGACATCTGCGGCCGCGCTGGTGGGCACCTCCACCATCGCCGCGCCGAAGCGCCCGTTGTGGAGTGCAGGCGAAGCGGTCTTGAGCGCGATCAGCTTGCGGAAGAGCGCATCATGGCGGCCGACCTTCCAGCTGATCGGGTCTTTCTCGAAGAACAGCAGCTTGCGATCGAGATCGGCTTCCTGCCCGTTGTAGATCAGCGGCAATCCGCTCCCCACAAAGGACAGCGCAATCGCCGCCTCATAGGCCGGACCGTAAATGTCCGAGGCGACCCGGTCCCATGAATTCTGGTCGTGGTTGTCGGTATAGACCATGCGCAGCGCGGCGTGGGGCCAGCTTTCGGCCTGCTCCGCATAATAGCTGCGCATCGCGCCTGCCCCGCTGCCGTCCTTGACGGTGCGCTGCATCGCGTCCTTCCATGTCCACGCATAGGTCGCATCAAAGGCGCGGGTGTGCAGATCGCGCTCTTCCCATTCGGCGAGCAGGAACACCGGCTTCACCGCGTCCAATTCCGCCCGCGCTGTCTCCCAGAAATCGGTCGGGACATAGCCCGCCACATCCGCGCGGTAGCCATCGATCCCGAAGTCGCGCACCCAGTAAACCAGGCTCTCGGTCATGTAGCGGCGCAAGGCGGGCTGCGAATAATCGAAGTCGGCGACATCGGTCCAGTCGGTGCCGTTGGGCGACATCAGCGCGCCTTCCGGGGTGCGGGTGTACCATTCGGGGTGGCTCACCGTCAGCGGATTATCGAAGGCCGAATGGTTGGCGACCCAGTCGAGGATCACCTTCAGCCCCAGCCGGTGCGCCTCGTCCACAAAGGCCCGGAACTCCGCCTCGGTACCCAGATCGGGATTGACCGCGCGGTAGTCGCGCACCGCATAGGGGCTGCCCATCGAGCCCTTGCGATTGAGCTCGCCAATCGGGTGGATCGGCATCAGCCAGATGATATCGACGCCCATGGACGCCAGCCGCGGCAATTGCTTCTGTGCGGCGGCGAAGGTGCCTTCCTGCGTGAACTGGCGGGTGTTGAGCTGATACAGCACGGCATCGCGCGTCCAACCGGCATTGGTCACCTCGACCGGCGGGCGCGGCGTATAGTCCGGCTCGGCCAGCGCAGGAGTGGCCAGCAGGGCGGCCGCCCCGAGAGCGAAAACAGCGCGCATCATTCGCCTTGCTCCTTCACCAGCAGCGTGGCTGCCGCTGCCAGCACAAAACTCACCGCCGCGATCACCATCGCGTAGATCGCCTCGCCGCCGAACAGGTTGGTGACGAGGAAGCCGAGCAGCGTCGCGGCCAGCAGCTGCGGCACCACGATGAAGATGTTGAACACCCCCATGTAGATGCCCATTTTTTCAGGCGGGACGCTGCCTGCAAGGATCGCATAGGGCAGCGACACGATCGACGCCCAGGCGATGCCGAGCCCGATCTGCGGCACCCATAACAGCGCCGGATCGCGCACCAGCAGCATCGCGGCAAAGCCCGCCGCGCCCAGCGTGAGGTTGGTCGCGTGCAGGCGGCAGCGGTCGATCTTGGCGGCCACCACCACGAAGCCGAGCGCGGCGGCGGCGGCAAGGCCGTTGCGCACCGATCCCATCAGGCTCCACCAGTCGGCTCCGTCCTGATAGGCGGCGCTGGCCGCATCGCTCGCGCCGAAGTGATATTCGGTCACCCCCGGCGTGCCGTAGATCCACAGCGCGAACATCGCGAACCAGCTGAAGAATTGCACCACCGCCAGCTGGCGCATGGTCTTGGGCATGGCGAACAGATCGCTCACCACTTCCATGAAGCCGCTCTGTTCGCGGCCCTGCCCGCGCAGCACGCTGGCGGCCAGCTGCACCGCGCCGAAACCGACAATCAGCCCGGCGAGCACATAGAGATCCTTGGCGACCTCGATGTCGCCCAGAAAGGCGGGGCGCGGCTCGCCCCGTGCGATGGCGACCAGCGCAGCGACGATCAGACCGGCGATGATCCACACTGCCCCGCCACTGGCAAACTGCGCGGCGCTGCGCTGGATTCGCTGCGGCATGACGGCCGCTTCGCCCTCTGCCGCCGCGAACCGGGCGAGATCCTCGGGCGAATATTCCTTGGTCGTGAACACCGTCCAGCTGACCGCCGCCAGCAGCGCGGCCCCGCCGATGTAGAACGCCCAGCGCACCGTCTCCGGGATCTCTCCCGCCGGCGCGACATTGCTCAGGCCGAAGGTATTGGTCATCACCCACGGCAGTGCGCCTGCCAGCACCGCGCCGGTGCCGATGAAGAAGCTCTGCATGGCGTAGCCCATGGTGCGCTGGCGATCGGGCAGATTATCGCCAACGAAGGCGCGGAACGGCTCCATCGTGATGTTGAGCGAGGCGTCCATGATCCACAGCATCCCGGCCGCCACCCACAGCACCGGCGCATTGGGCATCACGAACAGCGCGAGGCTGGCAAGCAGCGCGCCGAGCAGGAAAAAGGGCCGCCGCCGCCCGAAGCGCGGGCTCCACGTCTTGTCGGACAGGTGGCCGATGATCGGCTGCACGATCAGGCCGGTCATCGGCGCGGCAATCCACAGGATCGCCAGCTCGCCGACATCCGCGCCGAGCGTCTGGAAAATACGGCTGACATTGCCGTTCTGCAGCTCGAAACCGATCTGGATGCCAAGGAAGCCGAAGCTCATGTTCCAGATCTGCGCCGGGCCCAAAGCGGGCTTGCGCGCAGGCAGGTGGCCGGCGTGAGTCATGCGTGTCTCGTCCTCTCCCCCGCGCCTTGCCCCTGTCAGGGTGACGCGGTCCCTTGCGCGCTGTAGCATCATCGCGGATCTCGTGTCCGATGGCCGAGCCAAGCTGCGCGCCGCCAGTCTGGACTGCTTGCAAAAATTTGCAAGAAACTTTCCGAATTTCTCCCGAGATTTTACGCTATCCCCCGCAAATTCTCCGCTTAGTGAAACGTTTTGAATTGGTTATCGGCAATTCTTCAGCGCACCGCGAGACACTACAAAGATTTGCAAAATTTTTCCTGTGCTGTCAGAACCGGCGTCAGAGGGAGTTGGGTCATGATGCGAATCTTCGTGGGCTTGGCGGCTGCGCTATGCGCGAGCACGTGCCTAGCAGGCGGGCCGGTTGCGGCCGGGGAGACGCCTGCCCCGATCGTGGAACGCCAGCTTGAAGACGAGATCATCTATTTCGTCCTGCCCGATCGCTTCGCCAACGGCGACCCGCGCAATGATCGTGGCGGGCTGAAAGGCGGCGCGTTCGATCACGGCTTCGACCCGACCCACAAGGGCTTCTACCACGGCGGCGATCTCAAGGGGCTGACCGCCAAGCTCGATTACATCCAAGGCATGGGCGTTACCGCGATCTGGTTCGCGCCGGTGTTCAAGAACAAGCCGGTGCAGGGCAAGCCGGGCGAGGAAAGCGCTGGCTATCACGGCTATTGGGTGACCGACTTCACCAGCGTCGATCCGCATTTCGGCAGCAATGCCGAATTCAAGGCCTTCGTCGATGCCGCCCACGCGCGGGGCATGAAGGTCTATATGGACATCATCACCAACCACACCGCCGATGTGATCGATTATGCCGAGGGAGAAGCGACCGGCTACGCCTATCGCAGCAAGGGCGCTTACCCCTTCTCGCGCCGCGGCGGCCCTGATGGCTCGCCGATCAATGCGGACTTTGAAGGCGACGACAACGCCGATCCCGCCAACTGGGCCAAGCTGACCGACCCCGCCTTCGCGTACACCCCGGTGGTGCGCGACGCCGAGAAAAGCGTGAAGGTGCCCGCCTGGCTCAACGACGTGACGCTCTATCACAACCGCGGCAATTCGCATTGGGTGGGCGAGAGCAGCGTCTATGGCGACTTCTCGGGCCTCGATGATCTGGCCACCGAGCACCCGCGCGTGGTGGCCGGGATGATCGACATCTTCGGCCAATGGATCGACGATTATGGGATCGATGGCTTCCGCATCGACACCGCCAAGCACGTGAACCCCGAATTCTGGCAGGCCTTCGTCCCCGCCATGCTGGCGCGCGCCAAGGCCAAGGGGATCCCCCACTTCCACATCTTCGGCGAGATCGCCTACGAAGAACCCACCGCCACGCTGGCCGCGCAGGTGTTGGCGGAAAGCCGCCTGCCCTATGCCCTCGACATGGGCTTTGCCAAGGCGGCGCAGCTGGTTGCCAGCGGCAAGGCGCCGCCGCGGCTGATGGCGGAATTCCTCCAGCAGGACGCGATCTACCCCGGCGGGCCGACCACGGCACTCGGCCTGCCGACCTTCCTCGGCAACCACGATTTCGGCCGCTTTGCGATGTTCGTGCGTGCAATGAGCGGATCGGACGACGAGGCGACCCTGCTTGCCCGCGTCAAGCTCGGCCACGCGATGATGTTCGGCCTGCGCGGCGTGCCCACCGTCTATTACGGCGACGAACAGGGCTTCATCTCCGACGGCAACGACCAACTGGCGCGTGAGGATATGTTCCCCAGCAAGGTCGCGGTTTACAACGACAACAACCTTGTCGGCTCGGACGTCACCACCGCGCAGAGCAATTTCGATACCGCCCACCCGCTCTACCGCACCATCGCTGAACTCGCACGCGCGCGCAGTGCCAGCCCGGCGCTGCGGCGCGGCCTCACCGCAGTGCGCGCCTTTGCCGAAACCGCGCCGGGATTGCTCGCCGCCGAGCGCCACGATCCCGCCAGCGGACAGCGCGTGCTGCTGGCCTTCAACACCGGCGCATCGGCGCTTTCGCAGCCCGTCGAGGTAAGCTACCGGGCCACGGGCGTGACGCCGCTGGTGGGGGAATGTCCGCAAGCCCTTGCCGCACCCGGCACCCTGACGATCACCCTGCCGCCGTTCGGCTATGCTGCGTGCATTCTGGAGACTGAGAAATAATGGCTTCGGTTATGGCTGCGGCTGCCGCTTCTGCCTCGGGCGCACTGGCCTGGTGGCGCGGCGCTGTGATTTACCAGATTTATCCGCGCTCTTTCAGCGACACCAATGGCGACGGGATCGGCGATCTCGCCGGCATTGTCGAGCGGCTGGACTATATCGCCGATCTGGGCGTGGACGGGATCTGGATCTCGCCCTTCTTCACCTCGCCGATGCGCGACTTCGGCTATGATGTGGCCGATTACTGCGGCATCGACCCGAGCTTCGGCACCTTTGCCGATTTCGACCGGATCATCGAAAAGGCCCATGCACTCGGGCTCAAGGTGATCATCGATCAGGTCTATTCGCACACCTCGGACGAACACGCGTGGTTCCAGGAGAGCCGCGCTGACCGAACCAATCGCAAGGCCGACTGGTATGTCTGGGCCGATCCCAAGCCCGACGGTTCGCCGCCGTCGAACTGGCAATCGGTGTTCGGCGGCTCGGCCTGGCAGTGGGACGGGCCGCGCAAGCAGTATTATCTGCATAACTTCCTCACCAGCCAGCCCGATCTCAACGTCCACAACGTCGCGGTGCAGGATGCGCTGCTGGATGTGGCGCGGTTCTGGCTGGCACGCGGGGTTGATGGCTTCCGGCTGGATGCGCTGAACTTCGCGATGCATGATCCCGAATTGCGCGACAATCCGCCCTCGGGCCTGCCGCTGGAACTGGTGACACGCCCGTTCGATATGCAGGAACGGCGCCACAACCAGTCGCACCCCGATATCGTCGCCTTCCTCGAGCGCATTCGCGCGACGATCGACGAGTTTCCCGGTCGCTTCACCGTCGCCGAAGTTGGCGGGCCAGAGCCGCTGGCGGAGATGAAGGCCTTCACCCAAGGCGGCAAGCGGCTGGATTCCGCTTACAATTTCGATTTCCTCTACGCCCCGCAGTTGACGGCAAGCGGCGTGCGCGCAAGCCTTGCGCAGTGGAGCGGCGAAGAGGGCGAAGGTTGGCCTTCGTGGGCGTTCTCGAACCATGATGCGCCGCGCGCGGTGAGCCGCTGGACACGCGATGGCGATCAGCCCCGCGCCGCGCGGCTCAATCTGCTGCTGCTGCTCAGCCTGCGCGGCAATCCGATTATCTATCAGGGCGAGGAGCTGGGCCTGCCGCAGGGCGAGGTCGCGTTTGAAGACCTGCTCGATCCCGAGGCGATCGCCAACTGGCCGCACACGCTGGGCCGTGATGGCGCGCGCACCCCGATGCCGTGGCAGGCGAACGCGCCGCAAGCCGGCTTCTCCAGCGCCAACCGCACCTGGCTCAAGCGCGATCCGGCCCACGCCGCCTTCGCGGTCGATCAGCAGGCGGGCAATCCGCAATCGGTGCTGCAATACACCCGCCAGCTGCTCGCACTGCGGGGCCAGCTGCCCGCATTGGTGGCAGGCGATATCACCCTGCTCGATACGCCCGAGGACGTGCTCGCCTTCGTGCGGCATGATGCAGGCAGCGCCGTGCTGTGCGTCTTCAATCTGGGTGATGCGCCATGCGAATGGACGCCGCCCGCAGGTTTTGCAGGCGCGCAGCTGCTCGCCAGCGAAAGCGCGGTGGGGACGGCGGGCGATCCGCCCATGGTGCTCGCGCCCGGAACGGGATACTGGGCGGCGAACGGAGCGGAGACAGCCTGACCATGAGCGCAACCCGGCCTGCCACGCGGCGCAGCGCCACGCTGGAGGATATCGCCCGCGAGGCCGGGGTGTCGGTCTCGACGGTGAGCCGCGCGCTCAATGACAGCCCTTCGGTCAAGCGCCGCACCAAGCAGCAGATCTGGCAGATCGCCCGCGCGCATGATTATGAATTCCGCGCATCCATGCCCGCAGGCCCGAGCGGCGCGGATGCCACCATCGCGGTGGTGGTGCCCGCACCGCAAGCGCGCGAGAGCCGGGTGGCGGACCCGTTCTTCCTCGAACTGCTGGCCGGAATTGCCGAGGCGGCGCGTGATCGCAACGCCGATCTGCTGATCAGCCACCTCTCCCCGCGCGCCGGCGAGGATCTTGACTATGCGATGAGCACCAGCCGCGCGACCGGCGTGATCTTCATCGGCCAGAGCTCGCTGCACCACGCCTTCAACGCGCTCGCCGCGCGCGACAATCGCTTCGTGGTGTGGGGCGCGGAATTTCCCGATGCGCAATATTGCGCGATCGGATCGGACAATGTCGCGGGCGGCCGGCGCGCCACCTCGCACCTTGCCCGCCTCGGCCGGCGCCGCATCCTGTTCCTCGGCGATACCGAAGCGCCCGAGGCGGAACAGCGCTGCCGCGGCTATCGTCAGGCGCTCGCGCAGGCCGGCATCGCGGTTGACGAAAGCCTTGTTATCCCGGCTCATTTCGAGGTTCACTCGGCCGAAGCAGCCACCCGCAGCGCGATTGCGCGCGGGCTCAAGTTCGACGCCGTATTCGCCGCGAGCGATCTGATCGCGATCGGCGCAATCCGCGCGCTCACCCGCTCGGGCATCAATGTCCCCGCCGATGTCTCGGTGGTGGGCTATGACAATATTCCGGCCGCACGGCTGGTCACGCCGCAGCTCACCACGATTGATCAGGACGCCAATCTAGCAGGGCGGATGCTGGTGTCGAAGCTGATCGACAAGGGCGATGGCCCGGCGATTTCAGAGCGGCTCGAAACCAGCCTGCTGATCCGCGAAAGCTGCGGCGGATGACAAGCGCCGCCGCCAACCCGCTGAAAAGCATCGTCATCGTTGGCGGTGGCAGTGCGGGCTGGATGACAGCGGCGGCGCTTTCCCATGCGGTGGGCGGAACTTGCGCGATCACGCTGATCGAAAGCGAAGCGATCGGCACTGTCGGCGTGGGCGAGGCGACCATCCCGCCGATCCGGCACTTCAACCACCGTCTCGGGATCGACGAGGCGACCTTCGTGCGCGAGACGCAAGGGAGCTTCAAACTCGGCATCGAATTTGTCGATTGGGGGAAGCTGGGCCACAGCTACTTCCACCCCTTCGGCCAGTATGGCGCCGAGTTCGACCAAGTGCCCTTCTATCACCACTGGATGCGCGAATATCTCGCGGGGCGCGTGGCTGGCCCGATCGATGACTTTTCGATGTGCTGGGCGATGGCGAAGGCGGGCAAGTTTAACCACCCTTCTCCTGACAAGCGGCTGATCCAATCGACCTTCGACTATGCCTATCACTTCGATGCCGGGCTCTATGCCGCCTTCCTGCGCCGCTTTGCCGAAGCGCGCGGCGTGGTGCGCAAGGAAGGTCGCGTCGTTGACGTGTCGTTGCGGGGTCATGACGGGTTCATTGAGAGCGTGACACTCGACGACGGCACCCGCATCGAAGGCGAATTCTTCATTGATTGCAGCGGTTTCCGTGGCCTGCTGATCGAAGAGGCACTGCACGCCGGTTACGACAACTGGCAGCACTGGCTCCCCTGCGATCGCGCCGTCGCAGTCCCCTGCGAGAAGGGGGAATTCACCCCCTACACCCGCTCCACTGCGAGGGAGGCCGGGTGGCAATGGCGCATCCCGCTCCAGCACCGCACAGGCAACGGCTATGTCCATTGCAGCCAGTTCATTTCCGAGGACGAGGCCGCCGCAACCCTGCTCGCCAACCTCGACGGCAAGCCGCTGGCCGACCCGCGCCCCTTGCGCTTTGTCACCGGCAAACGGCGCGAGTTCTGGAAGCGTAATTGCGTTGCGATCGGGCTGTCGGCCGGCTTCATGGAGCCGCTGGAATCGACCAGCCTGCACCTCATCCAATATGGCATCCTGCGGCTCATCGCGCTGCTGCCGGACGCGGCCATGTCGCCCCTGCTGGCGCGCGAATATAATGCCCAGACTTCAACGGAATACGAGCGCATCCGCGACTTCCTGATCCTGCATTACAAGGCCAGCGAGCGGGATGATTCCGAGCTGTGGCGCTACTGCGCGGCCATGCCGATCCCGGACAGTCTGCAATACAAGATCGACCATTTCACCGCGCACGGAATGCTGGTTGCCGACAGTCATGAACTGTTCGCCAATCCCAGCTGGATTGCGGTCTATCTCGGACAGGGGATCGTGCCGCAGCGCGCCCCTGCGCTGGCGATGATGCGGGACGGCGTGCCGGTGGCAGAGCGCCTCGGCCAGATCCGCCGCGCCATGGACGAGGCAGTGGCGACCATGCCATCCCACGGCGAATTCATCGCCCGCCACTGCGCCGCGCCGCCGCTCGCCGCCTGAAACCGCGCGCCGATCAAGGCCGAGAATAGCCTCGACATAAGCCCCGCAACCGGCGCGAACAGCCGCGCCCGCGCCAAGCAGAAAGGGCCCGCCATTGCTGGCGAGCCCTTCCCTGAAACCCTGGTACGACCCGAGGGTTCGTGTGTCAGAACGTCTTGCGGATCGTGACGTTGAAGGTCCGGCCGTAGACTTCGTGGCGGCTCGGGAAGGTGCCGATCTCGTCGCCAGCGGCGTTGAACAGATCGTTCTGGGTGACGAAGGGTTCGTTGGTCATGTTGAACACTTCGGCCAGAATGCCGACCCCGTTGAGGAAGCTGCCGGGCTTGTCGAAGGTGTAACCGATCTGGGCATCCAGAATGGTTTCCGACTGCGCATTGGCACCCGAGAGCGAACCGTCGAAGTTCTGCACTTCCGACAGGAAGCCCGAACGGTAACGCGCCGCCAGCTTGGCCCGGAACCCGTTCTTTTCGTAGAAGATATCGCCCGACCAGGTGATATCCGAATAGCCCGGGATCGGCAGCGGGTTGAAGTTCTGGTTCTGCACCTCGGCATCGGCATAGGTGATCGAGTAGAACCCGCCGAACCCGTCGAGCGCGTTCGACAGATCGCCGAAGTTCACGCGCACCGTGCCTTCGATCCCGGTGATCTTGCCATCGGCGAAGTTGACCGGGCCGCTGAACACGCCGGTGGCAAGCTCAGGCGCGTTGGTCAGGATGCCGCCAAAGCCGGCGTTCTCGATCGACTGGGTGAGATCAATGATCTCGTTGAAGTCGATGATCCAGTCCGACAGATCCTTGTGGAACGCGGCAACGATGATCGCCGAGCCGGGCGAGAAATACTTCTCGAACGAGATGTCATACGAAGTCGAGCTGTAGGGCTGCAGGAACGGGTTGCCGCCGCCCAGATTGAAGCACACCAGCTGCGGCGGGTTGAACCCGATCACTGTGTCGGGGATCTGATCGCCATTGGTGTCGGTGCAGCTCAGCGGGTTGACGGTGATGTTCTGGTTCGCCGTCATCTGGTCGAGCCGCGAACGGGTGATGGTTTTGGCCGCGGCGATACGGATGAAGGTATCGGGCATGATCTCGAAGCTGAGGTTCATGCTCGGCAGCCAGTTGTCGTAGCTGGTGCCCACGGTGTTGGTCAGCCCGCCGCCGATCGTCCCGGTCGAACCCTGTTCGGTATCGGCATAGCGCAGGCCGATATTGCCGCGCACCGGCACCGAGCCGAATTCGCCGTCGATATTCGCCTGGATGTAGAAGTTGTGGACCTTCTCCTCGACCACCCACTGGGTATCGAAGGTCGCCTTCTCGACCAGGTATGTGCCATCGGTCAGGAAGTCCGAGGGATCATAGGCGAGAATATCGTTGTTCAGGCTGCCGGTGTTGGTGCTGCCAACGATGGCATCGGCCGGAATGGCAAGGCCATTGCCGAAGGCCGGGGTCGGACGCAGGAAGCTTTCGTTGGAATCGAAGTTCTTCGCACGGTCGGTGTAGAGCCAGCCAACAGTGATGTTGTCGATCAGCCCGCCATCGAATTCCCAATAGGCTTCGGCGCGCAGCTGGTGCAGCTCGTCCTCGATGATCGGCTGCTTGATGAAGCCGACCTGGCCCCACCCGCCCGGATCGGTGAGCAGCACGTTGGCCGGATCGGTGTAATCGAGCAGGCCGTCGATGGAGTAGGTGCCGTCCGCCGGGAAGGTGAAGGTCAGCGTGTCCTGCGCGCCCGAACGGGCCCGGCCGGTGCCGGCGTAGGATTCGTAGTCGATGTCCTGACGATCAAGCGTCGAATAGCCGTAATCGAGCACGAAGCCGAGGTTGTCGGTGGCCTTCCATTCGAGGTTCGCGCCGACTGCGAAGATTTCCGATTCGCTGCCTTCGGTGTCGGTGCGCAGGATCGGCACGACATTGGTGTAGGTCGCGCTGTCGGCAAACGGGCCGCTGCCGGTCGCGCCGCCGAACTGGGCGCCGCTCCACGAAGCAATCGGGGTTTCGGTGCCGCGGAAGATCCCTGAGTCGCTGGTGTCGGTGTAGAAGCTGTCGACCACCAGCGAGAGGTTGTCGGTAGGCTCGAACTGCAACGTGCCGGCAATCGAGGTGCGCTCGAACGAACGGCTGACGACGCCCTGACGCGGGTTGTCCGCCGGGTAGATCACGCCGGCGGTGGTGCGGCCGACCTGGAACTGGTTGGTCTTCAGCTCGCGGCTGATGAACTGGGTCGGGATCGACTGCACCGTGACGCCGAGCGACCAGCCGAGCGTGCCCGCATCGTTCTGATCGATGTAGGAACCGAAGAAGCGGTAGCCATCATCAGCGAAATCGGGGTTGAGCGAGCCGCTGTCGTTGATGGTGTAGGTCGCCGATGCGGTGATCTGGCGGTTCTTGGAATCGAGCGGGCGGATGGTGCGCAGGTCCACCGCACCGGCGATGCCGATGGCGGCAATCTGCGCGTCGCCGGTCTTGTAGACCACGCCCGAGCCGATCAGTTCCGACGGGAACTGGTCAAATTCGATCCCGCGGTTATTGCCCGCCGAAACGACTTCGCGGCCGTTGAGCAGTGCGAGAGAGAAGTCCGGACCAAGGCCGCGGATCGAGATCTGCTGCGAACGCCCGCGCACGCGCTGGGCGGTCACGCCGGGGAGACGCGCAAGCGTGTCCGCAATCGAAAGGTCGGGCAGCTGGCCGATGTCTTCAGCCGCGATCACTTCGACGATCGAAGTCGCGCGGCGCTTGGCATCAAGCGAGGTCTGGATCGAGCTGCGGATACCGGTGACGACGATCGCATCGCCATCCTCTTCGGCCGTAGTGACAGGCTGCTCACCCGCGTCCTGCGCCAGCACCGGCGCGCCGGTCGCAGCAAGCGCGAGAAAAGTCGCGGCCCCACACAGCAGGCGCGCGCTACCATTGATCCCTTTGGTTTTCATCAGAACTCCCCTCCAGCAAGCAGCATCATCCGTGCGCTTTTGCAGTTTTTTTCATAGCGCAGTTGCAGGCGCAGGTAAATCGGCAATCGCGCATCCCTGTGCAAAGCCGGATTTTGGCCATTTATTGGCGCTTAAAGAGACATTTACTGCGCAAAATGCCGACCGTTTCCGGGGCCCGACCTGCGGGTTTCAGCAATTTGTTGCCGGATTGTCACAGTTTCGCAGGCACAATCGACTGCGGCGCGCGGCCCGCCCGCCCCCGCGCTCGACCAGAGCACCCAATCGCTCGCATTTTCGCTAATCTTTTATTCTTTATCAGTGCTTTGTGGTTATACCTTGGCCCACAGCGAGGCTTTTGTTAGGCTCGACTCCATGGCGACAACCCCCATTCCATCCGCGAATTCCGCCTGTCCGGGATGGGTGATTGCGCCGCAAAGCGCAGTGGTTTCGCATTTTTCTTCGCAAAACCATAGGCTTGTTACGGTTGACGGACTGCTCGAAACGCCGCACCATGCGATTTCTCAGGCCATTTTGCAAAATTTTGCAAAAATCACGCCGCAATATCCCGGCATCCGTGCGCCGCTTGATCCGGCGGTCTGCGCGCAGTGGCTTGGCGAGCTTGCACCTTTGCTTAGCCAGTGGTTTGGCAGCGGCGCCCCACGCTGGGAGATGCAGGCGTGGTTTTCGCTCGTCACCACCCCGCCCGCCCAGCTCGCGCCGATCCAGCGCCTGCCGCACGTTGACGGCACCGATCCCGAGCAGATCGCGATGATGCTCTATCTCCATCGCACTGGCCACGGCGGGACAGCCTTCTTCCGTCATCGCGCCACCGGGCTCGAGGCACTGACCGCTGCGGACTACCCGCGCTATGCTGCGGCCTTGCAGGCTGATGTGGCGCGCACCGGCCTGCCGCCTGCCGCCTACGCGGCCGATGGCGCGCCGCATTTCGAGCGCACCCATGTGGTGCCGGGCACCTTCAACAGCGCCGTGTTCTATCGCGGCAACATCCTGCATAGCGGGGTGATCGATAATCACGCGCCATTAAGCGCCGACCCGCGCGAAGGGCGGCTCACGATCAATGCCTTCTTCCGCCCGGCGGCGGCGTGACAGGCCGAGACAGGGACAGGACATGGACAGGCCTCAGATCAAGAAGCTGGTGATCGTTGGCGGCGGCACTGCCGGATGGATCACCGCGGCCGCGTTTGCCCGGCTGCTAGGGCAGCGGCTCGAAATCGAGTTGGTCGAAAGCGAGGCGATCGGCACCGTCGGCGTAGGCGAGGCGACGATTCCGCAGATCATCCGGCTGAACGCGATCCTCGGGCTCGACGAACACGAGTTCCTCAAGGCCACCTCGGGCACCTTCAAGCTCGGGATCGAGTTTGTCGACTGGGGCAGGCTGGGGAGCAAATACCTCCACACCTTCGGCGATACGGGGATGAACCTCGGCAATGTCGCCTTCCACCACTATTGGCGGCGCAGCTGCATGGGCGAGGCCGCGCCCGATCCGCGGGGGCTGTGGGACTATTCGCTCCACCTCGCCGCCGCCGATGCCGCACGGTTCGGCAAGATGGACAAGGTCGGCAACACCGCGATGACGGGGCTGGCCTATGCCTATCACTTCGACGCCAGCCGCTATGCCCTGTTCCTGCGCGCCTATAGCGAAGCGCGGGGTGTGACGCGGACCGAGGGCATCGTCGAGAGCGTCCAGCGCGACGGTGCAAGCGGCGATATCCGGTCGATCACGCTGGGCGGCGGACGCCAAGTGGCGGGTGATTTCTTCATCGATTGCACCGGCTTTCGCGCGCTGTTGCTGGGGCAGGAGCTGGGCGTCGGCTACGAGGACTGGTCCAAGTGGCTCCCGTGCGACCGCGCGCTGGCGGTGCCGAGCGCGCGGCTGCCCACCCTGGTGCCCTACACCCGCGCCACCGCCAAGAGAGCCGGCTGGCAATGGCGCATCCCGCTCCAGCATCGCACCGGCAACGGGCACGTCTATTCGAGCGGGTTCATCTCGGATGGCGATGCGGCGGACACGCTGATGGCGGGGCTGGATACCAAAGCGCTGGGCGATCCGCGCCCGATCCGCTTCACCACCGGGCGGCGCCATGCGTTCTGGTCGCATAATTGCGCCGCGATCGGCCTGTCGAGCGGGTTCCTCGAGCCGCTCGAATCGACCAGCATCCACCTGATCCAGTCGCACGTCAGCCGCTTGATCCAGCTGTTCCCGCGCTCGGGTGATGCGGCGGCGATGCGGGACGAATACAACCGGCGGTGCGCTGCCGAATTCGGGCAGATCCGCGACTTCCTGATCCTGCATTACCACCAGACTGCGCGCGAGGATTCGGAGTTCTGGCGTTACTGCAAGAACATGGATGTGCCCGACAGCGTGACGCACAAGCGCGAGCTGTTCGCTGCCTCGGGCCGCGTGGGGCGCGACGCGGATGATCTGTTCCGCGATGCAAGCTGGGTGCAGGTGATGATAGGACAAGGCATCATGCCGGCCGATTATGATCCGATGGCCGATCAGATGAGCGCGCCGCAGCTTGCCGAATTCCTCGCCAACCTGCGCACGCTGATCGATCGCAGCGTGTCGGGCCTGCCCACGCACGCGGATTACCTTGCGCGCCACTGCGCCGCGGCAGAACCGGTCGACGCGGCGGCCTGATCGACAGACGGATAGCGGGCATAAAAAAAGGGCGGCGTGGCATCCCACACCGCCCGTTTTTTTGCGTCAGTGAAGACTTACTTCGACTGGCTTTCAAGATAGGCGACCAGGTTCGCGCGGTCCTGCGCGTCCTTGATGCCCGGGAAGGCCATCTTGGTGCCCGGCATGAAGCCCTTGGGATCTTCGAGGTACTTGAACAGCACGTCGGTGGTCCAGGTCACGCCGCTGTTCTTGTTGGCGTCCGAGTACGAGAAGCCGGCAACCGAGCCCGACTTGCGGCCGACGACCTTGTAGAGCGACGGGCCGACGCGGTTCACGCCGTCTTCCAGCACGTGGCACGAACGGCACAGCGCGAACACCTTTTCGCCGGCTGCGGCGTCGGTGGTCATGCTGGCATATTCCATGGTCGCACCGGCAGCGGCTGCATCAGCAGCCGGAGTTTCGGTGGCAGCCGGAGCAGCGGCAGCCGCTTCGGTGGCTTCAGCAGCCGGAGCATTGGCGTCGCCGCCCTTGGCGCCGCCGCAAGCCGAAAGAGTCATCACAGCGGTCAGCGCCGCTGCACCCATCAGGAAATTACGCTTCATGTCGTTTGTCCTCTGAACATTTAATGCCTCCCGCATCCCGGGCGGCCTTAAACGAGTTTTTCGGCCAAGAAAAGCAGGACTTCGGCATAGTTCCACACCTCGCCCCTCCCATTGCCGTAAGGGCCTAACGCAAAAGTGCGAAAGGGTTTCCCGCCGGGCGCACGCAACGCATGATTGCCTTGCCGCGCAGGCGCGCTAAACTTGGCGGCATGACACAGCTTCCCTGGCACACCAAACTCGTCCTCGCCCTGCTGGCGTTCCTTCCGGCGTTCTTCGCTATCGCGGCGCTGGGGACCAAATTCGGCATATGGAGCTGGCAAACCGGCCTGCTCGCGCTGACGATGGGCGGCGGGGTGATCCTGCTGGGGCTGACGGCGCTTGCCGCGCTGATCTCGCTGATCATCGGCGTGCGCGCCAAGCCGCGCCGCAATCCGGTGCTGGCAGCCGCGATCATCGGCCTGCTGATCCCCGGCGCGGTGTTCGTCGTCTTCACGTCAGCCGGCGGCACGGCCGAAGCCAATCCGATTCACGACATTTCCACCGACACCGGCAATCCGCCCGCCTTCTCGGCCGAGACCATGGCTGCGCGCGCCAAGGCGGAGGCCAACCCGATCAACGACTACCAAACCCCGCTTGGCAAGATCGCGCTCTACCAGAAGGCCGGGGTTTCGCCCGAACTGGCGGTGAAGTCGCACGCGCAGATCATCACCGATCGCAAGGACCGCCCTGCCCCGCTCCCGCTCGGCGGCGCGAGCAAGGCCGAAGGCGTGACCGCAGTCGCAGCTGCGATGGGCGCGATGGGCCTCACCGACATCCGCCCCGATGCCGAGGCCGGCACGGTCGAGGGCGTGGCGGAAACCTTCTGGTTCGGGTTCAAGGATGATGTCGTTGCCCGCGTCGGCGATGCCCAGATCGATTTTCGCTCGGTCAGCCGGGTCGGAGTGAGCGATCTTGGCGCCAACACCGCGCGGATCACCGAACTGCGCAGCCGCACCGAAACGCTGCTGGGGGCAGCCAGCCGCTAGTCGCGGAAGGCCGTCATTGCGAGCGCGCTGCGCTGGACCACGGTGAGCGCGCAGAGCCCGGCATAGGCATAGGCGAGCATCGCGAACCATGCCGGAAACAGGCACATCGCAATGAACACCGCGATTGTCTCGGTGCCTTCGGCCAGTCCCGTCGAGTAGAAGAAGCTCTTCTTGCCGTGAGCCTCGGTTGTGTCCCCGCGCTTGGCCGCGATCACGGCAAAGGCGAGGAAGCTCACCCCCGTCAGCACGAAACTCGCCACCAGCACCAGCGCGGGCAGCGTATTGGCGGCGCTGAGGATGCCGAAGCCGAGCGGAATGGAAACGTAAAAGGCAAAGTCGGCGACGATATCGAAATAGCCGCCCAGATCGGACGGCCCCCGCGCCCGCGCCACCGCCCCGTCAAGCCCGTCGCACAGCCGGTTGGCGATAATCAGTGCAAGGCCCCAGCCGATATGGCCCAGCGCGATGGTGGCGGCTCCGCCTAGGCCGAGTGCAAGGCCCGTAAAGGTGAGTCCATTGGCAGTGACACCAATCCCCGCAAGGTGACGGCCAGCCGCATTAAGCGGCGGATCGATCAGCGGGCGCAGTTTGGCGTCGAACATCGGCTCACCCGCCCCAGCTCACCAACCCGATCCATGCGCCTGTCATGGCGCTGGCGAGATTGCCGCTGATCCAGCTTTTCATCCCCAGCCCTGCGGCTTCGGCGCGGCGTTCCGGGCAGAGCGTGCCGATGGTCGAGACCAGCAGACCGACGCTGGCAAGGTTCGCCACCCCGCACAGAGCATAGGTGACGATCAATTGGCTGCGCAGCCCCAACGTTCCGGCGGGCAAGGCGGCAAGTTCGAGGTAGGCGACGTATTCGTTGAGGATCGCCTTGGTGCCCATCAGCCCGCCGGCCGCCTGCGCCTCGCTCCACGGCACACCCAGCAGCCACATTAAGGGCGCAAACAGCCAGCCAAACAGGCGCTTGAGGCTCACCGCCTCGCCTTCGATGAAGGGCAAGGCGGCCAGCATCATGTCAACCAGCGCCACCAGCGCGAACACGGTGATAATCACCGCGATCACGCTGAGGAACAGTTGCATCCCGTCCATCGTGCCTTTGACAATTGCATCGATGCTGGATTCGTATCGCAGGCCGGGATCTTCCTTTTCCACCTCTGTGGCGGTGTCATCATCGGTCCCCGGCACCATCAGCCGCGCGATCAGCAGCGCGGCGGGCAGCGAGATCAGCGAGGCCGAGATCATGTGCCCTGTCGCGTCGGGCACGGTTTCGCGCAGGGTGGTGGCATAGAGGATCAGGATCGCGCCGCTGATGGTCGCCATCGTCAGCGTCATGATCTGGAACAGTTCGGTGCGGCTCATCCGGCCGAAATAGGCGCGGGTGACCAGCGGTGCCTCGACCACGCCGAGAAACACGCTCGCTCCGCCCGACAGGCCGACCACGCCGCTCACGCCCAAGCTGCGGCGCAGCAGGAAGCTGAGGCCGCTGACCATCCAGCGCAGCACGCCCCAATGCCACAAAAGCGCGGCCAGCGCGGAGAACACGATCACCAGCGGCAGGATCTGGAAGGCGATCACCAGCGGCGGCTGCGCGCCCTCTTTCAGCGCAAACGGCAGCTCCGCCCCGCCGAGATAGCCGAACATATAGGACGAGCCCTTGAGCGTCGCCTGCTCGACCGCGCTGACGGCGCTGTTGGCCAGCCCCACCGCCGCCCACACCGCAGGCACGCGCACGATCAGCACGGCCAGCAGCCCTTGCAAGGCGAGCGCGCCCAGCATCCAGCGCCAGCCGGGCAGGCGTGCGCGGTTCTCGCTGAAGGCCCAAGCGAGGCCGATCAGCACGGCAAGGCCGATTACCCCCCGCAGCTGGTCAAACAGTTCCAATCCTTGCCCCCTTCAGCGCCTTTGATCAGCGCTTTTTGCCGATCACGCGGTCCAGCGCCAGCGTATCGCGATCGCGCAGAGCAATCAGCGCCAGCGATGCGCCGGCCACGGTGAGCGAAGGGAAGAACAGCAGGTTTGCTTCGGTGTGCAGATATTGCCCGAAGGGATCGAGCAAATGCCGCCAGATCGGGATCGCCCCGCCGACGAGGATCAGCGCCGAGGCAACCAGCGTGTATTTGCGAAAAAGGCCCAGCACCACCAGCGCACCGATGGCCACTTCAAACCCGGCATAGGCGAGTTGCAGCGTGCTGTCCGCACCCACGCCGCCATAATATTTCTCGGCCAGCTTGGACCCCATGCCGTCTTCGAGCAGGCGCACCCCGCCCCACAGCACCAGCAGCATTCCGGTGCCGATCCGCATGATCAGCAAGGCGATTTTGGCAAGCATCCTGACTCTCCTGTTCAGCCCCGGCGCCACGTGTGGTAGCGTTCGACCCAGCGCAGCAGGCTTTCCGGCTTGTGCGCCTTTTTCCAGTTTCCGGCGGCGAATTTGTTGGCTTCCACCATCGTCGGGTAGGCGTGGATCGTGCCGAGGATCTTGTTGAGCCC
>JAMNXO010000031.1 GCA_023653115.1 Erythrobacter sp.
GTGCTGTGGGATCTGTCGCATTCGACCGGAGCGCTGCCGGTGGATCTGAACGGCGCTGAGGCCGATTTCGCGGTCGGCTGCGGCTACAAATATCTGTGCGGCGGGCCGGGGGCGCCGGCCTTCGCCTTTGTCGCGGCGCGTCACCATGCCCACCTCGCGCAGCCGCTGACCGGCTGGTTCGGCCATGCCGCGCCTTTCGCCTTTACCGATGACTACGCCCCGGCGCCGGGGATCGCGCAGCTCTTGTGCGGCACCTCGCCGGTGCTGGGGCTGGCTGCGCTCGAAGTGGGGGTGGAGCTTATTGCTGAAATCGGCGTGGAGCGGCTCTATGCCAAGTCGCAGGCGCTTTCCGAGTTCCTGCTCGCCTCGCTGGCGCAGCTGGGCGTTGCGCTCGATCTTGTCAGCCCGGCGCAGAGCGATGCGCGCGGTAGCCAGCTGTCGTTCCGCCACCCGCAGGCTTACGCCATTTGTCAGGCGCTGATTGCGCGCGGCGTGATCGGCGATTTCCGTGATCCGGATGTGCTGCGGCTGGGCTTTGCGCCCGCATACCTGCGCTTCGCCGACATGGCGGCAGCCGCGCGCCATCTTGCCGAAGTGCTGGCAAGCGGCGAGTGGCAGCGCGCCGAATTCAATCAGCGCGCTGCCGTCACCTAGGTGCGTTAGCCGCCCTTGCGGCTAGCCTCGGCCGCATCGACCGCTGCCTGATCCCACGTCACCTGCGTCTGGGTCTGCGGGTTGAACCGGCCACCTTCATAGATCGCGGCCTTGGCGGCTGCGATTTCGGCAGCGGTCAGGTGCTCGCTTTCCTTGAGCGCGAAAACGTCGATCCCGCGGCTGATTTCGGTGCCGTAGATGTGGCCCTTGTACCAGTAGATCGACCAGTAACCGCCCAGCACCATCTGCTGCTTGTCGATCGGGCCGCGATCGAAATAGGCGATTTCCTTGGGGTTGGCGCTGTCGGTGAAGTCCATCACACTAAGGCCGCCCTGATACCACGCCTGCGCAAACAGGTCGCGGCCCGGGACCGGGATGATCGAGCCGTTATGCGCGACGCAGTTTTCCTTGTCGCTCTGCGGTGCGGGCATCTTGTAGTGGGCGCGGAACACCAGCTTGCCATCGACGATGTCGTAGATCGCATTGGCGCCCCAGGTCTTGGGATCGGACGCCTTGCAACGCGGACGCCCGCCGCCGCCCCATTCGTCGGTGAAGATCACCTTGGTACCATCATTGTTGAAGGTCGCCGAATGCCAATAGGCAAAGGTCGTGTCAGTCACCGCGTCGATCCGCTTGGGGTTCATCGGGTCCTTGATGTCGAACAGGATACCGTTGCCCGAGCACGCCCCCGCCGCGATCTTCAGCGCAGGGAACACGGTGATGTCGTGGCAGTGATCGGTCGGTGCGGTGCGCTGCGTGTTGTCGCCATGATCGCCGCCGCGCCACAGGCCGGCAATCTCGCCAGTCGCGGTGTCGGCAAAGACGCGCGGGCTCTTGACGATGCGCGACTTGGACGGATCGGCCAGCGGGATCTCGATCACGTCGACCGAGAACAGCGCGGTGCGGGTGTCGCCCGGAATTTCGCCGATGCAGCCGGCCAGTTCCTCTTCCTCGCGGATGCCGGCGGTGCCCGAGTTGTAGACGATCAACCGCTTGTCATCGGCGCTGACGACCGAGTGGGTGTGGCTGCCACGGCAGGTCTGCACGGCGCCCACCTGACGCGGCTGGGCCATGTCGGAAATGTCGAAGATGCGCAGACCGCGGAAGCGATCGGTGCTGACCTTGCCCGGCGCGCCTTGCAGCCCGCAGTCGATGCGTCCGCGGGTCTGCTCGACGCTCATCACGAGAATGTTACCGACCACCGAGACATCGCCCTGACCACCCGGACACACGACCGAGCTCATCAGCGCGGGCACGCCGTCCGCGCCGAGCTTGTAGAGGTTGAACCCGTGATAGGAGCCAGCCACCAGCACATCGCCGAAGAACGCCATGTCGGTGTTGGCGAAATCGAGCAGCGGCGAGCGTTCGGCGAATTCGGTGAGGCTGTCTTCCTCCTCGCGTGCGGGCGTGGCAGCAGCGGTCGCGCCGGTTGCGGCGGCTGCTACTGTTTCGGCTGGGGCGACTGCGGCCGGATCGGTCTTGGGCTTCTCTTCCTCGGCCTTCTCCTTGGGCGGCACCGGCGGACGCAGATCGGCCGGGTTGGCGGGGTCAAAGAACCCAGCCGGCTTGAACAGGGTGGCGACCTTGGTGAGGTTCAGGATCGCTTCGCCAGCATTATCGAACCCGGCGGCAAGGCCCGAGCGCGGGTCTGCCGAAAGGCCGGCGAGGAGCTTGTCCATGCGCTTGATTTCGCCGGTCTGCTCGCTGTCGATATCGCCGATGAAGCGATAGAGCACCGGATCGGCGGCAGTGCCGTCCTCGTCGAGCAGCTTTTCGACCATGTCGACCGCGCCTTCGTGATGCGCGATCATCAGGGTGAGGAACTGCCGGTCGAAATCGACGCCCTTGGCTGCGGCCAGCGCCGTCATCGCTTCGGGCGAGGCCATGCCCATCATCATGTGATGCGCGTGAGCGCCGTGGCCCTTCATCTTGGGGTCTTCCATCGGCTCGCCGCGCTCGGCCAGCCAGCCCTTCATGAAGGCGATCTCGTCAGCCTGGCTCGCTTCGATCCGGCCGGCAATCGACACCAGATCCTCGGTGTTGGTGCGGTCCTTCACCAGCAGCGCCATGTCGAGCGCCTGCTGATGGTGCACGATCATGGCTTGCATGAAGGCGACGTCGGAGGTGGTGTAGCTCGCCTGCGCCAGCTTGGTCGCTTGCTCGGCGGTCAGCGTCTTGCTCGCCTGACCCGGCGCGCCGGGCTGCACGATCGGCACGCTTTGGGCATAGGCAAGGCCCGAAGCGGAAAGCAGCAAGGCGGAAAGAAGCGCGCCAGACACGCGCAGGCCAGTTACGTTGTTCATGATGTCCCCTGAAGCCGGATGGTCGGCGTGCAGAGTGCCGCACTCCGCCGGGCAGTCAAGGGGCCGCATCGCAGGGCAAGGGGGGTTTCGACGAAGTTGCGATAACGCCCGAGCAGCGGCTTGGCGCAGGCCGGTCGCGGCGGGCGCACCTTTCGTCGCACGGGACGAAATGAAACCTTGCTCCGACGAATCGTGCGTGCCTAAGCTGTGCATTAAGCCGAGGGAAACCTTGAGGGAGTAGCTTTACACCATGGCACGCACCCGTTTTTCCGCCTTTGCCACGGGCCTATTCGCCGCTCTGGCGGTGGCTGCCACGCCGGCAGCGGCGCAGACGGACGAGCTGCAATCCAGCTTTGACCGGGCGCTGGGCACCGAGCTTCGCACGCCTCAGAGCTTCGAGGCGCTCTATGCCTCGAGCTTCGAACAGCGCATCGCCGAACTGGCCAATCCCGCGCAGGGCCGCATCGGCGTGGCCGCGATCGATCTTGCCACTGGCGAGGAAGTGATGGTGCTGGGCGACCAGCTGTTCCCGATGGCTTCGACCAGCAAGGTCGCGGTGGCGGCAACCTTCCTCGAAATGGTCGAGCAGGGCCGGTTTTCGCTCAGCTCCGAATTCCCGCTGCTGATGCCAGAGCGTTCGGCGCGCTTTTCCACCGCCAAGGCGCCGGTGCGCGCCGGGCAATATATGCCGGCGATCGACCTGATCGAGATCATGATCACCCGCTCCTCCAATCCGGCGACCGATGCGCTGCTGGCGGCGGTCGGCGGGCCGGCGGCAGTGACCGACTGGACGCGCCGTCAGGGCATCAAGGAATTCAGCATCAACCGCGACATCGCCACGCTGGTGCGCGATGATGGCGAGTATGATCCGGCGCGTCACATCGACAAGCGCGACGCCGCCACCCCGCGTGCGATGGCGCGGCTGCTGGCCGGGCTCTATCGCGGCGATTATCTGTCGGACCAAAGCCGCCGGGTGCTGCTCGGCGCGATGAGCCGCACTGTCACCGGCAAGCGCCGTATTCCGGCGCATATCCCGCTGGAAGCGCGGGTGAGCCACAAGACCGGATCGCTCAACAACACCTCGAGCGATGTCGGCCTGATCGAATGTCCCGATGGACGGACGATTGCCGTCGCGATCTATGTCACCGGACAGGGCACGCGGGCTGCGCGCGAGGAACGGATCGCGGCGATTGCCCGGGCGCTCTATGATGGCTTTGCGGTGCGCGCCCAGCAGCGCAATCCGGTGCGCAACTGGACTGCCGCCCCCTACAACACCGGCGGCTGAGACCTGCCAGCCTCAAATAGAAAGGGCGGCGCCTTGCGGCACCGCCCTTCTTGTTTGACCATCACCGCGACGTGCGCGGTGTGATCAAATCCGATTACTCGGCAGCCTTCTCGGCTTCGTCAGCCACGGTCGCGGCAGCGTCGGCAGCAGCGTCGGCGGTCGCTTCAGCGCCTTCAACGGCGGCGTCGGCAGCAGCTTCGGCACCTTCGACGGTGGCGTCGGCAGCAGCTTCGGCGCCTTCGGCAGCGGCGTCAGCATTGGCTTCGGCGTCGGCAGCCATGGCGTCGGCAGCTTCTTCGGTTTCGGTGGCGGTTTCGCCATAGCAAGCGGCGAGGCCGAGAGCCGAGGTGGCGATGGCGGCAGCAAGAATGATCTTACGCATGGGTGTAATCCTTGTTCAGTGTGTCACGCGCTCCGCAGCGGAGCGCATCGGAACCGGTATCTGACCCCCGGCTCACCTCCCAAATAATGGCAGCATTTGGGCAATGCAAGGCAATTAGGGCAACGCGCCCCATTTTTGCCATTTTTGCGCCACAATTCGGCGCATCCGGGGCACGGTCCGGCGAGCATCTGCGGCGGGGATCGCGCCGCTAAGCCGGCTACCCCGCTCCGCCCACGGGTGCTAGCAGACCGCATGGCCGAAACCGAAGCATCCCCCAAACAGCACCTCTATCTCGTCGATGGCTCGTCCTACATTTTCCGCGCCTATCACCGGCTGCCGCCGCTGACGGACCCGGAAGGCACGCCGGTCGGCGCGGTCTATGGCTACACCACGATGCTGTGGAAGCTCGCCGCCGATCTCGACGA
>JAMNXO010000018.1 GCA_023653115.1 Erythrobacter sp.
CACGGCCAGATCAAAGGCGCGGACCGCGGCGCGACCGTGCGGCGCTGGGCGCGGCTGACCGAGGCACATGATCTCGATCCGGCCGCCAAGCTGGTGCTGATGGGCGATGTCATGCCGCCGGGCGCAATGCGGGCGATGCAGCGGCAGGGCCCGATCAGCTCGATCAACTGGTCATTCAACGTGCTCGATCCGGAAAGCCGGTCCCGCGACGGCTGGTATCTGGCAGAAAACGCCAGCCAGCACGCCGACGCCGGCTATTCGTCAGAGCGGCTCAGGATGTGGGACGCCGATGGCAAGCAGGTGCTCGACGGGCTGCAAAGCGTGGCCGTGTTCGGCTAAGGCAAAGCCGCCCGGCGCGCGGTTACACGTCCTCGAAGTTCGGCTTGCGCCGCTCCATCTCGGCCATCACCGCTTCGACCTGATTGCGGCTGCGCAAGATCGCGTGCTGTTCGATGCTTTCTTCCATCAGGATCGTATCGGTATCGCGCTCGTGCATATCGGCCTGCAGGCGCTTGGCCGCGCGGATGGCATGGGGGTTCTTGAGCGCGATGACGCGGGCAATCGCCAGCGCACGCTCGCGGGGGTTTTCATCGACATGGGTCGCAAGGCCCAGCGCCTGCGCCTCGGCGCCTGAAAATTCGCGGTTGGTGTAGATCAGCTCGCGCAGCACATCATCGCGCACAAGCCCGCGCCACAGCACATAGCCACCCATGTCGGGCACCAGGCCCCACTTCATCTCCATGATCGCCATGCGGGTTTCGGGATGGACTACGCGGATGTCTGCGCCGCTGGCGATCTGCAAACCGCCGCCAAAGCACACGCCGTGCACTGCCGCGATCACCGGCACGGGCAGCTTGCGCCACTGCATCGCCACCTGCTGCGCACGGTTGGAATTGCCATAGGTGCGCTCGGTCAGGCTCGGTTCGTCCTCGGCCGGCGGGCGCGCGAAATTCGACAGGTCGAGCCCGGCGCAAAAGGCGCGGCCCTCGCCCGAAAGCACCACCACGCGCAGGCCCTTCATGCGCTGGAGCGTGCTGCCCGCCTCGATGATGCGCTGAAACATCTCCGGATCGAGCGCATTCATCTTGTCGGCGCGGGTGAAGCGCACTTCGGCAACGCCGTCCTCGCCCAGCTCGATCGCGATCCGGTCGTTGGTGGTCATGGTGGTGGCAGACATGGCGAAAGGCGCTCCATCGAAAGGCGGTCTCGAACGCGGCCAGCCTCGCCGATTCCTGCCGCCAAGTCCAGTGCTCTAGGCCCCCACAGCGCGCGCCAGCCGGAAATGGCCGGGGCCGGGCGGGGCATCGAGGAAATAGCCGCCTTCAGGATGGGTGGCGAGGATCCGCGCGAGGCCGAAAGGCTCAAGCTTGGCTCGCACCCGCGCGACATGGACAGCGACGCTGTTGGTTTCGGGTTCAAAAGTGATGCGCCACACATCGGCCAGCAGCTGGCGGCGGGTAAGGCGCTCGCCCGGCTGTTCGGCCAGTCGCCACAGCAGCTCGAATTCGCGCGGATGCAGGCCCAGCCAGCGATCCTCCACCCGGCCATCGCGGTGGAACAGATCGAGGGTGACATCGCCCGCCTCGCGGAAGCGCGGGATCAGCGTGTCGCCATCGGGAAACAGCGCGTTGGCAGTTATCGAGTTCACAGCAATCCCCCGGCGCGCATGGAATAGACGGCTTGATCGGTGAAGATGAGATGATCGATGAGCACGATGTCGAGCGCCTGCGCCACCTCGGCAAGCCGGCGGGTCGCGGCGATATCGCAGCCGCTCGGGCGGCAATGGCCCGAAGGGTGATTATGCGCGAGAATCATCCCGCGCGCGTCAAGCCGCAGCGCCTCGCCGAAGATCTCGCGCATTCGCAACGACAGGGCGTTGAGGCTGCCGACGCCGATGCTCGCATCACCGATCTGCCGGCGCGCCGCATCGACAAACGCCACGTGGCAACGCTCGTGAGCCCCCCGCGGGGCAAGCACGACCGCACGCAAATGGGCCACCAGCGTCCCGATCCGGGCGTCAGGCTCGCTGGCCGCCGCCTGCCGCGGCTGGAGCGCGGCGATCACCATCGGGCAGATCGGGTGGGAAGTTGGGAAGGCACTGGCGGCATCATCGGTCTCCAGGGACGGTGATTACAGCTGGAACAGCGGCACTTGCGCGGGGCTCGTGCGCCAATCGCGATAGGCGCCGAAGCGCCGGGTGCGGCGGACATGGCGCACAAAGCCGGCGAGGATCAGCAGCAGCTGGCAATAGGCCGGGCCGACGATCAGGATCACCAGGGCGAGCAGCGATATGCCCTCGACCATCTGCTTGGCCGCATAGGCCCCGATCGCGACGAGTTGGAACCCGGCGATCCACAAGGGGTAATTGCGGTTGGCACGCAGCGCGACCAGCGTGAAACCGGCCGCAGCGACCAGATCGAACCCGAAATAGAGCGAGGAATAGGGGCCGACAGTCGGACCGCCGGCGCCCAGCAGCTTGAACAGATATGCAGGCAACACCATCGTGCCGATGAACAGGCCGATCAGCCAGCGTTCCGGCCCGCCGCCCCAGCGCCAGATCGCCAGGGCCAGCAGGATACTGGCGATATGCTGGACATCGGCACGATAGGTGTTGAACAGATCAAGCAACATTGCAGCTGCGCTCAGGCATCCTCGCTCACGGCGACCAGCGGCGCAGGCGTGACTGCATCGGCGGGCACAACCGTCGGCAAGCCGGTGTCGCTTCCGGCATGGACGCGGGCGAGATTGCTGAGTTCGTCATGGACGCGCAGCAGATTGGTCGACATCGACAGCGCCTGGCTTTCCGCTTCGGTCAGCCGCATCAGCGCGCGCTGGCCGGTGTGGATTTCGATTTCAGGGTTCTGGCGTGCAGCCAGCATGGCCTGCTTCAGGCGCGCCATGGCGATGATCGATTCGTCAGCCAGGGCTTCGGCTTCACGGATCAGCTTCTTGATGTTGTAGGCGTCAGTCACGATACGGTCGGTCATAGCGGTGCTCCCGGCGCACCGGTGCTTACCCGGTGACAGCCTTTTGTTCCACGGAGATGGTGGCCTTGCCCTCTGTCGCGTCGCTCAGGGTGACTGCCGCGGTGATAGTCAGCACCACAGCCGCCAGAATTCCCGATGCGATCCCTACGATCGCCCCTAGACGAAACAGCACGGCATGCTCGCCATCAAGCACTCCGGGGACAACCCGCGGCTCGCCCGGCCTGAGCCAGGGCGCCTGTTCGAGGAGCGGCATCACGTCGCTCATCACCAGTCTGCCGGGGTCGTCCCGGGTCAACTGGTCGGCAAATATGGCCGGCTGCGGTATCTGCTTTTTCGTGTATGCAGCTTCACTGAAGGGCCCGCCGGCACCTGTATCCGCAGGTTCCCCGAGGAGTGCGGAAACGGGGGCTTCGTCTTCGATGTTGTCAGCCGGAGCAGGCGGAAGCGTGGCGCGGTAATTTTCCACCAGCTCGCCAAGGCTGGCGGCTGCGTAAACATCCTTGAGCGCCCGGATATGCTGATTGATCCGGGTTTCAGACACGCCGAGTTCCTGCGCGATGACCTTGATCGGCACGCGCCGGTCAATGCCTTCCATCACGGCTTGCTGCCGGTCGGTCAGCCGTCTTGCGGCTCCGGACAACATGGGCTTCTCCATCAGCTGCGACCCCAGGATTAGCATACAGCCTAACCCAAACGTGCGAGGAATGCACCGGGTTTGGAGCAGTTGGCAGCCTAAGCCGCTGAACTGTTGACTCCAACCGACTGAAGGTAACGTTTGATGTTACGGGCGGCCTGCCGCAAGCGTTGCTCGTTTTCGACCATGGCGATGCGGACATAGCCTTCGCCGTTTTCGCCATAGCCGACACCGGGCGCAACCGCGACCTGCGCCTGCGTGAGCAGCTGCTTGGAGAATTCGAGGCTGCCCATCGCCTTCAATGCCGGTGGCAGCGGGGCCCAGGCGAACATCGAAGCAGGCGGCGGCGGAATGTCCCAACCGGCCCGGCCAAACGCCTCGACCATCACGTCGCGGCGCTTGTGATACAGCTGGCGGTTGCTTTCGATGATGTCCTGCGGGCCGTTGAGCGCAGCGCAGGCGGCAGCCTGAATCGGGGTAAAAGCGCCATAATCGAGATACGACTTCACCCGCGTCAGCGCCGCGATCAGCTGCTTGTTGCCGACCGCAAAGCCCATTCGCCAGCCGGCCATCGAGTAGGTCTTCGACATCGAGGTGAACTCGATCGCGACATCCTTTGCGCCCGGCACCTGCATGATCGAAGGCGTGGGCTTGCCGTCGAAATAGAGCTCGGAATAGGCCAGATCGGAGACGATCCAGACCTGATTCTCCTTCGCCCAGGCCACCAGCCGCTCGTAGAAGGCCAGATCGACGATTTCCGAGGTGGGGTTGGACGGATAGCTCACCACCAGCACAGACGGGCGCGGCACGGTGAAGTTCATCGCCCGATCCAGCGATTCCCAGTAATGATCGTCCGGCGTGGTCGGCACCGAACGGATCGTGGCCCCGGCAATGATGAAGCCGAAGGTGTGGATCGGGTAGGACGGGTTGGGCGCCAGCACCACATCGCCCGGCGCGATGATCGCGGTGGCGAGGCTGGAGAGGCCCTCCTTCGAGCCCATCGTCACCACCACTTCGCTTTCGGGATCAAGCTCGACCCCGAAGCGGCGCGCGTAATAGCCCGCCTGCGCGCGGCGCAGACCGGGAATGCCCTTGGACTGCGAATAGCCATGCGCGTCAGGCTTCGCCGCGACCTCGCACAGCTTGTCGATCACGTGCTGCGGCGGGGGCTGATCGGGATTGCCCATGCCCAGGTCGATGATGTCCTGCCCTTCCAGACGGGCCGCGTGCCGCATCGCATTGACCTCGGCGATCACATACGGGGGCATCCGCTTCATGCGGTAGAACTGGTCATTCATCGCGATTCATCACCTTGTCATGCACAAGCGTTGATGCGGGCCTGCGCAAATTTCTCCCTAGGCGAAGTCGTCGGGCCGTGGGAAGGCGTTTTCGGCAATTGCGGCGCGTCCGGATTGGCGGCACAGGTAAGCAGCGGCACTATCAAGGGACGTTCAGGCAATGGCACATGACACCGATCCGATGGCTGCGGCCGGGGAAAGCCTCAAGGGCTTCTTCGATATGCAGGGCGAAGCGATGCGCGAACTGTTCGCTAATGCGATGGGCGGCGCAGCCGGCGGGGCGATGACGCCCGAGGCGCTGCAAGCGCTGATGCCGCAGGGCATGGATGCCGGCGAACTGAGCGAATGGGCCAGTGCCAGCACGCAATTGCAGCAGCTGTGGCTCGATTTTGCGGCCTATCAGGCGAGCCAGGCGGCGCAAAAGGCGGCCAATAGCGCCAATGTCCTTGATCCGGCGCAGTGGCTGGTGCTGTCGCAATCGATGCTCGGCCAGATGCCCAAGGATCTGTTCGCCGCGCAGGCGCGGCTCGCGCAGGATTCGCTGCAATTGTGGCAGGGGGTGGCCCAATCCTTCTTTGCAGGCGCAGCCACCGGCGCGCCGAGCGAGGCGCCTGATGCAGAAGCGCTGCCCAAAAACGACCGGCGCTTTGCCGATCCCGCATGGCGCGCGCACCCCGCCTTCCTGCTGCTGCACCAGACCTATCTGATGCTGGCCGATTATTTCCGCACCTCGGTTAAGGGCATGAAGGGGCTCGATCCGGTCAAGCGCCAGAGCCTTGAATTCGCCGTCAGCGCGCTGGCCGAGGCGATGAGCCCCGACAATTTCCTGCTCACCAATCCGGTGGTGATGAAGCGCACGGTGGAAAGCCGCGGCGGCAATCTGGTGCGCGGGATGCAGCACCTCATCAACGATCTGAAGCGCGGGCAGCTGACCCACACCGATCCCGATGCCTTCCGGCTGGGCGAGAACCTCGCTGCGACACCGGGCAAGGTGGTGCACGAGACCCCGCTGTATCAGCTGATCCAGTATTCACCTTCGACGCCCGAGGTGCTCGAAGTGCCGCTGATCATCTTCCCGCCGTGGATCAACCGCTTCTACATTCTCGACCTGACGCCCAAGAAAAGCTTCATCAAATGGGCGGTGGATCAGGGCCTCAGCGTGTTCGTGGTCAGCTGGAAATCGGCAGATAGCAGCATGGGCGAAGTTGTGTGGGACGATTACATTCGCGCCCAGATGGAAGCGATCGATCACGTTCGCGCGCGGCTCGATGTGCCGGCCGTCCACACCATCGGCTATTGCGTCGCCGGCACCACGCTGGCGGCCACGCTGGCAATCCTTGCGCGCCGCGGCGAGGCCGACAAAGTGAAGAGCGCAACCTTTTTCACCGCGCAGGTCGATTTCGAGAAGAGCGGCGATCTCAAGCATTTCATCGACGAGGGCCAGCTCAAGATGATCGGGCAGCTCTCGCCGCAGGGCTATCTGGACGGGCGCTATCTTGCGGCGACTTTCAATGCCCTGCGCGGCAAGGATCTGATCTGGAACTACGTCGTCAATAACTACCTTTTGGGCGAAGACTATCCGGCCTTCGATCTGCTGCACTGGAACGGCGATGTCACCAACCTGCCGTCCAAGTGGCACAATGATTACCTGCGCGATCTCTATCGCGACAACAAGCTGGTGGTGCCCGATGCGCTGAGCGCCGATGGCACGCCGATCGATCTCACCCGTGTGGCCACGCCGGCCTTCGTGCAGGCGGGGCGCGAGGATCACATCGCGCCGGCCGAAAGCGTGTGGCGCATCACCGAGCACTTCAAAGGGCCGATGGAGTTCCTGCTGGCCGGTTCGGGGCATATCGCGGGCGTGGTCAATCCGCCGTCTGCGGGCAAATACCAGTACTGGCTGGGCGACAGCAGCGCGCCCTCGCTCAAGGCGTTTGTCGAAAGCGCTGAGGAGCATCCGGGCAGCTGGTGGCCGCACTGGCTCGAATGGCTCCACAAACAATCGGGCACGCGGGTTCCGGCAAAGGGCAAACGCGCGCCGGGCGGCAAGGGCGACTCCGTCATTGAAGATGCGCCGGGACGCTATGTGAAAACGCGCTGATTGCGCGCCCTGCCCTCAAAGCCATGATTCAGAACGAGTTTCAGCATTATTGTGCGCTGCACAAAAATGCTTGACTTCGCAGCCGCAATGCCTATTTTGTGCAGTGCAACATGAAGCGAGGTCATCATGTCCGAAGTTGAAACCACTCCCGTCGCCAAGATCGATGCCGCTGCCGAGAAGGCTTATGCCGAAGCATCGGCCAAGGTCGTCGAAGCGCCCAAGGTCGCCGTCAAGGCGCCGGCCAAGGCAGCGCCCAAGGCACAGGTTGTGAAGAAGGCTGCCGCGCCGAAGAAGCCGGTTGCCAAGAAGGTCGCAGCCAAGAAGCCTGCGGCAACCAAGGTTGCTGCCAAGACAATCGCTGCGCCGAAAAAGCCGGCTCTGGTGAAGAAGGCCGCCGCCAAGGCGACCAAGCCCGCCGCCGCTCCCAAGACCAACCCCGTCATCAAGCTCAAGGATACCATCATGGCCACTGCCAAGAACGCCGACATCACCGCCACCGCCAAGGATATGCTGGCCGACGTCCAGACCCGCGCCAAGACCGCCTACGCCAAGACCGCTGTCATGGCTGGTGAAGCCGGCGAATTCGGCAAGGCCAACGTCGAAGCTGTCGTCGAAAGCGGCAAAATCTTCTTCGCCGGCGCGCAGGACATCGTGAAGAGCGACATCGAAACCGGCAAGAGCGTGATCGAAACCGTCACCGAAGACGCCAAGAAGATCGCTTCGATCAAGTCGCCGACCGAACTGATGCAGCTGCAGGGCGAACTCGCCCGTCGCAACTTCGACGCGCTGGTTTCGTTCGGTTCGAAGCGCACCGAAGCCTGGGTGAAGCTCTACAACGAAGCTTTCGCTCCGATTTCGAACCGCGTCAGCGTCGCCGCCGAGAAGATCTCGAAGGCTGCGTAAGCAACACAGTTTCTGAACCGGGCCTCTCCTCTCTCTCCCAATCCCGGTTCACGAAAGCGCGCTGAAAAGCGCCGGGCCGGTCAGACCAGCGTCTGGCCGGCCCTTTTCTTTGCCCGCTGCGGGCAAAGGCCCGACAACAAATGAATCGCACCAACCGCTTGCGCACGGCGGCGCTAATCCCATAATGGAGGCTCATGCCGATCCCGCCCGTCCCCACGCTCGCGCAAAGCGCTGCGTTACCTGCGCTGCTAACCGGACCCGTGCGCGCGGAAGACGAGGATGGCGGCAAGGAAGGCGGCGGTGCCGGTCAGGTCGGGGTGGCCACCAAGACCCGCGCCAAGCCCAAGAAGCCGAACCAGTACAAGGTGCTGATGCTGAACGACGACTACACCCCGATGGAATTCGTGGTGCTGGTGCTCAAGCGCTTCTTCAGCATGGATCTGGAACAGGCCACCCGCGTGATGCTGCACGTCCATCAGCGCGGCGTCGGCGTGTGCGGCATCTTCCCCTATGAAATCGCCGAGACCAAGGTCAATCAGGTGATGGACTTCGCGCGGCAGAACCAGCACCCGCTGCAATGCACGCTCGAAAAGGCGTGAACGCGGGCGCCGCGTGACGCGCCAGCCGCACCATCCCGAGCCCGAACCCGCCGCGCCCGGTCAGGAAAGCGTGTGGGACTATCCCCGCCCCGCCATTGCCGAGCCGACCGCGCGCCACATCCGCATCATCCACCAGGGCGTGGTGCTGGCCGATAGCGGCAAGGCATGGCGCACGCTCGAAACCAGCCACCCGCCGAGCTATTACATCCCCCAATCCGACATCGCGATGGCGCACCTTGCCCCCAATCCGGCACGCTCGATCTGCGAGTGGAAGGGGCAGGCGCGCTACTGGGACGTCGTCATCGGCCGCGAACGCATTGCGCAAGTCGGCTGGAGTTATGCCTCCCCCACCCCGCCCTTTGCCGGGATCGCGGGCCATATCGCCTTTTACGCCGCCCCGTTCGATGCCGTGCTGATCGACGGCGAGCAGGTGACCCCGCAGCCCGGCGGCTTCTACGGCGGGTGGATTACATCGCGCGAGGCCGGGCCGTTCAAGGGCATTCCCGGCAGCCGTTTCTGGTAGGCCTTGCGCATTTGAGGGCATGACGCGCGCGCCCACACGCGCTAGGGCCGTGGAACCATCGACGGAAACACGCCGCAAGTGCCCAACCTGATCCCCAGCATTGATCGCTATATCCTGCGGCTCACGCTGGTGCCGATGCTGGCCGTGTTCGCGCTCGCCGCATCGCTGCTGATGCTCGACAAGATGCTGCGCCTGTTCGATTTCGTCGCGGTCGAAGGCGGACCGGTGGCGGTGGTGTTCAAGATGCTGGGCGCGCTGATCCCCGAATATGCCAGCCTTGCGATCCCGCTCGGCCTGCTGCTCGGCGTGCTGCTCGCCTTCCGCAAGCTGGCGACCACCAGCGAGCTCGACACGATGCGCGCGGTCGGCCTGTCCTATAACCGGCTGCTGCGGATGCCCTATCTCATCACGGTGCTGCTGCTGGCGGTGAACGTGGCGCTGGTGTTCTACATCCAGCCGATCAGCCGCTATTACTACGAGCAGATGGAATACGAGCTGCGCTCGGGCGCGCTGGGTGCCTCGATCAAGGTCGGCGAATTCACCACGCTGGCGGATCGCATGGCGCTGCGCATCGAGGAGAGCGAGGACGAGGGCCGGCGGCTGATCGGCATTTTCGCCCGCGTCTCGAACGACAAGGGGCAGGTGTTGTCGATCTCCGCGCGCGAGGGGGCGTTCCTCGCCACCCGCGATAACCCCGACACCATCATCCTGCGGCTCACAGAAGGCACAATCGTGCAGGACACCGGGATCCGCAACGGCGGCAGCTACACCCCGCGGGTGCTGAGCTTCAGCCGCCATGATCTGCCGATCGATCTGCCTGCAATCGAGAAGTTCCGCGCCCGCGGCGATGCCACGCGCGAATATATCCTGCCCGAACTGCTGAGCATCGGCTGGAGCGGCAAGAGCGCGCCGCGCGAACGCGATGCCAGCGTGGCGAGCTTCAATTTCCGCCTCGTCGAAATCGTGATGATGCTGCTGATGCCGCTGCTCGCGGTGGCACTGGCGATCCCGCCCAAACGGTCGACCAGCGCCTTGGGGGTGTTTGTCTCGATCGTGATGGTGGTCGCCTATCACAAGGTCAATCAATACGGCGAGGATGTCGCCGCGCTTGGCCGGCTTGATCCGATCCTCCCGCTGTGGGTGCCCTTCGTGCTGTTCGCCGCGCTGATCCTGTGGATGTATTACCGCGTCGCCTATGTGCCCGGCGGGCAGGCGATCGGCGCGCTGGAGACCGCCTTTGCCAAGCTGTCGAAGCGGATCACCAAACTGTTCACCCGCCGCCGTCCCAAGGGCTATCCGGCCGTGCCCGAACTCACCGCGACAGCACTGGCAGAATAGGCGGCCATGCAGCTCGATTTCTTCCCTTCGCGCACGCTGACGCTCTATCTGGCGAAGCTGTTTGTGGTGCGCATCTTTGCCGTGCTGGTGATGCTGGTGCTGGTGCTGCTGGCGCTCGATCTGCTGGCCGCGACGGGCGATATTCTCGCGGTGCCGGGCAATGGACAGGCCGAGATCGCGCGCTATGCGAGCCTGCGCACGCCGCAGCTGGCTTCGCGCTTTCTGCCCTATTCGGTATTGCTGGCGACGCTGATCACGCTGGTGACCTTGAACCAGAACAGCGAAGTGGTGGCGATGAAGGCGGCGGGCATGAGCGCGCATCAGGTGCTTGCCCCGCTGCTGCTCACCGCCGCGCTGGTGGCGGTAGTGAGCTTCGGCTTCAACGAACGCATCGTCACCCGCGCCAATGCCACCCTGAAGGCGTGGGAGGCGGCCGAATATGGCGCGGTGCCCGAAAGCGTGGGCAGCACGGGCGGAGTGCGCTCCAACGTCTATCTCACCGACGGACGTAACATCCTCTCGGCGGCCACGCTCAGCGGCCGGGGCGAGGGAATCGTGCTGACCAATGTCACCTGGTACGAGCGCGCCGCCAGCGGCATCATCCGCGAACAGATCAGGGCCCCGCGCGCGACCTATGCAGCGCCCGGCTGGCGGTTGGAAAACCCGGTGCGCTTCGATGTCGCCGGCGCAACCTCCGAACAATCGCAGGCGCTGGTGGTGGGCAAGACCCTGAGCCCCGCACGGATCGATCTGCAATCGGTCGATCCGGATTCGCAGAGCTTCTGGGAATTGTCCGAGACCATCGATGCGTTCGACGCGGCGGGCCGCAACACCAATGAAATGCGCGCCAAGTGGTGGCACCGGCTCTCCGGCCCGCTCTCGGCGCTGCTGATGCCGCTGCTGGGCTCGATCGCGGCCTTCGGCCTTGCGCGGTCGGGCCAATTGTTCGTGCGCGCGATCATCGGCATGGCGCTGGGCTTTGCCTACTTCGTGGTCGACAATGCCGCGCTGGCGATGGGCAGCTTCGGCGGCTACCCGCCGTTCCTTGCCGCATGGGCGCCGTTCTTCCTGTTCCTGCTGCTCGGCGAGACCGTTCTGATCCGGACGGAGGAATGAGCCGGAACGACTGGTCGCTGCGGCTCGCACGGCCTCAGGATGCGGCCGCTTTACCGGCCATCGAACGCGCGGCGGCGATCGCCTTTGCCGCAGAAACTGCGATAGACCCTGCCCGCACCCGCACGGAAGCGGACTATGCCCGCCTGATCCGCAAGGGCCACTGCCTTGTCGCCCATGTCGGCGAGGCGATGGCGGGGTTTCTGGTGGCCGAACCCTTCAGCCGCGAATTGCATATCTGGGAGATGGATGTGGTGCCGGCCTTCCAGCGGCGCGGGATCGGTGCGGGGCTGGTGCGCGCGGCGCAGATCGATGCGCGCAACACCGGGATCAAGGCGCTGACGCTCACCACCTTCCGCGATCTGGCGTGGAACGGGCCGTTCTATGCCCGGCTCGGCTTCGAGGAAGTCACGGCGCTCGACGCACACCCGCGGCTGGCAGGCGAGTTGGCGAACGAGGTCGATGATGGCCTGCCTGCCGACCGGCGCTGTGCGATGATCTGTTTTCTGGATTAGGATCGCGCGGGGAAATCAGCCCCCCCGCGTGCCCATCGTGCTCTTCGCGATCCGCGCCACCAGCACCGCCATCCCGGGATGGTTCGCGCCCTCATAGGTCGAACCGGTGCCAAGCTCGCGCGCCAGACGGCGGTGCGCTTCGGGCAGATCGTGATAGGGCATCGAAGGCATCAGGTGGTGCAGCGCGTGATAACGCAGGCCCACCGGCGCCCAGATCTCGGCGGCGAGGCCCGGCGGGGGCACATTGACGCTATCGAGGAACTGCGCCGTCACCGTCATCGCCTCGCCCTCGTTCTCCCACAGGTGGGCGACGAGCGTGCGCAACTGGTTGAGCACGGCGGCGAGCGACAGGATCGCCAGCGCCGTCGCCAGCGGTTGCCAGCCGAACACGAAGACAGAAGCGATCAACGCGATTGCCCACAGGCTCGCGCCCGCTTCCTGCCACCGCACCCGGAGCGCGAAGTCGCCCTCAGGGGCCTTGCGGCGGAACTCGGGATTGATCGACAGCGCCGAGAACCGCTCCCACGTGAACTTGCGCAGCGGCGGAATGACGAGGCCGAGCGGATAGAGCACCCCGAAGCGCACAATCAGCGCCACCGGCAGCAGCATCGCGACAATCACGAACAGCGGCAGGCTCCATGGCTTCATCAGCGCCAGCGGGAGATATTCGGGATCCTCGATGGTGCCATACTGCGTGCGCTTGTGATGGATCACGTGCACCCCTTCATACATGAAGGATGGCGTCAGCATCGGGATGCCGACCAGCACATTCCACGCGGTGCGGAAACCGGGCAGCGCATCGCGGTGGATGTGGGTCAGCTCGTGGATGAACATCAGAGCGCGGTACAGCGCCAGCGCCGCCACCAGTCCGGCAGCCAGCTGCACGGCAAGGCTGCCGGAGAGGATCGCGGTGGCAATCCCGGCATAGCCCAGCCCTGCCGAGATCAGCATATCGGGCCAGTAAATCCCCGCCTTGGCCTCGCCCAGCCCCTTGGTCAGATCGCGCGCGGCGCGCAGCATATCCTTGTCGTCCGCCTCCATGAACTGGACGCGGGTCGCCTTGGTGGCTGCGGGCTGAGGGGTGATCGTCTGGTGCATGGTCATGGCTGGCAAATTCCTGTGGCCCGCCCTACTCGAAATCGGGGGGCAAGCCAAACTTGTCCTGTCGGTGAGTGTGATCGATTGTCTTGCGTCAATGGCGCGGGCGCGACACAGACACCTTGATCTTGAGCAACTACGGGGACGACCGCGTGTCAGATGCAATCACCACTCACGCCGAGATAAGCATCGAGCCGGTCGCGGACAAGCGCGGGCGGGCCGCCTTTGTCGATTGCGGACGGGCGTTTTCCGATCGCCTGCCCCATTTCGTCCCGCAGATCCGCGCCGAACAGCTCGAACTGATCGATCCGGACAAGAACCCCTTCTTCGGCCACGGGCGGGTGCAGCTGTTCATCGCCAAGACCGGTGGGCGGGCAGTGGGGCGGATTTCGGCGCATATCGACGAACTCGCGCTCGCCATGCCGGCCGATCAGGGCTTTGGCCCCGGCACCGGCTTTTTCGGCTATTTCGATGCCGAGAACGAAGATGTCGCCCGCGCGCTGCTGTCCAGCGCTGAACGCTGGCTGGCAGGCGAGGGGATGACCCGTGTGCTTGGCCCCATATCGCTTTCGATCTGGGAGGAGCCCGGCCTGCTGGTGCGCGGCGCCGATCACCCGCCGATGATCATGATGGGCCACCACCCGGCGCATTATGCCGGCTGGATCGAGGCCTTCGGCTTCACCCGCGCCAAGACGCTCTTCACCTATGATCTCGACATCACCCGCCCGTTCTCGCCGCTGATCCAGCGCATCGTGCAATCGGGCCACAAGAACGAACGGATCAATGTCCGCCGGGTCGACAAGAGCCGCTGGGATTCGGAAGTCGCGATCGTGCTGGCGATCCTCAATGATGCATGGTCTGACAATTGGGGCTTTGTCCCCTTCACGCCGGAAGAAGTCGCCTATGCCGGCAAGAAGCTGCGCCCGCTGATCTTCGAGGAATTGAACATGATCGCCGAGGTCGACGGGCGGCCGGTGGCGTTCATGCTGACCTTCCCCGACGTCAACGACGCGCTGGCAAAGATCAAGGGCAAGCTGTTCCCGCTGGGCTGGATCCATATGCTGCGCTGGCTGCGGCATCCCAAGGGCGCAGGCATGCGGGTGCCGTTGATGGGAGTACTGAAGGAACTGCACAACAGCCGCATGGCGAGCCAGCTCGCTTTCATGATGATCGAGGCGATCCGCCAGCAGGCCAACACCAAGTTCCAATCCACCCGCGGCGAGCTTGGCTGGGTGCTCGAGGACAATCAGGGCATGGTCGCGATTGCCGACACCATCCAGAGCAAGGTGAACCGCGAATACGTGATCTACGAGAAAGGGCTTGGCTGATTTGCGATCGCGCTGATGCGCGATGCATACCACCCACCCCGCCTCCCCACCCGGCCACCATAGCCTGATGGTATCATTGGTGGCCGGGTGGGGAGGCGGGGCGGGTGTCTGCGCCACCGAAAAGGCGGCCGCCAAGAAAAAAGGCCTCCACTCGGGAGAGCGGAGGCCTTTCGGGATCGTATCACCAGCCGCTTGGACGGGAGGGGGGTCTCGGCGGTGACAAGACGGAAATGCGCGTCCCGGCGAGCGGTTCCCGGCCATCTGAAAATTTTTTCATCGGCCGTTTTTTATCGCCAAAAGTCCGAACGCGACGGCGCGCGGTGGAACCGCTAGGGACGCGAATCGCTTTAGCGTGTGCAGCCCGGCTGCATCCCCATTCCAGCGGAGCCGACCATGTCACTCGGAAACCAGATCGCCGCCAACCTGCCCTTTTTGCGGCGCTATGCCCGCGCGCTGACCGGATCGCAGGCGGCCGGCGATGCCTTTGTGCGCGCGATGCTGGAAGCGGTGCTGGCCGATGCGGCGCTGATGGCCTCGCTGGATGGCGGCCGCGTGCCGCTCTACCGCGCTTTCACCAAGGTCTGGGCGAGCGCGCAGCTGGCCGATGCGCCCGTGGCCGCTGCCGCGACCAGCGAACATGAGGCTGGCGCCCAGCTCCGGCTCGGCACCATCACCCCGCCCGCGCGCCAGGCGCTGCTGCTCACCACGCTGGAAGATTTTACCACCGCCGAGGCCGCCGCGATCCTTGAGCTCGATACCGCCGCCGTCACCGCGCTGGTGGCCGAAGCGGTGGCCGAGATCGAGGCTGAACAGAAAACCTCGGTGCTGATCATCGAGGACGAGCCGCTGATCGCGATGCAGCTGGAAGACCTCGTCAGCGGGCTCGGCCACACCATCTATGGCACGGCCGCCACGCGGACGCAGGCGCGCGAAGTGGTGGGGGACACCCTGCCCGGGATGGTGCTGGCCGATATCCAGCTCGCCGATGGCTCATCCGGCCTCGATGCGGTCGACGATATTCTCGGGCTCGGCAGCGTGCCGGTGATCTTCATCACCGCCTATCCCGAACGCCTGCTGACCGGTGACCGGCCCGAGCCGACCTACCTCGTCACCAAGCCGTTCCAGGAAGCCACCGTGCGCGCCGCGATCAGCCAGGCGCTGTTCTTCCAGTCAAGCAAGCCGTTGGGTTAGGCTTCCCTAACCCCCTTCCCTAATCCGGAAATCCGCCGGCCTGCGGATCGGCACGCGCATCGTGCAGACCACGCCCTCGGGGCGGAAATCGAGCGCCACCGGCTGCCGCAATTCGTGGGCGACGATCTTCTCGATCAGCTCGGTGCCGAACCCGCGGTGACGCTCGGTGGCCACCGGTGGTCCGCCGCTTTCGCGCCAAACCACCTCGGCAAGGTGCTCGCCGGTCATCTGCCAGCTGATCGTCACCTGCCCGCCGGCCACGCTCAGCGCGCCATATTTGGCGGCATTGGTCGCCAGCTCGTGCACCGCCAGCCCGAAGGACAGCGCATCATTGGGCGCCAGTTCCAGCGGCGGCCCGTCGAGCAGGATTGAATCGTCGAGCGCCAGGCGGAAATGCTGCAATTCGGCCTCGATGACCGCACGGATCGGGGTCGTGCCCCAGTCGGTCACCGTGAGCAGATCATGCGTCGCCGAAAGCGCGCGGATGCGGCCCTCCAGACTATCGGCGAATTCATCGAGATCGCGGGTGCGGCGGCGGGTGAGCGAAAGGATCGACAGCACATTGGCCAGCGTGTTCTTGACCCGGTGGTTCAATTCGCGGGTCAGGGAATTGCGGATCGAGTGCTGTTCTTCAAAGAACGCCAGCCGTGCCTGATCCTCGTAGGCCTGCTGGGTCAGCAACCGGGCGAGCAGCATAAGCAGGCTCGCCAGCGCGAGGCCGAACACCAGCGTAATCATCGAGAGCGGGCTGAGCATCCGGGCATTGGCGGATTCGATCACCAGCAGCAGCTTGCGATTGGCGATGGTGACCTGTTCTTCCACCCGCTCGCTTGCGGCATCGCCGATGGTGTGCGTCACCAGCAGATGCCCGGTGCTGGCCTCGCCATCATAAAGCCGCACGCCGAAATCCGACGGGGTCTCCTGCGCCAGCGCCGAATCGAGGAATTCGCGCGCACGGAAGGGCGTGTAAACAAAGCCGATCAGCCGCCGGTCATCCTCGCCGAAGGTGCGGAACACCGGCATATAGATCGCAAAGGCCGGCAGGTTGCCCGATTGCTCCTGCTCCAGCACGATCCGCCCCGATGCGGTGGGGCGGCGGGCAAGCTCGGCCTCGGCCATGGCGGCGGCGCGCGCGGGATCGGAATACATATCATAGCCCAAAGCGCGGCGATTGCGCGCGTTGGCAGGCGCGAACATCGTCACCGGCGCGATCCGCCCGGTGGTGGCCGAGCCTTGCGGGTAGATGTCGGGGAAACCGGGCTGGCGGGCGCGCACCTGCGCCATGAACGCCGGCACATCGGGCGCCTCGATTACCGGCAGCCAGCCGATCCCCTCGGCCCCCGGGTAATCGGTATCGAGCCTCAATGCGCGCACGAAATTGTCGAAGGTTTCGGGCCGCACGTCGGCGCTGCTGGCAAACAGGGCGGCGCCTGCGCGCAGATAGGAGGAAAAGCTGTTGCTGCTGCGATCGAGCGATGCGGCGACGCTTTGCGCATATTCGCGCATCACCGCGCGTTCGCGGGCGCGGGCATTGCTCTCGATCGCGAACACGCTGAGCGCGGTAATCGCGGCGATGGCGAGGAAGATCACCAGCGGGATCGCGCGCGGATACAGCACCAGCCAGCGCCGCGCGCGGCTGTCTGCGACAGACACGCTGGCCTCGGGGGGCGGAGTGAACGGGGCGCTGGCGATCGGGTTATGTCCTGAGAGGATGGCGGGCTGGCTTGCCGGGAGCGGAACCAAACATATGCCGCATCGTTCCCGAACAGTCCAAGCGCGTTTGCATTGCGGCTTTTGTCGCAGGCTGTGCTAGGGCCACTGGCAAGGCGCGAACCTGCCCATGCAGGCGCGCGCTGGACCGGGATCAGGGATAACCGAAAGCACCATGGCTTCAGACCGCAAATCATCGTCAGCAAACGCCGCGCAAGGACGCGCGCCGGAATGGGCTGACGGTTTGAAGCAGCTGTATGATTCGGTGGTCGAGGAAGACCTGCCCGACAGTTTCAAGAACCTGCTTGCCCGGCTCGACGAGATCGACCCGCGCCGCGGCAACCCGGATAATGGCAGCCCCTCGCAATCCCCGGATGGCCGGGGAGCGCAGCAGTGAGCGATAGCGACCCTGCCGGTCAAAGCCCCCGCACGGCCACCGAAAAGGCGGCCTTCAAACGCGAATTGACCGATGTCGTCCCGCACCTGCGCGCCTTTGCCCGCGGGCTGTGCGGCCGGCCCGACATGGCGGATGATCTGGTGCAGGAAACGCTGCTCAAGGCCTGGGCCGCGCAGGACCGGTTCGAGCCCGGCACCTCGATGCGCGCCTGGACCTTCGTGATTTTGCGCAACGCCTATCTCACCGATATGCGCCGCAACCGCTTCCGCGGCGAGTATGACGAGGGCGTGGCCGAACGCATCCTCACAGCACCTGCCGGGCAGGAAGAGCCGATCCATTTGAGCGATCTCCACCGCGCGCTGCTCACCTTGCAGCCCGAACGGCGCGAGGCCTTGCTGCTGGTGGGCGCAGGCGGGTTTTCCTACGAGGAAGCGGCCGAAATCTGCGGCTGCGCGGTCGGCACGATCAAAAGCCGCGTGGGCCGTGCGCGCGCCGCGCTCACCGAAATGCTCGCCAACGGCAACATCCCGCGCCGCTCCACCGACGACGAAGCCGCCCACCGCGCGATCCTCGAGGAACTCGATGTGGTGGCAGCGGGCAACGGGGTCAGCTCGCGGGGGTAAAAGCAAAAGGCCCGAGGCATCGCTGCCCCGGGCCTTTGTCATTCCGAAACCCGAAAAATCAGGCGTAAGTCCACACCGTGCCGCGCGCGAGGTTCTCGCTGGCGAAGGCGAGGTTGAGCTTCCCTTCGACCACGGCGTCCAGATAGGCCGGACGCTTGTTCTGGTGATCGAGGTAATAGGCGTGCTCCCACACGTCGAGCACCAGCAGCGGGTTGAAGCCGCTATCGGCCAGCGTGTCGGCATCGTGGGTTTCCTCGATGCTCAGCTTGCCGTCCTTTTCGGCGAGCCACACCCAGCCGCTCGCGAAGTGGCCGAGGCCGCGGTCCTTGAGCTGCTGCTTCAGCACGTCGAGCGAGCCGAAAGCCTCGTCGATCTTGGCGGCCAGATCAGCCGAGGGCGCGGTCGCCTCGGGGGCCATCGAGTGCCAGTAGAACGCGTGGTTCCAGGTCTGCGCCGAGTTGTTGAACAGGCCCTGGTTGGTGCCGCGCGAGGCGGCGACGATCGCTTCGAGCGAGGCATCGGCGTGCGGCGTACCTTCGATCGCGGCGTTCATCTTGTCGACATAGGTCTGGTGGTGCTTGCCGTGGTGGAACGACAGCGTCTCGGCCGAGATCGCCGGTTCAAGCGCGGTGTCGGCATAGGGCAGCGGGGAAAGTGCGAAAGCCATGATGTTCTCCAAAGGCATTGGGTGAATGAGTGGGGTCTGTAGCAGCAACGCAGATGTGCGCGAAGGGTTGCAGCTTCAAGTCGCCCCTGTCGCTTGGGCCGTCTGATCTGCCCCCGCAGAACGGTCAACTGCGGTTGTGACAGCGACGTTCATGGTGACATTACCCAATGTGCGCATCAGGTCGGGCAGCATCTCGACCGCGACCAGCAGCGCCAGCGGTTCGATCGGCACGCCCATGGCGAGCGCAATCGGCCCGATCGAGACGACGAAGCTGATCGAGCCGGGCAGGCTGACAGCGCTGAGGCTGATAACGCTGGCGATGAAAATTCCGGCAATCGCGATGGCGGGCGGCACCTCCACCCCGGCGAGCGCGGCGATGTAATAGACCACCGCAAGGTTCATCGCCGCACTGGTGGCGCGGAAGATCACCACCGCGAGCGGCAGCACGAACTCGGCAGTCGATGCACGCAGGCCCAGCCGTCCGGCAGAATCGAGCATCGCCGGCAGGCTGGCGAGCGAGGATTGGGTGGACAGCGCCACCGCCTGCGCAGGCAGCACCGCCTTGGTGAAGCTGAGCAGGCCCGTGCGCCCCATGGTCGCGGCGATGGCATAGGCCAGCACAAACACGAAGGTGCCCATCAGCGTCACGGTCAGCACATAGTGCCCGAGCGCGGCAAACGCCCCGCCCCCGCTCTGCACGCCGACCCCGTAAGCCAGCGCAAACACACCGACGGGCGCAATGGCGAGCACCCAGCCGATGATCAGCAGCATGACATTGCCAAGCGCGTGGAAGAAGCCGAGCAGCCGTTCGCTCTGATCGTCCGGCAGGCGGGTGATGGCGACCGCGAACATCACGAAGAAGATCGTCAGCGGCAGCATCGCGGTTTCGGCCGCGGCGGCGATGATATTGGGCGAGACCAGCGAGCCGAAGAAATCGAGCACGCCCGGCACCTCGCCAAGCTCGCCGCTGTCCTGCGCCAGAAACGCGCTCGCGCCTTGCGGAACCGGGAAGGCCTCGAGCAGCGGCGGCATGGCGATCGAGGTGAAGGCCCCGCCTGCCAGCTGCACCGCCAGCATCACCAGCAGCATCCGCCGCGCCACCGTGCCGACCCGCGCGGCATAGATCATCTGCACCAGCCCGAGCACCAGCAAGGCGGCGACCAGCGGGATAATCGTCATCTGCAAGGCGCGCAGCCACAGGCCCCCGATCAGCGCGGCGACATCACTGACGACGGCAGGCGCACCCAGCGCCGCTCCCGCAATCCCGGCGATCAGCCCGCCGACCAGCGCGGCAAAGGTCAGCGCCACCGGCAGGCGGATCGAAACGAGTGCGAACTTGGCACCGCCGCTCGCGTTTTCACTTTCCAGCAATTTCGTGTCCTTCTGCGGGCGCAGCGCCCTTCCCTTTGTGCGATAACCGCGCCAGAAGCGCGAGACAATCACGCGAGGCGAGGCGACAGGCGAATTCATGGCACGCAAGCTGTTCGGGACGGACGGGATCAGGGGCCGGACCAATGCCGGAGTGATGACCGCGGAAACCGCGATGAAGGTCGGGCAGGCCGCCGGACGCCATTTCGTGCGCGGCGGGCACCGCCACCGCGTGGTGATCGGCAAGGACACCCGCCTGTCAGGCTACATGATGGAAAGCGCGCTGGTAGCGGGCTTCACCAGCGTCGGGATCGACGTGATCATGACAGGGCCGCTCCCCACCCCCGCGATCGCCCTGCTGACCCGCGAAATGCGCGCCGACCTCGGCGTGATGATCTCGGCCAGCCACAACCTGTTTGCCGATAACGGCATCAAGCTGTTCGGCCCCGACGGCTTCAAGCTGTCCGACGCCGCCGAGGCCGAGATCGAGCGGCTGATGGAAACCGACATCCCGCTGGTGCCCGCCGAACTGATCGGTCGCGCGCGCCGGATCGAGGATGCGCGCGGGCGCTATATTCACGCGGTGAAGCAGTCGGTCGCCGCCGAGCTGCGGTTTGACGGGCTCAAGGTGGTGGTCGATTGCGCGAACGGCGCGGCCTATCAGGTCGCCCCGTCCGCAATCTGGGAACTGGGCGCCGAAGTCGTCACGCTGGGCGTTACCCCCAATGGCATCAACATCAATGACGGCGTCGGCTCCACCGCGATCGCCGCGCTCCAGGCCAAGGTGGTCGAGGAAGGCGCGGATATCGGCATTGCGCTCGATGGTGATGCCGACCGGCTGATCGTGGTCGACGAGACAGGCCGCGCAGTGGACGGCGACCAGATCATGGCGCTGATCGCCACGCGGATGCACGAGAAAGGCGCGCTCAAGGGCGGCGGGATCGTGGCGACGGTGATGAGCAATCTCGGGCTTGAACGCTATCTCGCCAGCATCGGGCTTGATCTGGTGCGCGCCAGGGTGGGCGATCGCTATGTGCTCGAAGCGATGAAGGCGGGCGGTTACAATATCGGCGGCGAACAGTCGGGTCACATGATCCTGCTCGATCACGCCACCACCGGCGATGGCACCGTGGCAGCGCTGCGGGTGCTCGCCAGCCTCGTGCGCTCGGGCAAGAAGGCGAGCGAATTGCTGCACGTGTTCGAGCCGGTGCCGCAGCTTTTGAAGAACGTGCGCCACGAAGGCGGTCAGCCGCTCGAGAACGCCAACGTCAAGGCGGTGATTGCCACAGCCGAAGCCGAGCTGGCGGGCAAGGGCCGCCTTGTCATCCGCGCCTCGGGCACCGAACCGCTGATCCGCGTGATGGCCGAGGGCGATGATCAGCGCCAAGTCGAACGGGTGGTCGACACCATCTGCGAAGCCGTGCGCGCGGCCGTTTAGGGAGGCTCAAACCATGCTCGAAATGCGCCCCGATTGCGAAACCTGCGGCGCTGGCCTTCCCGCCGAAGCGCCCGGCGCCTTCATCTGCTCGTTCGAATGCACCTTCTGCGCCGAATGCGCCGAGGATCTGGACGACCGCTGCCCCAATTGCGGGGGCGAGTTGATGGACCGGCCGACGCGGGCCAAGGCGCTCCACGCCAAGTTCCCGCCCTCTACGGAACGCAAATACAAGGGCTGACACCGCGCCCGGTCAGGCAACCCGGCGTATCGGGACGCCCAGTCCGTCACCCGCCCCGCCAGCGCGGGCGGCCCAGTGATCCTCCAGTTGGAACGCTGCGACCAACCGGTTGAGATCGCCCGACTGCCGCGCCAGATTATGCGCCGCGGCGGTCGCCTGTTCCACCATCGCCGCATTCTGCTGCGTCATCCGGCCCATTTCGCTCGCCGCCTGGCTGACCTGCTGCAAATTATCGGCCTGACCTTGCGACGCCTGGGCAATCGCGCCGACATGGGAATTGATGCGGCCGAAATTGGCCATGATCCTGGTGAAGAATTCGCCCGTCTGCCCCACCAGCACGACCCCGCGATTGACCTGTTCGGAGCTGGTGTTGATCAACGCGGTGATCTCGCTCGCCGCCTCGGCGCTGCGCTGGGCGAGCGCGCGCACCTCGTTGGCGACCACGGCAAAGCCCCTGCCGGTTTCGCCCGCGCGCGCAGCCTCGACCCCGGCATTGAGCGCCAGCAGATTGGTCTGGAACGCGATGCCTTCGATCAGGCTGATGATGTTGCTCACTTCCTGCGATGATTGTTCCACCGAGGCCATGGTTTCCACCGCCTGCCGCACAATCTCGCCGCCTTCGGCCACAGTGCCGTGGGCCTCGGCGATAACGCGCTCGACCTCCTTGGCGCTTGCCGCAGTGCTCTGGACGTTCTCGGCCACTTCGCCGAGCGTGCGGCTGGTCTGATCGACCCGCGCCGCCTGCAATTCGTTGCGGGTGGCCAGATCGCTTGATGCGCCGTGGATTTCGCCCGCCCCGGTGGAGACGCTTTCCGCTGCGCTCGCCACCTGCAGCATGACCGCGCCAAGCTCGGCTGCGGTGCGATTGAAATTCTCGCGCAGGGTTTCGTATTCGGCCGCAAA
>JAMNXO010000032.1 GCA_023653115.1 Erythrobacter sp.
CCCCACTGGACGGGTTGGGATCCCAAGGCAAAGCGGCTGGTTGTCACGTCCGGGCGCAGCGGCGATCGCACCTATCTGCTCAAGCTCGACGAGGCGACCGGGCAGCTTACGATCGACGAGAACTTCCGCGATGCGGATGGCAAGGTCGGTTTCAGCTTTGACCGCGCATGGCCACATGGCTGGACCGGCGATGCAGCACCGCATGGCGCGGTGTTCACGCGGTAAACCGCAGGCCAGCTTGCGGAACCGGCGGCACGTTTGCCGCCACCGCCTGCGCTGCTCCGGCACACGAAATTTCCTACCGCCGGAATTCGTGGCATAGGGCCGGAATGATGCCCCCCGCCGACATCGCTTTTGCGCGCAGATTCCGTGTCCGTCCGCTTTGGTGGATTGCGCTTAACATTCTGATTATAAGATATTTTGTTGAAGCCTCACAAGCGGACAGGGTGTCACCTTTGTCCGCTTTGCGCAAGGTTGCGGCATGAACCTCACTCTCGCCACCGACGACACCGGCGGGCCGGAGATTTTCGCCAGCCTGCAGGGCGAAGGGCCGAGCATGGGGATGCCGGTCGCCTTCGTGCGCCTCAGCCGCTGCAATCTTGCCTGCTCGTGGTGCGATACGGCCTATACGTGGCGGTTCGAGGGCGACAACCGGCCCCACCGTGACGGGATCGCCTTTGCACGCAAGGCCAATCAGGTCACGCTCTCGCCAGCCGAAACGGCGGAGCGGATCGCGGCGCTCGGCCAGAACCGCCTCGTCATCACCGGCGGCGAGCCTTTGCTGCAGGCCGGCGCGCTGGCTGAAATGCTGGCGCATCTGCCGGACATCAACGTCGAGATCGAGACCAACGGCACCGTCCAGCCTCCAGCGCGGCTCGATATCCGGGTCGATCAATACAATGTCAGCCCCAAGCTTTCGCATTCGGGCAATCCGGCCGATCTGGCGCTGATCCCCGAACGGCTCGACGCATGGGCAAGCGAACCGCGCGCGTTTCTGAAGTTCGTGGTGGCGAGCCCCGAGGATGTCACCGAAGTGCTGGAACTCCAGCGCCGCTACCGCTTCCGCCCGGAGCGCGTGTTCCTGATGGCCGAAGGCACCGACAGCGCCACACAACGCGAGCGGCAGGCGTGGCTGTCAGACCTATGCCTGACGCACGGCTTCCGCATGAGCGACCGGCTTCATATCCACCTGTATGGAGATACCAGAGGAACCTGACAGGCCCACCCCTCACCCCTCCCGCAAGCGGGGGGGTAAGGCGTGCGAATACTACCCCTGACTCCGCCAGCGCATCACCACGCGTTCGACCAGTTCTTCCTCGCCGCCATCCTGGCTCCACAGGTCGACGAAGCTCGGGTCTTCCGAGGCCGGGCGGCGGTGTTCCTCGAGCGTGTCGAAGCTGACACGGATCGGGATTGCGACGCCCTCGCCGCAGATGATGCATTCGCGGTTGCGCAGCGCCGGGATGGAATCGAGGAAGCCGCGCGCGCCTTCCGGCATCGCGGCCTTTACGAAGGCCTGGTCGCGTTCGTTGTTGAGGCGCATCGAGATGATCGTGCCGCACTGCGACAGCACGCCTTCGGCAAGGTCGGAGGGACGCTGCGTGATCAGGCCGAGGCTGATCCCGTATTTACGGCCTTCCTTGGCAATGCGGCTCAGGATCTTGGCGACTGACGAGCCATCCGAGTTCTTCTCGTTGGGCACGTAGCGGTGGGCTTCTTCGCACACGAGCAGGATCGGGCGGGTCTTTTCCTCACGGCCCCAGATGGCGAAATCGAACACGAGGCGGCTGAGCACCGCCACCACCGTCGAGGTGATGTCCGAGGGCACGCCCGAAACGTCGATGATCGAGATCGGCTTGCCGTGGCCCGGCATCCGGAAAATCTTGCTGATGAAGCTGGTCATGGTGTCGCCGACCAGCATCCCGGAGAACATGAACTGGTAGCGCGGATCGGCCTTCAGCTCGTCCAGCTTGCCCTTGATCCGCATATAGGGCGCCGAGGAGGTCGCCTTATCGAGCTTGCCCATCTCGTCCTGCAGAATGTTGCTGAGGTCTGACAGGAGATAGGGGATCGGCGAATCCACCGTGATCTTGCCCATGGTCTGCGCCAGCCGGCTCTTGGAGCGCGCGGCGAGCAGGCACTTGGCGAGAATATCGGCATCGACCTGACGTTCGTTGCCGCTGCCGGTGAGCAGCACTTCGCAGTGCTCCTCGTAATTCATCAGCCAGTACGGCATCTGCAGGTTGGAGACGTCGAGGATCTGCCCGGTCTGACGGAACGCAGCGGAATATTCGCCGTGCGGGTCGATCATCAGGATGTGACCCTTGGGCGCCGCCTCGCAGATGCGGTGCAGGATCAGCGCTGCGGTGGTCGACTTGCCGGTGCCGGTCGAACCCAGCAGGGCAAAGTGCTTGCCCAGCATCGCATCGATATAGAGCCCGGCGCGGATATCGCGGGTCGGGAACACCTTGCCGACAGTGATGCTGGCGCGCCCGTCGCTGGCGTAGATCTGTTCAAGATCGCGGGTGGTGGCCGGATAGCACAGCGCGCCGGGCACTGGATAGCGGGTGACACCGCGACGGAAGCCGCGGAAGCGACCGGTCAGCTTCTCCTCGCCGCCCTCGCCGAGGAAGTCGATGTGGGCGATGATCCCGCCTTCGGAGCGGCGATCCTTGCGCTGGTCGCGCACGCTGGCGAGCAGCCAGGCCTCGCCGACGCGGATTTTGATCTGGCTGCCGACCTGGCCGGCCAGCGCGACCGAGGGATCGGGATCGGCCATGCATTCATTGATGCGCTGGAGATCGAACGCGATCTGCGAGCCGGAGCCGGACACTTCCAGCACCACGCCGATCGGCAGACGCGCATTATCGGGCAGACCGGCGCCATCGGCGACGACAATGTCCTCTGCCTCCGGGCCTGTGCCTGAGGAGCGTTCCAAATTCTGACTGCCGATATCGGTCATGCAAGCCTTTCCTGCGCCAGCGTCTTTACGTGGCTGCAGGAATAGCGCCGGCGAGGTTAAGATCGGGTCAACGCTAATCCGCCCACACCGAAGATCAGCCGCGTGCGAAGAGGCGTCCGGCGAGCCAGCCCATCACCAGCGACAGGGCGATCGCGCCGAGACCATAGAGGAACGACCAGCGCTGCGCCGCGGTGACGACGCTGCCTTCGAGCCCGACCTTCTCCACCTCGATCCGCGCGGTCGCACTCGCCAGCACGCGGCCGCGGGCGATGGCGAAGGTCTCGGCGGTGTAACGCCCGGTGGTGACGTTCGAGGGAAGCTCGATGCGCGCCTGATAGAGCACGCCCTCGCTGATCCGCACGCCCTTGGGGTTCTGCTGGTAGAGCCCCTGCCGCTGGCGCAGTTCGACCAGCCCTTGTGCATACCGGGTCTGCTCCTCCGGATCGATCTGGCCCGAGGGGGATAGCTGGATGAAATCCGTCCCCAGCTCGTAGATCGCGGCAGTGCGCTCATCGACGATATCGCCGACAGGGCGCGAAGAGGCGACCGCGAAGAACGCCGGTGCGGAGCGGAAATCGCTTGCCCCTGCGTTCATCCAGATGCCCGCCAGCCGCTCCTTCTCGCGGATGCGGACCGGCTCGGTCGGGCCTTTGAGCACCACCACGATATCGTAATTCTCGCGCGTGTTGGGCGGAGCGATCACTGCGCCGTAAAGCAGCAGATTGGCGCCGGTGAAGCCCTGCCGCACCTCGATCCGCGACTGGCTGACTTCGGGCACCAAAATCGGCTCGCGCTGGGCGGTGATGAGCGGCGCGGCGAGCACCAGCGCAAGCACGGCGAGCGCACGTCTCACAACGGCGCCACCGTGTAGATCTCGTCGGGTTGCACCCCGAGCCCGTAGAGCATCCGCAAGGCGATCAGCAGCACCAGCGCGGCCAGCGCTAGGCGCAGATATTCGGGCCGGGCCTTCAGCGCGATCTGCGTGCCGAACTGGGCGCCCATCACAGAGCCCAGCAGCAACAGCGCGGCCAGCACGATATCGACCGACTTGGTGGTCAGAGCGTGGGTCATGGTGGTGACCATCGTCACGAACAGGATCTGGTAAAGCGAGGTGCCGACCACGACATTGCCGCTCATCCCGAGGATGTAGAGCATCGCCGGCACCAGCAGGAACCCGCCGCCCACGCCCATCAGCATGGTGAGGATGCCAATCAGCATGCCCAAGATCGCCGGCGCGAGGGGGGAGATATAGAGGCCCGAGGCGTAGAACCGCCAGCGATAGGGCAGGCTTGCCACCAGCGGGTGGTGGCGGCGCTTCCTGACAGGCGCCCCGCCCTTGCCGAACAGACCGGGGCGCAGCGCGCTCACCGCCTCGCGCATCATCAGCGTCCCGATCGAGCCGAGCATCAGCACGTAAAGAATGTTGATCACGACATCGATCTGGCCGAGCGCCTGAAGCAGGCGGAACAAGGCCGCCCCGATCAGCGCGCCGACCACCCCGCCCCCGACCATCACCGTGCCCATCCGGTAATCGACCCCGTTGCGGCGCGAATGGGCGAGCACACCCGAAACACTCGCACCCGTCACCTGCGTGGCGGCCGAGGCCGCGGCGACTGTGGGCGGGATGCCGTAGAAAATCAGCAAGGGCGTCGTCAGAAATCCGCCGCCGACACCGAACAGCCCCGACAGGATGCCCGTCAACCCGCCCAGCAGCACAATATAGAGGCCGTTGACCGAGAGATTCGCGATGGGCAGGTACACGTCCATGCACGGGGCCTAGCCCAGCGCGCCGGGGGATTAAAGCCGCACTGACAACGCATC
>JAMNXO010000033.1 GCA_023653115.1 Erythrobacter sp.
AGCGAAGAGTTCAACGCCGACAGCCGCTTCGAAGGCGGTCTGCGCATCGGTTACGCCGGCAATGACGGCGAGTGGGAAGTCGCGGCCTTTGCCCGCAACATCACCGATGAAGACAATGTGCAGGGCGTGGTCGACTTCAACAACAACACCGCCTTCGTCAACGATCCGCGCGTGATCGGTGTCTCGTTCAACGTGAACTACTGATCGGCGCATCGCCGCCCGGCTTACGGGCGGCATGATGCCAAACAAAAGGGCCGGCAGGAGCGATCCTGCCGGCCCTTTTTGTCGGCTTGCGCCTTACTGTGCGGTGCTGGCCGCCGGAACCACCGCGACTTCCACAGCGCTACCGCTGGCGAGCCACTTGGCGGCGGTGGCCTGCAGATCCTCCGGCGTGATCGCGCGGATCAGACCAGGTGATGCAAACCAGCGGTCCAATCGCTCCGGATCGCTTTGCGCGCGCGCGGCAAGGCTGATCCAGCCGCCGAGATCCTTCAGCGCATTGTCGTAATCCTCGAGCAAGGGCCGCCGCGCGCGTTCGATCATGTCCGCACTGGGCGGCGCATCGCGCAAGGCTGCCAGCACCGCCTCGACCGCCGCGCGGGTCGCATCGGCCTGCGCGACATCGACCGAAACCGACAGCGTGAAGGTGCCGTAATCGCGATACTGGCGGCTGTTCGATGCGCCGGCCGAAGGCGAATAGGCCTGCCCCAATTCCTCGCGCAGCTTTTCGGTGAGCGCAATCCGCGCCACGCGCGCCAGCAGGCCGAGCCGCAGCGTCTCGGCCAGATCGCTGTCGTCGGTGGTGGGCCATGTCCATTGCAGCAGCGCCTGATCGGCCTCGCCCTTGTGGGTGATGACGCGCGGGCCGCGGGTCTGGGTGAAGGTGCGGACGCGTGCTTCCTCGCGCGGCATGAACTCGGCCTCGCGCACCGGCAACGCGCCAAAGGTTGCCGCCACGGCCGCAATGGCTTCGCCCTCGTCAAAGTCGCCCGCCAGCGCCAGCTCGATCGCGCCCTTGGCCAGCCGGTCGCCAATCGCGGCCTGGAGCTTGGCATAGTCGAGCGCGACAAACGCTGCCTTGGGCTGCAGGGTGAAGCGCGGATCATTGTCCGACAGGATCCCGCCCAGCGCGGTTCCGAGCGCGCGGCCCGGGGTGGAATCGAGCGTGGCGAAATAGTCGTCGATGCCCTTGCGGAACCGCTCCTCGCCCTCGCGGCGATAGCCCGGATCGGTCAGCAAGGCGGCCAGCACCTGCATCTGCAGAGCGAGATCGCGCCGCGTGGTGTTGCCCGAGGTGGTAAACGCATCGGTCGCGCTGGCGAGGCCGAAGCCGACGCTGCGCCCGGCCAGCACGCTCGATAGTTCGTCCTGACTGTGCCGCCCGAGCCCGCCCGCTGCAAGCGAGTCAACCAGCGCCACCCGCAAGGGCGCATCGCGGGTGTTCATCAGATCGCCGCCGTCGACCGCCAGGGTGAAGGCGATGCGGTCCTCGCGGATCGGGGTCGGCTTCAAGGTCAGGCGCACGCCGTTGGCAAAGCGGATTTGCCGCAGGCCAAGACGCGGCTCGGTGGTGTCGGAGGCAATCGTGCCGGGCGCGCCGAAGTCCTGATAGGCAAAGGCGAGCGGGCCGTTGTCAGCAGGCGGCGCGATGGCGAGCGCCATGCTTTGCGCAAAGGCGCTGCGCAGGCCGGCTTCACCGCCTGCGGGCGCGGTGCGGCCGGTGAAGCGGATCAGCGGATCATCGAGCGGCACGGCATCGGCCTTCACCGCATTCCACACGGCATCGGGCGTCAGCGAGGGCGCGATCCGCTCGAACAGCGCCAGCTGCCACTGCGGGGTCGATGGCACGCGTTCGTCACTGGCGAGCGCCAGTGCTGCGCCCACGAAGGTTGCGTGACTGCGGGTCTCAGCGGCCTTAACGGCGTCCTCGTAAGCGGTGCGCTGGTTGGCGAGCTGTTCGTCAAGCTCGGCGCGGGTGAAGCCATAGGTCAGCGCCTCGTTGACCTCGCGCACCGCGGCCAGCAGGCCCTTGTTCCATTCACCGTCCGCGCTGTTGACCGAGAGGCTGGTGATGCGCGCGTCCTCGAACAGATCGCCGGTGCCGAAGCTTGCCCCGCGGAACGGCGCGTCCCCGCCGCGTGCGAGGCGGGCGAGACGGCGGTTGATGATGCCGTAGCCGATCCGTTGCAGCAGCGATGTCTCGCGGTTGGCGATGGTGTCGGGCTCATCGCGCCACGGGGCGAGGCGGGCGAGAGTGACTTCCTCCGACAGCGCCGGATCGAGATAGATGTCGGTCAGCCCCTTGCGGCCTGCATCGATCGGCCCTGCCACCGGTTTTTGCGGCGCCGGCGCAGCTGTCCAGCTGCCAAAGCGGGCGCGGATGGCGGCTTCGACCACCTCGACCGGGAAATCGCCCACCACCACAAGCGTGGTGTTGGCAGGCGTATAGGTGCGTTCGTAAAGTCCGCGGATCTGCGCCGCGCCAGCGCTTTCAAGGACGCCGATTGTGCCGATCGGCAGGCGTTCGGCATAGAGCGCGCCCGGCGCGATGAAGGCGACATTGTCCTCGAAATTGCGCTGCTGGAAGCCGGCCCGGTCGCGCCGTTCGGCCAGGATCACCCCGCGCTCGCGCTCCACCGCCTCCTGCGCGATGGTCAGCTCGCTCGCGGTCTCGCGCATCAGCATCAGCGCCGTGCCCAGCAGCGCCTCGTCGTTGCGCGGCAGGTTGAGCATATAGGTGATGGCCTCGAACCCGGTCGAGGCATTGGTATCCGCCCCGAAGGCCAGCCCCTCGCGCTCGAGCAGCTTGACCATCTCGCCTTCAGGGATACCCTTGGAGCCGTTGAAGGCCATGTGTTCGAGATAGTGCGAGAGCCCGCGCTCGTCCTCCCGTTCGGCAAGGCTGCCGGAATCCACCCGCATCCGCACCATCGCCGTCCCCTGCGGCGTGGCATTGCGGCGGATGATGTAGCGCATCCCGTTGTCCAGCCGCCCGAAGGTGTAGCCCGGATCGACCGGCACATCGCTCGCCTCGAACGCCCAGACCGGGGCTGGGGCCTCGGCGGCCACCTCGGCATTCGGCGTCTCTTGTGCAGCAAGCGCGGTTGACAGCGCCAGCGGAGAGAGCGCCAGCAACAGGCTGACGGAAAGCACGCGGGAAGACAGGATCATGATGGGCAAGGCACCTTGATGCAAAGGTATGGAATGGGCGAGACTAGCCGAATGCGCTGGCCTGTCAGCCCCTTGATTGGCAGCCGCGGCAGGCCGGGTGTCTAGCCCTTGCGGGACAGCATATCGGCCGGCAGGCAGGGCGGGTTGGGGCCGATCCAATCGGGCGCAGTGGTCGCCGGGATCGGGTTATTGCCGGTCCACCGCTCGCCAACCGTGCCGGGGCTGTAGGTGAGGATCGCCATCGAATTGTCGAATTCGCCCAGCCGCTTGTTGTCGCGCTCGGCCTTGTCGGTGGGGATTTCGCTCTGCTCCACGCGCGAGCCGCGCACCAGCCGCAGTGTGCGGTCGGCATCGCGCAGTTCCATCATCCGGTAATAGGCCTCGCCATAGAGCATCGTGTCGAACACGCTGTTGAAGCTCCAGTCGCCCGGCTTGGTGTCAGCCGGCAAGGTCAAGGTGGTGACGTGGCAATTATAGTCGGGCGCCTGGAAGAACGGCGCTGCGCCTGCGCTCTCGCCGCTGCGCTGGCGCCGCTGGGGCGGGCTGAAGCCGCCACCGGGCAGGCGGTAGTAACGCCCGCCGTCATCCAGGCTTTCCCAATCGACCGGGCCGGTGCCGGTGATGGTGAAGATCGCCGCCTGGGTCGCGCGGTCATAGCGGTAGGCGACCTTCTCGACCGTGTCCCAAGCCGCCGAGCCCGTAAGCTGGCTCTTGACCGCGGTTTCAAGCTGGCCCGCGCTGACCGACGAGAATTGCAGGTGCTGCTGCAAACCCGCTGCGCCGCGCAGCACGGTGGTGCGGGTCCACTGCGCAGGCGTATCGAAGCCGGCGCTGGCGTCGATTTCGTAAAGCTCCATCACCTGCGGCAGGGCGAGCGGCTTTTCGGGCAGGCGCTCGATCGTGCTGCCCTTGGCGACCAGCGGCAGCACCCATTGATAGGGCAGGAAGGGATCGGCGCGGCCATCGATTACCTCGGGCAGGGTGCCGTCGAGCCAGATGGTTTTGCCGCCGATCTGCGCGCGCACCAGCACATGATCGAACATTCCGGGATTGGCGAGCCGCTGGTCGAGCCCGTCGGTCGAGCCGGAATTGTTCACCAGCACCGCCTCAGCCGGGATGCCGAGTTCGCCGAGCAGCGCCAGCAGCATCACCGTCTTGCCCTTGCAGTCGCCGTAGCGCCGCTCCCACGTCTCATCCGCGGTCGCAGGCGTGAAATTGCCGCCGTCGAGGCCGACATAGACGTAGCGCACCTGCTGCTGCACCAGCTGGAGCGCGGCCTGCGCCTGCGCCAGCGGATCGGGAGTGGCCGCCTTGATCGCCGCAGCCTCCTCGCGCAGCGGCGAATCCGCGCGTAGTTTACTCGCTTCGGCAAACAGCCCGTGGAACCGGCGCGAGACGGCTTGCCAGTCGGCAAAGTCCGAAAACTCGATGATCCGCTGCCAGGCAAAGCGCGGCGGTGCATCGCGCGGGGGCGTGACCGCGGGCGGATTATCCAGCCGGATCGAAAGGCGGTTGGGCTCCTGCTTCACCAGCGCGGCGAAATCGGGCGTGATCTGGGTGCGCGGCTGCTGCCCGTCCTCCCACGACAATTCGAGCATATAGCG
>JAMNXO010000034.1 GCA_023653115.1 Erythrobacter sp.
CATCAAGGCGCGCTGTCATCGTGAACGCGCCGCGGTTGAGCCAGCGCTGAAGCGCCGCGGTGGACAGTTCCGCCTGCGCGGCTTCGGCCGGACATTGGGCCTCGACTTCGGCCGTATCGATCCCCACCACGCGCACACTGCGTTCGCCGATGCGGAATGTGTCGCCGTCGATCACGCAGTAATAACCCCGACCCTTGCCGCATCGCGTGAAGCTGCCTTCGATCCGCTCTGGCTCTGATTGCAGAAACCCGGGCGGCTCGAAGGCGCCAGGCATAGCGGCGATGACGCTGATGGTCACAAGCGCGATCAGCAGAACAAAGGGCCGCGTCTCGAACCAGGCCTGCTTCCACGTCTTGTGCGGCTTCTTCCATTTCGGCGGCTTGGGCGCGCGTCCTTTCACCATCCGCAGCGGCACCGCTTTGAACGGCTTGCGGAAGGGCGGCACATTGTTACGCTTGCGGGCCATGCCTGATGCTTAGCTGGTTGCGGTTTCTGGCTCCAGAACCGCCTGCAGCGCTATCAGTGGGCGGCTTCGACGGACCGCTTATTCCCTGACGTATTCCACCGGCACGAACTTGCCGAGCGAACAGCCCGCGCCGCGCTGCGGCTGTCCGCCGAAGTTCTGCAGCGTGTAGATGATCTGCGGCGAGCACAGCTGGTCGATCGAGGTTTCGTAAGTGATCGCGCGGTCCATGCCGAGGCCCGGGCAATTGCGCGTGAGCGTGTTGCGGAACACCTTGCCGCCGTTCATCTCGAAATCGATCACCCGGTCGGAGCGAACCACGGTGGCGCGCACCTGACTGCGGTTGACGCAGTTCTGAGCCTCGCCCAGCACGGTGACGGCTGGCGCCCCCGCGGCGGGGTTCGCATCGGTGGGGCGTTCTTTCTGCGACGTGCAGCCGGCGGCCAGCAAGGGAAGGGCGGCCAAAGCCAATGCGGGAGCAAGTTTCCGGATGGTCATGTTGCGTCTCTCCACCTGTGATCGCCTGTCTATCCGCGCGGGCGCTTGAACCGTGCCTTAATCCGCGGGCTCCGCGCTCGCAGCGCGCGCTTTGGGCGGCTCGAGCACTTTCTTCCTGAAGCTGCACAAGTCGGCAACCTTGCAGCGCCAGCATTCGGGCGTGCGCGCCTTGCAGACATAGCGGCCGTGCAGGATCATCCAGTGGTGCGAATCCCGTCGGAACGGCTGGGGCACGCGCTTTTCGAGCTTGGCTTCGACATGATCGGGTGTCTTGCCCTTGGCCATGCCGGTGCGGTTGCCGAGGCGGAAGATATGGGTGTCGACCGCAAAGGTCTCCTGCCCGAACCAGCAATTGAGCACGACATTGGCCGTCTTGCGCCCCACACCGGGAAGCTTGACCAGTGCGTCGCGCGTGTCCGGCACTTCGCCGCCATGTTCATCGACGAGGATCTGCGAGAGCGCGATCACGTTCTTGGCCTTGGAGTTGAACAACCCGATGGTCTTGATGTGCGCCTTCAGCCCGGCCTCGCCCAGATCGAGCATCTGCTGCGGCGTCTCGACCTTGGCGAACAGCGCGCGGGTCGCTTTGTTCACGCCCACATCGGTCGCCTGCGCGCTCAATGCCACGGCCACGAGCAGCTGATAGGCGTTGCCATATTCCAGCTCGGTCTGCGGCGCGGGGTTGTCCTCGGCGAGGCGGCGGAAGAATTCGAGGATCTGGTCTTTGGTCATGGTGTCTCGGGGTGCGTCGCCTTCCACTCCATCGCCATCAGCGCGCGCTTTTCGACCGAGGGGTGGGTGTAGAACAGCACTTCCTGCAGCGCACTCGGGCGCGGGTAGCGATATTCGGCGGTCTTTACCAAGGCGGAGGCGAGTGCGTCAGGCTCGTTGACGGTCTGGAGCGAGTAGAGATCCGCCTCGGTTTCGCCAATGCGGGTGATGGAGTTGGTCAGCGGTGTCGCCAGCAGCCCGAGCACCGAGCCAACGACGGCGAACACCGGCAGACCGCGCGCCTCGTCCAGCCGCGCATCGCTCCCCAGCAGCCGCGCGGTGGGCGCAAACAGACGGTTGAGGAGGAAGAAGAACAGCATCGCCAGCAGCGGCAGGATCACCGTGTAACGCCACACATGGCCAAGCTTGTAATGCCCGGCCTCGTGGCCGGTGACCGCGCGCACCTCGTCGATCGAGGCCTGCTTGAGCGCCACATCGGCAATCGCGATCCGCGCCGTGGGGCCAATGCCGGAGACATTGGCGGTGAAGCGATCGGACTGGCGCGAGCCGTCATACATGAAGATCCGATCATGCGGGATGCCCACATCATCGGCGATTTCCTCAAGCGCGGTGCGCACTTCGCCCGGCGGCACCGGCCTGTATTCGTTGAACAGCGGCTCGATCAGGCTTGGTCCGGCAAGCAGCGTGACCAGAGTGACAATGCCGGCCAGCCCGCCGCTCCACAGCCACCAGCGCTGGCCGGTGCGGCGGATCAGCGCATAGACGCCGGCAAGGAACAGCCCGCCAACCACCATGCCGATCGACTCGCCAATCGCCAGCTGCCCGAGGAAATCGCCGAGCGGCTGGCTGGAAAGATCATAGGCCCGCTCACGCTGCCAATCCGTGTAGATTGTCCAGGGCAGGGCGATCAGCGTGGAGAGCAGCAGGAACGCGGCGCTGACGGTGACGGTCGCCAGAAAGCCCTGCGGCTTGCCGAAGCGGGCGGCGATCCGGTCGAGCAGACGCAGGCGCACCATGATGATGGCGACCAGCAGCGACACCCCGACGCCCGCAAACAGCACCCAGTGGTTGCCGGTGGTGTAGGCCTCGGCCTTGGCGAGCGCCTCGGGCCCGAGGGTGTCGACCAACTGCGCGGCCTGCTGCGCGGGTGTCAAAGTGCTTGCCATGGTCATCATCCCCTCCGTGTATTATCCAAGCAATACACTTGCGAAACGGATGGTCAAGCGCCGAGCCCGAGCACGTCGTTCATGCTGTAGCGTCCGGCAGGCTGACCGCAGAGCCACTCTGCCGCCCGCACCGCCCCGCGCGCAAAGATCATCCGGTTTTCGGCCGAGTGCGAGAGCGTGAGCCGCTCCTCGCTACCGGCGAAGATCACCGAATGCTCGCCCGCCACGGTGCCGCCGCGTAGGGTGGCAAAGCCGATCGCACCCTCAGCGCGCGCGCCTGTCATCCCGTGGCGGCCGCTCTCCATATTGTCCGACAGGGTCATGCCTCGCCCTGCCGCCGCGGCTTCTCCCAACAGCTTGGCGGTGCCCGAGGGCGCATCGACCTTCATGCGGTGGTGCATTTCCAGCACCTCGATATCCCAGTCCGGCCCGAGCCTCGCGGCGGCCTCGCGCACCAGATGCGCCATCAGCGTCACCCCAAGCGAGAAATTGCCCGATTGCAGCACCGGAACCGCGTGCGCAGCCTCGGCGAGCATGACGAAGTGCGGCTCTTCAAGCCCGGTGGTGCCGATTACGATCGGCTTGCCCGCAACTTTGGCCGCGCCGAGATTGGCGGCAAGCGCCTCGGGCGCGGAGAAATCGACCAGCACGTCGCACTGGCTCGCGAACGGCCCGATGCTGCCGCCGGCATCCACGCCCACGCACAGCGTATGGCCCGCGTCGGTAATCGCCGTCTCCAGCGCCTGACCCATGCGGCCCTTGTGCCCGATCACTCCGAAATTGAGCTGTGCCATTGCTATACCTCGTCATGCTGAACTTGTTTCAGCATCCATCGCTCGGCTAGGTGGAACCTGAGCCTTCAGAGAAATGAACCCTGAAACAAGTTCAGGGTGACGACAAGGGGATGAAATGAGCGAATACCACCGCATCGTCATCCTCACCGGCGCCGGCATTTCTGCCGAGAGCGGGATCGACACCTTCCGCAGTGCCGGAGGCCTCTGGGAACAGCACCGGGTGGAGGATGTCGCCACGCCCGAGGGCTTTGCCCGCAACCCCGATCTGGTGCTGAACTTTTACGACATGCGCCGCGCCGCTCTCGCCAATGTCGCGCCCAACCCTGCCCACATGGCGCTGGCGCGGCTGGAGCGGGAGTTTCCCAGAAAGCCGGGGCGCGAGCTGCTGCTGGTCACCCAGAACGTGGATGATCTGCATGAGCGCGGCGGCTCGGCGCGGGTGCTGCATATGCATGGGGCGCTGAAGTCGGCGCTGTGTAGCACGTGCGAGACGCGCGCGCCGTGGCTCGGCACCATGATCGATCGCCCGCCCTGCCCCGTGTGCCAGTCGCGTTCGTTACGCCCCGATGTCGTGTGGTTCGGCGAGATGCCCTACCAGATGGGCCGCATCTATCAGGCGCTCGAAACCTGCGACCTGTTCGTTTCGATTGGCACCTCGGGCGCGGTCTATCCGGCGGCGGGGTTCGTGCAGGAGGCGCGAGCAAACGGCGCGCATACGCTCGAACTCAATCTCGAACCCAGTGAAGGATCGCGCCTGTTCCACGAGACGCGGCTCGGGCCGGCGAGCGTGGTGGTGCCGGAGTGGGTCGAGGAAGTGCTAGCCGGCTGAGCCGCACCCCTTGCAGCCTGCATCCTTGGCGATCCGGATCGTCCGCAGGCCCGGCGCGAGGCCATCGAGGATGTGCAGCCGTCCGAAGCCCGGATCGCCCAGTGCGGCGGTGCCGGCCAGCAGCACCTTGACCGCCTGCAGCGCGGCAAAACTCCCCGCCCATCCGGCCATCGCGCCGAGCATCCCGTCATCCGCGCAGGTGTCGCAATCCTCGGCGTCGAAGGCATCGCCGACAAAGCAGCGGTAGCA
>JAMNXO010000035.1 GCA_023653115.1 Erythrobacter sp.
AGCGCCTGCGTGCGTTCAGCGCGCGGCGTGCGCGAGGCGACATAGGCCTGCACCGCCGGCGGCGCGGCGCTGCCGAACCCGCCATAAAGACTGCGCGCGGCGGCGAACGCGATCAGCGTCCAGAACGCTGACAGCCAGCCCGATAGCCCTAACCACAAGGCCGCGCCGCACAGCACGAAGGACACAATGAAGCCCGCCAGCCCCAGCGCCATCATCGCCTTGCGCCCGCGCTTGTCCGAACGCCGCGCCCACAGCGGCGCGCACACCACCCACAACAGCGCCGACCAGCTATAGGCGAGGCTGATCCACACGTCGTCCACCTGCAGCGCCGTGCCGATCGAGGGCATTACCGATTGCATCGCGGTGTTGCCCGCCGCGGTCACCAGCATCACCATGAACAGCAGGGCCATGCGCGCCGGCGGGATCGCGCCCACAGGCGCAGAACGCGCGGCAGGTGTCAGGGCAGGATCGGTCTCGGCCATGCCAGCAGCGCGCGTGCGGCTATTCGAAGGCTTCGGCCAACCGCTCGGGCGCGGCGCCTGCCAGTTGGCGATGGATTGCGGCCAGCACCACGAGCAGGATCACGCTCATGACGGTGTTGATCAGCGCGCTGACCACTCCGGTGCCGATGGTGGCCACGGCGCCGCCGAAGGCCGAGAGGATCAGCGTGAGGATGCCCTGCACCAGCGCGCCGATGATCACCACGGTGATGAACAGCAGCACGAAGAAGGCGAAGATGCGCAAGGAATTGCCCTTGGTCAGCCGCCACGAACGGGCGATGGCGGTGATCGGATTGCGCACCTCCTCGATCGCGATCACCGGAGAGATCAGCGAGAACTTCACAAACAGGTAGATCGCAATCACCACCAGCGCGAGCCCGGCAAATGCGACCACCGGCGGCGGCGCGACGGCCGCCGCCAGCCCGAGCGGCAGGCCGATCACCACACCCACCGCCAGCGCGCTCAGCACCTGCGCGGCGATATAGGACGGGATCGCCTTGATCCCCGTCGACAGCGCCTCGCCCACCGTGGGATTGCCGCGATCGGACAGCAGCGCGAGCAGCGCCAGCGAGCCGATGAAGCCGGCAATGCTCACCGCCAGCAGCACCGGCCAGTTATCGGCATAAAGTGCGGTCATCTGATCGAGCGCGGCCTGCATCGCGACCTGCGGATCCTGGTTCCCGCCCGATCCGCCCACGGGAACGGTGGTCGTCGCTTCGGGTATGAACAGCGCCGCTGCGAGCGAGGGCAGGAACAGGAACAGCCCGGCAATCGCGCTGATCGTGTCCTTGTTGGCCCCGATCAGCCCTGTCGTCGTGGTCCAGGCCACCCCCATGTCCAGCTTGGTGTTTGCCATGTGCTTTGCGTCCGATCCGTGGGCAGCAAGGCGATCTCCGCAATCGCCTCTTGATAAGCGCGTTCAATGCCCCCACCGAAGCATCATGGCAAGCACTGCTCCCCAAGCCCCGACGCCCGCGCCCATCGCATGGCAGCGCGAGACTGCGCCGGTGCCTTATGCTGCCGCGCTGGCAGCGATGGAGGCGCGCAACACGGCGGTTGCAGCGGGCGAGGCGGCGGAGCTGATCTGGCTGCTTGAACACCCGCCGGTCTATACCGCAGGCACCAGCGCGGACCCTGCCGAACTGGTCGATCCGCGTTTCGATGTGGTCGAGGCCGGACGCGGCGGGCGCTACACCTATCACGGGCCAGGCCAGCGGATCGGCTATCTGGTGCTCGATCTGAACCAGCGCGGCAAGGATGTGCGTTGCTTCGTCCACGCGATCGAAGGCTGGGTCATCGCCACGCTGGCGAGTTTCGGGGTCGAAACCTGGCGGGCCGAAGGCCGGGTCGGCATATGGACGCGTGACATTGACGGCAGCGAGGCCAAGATCGGGGCCATCGGCGTCCGGGTGCGGCGCTGGGTGACGATGCACGGCTTTTCGGTGAACCTTGATCCTGATCTGTCGCACTTCGGCGGGATCGTGCCTTGCGGCATCGCCGAATATGGCGTCACCAGCATGGCGCGGCTGGGCCTCAAGGTATCGGCGGAAGAATGGGACGCCGCGTTGATCGCGTGCCATGATGATTTCCTTGACGCGCTGGACGCCGCCGCGAAAAGAGCGTGCCGATGAACCGCGCTGCTTCCCTTGTTGCTCTGGCCTTGCTGGCCGCTGGCTGCACCGACGAGACCTCCAGCCCCGCTGAGCGCGGCGGCGAGGCGGCGGGCGAGGTGCTGGGCGGCACGATCAGTGACGGGATGATCCCGCTGGAACAGCTCGAATCGCAGGCGCCGCTCGCCCCGCGTCAGGCGCCTGCGCCCGCCGATCTCGATGCCCAGCAGCCGGTGGTAACGCCCGCCGAAGGGTTCGAAGGCTCCGGACAAAGCGAAGGGGCCGAAGCAGCCTCTGCTGCCCCGGCCCCCGAACCTTCCGAATAAGAGCGGCCGACTACTCGGCGGCCTGCGCCTGTTCTTCCTCGAGCGTCGGATAGTCGACGTAGCCTTCGGGAATCGGGAAGTACCAGCTCTTGGGCACGTCCTTGTTGGGGTTCCAGTGCGCGCCCACCGCGATCCGCTTTTCGAGATCGGGGTTGGAGATGTAGGGGCGGCCAAAGCTCACCGCATCGCACTTGCCGCTGGTCACATCGGCGACGGCTTCCTCGGCAGTGTAATCCGAATTCAGGATCAGCGTGCCGGTGTAGATCTGGCGGATCAGCGGGCTCTGCTTGGGCACGTCGGTCTGGCCGAAGGTGCCCTCCGGCCCGGGCTCGCGCAGTTCGACAAAGGCAATGCCGAGCTCTTCGCACACCTTGGCCGCCGCGCCGAAGGTTGCTGCCGGGTTGCTGTCATCGGTCCCTTGCGAATCGCCATTGGGCGAGAGGCGGATGCCGACGCGGTCCGCGCCCCACACGTCGATCAGCGCTTCGAGGATTTCGCGCATGAAGCGGGTGCGGTTTTCCGGCGAGCCGCCATATTCGTCGGTGCGCAGGTTGGTCTTGTCGCGCAGGAACTGGTCGACAAGGTAGCCATTGGCGCTGTGCAGCTGCACGCCGTCAAAGCCGGCTTTCTTGGCGTTCTCGGCGGCGCGGCGGTAATCACCGATGGTGCGCTGGATGTCCTCATGGGTCATTTCGCGCGCAACGGCGTAGGGCTGCTTGCCGGTCGGCGTGTGCGCCTCGCCCGGAGCCTGCGTGGCGCTCGCCGAGAACGGCGGCTGGCCATCGAGGAACACCGGGTGGACGATGCGGCCCATGTGCCACAGCTGCATGACGATCAGGCCGCCTTCCTCGTGCACCGCCTTGGTGGTGGCCTTCCACGCTTCGGTCTGTTCGTCGCTCCAGATGCCGGGCGCCGAGGGCCAGCCAAGGCCTTCGCGGCTTATGCCGGTGGCTTCGGTCAGGATCATCCCCGCACCGGCGCGCTGCCGGTAATAGGTCGCCATCAATTCATTGGGCACGAACATCGGCTCGGCCGCGCGGCCACGGGTGAGCGGAGCCATGTGGATGCGGTTCTTGGCATGGAGCGCGCCCATCTGGAGCGGCTGGAACAAGGCGTCGTGCATATGTGGGTAATCCTCATCGGTCAGTTTCGATTGGCTATCCACTTGGGGGCGAGGACGCTAGGGCGCAAGCATGGAAAATGAGGGTGCGACCCAAGAAGAACTTGTTCGCGATGGCACGCGCCCGGCGGCGTGGCTGCTGCTGGTCGCGCTGATCGGCGGCAACATCGCGCTGGCGATCGGCCCGTGGTTCGTGCGGGTGGCGGATACAGGCCCGGTGGCTGCCGGGTTCTGGCGGCTGTTTCTGGCGCTGCCGTTTCTCGTGCTGCTGGCGCGGGTGAACGGCCAGCGGCTGACCGGCATGGGCGCCAAGACGCTGGCGCTGGTGGCACTGGGCGCGGTCACCTTCGCTTTGGACTTGGCGAGCTGGCACATCGGCATCGGTATGACCCGGCTCGGCAATGCGACGCTGTTCGGCAATGCCGGGTCGATCGTGCTGCTGTTCTGGGGTTTTCTGGTGGCGCGCACGCTGCCGGGGCGGCTGGAATGGCTGGCGATTATCTTTGCCTTGTCAGGCGCGGCGATCCTGATGGGGCGCAGCCTCGAAATTTCGGACGAAACGCTGCTGGGTGACCTGTTTTCGGTCGCCGCAGGGCTGCTCTATGCGGTTTATCTGCTGACCTTGCAGGGCGCCCGGGGGCAGTTCGGATCGTGGAGCCTGCTCGTCTGGGTGAGCCTGTTCGGTGCGCCGGTGCTGCTGGTGATCGCGCTGGCGCTGGGCGAGCCGGTGTGGCCGCAGGCGTGGGGGCCGGTGGTCGGCCTGTTCGTGCTCAGCCAGCTGGTGGGGCAGGGGCTGATGGTCTTCGCGCTCAAATACTTCCCGCC
>JAMNXO010000019.1 GCA_023653115.1 Erythrobacter sp.
AAACAGCACCTCTATCTCGTCGATGGCTCGTCCTACATTTTCCGCGCCTATCACCGGCTGCCGCCGCTGACGGACCCGGAAGGCACGCCGGTCGGCGCGGTCTATGGCTACACCACGATGCTGTGGAAGCTCGCCGCCGATCTCGACGAGGCTGACGGGCCGACGCACCTCGCGGTGATCCTCGATGCCAGCGGGGTCAGCTTCCGCAACGAAATCTACGAACACTACAAGGCGAACCGGCCCGAACCGCCCGAGGATCTGGTGCCGCAGTTCCCGCTGATCCGCGACGCCACCCGCGCCTTCAGCCTGCCTTGCATCGAAGTGCCGGGGCTGGAGGCCGACGATCTGATTGCCACCTATTCGCGGCGCGCGCAGGAAATGGGCTGGGACGTCACCATCGTCAGTTCCGACAAGGATCTGATGCAGTTGGTGGGCGAGGTGGACACGCCGCACGGCCCGGCGCGGGTCGATATGCTCGACACGATGAAGAACCAGCGCATCTATCTGCCCGAGGTCGAGGAGAAGTTCGGCGTCGCGCCCGAACTGGTTGGCGATGTGCTGGCGCTGATGGGCGATGCGGTCGACAACGTGCCGGGCATCTATGGCATCGGGCCGAAGACCGCATCGAAGCTGATCGCCGAGCACGGATCGCTCACCGCCGCGCTCGACTCCGCGCATGACATGAAGCCCTCCAAGCTGAAGGAGCGCCTGATCGAGGGCCGCGGCGATGCCGAACTCAGCAAGGTGCTGGTGACGCTGAAAGAGGACTGCGAGCTGCCGCAGCCGATTGCCGAGATGAAGCTCGGCCCGGTGCCGCCGGCCCCGCTTGCCGCCTTCCTCGAAAAGCACGGCTTCACCTCGCTGCTGAAGCGGCTTGAAGCGGGCAGTGGCAGCCCGTCGCGCAAAACCGATCTCAACCCGCCCAAACCGACGACCGCCGGGACCACCGGGGCAGGGGTCGGCGAGGAGGGCAGCCGTCAGCCGCTGCCCGAAATGCCGCGCATCGATCACGCCGCCTATGCCACCGTGCAAACCATGCCGCAGCTTGAGGACTGGATCGCCCGCGCCCGCGCCGCGCGGCTGGTGGCGGTGGACACCGAGACAACCTCGCTCGATTCCGTCCGCGCCGAACTGGTCGGCGTGAGCCTGGCATTGGGGCCGAACGAGGCCTGCTACATCCCGCTTGCGCATGGCGGGGACGACATGTTCGCGCAGAAGCCGCAGATGGTCCCCATGGCCGAAGCGATCGCCGCGCTGAAGCCGCTGCTGGAGGATGAAGCCGTCCTCAAGGTGTTCCAGAACGGCAAGTATGATATCAACGTGCTCGCCCGCGTGGGGATCAATGTCGCACCGATCGACGATACGATGGTGATCAGCTTCGCGCTGGATGCCGGGCGCGGCGAGGAAGGCATGGGGGGCGGCCACGGGATGGACGAGCTGTCCCAGCGCCACCTCGGCCACACCCCGATTCCGTTCAAGGATGTGTGCGGCACCGGCAAGAAGGCGATCCTGTTCAGCGAAGTCCCGATCGACCGCGCCACCGCCTACGCTGCCGAGGATGCCGATGTCACCTTGCGGCTCTACCGGGCGCTCAAGCCGCGCCTCGCCAGCGAAGGCGGCACGCGCATTTACGAGCGGGTTGACCGCCCGCTGATCCCGGTGGTCGCTGCAATGGAGCGCGAAGGCATCCGGGTGGACCGTGCGCGGCTGGCCAAGCTGTCAGAGGAATTCGCGATCGAGATTGGCCGTCTAGAAGGCGAAATCCACGCCGCCGCGGGGCAGGAGTTCACCGTCGGCAGCCCCAAGCAGCTGGGCGAAATCCTGTTCGAGAAGCTCGGCCACAAGGGCGGCAAGAAGGGTAAGAGCGGGCAATATTCGACCGACGTCTCGGTGCTGGAAAAGCTCGCTGCCGAAGGCGCGCCGATCGCGCGGCTGGTGCTGGAATGGCGCCAGCTGGCCAAGCTGAAGTCAACCTATACCGATGCGCTTCAGGCCGCGATCAACCCCGCGACGGGCCGCGTGCACACCAGCTACAGCCTGGTTGGCGCGCAGACCGGGCGCTTGAGTTCGACCGATCCGAACCTGCAGAATATTCCGGTGCGCACCGCCATCGGCCGCCAGATCCGCGAGGCCTTTGTGCCCGAGCCCGGCAACGTGCTGCTGGCGGCGGACTATTCGCAGATCGAACTGCGGCTCGCGGCGCACATGGCCGGGGTCGACAGTCTCAAGGAAGCCTTCGCCAACGGCGAGGACATCCATGCGCGCACCGCCAAGGAGATGTTCGGCGAGGTGACGCGCGACACGCGCGCGCGGGCCAAGACGATCAACTTCGCGATCCTCTACGGCATCAGTCGCTGGGGCCTCGCCACCCGGCTCGAGGTGCCGCCGGAAGAAGCGCAGGCGATGATCGACACCTATTTCCAGCGCTTCCCGGGCATCCAGCGCTATATCCTCGAAACGCTCGAGAGCGTGCGTGCGCAGGGCTATTCGGAGACGCTGTTCGGCCGCAAGACGTGGTTCCCGCGGATTAACTCCAAGAACCAGGCCGAGCGGCAGGGGAGCGAGCGCGCCGCGATCAACGCCCCGATCCAGGGCACCAGCGCGGACATCATCAAGCGCGCCATGGTGCGGATGCTGCCCGCACTGGCCGAAGCGGGCCTGCATGATGTGCGGATGCTTCTACAAGTACACGACGAACTGGTGTTCGAATTGCCCGAACACCGCGTCGAAGCGGCAACGCCGGTGATCAGGCAGGTGATGGCCGAGGCTGCTCTGCCTGCGGTCGCACTTTCGGTGCCGCTTGGTGTCGATATCGGCACCGGCGTGTCATGGGATGCAGCGCATTAGGCGGGGCGTGCGTCCCGCCTAGTCGTGCTTTTTCTCCCGAGTCGGCGTTAGCGCTTCGGGCGAGATGAACCCCATCGGCTGGACGGCAGCGGCGCGCTTTTTCAGCTCGCCGCGCATCTTGAGGTATTCGTCTTCCATCTCGACCGTCACCGTGGCGCGCGAATCCTTCAGCGCCGTCTCGAAATCCTTTGCCGACACTTCTGTCACATCGCCGCCCACCCGGCGCAGTGCGGCAAGGCCGGCGCGGCGCACCAGATCTTCCAGATCCGCGCCGGTGAAGCGCTCGGTCTTGCCCGCCAGCGCCGCCAGATCGACACCGTCAGCCAGCGGCATCTTGGCGGTGTGAATGCCAAGGATATGCTCGCGGCCCGCCTTGTCGGGGGTGCCCACATAGATCAGCTCGTCGAACCGGCCGGGGCGCAGCAGCGCCGGATCAACCAGCGTCGGGCGATTGGTCGCGCCGATCACCACCACTGATTGCAATTCCTCCAGCCCGTCCATTTCAGCCAGGATGGTGTTGACCACGCGGCCAGTGACCTGCGGTTCGCCCTGACCTGAACCGCGCGCGGGCACGAGGCTGTCGATCTCGTCGATGAACAGCACGCAGGGCGCCACTGCGCGGGCGCGGGCAAACAGCTTGGCGATCTGTTGCTCGCTCTCGCCATACCATTTGGACAAGAGATCGGAGCTCTTCATCGAGATGAAGTTCGCTTCGGCCTCCTTGGCCACGGCCTTGGCCAGCAGGGTCTTGCCGGTGCCGGGCGGGCCATAGAGCAAAAAGCCTTTGGCCGGACGGATGCCGAGGCGGCGGAAGGCTTCGGGGTTCTTGAGGGGGAGCTCGATCCCCTCCTTCAGCTTGTCGATGGCCTCGCTTGCGCCGCCGATATCGCTCCACGCGACATTGGGCACCTGCACCATCACTTCGCGCATCGCCGAGGGCTGGACGCGTTTCAGCGCGGCGAGGAAATCATCGCGGGTGACGCACAGGTCTTCGAGCACGTCCTGCGGAATGGTGCGTTCGTCCAAATCAAGCCGCGGCATGATCCGCCGCACCGCTTCAATCGCCGCCTCGCGGGTGAGGGCGGCAATATCCGCGCCGACAAAGCCGTGGGTGACGCGCGCGAGTTCGTCGAGATCGACTTCCGCTTCCAGCGGCATCCCGCGGGTGTGGATGCTGAGGATCTCGCGCCGCCCGCGCTGGTCGGGGACGCCGATCACGATCTCGCGGTCGAACCGGCCCGGACGGCGCAGTGCCTCGTCGATCGCGTCGGGCCGGTTGGTGGCGGCGATAACGACAAGGTTGGCGCGCTTCTCCAGCCCGTCCATCAGCGTCAGCAGCTGGGCAACCAGCCGCTTCTCCGCCTCGCCCGGCACCTGCGTGCGCTTGGGCGCGATCGAATCGATCTCGTCGATGAAGATGATTGCGGGCGCGGCGCGGCTGGCCTCCTCGAACACTTCGCGCAGCCGCTTCTCGCTCTCGCCATAGCCCGAGCCCATGATTTCCGGGCCGTTGATGGTGAAGAACTCCGCGTCGCTTTCGTTCGCGACCGCCTGCGCAAGGCGGGTCTTGCCCGTACCCGGCGGGCCGTGGAGCAGCACGCCCTTGGGCGGCTCGACGCCGAGGCGGATGAACAGTTCGGGATAGCGCAGCGGCAGTTCGACCATCTCGCGCAAGGCCCGGATGGTCTCCTCCATCCCGCCGACATCATCATAATTCACCGCCGCGCGGGCATCGCGCGGTTCCTCGAACTCGGCGCGCAGCTCGACCTCGGTATTCTCGTCGATGTGGACGATGCCCTTGGGGCTCGTCACGGCGACGGTGAGGCGGATCTGGGTGAGCGCATAGGCCGGTGCGCGCAGCAATTGGCGCACGTCGGACGGCATATTCTGCACGGGCTGCTGGCCGGTGGTGGCAACCAGATCGCCGGCCATCAGCGGGCGGCGGAAGAAATTGCGCTTCAACGCCTGCGTCGGCCCCTGCAGGCGCATCTCGCGCTGGGCGGGGGCGAAGACAACACGGGTAGCGGGGCGCGATTCGCCGCGCGCAATCTCGACGTGCTCGCCCGATCCAGCCTCGGCATTGCCGCGCTGGAGTCCATCGAGGCGCACCACATCGAGCGCATCATCTTCCGGATAGGCCGCCATCGCGATCGCGGCGGTGGTGCGCTTGCCGACGATTTCGACCACATCGCCCTCGGTGATGCCGAGCTTCTGGAAGGCCGTGCGCGGCATACGGGCGATGCCCTGGCCGGATTCCTCCTGCCTTGCGGGTGCCACCTGCAACCGGACGGTGCGAGCGGGCGCGGCGGTTTCTGCTTCGGCCATGGGATGTCCTGCGCTGGGCTGTTGTTCTGGAAACTCGCCAAACTAGCTAGGCACGCCATGGGGGGATTGCAATCAAGCAGGATTGCGGTCCGCTGCGGGGTAGGGCTGAGCCGGGCGCGAAAGAAGCCCGCTGCACCGCCGCTTGTCCGGGCGGAAAAAGCCCGGCGGCAGCAGGATTGTGCCGGGCAGAAAAAAGCCCGGCACAGAGGCCGGGCTGAAAAGTTTGGGAGAGGATGCCTGAAAGGCCCTTCGCATTTGCAGCAGATTCGATCTTTGTGCAAGTGCGTAAGCCGCATAGTAGAATGCAAAGTTTGCAACTAATAGCCCGAAAGAGGCTCTGTTTGTGTCAAAAGTTGCATAAAACCTGCCCGAAAAAACAGCACTCGCTCATTCCATGGGCAGAATTTGGCCGCAAAATCGTTTTGCGCTGCAACATGAATAGGTATTCAACTTTGTCCGCCAGCGGGCGTGACAGCGCCGCCTGAACGCACTAATCACCCTCGGGGAAACCCGCAGGGGGGTGGCCCCTGCAAAACCGCAATGCCAACCCGTAACCAAGGCAATCAGGCCCGATGACCAAGCTCTACCCCGATGCCGCCAGCGCGCTCGACGGCGTGTTGACAAATGACATGCTGATCGCCGCGGGTGGGTTCGGCCTGTGCGGCATCCCCGAGCGGCTGCTAGACGCGATTCGCGACAGCGGCGTGACGGGGCTGACCTTTGCCAGCAACAATGCCGGGATCGACAATGAAGGCATCGGCAAGCTGCTGCGCACCCGGCAGGTGGCAAAGATGATCAGCTCCTATGTCGGCGAGAACAAGGAATTCGAGCGGCAATATCTCGCCGGCGAGCTCGAAGTCGAGTTCTGCCCCCAAGGCACATTGGCGGAACGGATGCGCGCAGGCGGCGCCGGCATTCCCGGCTTCTACACCCGCACCGGCGTCGGCACCGAAGTCGCCAAGGGCAAGGAGCACAAGGACTTTCCCGATCGCGACGGGGTGATGCAGACCTATATTCTGGAACGCGGCATCTTTGCCGATCTGTCGATCATCAAGGCGTGGAAGGCCGACGAGACCGGCAACCTCGTGTTCCGCAAGACCGCGCGCAATTTCAACCTGCCGGCCGCGACCTGCGGCAAGGTCTGCGTGGCCGAAGTCGAGGAAGTGGTGCCCGCCGGCAGCCTCGATCCCGATCAGATTCACCTCGCCGGGGTGTTTGTGAACCGGATCGTGTGCGGCGCGCCCTATGACAAGAAAATCGAATTCAGGACGGTTCGGGAGAGGGAGACCGCGTGATGAATCGCAGAATGATTTTGGTGCCCTTGCTGGCATTGGCGAGCACGTCGCTTTCGGGCTGCGTCGCTGTGGCAATTCCGGCAATCGCGGGCAGCGCGATGTTCGGCAGCCGGATTGACGGCAAGGATGGGACCGAGAACGAGGCCGCGCCGAGCAAGCCGGTGCCCGCTGTCGCCGCTGTCGCCGCTGTCGCGCCGCGTCCCGCGCCCTCGCCGAACCCGACTGTCATCGTGGCGCCGTCTGCTGCAGCGGCGGTGGCCGCGCCGGCTCCGAGAGCGGTGACGCCGCCCGCCGCCGCGCGCCCACAGGTGGTGCAGGCGCCCGTTGCTCAGGCACCGGCAGTTGCTGCGGCTCCGGCAGCGCGCCCAGCGCCCCCTCCCGCCGCCGCCCCTGCGCTGGCCTCGACCGCGCGCCCCGTCGGGCCGCCGGCCGATGCACCCGCCAATCTGACCTCGCTTCCCGCGCCGCGGCCCGCTCCGGTGGCGGCTGTACCGGCTCAGGCGCCTGCGCGCGTGGCCGCGCTGCAACCCGCGCCCGCTCTGGCTGCCGCACCCGCAGCGCGCCCGGCGCCGGTGGTGCCGGCAGCCGCCAGCGCCGCCGTGCCAGCGATTGCGCCGCGCGCACCCACGGCGCAAGCGCCCGCATCCTACCCCGATCCGGCTCGCCCGCTGCCGCCCGAACAGGCCGGATTTGCGCGTTTCGTGCGCTATGGACAGGCGACGGCGCGGGGGGTGAATGGCGGCGCCGATCTGCTGTCGGCGATGCTGACCGATCCGGTGGCACTGGATGGCAAACGCCGCCGCTGCACTGTGGGCGAACAGTTGGTGGCCCTGATCGATCTTGATCCGGCGGGGGGCATCTTCGCTCCGCCCGCCACTCCGGCCAAGCAGCCCGGCCTTGCGCTCGGCCTTGCGGTGCTGCGTGAAGCAGGGGTGGAGATCGCGTGGTTCTCCGATCTGCCCGTCATCCAGTCTGGCGTGGTGCGTTCTGCGCTCGAGCAGGCTGGCCTCGATCCGCGCGGTCAGGACATCATCTCGCTGCGCCGCGACGAGAATGACAGCAAGCAGCAGCGCAAGGAAAATCTCGCCGGGATCACCTGCATTGTCGCAATTGCCGGGGACGAGCGCTCCGATTTCGACGAGCGCTACAAATACCTGCGCAGCCCCGAAGCGGGTGCAGGGCTGGAGCCCGTGATCGGCGACGGATGGTTCCTGATCTCGCAGCTGTTCAATGAAGCGGGGAACCGCGGCCAATGACGACGCTTGCCCAAGGCTGGACCCGCGATGAAATGGCCGCCCGCGCCGCACGCGAGCTCGAGAACGGCTATTACGTCAATCTCGGCATCGGCATCCCGACGCTGGTGGCCAACCACATACCAGAAGGCATGATGGTGACGCTGCAGAGCGAGAACGGGATGCTCGGCATCGGGCCGTTTCCCTATGATGACGAGGTTGATCCCGATCTGATCAATGCGGGCAAGCAGACTATCAGCGAGCTGCCGCATTCGGCCTATTTCGACAGCGCGACGAGTTTCGGCATGATCCGCGGCGGGCATATCGATCTCACCGTGCTCGGCGCGATGGAGGTGGCCGAGAACGGCGACATCGCCAACTGGATGATCCCGGGCAAGATGATCAAGGGCATGGGCGGGGCGATGGACCTTGTCGCGGGCGTCAAGAAGATCATCGTGGTGATGGACCACACGTCGAAGGATGGCAGTCCGAAGTTCATCCCCGCCTGCACTTTGCCGCTGACCGGCGCGGGCGTGGTGGACATGGTGATCACCAATCTGGCCGTGTTCCAGCGGCCCGATCACAGCTCGCCGTTCCGCCTGATCGAGATGGCCCCGGGCGTGACCGAGGCCGATATCGCCGCGACCACCACCGCGCATTACGTGGTCTGATGAAGCGTGGAATTGCGTTTGCTGCGCTGTCGCTGGTTCTCGTGATCGCGGGGATCCTCGCCTTTACCTCGCCGCCGCGGCTGCTCTCGTTCTACGACCGGGTAGCGGGCGGCACAGCAGGCGCGCGGCAAGTGACGCAGGGGCTGGCGTTCGGCACCCACGGACAGACGCTCGACATCTGGGCGCCCGAGAAACCCGCCCAAGGCCCGCTCCCGGTGGTGATCTTCTGGTACGGCGGCGGCTGGGCCAAGGGTGACCGGGCGTCCTACGCCTTTGCCGGACGGGCGCTGGCGCGCGAAGGCTTCCTGGTGGTGATCCCTGACTACCGCAAGGTGCCGGAAGTGCTCTTCCCGGCCTTCCTCGATGACGGGGCCGAGGCAGTGGCATGGACGCAGAACAACGTTGCGCAGTACGGCGGCGATCCCAAACGTCTCGCCTTCATGGGGCATTCGGCAGGCGCCTATCAGGCAATCATGCTTGCCTTGGACAGCAAGCGGTTGGTGGCGGCAGGCGCCGATCCTGCCAACGTCACGGCGGCGGTGGGCCTGTCCGGCCCCTACGACTTCTACCCCTTCGACAAGCCGCGCTCGATAGCGGCCTTCAGCAAGTGGCCGCGCCCCGAAGAGACGCAGCCGATCGCGTTTGCGCGCGCAGATGCGCTGCCGCTGTTGCTGGTGACGTCCGAAGGCGACGAGACGGTGCGCCCGAAGAATGCCAATAACCTCGCCGCCAAGCTGCGCGCGCTCGGCGCCACAGTGGAGGTGAAGAACTACGGCCCGCTCGATCACGAGGAGATCGTCATGGCGCTGTCCGTGCCGTTCCGCAGGAAGGGCCCGGTGCTGGCCGACAGCGTTGCCTTCCTGAAGGCGCAGTTGGGCCAATAGCTATGTGGCTGGCCGAACCGCGCAACCCAAACGCGCCGCTTGCCGGCCTCAAGGTGGTCGAGCTGGCGCGGGTGCTGGCCGGGCCGTTCTGCGGGCAGGTCCTCGCCGATCTGGGGGCAGATGTGATCAAGGTCGAAAGCCCGGAAGGCGACGGCACAAGGCTGTGGGGCCCGCCCTGGGTGGAGCGCACCGACGCGCACGGCACAGTCCACCGCGAGGCCGCCTATTACCACGCCTGCAACCGCGGCAAGCGCTCGATCATCGCCGATTTCGGCGCGGCGGATGACCTTGCGCGGGTCAAGGCGCTGATCGCCGGGGCCGATGTCGTGATCGAGAACTTCAAGACCGGCAGCCTCGCCAAGTTCGGCCTCGATTACGCCGCTTGCGCCGCCGCCAATCCGGGCCTCGTCTATTGCTCGATCACAGGCTTCGGCCAGACCGGGCCGCGCGCGCACGAGGCGGGGTATGACTTCGTGGTGCAGGGGATGAGCGGGTTCATGTCGCTGACCGGCGAGCCCGAAGGGCACCCGGTCAAGATGGGCATCTCGATCAGCGACCTGTCGACCGGCGTATGGGCCGCAAACGGCATTCAGGCGGCGCTGCTGATGCGGGCGCGGACCGGCAGAGGCCAGCAGGTCGATATCAGCCTGATGGACAGTTCGGTGGCGCTGCTCTCCAATCAGGCGACCTACTTCCTTACCACGGGCCAGAACCCGCCGCGAATGGGCAATGCCCACGCGCAGGTCGCGCCTTACGGGGTGTTCGCGGTGAGTGACGGTCACGTGATCCTAGCGCCGGCCAATGACGGGCTGTTCCACAAGCTGATGGATGTGCTGGGGTTGAGCCACCTCAGCACCGATCCGCGCTTCCTTGCGAACGGCGATCGCACCGCCAATGCCAAGGCATTGGATGCCGAGATCGCCGCGGCCACCAGCGGCTGGACCAAGCAGGGCCTGCTCGATACCTGCCACGCAGCAGGCGTTCCCGCCGGGCCGATCAACCGGCTGGACGAGGTGTTTGCCGATCCCCAAGTGATCGCGCGCGGACTGCGGGTTGATCTGGGCGGGATGCCCGGAGTGCGCAGCCCCTTCGTGTTCTCGGAGGCCGAACTGGCATTGGACCGGCCCTCGCCGATCCACGGGCAAGACGGCTGAAGGCGCCGCAAGCGTCTCCTGTTGGAGACACATGAGACACGGTCCAGAAGCGTAAAAACCGCCCCCCGCGTTCCACTTCACAAACAGGGGCAGCAACGCACGCGCGCGGTGGGTCATCTCCGCGACCGTGTCAGGCCTTGCGCGTGGAGGAGAGCGCCCGCGCCCCGGCTCGCCACAGCCGCTCGAACGGGCCTTGGCCAAGCCGCGCCGCCCACGGCGGGGACCACACCAGCATCGCGGCAATCGGCACAAAGCTGAGGGCCAGAGCCTGCGTCCGGGTCACGTCTCCGAACAATCCCAGCCCCCACGGCGCAAAGATGCTGGCGAGCACCACGCTGGTCATCAGGTAATTGGTCAGCGATAGCCGCCCCACCGCCGCGAGCGTGCGGGTCAAGACGGTCTCCTTTGCCAGAAACGCCATGGCCAGCGCGGCGTAGCTCACGCCCAGCAGCGTGTCGAAGGGCGCCGACATCACCAGCACCACCGGGCCGACCAAGGCGGCCGGAAAGCCTTCGGCAACCAGCCAGCCCGCCAATCCCAGCAGCGCAGGGATCGCCACCAGTGCGGCGAGCGCAGCGAGGCGTTGCAGGTGGAAGGTGCGCCATTCGCCCTTCAGCATCCCGCCGCGCCATAGCCCCATGCCGAGCGCGATCGCGGCAAGATTGAGCGGAAGTGCCGCGATCAGCGTGAGGGTTTGCGCGGGAATGCCGAGGCTTCGGCGGATCATCCGTTCGCCCAGACTTTCGCGCCCCTGCTCCAGCAGCATTGCAATCGCCGCCGGATCACGGCCGAACTGGCGCTCCATGAACAGCAGCGCGTCGCTGCCCTGATACCCGCGGTAAAACTCGACCATCGCCCCGCCAAACGCGGTCAGACCGAGCGACAGGTGCACCACCAGCAGGCCCACGCCCACCGCCACCAGCGCCCGCGCGGAAAACCCCGCCAGCAGCGGCACGGCCAGCCCGGCGAGCGCATAGGCGCGCAGCACATCATTATTGGCGAGCAAGGTCGCATGGACGAGGCCGATCGCGAACAACACCGCCATCCGCGCATAATGCGCGCGCCACGGCGTGCCTCCTGCCTGGGCCTGTTCGCGCTCGATCAGGATCAGGCACCCGGCGCCGAACAGCATCGCGAACAGCGTGCGGAACTTGTCCTCGATGAACACGAAGCTCGCCAGCCACACGCGGTAATCGCTGTCGCCGATCGCGCCGTAGCTCAGCGGGTTGTAATAGGCCGGACTCGGCAGTGCGAAGGCGTGGACGTTCATCCACACGATCCCGATAACGGCAATCCCGCGCAGCGCGTCGAGCGCGAGGATGCGTCCGGGCAGGGGGGAGGGTGCCGTCATCGCCAGCACCCTTACCCCAAAATCAGGCCAGCGCTGCCTTCAGATCGTCAACCAGATCGATCCGCTCCCACGGGAACAGGTCGCCTTCCGCCTTGCGCCCGAAATGGCCGTAGGCGGCGGTCTTCTGGTAGATCGGCTTGTTGAGGCCGAGATGCGTGCGGATCGAACGCGGGGTCAGCCCGCCGAGCTTGGCGATGCCGAGGATCGCAGTCTCGATCTTGTCGTCGCCCACGGTGCCGGTCTCATGCGTATCGACATAGAGCGAGAGCGGCTCGGACACGCCGATGGCATAGGCAATCTGGATGGTGCAGCGCGTGGCAAGGCCCGCGGCAACCACGTTCTTGGCGAGGTAACGGGTGATGTAGGCGGCCGAACGGTCCACCTTGGTCGGGTCCTTGCCGCTGAAGGCGCCGCCGCCATGCGGAGCCGCGCCGCCATAGGTGTCGACGATGATCTTGCGACCGGTCAGGCCTGCGTCACCATCCGGACCGCCGATTTCGAAGGCGCCGGTCGGGTTGATGTAATAGGTGGTGTCGCGCAGCAGCACCGGCGGGATCACATCAGCCACCACGCGCTTTACGTAAGCCTCAAGCTCGGCGTACTTGGCCGGATCGGCGTGATCGCCGGTGAGGCAATAGCCCTGCTTGTGCTGGGTCGAGACCACCACCGCCGTCGCCGCGATGGGGAGCGACTGCTCGTAACGCAGTGTCACCTGGCTCTTGGCGTCGGGTTCAAGGAAGGGCGCCGCACCCGAGTGCCGGTCAGCCGCCATGCGCTCGAGGATCTTGTGGCTGTAATACAGCGTCGCCGGCATCAGATCGGGGGTTTCGTCGGTCGCGTAACCGAACATGATGCCCTGGTCGCCCGCGCCTTCATCCTTGTTGTCGCCCGCATCGACGCCCTGCGCGATTTCGGCAGACTGGCCGTGGAGGTTGTTTTCGAACGTGAAGTTTTCCCAGTGGAAGCCCTTCTGTTCATAGCCGATGCGCTTCACCGTGGCGCGCACAGTGTCTTCGATTTCTTGCCGAGCGCCCGGCGCCCATTCGCCGTTCTCGTACACGCCCTTGCAGCGGATTTCGCCCGCCAGCACCACCAGCTGGGTGGTGGTCAGGGTTTCGCAGGCGATGCGCGCTTCAGGGTCCTTCGAGAGGAACAGATCGACGATCGCGTCGGAAATCTGGTCGGCAACCTTGTCCGGGTGGCCTTCGGAAACGCTTTCGGACGTGAACAGATATTCGGTGCGCATGAATCCCCCGGGGGCTGAGAGTGCGGTTTCTGCCGGGAGCGGGCACCTTATAGAGATATAAGGAAACCTTTATATCCGGCTCTTTGCCTGACCGCTCTAGCTGCGCGGGCGGGCAAGCGCAAGCAATCTTGGCAGGGCGAGGCCGAGCATAAGGAACACTGCGGCCCAAGCGAGCGTCAGTGCGTGTCCGAATTGCGCAAACAGCGTTGGCGGCTTGGCCTTGGGCACGAATCCTTCGATTACGTCGGCCTTGCCCGGGCCGATATGCCCGCGCACGATCCCGTTGGCGTCGATCACCGCGCTGATGCCGGTGGTGGTCGAACGCAGCACCGGCAGGCCTTCTTCCAGCGCCCGCATCCGCGCCTGCGCGAGGTGCTGCGGCGGGCCCCAAGTGCCGAACCAGCCATCGTTGGAGGGATTGAAGATATAGTCCGGCCGGTTGGCCTTATCCGCCACCGCGCCCGAGAACACGATCTCGTAACAGATCTGGATGCCCGCCTTGCCATGCTTGCCCAAGTCGAGCGTGCGCGGGCCGGGGCCGGGTTCGTAATCGATGCTACCCGCCACCAGCCGCGACAGGCCGAGCGGTTCGAGCAGCGGCCGCATCGGGAGGTATTCACCATAAGGCACCAGATGCGCCTTGGCATAGGAATGGGTGATGGTGCCTGCGCCGTCCAGCGCGACCACCGAATTGCGCGCGCTCACCGCACCCTGTGTGTCGTCCTCGCGCGCGGCGATGTCGAGATTGACCACGCCGGTCAGCAAGGTCGATTGCGGGCCGATGATGCCGCCGATGCGTTTGCGCGCGAACTCCGGATCGGCGCCAGCGGTCATCTGCAGATAGTAGCGTTCGGGATAGCCCGGCTCGAGATAATCGGGGATCGCGCTTTCAGGCCACAGCACGATGCGCGAGCGGTCGCGGCCCGGATTGGTGAGCGCGGCGATGCGGGCGAATTGCTCCTCGAACTTCGAGCCGTCGTTGATTTCGGACTGCTTGAGCAGCGGCTGGACGAGGGTGTAACGCAGGGCGCTGTCAGCCTGCGCGGGGCGCAGCTTTTCGGGCGCGATCATGCCCAACGCCACCAGCAGCACGAGGCCGAACGCATTCACCCAGCGGCGCTCCATGAGCACCGCCAGCAGACCAGCGGCGATCAGGAGGGTGAGGCCAGACAAGGCATAGGTGCCGGTGATCGTCAGGTAGCGCGCAATCCCCGGCGTCTCCCACCCGCCCAGCAGCATCAGCCCCAAGGGCGGCCACGGATAGCCGGTAAAGAAGGTGCCGCGCGCCCATTCGGCCAGCACCCACGCGCCCGAAAGCACCAGCCCGAAGGCCCACAGCGGCCGCTTCTTCGCCAGCAGATGCGCGGCCAATGCCGCCAGCGCGGGATACCACGCGAGGTAGATGCACAGCAGCGGCACCGCGGCCCAGCCCAGCGCCTCGGGCATCTTGGCCTGATGGGTGAAGGCGGTCGCGATCCAGTTATTGGCGAGCGTCAGATGCGCCCAGCCGAACCACCACCCGCGCCATAGCGCGCTGCGCCAGTTCGGCGCGGTGTGGATCAGCCACACGAACCCCGCCAAAGCGGCAAGGCCGAGCGGCCAGAGGTGCAGCGGCGGATAGGCACAGGCTGCTATCAGCCCCAACACGATGGCGGCAAGCGCCGGAAAGCGCTGCGCCAACGCGGGAACCGCTGCCAACCGGTCCATCGCGGCTATCAGCCGACGGTTTCGAGCGCGCCGTCGCTATCGCCCGAAGAACCGCGCGCGTCATCGCCGCGGATCGAGGGCGGGAGGATCGAGGAATCGAGACCGGCAGGGGCGTCATCAGCCAGCTTGCGCGGCTTGCGGGCGCGCGGGGCGGGCTTTTCGCTGCGGGGCGCATCGCTGCGCTCGCTGCGTTCGGCGCGTTCCGGACGTTCAGTGCGCTCCGGACGGGCAGCCCGTTCAGGCCGCTCTGTTCGCTCGGCGCGCTCGGTCCGCTCGGGGCGGTCGTTCCGCTCAGGGCGCTCGGCGCGATTGTCGTCACGCGGCTTGCGCTGCTGGCGACGGGCGTTCTGCTGGCGCTGCTGCGGCTGCTCGCCGCGATCATCATCGCGGTAACTATCGCGGCCACCATCACGATCATCCATCAGGAACGATTCGCCTTCCTGACCCGGCTCGCCTTCGGCCGTGTTGCCGCGGTTGTCCTGATCCATCTGGTCATAGCGCGGGCGCGAGGCCTGTTCGCTGCGGCGGCCGAAATCCATATCATCGTCGCCGTAATCTTCGGCCTGGTCGCGCTCGTCATTGCGACGACCGTTGCCACCGGGGCTACGGCCTTCGTCCTGGCGCGCCTTGTTATCGGCGATGACGCGGAAGTAGTGATCGGCGAACTGCAGATAATATTCCATCTGCACCCGGTCGCCATTGTGCTGGGCGTCCTGCGCCAGCTTCTTGTACTTTTCGAGCATCTGGGGCGCATTGCCACGCGCACGGCTGTCAATTCGGTTGAGCTGGTTTCCGTTACCGCCTTGCGTGCGGTTCCCGCGCCCACGGCGACGGTTATTCCGATTGTTGTTATTCAAGGAAATTGTTCCTTAATCAGCGGCCTGGCGCAAAAAATGCCTGCACGCGCGGCCAACAGACCCCTTGCCCTTGCGCAGCAGCGATTGGCCTTGCCAATGCGTGTTGCGCGCTCCGCGCTGACATGGCCTAGGGCATGCCCTGACGGCCGGTTCGAGCGAGTTCTGGAGCATGGCTCAGCGATTTGCGCCCTTCGCAGATCATCTGGCCTGATGCCGACGTAGCGATGCAAAAGCGGTTTGCCAACCCCTGCGGCGCTTTTCCTCACCCGAGGACGAGCGCCCGTGCCCGCCCGCCAAGGTCGCGGCGCAGTTCAACAGTGAACCCGGCGGCGGCGGCAAGGGCGCTCACGGCATCGCCCTGATTCGCGCCGATTTCGAGAATGACGCGCGCTTGGGGGTTCATCAGGGCACGCAATTGCGGGATGAGCACGCGGTAATCGTCCAGCCCTTCCGGCCCGGCAAACAGCGCGGTGGCCGGTTCGAAGGCGGCGACCTGGGCGTCAAGCGCGGCGTTTGTCTCGACATAAGGCGGGTTGCACAAGATCAGGTCGAAGGTGCCGAGGCCTTGCGTCCAGCCGTCCGCGTGCCAGTCGCCAAGGGCAAACCGCGCCCGCGCGCCAAGATTCAGCGCCTCGGCATTGGCCTGCGCCACAGCCAGCGCGGCCCCGGACCGGTCGATGCCAAGCCCTTCGGCCTGCTCCAGCTGGGCCAGCACCGCCAGCAGCAGCGCGCCCGAGCCGGTGCCAAGGTCGAGCACCCGCCGCGCGTCAGGCCTGGCCTCGAGCGCCGCCTCAACCAGCGTTTCGCTGTCACCGCGCGGGATGAGCGTGGCGGGCGTGACGGCCAGCGTCAGCCCGTAGAACTCGGCCTCGCCAGTGATGTAGGCCACCGGCTCATGCCCCGCGCGGCGCGCGACCTGCGCGGCGTAGCCGGACGGTGCAGGATCGCGCATCGCACGCAGCAGCATCTCCGAGCGGCTCAGCCCGAGCGCGTGTGCCATCAGCAGCTCGGCATCGAGCCGTGCGGTGTCGCTGGTAACGGCAAGCGTCTCGGCAGCGGCGCGGATCGCTTCGCCGGCCGTCATCGCTCGCCCCCCGTTACTCATTGAGCGCCGCCAGACGCTTGCCTTCGTCCTCGGCGATCAGCGCGTCGATCAGTTCGGTGAGACCCGGCCCGGCGAGCACTTCTTCGAGCTTGTGCAGGGTCAGCCCGATGCGGTGATCGGTGACGCGGCCTTGCGGGAAGTTGTAGGTGCGGATGCGTTCGGAGCGGTCGCCAGAACCGACCATCGCCTTGCGCGCTTCGGCTTCGGCACCGTGGGTGGCTTCGCGCTGGGCATCGTAGAGCCGCGTGCGCAGCACCTGCATCGCCTTTTCCTTGTTCTTGTGCTGGCTGCGCCCGTCCTGACAGGTGACCACCGTGTTGGTCGGCAGGTGGGTGATGCGCACTGCCGAATCGGTGGTGTTGACGTGCTGGCCGCCCGCGCCGGATGCGCGGTAAACATCGATCTTGAGGTCTTTCTCCTCGATCGAAACGTCGACTTCATCGGGTTCGGGCAGCACCGCCACGGTCGCCGCCGAGGTGTGGATCCGCCCGCCGCTTTCGGTGACGGGAACGCGCTGCACGCGGTGGACGCCGCTTTCGAACTTGAGCTTGGCAAACACGCCGGTGCCGGTGACGTTGGCGATCACTTCCTTGAACCCGCCGATGTCGGACGCGTTGATGCTGACGGCTTCGACCTTCCACCCCTGCTCGGCGGCGTAGCGTTCGTACATCCGGTAGAGGTCAGCCGCGAACAGTGCGGCTTCATCGCCCCCGGTGCCGGCACGGATTTCGAGCATCGCGGGCTTGGCATCGGCCGAATCGCGCGGCAGCAGCGCAATGGCGAGGCGGCGTTCGAGATCGGGGAGGGTGGCCTTGATCTGGGCGAGTTCGTCCTCGGCCATCGCCTTCATCTCGGGGTCGGCGAGCATTTCGGAGAGGCCCGCCATTTCCTCGCGCGCGGATTTCACCTCGGCGGCGATCTTGGCGACGGGTTCGAGTTCCGCATAGTCGCGGCTGGCGCGCACAAAGGCCTCGCCCTCAAGCGTGCCCGAGGCCATGCGCGCTTCCAGCTCCGCAAAGCGGTGCGCGATCTGTTCGAGGCGTTCGGGGGGGATTTGCAT
>JAMNXO010000036.1 GCA_023653115.1 Erythrobacter sp.
CGCCTCCCCACCCGGCCACCATAACATAGTGGTACTATTGGTGGCCGGGTGGGGAGGCGGGGCGGGTGGTCTGCGCCCTAAAAAAGAGGCCGCTTAACCCAACCGCCCGAATTCGCGTCCGATGCGTTCCTGGAACGCACGGGCAGGCGAAGTCATTTCGAAATGCTGGCGCCACGCTTCGTCCAGCCGGGCGATGCGCTGGTGCAGCCGCTCGGTTTCGGCGATCAGTTCGCGGGTTTCCGGCTCGAGCAGGCTGAGCTGGCGTTCGTCCGAGCCGCGATCGGGCGGGAGCGCGCCGTGCAGCCGCACCTGGTTTTCGTTCAATTCGCCGGAGAACAGCGCGCGCTGGTTCAGCAGCCAGGCGAGCACGTGCATCATGCGCGTGGTGGTCTTGAGCCCCTCGGTCGAGAGTGCGAGGCGCACATAGGCGTCCTCGCCGATCATCGGCTCGCGCGTGCCTGCGGCAAACACTGCGCGCACATCATCCGCCAGCACCAGCGCTTCGGTGTAAAGCGCCTCGATGATCGGGCGGGAAAGATTGGTGGTCCGGGCCATGGTAAGCGCCAGATTACGCGTCGCCGCGCCGGACCGCTACTCGGTTATGGTTACTTTCCAAGCAATTTTTGGGTTTGTCCCGGCAGGGAACAGTTTGTCACGCGCGTTAAGGATGTTGTCCTGTCGGTGGATGCGCGCGAACGATCACGCAATGATGTCGGGCAGCAGCATATCCTCTAGGATCGCGATCTGATCCCTCAGGCGCAGCTTGCGCTTCTTCAGGCGGGCAATCTGGAGCTGATCGCCGGCAGCCGTCTGGCGCGCGGCCTCGGTCAGCGCGGCAATTGCAGCATCGAGATCGCGATGCTCGGTCCTGAGCAATTCGAGCTTTTTCCTGAGCTCCTGCTCGGTCATGCCTCGTGTCATCCCCTGATCTTGCAGGCGATGTCGCCCGTGCGTCCGCTAACGCTGCGCCGCGCTACGCGTTCCTGCGCGATTCGGTAAGATGGCGCGCGCATTTTTCCGCCACAGGCCGCGCGGGCGGGCGGCAACGGTTCGTCGCGGGTGAATGCGGATTGAGCGATTTACGATGCAGTAGGGCTTTGCATTCCACACCGCTTATGGTTTCACTGAAACCTGCGGCCCGGCCGCGTTTGGTCCGAGTCGCCGTTGCGGGGGCATCCCCCCGCGCAGACAGGAGAACGCATAATGGCATCGACCGCAGTGTCTTCCCACATCAACGCCCTCCAGGCCAAGCACGCCGATCTCGAAACGCGGCTGCATCAGGAACTGGCACGGCCCGTGCCCGACACCGCGACGATCCAGGCTCTCAAGAAGCAGAAGTTGCGATTGAAGGAAGAAATCGTCGGCTTCTGATCCGCTGCCCGCCTGCGATCACGCCTGGCGGGACGCGTAAGTCATCTGCCCTTTTGCATTTGCGGGCCGGAGTGAATAGACCGGCACGATCATGAGTGCAGCCGCAGCCGCCCGCCAGATTCTCACCCGCCTGACCGAGGTCATGGCTTCGCGTATGCACGCGCAGGCCAAACTCGATCAGGTGGTCGAGATCATTGGCGAATGCCTGTCGAGCGAGGTGTGCTCGATCTACCTGCTGCGCGAAGGCATGCTGGAACTGTTCGCCACGCGCGGGCTGAACCAGAGCGCGGTGCACGTCACCCGCATGGCAATCGGCGAGGGGCTGACGGGCGCGATTGCGCAGAAGGTCGAGACGCTCAACCTCGCCGAAGCAAAGGCGCATCCCGATTTCCAGTATCGCCCCGAAACCGGCGAGGAAAAGTTCCACTCCTTTGCCGGTGTGCCGATCGTCTACCGCGAACGCGCCGTGGGCGTCTTGTGCGTCCAGCACGTCGAGCCGCGCCGCTATGAAGAGGTCGAGATCGAGGCGTTGCAGACCACCGCGATGGTGCTCAGCGAACTGATCGCCAATGCCGAACTGGTCGACGAGGAAGAGGCCCGCGTGCTCACCCAGGAGCAGACCGGGCCGCAGACGCTTGCCGGCCTCACGCTCGTCAAAGGCTTGGGGGCGGGGCACGCCGTGTTCCACCAGCCGCGGGTCGAGATCACGCAGGTCATGGCCGAGGATACCGAGGCCGAGCGCCAGCGGGTCTACCGCGCCTTCGACAAGATGCGCGAGCAGATCGACACGCTTGCCAGCCAGGCCGAATTCGGCGTCGGCGGCGAACACGAAGAGGTGCTCGAGACCTACAAGATGTTCGCCTATGATGAAGGCTGGTCGCGGCGCATCAACGAGGCGATCGACAGCGGCCTCACCGCCGAAGCCGCGATCGAGCGCGTGCAGCAGCACACCCGGATGCGGATGCGCGAGATCGATGACGCGCTGCTGGCCGACCGGATGCACGATCTGGAGGATCTGGCGAACCGCCTGCTCAGGATCGTCGCCGGGCAGGTCGGCACGGCGGCGTCGCAAGGGTTGCGGCGCGACACCATCCTGATCGCGCGCAATCTCGGCCCGGCCGAACTGCTTGAATATGACAAGCGGCGGCTGAAGGGCGTGATCCTCGAGGAAGGCTCGCTCACCGCCCACGTCGTGATCGTCGCGCGGGCGATGAATGTGCCGGTGATCGGCCGCACCAAGGATGTGCGCACCACCATCCGCGAAGGCGACGAGATTCTGCTCGATGCCAGCGCGGGCAGCGCGATTGTCCGCCCGCTGCAGCAGGTCGCCGATGCGTTCCAGACGCGCTTTGCCAAGAGCCGCGAAAAGCAGGCGGCCTATGCCAGCTTGCGCGATGTCGAGCCCTTCACCCGCTGCGGCACCCGCATCCAGGTGATGATGAACGCTGGCCTGCGCGACGATATGAGCGCGCTGGCGATGACCGGCGCGGACGGGGTCGGCCTGTTCCGCACCGAATTCCAGTTCCTCGTCTCCGCCACCCTTCCGCAGCGCGAGCGCCAGACCCGGCTTTATCGCGATGTGCTGGAGGCCGCGGGCGACAAGCCGGTGATCTTCCGCACCGTCGATATCGGCGGCGACAAATCGGTGCCCTACCTCGCCTCCGAGATTGCCGCGCAGGACGAAAACCCGGCGATGGGCTGGCGCGCGCTGCGCCTTGCGCTCGAACGCGAAGGCCTGATGAAGGTGCAGGCCCGCTCACTGATGGAAGCGGCGGCAGGGCGCACGCTGTATGTGATGTTCCCGATGGTGTCCGAGCCGTGGGAGTTCGATGCGGCCAAGGCGGTGTTCGACGAACAGCTCGCCTATCTGCGCGCGCAGAAGAAGCAATTGCCCGATCGCATCCATTTCGGCGCGATGCTCGAAGTCCCGGCGCTGGCCGAGGTGCTCGATATGCTGCTGCCGCGCCTGAGTTTCCTGTCGATCGGCACCAATGATCTCACGCAGTTCCTGTTTGCCGCCGACCGCGCCAATCCCAAGCTGGCCGAGCGGTATGATTGGCTCAGCCCGTCGATCCTGCGCTTCCTCAAGCGGGTGATGATTTCGAGCATCGGCAGCGGTGTGGATATCGGTGTGTGCGGCGAGATGGGCGGGCGCCGGCTGGAGGCGTTGGCGCTGATGGGGATCGGTTATCGCCGCCTCTCGATCACGCCTGCCGCGGTCGGCCCGATCAAGGAGCTGGTGCGTAAGGTCGATCTGGCCGAGCTGTCCGCTGCAATGACAGGCTGGCTCGCCGAACCGCACCAGTCGTTGCGCGCGCAGCTGTCGGCCTGGGCCGATGAACGCGATATCGAGTATGATTGAGGCGTCCTGAGCCTGCTATGCGGCGCTCCGTGCGCGGCGCGGGCCGGTGCGCCGGATGCCCGCTTGACAGGATACCCCCGGGCAGGCTCAGTCGGGTTCAAGCGTAATTCACGTATCGCCTCACAAACAGCCTCATCAGAAGGCGCGGAACCGGGTCATGGACAGCGAACAGGATATCAGTGCCGAAGCGGCGCACAGCGTGGCCTACGCCGGGGTTGGCGCAAGGCTGCGGGCCGCGCGCGAGGCGCGGCGGCTTGAACTGACGCAAATCGCAAGCGAGACCCGCATTCCGCTGCGCCATCTCGAAGTGATCGAGGCGGGCGATTTTGCCGCGCTGCCGTCCCGCGCCTATGCAATCGGCTTTACCCGCACCTTTGCCAAGGCTGTCGGGCTTGATGATGTCGCGATTACCGATGCTGTCCGCCTTGAACTGGCGGATGGCAACGCCCGGCGGTCGGCGGTGGGATCGGGAATGGAGCCCGGCGATCCGGCGAAGCTGCCCTCGGCCGGTCTTGCCTGGTTCGGTGCCTTTGCCGCGTTGATCCTTGCTGTCGGGCTGATTGCCTTCTTCAGCACGCGCTTTGGCGCCGGTGTGGGGCCTGCCCCGCTCGCCGCGCCGCCCAAGCCTGCGCCAAGC
>JAMNXO010000006.1 GCA_023653115.1 Erythrobacter sp.
CTCTTAATCAGCGGGTCCTAGGTTCGAGCCCTAGTGCGTCCACCATCCCCTTCCTTTTCTGCTTTCTAGTAAGCCAACACCGGTTTGGTGTTGCGCTTCGGATTTGCTCGGCCTGCAACGGCCTGCCTGAGCAGCGTTCTGCACTGGGCTGTGATGCCGGACTTGAAATCACATCACGATGTGATATTTTGGCGGAATGAACACATCACTCATCACACGCGTTCGCGATCTCGTCACATCGGGCACCATGACCAAGGCCGGGCTTGCCCGTGCGGCGGGCCTCCACGCCAACACCTTGCGCGATTGCACCGAGGACGGCTGGAATCCCACCGCCGAAACGCTCGCCAAGCTCGAGGCCTTCCTTGAGGCCAATGACGACAAGCCCGTCCTCGCCACCATCGAGGAGATCATCGACGAGGCGCGCAATGGCCGGATGTATATTCTGGTCGACGACGAGGACCGCGAGAACGAGGGTGATCTGATCATCCCCGCGCAGATGGCGACCCCGCAGGCGATCAACTTCATGGCGATGTATGGCCGCGGCCTGATCTGCCTCGCGCTCGCCAAATCGCGGGTCGATCTGCTCGGATTGCAGCCGATGAGCCGCAACAACAAGGAATCGATGCAGACCGCCTTCACCATCTCGATCGAGGCGAAGGAGGGTGTCACCACCGGCATTTCGGCGGCAGACCGGGCGCGCACCATCTCGGTCGCAATCGATGCCACTAAGGGCGCGGACGATCTCGTCACCCCCGGCCACGTCTTCCCGCTGACGGCGCGCGATGGCGGGGTGCTGGTGCGCGCCGGCCATACCGAGGCAGCCGTGGATATCTCGCGCCTTGCCGGGCTCAATCCCAGCGGCGTGATCTGCGAGATCATGAACGAGGACGGCACCATGGCCCGGCTCGACGATCTCGTCACCTTTGCCCGCAAGCATGATCTCAAGATCGGCACCATCCGCGATCTGATCGCCTACCGGATGCGCAACGATCATCTGGTCGAGCGGCTCGGCGAGCGCAGCTTCGAAAGCGATTACGGCGGGCAGTGGCGGATGATCACCTACCGCGACCGGGTCGAAGGCAACGAGGCCTATGTCCTGCAGAAAGGCCATGTCATCCCCGGCGAGCCCACCCTCGCCCGCGTCCATCCGATTTCGGTGTTTGACGACGTGCTGGGCGCGCCCGGCCCGCGCAAGCGCACCTTGCAGCGCGCGATGCAGGCGATCGGGACGCATGGCTCGGGCGTGATCGTGATCCTCACCGGCCGCGTCGGCACCGGAGAATGGCGCCCTGACGAGGAGCTGCGCAACATCGGTATCGGCTCGCAGATCCTTGCCGATCTGGGCGTATCGGAAATGGTGCTGCTGTCGAACAGCCGCCCCGATCTTGTCGCGCTCGAAGGCTACGGCCTTACCATCACCGATTTCCATCCCATTCCGGAGTAAGCACACATGGCCCGTATCCTGATCGTCGAAGCGCGCTTCTACGCCCATCTCAACGATATGCTGGTATCCGGTGCGCGCGCCGCGCTGGAAGCGGCTGGTCACGAGGTCGAAGTGCTCACCGTCCCCGGCGCGCTCGAAATCCCCGGCGCCATCGCGCTTGCGGCCGAGGCTGATCTCTATGACGGCTTCGTGGCCATCGGCGTGGTAATCCGCGGCGAGACCTACCACTTCGAAATCGTCGCCGGCGAAAGCGCGCGCGCGATCATGGCGCTGACGATGGACGGCATCGCGATCGGCAACGGCATCCTCACGGTCGAGAACGAGGCCCAGGCACTGGTGCGCGCCGATCCGGCGCAGAAGGACAAGGGCGGTGAGGCTGCCAAGGCGGCGCTGGCGCTGATGGCGCTGCAGGATCGCTTCGGACGTTAACCCCAGCCTTCGTGATGCTGCAAAGGGCCTGTTCCATTTCGGGGCCGGCCCCTGAATAGGTATTTTCCCTCTGTAGATTTCCATAAGGTATTAACGCGATACGCAGGCAGCTTCTGATGTTGCTCGCCGGTCGCACGGGTAAGCAGCTTCATGCAGCCAGCTTCGGGATTTCACATTGGACGATTCACCTACCCCAGCACCGGACCTTTCCGTGCTGCCAGCGATTATTGCGGCACTTGAAGAACAGCTCGCCGCGCTCGATAAAATCGGCACCCATATCGGTGCCGCCTATGTTGACGCGGCCATCGAGCACTTGCGGCTGGAGTTGGCGCGCCGCGTGCTGCATTGATTTCCGGAATGAAAAGAGCGCCCTGCGTATTTACCCGTAAAGCCAAGCGCGGGACGTGACGCTAGATTGACTGCGTGTTGCAACGTAGTTTTTCCCACCACACAACGCCGCTGGCGGATCGGCCCCATGGCTGACTCCGCATCGCCCGCGGAATCGGAACTGGTGCCGGGATCCTACCTGCAGCCCCTGGCCGATGAACTCGCGGCGATTGCGGCCAAGCTGCGCGATGTGGCCTCACCCTCAGCCGATGTGCTCGAAGCGGCCAATAATGCCCAGCGCACACAGCGGTTGGAGCGGTCGGAACGGCGCTATCTTGCACTTGCCCGGCAAGCCTATGCGCTGCGGCGCAAACGGGCGGCGATTTTCGGCAATCCCGAATTGTTCGGGGAGCCGGCGTGGGACATCCTGCTCGATCTCTACATCGCCCAAGCCGAGGGCAAGCCGGTTTCTGTATCCAGCGCGTGCATCGGATCGGCCGCACCGCCCACCACCGGTCTGCGCTGGCTCGGCGTTCTGGCCGACGAAGGTCTGGTGGTGCGCGAGAACGATGCGGACGATAATCGCCGCGTGCTGGTGCGGCTGACCCGCACCGGCATCACAGCGATGGAACGCTTCTTCGATTCAATCGGCTACCACGCCTGAAGCGCGGTTTCAGCAACGCCCACCAAAGCAGCCACGCCCGGCATAGGCCGCGCTGTCGCCCAGTTCTTCCTCGATGCGGATCAGCTGGTTATACTTGGCGAGCCGGTCTGAACGGGCGAGCGAGCCGGTCTTGATTTGCCCGCAATTGGTGGCGACTGCGAGATCGGCGATGGTGGCATCCTCGGTCTCGCCCGAACGGTGGCTCATCACGCAGGTGTAGCGCGCGCGGTGCGCCATATCGACCGCGGCAAGCGTCTCGGTGAGCGTGCCGATCTGGTTGACCTTCACCAGCAGCGAATTGGCGAGGCCTTTGGCAATCCCGTCAGAAAGACGCGCGGGGTTGGTGACGAACAGATCGTCGCCCACCAGCTGCACGCTGCTTCCGATCTTGGCGGTGAGCGCGGCCCAGCCCTCGAAATCATCCTCGCTCATACCGTCCTCGATCGAACGGATCGGGTAATCGGCGGCGAGCTTGGCAAGGTAATCGGCCATCTCGTCAGGCGCGAGGCTGAGGCCTTCGCCCGAAATTTCGTAGCGGCCGTTCTTGAAGAACTCGGTCGCGGCGCAATCGAGCGCCAGCACGATGTCCTCACCCGGCTTGAACCCGGCCTTGGCGATGCTTTCCATGATGAAATCGAGCGCCGCGCGGGTGCTGGCAAGATCGGGGGCAAAGCCGCCCTCATCACCGACGCTGGTGGCAAGACCCTTCTGCGCAAGGCCCTTCTTCAGGGTGTGGAACACTTCCGCGCCCCAGCGCACAGCTTCGGCGAGGCTGTCCGCGCCGACCGGCATGATCATGAATTCCTGAATGTCGATCGGGTTGTCGGCGTGCTCGCCGCCATTGATGATGTTCATCATCGGCACCGGCAGCAGGTGCGCCGAGACCCCGCCGAGATAGGAATAGAGCGGCAGGCCGCGGGCATTGGCCGCAGCCCTGGCCACCGCCAGCGAGGTACCGAGGATCGCGTTGGCACCCAGACGCGCCTTGTTGGGCGTATCGTCGAGCGCGATCAGCGCCAGATCGATATCGCGCTGGTCCTCGGCGTCGAAATTGTCGATCAGCAGCTCGCGGATCTCGCTGTTGACCGCGTCGACCGCCTTCAGCACGCCTTTGCCGAGGTAGCGGGCGGGATCACCATCGCGCAGTTCCACCGCTTCATGCGCGCCGGTCGAGGCGCCCGAGGGCACCGCTGCGCGGCCGAAGCTGCCGTCTTCGAGCAACACATCCACCTCGACAGTGGGGTTTCCGCGGCTGTCGAGAATCTCGCGGCCGTGCAGGTCGATGATGGCGGTCATGTTTGGCTCCGGCAGGAATGTGTTGTAGGATGCTAAGACACTCTGGACGGCATGATTCTGGGTCACACCGCACGTTGTTCGCGTCCCTATGCGCGGGAACTCTCTGGCGCAAGCGCGAGGGCAGCAGGATGGCCCGGGACAATGGAGACAAGGATCATCATCATGGCAAACACCACCCCTTCGAAGACGCCCGCCAAGAAGACCCCGGCCAAGTCCGCCAAGGGCGCCACCACCAAGGCGCGCGGCCCGGCCAAAGCGGCCCCGCGCAAGACCGCTGCAACCGCCAAGAGCGCCGACCCGGTCGCTGCTCCGGTGGCCGAGGCGAAGAGCCGCTTCAACGCCGCGCTTGAAGAAGCCAAGGCCGGCGCTGCGGCACTGCGCGCCGGGGCCGAAACGCGGCTGAGCACGGTCGGCGAACAGGCCAAGGGTAAGAGCACTGATCTCGTTGCCGATGCCAAGGCTTATGGCGAACAGGCGCTCGGCAAGGCCGGCGAACTTGCGGTCGAGGGCAAGAAATCCGCCAGCGATGCCATTGCCTCGCTCGGCAAGGTGGTGGGCGATAGCGCCCCGCAGATCGACGAGAAGCTGGGCGAGCAATATGGCGACTATGCCCGCAAGGCTTCGCGCACGCTGCAGGAAACCTCGGCCAAGCTGGATGCCAAGAGCGTTGAAGAGCTGGGCGAGGATGCCCGCGAAATGGTGCGCAAGAGCCCGGGCGTTGCGGTCGGGATTGCAGCTGTGGTCGGCTTCTTCGTCGCCCGTCTGTTCCGCGGCAAGCGCGGCTGAGCGGGGCTGAGCCCTGAGCCTCGACGAGACCCCGGCAATGCAGGACACCCCGCCCGGCCAAAACGCGCCGCCCGTGGACGCACCCGCGGCGGGCGGCGCTGACGCAGACACCGGCGCCGAGGATGCGCTGACAGCACTGCGGGAAGAGATCGCGGTGCTGATCGAGGACGCGCGCACCTATGCCGAGGCTGAGGCCGCGTTCCAGAAAACCCGCGCGGCGATTGCCGGCAAGACGGCCGGGCGCGCGCTGGTGCTGCTGGTGCTGGCGCTGGTGCTACTCCACATCGCGCTGATCGCCCTCGCGGTGGGCGCGGTGATCGCGCTGGCACCGTTGGTGAGCGTGTGGGGTGCCATTGCAATCGTGGTCGGTGTGCTGCTGGCCGGCGTTGCCGCGCTGGTTCTGACCGCGCGCAAGGACGGCGCGCTGCTGGCGGAGTTGTTTGCCGGTAACGGGAAGGCTGACGCATGACCGCCCTGCCCCCGCGCTTTACCGAGGACCGCGCGCTGCGCGATGCCGCCCGCGCGGTGCTGGAGGACGACATCGCCCGCCTGCGCGCCAGCCTTGGCGAACAGGGCGTGGCAAGCCGCGTTTCCTCAAGCGTCGGCACCACCATCACCGGCCGCATCAAGGCTGGCGCGAATGACGTGTTCGAACAGGCCAAATTGGCCGCGAGCGATTATCGCGGTGTGCTGGCGGTGCTGGTTGGCGCGATCCTGCTGTGGCTGATGCGCGGGCCGCTGCTGGCGCTGATCGAGGCCGAGGGGGAGCCTGAGGCTGACACCGAACGTGAACCCGAAAATGCGATAGCAGGCAGCGAGGCCGACGCACCGCCCGCCGCCGCAGGAGAATGACAATGACCAATCCCGCCCCCCTCACCCCTGATACGGCCCGCGATTCGCTGCGCGCCCGCATCGAAGCGGCCGAGCGCCCCAATGCCGAACGCAGCCTCGCTGATCAGGCGCGTGCAGCAGCCGATGCGGCGGTCGATTACACCCGCGCCCATCCGCTGACCGTGATCGGCGGGGCGCTCGCTGTTGGCCTGCTGCTGGGCCTTGCCACCCGCCCCGGTCGCCGGGTCGCCAGCAAGGCCGTGAGCGCGGTCGGTGCAGCTGCCTCGGGCGCGGCGAACAGCGCGGCATCGGGCGTGAAGGGCGTCACCACCGCAGGCGGCGCGAAAGTCGCCACTCTGCTGGGCGAGGCGGCGATGGCCTACGCGATGAAGCTGCTCGACGAGTTGTTGCAAGGGGCCAGCGATGGCCAGGACAAGCTCGGCGAACTGTGCGACGGAGCGGCCAAGACCATCAAGTCCGCGCGCGAAACCACCAGCAAGGCCGCCCGCTCAACACAAACCCGCGCCGCGCGCGCTGTGCGGGATGTGGTGGGCAAGGTAAAACGCTGACGCAGCAGGCTTGCCTGTAACGCGGGAGACGTTAAGGGGCGCGCATCCTTCCTCCCCAAGGGCACCTACAATGGCAGAAACCACCCCGAACCAGCGGCTCCACCTCGTCATGGGCGGCCGCGTCAAAGACCCGCGCGGCATCGAATTCCAGGATCCCGAAAGCATCCACGTGGTCGGCGTCTTCAGCTCGTATGATGCTGCGGTCGATGCATGGCGCGCGCAGGCGCAGCGCACAGTTGATGATGCAGAAATGAAGTATGTGGTGGTGCACATCCACAAGCTGCTGACCCCGGAAGACTGAAGCGCGCGGGCGGCGTGATGACAGACGGCATCCGCCACTTTCGCACAGACGACGCGGCGGCGCTTGCTGCTCTGACCATGGCCGCGATCCGCAAGGTTGGCACGCGCGCCTATACGCCGGAACAGGTCGCGGCATGGGCAGCGCGACACCCCGGGCCGGACCGCTTTATCGCCAGCGCTGCCAAGGGGGACGCGATCTTGGTTGCGGTGGACGCGAATGACACGCCGATCGCCTATGTGCTGACCGAGACAGGCGGGCATCTCGATATGCTCTACTGCCACCCGGATCACACCGGGAATGGCGTGGCCGGCGTGCTGCTCGCCGCGGCCGAGAAAGTGGCGCGAAAGTCAGGGGTCGCCTACCTGTTTACCGAAGCAAGCGAACTTGCCCGCCCGGTGTTCGAGCGCGCAGGCTACAGCGTTCTCCATCGGCGCGACTTCATCATCGTCCACGCAGGCGCAGACGTCGCGATCCACAATTACGCGATGGAAAAGCGGCTCAGATGAACTCGATCTTGTCGACGAGGTAGAACTTCTCGCCCGAAGGCACCGTCACCTCGATCTCGTCACCCACCTGCTTGCCGATCAGCGCGCGGGCGAGCGGCGAGTTGTAGGAGATGCGCCCCTTGTTGGCGTCCGCTTCGGTCTGGCCGACAATCTGGTAACGCACCGGCTTGTCGTTCTCGTCAAGCAGGGTGACGGTCGCGCCGAAGACGATCCGGTCACCCGAAAGCGTCGTCGGATCGATGATCTGTGCACGGCTGACCATGTGCTCGATCTCGCCGATCATCGCTTCTACCTGGCCCTGACGCTCCTTGGCCGCGTGATATTCGGCATTTTCCGAAAGATCGCCATGCGCGCGCGCCTCTTCGATCGCCTCGACGATCCTGGGGCGTTCATCGCGCAGCACCTTGAGGTCAGCGGTGAGCCGCTCGTAACCTTCGGCCAGCATCGGGACCTTTTCCACGGTTGCCATGTCTCGCGTTTCTTTCTGTATGCGCTTGGCCCTGCCCGGCAGATCGTGATCCCATTGGCGATAGACCGCATTTTGCGAAAACGCGGGCCACGACGGATCACGATGTCGGGGAAGGCGAGGTCAATTAGAGGCCATAATAGTCCTGCAATGACCGGACTTCAAGTTGCTCCGGCCCGACAGCCGCAATTGCGGCCGCTGCAGCGAGCGAGGCAGCTGCGGTGGTATAGTAGGGAACCTTGCCCGCAAGCGCCGCCTGACGGATCGATTTGCTGTCCATCAGCGACTGCCAGCCTTCGGTGGTGTTGAAGATCAGCGCGATATCCCCGTCGATGATCTTGTCGACGATATGCGGCTGGCCTTCGGCCACCTTGTTGACCCGCTCGACCGCCAGGCCCTGCTCAGCCAGCCAGGTCTGGGTGCCGCCGGTGGCCACCACGCGGAAGCCATGCTCGATCAGCTTGCGGATCGCCGGCACAATCACCGGCTTGTCGGTATCCTTGACCGACACGAACAGCGTGCCGGCGCGCGGCAGTTTCATCCCCGCCCCGATCTGCGACTTGAGGAAGGCCGCCTCGAAGCTGGTATCGATACCCATCACCTCGCCGGTCGACTTCATTTCCGGGCTGAGCACGGGGTCGGCGCCGGGGAAGCGCGCAAACGGGAACACCGCTTCCTTGACCGACATATAGGGCATTTCGCGCTTGAACGGCTCGAACGAGCTAAGCGGTTCGCCCGCCATCACCCGCGCGGCGATCTTGGCGACCGGCTGGCCGGTGGCTTTCGCGACAAACGGCACGGTGCGGCTGGCGCGCGGGTTGACCTCGATGAGGTAAACCACGCCGTCCTTCACCGCGAACTGGATGTTCATCAGCCCCTTCACGCCCAGCGCAAAGGCCAGCGCTTCGGCCTGACGCTCCATCTCGGCGATGATGTCCGGCCCCAGCGAATAGGGCGGCAGAGTGCAGGCCGAATCGCCCGAATGGACGCCGGCTTCCTCGATGTGCTGCATCACCCCGGCAATCCGAACCTCGGTGCCATCGCAGACCGCATCGACATCGCATTCGATCGCATCGCGCAGATATTGGTCGATCAGCACAGGGCTATCACCCGACACGTTCACTGCTGTGGCGATGTAATCATCAAGCTGGGCTTCGCTGTCGACAATCTCCATCGCCCGCCCGCCGAGCACGTAGGAGGGGCGCAGCAGCACCGGATAACCGATCCGGGCCGCCACGGCGGCGGCTTCATCACGGCTGCGGGCGATGCCGTTTTCGGGCTGCAACAGCTTGAGCTTGCTCACCAGCTTGGCAAAACGCTCGCGGTCTTCGGCCAAGTCGATCGCATCGGGCGAAGTGCCGAGGATCGGGATCCCCGCATCCTCCAGCGCCTGCGCCAGTTTCAGCGGGGTCTGCCCGCCGAACTGCACGATCACGCCGACCAGCTCGCCATTCTGCTGCTCAACCCGCAGGATTTCGAGCACATCCTCACCCGTCAGCGGCTCGAAATAGAGGCGGTCGGAGGTGTCGTAATCGGTCGAGACCGTCTCGGGGTTGCAGTTGATCATGATCGTCTCGAACGCCGGGCCATGCCACTCCTCGCCCAGCGCGAAGCAAGCGTGGACGCAGCAGTAATCGAACTCGATCCCCTGCCCGATCCGGTTCGGCCCGCCGCCGAGGATCACGATCTTCTTGCGGTCAGACGGCGCGGCCTCGCACTCGGGCTCGCCGAAGGTCGGGGCCTCATAGGTCGAATACATATAGGGCGTGATCGCCTCGAATTCGGCCGCGCAGCTATCGATCCGCTTGAACACCGGGAACACACCGAGCTTGTGCCGCAGCGCGCGCACCTCTTCCTCGCTGGTGGCTCCGGCCATGGCGACGAGCGCATCGTGGAGCAGGCCCGAACGCTTGGCCTGGGTCTCGCCCAAGCCGCCCGCCACGCCCACCGAGCGCACCGCCAGCGTGGCAAGGCGCTTGTCGGAGAAGCCCATCGCCTTCAATCGGCGCAAGCCCGCAGCGTCGCGCGGCAAGCCATCGGCCTGCACCTCGCGCTCGGCGGCGATGATTTCCTCGATCTGGCGCAGGAACCACGGATCATAGAAGGTAACGGCCGCCACCTCCTCAACACTCATGCCCTCGCGGAAAGCCTGCGCAACCTTGAGCAACCGGTCCGGTGTGCGGCGCGAAAGCGCGGCGGTGATGACGTCCTTGGCCTTGCCCTCCAGCTCGGGCACGCGGTTGAAACCGTCAAGCCCGGTCTCCAGCCCGCGCAGCGCCTTCTGCATCGATTCCTGGAAATTGCGGCCGATCGCCATCACCTCGCCGACCGACTTCATCGCGGTGGACAAATCATTGGCCGCGCCCTTGAATTTCTCGAAAGCAAAGCGCGGGATCTTGGTGACAACGTAGTCAATCGTCGGCTCGAAACTGGCCGGTGTTGCCCCGGTGATCTCGTTGGTCAGTTCATCGAGCGTGTAGCCGACCGCCAGCTTGGCCGCGACGCGGGCGATGGGGAAGCCCGTCGCCTTCGACGCCAGTGCCGAGGAACGCGACACGCGCGGGTTCATCTCGATCACGATCAGGCGGCCATCCTTGGGATTGACCGCGAACTGGACGTTGGAGCCGCCCGTCTCGACCCCGATCTCGCGCAGGCAAGCAATGCTTGCGTTGCGCATGATCTGGTATTCCTTGTCGGTCAGCGTCAGCGCCGGGGCGACGGTGATCGAATCGCCGGTGTGCACGCCCATCGGATCGACGTTTTCGATAGCGCAGATGATGATCGCGTTGTCCTTGCGGTCGCGCACCACCTCCATCTCGAATTCTTTCCACCCGAGCAGCGATTCCTCGATCAGCACTTCGGTGGTGGGCGAGGCGTCGAGGCCTTCGCGCACGATCTGGTCAAACTCGGCCTTGTTGTAAGCAATCCCGCCGCCGGTGCCGCCGAGCGTGAAGCTGGGACGGATGATCGATGGCAGTCCGGTGCGTTCGAGCACGGCGCGGGCCTGCTCGAGCGTGGTGGCCACCCCCGAGCGCGCGCTTTCGAGCCCGATCGCGTCCATCGCCTCGCGGAAGCGCTGGCGGTTTTCCGCCTTGTCGATCGCGTCGGCCTTGGCCCCGATCATCTCGACGCCGTATTTCGCGAGCGTGCCGTCCGCATCCAGCGCCAGCGCGCAGTTCAGCGCCGTCTGCCCGCCCATCGTCGGCAGCAGCGCGTCAGGGCGTTCCTTGGCGATGATCTTGGCGACGATATCCGGCGTGATCGGCTCGATATAGGTCGCGTCGGCAAACTCCGGATCGGTCATGATCGTGGCCGGATTGGAGTTGACGAGGATGACGCGGTAGCCCTCCTCCTTCAGCGCCTTGATCGCCTGCGTGCCAGAATAGTCGAACTCGCAGGCCTGACCGATAATGATCGGACCGGCGCCAATGACGAGGATCGAGGAAATGTCGGTTCTTTTGGGCATTAGGAGTCCTGCTCGGAAAGGTCGGCCGGGTTCGTGGCGGCGAAGGCGAAGGTGAGTTTGGTGAAGCGGTTCACCAGCGGCAGCACGTCGGGCTTGGAAGCCGCGGCGCCGAAGATGAAGGTGCAGTTGCGGCGGATGTCGATCAACCGGTCGCCGTCGCGCGCGGTGATGTAGCTCAGCACATAGTAGGAGCGCGGGGCGTTGCGGCGGCCGATCACATCGAGCTGCTTGATGGTGTCATTGCCCGAGGCGAGACGCTCGCTGTCGATATAGCCCTGCTCGCGGCGCGCTTCGCTCACGGCTGCGTGGCGCGCGGCGGGATCGAAGGTGGCTTCATCAAACGGGCCCTGCGTGGCGGCAACGCGGCAATCCATCCGGCCGGCGACGGGATAGCGCGAGCCCTCGTCATGCAGCACGGGCCGCCAGAAGGCGATGACGGGCAGTCCGGTTTCGGACGACGCTTCGAGCGTAACGGAGCCATCGCCCTGAAACGCCACGCCCTCGGCAATCTCCGCGCCGGGCCATTGGGCGATGGGCGCGGGGTTCTGGGCGGCGAGTGTTGCTGCTGCCGCTAAAACCGGAAAGGCAGTTATCCGAAGCAGCGTCACAGCCCCCCGACAAACTTCTCGAACAGGTAGAAGCTATCCTGCGGCCCCGGTGACGCCTCGGGGTGATACTGCACCGCAAACGCCCGCTTTCCCTTGATCGCGATGCCGCAATTCGTCCCGTCGAACAGCGAGACGTGGGTCTGCTCGACATTGTCCGGCAGCGTGTCGACATCCACCGTGAAACCGTGGTTCATCGAGGTGATCTCGACGAGGCCCGTGGTTGCGCCCCAGCTCTCGCCGACGCGTTGGACGGGGTGGTTGGCGCCGCGGTGGCCCTGGTGCATCTTCATCGTCTTCGCGCCCGCGGCGAGCGCGAGCATCTGGTGGCCCAGACAAATGCCGAATAGCGGCACGTCGGCATCGAGCAGCGCCTTGATCACCGGCACGGCATATTCACCGGTCGCCGCCGGATCGCCCGGGCCGTTGCTCAGGAACACGCCGTCGGGCGCGAGCGCCATCACCTCGTCAAAGCTCGCTTTGGCCGGCACCACCGTCACCCGCGCCCCGGCTTTCACCAGATTGCGGAAGATATTGTCCTTCGCGCCGTAATCGATCGCGACCACATGGGGCTTGGCATCGAATGCGGCGCGGCCATAGCCCTTGCCGAGCGTCCAGTAGCCGCCCTCCCAGCCTTCCTGCACATCGCGGGTGACGCGCACGGCGAGGTCCATACCTTCAAGGCCCGGCCAGCCCTTGGCCCGTTCCAGCAAGGCCGGAATGTCAAACTTCCCGTCGGGCGCGTGGGCGATCACCGCATTGGGCGCGCCGCTCTGGCGGATTCGGCGGGTCAGCGCGCGGGTGTCGATGCCCGAAAGGCCGATCTTGCCGTTGCGCGCCAGCCACTCGCCAAAGCGTTCGACGCTGCGGAAATTACTCGGCTCGGTCACATCCTCGCGCACGATGCAGCCCACCGCGCCTTCCACCTTGCTCTCGATATCCTCGGCATTGGCGCCGACATTGCCGATATGCGGGAAGGTGAAGGTGACGATCTGCGCGGCGTAGGAGGGATCGGTCATCACCTCCTGATAGCCGGTCATCGCGGTGTTGAAGCACACTTCGCCCACGGCAGAACCGGCTGCGCCAAAGCCGCGACCCCACAGCACTGTGCCATCGGCCAGGACAAGGACTCCCGTCGCGCCGGAAGGTTGCGCGCGTGAAGATGCGGGGTCGGCCATAGGGGCGCTCCGTTACAAGGGTTCCAGCGGTGGGTGCTAAGTTTCGTCCGCTAGGCTCCTCGCCCCCCCGCGTCAACCTAGGCGTGGCGTCTGATTTGCGTTAGAGGCGCGCCGCAATCATTGTTCCACAGGAAAACCCCATGATCCGTGACGATATCAAGGCCGCCACCATCAGCGCGATGAAGGCGGGCGAGAAAGACCGCACCGCCGCGCTCCGCCAGATCAGCGCCAAGATCAAAGACCGCGACATCGAGGAGCGCACCAGCACCAAGGCGATTCCCGATGACGAGCTGGTCGTCAGCGTGCTTCAGAAGATGGCGAAGCAGCGGCGCGAATCGATTGACCTTTACGTGACCGGCGGCCGCGAGGAACTCGCCGCGGTCGAGCGTGCCGAACTCGCCGTGATCGAGGAATTCCTGCCGCAGATGCTGAGCGAGGCGGAAACCGTTGCCGCGATCGAAGCCATCAAGGCCGAAACCGGCGCAGCTTCGATGAAGGACATGGGCACCGTGATGGCCGAACTGAAGGCGCGCCACGGCGCGGTGCTCGACGGCAAGCTGGCCAGCACGCTGGTGAAGGCGGCGCTTTCCTGATTTGACGGGCGCGCCAAGCCACAGACCAATCCACAGGTCGCGCTTGAACGCCGCCGCGTTCGGGCGCACCTAATCCGCTATGGCCATCACCCCGCAATGGAAGGACGAGCTGCGTGCGCGGATCACGCTCTCCACGCTTGTCCAGCGCTCGGTCAAACTGACGCGCGCGGGGCGTGAGTGGAAGGGGTGCTGCCCTTTCCATGACGAAAAGACGCCGAGTTTCTACGTCAACGACCAGAAGCAGTTCTATCATTGCTTCGGCTGCGGCGCGCATGGCGATGCGATCAGCTGGATGGTGGACAGCCAAGGTCTGCAATTCATGGACGCGATCAAGGAGCTGGCCGCGAGTGCCGGGATGGAAGTCCCCGCGCCCGATCCGCAAATGGCCAAGCGCGCCGAACAACGCGCCAGCCTGATCGATGTGACCGACGCTGCGCAGGCCTTCTTTGTCGCAAGCCTTGCCGGTCCTTCCGGGAAGCCTGCGCGCGATTATCTTGAGCGGCGCGGCTTTTCGGCAGCGGTCATGCGCGAATTCGGCTTCGGCTGGGCTCCCGAGGAGCGCCAGGCGCTGCCCAAGGCGCTGCCCCAGTTCGGCGAGGAAATGCTCGAAGGCGCCGGAATGCGCGCAGCCAACGAACAGGGCGAGCGTTACGATCGCTTCCGCGGGCGGGTGATGCTGCCGATCCAGGACGCGCGCGGACGGGTTATCGCGTTCGGCGGCCGCATCCTCGACAAGCGCGAGGGCGTGGCGAAATACCTGAACTCGCCCGATACTGAGCTCTTCGACAAGGGCCGCACGCTCTACAACCTCCACCGCGCCGCCCCTGCTGCACGCCAAAGCGGGCGGGTGGTGGTGGTCGAAGGCTATATGGATGTGATCGCGCTCGCCAATGCGGGAATCGCGGACGTGGTCGCCCCGCTCGGCACGGCGCTTACCGAAATGCAGCTCGAGCTGCTGTGGCGCATGGTCGAGGTGCCGGTGCTGTGCTTCGATGGCGATGCGGCGGGCCAGCGCGCGGCGATGCGGGCGATTGCACGCGCCTTGCCGATGCTGGCACCGATGCGCTCTCTCGGGATTGTGCGCCTGCCCGCCGGGCTTGATCCCGATGATCTGATCAAGGCGCAAGGCAAGGGCGCGATGGAGCAACTGCTTGCCGCCCCCTCCAGCCTGATCGACAGCCTTTGGGAATTCGAACGTGACGCCCAACCCCTTGTGACCCCCGAGGCCAAGGCGGGATTGAAGGCGCGGCTGATGGCCCATGTCGAGACGATCGCCGATCCCGAGATCAAGAGCCTCTACCGGCGCGAGCTGTCTGATCGCTTCTCCGCCTTTGCCTACCCGCCGCGCCCGCAGCGTTCTGGGCCGACGGCCTATCAGCGCCCGCAGAACGGCGGCGCGCGTGGCCCGTGGCGTGGGGCCAGTATGCCTCCGCCGGGCCTCTCGGAAGATGCGCGTGCGCGGCTTGGCGGGATCATGGCGGGCGGCCAGCGGCAGGGCCTGCTCGACGCGGTTATCGCAGGGCTGGCACGCTTTCCGCACGAGATTTCGCGCCACGCCGAAGCGCTCTCGGCCCTCGCCCGGCTCGACCGCAAAGCCGCATCCCTGATCGAATCGCTGTTCGAACTTGCAGAAACGCTTGATTCGGAGGCTGCAAGCGCCATATGCGACAACTCAGGCCAACCTGCCCCGCCGGCAGACATCCGTTACGCCTTCCTTGATGAAGGCACATCCACCGGCGATGCGTGTGAGGAACTGGCTGAAGCTGTGTCGCTGCTGGTCGAACGGCCAGCGCTCGAGGCTGCGCTTGCGGCCACGATAGCCCGTTTCGACAACGATCCGGAAGGGTCGTTTGCCGAGCAGACGCGGCTGCGCGCGCAGCTCATGACAGTCGACGAACGCCTCAAGGCATTCGGGCGCAGGAAGGCCGCTCCGGCGGCATCGGTTGACGACGCTGCGTCTGCGGCGGACTTGGGATAAACATCGCGGCAGTCCTCGACAGGGTGCGAGGACAGGCCGCCGGCAAACGGATTGATTGCAAAATATGGCCGAGAAGGAAGATGCCCCGCTGATCGATCTCAATGAGGCTTCGATCAAGAAGCTGATCAGCAAGGCGAAGAAGCGCGGCTATGTCACCTATGACGAGCTGAACGAAGCGCTGCCCTCGGGCGAGATGAGCCCCGACCAGATCGAGGACATCCAGACCGCGCTGAGCGAGATGGGTGTGCAGATCGTCGAGAGCGACGAGGACGCCGAAGCCGAAGCCGAAGGCGAGGACGCCGAGGCCGAGGATGTCGTTGTCGACGATGACGATGATGACGACGGCGAGCGCAAGGGCCCCGCCAAGGACGCCCGCGCCGGCAACAAGAAACTCGCCACGGGCGAGCGCACCGATGATCCGGTGCGGATGTATCTGCGCGAAATGGGCGCGGTCGAACTGCTCAGCCGCGAAGGCGAAATCGCCATCGCCAAGCGGATCGAAGCCGGTCGCGACATGATGATCATGGGGCTGTGCGAAAGCCCGATCACCTTCCACGCCATTATCCAGTGGTCCGAAGCCCTCAACAACGGCGATATGCAGCTGCGCGAGATCCTTGATCTTGACGCGATGCTCTCCAAGGAACCGCCGGCCGACAAGATGGCCGAAGGCGCCGAGGATGACGACGACGACGGCGAAATCTCCGAAGCCACTGCCGGCCCGACCATCCGCGAGGACGACGAGGTCGAGGACGAGCCTGATGCGGACGGCGAGGATGACGAGGACGGCGAAGGCCGCCCCAAGCGCGAAGAGGAAGAGGAGGAAGACAACACCCTCTCCCTTGCGCAGATGGAAGCTGCGCTGAAGCCCGAAGCGCTCGAACGCTTTGCGCGCATCACCAAGCTGTTCAAGAGCTTTGAAAAGCTGCAGGGCGAGCGAGTCGAGACGCTGGGCGCAGGGCTCGATTTCCCCGGCGCCAAGGAAAAGAAGTACGAGGCGCTGCGCGAAGAGCTCACCGCCGAGGTCGAGAGCGTGCAGTTCCACGCGACCAAGATCGAATTCCTGGTCGACAACCTCTACGCCTTCAACCGCCGCCTGACGACGCTGGGCGGGCAGATGCTGCGCCTGGCGGAGCGTCACAAGGTCAAGCGCGTCGACTTCCTCAATGCCTATGTCGGCAACGAGATGGACGACGGCTGGATCAAGGACCGCGCCAAGAAGGACAAGAAGTGGGCCGCCTTTGCCGAGCGCGAGGAAGCCCCGATCGAGCGCATCCGTTCGGAAATCTCCGACATCGCCGCCCAGACCGGCATGAGCCTCACCGAGTTCCGCCGCATCGTCAACATGGTGCAGAAGGGCGAACGCGAGGCACGCATCGCCAAGAAGGAAATGGTCGAGGCGAACCTGCGTCTGGTGATTTCCATCGCCAAGAAATACACCAACCGCGGCTTGCAATTCCTTGATCTTATTCAGGAAGGCAACATCGGGTTGATGAAGGCGGTCGACAAGTTCGAATACCGCCGCGGCTACAAGTTCTCCACTTACGCCACGTGGTGGATCCGTCAGGCGATCACGCGTTCAATCGCGGATCAGGCCCGCACCATCCGTATTCCGGTGCACATGATCGAAACGATCAACAAGCTGGTGCGCACAAGCCGCCAGTTCCTGCACGAGGAAGGCCGCGAGCCGACCCCGGAAGAAATGGCGCAGCGCCTCTCCATGCCGCTTGAGAAGGTGCGCAAGGTGATGAAGATCGCCAAGGAGCCGATCTCTCTCGAAACCCCGATCGGGGACGAGGAAGACAGCCACCTGGGCGATTTCATCGAGGACAAGAACGCGATCATCCCGGTGGATGCCGCGATTCAGGCGAACCTCAAGGAAACCGTCACCCGCGTGCTCGCCAGCCTCACGCCGCGTGAAGAACGCGTGCTGCGGATGCGCTTCGGCATCGGGATGAACACCGATCACACGCTCGAGGAAGTCGGCCAGCAGTTCTCGGTGACCCGCGAACGTATCCGTCAGATCGAGGCGAAGGCGCTGCGCAAGCTCAAGCACCCGAGCCGGTCGCGCAAGATGCGGTCGTTCCTGGATCAGTAAGGCGAAGTCGGTGAGCCAGCGAGACAACCGATCGAACTGGCTCGCCGATACGCTCGGCAACCGGCCGTTCATTGTCGCAGCGCTTTATCTCATCAGCTTCTTCCTGCCGATCATGCTGATCGTTGGGGTGCCGCTTGCCTTCATCTTCCGGCGCGAGCCGTCGGAAGATTGGGAATTCAGCCATTACCGCTATCTGGCGCGCACCTTCTGGCTTGCGCTTGGCCTGCTGGTGATCGTGGCGGGGCTCGCGCTCACCGCGTTCCTGACCATCGGAGCGGGCGACGAGGTCGGCATCCCGGTCCTGCTGGTATCGCTGCCGGTTGCCATGATTATCGTCGGCCAATTTGGTGTGCGCAGCGTCATGTCGATGGCGCGATCGGTCGCGCGGCAGCCGATGCCCAATCCCGACACGCTGCTGTTTTAGGGGTTCACCCCTTCCCGAACGGCCACACCAACTGCCGCGCCCAGCCCTCGGGCGCGCGTTCTCCGGCGATCCCGTAGGCCTCGGGCCAGCGCCCTTCCGGCATATGATACGTGCCGAACCAGCGGTCGATCATCGGCAGGTGCACCGCGAAGTTCACATCGCGCGCTTCTGCCTCCGCCCCGTGGTGCCAGTGATGGAAACGGGGCATCGCCACCCACCGCTCCAGCCACGCCCAGCGCGGCGCGAAGTTCGCGTGGATGAACACCGCGTGGAAGCTCACCAGAGCGAGGTAAGCGTAAACCGCGATCTGATCGAACCCGAGCACCACCAGCGGCAACAGCACCAGTCCTCTGGTGACGATCACATCCACCAGATGCAGCCGCGATCCGGCGAGCCAGTCCATGGTCTCGACCGAGTGGTGCACCTTGTGGAAGCGCCACAGCACCGGCACCGCATGGAACGCGCGGTGGACGCCGTATTGCGCCAGATCCGCCACCAGCACCGCGAGGGCAAACTGCACCACCACCGGCAGGCTCTGCACCGCAGCCTGCGCTGACGGCACCGCCAGCACCTCGCCCAGCGCGACCGCAGGCGCGAGCACCGCGACGCTCATCACCTGCGCCAGCACATGACTGGCAAAGAAATACTGCGTGTCGGTCAGCCAGCCCCGCCGGAACGCGCCTTGCTCCGAGCGCAAAGGGAGCGCCCTCTCCAGCGGCACAAACACCGCCGCCGTGGTCAGCACACCGAGCACAAACCAGTCGAGGCCGAGATAGACCGCGCTCGCCCCGCCTCTCGGGATCTCGACGCCGCCTGCGCCCAAGGCCAAAGCCGAACCCGCCAGCACCAGCCCGGTCACGCCCAGCGCTTTCCTCCGCCTGAGCAGCATCGACAGCCCCGCCAGCCCCATCGCCGCCAGCAGGCCGACGTCGATCGCAAGCCGCACCAGTTCCAGCGGATAGCGGCTGCGCAGCTCCGGCAGGGTCAAATATTGCGGGAAATGCAGGCACAACACCGCCAGCAGCGCCAAAAGCCCGAGCACGATGCCCAGCACCCCGCTCAGCCAGCCCGTGCCGAAATGACGCGGGCGGCCATCGGCGAACACGCGGGCGAGCCATTGCTCGGCGGTCAAACGGGGTGCGGGCGGCTCCATCGGCAAGCGCCTAACATCCATGCTCTTTCCGCTCCGTAAAGCAAAACCTGCGCCGCCGGTCGAAAACACGCGGCCAAGGGGTGGAGAATCGCGCCCCCAAAGCGTATGGGGCTGCCATGCGCATCGCCATCGCCTCAGACCACGCCGCCATCGAGCTCAAGGCCGAGCTTTCCGAATGGCTCATCGAAGAAGGCCACGAGGTCGCCGACCTTGGCCCTGAACCCGGGCAGAGCGTCGACTATCCCGATTATGGCTACCGCCTCGCGGAAATCGTCGCCGAAGGTTCGGCCGAATTCGGTGTTGCCCTGTGCGGCAGCGGTATCGGCATCTCGATCAGCGTCAACCGCCACCCGCAGGTGCGCTGCGCGCTCGTCTCCGAACCGCTCTCGGCCGCGCTTGCCCGCGAACATAATGATGCCAATTGCATCGCAATGGGCGCGCGTCTCGTAGGTATCGAGATGGCCAAGAGCTGCGTCGCCACGTTCCTGGACACCGAATTCGCCGATGCCGGCGATCCTGCCGGGCGCCACCAGCGCCGGGTGGGCAAGCTTGGCAAGCCCCCGTTTCTGCCCGATCATATCGAGACCCATCAATGAGCACCGCCCCGATTGATTTCGCCGCCCGCGCCCAGAACCCGATGGACGGATTCTGGAACGACGATCTTGCCCACGCCGATCCCGAGATCGCGGCGGCCGTCGCCAAGGAACTCGCCCGCCAGCGCGACAAGATCGAACTGATCGCGAGCGAGAACATCGCAAGCCGCGCCGTGCTCGAAGCGGCCGGCTCGGTGTTCACCAACAAGTATGCCGAGGGCTATCCGGGCAAGCGCTACTACGGCGGCTGCGACTATGCCGACGTCGTCGAAACGCTGGCAATTGATCGCGCCAAGCAGTTGTTTGGCTGCAACTTTGCCAATGTTCAGCCCAATTCCGGCTCGCAGATGAACCAGGCCGTGTTCCTCGCGTTGCTGAACCCCGGCGACACCTTCATGGGGCTCGATCTGAACTCGGGCGGGCACCTCACCCACGGCTCGCCGGTCAACATGAGCGGCAAGTGGTTCAACCCGGTCTCCTACGGCGTCTCCGCCGGCACCGAAACCATCGACATGGAAGAGGTCGCGGCCAAGGCGCGCGAGCATAGCCCCAAGCTGATCATCTGCGGCGGCACCGCCTATTCGCGCACTTGGGATTTCCCGGCCTTCCGTGCCATCGCTGACGAAGTCGGCGCGGTGTTGCTCTGCGACATGAGCCACATTTCGGGCCTCGTCGCCGGCGGCGCGCACCCCTCGCCCTTCCCGCATTGCGACATCGTCACCTCCACCACCCACAAGTCCCTGCGCGGTCCGCGCTCGGGCATTATCTTGTGGAACGACGAGAAGTATACCAAGCCCTTGAACATGGCCGTGTTCCCGGGTCTGCAGGGCGGCCCGCTGATGCACATCGTCGCAGCCAAGGCCGTGGCCTTCAAGGAAGCGCTCGATCCGAGCTTTAGCGAATACGCTCATCGCATCGTCGAGAACGCCCGTGCGCTCGCCGCGAGCCTTGAGGAACACGGGCTGCGGATCGTCAGCGGCGGCACCGATAACCACTCGATGCTGGTTGATCTGACGGCCAAGGACGTGACCGGCAAGGACGCCGAAAAGGGCCTCGATCGCGCCTGGCTGACCTGCAACAAGAACGGTATTCCGTTCGACACCCGTTCGCCCTTCGTCACCAGCGGCATCCGCCTGGGCACCCCCGCCGGCACCACCCGCGGCTTTGGCCCGGCTGAGTTCCGTATCATTGGCAAGCTTATCACCGAAGTCGTTGACGGACTTGCCAAAAATGGCCCCGAAGGCGATGCGCAAGTCGAAGAAAGTGTGCGCGCCCGCGTGAGCGAGTTGTGTGCGGCCTTCCCCGTCTATCCGGGCATGTAAGGAGCCAATGGCCATGAATGATCAGGATCCGCGCCAGACCCCTGACTGGGTCGAAGATGCCAAGGCCGAGATTTCGGGCATGGCCAAGGAGGGCGTCAATCACCCCTCCACCGCGCCGGTTCTGACAGGCGCGGCGGTCGGTGCGGTGGCGGGCGCTTTGTTGCCCTTCGTGTCGTGGCCGATCGGCCTCGTGGCCGGTATGGGCTTCGCGTTGTACCAGCGGATCAAGAAGTAAGTCGCTGAATGCGTTGTCCCTTTTGTGCCCATGATGATACCCAGGTAAAAGACAGCCGCCCGACCGAGGACAACGCCTCGATCCGGCGGCGGCGGCAGTGCTCGTCCTGCGGGGCGCGCTTCACGACCTTTGAACGCGTGCAACTGCGCGAGGTGGTGGTGGTCAAGTCCGGGACCAACGGCGAGGCCGCCCGGCGCGAACCGTTCGACCGGTCGAAGCTGGAACACTCGGTCGCGCTGGCCAGTCGCAAGCGCGGGATCGATCAGGAACGGCTCGATCAGCTGATTTCCGGCATCCAGCGGCAGGTTGAAACATCGGGCGAGGCTGAAGTGCCCTCCTCCCATATCGGCGAGTTGGTGATGGAAGGCCTGCGCCAGATCGACTCGGTCGCCTATATCCGTTTCGCGAGCGTCTACCGCGATTTCTCCGAGGCACGTGACTTCGAAGAGTTTGCCAGCACCGTCCAGCAAGCGGCCAAGGAATAAGCGGAATATGGCCGATCTCAACCCACCGGTGATCGTGCTCGTGCGCCCGCAATTGGGCGAGAATATCGGCAAGGCGGCGCGGGCGATGCTCAATTTCGGGCTCACCGAAATGCGCCTGGTGGCCCCGCGTGACGGCTGGCCCAACCCTTCGGCAGGCCCTGCCGCCTCGGGCGCGGACATCGTGCTGGAACAGGCCAAGGTCTATGCCACCACCGCCGAAGCCGTTGCCGATTGCGCCCATGTCCACGCGACTACCGTCCGCAAGCGCGGGGTGACCAAGCCAGTGATCACCCCTGACGAGGCGGGCCGCTTGGTCCACACCCTTGCAGGCCGCCATGCAATCCTGTTTGGGCCCGAACGCTCGGGTCTGGAGACCGAGGACGTCGCGCTCGCCCGCAACATCGTGACCGTGCCGATCAATCCCGAATTCGGCTCGCTCAATCTCGCGCAGGCGGTGATTCTGGTCGCCTATGAATGGTCGCGCACCGGGCGCGAGATCGGCGGCGCTGGCGACGTGCTGGTGCAGCCCACGCTTGAAGATGTGCTGCCCCCCGCCCCGCAGGACGAGCTCGACGGGCTGGTGGCCCATTTCGAGAAGCTGCTGGAGCCGCGCAATTACTTCTTCCCCGAATCGCGCGCCGAAGCGACCCGCCGCAACCTGCGCGGATTGCTGACCAAGCCCGGCTGGAACCACCTTGAGGTGCGCACCTTGCGCGGCATCCTGAGCACGCTGGAGCGCGAGCGGGACGCCTGATCCGCCTTGCACCATTTGCATTGGACAGCGCGGCGGCGCGCGGTTACGTCCAAGCTCCCTCTTTGATCAAACCCTGTGAGATTGCTGATGAATTCGATCCCCCTGCGTTCGGCCGCGGCGTTTGCTGTGCTGATTTCTGCGCTGTTCGCCTCGGCTGCATTGGCTGCACAACAGGCTCCCACCGAAGCTGCCGAACCCGCCCCGGCCGAAGCCGAGAGCGCAAAGGCCGAGACCAAGGACACGGCCGAAACCGCCGAAGCCAAGCCCGAGGACGAGCGCATCTGCCGCTACATCAAGCTCGACATGTCGAGCCGCCGCAAGACCAAGATCTGCCGCACCACCGAAGAATGGCGCGAACTCGGCAACCCGCGGTAAGGCGGCAACGACCCCGCGATGACCTAGCAATGACCTCGCGATGACCACGACATAGGCCCGCAACGGGCCGCGTCACGGGTGCAAAGCGCGCACAATGCTTGACCTCACGCCCGTTCCTGCTATGCGCGCGCCTTCGCAAATGGGCCCTGCACCCCGGTGAAGCAGTGGCCGCATCAGGAATATCGTCCTGATGGAGCGATGCCGGGTTGAATGGCTGCCACAGGGGCAGTCCAGCACATTGAAGGATACGACATATGTCGAAGCGCAAAAGCGCCAAGTACAAGCTTGACCGCCGGATGGGTGAAAACATCTGGGGTCGCCCGAATTCGCCGGTGAACAAGCGTTCCTACGGCCCGGGCCAGCACGGCCAGCGCCGCAAGGGCAAGATGAGCGACTTCGGCCTGCAGCTGCGGGCCAAGCAGAAGCTCAAGGGCTATTACGGCGACGTCACCGAAAAGCAGTTCAAGCGCACCTACGCTGAAGCTTCGCGGATGAAGGGCGATACCAGCCAGAACCTGATCGGCCTGCTCGAGCGTCGTCTCGACATGATCGTCTACCGCGCCAAGTTCGCGCCGACGATCTTTGCCGCGCGCCAGATCGTCAGCCACGGGCACATCTATGTGAACGGCGTGAAGTGCAACATCGCCTCGCGCCGCGTGGATGTGGGCGATGTCATCAGCCTCGGCAGCAAGGCCAAGGAAATGGCGCTGGTGATCGAAGCGCAGGGCCTGCCCGAGCGTGACATCCCCGACTACGTCGCGCCCGACGGCAACGACAAGGTGCATTTCACCCGCGTGCCGAAGCTCGACGAAGTGCCCTACCCGGTGACGATGGAACCGAACCTGGTGGTCGAATTCTACTCGCGCTGATCCATCCTTCAGCGACCCGATACAAGAAAAGGGCGGCCTTGCGGGGCCGCCCTTTTTCGTTGTCTTCCAGAGACGGTGGGGAAGGCGTCAGCCCCGCACCTTGTCCCACTCGGCAAATTCGTAGGCGATCGAGCCTTCGACGAGCCGTTCCCACATATCGGCGATAACATCGCCGGGGATGCCGTGCGCTTCGGCCTCGGCGACGGCGGCGGCGATCACGCTGGCCTTGCGCGCTTCATCGCGCACCGCATCGCGGGTGGGCTTGATCCGGGCGGCGGCGCGCATGTAGCCGAACCGCGTCGCCAGCAGCGCCACCAGTTCGGCATCGAGTGCATCCACCCCGGCGCGCACCTCGGCCATGGTGGTGCAATCGGCAGGGCTCAGAGGAGTGTCTGTCATGGCGCCCGCCCTAGGCGTTGGGAGACGGATTTGTCGAGTGCCTTCAGCCGCTCACCCACCGCGGCCGAGATGCTCGTCGAGGAAGGCGCCAATGGTGGTGAGCATATCGACCCGCGCCGTCGTGTCCTCCAACCCGTGCTGCAGGTCTTCGTATTCACGGTACACGACCGGCTTGCCCGCCCCCTTCAGCGCCTTTTCCATCGCGCGGGCATGGCGCACATCGACGTTGAGATCGCGCGTGCCGTGGAACAGGGCGACGGGGGCGGCGAATTTCGCAGCGTGGCGGCGCGGGCTGCCGGCCTCGATATGCGGGCCCTCGCCGATATATTCCTGCACGAGCCGCGCATTGGTGTAACCGCGCGCGTCGTCCGCCAGAAAGCCGAGATCGACCACCGGTGCGATCGCCACCACCGCCTTGAACAGCGCCGGATCGAGCACCTGCGATTGCAGCGCGGCATAGCCGCCGTAAGACCACCCGACGATAGCGAGCTGATCGGGCCGTGCGATGCCCTCCTTCATCAGCCAGCGCCCCGCATCATTGACGTCCCCGATGGCCACGTCCCATGCCTTGAAGCCGTTGCGGCCATACCACGCCTCGCCATAGCCGGCAGAGCCGCGGTAATTGGGCTGGAGCACGGCATAGCCGCGGGCGGTGAAGTATTGCACCAGCCAGTCAAACCCCCACTCGTCGCGCGCGGCAGGGCCGCCGTGGGGCAGCACCACGGCAGGCAGGTTCTTGCCATCGGAACCCGGCGGCAGGGTGAGATAGGCCGGGATCTGCGTGCCATCGGCAGCGGGATAGGTGACCGGCTTCATCGGCCCCATCGCCTTCTCGGCCAGCTCCGCGCGCACCGGCAGCAGCGGCTCGAGACTGCGCTTGTCCTTGTCGAACAGGTAAACCATGCCGGGCTGGGTATCGCTTGACGCGATCAGCAGGATGCGGCGTTCGTCGCTGCTCGCGCCGACGATGTTGATCAGCGGCGTATCGGGCAGCGCCTTGGCGAGCCCGGCGGCGAGTTTCTGCAATTCGGGATCGAAATAGGCGATCTCGCGCTTTTCGGTGGCGTAGGTGGCGCCCACAACGCGGCGCTTGCGGCCGATGCGGATCAGCGCGTCGACATCGACATCGCTGCGCGCCATCACCACCTTGCCCGCCTCGCTGCCATCGAGCAGCACTTCGACCACCGCGTCATAACCGCCCTTGGTGATGAAGCCGTAGGCGACATTGCGCGCCGAATCGACCGCGATCGGGGTGAACCCGCTGATGGGGGTGCCATCCACCGTCAGCTTCTCGAACTTCTTCCAGCTGGTGCTGCCCGGCGTGCGGTAGAGATAGACATATTCGCCGGTCAGGTTGCCGGTGCCATCATACAGCGCGCGGACCTTGATCCGCACCTGCCCGCGCTCGTCCGCGACGTAGCGCAGCGCGCCGTCATCGGCCGCCTCGCGGGTGCGGGTGCGCCCCGTGGTCACATCGACCAGATCCACACCGAGGCCCGACTTGGAATTGGCGAGGCGCGTGTTGATGTCGCTTTCGGGGACGTAGTTGCGCGTCATCAGGACTTCGCCCTGGCTGTCGGTCACATCGAAGGCGACGATGTCCCCGCCGTTCTGGTTGAAGCCCAGCGCACGGAACGAATCCCGCTGGCTCAGCATCTTGGCTTCGGTGCCATCGGCGTTGATCGCGAACAGCCGGTCAAACGGCACCAGCAGGCCATCGGTGCCCTTGCCCATGCCAGCCACCTGACAGATGAGCCGCATATCGGTCGCCCATTCGCACCACGCGAAATCGCCGATCTTCTCGGTGTTCTTGAGCACCGAGACGATTTTGGCATCGCCAGCGAGGTCGATCACGTTGATGACTTCGGAGTGTTCCGGGCCGGCTGCGATATAGGCGATCTTGGTGCCCGAGGGTGACAGGCTGATATCGAGCACCGTGGCACGCACGCCGAAATTGCGGGCGGCATCGGCATTGCTGTCCTGCGCCAGCACCGGGTTTGCCAGCAGCATTGCGCCCGGCAACAAAGCCGCCATCATCCGCGCCCGGAACCCGGACTGTTTGCTTGCTGCGTGCACTGTGCTGCTCCCCTGCGTTTCTGCGACAGGGGCCAGCCTAACATTGCGAAACTGCGGTTCAAGCCCTCGCGTGCAGGTAATCCCGCCGGAAGTCGCTGGCGAAGCTGGCGAATGTTCCGCCCGCGATAGCATCGCGCATCCCCTGCATCAGCGCCTGATAGAAGCTGAGGTTATGCTCGGTCACCAGCATCGCGCCGAGCATCTCGCCCGACTTGACGAGGTGGTGGATATAGGCGCGGCTGTAGGTGGTGCAGACCGGACAGGTGCAGCGTTCGTCCAGCGGGCCGGTATCCTCGGCAAAGCGGGCGTTGCGCAGGTTGAGCGGGCCGTTCCACGTGAACGCCTGCCCGTTGCGGCCCGAACGGGTGGGCAGCACGCAATCGAACATATCGATCCCGCGCTCCACCGCGCCGACCAGATCGTCGGGCTTGCCCACCCCCATCAGGTAGCGCGGGCGGTCCACCGGCAGCATATCGGGCGCGTAATCGAGCACGCCGAACATCGCCTCCTGCCCCTCGCCCACCGCGAGCCCGCCGACGGCATAGCCATCGAAGCCAATGTCGGTGAGCGCCTCGGCGCTGATGCGGCGCAGGTCTTCGTGGAGCGCGCCCTGCTGGATGCCGAACAGCGCGGCGCGGGCAGCGTGTTCCTCGCCTGCGTCAAAGCCCTCGCGGCTGCGCCTGGCCCAGCGCATCGAGAGTTCCATCGAGGACGCGATCTCGTCCTTCGGACGGTAAGCACGCGGGCATTCGTCGAACGCCATGACAATGTCGGAGCCGAGCAGGCGCTGGATTTCCATCGAGCGTTCGGGCGTGAGCATATGCTTGGAGCCATCGAGGTGGCTGCGGAACTCGACGCCGTGTTCGGTCAGCTTGCGCAGTTCCGACAGGCTCATCACCTGATAGCCGCCGGAATCGGTCAGGATCGGGCGCGGCCAGTTCATGAATGTGTGCAGGCCGCCCAGCCTGTTCACCCGCTCGGCGCCGGGGCGCAGCATCAGGTGATAGGTGTTGCCAAGGATGATGTCGGCCCCGGTGCCGCGCACCGCCTCGGGCTTCATCGCCTTCACCGTCGCCGCTGTGCCGACCGGCATAAAGGCCGGCGTGCGGATCTCGCCGCGCTGCATCTGGATCGTACCGGTGCGGGCCTTGCCGTCGGTGGCGTGAAGCGTGAAGGAGAAGCGGGGGGGCGTCATGATGTTCGCGCCCCTAGCGCCGCCGCCCTGTCCTGTCACCCTCCCCCGCCCGCACACAAAAAAGGCAGGAGCAACGCGGATGGTTGCTCCTGCCGGTTTGTTGTGTGTGAGGCTCAGGCCTTAGAAGGCGTAGAGCACGCCCACAGTTGCGCGGGTGGTGTCGAAGGCGATGGTATCGACCCCGGCACGCAGGCGGATGGGGCTGTCACCAATGCCGAACTCGACGCCGGCACCCACGAGGTAATCACCATCCGAGGTGTCGGTGCCCGGGGGAACGGCGATGCCGAACAGGCTGCCGAGGTCGAAATCGACTTCCTGATAGCCGCCGCGCACGAAGATCTTGCCGCTCTCGCCAACGCGCACGCCGGCACGGGCAGCAACGCCGTATTCGCTGTCGATCGCGCCGTCGCCGATGTGGTAGTTACCCTCGGCACCGACGAAGAAGGTCTTGCCGACGGGCACATCGACCCCGGCAACAACGCCGTAGATGCCGCCGTTATCGCCCGGAATGCCGAGATCAAGCTCGTGGATACCGGCCGAAGCGCCGACATAGGCTTCGATCTTGGGGTCTTCGTTCGACTGCGCCTGTGCGGCTGCCGGAAGGGCCATCGCGCCCAGCGCCGCAAGCGTGGTGAATGCGATCTTCTTCATGTATCTATTCCTTGTTCTTATCCTGCCGCGAAGGATGCGGCGGTGGGCAAGCCATTAGGAATCAGACACTTTCCCCTTCCTGAACAGGACTGCCAAGCGCCGTTCAGGTCAGACAGACGGTGGTTGCGAGCCGACCAAAGGCTTTCGCAGACCCGCTTTCGCGGTCATTCGCGCAGGCGCCATCCGGTGCGGAAGATCACCGCGATCACGCTCACGCACACCACCAGAAATCCGAGCGTCAGCCCGAGCGAGAGCGCGATCGGCACGTCCGAGGTGCCATAGAAGGTCCAGCGCAACCCGCTGACAAGGAAGGCAATCGGATTGGCGAGCGCTATGGCGTCCCACGGGCCGGGCAGATCGCGGATCGAATAGAAGGTGCCGCCCAGGAACGTCAGCGGGGTGAGGATGAGCATCGGGATCACCCCGAGCTTTTCAAAGCTGTCAGCCCAGATGCCGAGGATGAAGCCGAACAGCGCGAAACTGGCCGCGACCAGCATCACATAAAAAGCCGCAAACAGCGGATAGGCGATCTCGTAATCGACAAACAGCCGCGCTGTGGCAAGGATGATCGCGGCAAGGATCAGGCCCTTGGTGGCCGCCGCGCCGACAAACCCCACCAGCGTCTCGGCCACGCCAACCGGCGCGGAAAGCAGCTCGTAAATCGTGCCGGTAAAACGCGGCATATAGATTCCGAAGCTGGCGTTGCTGGTGGTCTCGCCCAGCAGGGTCAGCATCAGCAGGCCCGGGATGATGAAGGCGCCGTAGGGCACACCCGCCACCGGCTCCATCCGCGCCCCGATCACCGAACCGAACACCACGAAATAGAGCGAGGTCGTCAGCACTGGCGCAAGGATCGACTGGAACGCGGTACGGAAGGCGCGGGCCATTTCGCGGCGGTAGATGGCATAGGCGCTGCGGGCGTTGAAATACATCACGCCGCCTCCGCTTTTTGGCCGAGCAGACCGACGAAGATGTCTTCCAGCGAGCTGTCGTGGATGTCGAGGCTGGTGTAGCCGATGCCGGCGCGGGTCAGCGCCTGGGTGAGCGCGGCGACCTGCGCACGGCCCCCGCCCTGGCCATTCCCGCCGCGATACGTCAGCACCGTTCCGCCCGCACCCAGCTCGACCGGGAAGGCGGCAATTTCGGCAGGCAGGGCCGCCAGCGGCGCGGCCAGATCGATCACCGCTTCGGTGGTGCCGAGCCGCTCCATCATCGCGCGCTTTTCGTCGACCATCAGGATCCGCCCGCCCTGAATGATGCCGACCCGGTCGGCCATTTCCTCGGCTTCCTCGATGTAATGGGTGGTGAGGATGATCGTCACCCCGCGTTCTTTGAGCGCCGCGATCTGCTGCCACATATCCTTGCGCAGCTCGACATCGACGCCCGCGGTCGGCTCGTCGAGGAACAGCAGTTCAGGATCATGCGCCAGCGCCTTGGCGATCAACACGCGGCGCTTCATCCCGCCCGAGAGTGCGCGGATCTGCGCGTCCTTCTTGTCCCACAGCGAAAGGCTGCGCAGGATTTCCTCGAGCCGTGCCGGATCGTAAGGCTTGCCGAACAGCCCCTGCGAATAGGCGATCGCGCGCCACACCGTCTCGAACATATCGGTGGAGAGTTCCTGCGGCACCAGCCCGATCCGCGCGCGTGCCTTGCGCCAGTCCTTCGCCAAGTCCTGCCCGAAGGCGGTGATGGTCCCGCCGGTAGGCCGCACCAGCCCGCACACCGCGCCGATCAGCGTCGTCTTGCCCGCGCCGTTCGGCCCGAGCAGCGCGAAAATCTCACCCGGCCGGATATCGAGATCGACATTGTCGAGCGCGCGGGGGCCGTTCTTGTAGGTCTTGGTGAGGCCGCGGATCGACAGAATGGGTTCATGCATTGCTACTGATTACGGGAGCAGCAGCGAGGAGTCACCATAGGAATAGAAGCGATATTCATTGGCGATGGCATGGGCATAGGCCGCCATCATCCGCTCGCGCCCCATCAGCGCGCTCACCAGCATCATCAGAGTTGATTTGGGCAGGTGGAAATTGGTCATGAGCCCGTCGACCGCCTTGAGCCTGTATCCCGGCGTGATGAAGATCGCGGTGTCCCCCGCAAACGGCTGGATGATGCCATTCTCGTCCACCGCGCTTTCGAGCAGCCGCAGCGAGGTGGTGCCGACCGCGATGATCCGGCCGCCGCCTGCGCGCGCGGCGTTGAGCTGATCGGCGGTCGATTGCGAAATCCGGCCGAATTCGGCGTGCATCTGGTGGTCGTCGGTATCGTCAGCCTTGACGGGCAGGAACGTGCCCGCGCCCACGTGCAGCGTCAGCATGGCCCGCCCGATCCCGCGCGCATCCAGCGCATCGACCAGCCTCGGAGTGAAATGCAACGAGGCCGTGGGGGCGGCAACCGCGCCCTCCTCGGCGGCAAACATCGTCTGGTAATCTTCCAGATCCTGCGCGTCGACCCCGCGTTTGCTGGCGATGTAAGGCGGCAGCGGCATGGTGCCAGCGCGGTGGAGCAGCACTTCGACGGGTTCTTCGCCTTCGAACATCAGCGTGATCGAACCATCGGCATGGCGCGCCTCGGCAATCGCGGTGACCCCGCCGCCAAATACGAGGCTGTCACCCACTTTCACCCGCTTGGCGTTGCGGATGAAGGCCTGCCAGCGCCGCAGATCAATCCGCTTGTGCAGGGTGGCGCCGATCTTGGCCTCACCGTCAGCGCGGCGGCCTTCGAGCTGGGCGGGAATCACGCGGGTATCGTTGAACACCAGCACATCGCCGGGGTTGAGCAGGCTCGGCAGATCGCGCACGCCCCTGTCTTCAAACGGAGCATCAGCCCCGCGCACCACCAGCATCCGCGCCGCATCGCGCGGGCGCACGGGACGAAGCGCAATGCGCTCGGGCGGCAATTCGAAATCGAACAGGTCTAATTTCATGGGCGCGGCGCCTAGCGCGGCGCTCGCCCGCAGGAAAGCCCCCTGCCCCCTTTTCGGTCTAGCCGATTGGCGCGCTCAGCATATCGGCCGAGATCGGCGCTTCTTCCGCCGGAGCGGGCGGCGGCGGGGGCGGCAGGTTGTCGCTCGCGAGCGAGGCCTGGAGGATATAGGTCGGCGATGCGGGCGGCTCGCCGCGGTTGATCGCGTCAACCGCTTCCATATTCTCGATCACCCGGCCGAAATTGGTGTATTTCTTGTCGAGGCTGAAGCGCGGGTAGAACACGATGAAGAACTGGCTGTTGGCGCTGTCATCTTCCGAAGCGCGGGCCATCGACAGCGTGCCGCGCACGTGGGGCATCGGGTTGAACTCGGCCTTCAGATCAGGCAGCTCGCTGCCGCCCTGCCCGGTGCCGGTCGGATCGCCGCCCTGCGCCATGAAGCCGTCAATCACGCGGTGGAAGATCACCCCGTTGTAGAAACCGCGGCGGGTCAATTCCTTGATCCGCTCGACATGGGTTGGCGCCCAATCGTTCTGCAAGCGGACCTTGACCCGCTGGCCGTTCGACAGATCGAGCACCCAGATGTTCTCCGGATCGGCGGTCACGTCATAATTGATCGGCGCATAGACGCGCGGCGCGGCGGGCGCGTCGTCGTCTTCGTCCTCATCCTTGGGCGCAGTATCCCCGAAGGCGACCGGCGGTGTGTCGTCCTTCTGCTTCTGGGCAAGCGCAGGGTGCGCTGCCAGCGTAACGAGCAGCGCCGCGAGCAGAGCGCCGGGGGCAGAAGTGAGTGTGGCTTTGATCATGTTGGTGTCCGTGTTCATCGCGCCGTGTAACCATGCGAGGCTGACACTTCAATGAATGAAGCGGAGCCTGCCCACAAAGCCGGATCAGTAATCGCCTTTGGTCCCGGTCTCGCGCACCCGCGCCTCGACTTCCTCGCGCACCGGCGGGCTGACGAACCGGGCGATGTCGCCGCCGTAGATCGCGATTTCCTTGACCAGTTTGGATGCAATCGGCTGGAGCGAGACGTCGGCCATCAGGAACACGGTCTCGATATCATCGTCGAGCTGCTGGTTCATGCCGGCCATCTGATATTCGTATTCGAAGTCCGCCACCGCGCGCAGCCCGCGGATGATGACGCTCGCGCCCTGTTTCTGCGCGAATTTCACCAGCAGCGCGTTGAAGCCCACCACCTCGACATTGCCGAGGCCAAGATTGGCGACCTCGCGCTCGACCATGCGGAAGCGTTCCTCGGTCGAGAACATCGGGTTTTTGGAAGGGTTGGTGGTGACCCCGATGATCAGCCAGTCGACCAGCTTGGAACCGCGCCGGATAATATCGGCATGGCCCAGTGTGATGGGATCGAAAGTTCCGGGATATATCCCGACGCGGCGTGTCATGGTTTTATCCTCTCTCCGGCGAAGGATCACCGATCCCGCTCGACGATGTAGCGGGCGAGCGCGCGCAGGATGTCGGCTTCGGGGCCATAGGAGGCGAGCCGCAGCACCGCCTGATCGACCAGCGCGCGCGCCTGCTCGCGGGCCTTTTCGGCGCCCATCAGGGTCACGAAGGTCTGCTTGCCCTGCTCGTTATCCTTGCGCAGCGCCTTGCCGGCCTTGTCGATATCGCCTTCGACATCGAGCAGATCGTCGGCGATCTGGAACGCAAGGCCAATATCGCGGGCATAGGCGCGCAGATGCATCCGGCCCTGCGGAGCGACCTTGCCGAGGATCGCGCCCATCTCGACGCTCGCGGCCAGCAACGCGCCGGTTTTGAGCTGTTGCAGGCGGGTGATGGTGTGCAGATCGTAGGTCACGCCTTCCTCATCCGCGACCATGTCCATCATCTGCCCGCCGGCCATGCCGTGCATCCCCGACGCCTTGCCCAGCGTCAGGATCAATTCGCTGCGGGTAAAGGGATCGGCGCTGGTTTCTTCTTCCGCGAGGATCTCGAAGGCCAGCGCGTGGAGCGCATCGCCCGCCAGCACGGCGGTGGCTTCATCATAGACCTTGTGCAGCGTCGGCTTGCCGTGGCGCAGATCGTCATTGTCCATGCAGGGAAGGTCATCGTGGATCAGCGAGTAGACATGGATCGCCTCGATCGCGGCCCCTGCCCTCAGCGCCGGTTCGCGCGCGACGCCGAACAGCGCGGCGGTGCTGCACACCAGCAGCGGGCGCACCCGCTTGCCGCCGCCAATCGCGGCATAGCGCATCGCCTCGACCAGACGCGCGCTGGTGTCGTCGGGCACCGGCAGCAACGCGTCAAACACCGAATCAATATCAGCCTGAACCTGCGCGATGGCATCGCCCAGCACCGTGCTTCCTGCTTCTGCCAGCATCGCTCTCAGCTCTCCGCGTCGAAGGCTTGGGTGCCGGCCGCGCGGCCATCGGCGCCGGTCACGATCCGCTCGATCCGCGCCTGCGCCGCATCAAGCCGCTGCTGGCACGCTGCGCGCAGCGCTTCGCCGCGTTCGTAAAGACTGATCGACTGATCGAGCGGGACATCCCCGCGCTCGAGCGCCTGCACGATCTGTTCGAGCGCGGCCAGCGCCTGCTCGAAACTCATCTGCCCGATATCCTGCGCCGGCGGCGTCGCGGTGTTGCCCTCGTCCATGCGCGCCAGCATTGACGCGGCAGCCGTGTCCGGTCAAGGCTGCGAGGCATCGGGGCGGGAATACCTAACAGGGAATGGCCAACACATGTTGAAATGGATCATCGCCTACGTCGCGGCGGCTGTCGCCTTTGGCGTGCTGGATGCGATCTGGCTGCGCTGGGCTGCCGGAAACCTCTATCGCCCGGTGATCGGCGATATCATGGCGAAGGATTTCAATGTCGCCGCAGCGGGCGTGTTCTACGTCGTCTATCTGGCCGGGATGACATGGTTTGCGATCAAGCCGGGGATCGAAGCGGGCGCGGTGCAGCCTGCGCTGCTCAACGGCATCCTGCTGGGCGCCTTGTGCTATGCCACCTTCGATCTCACCTCGCAGGCGGTGTTCAAGGTCTGGGCGACCCACATCAGCGTGCTCGACATCCTGTGGGGCGCCTTTGCCACCGGCGCTGCGAGCGCGGTTGCAACCTATGCGGCCTTGCGTTTCGCCCCCAGCGTAGGCTGACGCGCACCTATGTTCATCGGCCATTTCGCCCCTGCCTTCATCGCCGCTGCGGTCAGCCCGCGCAGCCCGCGACTGGGGACGCTGTTCGTGGCGGCACAGCTGGTGGACTGGGGCTTCTTCGCGCTGGCCACCATCGGGGTGGAGCGGATGCGGGTTGATCCGGCGGCGAGCGTGATGGTGCCGCTGGACCTCTACCATATGCCCTACACGCACAGCCTGATCGGGGCGGCGCTGTGGGCGTTTGCCTGTCTGGTGGTGGTGGGGATCGGCCAGCGCAGCCTGTTTGCCGGGCTGGTGGCCGGGCTGGTGGTGCTTTCGCACTGGCCGCTCGACTGGCTGGTGCACGTGCCGGATCTGACGCTCGACGGCGAGCCGCCGAAGCTCGGGCTCGGGCTGTGGAACTATCCGGCGGCGGCAATCCCGCTCGAGCTGGCGGTGACGGGCGGTGCCTTTGCTTTCTATGTCCGCAGCACGCGCGGTCCGATCGGCCCACCGGCGGTGCTGTTGGCGGTGATGCTGGCGCTGCAGGCGATCAACTGGTTCGGCCCGCATCCGGAAACCGCCGGGCTGTTCCTCTACACCCAAGCGCTGCTCGCCTTTGCCATCCTGACCGCGCTGGCGGTCTGGGTCGGGGAGAATCGCTGGTTCCAGATACGCGGCGGCTTGGCCTTCAGCGACCAGTGATCTAGGGGGCGCGGCAAGGAGTCCCGGACATGACCGCCATCACCCCTGAAATCGTCGAACAGCACGGCCTTTCCGCCGAGGAATACGAGCGCGTCCTCCATGCGCTGGGGCGCGAGCCGAACCTTGTGGAACTCGGCATCTTCTCGGTGATGTGGTCGGAGCATTGCAGCTACAAATCCTCGCGCCTGCACTTGAAGAAGCTGCCCACCGAAGCCCCGTGGGTGATCTGCGGCCCGGGCGAGAACGCCGGCGTGATCGACATCGGCGACAATCAGGCGGCGATCTTCAAGATGGAGAGCCACAACCACCCCTCCTATATCGAGCCCTATCAGGGCGCGGCGACGGGTGTGGGCGGCATCTTGCGCGATGTGTTCACCATGGGGGCGCGCCCGATGGCCAATGCCAATGCGCTGCGCTTTGGCCGGCCCGAACACCCCAAGATGAAGCATCTGGTGCAGGGCGTGGTCGCGGGCATCGGCGGCTATGGCAATTGCGTCGGCGTGCCAACCGTGGCGGGCGAGACCAATTTCCACCCGGCCTATGATGGCAATATCCTCGTCAACGCGATGACGGTGGGCGTCGCCGATCAGGACAAGATTTTCTATTCCGCCGCCACCGGGCTGGGCAATCCGATTGTCTATGTTGGCAGCAAGACCGGACGCGACGGGATCCACGGCGCGACCATGGCTTCGGCCGACTTCGGCGAGGATGCGGAAGCCAAGCGGCCCACCGTGCAGGTCGGCGATCCCTTCACCGAAAAGCTGCTGATCGAAGCCTGCCTCGAACTGATGGCGACCGACGCGATTGTTGCCATTCAGGACATGGGCGCAGCGGGCCTCACCTCCTCCAGCGTCGAAATGGCGTCGAAGGGCGGCGCGGGCATCCGGCTCGACATGAACAAGGTGCCGTGCCGCGAAGAGGGCATGACGCCTTACGAGATGATGCTGAGCGAGAGCCAGGAGCGGATGCTCATGGTGCTCCAGCCCGGCAAGGAAGCCATGGCCGAGGCGATCTTCACCAAGTGGGAGCTCGATTTCGCGGTGATCGGCGAAGTCACCGACACCGGCCACATGGTGCTCGAATTCAATGGCGAAGTGGTGTGCGACATTCCGCTTGCCCCGCTGGCTGACGAAGCCCCGCTGTATGATCGGCCCTACCTCTCCAAGGAGGAATACAAGGCCTGGGCCGGCGTAAAGCCGCTCGCCGCAGTGCCCGCCAGCGATGACATCGCGGCCGATCTGCTGACGCTGATGGGTTCGCCCGATTGCGCCTCGCGCCGCTGGATTGCCGAACAATATGATTCGCAGGTCGGCGCGGACACGCTCCAGACCGGCGGCGATGCCGGTGTGGTGCGCGTGCACGGAACGACGAAGGCGCTTGCGATCACCACCGATTGCACCCCGCGTTATGTGTTTGCCGATCCCTACGAGGGCGGCAAGCAGGCGATTGCCGAGGCTTACCGGAACCTGTGCGCAGTCGGCGCGCGGCCGCTGGCGGTGACCAATTGCCTCAACTTCGCCAACCCGCAGCGCCCCGAGATCATGGCGCAGATCGTCCACGCCCTTGAAGGCATGGCCGACGCCTGCCGCGCGCTCGACTTCCCGATCGTGAGCGGAAACGTCAGCCTCTATAACGAAAGCAAGGCGACCGGCGGCGGCAGCGCGATCCTGCCCACCCCGGCGATTGGCGGGGTCGGCATCATCACCGATCTGTCCAAGATGATGACGATGCACTTCAAGCAGGCGGGCGATGCGATCTACCTCGTCGGGCCGGAGCATTGGGCCAAGCCCGATCCGACCCGCTCGCACCTCGGCCAGTCGCTGTGGCTCAAGGTGATCAAGGGACAGGAAGCCGGGCGCACCCCGCCGACCGACCTCACTGTCGAGCGTAATGCGGGCGAAATCATCCACGAATTGATCGCGGACGGGCTGGTCAATGCCGTGCATGACCTTTCCGATGGTGGCCTTGCCGTGGCACTCGCCGAAATGGCGCTGGCAGGCGGCATCGGCGCGGAAGCCGACCTTGCGGGCAATCCCGATTACACCCCGGCACAATGGTGGTTCGGCGAGGATCAGGGGCGCTATCTCGTCACGGTGCCCGATGTCGCCGCGCTCAACGCCGCGCTCGCCAAGGGCACGCGCGATGCCGAGACCGCGCAGATCGGTTTCCAGCGCGTCGGCACCGTCGGCGGCGATCATGTGCTGGGCGTGCCGCTGAGCGAATTGCGCGCGGCCAACCAGCGCTTCTTCGACGAATGGATGGAAAGCTAGGCGCCCGTGGCCTCAGGCTATTCCGGCACCCCGCTCGTCAAGAAGCTCAACCTGCGTGACGGGATGCGGGTGTGGTTCGATGCCATGCCCGAGGATGTGATCGACGAGATCGACGAATATGCGCTGGAGCTGATCTTTGTCGCCGATCCGGCCGAAGGGATCGATGCCGCCCATATCTTCGTGACCGAGCGTGCGGCGCTCGAACAGCGCCTGGCCGCGCTGCGTCACCAGATTTCGCCCGAAGGTCAGATCTGGGTCAGCTGGCCCAAGAAGGCCGCCAAGGTGCCGACCGACATCACCGAGGACACGATCCGCGAGGTGTGTCTGCCGATGGGGCTGGTCGATACCAAGGTCTGCGCGATTGACGAGGTGTGGTCAGGCCTCAAGCTCGTGATCCGCAAGGAATTGCGCTGAACGCCTAGGCTGCCTGCGGCGATGCACTGCCCAGCGTCAGTTCCTCGCTCAGGATGCCTTCGCTGCCCAGGATCGTGAGGCACTGGCGGTAGACTTCGGGCTTGCCGATGTTCAGCCGCGCGCGCGCTTCGCCGATATCCTCGCGCATCAGCGCCGCGATATCCTGATGCGACAGCTTCGCTGCGGCCCGGCCGAGCTTGCGCCCTTCCTTGATCGAAGCGAAAATCGGCGCCTTGGTGCCGGTCACCTTCTTGATCTGGCGCGCGCCGGCATAGGCGATGAACAGAATGCCGCGATTGTGGTTCTGCTCGTAGGTGAAGCCGAGCAGGCTCGCCTCGCCCAGCGCATCGCGGCCATAGCCGGTGAGCACGTGGAACAGATCATGCGTGTCGCGCAGCCGGTCAAAATACCACTGCGTCTGGTCCTTGGGCAGGCTTTCCGGCGATGCCCAGCGGTGGCTTTCGGCCACGAGACCGGCAGCCGAAAGGCCTTCGCGCTTCATGAAGGCGATGTAATGCGCCGCAACCGTGTTCGGCCCGCAATCAGCCCAGCGCGCGTGATCATCGAGCATGGCGGGGATATCGACACCCTCTGCCAGGAAACGCTGCCCCTCGGGCGAGCGGATGAACGCGGCCGCCTGTGCATGGCTGCGCTTGCCCTTGGTCGCTTCGATGATGTGGAACACCTGCTCGGTGTCTTCCTTGTCCTCGACCAGCTTGCCGAAGTGATGCAACACCTTGAGCGGGCGGATGCCCGACACTTTGCGATCGGGGGCAACCAGCGGAAGATCGAGCAGTGCCATCGTGTTACGTCCTTTGCGCGAGTCGCGAATTAGGTTCACCTAATGCCACTTACATCAGTGTCAGTTAAATGTCCATCACCCGTTGATCGAGGTCAAAAACCCGCCCCATGCCGAGCCCTGACACCCTGCCCTACACCCTCGAGCGCCTGAGCGACGCCGATGCCCTTGCCCGCGCGGCGGCCCTTGCCGACCGGCTGAAGCAGCGACGCACCTGCCGCGAATTCTCCGCCGAGCCGGTGCCGCGCGCTATCATAGAAGCGGCCATCTCAGCAGCAGGCAGCGCGCCCAGCGGCGCCAATCATCAGCCCTGGCATTTCGCCGTCATCGGCTCGCCTGACACAAAGCGCGCGATCCGCGAGGCGGCCGAGGCCGAGGAACGGCGCTTCTACGGTGCGGATGGCGGGGATCCCAAGGCCGGAGAGGAATGGCTTGCCGCGCTGCGCGATCTCGGCACCGATGCCGACAAGCCGTTCCTCGAAGTCGCGCCGTGGCTGATCGTGGTGTTCGCCCAGCGTAAGGGCGGGATTGCTGAAGACGGGCAAACCCAGAACTACTACGTCAATGAAAGCGTCGGCATTGCCTGCGGGATGCTGCTGGCGACCCTCCACGAGGCCGGACTGGCGACGCTCACCCACACGCCCTCGCCCATGGGATTCTTGCGCCGGATCTGCGAGCGGCCCGAATGGGAGAAGCCGGTGATGATCGTGGTCGCCGGGCACCCCGCGCCCGGCGCAACGGTGCCCGCGCACGCGCTGGTCAAGAAGCCGCTGGAACAGATCGCCAGCTGGCTCTGACCGCCCCGTTCAGGCCGTAACCAGTTCCTGCGCCGCGTTCGGGCTGGCGAGCAGGTTGTGGGGGTTGATCCCTTCAGCGGCCCAGATGCGGTGACATTCGCGATAGGCCTTCGGTTCGGGAATGCGCAGCTGCGCGCGCACGTCGTCCAGCGGGCGCTCGAGCAGTTGGCGGATCGGTTGTGCCATCAGCTGCGGCGCGCCCTTGCCGGTGCGATGGGCCTCGCGCACGGCGCCGAAGATGGGAGCGCGGCTGCCCTTGGCCATCTTCTTGATGTTGGCCGCCCCGGCATAGCCGATCAGCAGGTGGCCCTGGCTGGGTGACTGGCCGTGGGTGAACAGCAGCACCGACGCCTCGCCCAGTGCATCGCGGCCATAGCCGGAGAGCACATGGAACAGGTCATGTGTATCGCGCGAGCAATTGATGTACCACTCGACCAGATCGGGGAAGCGCGGTCGCCCGGCGCGGTCGCTTTCGGCAACGAGGCCCGCGGCCGTCAGTCCTTCGGCTTCCATGAAATCGCAATAGGCATGGGCAAGGCTGCCTTTCGGCGTGCGACGCAGTGCCGCGTGATCATCAAGGATGTCGGGCAGGCAGGGTTCGGTGCGGCGCAGATCGGCTCCGTGCTCGGACAGCGAAAGCTCCGCGATGCGCGGCAGGAAGTCTTTCGAGGGGAGCGATTCGAAGATCCGGAACACCGCAGCCGTGTCTTCCTTGTCCTTCATGAGCATCTGAAAGTTGCGCACCGCGCGCAGGGGACGATACTTCGCCTGCGGACGATCGGGGTGCAGCAGCACCGTTCCGTCGGCGGAAAACATTCGGGTATACTGATCACGAGCGGCTTCGTTCATGCTGGCAATTCCTGTGCGATGGCGCGGATGGTGCCACAGCTTGCTTACATGAGTGTTAATAGCCGATTCGGTACGCTAAACAAAACCCTTTTTGCGATGCCTCGTGGCCCGCTTGCGATCAGTCCGTGTGCCAGTCCGCCCTTGGAATGCCGAGCAGGCTGAGCACCGCCGTCAGATCGCCGCGATCCACCCGGCCATTGGCGGCTGCACGCGCCTTGGGCTTGGCGCGATAGGCAAAGCCATAGGTTGCCTCGGCGATCATCGGAATGTCATTCGCGCCGTCGCCGGTGGCAAGACTGACCAGCCCGCCGGCAGCCTCCTCGCGCAGCACGGCGGCCTTCACCGCGCTGTCGGTAATCGTGCCCAGCAGCCCGCCGGTGAGCCGCCCGCCGGCGACTTCGAGGTGGTTGCCCACCACCCGATCAAACCCGAGCATCGCGCCCACCGGATCGGCGAAGTGGTGGAAACCGCCCGTCACCAGCACCGTGCGCGTGCCCATGGCCGCCAGTGTCGCCACCAGCGTGCGCGCTCCCGGCGTCGGCGTAATCCGGTCGTCAAGGCAGGCGTGGATCGCGCTTTCATCCAGTCCTTCGAGCAGCGCCACGCGTTCGCGCAGGGCGGCGACGAAATCGAGCTCGCCCTGCATCGCGCGCTCGGTGATGGCGGCGATCTGCGGCTTCAATCCCGCGTAATCGGCTAGCTCGTCGATGCATTCCTGCTCGATCATGGTCGAATCCATGTCCGAGACAAACACCTGCGGCACGGCAATCGCCCCGCGGCTCACCAGCATATCGGCGGGCGCAAAGAAGCGGTCGATCGCGGCCAGCACGCTGTGCGGCTCGCTGTCGGTGAAGCGCATCTCCAGCACCTCGCCATCCGCCAGCACATCGGCCGTGGCCAGCGACGCACCTTCTGCGCGCAATGCGACGGCCAGCGCATCAAGGCGTGTTTCCCTTGTCGCTGCGTCTGCTATCAGCCGGGCAATGAGCATTCTGTCTTCTCCAGCAGCCCCCGTCGCGCTCATTGCAGGGCCGACCGCCAGCGGCAAGAGCGCGTTTGCGCTCGCGCTCGCGCACCGGTTGGCCGAATGCGGCCAGCGCGGCGTGATCGTCAATGCCGACAGCGCGCAGGTCTATGCCGATCTGCGCGTCCTTTCTGCCCGCCCGTCCGAGGACGAGATGGAGGGGATCGAACACCGCCTGTTCGGCGCGTGGGACGGGGCCGAGGCCTGCTCGGCCGCCGCCTGGGCAACCCGCGCCAAGGCCGAAATTGCCGATATTCATGCGGGCGGCGGCGTGCCGATCCTCGTCGGCGGAACGGGGCTCTATCACAAGGTGCTGCTGGAAGGGATCGCGCCGATCCCGCCGATTGATCCCGATGTGCGCAACATGGTGCGCGCGCTGGACGGGGATGCCGCCTACAAGCTGCTCCAGCTGGAAGACCCGCAGCGCGCCGCCGAGCTTGATCCCGGCGATACCCAGCGGATCGCCCGTGCGCTTGAAGTCAAACGCTCGACCGGGGTCACGCTGGGCGACTGGCAGATGGCCAAGGCGGGCGGGATTGGCGAGGAAATTGCGCTCCACCCGCTGGTGCTGCTGCCGGAACGCCAGTGGGTCTATGATCGCTGCGATGCGCGCTTTGCCACCATGCTGGATGCAGGCGCTGTGGCCGAGGTCGAGGCGCTGCTGGCGCGCGGGCTTGATCCCGATCTGCCGGTGATGCGCGCAATCGGCGTGCCGGAGATCGCTGCGCTTTTGGCTGGCACAATCGACGAGGCCGCCATGCTCGCCGCCGCCCAACAGGCCACCCGTAACTATGCCAAGCGCCAGTTCACCTGGTTCCGGCGTCAGACGCCATCCGAATGGCCGCGTTTCGAGTTCGGCCCTGAATCCGAAAATATCGACATTGACGCCTGTTTTGCATCTTTATTGCGCAATTAGGGGTTGACCTATCACAATCTAACCGATAGCGGCGTCTTCACTCGGTCCGATGCAAGTCCCCCCTGCATCGGGCCGGTTTTTGTTGTCAGGCACCGGTGAGGCGTTTCTTGCCGCACTGCCGCCCAACCCGATGGAGTTTCCCGTGCCCGGCAAGCCGGCCCAAGCAGCAAGCCCCAGCGCCCCCAGCAGCGGCGCGGCGATCCTTGTGCAATGCCTGATCGAGCAGGGCGTCGAATTCGTGTTCGGCTATCCGGGCGGTGCGGTGCTGCCGATCTATGACGAATTGTTCGGCGATGAGCGCATCCGCCACATTCTCGTCCGTCATGAAGCAGGCGCAGCCCACGCGGCTGAAGGCTATGCCCGCGCCACCGGCAAGCCGGGCGTGGTGCTGGTCACCTCGGGCCCGGGCGCGACCAATGCGATCACCGGCATTGCCGATGCATGGATGGATTCGATCCCGCTGGTGGTCATCACCGGACAGGTGCCGACCGCGCTGATCGGCACCGATGCGTTCCAGGAAGCCGACACCATCGGCATCACCCGCCACTGCACCAAGCACAATTACCTCGTGAAGGATCCGGCTGATCTGGCCGCGACCATTCAGGAGGCCTTCCGCATCGCGACCACCGGCCGCCCCGGCCCGGTCGTGATCGACATTCCCAAGGACGTGCAGATCGCGGTCCCTTCCGAACGCCGCGCCTTTGTGCGGCCCGGATCGCACCGCTACGCGCCGCAGATGGTTGCCCCGCCCGAACAGATCATCGAAGCGATCGAGCTGATCGCCAAGGCCGAGCGGCCGATCTTCTACACCGGCGGCGGGGTGATCAATTCCGGCCCCGAGGCCAGCACCTTGCTGCGCCGCTTGCAGGATCTCACCGGCGCGCCTGTCACCTCGACGCTGATGGGCCTCGGCGCCTTTCCCTCGACGCACCCCGACTGGCTCGGGATGCTGGGGATGCACGGCACCTTCGAAGCCAATATGGCGATGAACAAGTGCGATGTGATGGTCTGCATCGGTGCGCGCTTCGATGACCGCGTGACCGGCAGGCTTGATGCCTTCTCGCCGGATTCGACCAAGATCCATATCGACATTGATCGCTCCTCGATCAACAAGGTGGTGCCGGTCGATCTCGGCATTGTCGGCGATTGCGGCACGGTGCTGGGCCAGCTGATCGAGGCATGGGGCAGCCGGCAGGCGCGCGATCTGGGCGAATGGAAGGCGCGGATTGCGGGCTGGCGGGCGCGCGAATGCCTCGCTTACCCCGAACGCTCGGTGAAGCATCCGAACATGATCATGCCGCAAAAGGCGATCGAGCGGCTCTATGCCCACACCCACGCCAGAAAGCCGATCATCTCGACCGAGGTCGGCCAGCACCAGATGTGGGCAGCGCAATATTTCCACTTCGATGATCCCAACAAGTGGCTGACGTCCGGCGGGCTCGGCACGATGGGTTACGGGCTCCCGGCGGCGATCGGCGCGCAACTGGGCCACCCTGATGCGCTGGTGATCGACATCGCGGGCGAAGCCTCGATCCAGATGAACATTCAGGAATTGGGCACCGCGAGCCAGTATCGCCTGCCGGTCAAGGTGTTCATCCTCAACAACGAATATATGGGCATGGTCCGCCAGTGGCAGGAACTGACCTATGAAAGCCGCTATTCGAACAGCTACTCCGACAGCCTGCCCGATTTCGTTCGCCTCGCCGAAGCCTATGGCTGGAAGGGCATCCGCATCCATGACGAGAGCGAATTGGACGAAGGCATCGCCGCGATGCTCGCGCATGATGGGCCGGTGATGGTCGATTGCCTCGTCGCGCAGGACGCCAATTGCCTGCCGATGATCCCCTCTGGCGCGGCGCATACCGACATGATCCTCTACGGCGACAAGGTCGACGGGACGATGGACGACGAAGCCAAGGCGCTGGTCTAGGACATACGCAATGCCATTGAAAATCACCGAAGCCCATTCCGAGCGCCATGTGCTCGCCGTCACGGTCGATAACGAGCCGGGGATCCTCGCCAAGATCACCGGGCTGTTCACCGCGCGCGGCTATAACATCGACAGCCTCACCGTGGCCGACATCACCGAAGATCACGCGGTCAGCCGCGTCACCATCGTCACCAACGGCCCGCCGCAGGTGATCGACCAGATCGAGGCGCAACTGGAACGGCTGGTGCCGGTACACAAAGTCACCGATCTCACCACCGCCGGCCCGCACGTGGAGCGCGAGCTGGCGCTGATCAAGGTCACCGGCACCGGCGAGAAGCGGGTCGAGGCGCTGCGGCTGGCGGACATTTTCCGGGCGCGCCCCGTCGACACCACCACCGAAAGCTTCATTTTCGAAATCACCGGCCCGCCCGACAAGATCGACAGCTTCATCGCGCTGATGCGCGAATTGGGGCTGGTCGAGGTCGGCCGCACCGGGGTCGTCGGAATGCTGCGCGGGCCGCAAGGCGCTTAGTTTTTTCTTCCGTCACCCTGAACTTGTTTCAGGGTCCATCTATCGGGAAGCACAGTTGCCAGCGGCTTGATGGATGCTGAAACGAGTTCAGCATGACGATTACCCAAACGAGGATTGGAATAATGAAAGTCTATTACGACGCCGACGCTGATCTCAATCTGATCAAGCCCAAGAAGGTTGCGATTGTCGGCTACGGCTCGCAGGGCCACGCCCATGCCCAGAACCTGCGCGATTCCGGCGTTGCCGAAGTCGCCATCGCACTGCGCGAAGGCTCCGCCACGGCCAAGAAGGTCGAAGCTGCCGGGTTCAAGGTGCTCTCCAACACCGAGGCCGCCAAGTGGGCCGATCTCATCATGGTGCTCGCGCCCGATGAACATCAGGCGGCGATCTGGGAAAACGACCTCAAGGGCCACATGAAGCCCGGCTCTGCGCTCGCCTTCGCGCACGGGCTCAACATCCACTTCGGCCTGATCGAAGCGCCCGCCGATATCGACGTGATCATGATCGCGCCCAAGGGCCCGGGCCACACTGTCCGTAGCGAATATGTGAAGGGCGGCGGCGTGCCCTGCCTGATCGCGATCCATCAGGACGCGAGCGGCGCGGCGCATGACGTGGCGCTTGCCTACGCCAGCGCGGTCGGCGGCGGGCGTTCGGGCATTATCGAGACCAATTTCAAGGAAGAGTGCGAAACCGATCTGTTCGGCGAGCAGGCCGTGCTTTGCGGCGGGATCACCCACCTCATCCAGGCCGGCTTCGAAACGCTGGTCGAAGCCGGTTACGCGCCGGAAATGGCCTATTTCGAGTGCCTCCACGAAACCAAGCTGATCGTCGATCTGCTGTATGAAGGCGGCATCGCCAATATGCGCTATTCGATCAGCAACACCGCCGAATATGGCGACATCACAACCGGCCCGCGCATCATCACCGCCGAAACCAAGGCCGAAATGAAGCGCGTGCTGGCCGACATCCAGTCGGGCCGCTTCGTGAAGAACTTCGTGCTCGACAACCGCGCTGGCCAGCCTGAACTGAAGGCCGCGCGCAAGGCCGCCGAAGCCCACCCGATCGAAAAGACCGGGGCAGAGCTGCGCGCCATGATGCCGTGGATCGCTGCCAACAAGCTGGTCGACAAGGCCAAGAACTAGAGCCAAGAACTGACACGGAACCCTTGGCGGGTCTCGCTCATTGAGCCACAAAGACCCGCCAAGGAGAACCGTTTCAATGAAAAAGCTCGCTCTCGCCGCTGCTGCGGCCCTGTCTGTCACCGCCACCATCGCCGCCGCGCCGACACTGTTCGCGCAGGGCGCGCCGCAAGTGCCGGGGGCGCAAGACCCTGCACGGGTCACTGCCGGAACCTATGCGCTCGACGCCGGGCACACGCTGGTCGACTGGGAAGTGAGCCATTTCGGCTTCAACAACTACATTGGCCTGTTCGGCAATATCACCGGCACCATGACGATGGACCCGGCCAATATCGAGGCCGCCACCTTCGCGATCAATGTGCCGGTGGCCGAAGTGACCGTCGCCAGCAGCGGCCTCAAGGAGCACCTGCTGCGCGCGGGCAAGGATGGCGGCGCGCCCGATTTCTTCGGCCCCGCGCCCGGCATGGCCACCTTTACCTCGACCAAGGTGGTCAAGACCGGCGCGACCACGGCTGATGTCACCGGCACCTTGACGATGAACGGCAAGAGCGCGCCCGTCACGCTCACGACCGAATTCATCGGTGCCGGCGCCAACCCCTTCAACAAGAAGGAGACGGTCGGCTTCCACGCGCGCACCGTGATCGATCGCACCCAATGGGGCATCAACTACGCCGCGCCGTTCATCGGCAAGGATGTGACGCTGACGATCAGCGCGGCATTCGAGAAGCAGTAAGTCCCTCTCGACACATTTCGATCAATCGGGCAGGCCTTCGCGACGATGCGCCTGTCCGATTGCCACAATATCGATGATTTCCGGGAGCTGGCCAAAGCGCGCCTGCCCTTCCCCGTGTTCGACTATATCGACGGCGCCGCCGATGACGAGTTGACCAAGGCGCGCAACACCGCCGCCTTTGCCAGCGTCGATCTGGTGCCCGATGTGCTCGCGGGCGTGGAGACGATCGACACCTCCTGCACCATCCTCGGGCGGCGTTCGGCGCTGCCGCTGATGCTCTCGCCCACTGCGGTGCAGCGCGCCTTCCACTGGCAGGGCGAGAGGGCCGTGGCGCGTGCGGCGGAGAAATACGGGCTGTGGTTCGGTATCTCCAGCCTCGCCACGCGCAGCATCGAGGAGATCGCCGCGCTCACCAGCGGGCCCAAGCTGTTCCAGCTTTATGTCCATAAGGACAAAGGCCTCAACACCCACATGATCGAGCGCTGTCAGGCGGCGAAGTTCGACGCGCTGGCGCTGACGGTCGACACCATCGTTTCGGGCAAGCGCGAACGCTGCCTGCGGAGCGGCTTCACCACGCCGCCGCGCTTCACGCTCGCCAGCGCGCTCAGCTACGCCGCCCGCCCGCGCTGGACGCTGGATTACCTGCTGCGCGAGCCCTTCCGCCTGCCCAATCTCGACACCCATGTCAGCGAGGGCACCAACAAGGCGGTCAGCATCGCGGAATATTTCAACACCATGCTCGATACCTCGATGACATGGGACACCGCCGCTGCGATCCGCCAGCAATGGGGCGGCACCTTTGTGCTGAAGGGCGTGATGAGCGCCGCCGATGCACGCCGTGCGGTGGAGATCGGGGCGGATGCGATCATGATCTCGAACCACGGCGGCCGGCAATTGGACGGCAGCCGCGCGCCGTTCGATCAACTGCCCGAGATTGTCGATGCGGTCGGCGGCGAGATCGAGATCATCTGCGATGGCGGCATTCGGCGCGGCACCCATGTGCTCAAGGCGCTGTGCAGCGGGGCGAGCGCAGCATCGGGCGGACGGCTCTATCTCTACGCGCTGGCCGCCGCCGGACAGGACGGGGTCGAACGCGCGCTCGGCATCCTCAAGGATGAGATCGAGCGCGGGATGCGGCTGATGGGGGTGACGCGCGTGGATCAGCTGACGGGTGATCGGCTGCGTTTTCGGTGATTGTCATAATTGGGTAACGCAAAGCGCGCTTGAGGCGGCGCAGCCTTTTCGCAACGGACCGCAACCATGACCGCTCGCACCAGAATTCTCGCCGCCCTCCCCATCGCGCTGGCTGCGCTGACGCTCGCCGCTTGCGGCAGCGAGCCTGATCCGGCCGCCAATGATGCCGACAGCTTTGCTGCACGCATCAACCAGAACGCGGCCCCCGGCGCGACCCCTGGCCCGGAAGCCACCGCCACGCCGACAGTCGCCAAGCCGCTTCCCGGTGCAGCCCCCGGCGCCTTTGCCGAAGGCACCCAGACCGATCCGGCCTCCAAGACGTGCGGCGCAAACCTGATGGGCCCGTTCATCGGCAAGCCCGCCGATCAGGCCACGCGCGCCGCCATCGCCGCCGCGCTCGGCCGCACCGATAACCTGCGCTTTGTCGCCTATGGCAGCGCCGGCTTCGTCAATCCTGATCCGACCAACCCGCGCCTCAGCCTGATGCTCGATGCGCAGAACGTGATCCGCGACGCGCGTTGCGGGTGATTTGGGCGGGTAACGGGGCAGCAGGCGGGGACAATCCCTGCTTGCGCCTCCGGATATAATCGGCAAAGACTGCGCTCCATGACGCGGAACGGACTTACGCTGCTTCGACTTATGCGCCCTTGGGCGTAGGCAGCCGCGCGCACAGATCAGCGCGGCACCGCTCCCAAGGGTAACCTGCCGCAGCTTCCCATCCTTCCTTGCGCGACGAGCCTTATTCCCATGTCCATGCTCAAGCATCCTTCCGCCAAATACCGCCCGTTCGGCCAGATCAACCTGCCTGACCGCCAGTGGCCCAGCCGCCTGATCGAGACCGCGCCGCGCTGGCTCTCCACCGATCTGCGCGATGGCAACCAGTCGATCATCGATCCAATGGACGCGGTGAAAAAGCGCCGCTTCTTCGATCTGCTGGTCGAGATTGGCGTGAAGGAGATCGAAGTCGGCTTCCCCAGCGCGGGCGCGACCGAGTTCGATTTTATCTCGGGCCTCGTGCGTTCGGGCGACATTCCCGATGACGTGACGGTGCAGGTGCTCACGCAAAGCCGCGAGGATCTGATCCGCACCAGCTTCGACAGCCTCGAAGGCGCGCGCGCGGCGATTGTCCACCTCTACAACGCGGTCAGCCCCGCATGGCGCGACATCGTGTTCCGCATGAGCAAGGACGAGGTGAAAGCGATTGCGGTTGCGGGCGCCAAGGTGATGCGCGACGAGGCGGCCAAGCGTCCCGGCACCGACTGGCACTTCCAGTATTCGCCCGAAACCTTCTCCACCGCCGAACTCGATTTCTCGATCGAGGTCTGCGCGGCGGTGATGGAGGTGCTCGCCCCCACGCCCGAACATCCGATCATCCTCAATCTGCCCGCCACGGTCGAGGCGGCAACGCCCAATATCTATGCCGACCAGATCGAGTATTTCACCCGCCACCTGCCGAACCGGCAGAGCGCGGTCATCTCGCTCCACACCCACAATGATCGCGGCACCGGCGTGGCTGCGGCGGAACTCGGGCTGATGGCGGGCGCGGACCGGGTGGAAGGCTGCCTGTTCGGCAATGGCGAACGCACCGGCAATTGCTGCCTCGTGACGATGGCGCTCAATCTCTACACCCAGGGCGTCGATCCGGGGCTGGATTTCTCGGATATCGACCGGGTGATCGAGACGGTGGAATATTGCAACGACATCCCCGTTCACCAGCGCCACCCCTATGGCGGCGAGCTGGTTTACACCGCCTTCTCCGGTAGCCATCAGGACGCGATCAAGAAGGGCTTCGAAGCGCGCGAGCAGCAGAATGACGAGGCGTGGCGCGTCCCCTATCTTCCCATCGATCCGGCCGATCTGGGGCGCAGCTATGAAGCTGTGATCCGGGTCAATTCGCAATCCGGCAAAGGCGGGTTTGCCTGGGTGCTGGAGAAAGATCAGGGCCTCAAGCTGCCCAAGAAAATGCAGGCCGATTTCTCGCGCCACGTCCAGCACCTCGCCGATGAACTGGGCCGCGAACTCAACGCCGCCGATATCTGGGACGCGTTCAAGGGCGCCTACCACGTCCAGACCTATCCCAAGCATTTCCAACTGGTGCGTTACGAGGAAAGCCGTGCGTCCGACGGCACCCGCATCTTTGCCGGCACCATCGCGGTGCAGGGGCAGGAACAGAGCGTCTCGGGCCGCGGCAATGGCCTCATCTCAAGCGTGATGGGCACCTTGCGCGAAGCCTTCGGGGTTGAACTCGAAGTGGTCGACTATACCGAGCACGCGCTGGGCCAAGGCACCGATGCGCGGGCGGCGGCCTATCTCGAATGCCGCAGCGCCGACGGGCGCACGATCTGGGGCTGCGGGATCGACGAGGACATCGCCACCGCCAGCGTGCGCGCCGTGCTCTCGGCAGCCAATGTCGCGGTCGGGAAAAGCGCAGGGTAAGCCTGCTTCCCGCGCTTGCCTGATGGCCGATTTGCGCGCAGTCTCGCGAGCGAGGGAGGGTGCCGCCAATGAGCGTGCTCGAACATGATCCGGCGCTGCCGCAGCCGATGCTGCCGCCTCCGCAGGTGGCCGATGATCTCACGCTTGCCGATCTCGGCGCGGCGCTGAAGGCGGGATGGCGCGATTTTCGCAGCCTGCCGCAATTCGGCCTGTTCTTTGGCGGCTTTTATGTCCTGGCCGGCCTCGCAATCGGCTGGTTCACGGTCACTGGCGGCGAGCCGACCTGGCTGATCCCGGCGATGGCAGGCTTCCCGCTGGTCGCGCCCTTTATCGCAGTCGGGCTCTACGAAGCTAGTCGCCGCCGCGAGGCCGGCGAGCCGTTATCGTGGCGCGCCGTACTGGGCACGTTGAAAGGCCACGGCGATGACCAGATTCTCTCGATGGGGGTGATCGTGTTCGTCGCCTTTTCGTTCTGGATGATCATCGCCCACGCGATCTTCGCGATCTTCATGGCGGAAAGCGGCATGGGCGGAGACTCGCTCGCCGCTCTGCTCACCCCTGCCGGTCTGGCGATGCTGACAGTCGGCAGCACGGTGGGCGCGGTGATGGCCTTTGCCTTCTATGCGATGACGGTGATCAGCCTGCCGATGCTGGTCGAACGCAAGGTCGATTTCCTCACAGCGATCATCGCCAGCTTCGCGGTGGTGCGGCGCAATCCTGTGGTGATGCTCGGCTGGGCAGCGACCATTGCGGGCCTGCTGTTCATGGCGATGCTGCCGGCCTTTCTCGGCCTAGTGGCCGCGCTGCCGGTGCTCGGCCATGCGACCTGGCACCTCTATCGCCGCGCGGTGCGCTGAGGGCTGCGACAACACAACCACGATCGGGAGAGATTCATGACCGCCACCACCCATGCCCGCGAAGCGATTCTCGAGCCCGATCTGCCGATCATCGATCCGCATCATCACCTGTGGGATCTACGCCCGCTGGTGCCGATGTTCCCGGAGCCGCGGCATCACTTCATCGCCGGGCTGGTGGACAATGCCTATTACACCTTCGACCAGCTCCACACCCACCTGACCAGCGGTCACAACATCATCGGCACCGTCTTCATGGAGTGCGGCGCGTTCTACAATGGCGCGCTGGGCGAGGCGCTGAAGCCGGTGGGCGAGGTCGAGTATGTCAACGGCGTCGCGGCGCAATCGGCGAGCGGGCTGTATGGCGCGGGCCGTGCCTGCGCAGGCATCGTCGGCCATGCCAACCTGATGCTGGGGAGCGAGGCGGGCGCGGTGCTCGATGCGCTCCATGCCGCAGCGCCGCGCCGGTTCAAAGGCATCCGCCATGCCGGCGCGTGGGATAGAGATCCGGACGTGCTCGGCCCGGCCTTCCACCATCCCGAAGGCCTGTATCGCGACGCGACCTTCCGCGCAGGCTTTGCTGAGCTCGGCAAGCGCGGGATGACGTTCGATGCCTGGGTGCTCGAGCCGCAATTGCCCGACGTGATCGATCTGGCGCGGGCCTTCCCCGATCAGCCGATCTGCCTCGATCACTGCGGCACGCCGCTCGGGGTGATGAGCTACAAGGGCCACCTGCACGAACGCTTCGATGTCTGGCGCCGAAACATCCACGAACTGGCCGCTTGCCAGAACGTGGTGGTGAAGCTGGGCGGCCTTGCGATGGCCTTCTGCGCCCTGCCCGAGGATGGCCCGGCGGCGGGCCACGGATCGGAGCATCTCGCCGCGCTGTGGCGGCCCTATATCGAAACCTGCATCGAAGCCTTCGGGCCGAACCGCGCGATGTTCGAGAGCAATTATCCGGTCGATTACTGGGGCGCGGATTACGCGGTGCTGTGGAACGCTTTCAAGCGCCTGACCCGCGCCGCGAGTGCGGACGAGAAGGCCGCGCTCTATGCCGGCACCGCCGCGCGCTTCTACGGGATCGAGCACCTGCTCGGCTGAGGCGGGCGATTACCAAAATCGCGCTTGGCACCTGCGGAACCCGCGCTAGAGACGCGGGTTAAGCCAGAAACGTTTTGAGGAGAAACCGATGCCCCTTCCCGCCCCGTTCGATCGTCTGCGTCTGCCGCTGATCGGATCGCCGCTGTTCATCGTTTCCGGCCCCGAGCTGGTGATTGCGCAGTGCAAGGCAGGGATCATAGGCAGCTTTCCGGCGCTGAATGCGCGGCCGCAATCGCAGCTGGACGAATGGCTCCACCAGATCACCGAGGAACTGGCCGCCCACAACCGCGCGCATCCGGATCGTCCGGCCGCGCCCTATGCGGTCAACCAGATCGTCCACAAGACCAACGACCGCGTCGATGCCGACATGGCGACCTGCGCCAAGTGGCAGGTGCCGATGGTGATTACGTCGCTCGGCGCGCGCGAGGACATCTACACCGCCGTGCGCAACTGGGGCGGCGTCACCATGCATGACGTGATCAACAACCGTTTTGCCCACAAGGCGATCGAAAAGGGCGCGACCGGCCTGATCCCTGTCGCCGCAGGAGCTGGCGGCCATGCCGGCGCGCTGTCGCCCTTTGCGCTGATGCAGGAAATCCGCGAGTGGTTTGATGGACTCGTCGCCCTGTCGGGCTCGGTCGGCCACGGCGCGACCATCCTTGCAGCGCAAGCCCTGCGCGCCGATTTCGCCTATGCCGGCAGCGCCTTCATCGCGACCCGCGAAGCCAACGCCACCGAAGGCTACAAGCAAGGTATCGTGGACGGCTCGTCGGAAGGCATCGTCTACACCAACCTGTTCACCGGCGTGCATGGCAACTACCTGCGCTCCTCGATCGAGGCGGCGGGGATGGACCCGGACAATCTGCCGGTCAGCGATCCCAGCGCCATGAACTTCGGCAGCGGCGGCAACACCAAGGCCAAGGCGTGGAAGGACATCTGGGGTTCGGGCCAGGGCATCGGGCCGATCAAGGAAGTCGGCAGCGTCGAAGATCTCGTCGCCCGGTTCGAGCGCGAATATCACGCCGCCAAGGCGCAGCTGCTCGCCAATTCGGGCTACACTTCGTGGGGTGCGATGGCGGAAGCGGCCGAGTAGCGTCTACTCCGCCGCCCACAGGGCTTCGGCCATCGCGTCAAGCTCGGTGAAATCGAAGCCGGTGCCGAGCGGATCCCTGCGATTGAGCAGCATCCGCCGGCGCTCGGCCAGCAATTGCCGCCTGAGCGCGGTTTGCAACAGGTGCAGCCGCATCAGCGCCTCGGCCAGCGCCAGCTCGGGGTGGTGGCTGCGCGAGAGCGACCAGTTGGCTTCGATCCGGCCCACGCGTGCGATCACCACCTCGTTATAGCGCCGATGCGGGCCGCGATGCAGCGGCATCCCGGTGCGCACCGTCGCCTCTTCGTTGGCGGGCAGCAGCAGGCCGTTGATGCGGAAATCGTCAAACCCCACCCTCCGGCGCCCGAGCGCTGCAAACATCGGCCCGAAACACCGGTGCGAGAGCAACTGGCGTGGCAGCAGGTGGTGGCGTTGGAACGCGGGATCATAGCCGGGAAAACCGCGGCGGTTGACCTCGCGAAAGGGAATGACAGTGCGGCTGGCGGAGCGACCCGTTGGCTGCATCTATTCGCGCCACACCCTGATGAAATCACGGTTGCGCGAAGGACGCATCACCAGCCGCGTGCCGTCTGGCGCGACAATCCGCTCGCTCTCCTCCAGCCCGCCGACAATCACGAGCTGGTTGACCAGCCTCACCCCGAGCCGCGTTGCGGCCACCTTATCGGCAGTAAGCGGCGGCTCGATCCGCAGCTCCTGCCCGATCCAGAACGCCAGACCAACGCTTTGCAGGGCGCCATCGGCGGCCTCGTCAAACGCGGTGAGGCCGAGCGCGGGGAAAGCACCGCCTTCGAGCCAGGCGGTGATCACGGATTCGAAGAACCGCCGCCCGATCGCGCTGCCCGAGGGCTGCCAGAACACCGCCTGCAAATCCTCGAAATGCTGGGTCAGATCGCGTGCGAGGCCGAGCATGCCCTTGAGCACCGGCATACTGCGCTCGCCGCCGGCAAGGTGCGGGCCGGGCGTGATCGATAGAGCCTCCAGCGCTTCGGCGCCCGTCGCGGGGAAATCAAACCGGTGTGTGATGGCCGGCACCTGACTCGAAGGACCATCGGCAAGCCCGCGCAGATCGAAGGTCAGCCCCTCACGCAGCAGCTCCAGCCATGTCTCGTCCTGCGCATCGGCATCGCCTGCGGCCTTACGCAGCGACTCGCCCTGCGCAACCAGCAGGCCCGCGGCAGGATCGGCGGCAGGATCATGGCTCAGCGAGACAGCATGCTGGCGCGATACAAAAGCGCGTATCGCCGCGCGCGACGGTCTTGTGCCCGGCGCGAACAGCAAGTGTAGCACAGCGGAATCAGCGTGCTGCGGCGGTAGAATAGTCGCGGCCCCCCTTCGTCTTGCGCCTGACCGAGCCACAATCGGGCAATCAACATTGGCGTGTTTGGCGCCTATCGTCGAGTCCCCAATGGACTCCCCTGTCCCGATAAGGGTCATACCCTAGAAGATGCCTTGGGAAAGCCCCTCTGCCAGCGCCGATCCCATTTCCCGGCATTGTTTCAACACCTTGTCTGGCACCTGCTTGGGCGCGGCGATGGCTTCAGGGGTCTGGGCAGCAAAGTTCACGATCAGCGGCGGCGCGACCCGCCGCAGTCGCCACCCGGTCGCGATGCGGTCGATCTGGCGCTGGGCGCCCTCCCCGTCGGAACCAGCAGCAATGATCGTGGCATAGGGCCGGCCTTCGATCCGCCCGAGCGCTGCGTAATAGGTGGAATCGAACATTTCCTTCATCAGCCCGCTCATACTGGCGAGGTTTTCGGGGAACACGAACAGGTATCCGGCCGCTGCGAGCAGCGCCTCGCCAGTGACCATATCGGCCCGCAGCAGCCGCGCATTTGGAGCTTCAGCGGCAGCCGCCTGCGCCATTGCTGCGCTTGCGCCGGTGCGGCTGTGCCAGGCGATCAGCAAGTGCGGCGCGGGCGGGATTTCGTCCATCGCTGCTGGGTGGCCCGCGATCCTGTCGATTGTCAATCGCTTGCGCCTGTGCGGCCTGTGCGGTTTGCGGTAGGAGAGTGATATGGCCTCTGTTTCCACCCCGCTCGCCCCGCACGCCCATGTGCTGGGCGTCACATCCTCCCTCTCAGGCAAGGCGTGGCGCTGGCGCGGGGGCAATATGGAGTTGGGGGCTGACGCAGCCCAGGGCCTTGAACATTCGATCCTCGATCAACTGCTGCTGACCCGCGGCGTTGCCGAGGATGATCTTGCCCGCCACGCCAAGCCGACCTTGCGCGATTTCCTGCCCGACCCTTCCGTGTTCCGCGACATGGACACCGCCGCCGAACGCCTTGCCCTCGCCGTGATGCAGGGCGAGCGGGTGACGATCTACGGCGACTATGATGTCGACGGAGCGACCAGCGCGGCGCTGCTGGTGGAGCTGCTGCGCCAGCTCGGCTTGGACGCGGGCTATTATATCCCCGACCGCCTGCTCGAAGGCTATGGCCCCTCTGGCGAAGCGCTGGTGAAGCTGGCCGAGGCCGGATCGCAGCTGATCGTGACGGTCGATTGCGGCGCGATGGCGCACGAAGCGCTGTTGATGGCCAAACAGGCGGGGGTCGATGTGATCGTGGTCGATCACCACAAGTGCTCGCCCGAACTTCCCGTGACAGCGGCACTGGTCAATCCCAACCGGCTGGACGAGAGCGATCTGGGCGCGGCGCATGGCCATCTCGCAGCGGTGGGCGTCGCCTTCCTGCTGGGGATTGCATTGGTGCGCACGATGCGCGCCAAGGGCTGGTTTGCCGAGCGGCGCGAGCCTGATCTGATCGGCCTGCTTGATCTGGTGGCGCTCGGCACGGTGGCCGATGTGGCCGCGCTGCACGGCCTCAATCGCGCCTTTGTGGCACAAGGCCTGAAGGTGCTCGCGCGGCGCGAGCGGATCGGCATGGCAGCGCTGATCGATGCAAGCCGTCTGACCCGCGCACCACAAGCCAGCGATCTCGGCTTCGCGCTCGGCCCGCGCATCAATGCCGGCGGCCGGATCGGCGAATCGACATTGGGCGTCAGGCTGCTCACCACCACCGATGTCGAAGAAGCCCGCGCTATCGCGATCCAGCTCTCGCAATTGAACGAAGAACGCCGCGCGATCGAAGGCGAAGTGCAGGAAGCCGCCGAAGCCCTGCTGGCCGGTCAGCACAATATGGCGGTGCAGGTGCTTGCCGGGCATGGCTGGCACCCGGGCGTGATCGGCATCGTCGCGGGCCGCATCAAGGAAAAGACCGGCAAGCCTGCAATCGTGATCGCGCTTGATGATGTGCAGGGCAAAGGCTCCGGCCGCTCGATCAGCGGGGTCGATCTGGGGGCGGCGATCATCGCCGCGCGCGAGGCCGGGCTGCTGGTGGCAGGCGGCGGGCACGCGATGGCGGCGGGGTTGACGATTGATCCGGCCCGGCTCGCCGATTTCACCGGCTTCCTCGACGAACGCCTCGCCCGCGATGTCGAGCGCGCGCGCGCGGGCGCGGCGATGCTGCTTGATCTGGCGCTGGCGCCGGGCGGGCTGACGCCTGAACTGGTCGAGACGCTTGAGGCTGCCGGCCCCTATGGCGTCGGCTGGCCCGCCCCGCGCATCGCGGTCGGCCCGGTGCGGATTATCAAGGCGGATATTGTCGGCAAGGATCACCTGCGGCTGGTCGCCAGCGGCAATGACGGACGCAGCTTCAAGGCCATCGCCTTCAGGGCCGCCGAAACCGAGATGGCGCAGACTCTGCTCCACCGCAGCAACGGGCGGCGTTTCCACCTTGCCGGCCGTGCGCGGATCGATGACTGGGGCAACCGTCCGGCGGCCGAATTGCAGCTCGAAGACGCCGCTTTCGCCGATTGAAAGCCGGCTCGGCAAGTTTTTGCCGGAGCGGCGCAAACGGGGCTTGACCGATCCGATTCACCCCCCTAGTTGCGCGCTCTCGCAATCGCGACGGCCCCTTCGTCTAGCGGTTAGGACGCGGCCCTTTCACGGCTGAAACACGGGTTCGATTCCCGTAGGGGTCACCACCTCACGATTGCGAAACACAAACGGGCGGCAGACTTCGGTCTTGCCGCCCTTTTCATTTGCGACCGAGAGCCGTCCCCGCTTTCCAGCCTCGAAGCTTGGCTGTAAGGCCGTGCGCGATGGGCATGGGGCAGAACTTTCCGGTCGCGGGCATCCTGCTGGCAGCGGTGACTTTCGTGGCGATGATGCTGCTTGGGGTCGATGCCGTTATCGCCCTGTCGGTGCTGCTGGTGTGGGTGGGCTCGCTGATGGTCGCAGCCGGACGCCCGCCAGAGCCGCCCAAGGCCATTGTGCGCCAGACGCTCAATCTCGATTCGGTCCGCGATCTGATCGAGAATTTCTCCACGCCGCTGATGATCACAGAGCGCAACACCATCGCGCTGGCCAACAATGCGGCGCGCACCATGCTGGGCCAGCATGTCGTTGGCCAGGATGCGCGTGTGGCCCTGCGCCAGCCCGAGGCGATCTCGCTTCTTAACGATAACCGCAGCGGGGTTGCGATCGTGCGCGGGCTCGTGCGGCGGCAGGATATTTGGCAGATCAACCGCCAGGCGATCGATGATCGGCTCGCGATGCTCGAACTCACCAACCAGACGGCCGAGGCCGACATCAGCCGCGCGCACACCGATTTCGTCGCCAATGCCAGTCACGAATTGCGCACGCCGCTGGCCGCGATCCTGGGCTATGTCGAAACTCTGCGCGAGGACGAAGGCAGGGTCGACACGCCGACAGCGCAGAAATTCCTCGGCATCATCGAGCGCGAGGCGCACCGCTTGCAGGAGCTGGTGAGCGATCTGATGAGCCTGTCTCGGGTGGAAGCGGAAAAGCACGATCTGCCGACCGAACGCATCGACCTTGCCCAGCTGGTGGAACGCGCCGCCTGCGACGCTGCCGGTTCGGCACGGATGGAACGGCTCGATCTGAACGTCACCGCCGCCCCCTTTGTGCTGGGCGATTTGCACCAGCTTGAACAGGTGGTGCGCAATCTGGTCGATAATGCGCTGAAATATGGCGCGCATGATCGCCCGGTTCACGTCGCGCTCGATCTGGCGCCGGGAGACCAGGCGCGGATTGCCGTGACCGACGAGGGCGAGGGCATTGCGCCCGAGCAGATTCCGCACCTCACCCGCCGATTCTATCGCACCGATCCGGGCCGCAGCCGTGCATCGGGCGGAACGGGCCTCGGTCTTGCGATCGTGAAACACATCGTCGAGCGTCATCGCGGCCGGCTCGACATTTCCAGCGAGGTCGGCAAAGGCACCCGTGTCGTGGTGCGCATCCCCTTGGCAGAACAGGAAAAAATGCCCGAACCAGAGGTGTCCGAACCCAATCATGGTGAACCGCAGGAGGCGGAAACCCGACAACCGTCACAATAACCGTCATACTAGTGTCTTATTTCTTCAACATCCGCCCGCCATGGCATGACAACGGGGCCTTCTCGTCCATTCCAGCCTGCCGGTTCAGGCGCGCCTCCTTCGGGGAAAACAGGTTCATTCGATGTCGCCGATCACGCTCATCCTGATTGCCATCGGGCTCGGCCTTGCCGGATGGCTTGCGGGCCGCGCCAAGGCGTGGAGCTTCCAGAGCAACGAGCCGGGTGTGCGTCCGGTCTCGCGCCCGATCTACCACGCATGGTATGTTGCGCTGTGGGTGGTGCTGCCGGTGCTCGGCTTTGTCATGCTGTGGTCGGCGATTGCGCCGCAGCTGGTAACGCAGACCGTGCTCGCCTCGCCCGCAGCTGCCGACTTGCCGACCTTCGGGTTCGAGCGCGACGCCTTCCTTGGCGAGGCGCGCGCCGTGGCGCAGGGCAATGCGCCGGGCGTATTCAATGATGAAGCCGAGCCGCTGATTGCCCCGTTCCGTGAGGCACTGTCGCAATACAACCTGATCGGCATCGTCGTGACCGTGCTGATCGCGCTGGTGGGCGGAGGGCTCGCCTTCTTGCGCCTGCGACCCGATTTCCGCGCCCGCACGCGGGTGGAACGCAGCGTGATGGGCATCCTGCTGCTGGCCTCGCTGGTGGCCATCCTCACCACCTTCGGCATCTTTGCCAGCCTTGTGTTCGAAACGATCCGCTTCTTCGGGATGGTCTCGCCCATCGAATTCCTGTTCGGCACCAAATGGGGGCCGGACACGATGGTGAGCCCCGATGCGATCGATCCGACCCGCTATGGCGCGGTGCCCTTGTTCTGGGGCACGATCTTCATCGGTGCGATCATCGCCATGATCGTGGCGATCCCGCTCGGGCTGATGAGCGCGATCTATCTTACCCAATATGCCGACCCGCGGGTGCGCACCTGGGTCAAGCCGCTGCTGGAGATCCTCGCGGGCGTGCCGACCGTGGTGTATGGCTATTTCGCCGCGCTCACCATTGCCCCGGCAATCCGCGACGCGGCGGTGGCGATCGGCATCACCAGCGCCTCGACCGAAAGCGCGCTGGCAGCAGGCATTGTGATGGGGGTGATGATCATTCCCTTCGTCTCCTCGATGGCGGACGATTCGATGGCGGCTGTGCCGGGAGCGATGCGCGACGGCAGCCTGGCGATGGGCGCGACCAAGTCGGAAACCATCCGCCGCGTGCTGTTCCCCGCCGCTCTGCCCGGCATCGTTGCAGGCATCATGCTTGCGGTCAGCCGCGCGATTGGCGAAACCATGATCGTGGTGATGGCGGCTTCGCCTGCGGCCAATCTCACCGCCAACCCGCTTGAGCCGATGTCGACCGTGACGGTGCAGATCGTCAAGCTGCTGACCGGCGAACAGAGCACCGATCACCCCGCCACGCTCAGCGCCTTTGCGCTGGGCTTCGTGCTGTTTATGGTGACGCTGGCGCTCAACTTCATCGCCCTGCGCGTCGTCAAGCGCTTCCGGGAGGCCTATGAATGAGTAGCTCCGCCCTCCCCTATGATGGCCAGACGCCCGCCGCGACTGGCGCTGATAGCCTCGGCCCGACCCGCACGCCTGCGTTCGAGAAGCGGCTTGCCCAGCGGTACCGGGCCGAGCGCAATTTCCGCCTGCTCGGGCTGTCGGCCGTGGTATTCTCGGTTGCTGTGCTGGTGTTCCTGCTCGGCAATATGCTGGTCAACGGCATTGCCGGGTTCCAACGCGCCGAACTGACCGTGACCATCGATTTTCCCGAAAGCGGGGTGACCGGCGATGCCGTCTCGCTCACCGCGCCCAGCGCGAGCCAGACGCTCGAGATGCAGGGCCTGCCCGATGTCGTGACCTTCTATGCCGAGCAACAACTCGGCAGCGCGGCGGCCGCGCAGCTTTCGCCCGATGCGTGGCGCGATGTGGCGACCGCCTTGGCCGATGATCCCTCGCTCATCACCCGCAAGCAGACCTTCGCGCTGCCCGCCTCCTCGGCACTCGCAAGCGGCCTTGAAGGCGAAGGCGCGCCCGAGATGCAGGCGCTGGCGGCCCAGCTGGCCAGGGACGACAAGCTCGAGAAAACATGGGACTGGGGCTTCCTCGCCCGCTCGGACGCCACCAGCCCGCAGGCGGTGGGCATCTGGGGCGCGCTCAAGGGCTCGATCCTGACAATGCTGGTGACACTGGCGCTGGCCTTCCCGATCGGGGTGCTCTCGGCGCTCTATCTCGAGGAATATGCGACCCGCAATCGCTGGACCGACCTCATCGAAGTGTCGATCAACAATCTGGCGGCCGTTCCTTCGATCATCTTCGGCCTGCTGGGGCTTTCGATTTTCCTGACGCTGTTTCCCAACCTTCGCTCCGCCCCGCTGATCGGGGGCATGACACTGGCGCTGATGACGATGCCGGTGATCGTCATTTCCGGGCGCAACGCGATCAAGGCTGTGCCGCCCTCGATCCGCGACGGCGCGCTCGCCATCGGCGCCTCGCCGGTGCAGGTGGTGTTCCACCATGTCCTCCCGCTCGCCCTGCCCGGGATGCTGACGGGGACCATCATAGGCATGGCCCGCGCGCTGGGCGAAACTGCGCCGCTGCTGCTGATCGGGATGCGCGCCTTTGTCGCCACTCCGCCTGACGGTTTCACATCGCCCGCCACGGTTCTGCCGATGCAGATCTTCCTGTGGTCGGACGAAATCGATCGCGGCTTTGTCGAGCGCACCAGCGCAGCTATCATTGTGCTGTTGGTGTTCCTGCTCGCCATGAACGGCCTTGCCATCTACCTCCGCAACAAGTTCGAGAAACGCTGGTGACTGTGATCCATCCCAATATGGCCGACGAACACGCGAAGATTCGCGCGCGGGACGTTTGCGTCTACTACGGCGACAAGAAGGCGCTCGACGACGTGTCGATCGACATCTCGCCCGATTACGTCACCGCCTTCATCGGTCCGTCGGGCTGCGGGAAGTCGACCTTCCTGCGCTGCTTCAACCGCATGAACGACACCATCGGGGCCGCGCGCGTCACGGGCCTGATCGAGCTTGAGGGCGAGGACATCCACGGCGACCGGATGGACGTTGTGCAATTGCGTGCGCGTGTCGGCATGGTGTTCCAGAAGCCCAACCCCTTCCCCAAGTCGATCTACGAGAACATCGCCTACGGGCCCAAAATCCACGGTCTTGCCGAAAAGAAGGCCGATCTCGACGTGATCGTCGAACGTTCGCTGACCCGTGCAGGGCTGTGGGACGAGGTCAAGGACCGGCTCGATGATTCCGGCACCGCGCTTTCCGGCGGTCAGCAGCAGCGCCTGTGCATCGCCCGCGCGATTGCGGTCGATCCCGAAGTGATCCTCATGGACGAACCCGCCTCCGCGCTCGATCCGATCGCCACGGCCAAGATCGAGGAGCTGATCGACGAGCTTTCGGGCCGCTACGCGATCGTCATCGTGACCCACTCGATGCAGCAGGCCGCACGCGTGAGCCAGCGCACCGCATTCTTCCACCTCGGCAAAATGGTCGAGTATGGTCCCACCTCCGAGATCTTCACCAATCCGATCGAGGAACGGACGAAGGACTACATCACAGGAAGGTACGGCTGATGGCCGAGCACACCGTCAAGGCATTCGACGAAGACATCACCCGCCTGCGCGGGCTGATCGCGGAGATGGGCGGCCTTGCGGAAGTCGCCATCCAGGAATCGCTCGATGCGCTGGTGCGCGGTGACGAGGTGCTGGCCGAAAGCGTGATCGCCCGCGACAAGCGGATCGACGCGCTCGAAATCGAGGTCGACAAGCTGGCGGTGCGGATCATCGCTCTGCGCGCGCCGATGGCCGATGATCTGCGCGAAGTGATCGCCGCGCTCAAGATCGGCGGCGTGCTCGAACGGATTGGGGATTATTCCAAGAACATCGCCAAGCGAACCGGCATGATCGAAGGCCGCGCGCGGTTCGAACCGCTCACTCTGCTCCCGGCTATGGGCGAGCTGGCGGGCGAGATGGTGCATGATGTGCTCACCGCCTATGCCGCGCGCGATCCCGATCTGGCGCGCGAGGTGATCGCCACCGACGCCAAGGTCGATGGCTTCTACAACAGCATTTTCCGCAATCTTGTGAGCTACATGGTCGAAAATCCTTCGACCATTTCGAGCGCCGCACAGCTGCTGTTTGTGGCCCGCAATATCGAGCGGATCGGCGATCACGCCACCAACGTCGCCGAAATGGTCCACTTTGCCGCGACCGGCTCCTACCCGCCCGAGGGTGATCGGTAGTTTGCCGCAAGGCTGACCGGCGGCTGTCGCCCAAGAATGTGGAAAACTTGTCGGGGACGGTTTCATCAAACTGTCGCTCAAGTGACACATAGCGCGGGGCAACGCCTTCCAGGGGGATGGCGCATGGAGGCATCACTGCATGTCCGCTGCCAAGCTTTTGCTCGTCGAAGATGATCCGGCCCTGTCGGAGCTGCTCGAATACCGTTTCCAGAACGAAGGCTACAACGTGCGTTGCACCGGAGACGGTGACGAGGCGCTGGTGCTGGCCGCAGAAGACGTGCCCGATCTCATCATCCTCGACTGGATGATCGAGGGCACCAGCGGGATCGAGGTCTGCCGCCGGCTGCGCCGCGACAAGGAAACCGCCCACGTTCCGATCATCATGCTGACCGCGCGCGAGGCCGAGGATGACCGCGTGCGCGGGCTCGAGACCGGGGCCGACGACTACCTCACCAAGCCCTTCTCCCCGCGCGAGCTGCTCGCCCGGGTGGCGGCAGTGATGCGCCGCATCCGTCCGGCGCTGGCAGGTGAGACCATCGAGGTCGGCGATCTCAAGCTCGATCCGGTGGCGCACAAGGTCCAGCGGCGCGGGCGTGCGCTGCAACTGGGGCCGACCGAGTATCGCCTGCTCAAGTTCTTCATGGAGAGCCCGGGCCGGGTGTTCAGCCGCGGCCAGCTGCTTGACGGCGTGTGGGGCACGGGCTCGGACATCGAACTGCGCACGGTCGACGTCCACATCCGCCGCTTGCGCAAGGCGATCGGGATCGAGGGCGGGAAAGACCCGATCCGCACCGTGCGCTCGGCCGGATACGCGCTCGAACCGAGCTGAGATTCGCCCCGCAGGCCTAATGAAAATCGCGTGATTTCGGAATGATCCGGGCATCGCGCGGGTGGCCACCCTGCCCGCTTTGGAGCCCGCGCTCTGGCATCGGGCGATTGACCTCGTCAGCGCGGGCAAGCGGGCTGTCGAGCAGATCGTCCGACAGCGCGTGCAGCGCCGGGGTCGCGTCGGTGAGGTTTTGTGCGATCACGTGGATCACCTCGTCATCATACTCCACGCGCCCCCGCACCTCCATCAGCCGCGCGCCCATCACCACCTTGCGCTGCTTCTCCTTGAGGTCGGGCCAGACCACGAGGTTGACCACCCCGGTCTCGTCTTCCAGCGTGATGAAGGTGACGCCCTTGGCGCTGCCCGGCCGCTGGCGGATCAGCACCACGCCGGCAACCTGCACCATGGAGCGGAACTTGCGGCTGCGCAGATCGGCAGCGCGCACAAAGCCGCGCTCGGCCAGGCCCGCGCGCAAAAAGGCCAGCGGGTGGGCTTTGAGGCTCAGGCGGGTGGTCTGGTAATCGGCCACCACTTCCTCTGACAGCGGCATGGCCGGCAAGCGGATCGCGGCGCGCTCTGCCCCCTCCTCACGCATCGCCGCAGCGCGGAACAACGGCAGATCGGGCGCGGCGACCAGACTGCGCGCATCCCACAAGGCCTGCCGCCGCGTGATCCCCAGCGAGCCGAAGGCATCGGCGCTGGCAAGCCGCTCGATATGCGCAGGCGAGAGTCCCGCCCGCGTCCGTAGGTCGGCGACATCGCGGTAAGCCCCCCCGCCCTCGCGCGCAGCCACCAAGGCGGCGGCGACATGCTCGGGCAAGCCGTCGATCTGGCGCAGGCCAAGCCGCAGGGCGTGATCCTCCCCGGCCCCTTCCAGCGTGCAGTCCCAGAGACTCGCGTTCACATCCACCGGCAGCACCCGCACCCCGTGCTCGGCCGCATCACGCACGATCTGCGCGGGCGCATAGAAGCCCATCGGCTGCGAATTGAGCAGCGCCGCAGCGAAGGCCGCCGGGTAATGGCATTTTAGCCAGCTCGACACATAGACCAGCTGCGCAAAGCTCGCCGCGTGGCTTTCGGGAAAGCCATATTCGCCAAAGCCCCGGATCTGGTTGAAGCACCGCTGCGCAAAGTCACGGTCGTATCCGCGCGCGACCATGCGTTCGACCATCATGTCCTGCAGCTCGTCCACCATCCCGCGGCTGCGGAAGGTCGCCATCGCTTTGCGCAACCGGTTGGCCTCGAGACTGGAAAACTTCGCGGCATCCAGCGCGATCTTCATCGCCTGTTCCTGAAAGATCGGCACGCCCAGCGTGCGCCCGAGGATGCTGGTGAGCTCGTCCGGCGGGCCGTGTTCGGGCGCGGGCGCAGGGATCTGCACGCGCTCGGCCCCGCGGCGGCGCTTAAGATAGGGATGCACCATATCGCCCTGAATCGGCCCCGGGCGAACAATCGCGACCTGGATGACGAGATCATAGAACTCGCGCGGGCGCAGGCGCGGCAGCATGTTCATCTGCGCCCGGCTTTCGACCTGAAACACGCCGAGCGAATCGCCCTTGCGCAGCATTGCATAGGTTTCCGGGTCTTCGCGCGGCACCGTGGCGAGGGTGAGCGCGCGGCCGTGATGCGCCTCCAGCAGATCGAGGCATTTGCGGATGCAGGTCAGCATCCCGAGGGCGAGCACATCAACCTTGAGGATACCCAGCGCCTCGATATCGTCCTTGTCCCACTCGATGAAAGACCGCTCGGGCATGGCGCCATTGCCGATCGGGACGGTTTCGATCAGCGGACTTTCGGTGAGGATGAAGCCGCCGACATGCTGGCCCAAATGGCGCGGCATTCCAATCATCTGCTCGGTGAGTTTGAGCACGCGCCGCAAGTGCGGATCGGTGATGTCGAGGCCGGTTTCAGCCGCGTGTTTCTCGCTGATCTCGCGCCCCCACCCGCCCCAGACAGTGCGCGCGAGCGCGGATGTGACGTCCTCGGACAGCCCCATCACCTTGCCCACCTCGCGGATCGCCATGCGCGGGCGGTAGTGGATCACCGTCGCGCACAGCCCTGCGCGGTGGCGGCCATATCTGGCGTAGATATACTGGATCACCTCCTCGCGCCGCTCATGCTCGAAATCGACATCGATATCGGGCGGCTCCTTGCGCTCTTCGGAGATGAAGCGATCGAACAGGAGCTGATGCTTGGCCGGATCGACGCTGGTGATGCCGAGGACGTAACACACGGCGGAGTTCGCCGCGCTCCCCCGCCCCTGACACAGAATCGGCGGATCGCACCCGCGCGCGAAATCGACGATGTCCTTGATGGTGAGGAAATAGCGCGCCAGATCGAGCTTGGCGATCAGCGCCAGCTCGCGCTCCAGCGTGGCGCGCACGCTCTCGGGCACGCCCGCAGGATAGCGCCGCGCAGCCCCGGCGCGCACTTCGCTTTCGAGGAAGGCCTGCGGGGTCTGTCCGTCGGGGTAGATTTCTTCCGGGTATTCGTAGCGCAATTCATCAAGGCTGAAGCAGCACCGGTCCGCCACGTCGCGCGCCGCCGCGACTGCGTGGGGCCAGCGGGCGAACAGGCGCTGCATCGCTTCCGGCGACTTCAGATGCCGCTCGGCATTGGGATGGAGCAGGTGGCCGGCCGCCGCCACTGTGGTCTTGTGCCGGATCGCGGTCATCACGTCCTGCAGCGCGCGGCGCTCGGGCGCGTGGTAGTGGACATCGTTGGTGGCGAGCAGGCCAAGGCCATGCGCGCGGGCGAGCGCATCAAGGCGTTCGATCCGGGCAATATCGTCCCCGCGATAGAGGTAGGCGGCGGCGATGTGCCCAAGGCTCTGTAGCTGGCGGGTGAGGTGGGGCAGGAGATCGGGGAACGGGGCGGTGAGTCGATCCCAACTCACCCCGTCACCCTGAACTTGTTTCAGGGTCCATTCCTCTCCCTGCGCCGCCGGTTCGTGAGGAGGGATGGATGCTGAAACAAGTTCAGCATGACGCGTTTGGGGCGTGTCTCTTCGCCGGAAGGGGATAACATTGCTCTCCACCTGAATCGTGAACCGCGCCGTCAAATCATCCGGCGGCAGCAGGATCAGCTGCACGCCTTCCGCGTGGCCTGCCAGCATTGCCAGCGTGATCTGGCACACACCCTTGTCCTGCCATTCGCCCTCGGGGGTCTGCATCCGCCCCGCGCTGATCAGGCGGGTGAGCCTGCCATAGGCGGCGCGGTCCTCGGGGTAGGCGAGGAAGGCGAGGCCTTCGACTGTCTCGATCCGGCAGCCGATCACGGGGCGCAGCTTCAGCGTCTTGGCCTCGGTGTGGAAACGCACCACCCCGGCCATCGAATTGACATCGGCAATCCCCACCGCGTCATAGCCATGCGCGTGCGCCGCCAGCACCAGATCGACCGCGTCCGACGCGCCGCGCAGGAAGCTGAAGCAGCTCGCCAGCCCCAGTTCCACGAACACCGCGCGCGGTGGGGCGGCGATGCCCGAAGGATCAATGTCGAGCGTGCGCTTGTCAGGGGTGAGCGGGGCGTCGGGCATCAGTCCGCCGCCTGCCGCTCCCGCACCAGCGCCAGATCGGCGGCAAAGCGCGCTGTCTGTTCATCGCGCGCCGCACCATCGAGCCTGAGCAGGTAGGAGGGGTGCACTGTCACCCACAGCTCCGCGCCATCATCGAGCGGGATCGGCCGCCCGCGCACCTGATTGACGCTGACCGTGCGACCCAGAATCCCGCGCGCCGCGCTCGCCCCCAGCGCCAGCACGATGCGCGGGCGCACCGCTGCACGCTCGGCCTCGAGCCACCAGCGGCAGGTATCGATCTCCTTGGCCGTGGGGGACTGGTGCAGCCGCAGCTTGCCCTTCCATGTGAACTTGAAGTGCTTGACCGCGTTGGTGACGTAAGCGGCGCTGCGGAGAATACCGGCGCGGGCGAGATGGTCATCCAGCACCTGTCCTGCAGGGCCGACGAAGGGCCGACCCGCGAGGTCTTCCTGATCGCCCGGCTGCTCGCCAACGATCATCAGAGCCGCCCGCTCCGGCCCTTCCCCCGCCACCGCACGGGTGCCGCAGTCGGCAATCAGGCAATCGCGGCAGGCAGCAATGCCTTGCGTCACCTCGGCGAGGCTCGCTGGCCGCACCCGCTCTTCCCGCGCGCCAGCCTTCACCATCGCTGCCTCGCGCGCCTGCGCGCCGGCGATCAGTTGCGGGATGAGCGCAGCTTCGGGCAGGTTCTTCCAGTATTTCTTCGGCATCTCCGACAGCATGGCCGAGACTTTCAGCCGCGCCGGATTGAAGATCGAGGCGTAGTAGGAGCGCCACAGATCCTCGACAGGATCGCCGCCCGGCGCGTCCTCGATCCGCGCAGGCGGGCCTTCGCGCATGGTTTCGCCGTCCCAGTGGACCGAGCCGCGCGGGGTCAGGATCGACCAGCGCATATTGGCAAAGCGGCGCATGAAAAACGCCGCCTCGGCCCGCACGATGTGGTGATCGGGTTCGAACCAGGCGACGAAATGCGGGGTGCCGTCCTCCTCGGTAACCTCGCGAAAGCGCACGAAGGCGTGCATCTTGTGCGCATCGCGGCGCACCGATTTGGCGAGCTCCTCGATCCGGCGGACTTGCGCGTCGGCCTTGTCCTCCATCAGCCGGGGGTTGCTTTGGAGCCGCCACAGCGTCTGATACAACAGTCTGAACCGCGCCGGATCAGAGTGCAGCGCGGCACGGCGGGCAAGCGTGAGGAAATGCTGGCTCGCGCGCACCGGCGGAGCATCGGCGGGCGGCACTGGCAGGCGTTTGTCGCTGCGAGCCAAGGAAGTTTCACGCCCTTCGGACGCGAACAGATCGCCAATTCCGCCGGGCTCGATCCAGCTCACCCGGTCCGGCGGAATATCGCACTGCACGAGCCCCCGCGCCCGCTCGCGCCAGAAGGCGAAATCATCGGGCGCGGGCAGGTGGATGGCATAATGCGCACCAATCGCGGCATAGGGCATGACGCGCATCAGAACAGTTCCAGCTGTTCCTGCTTGGGCGCGAGCAGGCGGCGCAGGTCTGCCCGGTCGGTCAGCAGGGTGGGGCGCCAGTCGAGCGCGCAGATGAACGGGCGCACCTTGGCGATCGAAGCAGTGAGCTGCGCCACATCATCAAGCCGCAAGGTGCGGTGCCGCCGCGCCGCGATGATCCGCGCCACTGCCGTGGTCCCCAGCCCCGGCACGCGCAGCAATTGCTCCTTTGCGGCGCGGTTCACATCGACCGGAAAGCTCTCCCGGAACTTGAGCGCCCAGGCGAGTTTGGGGTCGATATCCAGCGGCAGGTTGCCATCCGCTTCGGCTGCATCGGCCACCTCGCCCGGCGCAAAGCCGTAGAACCGCATCAGCCAGTCGGACTGGTAGAGCCGGTGTTCGCGCAGCAAGGGCGGGCGCTTCAGCGGCAGCACGGCAGAGGCATCGGGGATCGGCGAGAAGGCGCTGTAATAGACCCGCCGCAGCCCGAAGGCGCCATAGAGCCGGCTCGCCTTACCAATGATCGCGGTATCATTGGCATCATCCGCGCCGACGATCATCTGGGTCGACTGGCCCGCAGGCGCGAAGCGGGGCGCGTGGCGGAAACGCTTGCGTTCGTCCTTGGCCTCGATGATCCGCGCCTTGGTGCGCCCCATCGCCCCTTCGATCTGGCCCGCGTTCTTATCCGGCGCGAGGCGGGTGAGGCCGGCATCGGTGGGCAGTTCGACATTGATCGACACCCGGTCGGCATAGAGCCCGGCCAGATGGATGATTTCCGCATCCGCCTCGGGGATGGTCTTCAAGTGGATATAGCCGCGAAAATCGTGTTCTTCGCGCAAGATACGGGCAACCTCGACCAGCTGCTCCATCGTGTGGTTGGCGCTGCGCACGATGCCGGAGGACAGGAACAGCCCCTCGATATAATTGCGGCGGTAGAAATTGAGCGTGAGGTCGACCACCTCCTGCGGGGTGAAGCGCGCGCGCGCGACGTTCGAGCTCTTGCGGTTGATGCAGTAGTGGCAATCGAAGATACAGTGATTGGTCAGCAGGATCTTGAGCAGCGAGATGCAGCGCCCGTCCGGCGCATAGGCGTGGCAGATGCCCATCCCCTCGGTCGAGCCAACGCCTTTCCCGCCCAACGAGTTCTTCTTCGCCGTACCGGATGACGCGCAGGAGGCATCATACTTGGCCGCATCGGCAAGGATTTCGAGCTTTTGGCGCAGTGTAGGAACAGACATATGTTCTATATATGTTCCATGACATCCCTATGCCAGTGCGTTCTTTGCAACCGCATGCTATCCGGTGGCGATAGCGGGCGACCAGGAGAGACGCGCATGAACCGGCAAGCTGCAAGCAAACCCATCGCATCACCCCCGTGGCGGATGCTGGGCTGGGGCGTGATCGCCGGTCTGCTGGTGCTGCCCGCCATCGCCATGCAGTTCACCACCGAGGTCAATTGGACGGCATCGGACTTTGTCGCGGCCGCCGTGCTGCTGGGCGGGGTCGGCGTCGCTTTCGAAATCGCGGTGCGAGCAAGCGGCCACTGGGCCTATCGCGGCGGAGCGGCGGTGGCGCTCGCCCTTTCGCTGATGCTGCTATGGGGCAATGCCGCGGTAGGAATCGTCGGTTCGGAAGACGCCCCGATCAACCAGTGGTTCAACCTCATCCCGCTGCTGGCGCTGGCCGGATCACTGGCCGCGCGGTTGCGCGCGCGGGGCATGGCGACAGCGATGGGGGTAACCGCGACCGCGCAATTGCTGGTGGGCGCAATCGTGCAATTCCAGGGGCACTTTACCTGGGTTTTCACCGGGCTGTGGTGCCTGGGCTGGCTATTTTCTGCGTGGCTGTTCCGCCGCGCAGACGCGCGCGCCTGACGCGGACTACTTGCGGTTGACGAGCCGCTTGAGACCACCGTGTTCGAACAGGTGATCAAGCACCGCCGGGTGCATTCCGCCTTCGAACGCCACCCCGGCGATCGGGCCTTCGAGCCAGGCCACCGTGCCGAGCGGGGCGTTGACCTCGGCGACTTTCATCGTCACCCGGTCGCCGATTTCGGCAAAGCCGGCCTTGCCGCGAATTTTGCAGCCGCCCTCGGAAATATCGATCAGATCGACAAAGACAACACGCGAACGCACGCGTCCCTTCACCGTGAGGCTCAGCGGGCGGCGTTCGGAATTGCGCGGGATCGAGTCCAAGTTCATGATCTTGTTATTGCATAAAGGAGTAAAGGAATTCTGAGCATCAGGCACGGGGTTCCTCACGCGAACAGGCCGTGCAGGAACCAGTCCGGCACGCCCCCGCGTCCGTCGCCCGTGATACCCTGGCGGTAGATCCAGTAGCGCCGCCCATCGGCATCCTCGATCCGGTAGTAATCGCGCAGCCGTGCGGTGGAGCGTTCGCGCCACCATTCGGGCGCGATCCGCTCCGGCCCTTCGACCCGCACCACCTCCCGCACGCTCCCGCGCCAGCGGAAGCGCTGCGGGTAGCCATCGGGCGAGGCATAGAGCACCGCGATCTGCTCGGCCCGCTCGAGCAGCTTCATCGGACGGGTGTGAAAGGCGAGCGCGCCTTGCGAGGCCGGCACCGGATCGAGCGGTGCCTGCCAGCCCTGCGCGCGTTCGGGGATGTGGCTGGCGCGGGCGACCGGGCGGGTGACAGCGCGCGGGCCAAGCCGCACGCTCAGCCGGTCGATACAGGCCGCCAGCGATGTGCCGTGGCTTTCGGCAGCAGCATCGAGATCAGCCTGCGATAGCGCCAGCGGCTCGCTCCAGCTGGCGCGCAACTGCACCGCCTCGATCCCGAAGCCAGCCTCGATATCATCGAGCCTTGCGGCAAACAGCCGGATCATGTGGCTGGCCTCGCGGGTGACGGCGGCCAGCTCGATCCGGCGCCACAGCACCTCGCCATCAACCCGCCACAGCCCCAGTTCGAGCCGCCGCGCGCCCTCGCCCCGCGCCTCCAAGGCACGCACCATATCCGCCGCGAGGTCTTCCACCACCCGGTCGAGCAGATCGCGGTGGCGCAGCGGCTCCATCACGCGGCGCTGCACCATCGGCATGGGCTGCGCGATCACCGGCAGCAGCGGCTCGGGCACCTTGCCGAGCAGCTGATCCAGCCGCAGCAACGGATTGGCGGCGGGGGAGCGATGATTGCGGAACCGGCGGCGCAGGGCATCGCGCGCGGCAGCTTCCTGGTGCGGATCATCCGCCCCCGCCCCGCTCACCCCCGCCAACTGGCCCAGCCGCTTGATCCCGAGACGCCGCAGCACGGTAAGCACATCGTCATCCAGCCTGAGCGCTGCCACCGGCAGGTCGGCGAGTTGGCGCAGCGGATCATCCCCAGGCGCAAGGATCGCCCCGGGCGGGCCAAAGTGCGAAAGCGCCCAGGCCGCCCCTGCGGTAGGGGCGAGCGCGGCGCGCACGTTCAGCCCGAGCGCGGCAAAGGCAGCGGCGACATCGGCCAGCAGCCGCTCCTCTCCGCCCCACAGATGGGCCGCTCCGGTGATATCGACCAGCACGCCATCGGGCGGATCGAGCGCGCTCCACGGCCCCCAGCGCTGCGCCCAGAGGGCGAGCTTCTCCAGCGCGGCAAGATCGCCTGCGGGATCGGCCGGGACAGCCGCAAGTTCAGGGCAGAGCGCGCGCGCATCGGCAAGCAGCATTCCCGGCCGCGCGCCAGCCGCAAGTCCGGCATCATTGGCAGCAGCAATGCGCGGGCCATGCGCGGTCTCGGCGATCAGCGCGGTGGGCGCGGCTTCGGCGGCAGCTGCGCCGGAAGCACCGGAGGCGTCAGGCGCGCGCGCGCGCCGCCAGCGATCGACCGACAGTCGGGCGAACCAGATGGATAAAATCCGGCGCGGCGGCGCGTTCGGGATCGGGGCGGAGGCGCAGGGTTCCATTGTCATCGCAGAGCATCCATTGCCCGGGCGCATGGCGGCGGGCGCGGAACAGTTCAGCCTGCCAGCTGGCATGGCCGGGTGCCGCCGGGTTCCAGCGCGGCGGCAGCGACGGTGCGGCCGCTACTCGCCAGCGCATCCGTGCAGACGACAGGTCAGGCTCGGCATCAAGCCGCACCAGCCACAATCGCACGCCGTGGCGTTCGGCGGTGAGGCTGAGGCGGCGCGAAGCGGTGAAGCCGAGCGCGCGCGGATTGCCCGCAATCTCGCCGATCACGCAGGCCAGATCGTGGCACTTGAGCCCCTCCTCCAATGCGAACAGCGCATCCTCTGGCGTGGCGGCGGCAACATGGATCAGGCGGCGACGCATATCGGGCGGCAGGCCGGCAAGACAGGGCCGCCCGCCGAGCCGCATCGCCTTGCGATCCTGCACCCACAGCACATGGCGCGTGCCCTCCCCTGCTGCCTCGCCAAGCGACGCCAAGGCGTCACGCGCCAGCGCCAGCGCGAGCCCCGCCCCGCTCGCTTCGGTGGCGGGGGCGAAGATCTCGCTGTGGAACGGGTGATCAGCGAGCCCCGGCCGCCAGCGTGCTTCGGGCACAGCGGCAGCAACGGCGCGGGGCAGCACACGGGCGGGGGACGGTTTGGAGAACATGGACGAACGACTCATATGTTCGCATTATGTTCCAACATTGCCGGCTTGGCAATGCAAAGGGCGCGGGAAGCATTCCGTGCTCCCCGCGCCCTTCAAATTATCGGCACGCAATTATCGGCGAGGGTTACTCGTCGACCACCGGCCCGGGGAATTCGCCCATATCCGGCGCATCGTCCTGCGGATCACCATGCTGCAGGTTGGAGTTGTGGATGCCGTAGACGAAATACAGCGCCAGCGCTCCGACCATGTAATAGACGAAGAACATCAGCACATTGAGCGGAACGGTCGTGATCAGATACAGGCACGACAGGATGCCGAGCACCGGCAGCACCGGATAGAGCGGCACCTTGAACCCGCGCGGCAACTCCGGCGCGGCGCGGCGCAGGTAAATCACCGAGAGGCACACGATCGCAAACGCCGCCAGCGTGCCGACCGAGGTCATATCGCCCAGCACGTTGATGTCGAAGAAACCGGCTGCCACTGCCGTCACGCCGCCCACCACCATCGTGTTGATGGCAGGCGTGTGGAACCGCTTGTTCACCCGGGCGAATACCTTGGGCAACAGGCCGTCGCGGGCCATGGTGTAGAAGATGCGGGTCTGGGCATACATCAGCACCAGCACCACCGAGGTCAGGCCGATGATCGCGCCGACCTTGATGATCTTGGCAAGCCAGCCCCACTGTGCGCCGAAGTTGTCGACCACCACCGCAACCGGATCGGGCACGTTCAGCGTGTTATAGGGCACCAGCAGCGTCATAATCGCGGCCACCAGCATGTAGATCACCGTGCACACCACCAGCGAACCGATGATGCCGAAGGGCATATCCTTGGCCGGATCCTTGGCTTCCTGGCCGGCGGTCGAAACCGCTTCAAAGCCGATGTAAGCGAAGAACACGATCGAGGCGGCGCGCATGATCCCGTCGACCCCGAATTCGCCGGGGCCGGTATTCTCGGGGATGAACGGCACCCAGTTGGTCGCCATCAGTTCGGGCAGATTGCCGAGCACGATCGTCCCGCCAACAAGGATGAAGGCCGCCAGAACGCTGACCTTGATCGCAACGATAACGTTGTTGACCTTGGCCGATTCCGAAACGCCCACCACCAGCAGAGCGGCCAGCAAGCCGCAGATGAGGAAGGCGGGCAGGTTGAAGATCGTCGTCACCGTCTGGCCATCGACCACCACCGGCACCCCGTCACGGATCAGCGGATAGCCCGCAGGACCGGTAAATTGCGGCGGAATGACAAGGCCGAAGTCCGCCAGCAGACTGACAACATAGCCAGACCAGCCGACCGCCACAACCGAGGCAGCAAGCCCGTATTCAAGCAGCAGCAGCGCGCCCATGATCCACGCCACGAATTCACCCAGCGTGGTGTAGCCGTAGGTGTAGGCCGAGCCCGACACCGGCAGCGTGGAGGAAAGTTCGGCATAGCACAGGCCCGCAAAGGCACAGACGATGCCCGCCACCACGAAGCTCAGCAGCACCGCCGGCCCGGCATGGAGCGCCGCCGCACTGCCGGTGCGCACGAAAATGCCCGCCCCGATGATGCAGCCCACGCCCAGCAGCAGCAGGTTCCACTTGCCGAGCGAACGCTTCAGCTCACTCGTCTGGGTCTCACGCTGGACCTGCGCAATCGATTTGCGCGCGAACATGCGCTGGAAAACGCCCCGGTTCGGTTTGCTGGCCATCAGTAATTCCCCCTGCACGCCTGCGCGGCGCGCAACTTGATCCTGTCAAGAAACATCTGAATTAGGTCTCCCATTGACCGCAGGCAGATCCCCCGCGCGATCGTCAGGCCGCAACGCTAGCGCAACACAGGCGCAACACAAGTCGAAAGCGCGCTCTTTCCCCCGACGCGCGCAGGCGCTAGACGCGTGCGCTATGTCCACCACCTTCCAGCTCGACACCAGCACCAGCCGTGCCAACCCGACCCCGCAGGTAATGCGGCGGCTGACCGTGCCGGGCATTCGCGCGCGCAAAACCGATGGTGTCACCGCCGAGCCGCTGGTGATGCTGACCGCCTATACGGCCCGCCAGGCGCAACTGCTCGATACGCATTGTGATCTGCTGCTGGTGGGGGATTCGCTGGGGCAAGTGATCTACGGCCTGCCCTCAACCATTCCGGTGACGCTCGAGATGATGGCGAACCACGGCGCGGCGGTGGTGCGCGGCTCGTATCATTCGGTGGTGGTGGTCGATATGCCCTTCGGCTCCTACGAGGCCTCGCCCGAGCAGGCGTTTGAAAGCGCGGCCTTCCTGCTCAAGCAAACCGGCGCGGCGGCGGTTAAGCTCGAAGGCGGGGCGGCGATGGCGCCAACGGTCGCGTTTTTGAACAGCCGCGGCATTCCGGTGATGGGGCACGTCGGCCTCACACCGCAGGCGGTCAACGTGCTCGGCGGCTACGGCGCACGCGGGCGGTCTGACGCCGAGGCAGAGAAGATTGTCTCTGATGCCATCGCGCTCGATCAGGCGGGCGCCTTCGCGATTGTGATCGAAGGCGTGGTCGAACCCATCGCCATTGCCGCCACCCGTGCGGTTTCCTGCCCCACCATCGGCATTGGCGCATCGGCACAGTGCGACGGGCAGGTGCTCGTCACCGAAGATATGCTCGGGATGTTCGAACGCGTCCCGCGCTTCGTGAAACGCTATGAAGACATCGCGGGCGTGATTGATCGCACCGTCGCCCGCTATGCCGAAGAGGTGCGCAGCCGCGCCTTCCCCGGCGAAGACCAGACCTACCAGCCCAAGGGCTGATTTCCCCGTCTCCCCTCAGAAGGTTCAATCCCACAGCCATGCAGACGCTGCTCCGATTCTATACTGGTTCGTTGTTGTTCACGATCATCTGTCTTGGCCTTGCCGGCTATTACGGCATGGTCAGTACCGGCACGATGATGGGCGTGGCTGAAGTGCTGTGGATCGTGGTGATCCTCTCGGTGCTCGAAGTCTCGCTCAGCTTTGACAACGCGGTGGTCAACGCCTCGGTGCTCAAGGAGATGGACGAGGTCTGGCAGAAGCGGTTTCTGACCTGGGGCATCGCCTTTGCGGTGTTCGGGATGCGGATCGTCTTCCCGCTGGCGATCGTGGCGATTGCGGCCAGCATCGGGCCGATGGAGGCCTTGAACCTCTCGCTCAATGATCCGGCAAAGTATGAAGCGCTAGTGAGTTCTGCCCACATCGGCATTGCCGGGTTCGGCGGGGCGTTCCTTGCCATGGTGGGGATGAAGTTCTTCTTCGATGCGGACAAGGACGTGCACTGGATCGGCGCCATCGAACGCGCGCTGTCGAAGGTTTCGGCCCTTCCCGCGATCGAGATTGCCATTCTGCTGCTGACGATGTGGGGGATTTCGACGTTCCTTTCGGTCGAAGAAGCGCACACCTTCCTTGTTTCGGGGATGCTCGGCCTTGTCACCTTCATTGCGGTGGAAGCGGTGAGCCACTGGCTCGAAATGCGCGAGGAAGCCGCAAGACTGGCCGGCGCGGTGGTGCGCAGCGGCCTTGGCGGATTTATCTACCTCAACATCCTCGACGCCAGCTTCAGCTTTGACGGGGTGATCGGGGCCTTCGCGTTGTCGAACAACATGATCGTGATCGCGCTGGGCCTCTCGATCGGGGCGATGTTCGTGCGCTCGATGACGGTGCATCTGGTCAAGCAGGGAACGCTCGCGGAGTATCGCTATCTTGAACACGGCGCCTTCTGGGCGATCGTGGTGCTGGGCGCGATCATGCTGGTGTCGGCGGTGGTGCACATCCCCGAGACGATCACCGGCCTGATCGGTGCGATCCTGATCGGCGTGTCGTTCTGGTGGTCAGTGCGCCACCAGAAGGCTGAAAAGGCCGCTAACCCCGCGCCAGACGCGTAGCGAGCGGCGCGGCCAGCACCAGCTGGGCAAGGTGATAGAGCAGCAGCGGAGCGATCACGAAGCCCGCCGCTGAGGCCGGAAACAGGATCGCAGCAAGCGGCGCGCCAATGGCGACGCTCTTCTGCGATCCCGCAAACAGGAAGGTGATCCGGTCAGCGCGCGGCAAGCCGAGCGCGCCTCCGATGGCCCACGCCGCGCCCAGTGCCAATGCTAGCAGCACCAGCACCAAGGCCACCAGCACCGCCCAGTCGCCCGGGGTAAACAGCTGCGCCAGCCCCTGCTCGACCGCGCCCGAGAAGGCGACATAGACCGCCAGACCGATCACCGCGCGGTCCAGCCACACAATGCGCGCGCGCTGGGCGGCCACCCGCTCGATCACCCTGTCCTGCACCGCCTGCCCGATCACGAAGGGCAGCACGAGGATCAGGCCGATGCGGATCACCGCCTCGCTACCGATTTCGCCCGCCCCTCCGCCGCCCAGCAGCGCAAACAGCGGCGCGCTGACGAACACGCCCGCAATGTTGATCAGCGCCGCGCCGACCACGGCCAGCGCGACATTGCCATTGGCGAGGCTGGTATAGGACGTCGCTGACTGGATCGTCGAAGGCAGGCAGCCGAGATAAATGAAGCCAAGCGCAACCAGCGGCGGCAGCAGCCCCGAAGCAAGGCTGGCAAAACCCACACCCGCCAGCGCCATCCCGCCGAACACGAACAGCATCAGCGGCCCGAAAAAGCGCCAATTGGCGATGCCGCGCGCAATCTCGCTGCGGCGGATGCGCATTCCGTTGACCAGAAACAGCACGAAGATCCCGCCGTTGGAGATATGGCGTGCCCAGTCACGCCCCTCGCCGGTTGCAGGCAGCAACAGGGCAAGCATGGTCGCCAGCACCAGCACGGCGATCATCGGATCGGTCAGAAGCGGGAGGCGGCGCAGCAGCATGGCGACGCGCCCTGCCCGCCCGCGCGGCACTTGTCGAGCCTTAGCGCTGGACCAGCGCGGCCGGCCGCAGATCGGCCAGCGCAGCGTCAAAGCGCGCCGCATCCTCGCCCTGCCCCAGCGCGCGTGCAGCCTTGCTGCGCAGCGACAGCACCGCCGGATCATTCGCGCCGCCCAGCGCAATCGCGTGGTCGAGCAGCAGCCCCGTGCGCTGCCATTCACCGCGCTGCGCCAGCGACTGCGCGAGCGCCGCAAGGGCTGAGATATTCTGCTGATCGCCCGCAACATAGCGCGCCAGCAAGGTATTGGCCGCAATGCTGTCGCCGGCGCGGGTATAGGCAAGCACAGCTTTGCGGGTGAGCGGCCACGGCCGCCGCACTCTTGCCGCGAGCGAGTAGGCCTCGAGCGCGCTGGCCGCATCGCCGCTCCCCAGCCGCGTGTCTCCGGCGAGCAGGGCAATATCGGCCGAAGCCGGGAACTGCGCCCGCAAGGTGCGCGTCTGCGTTTGCGCCGCCATCCAGTCGCCAGCCAGCCCCGCCTGCCGCAACCCGGCGGTGAGCGCGGGTAGTCCGGCCCCGTCTGCCAGCACCACCGGCGCAGCCGCCGATCCGCGCGCGGCGCGTTCGAGCAGAGGGGCGGCGCTTGCGCGGTCCCCCAGCCGCTCGTGCGCGCGGGCGACCAGCGTAAGAAGATAGGGTGAGGCTTCGGGCGTGGCGATTTCGGGCGCAAAGCGGGCCACCAGATCAGCCTCGCGTCCGCCCAGCAGCAGCGCCCGGGCGAGCAGCGCGCGCACCCGCGCATTGGCAGGCTGGCGCGCAGCCAGCGCTTCGAGCCGCTCCGCTGCGCTGGTGTGATTGCCCTGATCCATATGGATCAACGCCTCCAGCATGATTGCGGACGGCACGCCGCGTGCGGCCATGCCGCTGCGTTCGAGCAGATTGCGCGCCAGCACCGGCTCGCCGCCGCGCTGGGCCAGCACGGCCTGGAGGTAGAACACCCGCGGATCGCCGGGGGCGACTTCGGCCAGTTCGCGCACCGCATCCAGCATATCGCCATAGCGGCCGAGATCGCCGAGGGTCGCAGCATACTCGGCCCATGCATCGGCATGGCCGCGGTCCGCACGCAACGCCGCCTCGAACCACGGCAGGGCATCGGCCAGCCCATGGGCATCGCGCACCATCAGGGCGCGCAGGTAGAGTGCAGGCGCGTGATCGGGGCCGAGTTCAAGCGCCCGGTCAGCCGCTTCCAGCGCCGTGAGATGCTCGCCGCCGCGATAACGCAGCCGCGCGATGGCAACCCACAAATCGGGATTATCGGGCTCAATGGCACGCGCCTTATCGAGCAAGCGCCCGGCATCGGCCAGCGCACCCCCTGCAACTGCGGTGTCAGCCTGCGACAACAACCGCACAAACGCGGGACTACCCGACGCCGCATCGGTTTTCCCCGCGGGATCGGCCCCCAGACTCCCGCAGCCTGCCAGCACCAGCGCCAGCGCAATCAGCGCGGTCTGAAGCCTAGGTCTGGAGATCATAGTGCTTGATGAGATCATACAGCGTCGGCCGACTGATCCCGAGCAGTTTGGCGGTGCTCGAGATATTGCCTTCGCTGCGGGCCAGTGCGTGGCGGATCACCCGGCGATCGGCCGCCTCGCGCGCGGCCTTGAGGTTCAGCACATCGGCGCTTTCCTCCTCGCCATCGACAAAATCGAGATCCTCGGCCCCCACCAGCTTGCCATCAGCCATGATCACCGCGCGCTTCACCCGGTTTTCCAATTCGCGGACATTGCCCGGCCAGTCATGCGCGTCGATTGCGGCGAGCGCATCGGGCGCAAAGCCGGTGACAGCGGGGTTCATCTCGGCGGCAAAGCGCTTGAGGAACACCTTGGCGAGCAGCACCGGATCGCCATGCCGTTCGGCAAGGCCCGGAATGCGCACCACGATTTCGGCGAGGCGATAGAACAGATCCTCACGGAAAGTGCCGGCCCCGATCATGCTTTCGAGATCCTGATGGGTCGCGCACACGATCCGGGTGTTGACCGCAATCGCGCGCCGTCCGCCGATCCGCTCGATCGTGCGTTCCTGCAGGAAGCGCAGCAGCTTGACCTGAAGCGGCAGCGGAATGTCGCCCACCTCGTCGAGGAACAGCGTGCCGCCATTGGCGCTTTCGATCTTGCCCTCGGTGGTCTTGACCGCACCGGTGAAGGCGCCCTTCTCGTGCCCGAACAGCTCGCTTTCGAGCAGGTTTTCCGGGATCGCAGCGCAGTTGATCGCGATGAACGGCCCGTCGGCCCGGTCGCTGGCATCATGCAGTCCGCGCGCCAGCAATTCCTTGCCCGTCCCGCTCGCGCCCAGCAGCATCACCGAAACGCCGGTCTTGGCGACGCGTTCAATCGTGCGGGCGACCTTCACCATCTCGGGCGCGCCCGTGATCAGGCGGCCCAGCACGGTCTTGTCGGCACTGGCGCTGGCAACCAGACGGCGGTTCTCGGCCTCGATCTGGTGCAGATTGAAAGCACGTCGGACAATCAGGCCGAGCGCCGCAATATCCAGCGGCTTCTGGTAGAAATCATAGGCCCCGCGCTCGATCGCCTGCAAGGTGCTCTCTCGCGCGCCGTGGCCGCTGGCGACCACCACCTTGGTATCGGGCTTCAGCGCCATGATCGCATCGAGCACGGCAAAGCCTTCGCTGGTGCCATCGGGATCGGGCGGCAGGCCGAGATCGAGCGTGACCACCGCCGGCATTTCCGCCCGCAGCGCGGCCAGCGCGCTGTCGCGGTCACCCGCCACAATCACCTCGAAATCATCATAGGCCCATTTGAGCTGCGCCTGCAGACCGGGATCATCCTCGATCACCAGCAGCGGCGGTTTCTTGTCAGCCATCACGCGACCTCCCTTGAAGTGCTTGTGCCCGGTTCGTCACGCCCGCCAAGCAGACGCACCGCATCTGCCAGCGGCAACACCACCGAAAAGCGGGTGCCCAGCCCCTGACGCGATTCGACCGCGACCCGGCCGCCCATCGCCTTGACCAGTTCGCGCGCTTCGAACGCGCCGATCCCGAAGCCGTTCGGCTTGGACGAGACGAACGGCTTGAACAGGCCGGTGCGCACGAATTCGGGGCTCATGCCGCAGCCTGTGTCGATCACCTCGATCGTGCCGTGCAGGCTTTCGGCGGTGACATCGAGATAGACCGGCATACCCGGCTCGCTCGCATCGATCGCGTTCTGCACCAAATGCACCAGCGTTTGTTCCAGCGCTTCGGGATTGCCCATTACCGCGACGCTATCCGCCCGCGTCAGCGCGACCGGATGGGTCTGGCGGAAGCGTTCGGCCACCTGCTTGGCAAGCTGCGCCAGATCGATCCGGCGCAGATCATTGACCGGGTTGGCCCCATAACGCCCGAGCCGCGCGAGCAGCGCCGAAAGCTTGTCAGCCGAATTGCGCAAGGTCACCAGCATATCGGCGCGGAAGGCGGGATTATCGGCGTGCTTTTCGGCATTGGCGGCCAGCAGCGCGAGCTGGCTGGCGAGGTTCTTGATGTCGTGCATCACGAAGGCCATGCGCCGGTTGAAATCGTCAAAGCGGCTGGCATCCATCAGCGCCTGCTGTCCGGCCTGTTCCGACAGGTAGCTTGCCAACTGCTGCCCTACGACACGCAGCAAATCGAAGTCTTCCCAATCGAGCCTGCGCGGCGTGCGCGGACGAGCCAGCACGATCACGCCGACCAGCCGCTCGAAATGGATGAGCGGCACCAGTGCCCAGATATCCTCGGCCTCCATAAGCCACTCGGGCAGATGAGCGATCTCGCCATGAAGTTCGGTCCCGCCGCGTGCCTCGTCGAGCGCGACAATCAGATTGTGCTGTTCGACCAAGCCGGCAAGGCCGTGTTCGCCTGCCACGGCGGGCACGGCAAGCGTCGCCCAGTTCCAGCGCGCGGTGAGTTCCAGCTGCGCTTCCTCGTTGGGCATCAACAGCAGACCTGCGGGGCTTTCGGTAATGTCAGCCAGCGCCTTGACCGCGCGTTCTTCGAGGCTGGCGCTGCCGGCGCCGCTCCGCCCGACCGTGCGGGTGAACCGCAGCCATTCCTCACGGTAGTCATAGCGGTGCTGGAACAGATGCTTGGTGGCGGTCACCCGCAGCCAACCGCGCAGTCGTGACGAAGGCAGCGCGGCGATGATCGCCACCGCCGCCAGCGCAAGGAACACCACCTGGCTGGTGCGCGCGAAATCTCCGCCCACCAACGGCAGCGACTTGGCCACCAGCACCATCAACGCCAGATAGCCGCCGATCAGCAGTAGCGAGAGCGTGCGGAAAGTGACCGTGCGCGACGGACTGAACTGCACCCGCGGCCCGGCAGGGCTCATCCCCAGCGCAAACAATGCGCACATCACCCCTGCAAACACGCCGCGCAATTCGCGCAGCAGCGCGGGATATTCGCCGCCGAGATATGAGATGGTGCCGAGGTTCAGATCATAGGCAAATATCCCCGCCAGCGCGATCACCGACCAGCGCAGCAGGTAGCGCGATCCGCCCGCTGCGCCAGCATACAGGTTGTGCAGCAGCATCAGCGCGCCGATCCCCACCAGCACGTCGATCAGCATCCGCATCTCGAACGCGGCTTGCGCGAAGGCAGGCACGCCCGCGCCGCGCATTTGCAGGCCAAGCACCAGCGGCTGGCACAGTTGCACCAGCACCAGTGCGATGATCACCGGCCGGATCGGCTTGACGCTTGCCGCGCGGCCATCGGCGCTGAACATCACGTAAATCGCCGCGAACAGCGCCAGATTGCGGGCCATCAGCGCAAGCGCTCCGGCAGCGTGATCCGGCCCGAGCGCCGCCCCGAAAGCGCAGCCCGCGCAGGCGAATACGCTCGCCGCAGCCAGCGGCTTGCGATCAGGACGCGCTGCATCGCCGCAGTGCCAGATCCACACCAGCGCCGCGCCGCACAGCAGCGCACCCGCCGTCCAGGCAATAAAGGCCGCCAGCGCGATCTGGTCAGGCAGAATGCTCACCGTGCGCCCTCCGGCCACAGGATCACCCGCACGGTCTGCAACAGGATCACAAAATCGAGAAAGGGCGTGTAATTCTTAGCGTAGTAGAGATCATACTCGAGCTTGCGCCGGCTATCCTCGACCGACGCGCCATAGGGATAGTTGATCTGCGCCCAGCCGGTGATGCCCGGCTTCACCATGTGCCGTTCGCCGTAGAAGGGGATTTCCTCCTCGAGGCTATCAACAAAGGTCGGCACTTCGGGGCGCGGGCCGACAAAGCTCATCTGGCCCTTGAGCACGCTCCAAGCCTGCGGCAGTTCGTCGATCCTGAGCTTGCGGATCAGGCGGCCGACGCGGGTGACGCGCGGATCATTCTCTTCGGCCCACTTGGCCCCGTTCTTTTCGGCATCGGTGCGCATCGAGCGCAGCTTGATGAGTGTAAACGGCTCGCCATAAAGCCCGACGCGCTGCTGGCGGAAGAACGCCGGCCCCTTGCTGTCGAGCTTCACGATCGCGGCAAACAGCACGATCACCGGCAGGGTCAGGGCCAGCAGGATGACACTCGCCGTGATGTCGAAGATGCGCTTGACCGCGCTCGAGAACATCCGCGAGCTGGAAAAGCCGTCGGAGAAGATCAGCCAGCTGGGGTTGATCGTATCGAGATCGACGCGGCCGGTCTCGCGCTCGATGAAGCTGGAAAAGTCGTTGACGTGGACGCCCTTGGTCTTGATCCGCAGCAGATCCTTCAGCGGCAGCGCGTTGCGGCGTTCCTGCAGGGCCAGCACCACCTCGGACACGCCGAGGTTTTCGACAAAGCGCCCCAGATCGTGGATCGCCGAGCGCGGGATTGCTTCCTCAACGATGCGCGGATCATCGCTCATCGCGATATAGGAGACGATGGCAAAGCCGGTTTCCGGCTGGTCGCCCAATTCGCGCAGACGCTGGGCGCGGTCGCCTGCGCCAAGCACCATCACGCGGCGGCGGAAGGCAGAGGAGCCGAGGAAGGAATTGAGCAGCAACCGGTCTGCCACCAGCACAACAATCGCAAGGCCCATGGTGTAGAGCAGGGTCGAGCGCCAGAAGAAGTCGGTCGGGATGATAAAGTCGATCACCGCCAGCGCGATGATGCCGAGGCTGATCGCGACCAGCACCCGCGCACCTGCAAACCGCAAGCTGCGCAGCGCATAGGGCCCGTAAACCCCGACTGCGATCATCGCCAGCCAGATCACCAGCGCAGTGCCAACCAGCGCCACCCAACGACCGCCGAAATGCGACATCTCCATGCCGATCTGGCCAGCGCGCAGCTGCCACGCCGTCTCGCTCGCAAGAATGAGCAAGACCAGATCGAGCATACCGAGCAACAGCACGGCGTGCGGGATATAGTGCTTGAACAGGCGGATCATTACGGGGGTGGCCTCTTGCGCTTCCCCGCTGGTCTAGTCCCGAGACCTTAAGTGTCGGTAAACTTTACACCCCCCGCCAGTCCAGCATTTGTGCGGGATGCGAGGGTTAATGCCGGATCAGGAATTCCGCATCAGGAACCCGGGCGCACGCGCGGCAAGACGCTTGCCATGCGCGCCGGCGCAGGGGTGAGACATTCGGCCTGACCGCAGCGCAGGCACGGCGTCCCGAGCGGCACCGCGTCGGCAGGATCGAGCGACACGCCGCGGGCATAGGCAAGCTCTCCGGCAAAGCGCGCCTCGATCCCCAGCACCACCGCCCGCCGCGCTGCGCACATGACTCCGTCGCCATCCACGGTGCGGGTGATGGTGAACCAGTGGCGCGGGGCCGCCTCGCCCTCGCTGAAGGTGACCGCCTGCGTGAGCACCGTGCCGGGCCGCTCGAAGGCGCCATAGGGGATCCACGCCGGCCAGCGCGCGCCGTCGAGCGGATAGAGCGCCCCTGCCCCGCCGCCGGTAAAGCCCACCAGCCGCCCGGCGCGGTCGATGGTCGCCATGAAGAACGGCAAGCCGCGCTCGCCCACCCGCCCCAGCGTGGTGAGGCGTTGCGCCGCCTGATCGAAGCTGACGGCAAAGCGGCGTTGCAGCACTGCCAGATCATAGCCGGTCTGCTCGCAGGCGCGCAAAAACCGGCGGTAGGGCAGCAGCAGCGCGCCTGCGAGATAATCGGTGATGTGCTCGCGCAGGATGTTGCGCGCCTCGCCCGAGGCCAGATTGGCCCCAGCCACCAGTTCCTCGATACCCTCGCGCATTTCCAGCGCGCCCACTTGCCGCGCAATCTGGAACCGCCGCGCCGCGCCCGGCAGCATCTCGGACAGCTGGAGCTGGCGGGCGTGGAGATCGAGCCGGTGGACTTGCCCCGGCATCACCTCGGCGGGCAGAATCCGCACCGTGATGCGGTGCTTTTCGCGCAGCCGTTCGCCCAGCGCTGCGCTGATTTCCCCGCGCGCCAGACGCAGCTCGTCCGCGAGATCCTCGGCGGCATGATCGAGATCGGCAAAGTGGTTCTGCCGGCGCTCGATCGCGCGGCGCGCGGCTGCGGCGGCATCCTCGGCCTCCGGCACGGCGCTGCCAGCGTGATCATAAAGCCGGGCAAAGGCCGCGGCCACCTGCGGCGCGGCGGCAAGAAACTCCTGCACCTCCTCGCGGTCAATCCCGAGATCGGCAAAGCGCTTGTCGGTCATCCGCCGCACCAGCCCGTCGAGCCCCCCGATTGCATCATCCTCGCGCAAGGAACGCGGATCGAAATCGAACCGTTCGATCACCTGCACCAGCACGCGGGCGGAAAGCGGGCGCTGGTTGCGCTCGATGAGATTGAGATAGGACGGCGAAATGCCGAGCATCGCCGCCATGGCGGCTTGCGTGAGGCCTTCGCGCTTGCGCAGACGGCGCAGGGCGGGCCCGGCGAGAAGATTGGTGTCAGCCATGCCGCCATCTGTAAATTACTTTACTGATTGACACAAGTTTCCGGGCGATTGTCGGCATAGCGACACGAATTTCTGTAAGTTTTCCTGTCATGCTGCGGCGCAACACGGCAGAGCCTGCCCATCCAACGGCGCGAGTCCTTTTGGCTCAACCCCCTCCCCAGGACGGACAGGAGACGCATATGACCTACCAGAACACCATCACCCGGATGCAGGGCATCGTTGCCGCCAACGGGCCGAGCTGGGCCGCGATCGACCCCGAAAGCGCTGCCCGCATGGTGATCCAGAACCGTTTCGCCACCGGCCTCGATATCGCCAAGCACACCGCCAAGATCATGCGCGCCGATATGGCCGCCTATGATGCCAACCCCGCGCAATACACCCAGTCGCTGGGCTGCTGGCACGGCTTCATCGCGCAGCAGAAGCTGATCGCGATCAAGAAGCACTTCGGCACCACCAAGCAGCGTTACCTCTACCTCTCGGGCTGGATGGTCGCTGCGCTGCGCAGCGAGTTCGGCCCGCTGCCCGACCAGTCGATGCACGAGAAGACCAGCGTGCCCGCGCTGATCGAAGAGCTCTACACCTTCCTCAAGCAGGCTGACGCCCGCGAACTCGGCATGATGTTCCGCGCGCTCGACAAGGCCCGCGAGACCGGTGACGCGGTCGAAGCCAAGCGCCTCGAAAACGCGATCGACAATTACGAGACCCACGTGGTGCCGATCATTGCCGATATTGATGCAGGCTTCGGCAATGCGGAAGCAACCTATCTGCTCGCCAAGAAGATGATCGAAGCGGGCGCCTGCGCGCTGCAGATCGAAAACCAGGTGTCTGACGAAAAGCAGTGCGGCCACCAGGACGGCAAGGTCACCGTGCCGCACGAGGACTTCCTCCAGAAGATCCGCGCCTGCCGCCACGCCTTCCTCGAAATGGGCGTGGAAGACGGGATCATCGTCGCGCGCACCGATTCGCTCGGTGCCGGCCTGACCAAGCAGATCGCCTTCTCGAAGGAGCCGGGCGATCTGGGCGACCAGTACAACGGCTTCCTCGATTGCGACGAAGTTGACCCCGCCAACATCACCAATGGCCAGGTCTTCATCAGCCGCAACGGCAAGCTGCTCGCGCCCAAGCGTCTGCCCTCGAACCTCTACCAGTTCCGCGCCGGCACGGGCGAGGATCGCGTGGTGCTCGACTGCATCACCTCGCTCCAGAACGGGGCTGACCTGCTGTGGATCGAGACCGAAAAGCCGCACGTGGAGCAGATCGCCAGCATGGTCGACCGCATCCGCGAAGTCGTGCCGCACGCCAAGCTAGTCTACAACAACTCGCCCAGCTTCAACTGGACGCTGAATTTCCGCCAGCAGGTGTTCGACGCGTGGGAAGCTGCCGGCAAGGATGTGTCGGCCTATGACCGCGCCAAGCTGATGAGCGTCGACTACGACGGCACCGAACTGGGCGCCGAGGCTGACGAGAAGATCCGCACCTTCCAGCGCGATGCCGCTGCGCGGGCCGGTATCTTCCACCACCTCATCACCCTGCCGACCTACCACACGGCCGCCCTCAGCACCGACAACCTCGCCCGCGAATACTTCGGCGAGCAGGCTATGCTGGGCTACGTCAAGAACGTGCAGCGCGAGGAAATCCGTCAGGGCATCGCCTGTGTGAAGCACCAGAACATGTCCGGCAGCGACATCGGTGATGATCACAAGGAATACTTCGCTGGCGAAGCCGCGCTTAAGGCCGGCGGCGCGCACAACACGATGAACCAGTTTGAGGCTGCGTAAGCCGCAGCCTCGTAGGAACCAGTTCGAAGCTGCCTAAGCTGTGGTTAGCCGGAAGGTCGCTGTTTTGCGGCCTTCCGGTTGCCCGCCGAAGCGCCTAAGGACTCGGGCCACACGCGCCTGAGGAGAGTGACGATGAGCGATACTGACACCCCCAAGACCGAGCCCGCACGCGCCCGCGCGCTGCTCTCGACTGCCGATATGAAGCTGCTGCGCCGTGCGCTGGAAAGCCACGCCCGCAACACCGAGGACCGCGAGGAGCTGGCCAAGATCAACGCCCTGCACCATCGCCTCGGGACTTACGTCCCGGCGTCGGAATAACCTGTTTCACAGTTCTCCTGGGGAGGAGAAACGGCCGTCGGAATGCGCCCCCAAAGGCGCGCTCCGGCGGCCGAATTTTTGTTCACCAGCAATCTGGCGATAGCAGACAGCAACGGTTGCCCAGCAACCGCAAGGCCGACTGGCCGCCCGCAGCGACGCGACCTTCAGGTCGTATGAGCGAGGATTTCGCATCGCGGAGGCGATGCGGAACCTACAAAGACTCAGCCCCCCTTGCGGGCCATCAGATCAAGCGTCGCCGCCGTCATCGCCTCGGTAGCGGTGGCGATCACCACCGGTGCATCCGGCGCCCAGAATGGCGAGTGCAGCGAGGGCAGCGTGATTTCGCCCTTCTGCGCCTTTTCCCACTCCGAAGCCCGCACCCCGCCGACCCAGAAGATCAGCGATTCGACGTTTTCGCGGTCAGCCCGGTAGAACTGGCTGAAATCCTCGCCGCCCATCACGCTGGGAGTTTCGCGCACGCGGTCGGGGAAGCGGGTCTTGAGGCCTGCCATTACCTTGTCGGTGAATTCAGGCGTGTTGTAGGTCGCGGGCGTATAGGGATCCTGCACGGTGACGCGGGGCAGCTTGTCCTCGGGCATCCCGGCGGCCAGCGCCTCGCCCTTGGCGATGCGGGCAATCCCTTCGAGCAGTGCCGTGCGGGTTTCGTCCTTGTAACTGCGCACGGTGATCTGCAGGCGCGCTTCGTCCGGGATGATGTTGTGCTTGGAGCCAGCCTGGAAGCTGCCGACTGTGATCACTGCCGGTTCGAGCGGATCGCGCTCGCGGCTGATCAGGGTTTGCAGGCGCGTGACGATGCTCGCCGCGATCACGATCGGATCCTTGGTGGTGTGCGGATAGGCGCCGTGCCCGCCCACGCCCGGCACCACGACATCGACCGAATCGACGTTGGCCAGCGCAAAGCCCTTGGAATAGCCGATCATTCCGGCAGGGGCCTGCGCGGCATCGTGGAAGGCCAGCACATAATCGGGCTTGGGGAAACGGGCGTACAGCCCGTCATCGAGCATCGCCTTGGCGCCCTCGCCGATTTCCTCGGCCGGCTGGAGGATCATCACCAGCGTGCCCGACCATTGATCCTTGCGCTCCGCCAGCAACTGCGCGGTGCCGATCCATGCCGTCATGTGGGTATCGTGCCCGCAGGCGTGCATCACCCCGGTCTCGATCCCGGTGGCAGGCACGGCGCGGCGCTTGGAGGCGTAGGGCAGCCCGGTCTGCTCGATCACCGGCAGGCCGTCCATGTCGGCGCGCAGCATCAAGGTCGGGCCATCGCCGTTCTTCATCACCGCGACCACGCCGGTCTTGCCGATGCCTTCGGTGACTTCAAACCCCAGCGCGCGGGCGCGGGCGGCGAGTTTCTTGGCGGTCTCGACTTCCTGGAAGCTCAGTTCGGGATTGGCGTGCAAGTCCTCGTAGAGCGTGATCAGCGCGGGCATATCGGCCGCCACCGCGTCGCGCAGTTCGTCGGCCTGTGCGGGCGCCGCCGCGAGTGCCAGCGTGCTCGCGCCGATAAATGTAAGTGCCAGTTTCATGCCGAACTCCCCGTTTGTGTCACTATGCCCACTACAACGCGAAGGACACCGCCCGCAAGAACGAGCGGACCGGCAGCATCTTCGCGCTGCCGATCCGCCCATAAGCCCAATACTGCTGCCCCGGCGGCACAAGGCCGACGGGACAGAATCCAAATTCTATTCGGCGATCTTGTCGACAGCCTCTTCGGCGGCATTGCCCACCTGATTGGCGGCTGCGCCCACTTCTGCGGCAGCATCGGCCACCGCTGTGTCCTTGGCCATTTCCGAATTGTTCATCTTGGAAAACAGCAGAATGGCAATCGCGGCAGCCACGATCAGGATCGTCAGGCCAACCCACTTGGCGCCGCCGCCGGAGCGTGGCTGGTCGGTGATGACTGTGGTGTTGGTGTGAGTATTGCCGTCCGGCGTGCGGGTTTCAGTAATGCGTTCTTCGGTCATATGTTTTTCCTCGGGGTTGAACGCAATCACCCACCTTCATGCGCGGCGCGCACCGCACCAGCATTACCCGCGAATGTCGAGCGGTATCTCGCAATGCCGGCTCCGCGATTAAGCGGATCGGATGGGAGCGGCTGAAACGGCGGTTGGTGCGCAGTGAAGCTCGCAAGGGGCCATCACGTGGCAACAGCAGTGCGAGAACGGCGGTGGTGCCCCTGGCCAGACTCGAACTGGCACTTCTTTCGAAACTCGATTTTGAGTCGAGCGCGTCTACCAATTCCACCACAGGGGCGCCTGCGCGGGTCGGGCGCTGTTAGCGAGCGTCCACCTTGCTGGCAAGCACTGGAAACGTCACCCCAGCGACGCAAGGCCGACTGGCCGCCCGCAGCGACGCGACCTTCAGGTCAAGTGAGCGAGGATTGCGCACGCCGGATGGCGTACGGACCAATTAGCGCAACGCGCCTGCCAGCAATTTATGCAGCTTGGAATGCAGCGCGTCGTTCGCGGCAAGCACCTGATCGGCGTGGATCGGCGACGAGCGACCGCGGAAGTCGGAGACGAACCCGCCCGCTTCGCGCACCAGCAGGCAGCCGGCAGCCGTGTCCCACTCCGAAAGGCCGCTTTCCCAGAAACCGTCGAACCGGCCCTGCGCCACATAGGCGAGATCGAGCGAGGCGGCGCCGAAGCGGCGGATACCGGCCACTTCCGGCCCAATCGCGCCGAAGATGCGGCTCCACTCGGCAAAGTCGCCATGGCCGAAGAACGGCACGCCAGTTGCCACCAGAGCATCCGCAAGGCGCGAGCGGGCCGAGACGCGCAGGCGCGCATCCTGAAGCCACGCACCGCGCGATTTTTCCGCCCAGAAGGTCTGATCGGTGATCGGCTGATAGACCACGCCGGCGACCACATCGCCCCAGCCGCTGCCATCGGGCTTGGGCTCCTGCGCGGCAATCGAGACCGCGAAATGGGGGATGCCGTGCAGGAAATTGCTGGTGCCATCGAGCGGATCGACGATCCAGCGCGGCATGCCCGGCTTGCCTTCGATCACGCCGGCTTCTTCCATCACGAAGCCCCAATCGGGGCGCGCGGCGAGCAATTCGTCATAGAGCGTGCGTTCGGCGCGAATGTCCGCCTTGCTGACGAAATCGGCCGGGCCCTTGCGGCTGACCTGCAAATGTTCGACTTCGCCGAAATCGCGCCGCAAACGCCCGCCCGCTTTGCGCGCGGCGCGTTCCATGACGCGAATGAGGCCGGAAATAGCTGCCATGTGTCTGCTCAGCTCGCCTTGCCGACGTAGGCCTGCTCGTACACATCGACGATGATGCGTGTGCCAGCGCCGATATGGGGCGGCACCATGATGCGCACGCCGTTGTCGAGGATCGCGGGCTTGTAGCTGGACGAGGCGGTCTGCCCCTTCACCACGGCGTCAGCCTCGACAATCGTGGCTTCGATCTGCGAGGGCAGTTCAACCGAGATCGGCTTTTCGTCCCACAGCTCAAGGTTCACCTGCATCCCGTCCTGCAGGAACGGGCGCGCATCACCGAGCAGGTCGCCCGGCAGCGTGATCTGTTCGTAGGTGTCATTGTCCATGAACACCAGATCCTCGCCCTCGGCATAGAGGAACTGGAATTCTTTGGTGTCGAGCCGCACGCGCTCCACCGTGTCGGCGCTGCGGAAGCGCACGTTGGTCTTGCGGCCATCCTGCAGGTTCTTCATTTCGACCTGCATATAGGCCCCGCCCTTGCCCGGCTGGGTGTGCTGGATCTTGGCGACCTTCCAGATGCCTTTTTCATACTCAAGGATATTGCCGGGGCGAATATCGACGCCGCTGATCTTCATGGGGCTGTGGGCCTTTGCTCAGGGAAGTGGGAGGACGCACCGCGCAGGGGCGCATCCCGCAAATGATGCGCGCCGATAGCCGATAGCGGGCGGATCGGCAAGCGCGGGCAAAGCGGCCCGCGAAAGGCTTGGCTTTGGGGGCGGCGGCCTGATAGGGCGCGGGCCATGCGGACCCGTTACATCATTCTTCTCACGCTGTGCGCCGCGGCCGTGGCGGCCTTCGGCTCAGGCCTTGCTGGCGCGCAGGATCGCAATGACGCGCGCCCGGCGGGCTCTCCGCCGGCGGCGAGCGATGGCGGAATGCTCGCCACCTTGCAGCGCGGCGAATGGGAATGCGCTCTGCCCGGCGATGCAGGAGGCGAAGCCTTTGTGGTGGTGCCCGAAGAAGGCTTCCGCATCGGCAATGCCTCAAGTTACCGCAACCCCGAGGGGCGCGGCATCTATCTGCTGCGCGGCACCGAACTGATCTTCACCCGCGGCCCCAAGAAGGACCAGCGCTTCCGCGTGCTGGGCGAGAATTCCTTGCGCAAGCTGGCCGAGGACGGGTCTGAGAGCAAGCTGACCTGCACCCGGCTGGGCAACGCAGGCTAGGCTTCTGTGGCCCTATCGGGCACGGATCAGCAAATGGCCGTGCCGCCCGGAATGGCAGCAAGCTGCTATCTTCTGCTCGCCAGAATGCGTTTCCGCTCGACGCTTGCGGCCTTTATCGCCTCGGCAAAAGCCTCGACCGCCGCGACCTCGTCGCCGCCCCATACCGCCCCTGACACCGCAAGGAAATCCGCGCCTGCAAGGATCAGCGGCGCGCAATTCTCAGGCGTGATCCCGCCGATCGCGACGCAGGGAATCTCGAAAATCTGGCTCCACCATTCAAGCACCTCGAGATCGGGCACCTCGGCATCCGGGCCCTTATCCTTGGTGGTCGAAGGATAGAACGCACCGAAGGCAACGTAATCCGCCCCCGCCTCGCCCGCTTCCATCGCCATGTGGCGGCTGGCGTGGCAGGTGACGCCGATCTGCGCCTCGCGCCCCAATTCCTCGCGTGCCTCGCGCGGGGAGCCATCGTCCTGCCCGAGATGCACCCCGTCGGCCTTCAGTCGCTTGGCAAGCGATACCGAATCATTGACGATAAAGGCGACATCATGCGCCGCGCAGATTTCCTGCAACGGCGCAGCGAGCGCAGCGGCCTCGTGGCTGTCGACGCCCTTCACCCGGAACTGGAAGGCGGTAACAACCTGGTTCTTGGGCCCCTTGCCCGCGGAAAGCGCGCGTTCAAGCCGTGCAGGAAAGTCGCCGCCAACGTCGAGCGGGGAGATGAGGTAAAGCTGGGTCTCGGTCATGCAGGCCGCGCTAATGCCTTACGCGCCGCCTGTCACCTGCCGAACCTTCAGACGCTGGCGCTCGCGATCTGTTCGATCGCCTTGCCGAGTACGGTGTTGAACTCGGCGTCGGTCTGGTCTTTGCGCAAATCCTGCAACAGCCCGCGGCTGAAGCTGGCGATCATGCCGGGGTTCTGAGCGAGGCGCGAACAGGCATCGTCGGTCGAGAACCCGCCCGACAGCGCAACCACGCGCAGCACCTTGGGGTGATGCGTCAGCGGCGTGTAGAGGCCGGCCGTCGCCGGGATCGAAAGCTTCAGCATCACCTGCTGGCCTTCGGGCAGCGCATCGAGATGCTTGGTGATTTCCGCAAGCAGGATCGCCTCGCCCTCGGCGCGGTCGGCAGAGGTGATGTCATATTCGGGCTCGATAATCGGCATCAGGCCCGCGGCAATAATCTGCGCGCCGACTTCAAATTGCTGCGCGACAACGGCGGCGATCCCCGCCGGGTTGGCGGCCTTGATCACCGAGCGCATCTTGGTGCCGAACATGCCCGCCGCCACCGACTTTTCGAGCAGCGCGGGCAGCTTCACCATCGGCTTCATCAGCTGCACGCCGTCCGCTTCGTCGGCGAGGCCCTCGTCGACCTTGATGAAGGGGACGATCCCGCGCGCCTTCAGCGCATCGCCGGTGGACAGGCCGTCGACCTCGCCGTCCATCGTCCGCTCGAACAGGATCGCACCGATGACCTTGCCGCTACCGAAGCACGGCGAGGTGATCACGCGGGCTCGCATCTTGTGGATCTGCGCGAACATCGCCTCGTCGTCCGACCATTCGCTGTCATCGACGCCATACCCGCGCAGCGCCTTGGGCGTGGAGCCGCCCGACTGATCGAGCGCGGCGATGAAGCCCTGTCCGGTGGCAATGCGGTCGGTCATGGCTTGGCGGTTCATTGCGGCGGTTCCCCTTGGTCGTGACATTGGCTCTGCATACCTATGCAGAGGGTTTCAACGCGCCCTTAGCGATAGCTCTGAAATGCTGCAACTGCACAACGCGCCCGGCCGGGACTAGCGCTTCGAAAGTCGCCGGATGATGCCGGTGAAGCTCAAGGCAGGCTTGCCGTCGCCGGTGATGAGCCCGCGCACAAAGATGGTCTTGCCGCCCCCGCGCGTCACTTCCCCGCGCGCTTCGACCAGCGCGCCGCTGTTGATCGCCCCGAGAAAATCACCCGCCAGATTAAGCGTCACCGCGTGATCGCCCGCCAGTTCATCGGTGGCGATTGCAAACAACGCGAAATCGGCAAAGGTCAGCATACAGCCGCCGTGCATGAACCCGCCGCCGTTCATGTGGCGGACCTCGGCGCGGAAGGCGCTGACATAGGAGCCATCCTCCTCGCGGCGATAGTAGAACGGGCCGGAACGCGTCTCGAACGGATCACCGTTCCAGTAACGCCACCCCGCAAACTCGCCCTCTTCCATCACAGACAGGGTGCCGTAGCTGGTTTCGACTGCTTCGCTCATCGCTATTTCCACAATTGCAGCTTGGAGACGGCAGCCGCGAAGCTGTCGTCCTGATCGAGCCGGGCGAGGCTGCGTTCGGCCAGCTTCCAGCCGCCAATCGCGCCCTTGCGCCACAGGCCGGTGACGAGGAACGGCCCCGTCCATGCCTTTGCGCCCAGTCCCAGTTCCAGCTCTGCCCCGGCCACGAACCAGGCGCACTTGCCGTGCTGGCGGACAAAGACTTCGCGCATGGCAAAGCGGGTGCAGGCAAAGCCGCGCTCGATCCCGGCAAGGAAGCTCGGGCGGTCGAGCAGCTGCGGGGGAAGCGTGCCGATCATCGCCATGAAATCGCGCGCGAGGAGCTTCTTGGTCTCCTTGCCATCGCGCGCCACCCAGGCGCGCATCAGGCGCAGTTCGAGCGCTTCGATCTCGGCTTCGCTGCTGGCCATATCAGGCTTCGAGCGCGGCGACGCCGGGCAGGACGCGGCCTTCCATCCATTCGAGGAATGCGCCGCCAGCGGTTGAGATATAGGAGAAATCCTCCGAAACGCCGGCCGCAGCCAAGGCCGCAACCGTATCGCCGCCACCGGCCACACTCACCAGCGAGCCTTCGAGCGTCAGGGCCGCTGCCGTGCGCGCCAGTGCCACTGTGGCGGCATCGAAGGGCTCGGTCTCGAAGGCACCCAGCGGACCGTTCCACACCAGCGTGCGGCAGGTCTTGAGCACGTCCGCGAGCGCTTCGACCGCCTGCGGGCCGAGATCGAGGATCATTTCGTCGGCCGCAACCTCGTGGACGTTGCACGTCCGCAGGGATGGCGGGTTGGCGGCGAATTCCTTGGCCACCACCACGTCATAGGGCAGGTGGACAGTGCAACCGGCGTGATCGGCTTCGTCCATGATGCGCGTCACGGTCGCGGCCAGATCATGCTCGCACAGGCTCTTGCCGACATTCACGCCGCGCGCAGCAAGGAAGGTGTTGGCCATGCCGCCGCCGATGATCAGGTGCTGCACCTTGCCCACGAGGTGTTCGAGCACCGCCAGCTTGGTCGAGACCTTGGCCCCGCCGACGACCGCCGCGACGGGTTGCTCGGGCGAGCCAAGGGCCACATCCAGCGCCTTCAGCTCGGCTTCCATGGAGCGTCCGGCATAGGCGGGCAAGAAATGCGCCAAGCCTTCGGTGGTGGCGTGCGCGCGGTGCGCAGCGCTGAACGCGTCGTTGACGTAGAGCGTCCCGTGCGCCGCAATCGCCTGAGCGAAGCTCGCGTCATTAGCCTCTTCGCCCGGCCAGAAGCGGGTGTTGTCCAGCAGCCCGATATCGCCTGCGCGCAGGATCGTGCTGACCGCCTGATCGACCACCGGCCCGGCGATTTCGGGAATGAACATCACTTCCTTGCCCAGCACCTGCTCGACATCGCCGATCACCATGCTGGTCGACAGCATCGACGAGCGTTGCCCGCCCGGACGCCCGAAGTGTGCCAGCAGCAGCACCTTCGCCCCGCGCGCTGCAAGCTCAAGGATGGTCGGCTTCACCGCCTCGACCCGCGTGACATCGGTGGCTGAGCCATCCTTCATCGGCAGGTTGAGATCGACACGCACCAGCGCCACCTCGCCAGTGAGGTCGGCGGGCAGATCGTCGAGGGTCTTGAACTTGGCCACGCTTACCTCCGCTGGCGGATTGGGGTCAGAGGAACTTCGCCATCACCCCGGCGGTGTCGATCATCCGGTTGGAGAAGCCCCATTCGTTGTCGTACCAGCTGACCACGCGGGCAAGCTTGCCTTCCATCACGCTGGTCTCGAGGCTGTCGACGGTGGAGCTGGCCGGGTAGTGATTGAAGTCCGAGCTGACCAGCGGCTGATCGGTGAAGTCCAGCACGCCCTTCATCGGGCCTGCGGCTGCGGCCTTCAACGCGGCGTTGATCTCTTCCACGGTGGTATCGCGCGACGGCGTGAACACCAGATCGATCAGCGAGACATTCGGGGTCGGCACACGCACCGAGGAGCCGTCGAGCTTGCCCTTCAGTTCCGGCAGCACTAGGCCCACGGCGCGCGCGGCGCCGGTGGTGGTGGGGATCATGTTGGTCGCGCCTGCACGGGCGCGGCGCAGATCGGAGTGGATCTGGTCGAGCATCCTCTGGTCGTTGGTGTAGCTGTGGATCGTGGTCATGAACCCGCGCTCGATGCCGATCGCGTCATTGAGCACCTTGGCGACCGGCGCGAGGCAGTTGGTGGTGCAGCTCGCATTGGAGATGATCACGTCATCCGCTGTCAGCGTATCGTGGTTCACGCCGTAAACAATGGTCTTGGACACGCCGGTGGCGGGCGCGGAGATCAGCACGCGCTTGGCACCGGCAGCAAGATGCGGGCGGCTCGCCTCGTCCGACTGGAAGAACCCGGTGCATTCGAGCACGATGTCGATGCCCATTTCGCCATGCGGCAGCTTGGCCGGATCGCGTTCCTTGGTCACCGCGATGCGCTTGCCATTGACGATGATCGCGTCGCCATCGGCGGTCACTTCGCCATTGAAGCGACCGTGGACGGAATCGTAAGCGAACAGCAGCGCATTCGCCTTGGCGTCGGCCAGATCATTGATCGAGACGAGTTCGAGGTCATGATCGCTGCGCTCGAGGATCGCGCGTGCGACAAGCCGGCCGATGCGACCGAAGCCGTTGATGGCAACCTTGGTGGCCATAATAGATTCTCCTGCTTAAGCGTTCAATTTGTTCTGGATTTGCGGAACAATGGCGTCTGCGGTGAGGCCGAAATGGGCGTAAAGATCAGCAATCGGGGCCGAGGCGCCGAAGCTGTCGATGCCGATCGTGAGCCCGTCGCGCCCCGTATAGCGTTGCCAGCCGAAGGTGCTCGCTGCCTCGATCGAGACGATCAGCGCATCTGCCGGAAGCAGATCGGCGCGGTAGGCAGCATCTTGCTCGTCGAACAGTTCGGTGCAGACCATCGAGACAACGTCGGCGCCAATTCCGGCGGCTTCAAGCTGCACGGCGCACTGAAGGGCGATCTCGACTTCCGAACCGCTGGCAAGGATTACAACCTTGCGCGCAGCATCCGCTGCCTTGAGCCGGTAGCCGCCCTTGGCCGAAAGATTCGCGCCTGCCTCAAGCCGCAGCTGCGGCAGGTTCTGGCGGGTAAGCGCCAGCACCGTCGGGCGGTCGGGCTGCCGCAGGGCAATGTCCCAGCACTCGGCGGTCTCGACCGCATCGGCCGGGCGCATGACGAGGAGGTTCGGCATGGCGCGCAGCGACGCGAGATGCTCGATCGGCTGGTGGGTCGGCCCGTCTTCGCCCAGCCCGATGCTGTCATGCGTCATCACATAGACGACGCGGCAATGCTGGAGCGCCGAAAGCCGGATCGCGCCGCGGGCATAGTCGGTAAAGACGAGGAAGGTGCCGCCATAGGGGATCACGCCGCCATGCAACGCCATCCCGTTCATCGCGGCGGCCATGCCGAATTCGCGGATGCCGTAATAGACATAGCGACCGGCGTAGTTGTCGCGGTTGAAGGTGCCGATCCCGCCGGCGAGCGTGTTGTTCGATCCGGTGAGGTCGGCGCTGCCGCCGATGGTGTCGGGCAGCATCGGATTGATCGCAGCCAGCGCGATTTCCGAAGCCTTGCGGGTGGCGATCTTCTGCGGCGCGGCGATGAGCCCTGCAATGTGGGCATCAAGGCTGAAACCTTCGGGCAGATCGCCCGCCATGCGGCGCTCGAATTCCCCCTTGTGCGCCGAAGCCGCGAGCCGTCCGGCCCATGCCCCGTGCGCCGCGCGGCCCGGTTCGGCGGCGCTGTGCCAATCGGCGAGGATATCGGACGGGATCACGAAGGGCTCCGACGTCCAGCCCAGCGTATCGCGCGCAGCGGCGACTTCGGCCCCGCCCAGCGGCGATCCGTGCGTGGCGCTGGTGCCCTGCTTGTTGGGCGCCCCCTTGCCGATCAGCGTGCGGCAGGCGACCAGCGAAGGGCGCGGATCGGCCTTGGCCTCGGCCAGAGCGCGCTCGATATCGGCAAAATCGTGCCCGTCGCACTCGGTGACGTGCCAACCGGTTGCGATATAGCGGGCCTTGATGTCCTCCGAGGTCGACAGATCGGTCGCCCCGTCGATGGTGATGCGGTTGTCGTCCCACAGCACGTTGAGGCGGCCGAGGCCGAGGTGGCCCGCCAGCCCGATCGCCTCGTGGTTGATGCCCTCCATCAGGCAGCCGTCGCCCGCGATCACCCAGGTGCGGTGATCGACCAGATCGTCACCGAAAACAGCATTGAGATGCCGCTCGGCCATCGCCATGCCGACCGCCATCGCGATGCCCTGCCCCAGCGGCCCGGTGGTGCATTCCACGCCGTCGAGCAGGAAGTTCTCCGGGTGACCCGCGCAGGGGCTGGTCAGCTGGCGGAAATTGCGGATGTCGTCGATCGTCGGAGCCGCATAGCCGGTGAGGTGCAGCAGGCTGTAGATCAGCATCGAGCCGTGGCCCGCGCTCAGCACGAAGCGATCGCGGTCAGCCCAGTGCGGCGCGGCAGGATCAAACTTGAGGTGGCCAGTGAACAGCACCGTCGCCACATCGGCCATGCCCATCGGCATCCCCGGGTGGCCCGAATTGGCAGCCTCCACAGCGTCCATCGACAGGGCGCGGATCGCATTGGCCATGAGCGGCAGGCGGGCGGGTTCGATCGTCATGGGCGCGCGTGTCTCCTGATAGTGCCCGGGCCGGTGGCGGTTGCATGGCGACAGGCGGGCGATTCGATCCCTCGATTGCGGGCTGTGCCATTGCCGAGGCGGCAGGTGAGGTCAACCTTGCGTGCAACCCGCGCGGCGGGTGCGGCGTGGACGACTTATCAACAGGCAGGCCCAAGGCTTTGCGTGGGCGCGCCTATCTTGGTATTTCAGCCTCATGCACGAGGACCGTATCGACAGCGCGTTGGGGCGTATCGAGGCCGCAATGGCGCGGATCGCCGCAGCACGCGAATCCGCGGCGGCGCAGGCTGGCCAGCCGGCTGGCGGCTCGACACGGGTCGTCGAACTGGTCAACGCGCATGAGAAATTGCGCGAACAAGTCGCTGAAAGCCTTCGCGAACTCGATGATCTCATCGGCCAACTGGAAGCGTAGCGCCCCATGAGCACTGTCACCCTCACGATCGGCCCCAAGAGCTATCCCGTCGCCTGCGCCGATGGCGAGGAAGCGCACATCACTGCGCTGGGTGCGATGATTGCCGAGAAATATGCGCTGCTGGGCAGTGCCCGCGCGCCGCTCGAAGCGCAGAACCTGCTGTTTGCCGCGCTGTTCCTCGCGGACGAACTCGCCGAAGCGCGCAAGGGCAAACCGGGCAAAGCGGCCAAGGCAGCGTCGCAGGACACCAGCGAGGCCGATGCCTTGCGCGCCGAAATCGCCCGGCTCGAGGCCGAGCTGGCGCAGGCCAAGCAGGCCCCGCCCGCTCCGCAAGCCGACCTGTTCGGCGGCCCGGATGCCTCGGGCACATTGGCAGACCGGCTCGAGGCGCTGGCCGCCGAGGCCGAGGCTAGCGCAGCAGCGCTTGAAGCGGCGGCCACGAACGCCTAGATAGATAGGTGGCGGGACTGCCCGGCACGAGCCGATTGAATATCCCTGAGGCTATAAGTAATCCAAATGGGAGCTGTCCCTGCCCTTGCCTGCCGGTTCGTCCGGAAGTCTTGGGCATACGGCGCCCACCTGACGTAAAACGCGTCAGAGGATTTCTAGCGCAAACGACCCATGGTGGTTCCGTCACTTTCTTGTTTTCCGCGCGCCCTCCGGCGCACGAATTCCTCGCTCACGCGATCTTGCGGTCGCGTCGCTGCGGGCGCCCGGTCGGGCTTGCGACCCTGCGGGCCGTGTCACCGCTTTGAATTGAGGCTGTAGAAGCGCGTGCCTTCAAAATCCGAACTCCGCCGCACCCTGCGTGCCGCACGGAAGGCCCATGTTGAGGCCCTGCCCGATTCCATCCGCGGGTTGTTGTTCCATCGCCCGCCGACGCCGTTGCTGGCGCGGATCGGCGATGAAGCCGTGATCGGCCTCTATCACACAGGCCCCTACGAGGCTCCGGCGGCAGGCTATGCGCGATTCTTCCACGATGCCGGGCATACGCTTGCCCTCCCCCGCTTTGTCTCGCGCGATGCGCCGATGGTGTTTGCGCACCACAGTGATCCCTATGACGATAGCGATTTGAGCGTAGGCCCCTACGGGATGCTGCAACCCGAAGCCGCGGCCGCTACGCTCGTCCCCGATGTGCTGTTCGTGCCGCTGATCGGCTTTACCGATGCCTGCGTGCGGCTCGGGCAAGGCGGAGGGCATTATGATCGCTGGCTCGCGGAACATCGGCCCGCCTTGGCGATTGGGCTGGCATGGGACGCGCAGCTGATGGCCGCGCTGCCCACCGAAGCTCACGATATGCCGCTCGATGCGGTGATCACCCCAACACGGATGTATGGTCTGACCTGATGCGCGAAACCCCCACCTGGCGAATCCCTGTCGGCATCTTCGGCCTGTTTGCCGCGCTGATTGTCTATGGCGTGGTGATTGCCCGCTATGCCCCCGGACTGATCGGCAGCTGGCCCGTCGCAGCGCAGACCGTGGTCTATCTGGTGCTGGGCCTGATCTGGCTACTGCCGCTCAAGCGCTTCCTGATCTGGATGGAGACCGGCAGTTGGAGCCCGCCCGCAGCGGCTGACCCGCAGGAGTAAGCTGCGGCGGCTTTAGAGGATCAATGCGTCTGGGAGATGGGCCACTTCCTGAAGAGGAAAGTGGCGCGAGTGACGGGGCTCGAACCCGCGACCTTCGGCGTGACAGGCCGACGCTCTAACCAACTGAGCTACACCCGCGCATTGTTTCCGTTTCGAGCGTTGCAGCGATGCCGTCCCGCTCGTTGGAGCAGCGCCATTAGGCTCGCTCGCAAAGGCTGTCAACGCCTCTGGCGCACCTGCTGACGCAATATTTTTCGTCAGTCCACCAGCAGCAGCGCCGGGGTTTCGATCAGCCGCTTGACCCCCTGCACAAAGCTCGCCGCATCATGCCCGTCGACCACGCGGTGATCGCAGCTGATCGAGATATTCATCAGCTTGCGCTTGGCGATTCGCTCGCCCCCCATCCCGTCGCTGACGAACATCGGACGCTCAACAATCCGGTTGGGGCCGATGATCGCGACTTCGGGGCGGTTGATCACCGGCGTGGTCGCCACCCCGCCAAGCGGGCCGAGCGAGGTGATGGTGAGGGTCGAACCCGAAAGCTCATCCGACGTCGCCTTGCCGGTGCGCGCGGCTTCAGCCAGACGGCCAATCTCGCGCGCCAACTGCCACAGGTTGCGGGCCTGCGCATCGCGGATCACCGGCACCATCAGGCCGCTGTCGGTCTGCGCCGCCATGCCGAGATGCACAGAGCCGAAGCGCGTGACCACGCCCGCCTCGTCATCATAGCGCGCGTTGATCATAGGGAAGGCAGGCACCACCTTGCAGATCGCGGTGATCAGCATGGGCAGCATGGTAAGCTTGGGCCGATCACCGCGCGCGGCGTTCAATTGCGCGCGCAGTTCTTCCAGATCGGTGACGTCGCACTCCTCCACGTAAGTGAAGTGCGGGATGTGGCGCTTGGCCGCAGCCATGTTCTGGGCAATGCGCTTGCGCAGGCCGATGACCTTGATCGCCTCGTCAGCGCGTGCCTTGCCCGCGGGGGCAAACCCGCTGCCGGCATTGTAGGCGAGGAACGCGTCGAGATCGCCGTGGCGAACGCGGCCATCCTCGGCCGCCTTCACCTGCGTCAGATCAACCCCGAGATCGCGCGCACGCTGCCGCACGGCGGGGCTGGCGAGCACCTTGTGCGCGGCTGCGGCCGGAGCCGGAGCTACGGGTGCGGGCTCAGCGGGTGCGGACGCTGCGACCGGCTCGGGCGCGGGCGCGGGCGCCACATCCGCCTCATCGGCATCGGACATTTCGTCCTCGATCTGCTCCGCCGCGGCTTCGGCCTGCTCGGCCGACACCTCGGCCTCGCCATCGGTCTCGATCACCAGCAGCATCGCGCCAATCGCGATCACATCGCCGACTTCGCCCGCCACCGCGACCACCGTGCCGCTGACCGGACTTTCGATGTCGATCGTCGCCTTGTCGGTCATCACGTCGACGAGATGCTGGTCTTCCTCGACCCGATCGCCAACCTTGATGTGCCATTCGACGACTTCCGCCTCGGCCACGCCCTCGCCCACGTCGGGCATATTGAATGTGAACTTCGCCATGGTGCGATCAGTCCTTCAGAAGCTTGTCGATGGCCTCGCCGATGCGGACGGGGCCGGGGAAATAGGCCCATTCGAGGCTGTGGGGATAGGGTGTGTCGAAGCCGGTGACGCGTTCCACCGGGGCTTCGAGGTGGTAGAAACAGCGTTCGGTCACCAGCGCCGAGAGTTCCGCGCCGAAACCGCTGGTGCGGGTCGCCTCGTGCACGATCATGCAGCGCCCGGTTTTCTCCACCGACGCCTCGATCGCCTTGATGTCGAGCGGCACCAGCGTGCGCAGGTCGAGAATTTCGGCATCGACACCCTTGGCGGTGCAGACCGCCTCGGCGACGTGCACCATGGTGCCGTAGGCCAGCACCGTCAGCTGCTCGCCCTCGCGCAAGGTGCGCGCCTTGCCGAGCGGGATCTTGTAATAGCCTTCGGGCACGATGCTGTCGGGATGCCGCTTCCACGGCTCGACCGGCTTGTCGTAGAAGCCGGTGAACGGCCCGTTATAGATGCGCTTGGGCTCGAAGAAGATCACCGGATCATTGTCTTCGATGGCCGCAATCAGCAGGCCCTTGGCATCATGCGGTGTGGCGGGGATCACGGTCTTGAGGCCCGCCACGTGAGTGAACAGCGCCTCGGGGCTCTGGCTGTGGGTCTGCCCGCCGAAGATGCCCCCGCCAAACGGCGAACGCACGGTCAGCGGGGCGATGAAATCGCCCGCCGAACGGTAACGCAGCCGCGCGGCCTCGCTGATCAGCTGGTCGAGCCCGGGATAGATGTAATCGGCAAACTGGATTTCGGGCACGGGGCGCAGGCCATAAGCCCCCATCCCGACCGCCACGCCGATAATCCCGCATTCGGAAATCGGGGTATCGAACACGCGGGTCTTGCCGTGCTTGGCCTGCAGCCCGGCGGTCGCGCGGAACACCCCGCCGAAATAGCCGACATCCTCGCCCATGATGATCACATCGGGATCGCGTTCGAGCATGATATCGAGCGCTTCGTTGATCGCTTCGATCATGTTGAGGCGGCGTTCGGTCACTTCGCCGACGGTTTCGGTCAACTCGCTCATCCGAAGGGCCTTTCGGTGCCGAACTTGGTGATGCGTTCGCGGATCGCCTGCTCGGCCTGTTCTTCAAGGTGCCAGGGCAGCTCCTCGTAAACATCCTCGAACATGGTGTGGAACGGGTGGTGCAGACCATGGCCGAGGATGCCGTTCTTCTCGGCCTCCTTGGTGGTCGCCTTGACCAGCTCAGCGCATTCAAGATCCATCGCCGCGTGGCGCTCATCGTCCCATTCGCCGATTGCGATGAGGTGGCTCTTGAGCCGCGTGACCGGATCGCCCAGCGGCCATTCCTCGCGCTCCTGCGCCGAGCGGTAGCCCGAGGGGTCGTCCGAGGTGGAATGGCCTTCCGCGCGGTAGGTGAAGTATTCGATCAGCGTCGGGCCGTGATTGGCGCGGGCGCGGTTGGCGGCCCATTCGGCGGCGGCGTAGCAGGCCAGCGCATCATTGCCGTCAACCCGCAGCGCCGCAATGCCATAGCCAAGGCCGCGCGCAGCGAAGGTGGTGCGTTCGGCTCCGGCAAATCCGCTGAAGCTCGAGATTGCCCACTGGTTGTTGACAACATTGAGGATAACCGGCGCATTATACACCGCCGCAAAGGTGCAGGCGCTGTGGAAATCGCCCTCTGCGGTCGAACCCTCGCCCACCCAGCTGGCCGCGATCCGGCTGTCGCCCTTGGCCGCGCTCGCCATCGCCCAGCCGACCGCTTGCGGGCACTGGGTGGCAAGGTTGCCCGAGATGCTGAAGAAGCTGTGCTCGCGGCTTGAATACATGATCGGCAGCTGGCGGCCCTTCAGCTTGTCGGCCTTGTTCGAATAGATCTGGTTGATCATCTCGAGCAGGGGATAGCCGCGCGCAATCAGGATGCCCTGCTGGCGATAGGACGGGAACACCATGTCGTCGCTCGCCAGCGCCATGGCGGGTGCAATCGAGGTCGCCTCCTCGCCGGTGCATTTCATGTAGAAGCTGGTCTTGCCCTGACGCTGACCGCGGAACATCCGTTCATCAAACGCCCGCACCATCGCCATGTGGCCGAGCATGGCGCGCAAGGTATCGGGCGCGAGCCGCGGATACCACGGCCCCTGCGCCTGATTGTCCTCACCCAGCACGCGGATCAGGCTGTAAGCCAGATCGCCCATCTGCGAGGGGTGCGAGGCTTCATCGGGCCGCGGAACAGCGCCGGCAGCGCCAATGTCGATATGCGAGAAATCGGCGGTGTCGCCCGGACGGTATTTCGGCTCGGGGACATGCAGCGCGAGCGTGGGACGATTGCTGTCTGACGGCTTTGCAGGTTCAGCCATTGGCAATGCTCTCCCCCTCGCTTGACACCCCGCCCCGGACTCGGGTGCGCTGGTGCAATCATTGCTTGAATACGTATTTTTATTTCAAGGTCGGGAAGCGGTCAAGCACCGTGCGCAGCGGGCGGTCACACCGCAACAGGCGCGCTGATCGGGGGTAGCGGGGCGTAATCATGCACCACGAAATCCTCGATCCGGTAATCGAATATTGTTTCCGGAGTGCGCGTGATTTCGAGCCGGGGGTGGCCCTGCGGGGCGCGGGACAGCTGTTCCGCGATCAGATGCGCGTGATTGAGATAGAGGTGCACATCGCCCCCCATCCACACCAGCTCGCCCGGCTGCATTCCCACCTGCTGCGCGATCATGCGGGTCAGCAGCGCGGCCGACCACAGGTTGAACGGCAGGCCCAGCGCAACGTCGCAGCTGCGCTGATAAAGCAGGCAGTTCAGCCGCGCAGTTGCGCCCTCGCCTGCCACATGGAACTGGTAGGTCTTGTGGCACGGGGGCAGCGCCATGCGATCCAGTTCAGCGACGTTCCAGCCTTCGATGATGTGGCGGCGGCTGCCGGGGCTGGCGCGCAGGCTTTCGATCACGGCCGCGACCTGATTGATCCCCTTGCCCTTTTCATAGAGCCCGTCAGCGCGGTAGCGATAGGTCGGCCAGTCGACCCATTGCTTGCCATAGACCGGCCCCAGATCGCCCCAGCGCGCGGCAAAGCCCTCGTCATCCGCGATTCGCGCGACGAAATCATCGAGGCTGATGTCCTCGCCGCTCTCGCGCACATAATTGGCGTGGGGCCACTCGTTCCAGATCTTCACGCCCTGCAGCACGAGCGGGCGGATGTTGGTGGAGCCGGTCAGGAACCACAGCAACTCGCGCGTGGCGGTTTTCCAATAGACCCGCTTGGTCGTGAGCAGCGGCATCGCGCCGCCCGCCAGATCGAATCGCAGCATGGCACCGCAGATCGAGCGTGTGCCCACGCCGGTGCGATCAATCCGCTCGCTGCCGCCCTCCCAGATGGCGCGCATCAGATCGAGATATTGCTGTTCGGGATGCGGCAGATCGCCGGTGGAAAGGGGAATCGCAACGCTGGCCATGGCTGCGACTATAAGCCGCAATTGCCCGCTTGCCACTGTGCTAATCCACACCTATAGGGCGCGCCTTGCCTCGACCCGCGTGGGCATTTTGACCATGCGGGGCCGACACGGTCGGGGAGTAGCTCAGCCTGGTAGAGCACTGTCTTCGGGAGGCAGGGGCCGGAGGTTCGAATCCTCTCTCCCCGACCA
>JAMNXO010000037.1 GCA_023653115.1 Erythrobacter sp.
CCGATGGCCGCCGCCCAGCTGCGCGCGCCCTTGTATGAGGACAAGGTCGTCGACTTCCTGTTCGACAAGGCCGACGTGACCGAGCGTGAAGTGACCGTCGAGGAACTGCAGGCCGCGATCGAAGCCGAAGACGGCGCCGAAGCCGCGCCTGCGCCGAAGAAGGCCGCTGCCAAGAAGAAGGCTCCGGCCAAGAAGGCGGAAGCCGCGACCGAGGAAGCTCCGGCAGCCGAGGAAAAGCCCGCCGCCAAGAAGGCGCCCGCCAAGAAGGCTCCGGCCAAGAAGGCCGAAGCTGAAGCGGAAGCCAAGCCTGCGGCCAAGAAGGCCCCGGCCAAGAAGGCTGCTGCCAAGAAGTAATCCGGCTACGGCGGAGCGTTACTGCTCCGCCGGTCGCCACGGACGGAATGTGGGCGCGGGCAGCTTGGCTGTCCGCGCTTTTTCGTAGGCCGCGCCTGCCTTCAGCACCGCGTGATCGTCCCACTTCGCGCCGAGGATGCTGAGGCCCACCGGCAGGCCCTCGATCGCGCCCATCGGCACGGTGAGATGCGGATAGCCGGCAATCGCCGAGGGGCTGCCGAACCCGATCGAGCCGTTGAAATTGTCGCCGTTCACCAGATCGGTGGTCCATGTCGGCCCGCGGGTGGGGGCGATCAGGAACTGGACATTGTTATCCGCCAGCAGCTTGTCGAGCGTTTCCGGCCCGGCAATCCGGATCGCATCGGCGCGCGCGGTCTCGTAGGCGGCACGGTCGGTGGTGCTTTCCGCCAGCGTGAACAACTCCTGCCCGAACCAGCGCATCTCGGTATCGGCATTGGCGGTGTTGAACGCGATCAGATCGGCGAGGCTGCGCGGGGTCGTCCCCTCCTTGAAGGCCGGGATCGAGGCGAGATATTTGCCCATCTCCTCGCGCAGTTCGAACATCAGGACGGTGAAGCTGTCCCCATACATCTTGGAATTGGGCTCGAAGGCGATGTCGACCAGCACTGCGCCTGCACGCTCGAGATCGGCGACCGCGGTGTTGAACACCGCCTTCACGTCCTCGCGATTGCCAAGCTGATTGCGCATCACCCCGATCCGCACGCCGGCGAGCGAGTAGCTTTCCAGCCCTTGCGTGTAATCCTTCACCCGCTTGGCCTCGAGCGTCACGGGATCGGCCTTGTCCGGCCCGGCAATCGCGGTCAGCAGCAGCGCGGCATCGCGCACGGTGCGGGTCATCGGTCCGGCGGTATCCTGCGTGCTGGAGATCGGCACCACATGGGTGCGGCTGACGATCCCGACGCTCGGCTTGAAGCCGACGATGCCGTTGATGCTGGCCGGGCAGGTGATCGAGCCGTTGGTCTCGGTGCCGATCGCGCCCCAGGCAAAGCCTGCCGCCACCGCCGCCCCGCTGCCCGAGGACGAGCCGCAGGTGTTGCGATCAATCGCGAAGGGATTGCGGGTCAGCCCGCCGACCGCGCTCCACCCGCTGGTCGACCCGTCCGAGCGGATGTTGGCCCATTCGGAAAGGTTGGTCTTGCCCAGCACCACGCCGCCATTCTTGCGCAGATTGGCAATCATCGGCGCATCGCGGCCGGTGGCATTGTCTTTCAGCGCGAGGCTGCCCGCCGTGGTCGGGAATTCGGCGGTCTCGATATTGTCCTTCACCAGCACGGTGCGCCCGCGCATGGGCCCGGTGCCAGCCAGCTGGCGCGCCTTGACCGACGCGGCCGGATCATAATCGATAACCGCATTGATGCGCGGGCCGTTATCATCAAGCGCCTGGATACGCAGGATATATTCATCGACCGATAGCAGTTCGGCCATCGCCTCGCGATCTTGCGGGGTTTCCGCGGGCGGGGGCGCGTTCTGGGCGAGGGCCGCGGCCGAGGAGGTTGCAAGGAGGATGGCGAGCGCGGGCCGCGCGAAAGTGAGCATCGTCATGGCGCACAGGTTTGCCCGTTCCGCGCCGCGATGCAAGGGGCACGATCAGACCTGTGCATGGCGCAATTCACAGGGGACAAGGTAAACGCCCTTGAAATTGCCCCCCCGCCTCCGACATAGCCACAACGACACCAGCAAGGACAAGGCACCCCATGATCGATCTGTTCGGCAATTCCGGCGAATCCTACGGCACCCAGGGTCAGTTTACCCGCGATCCTGTGACGGGCGCGCTGGTGCCGGTGGTGGTCGAGCAGACCAGCCGGGGCGAACGCAGCTTCGATATCTTCAGCCGCCTGCTGCGCGAACGCATCGTGTTCGTCACCGGTCAGGTCGAAGATGGCATGGCCAGCCTGATCGTGGCGCAGCTGCTGTTCCTCGAAAGCGAGAACCCGTCCAAGCCGATCAGCATGTATATCAACTCGCCCGGCGGGGTGGTGACGGCCGGTCTCGCGATCTTCGACACCATGCAATACATCAAGCCGCGCGTGTCGACCGTGTGCATCGGCCAGGCCGCGAGCATGGGCAGCTTCCTGCTGGCCGCGGGCGAGCCGGGGATGCGCATCGCACTCCCCAATGCGCGGATCATGATCCACCAGCCTTCGGGCGGTGCACGCGGTATGGCGTCGGACATCGAGATCCAGGCGCGCGAGATCCTGCGCATCCGCAGCCGCATGAACGATCTCTATGTGAAGTTCACCGGCCGCAGCCTTGAAGAGATCGAAAAGGCGATGGACCGCGACACCTTCCTCGAAGCCGAGGAAGCCAAGGCCTTTGGTCTGGTCGACAAGGTCTTCGAAACCCGTCCCGATATCGAGGAATCGTCGGACGAAGAGGGTTCGGGCGGCGCTCCTGATTAATCAGCGCTCTCAAGCCGCGCTCCGGCACCTGCCCCGCGGCGGGACAGCAACTGCAAGCGGGGCCGGTTTGACACGCCTTTTCCGGCATTTCGTGCCATCAGGCTCCGTGCCGGAGGCATTAAAACTTGCCCCATGTGTTGATTCATCTGGTGCCATAGATACATTTGCCGAATCCGCTGGCGCCGCAGCCATGCTACAGCGTGCGGATTCGAGGACACAGGAATGACCAAATTGAGCGGATCCGACAGCAAGAGCACCCTGTACTGCAGCTTCTGCGGCAAGTCGCAGCACGAGGTGCGCAAGCTCATCGCCGGCCCCACCGTGTTCATCTGCGATGAATGCGTCGAGCTGTGCAACGACATCATCCGCGAGGAAACCAAGGCAGGGATCGCCGGCAAGAAAGAAGGCGAGATCCCCACGCCGATGGACATCTTCACCACGCTCAATGACTACGTCATCGGGCAGGACCGGGCCAAGCGCGTGCTCTCGGTCGCGGTGCACAACCACTACAAGCGCCTGAAGCACAGCGGCAAGGCGGGCGACGTCGAACTCGCCAAGTCGAACATCCTGCTGGTCGGCCCGACCGGTTCGGGCAAGACCCTGCTGGCGCAAACGCTGGCGCGCACCTTCGATGTGCCCTTCACCATGGCCGATGCGACGACGCTTACCGAAGCGGGCTACGTGGGCGAGGACGTGGAAAACATCATCCTCAAGCTGCTCCAGGCCTCGGACTATAATGTCGAGAAGGCGCAGCACGGGATCGTCTATATCGACGAGATCGACAAGATTACCCGCAAGGCCGAAAACCCCTCGATTACCCGCGACGTTTCGGGCGAGGGCGTGCAGCAGGCGCTGCTGAAGCTGATGGAAGGCACCACCGCGAGCGTGCCGCCGCAGGGCGGGCGCAAGCATCCGCAGCAGGAATTCCTGCAGGTCGACACGACGAACATCCTGTTCATCTGCGGGGGCGCGTTTGCGGGCCTCGACAAGATCATCGCTGACCGCTTGCAGAAGCGCTCGATCGGCTTCGGCGCGCATGTCGCCGATCCGGACAAGCGCCGCGTGGGCGAGCTGCTCGAAAAGAGCGAGCCGGAAGATCTGCTGAAATTCGGCCTGATCCCCGAATTCGTTGGCCGTCTGCCGGTGATCGCGACGCTGCACGATCTCGATATTCCGGCGCTGGTGACGATCCTGAGCGAGCCCAAGAACGCGCTGGTGAAGCAGTATCGCAAGCTGTTCGAGCTTGAAGATGTTGAACTCACCTTCACCGCCGACGCGCTACAGGCGATTGCCGAGCGCGCGATCAAGCGCAAGACCGGCGCACGCGGGCTTCGTTCAATTGTCGAAGGCCTGCTGCTCGACACGATGTTCGATCTGCCCGACATGGTCGGCGTGACCGAGATCGTGATCGACAAGGAAGTCGTCGAAGGCAAAAAGGAACCGGTCCGTGTGA
>JAMNXO010000038.1 GCA_023653115.1 Erythrobacter sp.
ACCGGAATGCGGCGACCGGTGATCGGCAGGATCACGTGCTTGCCGATCACGCTGGCATAGCGTTCGTCCGCCGGGTTCACCGCCACCGCCATGTCCGCCAGCATCGTTTCGGGACGGGTGGTGGCGACTTCGAGATAATCGCGGCCATCGGGCAGGGTCGCGCCGTCAGCCAGCGGATAGCGCAGGTGCCAGAAGCTGCCCGCCAGCGTCTGCGTTTCGACTTCGAGATCGGAAATCGCGGTCTTGAGCTTCGGGTCCCAGTTCACCAGCCGCTTGTCGCGGTAGATGAGGCCGTCGTTGTAGAGGTCAACGAAGGTCTTGATCACCGCAGCCGTGAAGTGCGGGTCCATCGTGAACTGCTCGCGGCTCCAGTCCATCGAACAGCCCAGACGGCGCAGCTGGTGGGTGATGGTCCCGCCGCTTTCCGCTTTCCATTCCCACACCTTGGCCACGAAATCCTCGCGGCTGTAATTGGTGCGCTTGTCTTGGCGCCCTTCCAGCTGGCGTTCGACCACCATCTGGGTCGCGATTCCGGCGTGATCGGTGCCGACCACCCACAGCGCATCCTTGCCGCGCAGCCGCTCATAGCGGACCACCACGTCCTGCAGCGTGTTGTCGAGCGCGTGGCCGATATGCAAGGACCCCGTCACGTTGGGCGGCGGGTTGACGATGGTGAAGGCTTCCGCGTCAGGGCGATGCGGGCGGAACAGCCCGTTTGCTTCCCAATGGGAATACCAGCGCGCCTCGATATCGGCGGGGTCGAACGTGGTCGGCAGAGTGTTGCTCATAATGGCCCGCGCCATGCCAGCACCCATGCTGCGATGCAATGTAGAAGCGGTGCGCGATTGGCCCCGAGAGCCTTGCGAGGGCGAGAAAACCGCCCCATACCTGCAACGCAATGCAGGACACCGCGCAATACTCGCTGGAAGACGATGGCGCGGGCAAATCCCGGCTGGTGCTTTCCGGCAACTTGACGCTGGCCGCAATCGGCCCGCTCGAACGCGCCTTGCAGAATGTCACCGCCCCGCTTTCGGTGATCGATCTGTCCGGGGTGGAGGAGATCGACACGGTTGGCGCGTGGGTGGTCTGCCAGCTGGCGCATGCCCACGCCTGCGACATCACCGGCGCAAGCCCTTCGGCCCGGCGCCTGCTTGATGCGGTGCGTTCGATCAAGGCAGGCGACGATATCCACCCGCCCATCGTTCCGGTGTGGGAACGCGTGCCACTGGCGCTCGGAAAGCAGATCTACGCCGCGCGCGGCGGGATTTACGGCGTGGTCGGCTTTTTCGGGCAGATCCTGCTCGGCGCGGCGAGCCTGCTGCGCCATCCGACACGCTTTCCGATCAAGGCGCTGGTGCACCAGATGGAACTGGTCGGCATCTCGGCGCTGCCGATCATCGGGCTGATGAGCTTCCTGATCGGAATCGTGATTGCCCAGCAAGGCTCCGTGCAGCTTGAACAATTCGGGGCCGAGGCGCTGACGATCAACCTTGTCGGGCGGATCACCTTGCGCGAACTGGGCGTGCTGATGACCGCGATCATGGTCGCCGGCCGTTCGGGCAGTGCCTTTGCCGCGCAGCTGGGCACAATGAAGCTGACCGAGGAAATCGACGCGATGCGCACCATCGGCATCTCGCCGGTCGAGGTACTGGTGATCCCGCGCATTCTTGCCGCCACCTTCATGATGGTGCTGCTGGGCTTCTATGCCTCGGTGGTGGCAATCGTCGGCGGCGCGGTGGTGGGCGAACTGGCGCTCGGCATCCCGTTCTGGACCTTTCTGGCGCGCATTCAGGAAGTGGTCCCGACGCATGATCTGTGGGTCGGCCTGATCAAGGCGCCGGTGTTCGGGCTGATTGTCGGGCTAGCGGGGTGCTACAACGGGCTTCAGGTGCGCGGCAATTCCGAGGAAGTCGGCCGCCGCACGACCATGGCGGTGGTCTCGGCGATCTTCGCGGTGATCGTGCTCGATGCCTTCTTCGCGGTGTTCTTCACCGAAATCGGGTGGGGCTGACCCATGCGGATCAACACCCATCCCGATGATGATGCGCCCCCGATCGTGGTCGAGGGGCTGGCCAACCGGTTCGGCAATTTCGCGGTGCACGAAGGGCTCGATCTTACCGTGCGGCGCGGGGAGATTCTGGGCGTGGTTGGCGGATCGGGCAGCGGCAAATCGGTGCTGATGCGCTCGATCATCGGCTTGCAGCGTCCGGCCGAGGGGCGGATCGAAGTCTTGGGTCACACCATCACCGATGTCGATCCCGACAGCGATTTCGGCGTGCGCTGCCGCTGGGGCGTGCTGTTCCAGGGCGGCGCGCTGTTCTCCACGCTGACGGTAGGCGAGAATGTCGAAGTCGCGCTGAAGCAGTTCTACCCCGATCTCGATCCCAAGCTGCGCCGCCAGATTGCGCGCTACAAGGTGCTGCTCACCGGCCTGCCGGAGGACGCTGTGGCGAAATTCCCGTCCGAATTGTCGGGCGGGATGAAGAAGCGCGCCGGCCTTGCGCGCGCGCTGGCGCTCGATCCCGAGCTCTTGTTCCTGGATGAACCCACCGCCGGGCTCGATCCGATCGGCGCAGCCAAGTTCGACCGGCTGACCCGCGACCTCAAGGAAACGCTCGGCCTCACGGTGTTCCTGATCACCCACGATCTCGATACGCTGTACGAAATCTGCGACCGGGTGGCGGTGATCGCGGAGAAGAAGATCATCGCGGTCGGCACCATCCCTGAACTGATCGCTACCGGCCATCCGTGGATCATGGAATATTTCAACGGCCCGCGCGGACGTGCGGCCAAGGCCTCGCACGAGCGCACCAGGGACTAGGGCGAGAGAATGTTGGACACAACCGCCCGCCGGGCTTCATAGGGAACGCACATGGAAACAAGAGCGAACCATCTCTGGGTCGGTGCTGTCACGCTGGTGCTGCTGGTGGGCCTCGCCGCGTTCATCGTCTGGATTGCGCGGCTCGGGCAGGGCGCGCAGGACGAATTCGACATCTTCTACGGCCAGTCGGTCGATGGCCTCGCCAATGGCAGCCAGGTCAGCTTTGCTGGCGTGCCGGTCGGTCAGGTGACCGAGATCGCGCTCGCGAAGGGCAACCCCGAATTCGTGCGGGTGCGGATCAAGGTAAAGGATGATGTGCCAATCCTGGTCGGCACGCAGGCCACCATCCAGGCAAGCTTCACTGGCGTTTCGACCATTCTGCTCGATGGCGCGCGCAAGGGCGCTCCGGAGATCACGTGCCAGACCACCGCCTGCCCCGAAGGCCGTCCGGTGATCCCCCCGGGACGCGGCGGCTTTGGCGAACTGGTCGCCAACGCGCCGGTGTTGCTGGAGCGGCTTGCGACGCTGACCGAGCAGTTGAACACTATCCTCGGGCCGGAAAACCAGCAGGAGATTTCCGGCATCCTCAAGAACACCAACCGCCTTTCGGGCGGGCTGGCCGATGCGACGCCGGCGCTGGTCGCCAATCTCGAGGAATTCCAGACGACGCTGGACGAATTCAACCAGACGCTCGATTCGGTCGAAAAGCTGGCAATCACCACCGATCAGCTGGTCAACAACGAAGGCAAGCCGCTCGCCGCTGAACTGCGCACAACGCTGCGTTCGGCCAATGCCGCGGCGGCCGCGCTGGCGGCGACGCTGGAGGACACCCGCCCGGCGGCCAAGCAGCTGCGCGAAAGCACGCTGCCCAATGCCGAGGCGACCTTGCAGGATCTGCGCGCCACCAGCCGCGCGCTGCGCTCGATCACCGAAAAGCTCGAAAGCGAAGGCGCGGGCGCTTTGGTGGGCGGCAAGGCGCTGCCGGACTATAAGCCGTGAAGGACCGGGCTATGACCATGAACACCGCCCCCAACCGTGCTGCACGCGCCCTGCGTCTGGCTGCGCCTGCGCTGCTCGCGCTCGGCCTTGCTGGCTGCATCAGCCTTGGCGGCCCGCCGCCCGAGAGCCTGCTGACCCTGAGCGCGACCACGCCCGCGCCGGTCGGAAGCGGAGCGACGGCCAGTGCGGATCGTCCGGTGATCGCTGTCCTCGGGCTCGATACCCCCGCCAAGCTCGATGTGCTGCGCGTGCCGGTGGCGGTGTCGGACACCGAGATCGCCTATCTCCAGGAAGCCTTCTGGGTGGAAAAGCCTGCGCGCCTGTTCCGCCACCTCCTGGGCGAAACCTTGCGCGCCCGCAGCGGCGACAAGGCGCT
>JAMNXO010000020.1 GCA_023653115.1 Erythrobacter sp.
CAGACCAACGGCGTGGTGCGCACGCTTTCGACCACCTGCGACGTGCTGCGTAGCTGGGGGCACGAGGTCACGGTGATCTCGCCCGAGACCTATCCTTCCGTCCCCGCGCCGACCTATCCGGAAATCCGCCTCGCGCTGACGGCGCCGGGGGCCGTCGGGCGGCGGCTGGCGAAAATCGCGCCCGAGGCGGTGCATATCGCCACCGAAGGCCCGCTCGGTTTTGCGGCGCGGCGGTATTGTCTGGCCCGCAAGGTGCCTTTCACCACGGCCTATCACACCCAGTTTCCCGATTATCTGGCGCGCCGCACCGGGCTGCCGGCGAGCGCGTTCTGGCCCTATATCCGCTGGTTCCACGGCCCCGCGCAGCGCATCATGGTCGCCACCGAGACAATCCGCGCCCAGCTGCGCGAACAGGGGCTGACCCAACTGACCCACTGGAGCCGGGGCGTCGATCTCACCTGCTTTTCGCCCGACGCACCGCCGCCGCCCGAATATGCCCGCTTGCAGGGGCCGATCCTGCTCTATGTCGGGCGGATCGCGGTGGAGAAGAACATCGAGGCGTTTCTCGCCTGCGACTATCCCGGCACCAAGGTGGTGGTCGGAGACGGCCCCGCGCGCGCGGCCTTGCAGGCGAAGTTCCCGCAGGCGCTGTTCCTCGGCAAGAAGTCCGGGGTGGAGCTGGCCGGCTGCTATGCCGGGGCGGATGTGTTCGTCTTCCCCAGCCGCACGGATACCTTTGGCCTCGTCATGATCGAGGCGCTCGCCTGCGGCACGCCGGTCGCTGCCTTCCCTGTGGCCGGGCCGCTCGATATTGTCACCGAACAGGTCGGCGCGATGTCCGAAGACCTCACCCGCGCGATCGACGCGGCGCGCTATTGCGATCGGTCGGCCTGTGCGGCCTATGGTGCCAGCTACAGCTGGGACGCGGCAACACGGCAGTTTCTGTCAGGCCTGGTGGCGCTTGAGGAAGAGGAAGCAGTGTCGCTCGCAGCGCTTCCTGCGTTCTGAGTCCCTTTTCCTTGCCGTTTGGCAAGGCTTCGCCTATTGAGATGCGCAATGTGGCCGCTCCGAAAGGGGCGGCCCTTCTATTTTCAACGGAGATTCCCATGGCTACCAAGGATCAGCCCAAGCCGCTGATGCCGCACGCCACCGCGACGTGGCTGGTGGACAATACCGCGCTGTCGTTCGAGCAGATTGCCGAGTTCTGCGGCCTGCACATTCTCGAAGTGCAGGCGATGGCCGATGATCTGGCCGGCAGCAAGTATACCGGGCGCGATCCGGTGCACTCGGGCGAACTGACGCAGGGCGAAATCGAACTGGGTCAGAACGATCCGACCTATTCGCTCAAGATGCACAAGGCGCCGGTCGAAGTGACCCGCACAAAGGGCCCGCGCTACACCCCGGTGTCCAAGCGTCAGGACAAGCCCGATGGCATCGCCTGGATCCTGCGCAACCACCCAGAAGTGTCGGACGCGCAGATCTCCAAGCTGATCGGCACCACCCGCAACACCATCGGCGCGCTGCGCGACCGCACGCACTGGAACATCCAGAACATCCAGGCGAAAGACCCGGTGACGCTGGGCCTGTGTTCGCAGCGCGAACTCGACGCGATGGTCGCCAAGGCGGCCAAGCGCGCCGGCATCACCGAAGACACAGAAGCGCCGGTCAAGTCGGAGCGCAATGATCGCGAAAACCTGATCGCCGAACTGCGCGCCGAACGCGATGCGACCCACAAGGCCGCCGCCGAAGCTGCACAGGAAGCCGAAGCCGAAGCCTGGCTCGCCGCGCGCCGCGCAGCCGAAGCCAACGAGGAAAAGATCGACCCCGAAAGCGGGTTCATCTCGAACTGATTCCGGATGGCCGGGGCGCTCCACAGGCGCTCCGGCTGTCCCGTTTTTGCGCTCGGCAAAAACCGGCCACCTTCCCGCGAGTTTCGCTTGTGCGCCGCCGGAATGTCAGTCAATATTATTGACATGACTGTCAGTAACGCGACCTACCACCACCCCACTCCGCTCGATACCCGGTTCGAGGCGATGAGCCTTCCGGCTATGTTCGAACGCACCCTGCGCGCCAATCCGGCAGCGCCGTTCCTGCACTTCCTCGGGCGCACCTACAGCTACAAGCAGATTTTCGCGCAGGCGCAGGCCTTTGCGCTCGGCCTTACCGAGATGGGCATCAAGAAGGGCGACCGTGTCGGCCTGTTCCTGCCCAATGTCCCGATCTACGCCGCCGCATACTACGGTGCGATGATGGCAGGCGCGGTGGTGGTGAACTTCTCGCCGCTCTATTCGGTCGAGGAACTGAGCTGGCAGGTGGGCGATTCCGGCACGCGGGTGTTGGTGACGCTGGATGTGCCCGAACTCTACAAGACCGCCTCCAAGGTGCTTGAGGGATCGGCGCTGGAAACGCTGGTGGTGGGCAGCCTCGCCGAGATGCTGCCGTGGTACAAGGGGGCCGCGCTCAAGCTCCTCAAGCGCAGCCAGATTGCCGATGTCGCCTATGGGCCGAACGTCAAAAGCTGGGCCGAAATGACCCCGCAGGGCAAGTTCAACCCGGTCGATGTCACCTCGCAGGATCTCGCGCTGCTGCAATACACAGGCGGCACCACCGGGCGGCCCAAGGGCGCGATGCTGGGGCATGATCAGCTGTCGGTGAACGCGCAGCAGGTCGCCGCGATCAACCCCTTCGGCAATGCCAGCAGCGAAGTCTTCATGGGGGCGCTGCCGTTCTTCCATGTCTTCGCCAACACCGCGCTGCTCAACCACGCCTGCGTCACCGGCGCGTCGATCGCGATGGTGCCGCGGTTCGAGACGAAGCAGGTGCTGCAGACGATCCAGAAATATCGCTGCACCGGCTTCCCCGGCGTGCCGACCATGTTCCAGGCGATGCTCGATCACCCCGATCTCGCAAAGACCGATCTTTACAGCCTCAAGGTCTGCATTTCTGGCGGAGCGCCGATGCCCGGGCCGGTCCATGTGCGGTTCGAGGAGGAGACCGGCGTGCGGCTGGTCGAAGGCTACGGCCTCACCGAAAGTTCGGGCGTGGTCTCGGCCAATCCCTATGACGGCACCCGCAAGCGCGGCACCATCGGCCAGCTGGTGCCCGGCACCGAAGTGATCCTGCTCGACAAGGAACACCCCGAACGCCTCGCCCCCGAAGGCGAGCCGGGCGAACTCGCGGTGCACGGCCCGCAGGTGATGCGCGGCTACTGGCAGCGGCCCGAAACCGATGCCGAGACTTTCGTGGAGCGCGACGGCAAGCGCTACCTGCGCACCGGCGATGTCGCGCGGATCGACGCGGAGGGATTCCTCGAGATCGTCGACCGCATCAAGGACATGATCGCGGTGGGCGGGTTCAAGGTCTTCCCGAGCGTGGTCGAGGATGTGATCCTTGAGCACCCGGCCGTGAAAGAGGCGCTGGTGATCGGCGTGCCCGAAGAATATCGCGGCGAAGTGCCGCGCGCCTATGTCACGCTGGCCGAGGGTGCCTCAGCCACGGGTGAGGAGCTGGCCGGCTGGCTCAACGCCAAGATCGGCAAGCACGAACGGGTCGATCAGGTGGTGATCCGCGAGGCCCTGCCCAAGACCATCATCGGCAAGCTCGACCGCAAGACGCTGCGCGCCGAGGTGCTTTAGGGCTTACTCGGCCGCCGCGATACCCACCGACGGCACGGCCTTGACCGGCTGGCGGGCATTGGGGGCAAAACGGCCATCGACTTGCGCGCCCTGTTCGATGGTCAGCGCATCATAATGCACATCGCCTTCGATCCGGGCGCTCTTGAGGATCACCAGCTCGCGCGCGGTGATCGAGCCGTTGACCTTGCCCGCCATGCGCGCGCTTTCAGCGGTCACCGCGCCGTTGATGCTGCTGGCCTCGCCCTGCACGAGGCTGGCGCACTTGATGTCGCCTTCAATCGTGCCGTCAACGTGCAGATCGGCGGTGGCGGCGATATTGCCTGTGATCACCACATCTGCGCCAATTACCGAAAAGGTCGAACCCGATGCCATCATGCTGCTCCTATTTGCGGGCCGAGGGGGCGGGGGCGCGCTCAGATCGGCTGGCGCGGGCTTCTTTGAGAACATCGGGAGCAGTCTCCAGGAAGGGACGCGGATTGACCGCGCGATCATTGATGCGGACCTCGAAGTGCAGGTGCGGACCCGTCGAACGGCCGGTGCTGCCCAGCCCACCGAGCGTCGCGCCGGCAGCGACCATCTGGCCGGGCCGGACATCGATCCGCGAAAGGTGCGCGTAGCGGGTCAGCAGGCCATTGGAATGGGTGACTTCCACGGCATTGCCATAGCCGCCCTTGCGCCCGGCAAAGGTCACGCGGCCTTCGGCTGCGGCGAAGATCGGCGAACCCATTGCGCCCTTAAAATCAATCCCCGAATGCATTGCTGCCCGGCCATTGAAAGGGTCATGGCGATAGCCGAAGCCCGAGGTGATGCTGCGCACGCTGGCGGGGACAACCGAGGGGATGCCATCGAGCGCGCGTTCAAGCACCGCCATGCGCGCAAGGCTGAGGCCGAGCCTTTCGAACCGCGGATCAATATCGTCGGCATCGGAAATGGCCTGGAACGGACCGCCCATGCCGGCGCGCGCTTCGCGGCTGAGGACGCCGGGATCAAGGTTGAGCTTGCGGATCGCGGCTTCGGCGCGGCGCGCGCGGGCATCGGCGAAGCGGGTGAGGCGCTCGACCACAGCGAGCTGGCGTGCCTCGATCTCGGCAAGGCCTGCGGCCTGCGGAATGACCTGGCTGACTTTCTCGACGGTCTTGGCGGCTTCGGCGCTGGAATCGGTGACAGTGCCCTTGGCCCCTTCGGCGACGATATCCTCGGGCAGCATCTGCGCCATTTCCTCGAGGAAGTCCTGCCGCTCCTTGAGATCATCGACCACCTTGTCGAGACTGCCGCCATAGGCCTGAAGGCGCTCTTCGGACTTGGCAACGCGGGCCTGCTTTTCGGCGAAGGAGGCCAGATCGGCTTCGGCGCGGTATTGGCCCCAGGCCATCACGGCGAGCGAGATCAGCCACACCAGCGCCACAGCCACCACCGCCGCAGCGGCGCGGATCTGAAGCTTCGATGAAATCTTGATGAAGCGCACTTGCCCATCGGCGCGCATGAAGAATTCGCGGTCGGGGAACCACAGACGTAACTTTTCGCCCCACTTGCGCGCTGAAATCCTGTCAGACAATTGCGGCCCCGATTTTGTTATCTATGCCCCACGTCAGGGCCGCTAACAGGGCAATTCCCTAGGGTCGAATCGCCAGCACGCCGCGAGGGGTGAATCGAAGGGGAATCGCGCCGAACGGTGCCAGCCGGTGCAATTGGGCGCGATATGGCCATCACCCTTGCGGCAAATTGCGCCGGTTCGCCGCCTTCGTTCCCGATTCGTGCCGTGCCTATGGCGGGTGGGCCTGACAGGCGGCGGCGCGGCTGCTAAGGCTGCCGCCATGACCGAGCCTGCGATCCAGCCCAATCCTGCTGAAGCCACCGATGCCGCCGCCCTCGTCACCACGCTCGCCCAGGCGGCGCGGGGCGCCCAGCGCGTGCTTGCCGCGATGCCGAGCGAGGCCCGCGCCGCTGCGCTCCACCGCGCGGCAGACGCGCTGCGCAAGGCCGCCCCGGCAGTTCTCGCGGCCAATGCAATAGACCTTGCGGCGGGCGCGGCCAGCGGGCTCAGCAAGGCCATGCTTGACCGGCTGGCACTCGATGAGGCGCGGCTGGCGGGAATCGCCGATGCGGTTTCCGCGGTGGCCGATCTGCCCGATCCGGTCGGACAGGTGATCGACCGGAGCACCCAGCCCAACGGCCTTGCCTTCACCCGCATCCGCGTGCCGATCGGCACCATCGGGATCATCTACGAAAGCCGCCCCAACGTCACCGCCGATGCCGCCGCCCTGTGCGTGCGCGCAGGCAATGCGGCGCTGCTGCGCGGGGGGAGCGAGGCGGTGCATTCCAACCGCGCGATCCACGCCGCGCTGGTCGAAGGGCTGGTGGCAGGCGGAGTGCCGGCCGAAGCGGTGCAATTGATCCCGACTCAGGACCGTGCGGCGGTGGGTGCGATGCTGGCCGCTGCGGGCCTCATCGACATGATCGTGCCGCGCGGGGGCAAGAGCCTCGTCGCGCGGGTGCAGGCCGATGCCCGCGTGCCGGTGCTCGCGCATCTCGACGGCATTTGCCACACCTATGTCCACGCCGCCGCCGATCCGGTGATGGCGATGGCGCTCGCGCTCAACGCCAAAATGCGCCGCACCGGCATCTGCGGATCGATGGAGACGCTGCTGATCGATGCGACCTTCCCCCGTGCGGGCGATCTCGTCAACGCGCTGATCGAGGCGGGATGCGAGGTTCGCGGCGATGCGCGCGCGCAGTCGCTCGATCCCCGCGTGATCCCGGCCAGCGCCAATGATTGGGACACCGAATATCTCGACGCGATTCTGTCGGTCGCGGTGGTTGACGGGCTGGACGATGCGCTCGCCCATATCGCGCGCCACTCTTCCGCGCATACTGATGTGATCGTCACGGCGGATGTGGCGGCGGCCGAACGCTTCCTGGCCGAAGTCGACAGCGCGATCGTGATGCACAACGCCTCCTCGCAATTCGCCGACGGGGGCGAGTTCGGGCTCGGCGCGGAGATCGGGATTGCCACCGGGCGGCTGCACGCCCGCGGGCCGGTCGCGCTCGAGGGGCTGACGACCTACAAGTGGCAAGTGCGCGGCGCAGGCCAGATTCGTCCGTGAGAATCAGGGCCTGAGACCCGTGCGTTCACGTCCGCAATTGACCGGGCTGCTTGGCGGCAGCTTCAACCCCGCGCATGGCGGGCACCGGCGGATCACGCTGTTTGCTGCCGAGGCGCTGGGGCTCGACGAGGTGTGGTGGCTGGTGTCGCCCGGCAATCCCTTGAAGCCGCAGGATGACATGGGCTCCCTGAAGGCGCGGCTGCGCTCGGCCGAGCGACAGGCCCGCCGTGCGCCGATCATCCCGAGCGCGATCGAGCTCGATCTCGACACCCGCTACACCGTCGACACGCTCGCCAAGCTCGTCCGGCGCTATCCCAAGCGGCGGTTCGTGTGGCTGATGGGGGCCGATAATCTGGCGCAATTCCACCTGTGGAAGGGCTGGCGGCGGATCGCACGGACAATGCCGATTGCGGTTATCGCCCGTCCGAGCTATGATGCAGCTGCCATGGCGAGCCCCGCCATGGCCTGGCTCAGGCGATATCGAACGCCCGTCGCCAGTTTTCGGAAACGGGGGCAATGGAGCGCACCGGCCCTGGTGTTTTTGCGTTTCGATCCGGACTACCGCTCGGCCACGGCACTTCGCCGTGCCAATGCCGGGTGGGCCGAGGCTTTGCTCGGCACGGATCGGCACAACGTGAAACGCGATACGCCGCTGCGCGACCGGCTGACATTCCGCAGCATCCGTTCATGGGAGGACGCATGAAACGCTATCCACGCGTTTCGGCTCTGTCGTGGGCGTTTGTGCGTGTTGCCAGCTGTCATCGCCCTGCACTCTGGAGATACCCGATTGCCGACCACCGAGGCCTTTGTCGCATCAATCCCGCTTGGCCCGGCGCAAGCCGCAGCCAATACCGCCCAATCGCTGGCGCGCTCTGATATGGGCACGACAGCGCTGCACGAGCTGGTGATGAGCCAGCTTGACGATGATCAGGCGCAGGAAATCGTCTCGATCCCGCTCGAGGGCAAAAGCTCGATTGCCGATCACATGGTGATCGCCAGCGGTCGTTCGACGCGGCAGGTCGCTTCGATGGCGCAGAAACTCGCCGAAGCGATCAAGAAGGCCGGGTTCGGCAATGCCCGGGTCGAAGGCCTGCCGGCTGCCGACTGGGTGCTGATCGACGCGGGCGACGTGGTGGTTCACCTGTTCCGCCCCGAAGTGCGCACCTTCTACAACCTTGAACGCATGTGGTCGTTCGAGGGATCGGAAACGTCGATGATGGGGCGTAATTGATTTGAGTTCCGCAGCCCATCCGGGCTGCGAAATCCTCGCTCATGCGGCCTGAAGGCCGGGTGTCCCGCCTTCGGCGGTTCAGCTTCGCTTCCGCTGCGGGGGGGCGGTCGCCCTTGCGGGCCTGCGGCCCGGTTCAGTCCGTTTTATCGGGGTTGTTTTTATTCTGCTCCATATCATCGCGCGCGGGAAAATCGGTCGGTCGCCCGAGGGCGAACTGGTCGATCGCTATGCCAAGCGGATGACCTGGCCGGTCAAGCTGACCGAATGGCCCGATACGGGCGCAGGCAAGGCGGCAGAGCCCCTCACCCCCTTTCGCACCGTGCTGCTCGATGAACGCGGCAAGGCCATGGCTTCTGAAGATTTTGCCGCCCTGCTCGGCCGCTGGCGCGACGAGGGCGTGCGCGAGACCCGCTTCATGATCGGCGCGGCCGATGGCCATTCCGATGCCGAGCGTGCCGGCGCTGACCTGCTCCTCGCCTTCGGCCCGGCGACCTGGCCGCACATGATCGCCCGCGCGATGCTGATGGAACAGCTCTACCGCGCCACCACAATCCTTGCCGGACATCCCTATCATCGGGCAGGGTGAGCGGATGAACCGTCCGGTGCTGCTCGCTTTGCTGACCATGACCGCCGCTGCGAGCGCGCTGGTGGCCGCCTTGCCTGCGACACGTGCGGCACCTTCGGCGCTGCTGCTCGAGCCTGACGAGGCCGAAGCACAGCTTGCCCGCGCCGCGCGCGAAAGCCGCCGTGCCCAGACCCGCGCCGCGCGCCTCACGCAGGACGCCGAGGCCGCGACCGAGGCCGCCACCCGCACCGCGCGCGAAGCCGCCGCGCTCGCCGCGCGCATCCAGCAGGCTGAAGCCGATATCGAGGTTGCCCGCGCGCGCCATGCGATCGTGCGGGGCGAGCGCGCCGCACTCACCGCGCGCCTCGCGCAAAAGCAGGAGCCGACCGCCCGCCTCGCCGCCGCCTTGCAAACCGCCTCGCGCCGTCCGCTGGCGCTGTCGGCCTTGCAGCCGGGCTCGCTCAAGGAGGTCGTTTACGTGCGCGCCGTGCTCGATAGCGCGGTGCCGCAGATCCGCGCCCGCACTGCCGGCTTGCGCGCCGATCTTGACCGCGGCCGCGCGCTCGAAGCCGATGCCGCCCGCGCGCTCGAAACCCTGCGCGACAGCGAGCAGACCTTGCGCACCCGCCGCGCCGATCTGGCCGCCGTCGAAAACCGCCAGCGCATCGCCTCGCGCACCGCCCGCGGCGCGGCCCTGCGCGAAGCCGAGCGCGCGCTGGCGCTGGCCGAGGAAGCGCGCGATCTGGACGGACTGGTGGAACGGCTCGATGATATCGCCGCGCTCCGGCGCGAGTTGGCCGCTCTGCCCGGGCCGGTGCTGCGGCCCAAGGATATGGCCGCCGCGCTGGTCGCCGATGCGGCGCCTGCCCCGGCAGCGAGCCCGAGCGCGCCGCCGCGCGATTTCCAGCTGCCGGTCGACGGGCGCACCCTGCTCGGCTTCGGAGCGCGGCGCGACAGCGGGCTGGCCAGCACCGGACTGGTGCTCGCGCCGGTCGCGGGCGCGCAGGTGGTGGCCCCGGCGCGCGGGCGAGTAGCCTTTGCCGGAGCCTATCGCGGGTTCGGGCGAATCGTCATCATCGAGCATGACGGCGGATGGACCAGCCTCGTCACCGGCCTCGCCCGGGTCGATGTCGCGGTGGGCGAAACGGTGATCGGCGGCAGCCCCATCGGGGTGGCAGGCGGGCGCGCGGCGCCGGTGTCGTTCGAGCTGCGGCGTGACGGAGCCCCCGTCAACCCCCTGCAATATATGCGATAATTCCGGGGCGCCCGGCACAGGTCGGCGCGGGTATGTCGCTCGTCGATACGCCCGCCGGCAGGGCATGGCTCACATCTGGCGTTAATACCGCCGAGCCTATACACTCGGCCGCCAAAGGAGCCTTGCAGACCTTATGAACATCGCCGCTCTCCTGCGCAGCGCCGCACTGGTTACCGCTGTCGCGCTGATTCCCGCCACCACCGCCACCATGGCGCAGGTCGATGGCCGCGCCGGGCCGGAATTCGCCAAGCTGTTCGCCGTCTTCCAGCGCGTGAAGGCCAGCTATGTCGAACCGGTTGAGGATGATGTCCTGATCCGCGGCGCGATTGACGGGATGCTGGCGGCGCTCGATCCGCATTCGGCCTATCTCGACGGCGGCGATCTTCAGCGGCTGGAGACCATGATCGACGGCAATTACTCCGGTCTCGGCCTGTCGGTCGTGATGGAGGATGGCGCGGTCAAGGTGGTCTCGCCGTTCCGCGGCAGCCCGGCCGATACCGCGGGCATCAAGGCGGGTGATTTCATCACGCACCTCGATGGCAAGCTGATCTATGGCGGCAGCCTTGATGATGCGGTGGCGCAGATGCGCGGGCCTTCGGGCACCTCGATCCGGCTGACGGTGTTCCGTCCGGGCCGCGAGGAACCGATCGAAGTCGATGTGACGCGCGGCGTGATCGAGCTCGAGCCGGTCACCCACAAGGTCGAATCCGGCAATATCGGGGTGATCACCGTCAACGAATTCTCCGCCGATGTCGGCTCGGATGTCTACAATGCCTGGCAGGAAATCCGGAAGAAGGCGCCCGGCGGACGCGTGAGCGGGCTGGTGCTCGATTTGCGCAACAACCCCGGCGGCAGTCTCGACGAATCGGTCGCGCTTGCCGATCTGTTCCTGACCGACGGCCGGATCGTCAGCCAGCGCGGCCGCGCGCGGGGCGAGACGATGCTCTATGATGCCGAGACGGTCTATCGCGGCGATATGGCCGACGGCGTGCCGATGATCGTGCTGATCAACGCAGGCTCGGCTTCGGCCTCGGAGATTGTCGCGGGCGCGCTACAGGATCATCGCCGCGCGCTGATCATGGGCGAGCGCAGCTTCGGCAAGGGTTCGGTCCAGTCGCTTCTTCCGCTCGGCCCGGATGCCGCGCTCAAGCTGACCACCGCGCGCTACTTCACCCCGGCGGGCAAATCGGTGCAGGAAGGCGGGATCAAGCCCGATATCGCGGTGCCGCAGCTGTCGGATCCCGATCTGGCCTTGCGCACCAAGTATCAGACCCGCGAGAGCGATCTGCGCGGCCACCTGATCAACGAGATCGGCGTCAAGGACGAGGAAATGGAGGCCGACAAGTCCCCCGATCCGCGCTTCCAGCTGACCGCCGCCCAGCTCAAGGATCAGGGCGTCGAGGATTTCCAGATGCATTACGCGATGGAAACCCTGCGCCGCACCACCCGCAGCACGGTGGCCCTTCGCCCCGCGCCGCGCTCTGCAAAGCCCTAAGGGTCTGACGTATGGATAGTCTCGGCAAGGCGCGGCTGCTCGCCGTGCTGGTTCCGGCTACGCTGCTTGGCGGAGCCTATGTCGCGCAATACGGCTTCGGCCTGCCCCCGTGCGAAATGTGCTGGTGGCAGCGTTACCCGCATTTCGCCGCGCTCGGGATCGGGGTGCTCGCCTTTTTCATGCCGCCCGCCAGACTGTGGACCGCGCTGGCGGGGCTCGCGATCATCGCCTCGGGTGCGATCGGCGGGTTTCACGCGGGCGTCGAATATGGGTGGTGGGAAGGCATCACCGGCTGTTCCACCCTGCCGTCGAATATCGACGTCATGAATGTCACCGACGCCCCGCTGATCCGCTGCGATGTGGCACCGTGGGATCTGTTCGGAATCTCGCTTGCGGGCTTTAATTTCCTGATTTCCTGCACCGCTGGTGCGGCCGTGATGGCGCTCGCTGCGTATAGGGAGTAGAGAACCCAGCGTCGCGCCGAAAAGTGGGAATCGGATTTCGGCTTCTCGGCAATGCGATAAGGGGCGCAGCGAAGGAGCCGATGATGGACAGGCAAGAACTCCACCGCATGATCCGGGTCGATCAGGCCGGCGAATTCGGCGCGACCCGCATTTACGAAGGCCAGCTTGCTGTGATGGGCGATCGAGGGCCGCATTCGGCCGAGATCCGCCACATGGCCGAGCAGGAGGCCGAACACCGCGCCAAGTTCGATGCGTTGCTGGCGCGGCGCGGCGTGCGTCCGACGGCGCTGCACCCGTTCTGGGCGGCGGCAGGCTATGCTTTGGGCGCAGGCACGGCGCTGCTCGGCCCCGAAGCGGCGATGGCCTGCACCGCGGCGGTCGAGACCGAGATCGACAAGCATTACAGCGACCAGCTGGAACAGCTCGAGGCCAGCGGCGCTGATCCGGAACTGGCCGAAATGATCGCCGCCTTCCGCGAGGACGAACGCGAGCACCGCGACGCCGCCTTCGCCAACGGTGCCGAGCGTGCGCCTGCCTATCCGCTGCTCGCCGGCGCGATCCGGCTGGGCTGCCGGATTGCGATCAAGGTGAGTGAACGGCTCTAGCCTCTCGTTTGCAGGCGTCCACTGGAGGGCGCAATCCGGCTGGATGCCAGGGCTGGCCGATCCACCTCTCCAGCCTGTCCCGAACGGCCCAGACCACCGCGACTCGCCGTTCGGCAATGCCCGGAAGGCTGCTTGCATCGCCGCCGAGCCACGGCAGGAAAGGGTTGCGACGCGCATAGCACCAAAGCTCAACTCGCTCGCCCGCGCCCGCGGAAGGTCCACGCGCGTGGAAGCCCACTGTATCGGCCACCACCAGCGTGTTGCCGGGCACCGCAAAAGCGCGAGGGGCTGGCAGTTTCATCGCCGCCAGTTCGCGTGTGCCGATCCGCGGGGAGCCGCGCGCCGATAGCCGGTCAATCGCCAAGGGGTCGGCGAGGCTGCGCTCGCGCTCCCAAGCGAGGCGCTCGGGCGTGAAGCGGTGTGATCCCGGGACATAGGTGAACGGCCCGTCCGCCTCACTTACCGGATTAAAGAACAGCCAGGCCTTCAGTGAGGAATGGAAGCTGTCCGCATGCAGTGTCTCCTGGGGGTCGGGCTCGTTTCCTCCGGTCTTACTCGCGATGGTCTGAATGTAGTGCAGCGGCGTAATTCGGTAACTGGCGACGTAGTGAAAAAGGGCAATGATATCTTTGCGCTTGAGCAGTCGGCGCAGGGCGGGGATAGCGTTCAGCATCGATGGGTCGACTGCTATGCGCCGGGTGATCGTATCGCCCTGAAGCATTTCCCGGGCATGACCGTGATAGGCAAGCACGGCTTTCCGCAATGCGGCGAATTCGGCCGGCGGAACGATGTCGGGGATCGCCACAAATCCATCACGGTCGAAGGCCTCGCGCCACTCAGGGCGCACCCTGCTTGCCAGTCGCCGTCGCCGCCAGCGACACATTGCATCGGCTAACCTGACCCGTGCAACGTGCAGACCGAGGCCGTTCAATCGCCGAGACCCGATCAGCGGATTGTTCAGAAAGCTCTTCGCCCCGGTCGCCAGTTGCAGAGCCCAGAGCGGGGCGAGGAAGGCCTTGCCGATGAGTGATACCATGGCTGGGACGGTCCTTAATCTCGCTGCTATCCGTTAGAGACGGTCAAAGGCAAGGTCAACAAGCAAGGGAGAAACAGTGGTTTGCGATTGCCTAGAGGCTCCAGTAGACCAACTCTTCGGGCAGCTTCGCCCGGTTCATAGCGCTCTTGACGTCGACCAGCACGCCGCCCTGCCGCACCCGTGCGACCAGCGCCGTCGGATCCGCGAGGTATTCCGCGTGGTTCACCGCCAGCACCAGTGCATCAAGCCCGCGCAATTCCTCCGGCGCGCTCAGGGTGATGCCATATTCGTGCGCGGCGATGGCCGGTTCGGCGAGCGGATCGCTCACCATTGCGGTGATCCCGTATTCGGCCAGCTCGGCAAGAATATCGGGCACCTTGGAATTGCGGATGTCGGGCACATCCTGCTTGAAGGTCAGCCCCATCACGCCAACCCGAGCGCAGGCCGGCAAAATGCCTTGGCCGAGCAGCAGCTTCACCAGCTTCTGCGCGATCGCCTGCCCCATCGAATCATTGATGCGCCGCCCGGCGAGGATCACTTCGGGCCGGTAGCCCAATTTTTCCGCCGCCGCCGTGAGGTAGAAGGGATCAACCCCGATACAATGCCCGCCGACCAGCCCGGGGGTGAAGGGCAGGAAGTTCCACTTCGTCCCCGCCGCCGCCAGCACATCGCGGGTGGCGATGCCCATCCGGTCGAAGATCAGCGCGATTTCGTTCATCAGCGCGATGTTGAGATCGCGCTGGGTGTTCTCGATCACCTTGGCGGCCTCGGCCACCTTGATCGAGGGGGCCTCGTGCAGGCCCGCATCGACAATCGCGCCATAGACCGCGCGCATCTGGGCGAGCGCGGGTGCGCTGTCGGCCGCGATGATCTTGGTGATGGTCTCGAGCCGGTGGACATGATCGCCCGGATTGATGCGCTCGGGGCTATATCCGAGCGTGAAGTCCACGCCTTGCGTCAGCCCCGAATGCGCTGCCAGCCAGGGCCCGCAGATATCCTCGGTCACGCCAGGGAATACGGTGGATTCGAACACCACCAGTGCGCCCTTGGCAAGGCGCGGGCCGATGGTGGCGCAGGCCATTTCGAGCGGGGTGAGATCGGGGCGGCGTTCCTCGGTAATCGAGGTCGGCACGGTGACGATGATGAGGCTCGCGCCTTCGAGGACCGCAGGATCGTCCGAGACGGCAAGGCCGCATGACGTCAGCCGGGCGGTGTCTATTTCGCGGGTGGCATCATGACCGGCCTTCAGCGCCGCAATCCGGCCCGCCGAAATGTCGAACCCCGTCACCCGCACGCCGCGCGCACTCAGCCGATCGGCCAAAGCGACGGCGACCGGTAGGCCGACATAGCCAAGCCCCACGACTGCGATATTTGCATCCATGCACGCGGCTTAGCTTAACGGGACTCAAAAAATTGCTAACCACACGCGCAGGCTCGCCCCTTCACCGCCGGTTCAGCCCCTTGGGCCTAGACAAGCAGGGCTGGACAGGGGCATGGCTGGAACGGTTGTCGTGCCCGACAAAGGATAATCCGCCATGAAGCACCTGCTTGCCCCCGCCGCTCTCGCCTGCCTCACCGCCCTCGCTGGCGCCGCCGCGGCCGCATCGGCGCAGAGCGCGAACGAGAAGATCAACATGGTGATCGCCTACAGCGCGGACGAATGCCCGCAGGCCAAGGAAGGCGAAGTGGTGATCTGCGAGATACTGGTCGAGGCCGAGCGTTATCGCATCCCGTCCAGCCTGCGTTATTCCGATTCTCCCGAGAACAAGGCGTGGGCGCGTCAGGTCGAGGAAATCCGCTATGTCGGTGATTTCGGCGCGATGAGCTGCTCACCCGCAGGCGCGGGCGGGTTCACCGGCTGCACCCAGAAATTCGTCGAGGCCGCCTACAAGGACCGCGCTGAGGCTGACAACGTCCGCTTCGGCCAGCTGATCGAGCAGGCCCGGGCCGAGCGGCTTTCGACCATCGATACCGAAGCCGCCGCCGAGCAGGAGCGGGTCGAAATGATCGAGCGCGAATATATGGAGCGGCTGGAGCGGGAACGGCAGCGCGAACTGCCGGGCGAAGGCGCGTTGCCTGCGCCGACGCCCCCCGCACAAGATGGCGATAAGCCCGACTAAACCCGGTAATAATCGCGGTACCACGCGACAAACCGCGCCACCCCTTCGCGAAACGGGGTCTGCGGCGCGTAGCCGGTGAGCGATTTGAGCAGCGAGGCATGGGCCCAGGTCGCCGGAACGTCGCCCTGCTGCATCGGCAAGAAGTTCTTGATCGCCTCCCTCCCGCACTCGGCTTCGATGGCGGTGATGAAGTCCATCAGCCGCACCTTCTCACCATTGCCGATATTGACCACACGGAAGGGCGCGACGGGCGAGAGGCTGTCGCCCGGCGCGATGTCCTCGGGGGTTTCAGGCCGCACCGGCGCCGCGTCGATCAGCAGGCGGATGCCGCGCACCAGATCGGCGACGTAGGTGAAGTCGCGGTACATCTCGCCGTCGTTGTAGATGTCGATCGGCGTGCCTTCGAGAATCCCGCGGGTGAACTTGAACAGCGCCATGTCGGGCCGCCCCCACGGGCCATAAACGGTGAAGAACCTGAACATCGTTACAGGCAGGTTCCATAGGTGCGCGTAGGAATGCGCCATCGCCTCGTTCGCCTTTTTGGTGGCGGCGTAGAGGGTGAGCGGCGTGTCCACCTTCTGACCCTCGTCGAACGGCATCTGGGTGTTCGCACCGTAAACCGAACTGGTCGAGGCCATCAGCAAGTGATCGACACCCAGCTCGCGCGCGCATTCCATGACGTTGAAGGTGCCGATCAGGTTGGCATCGATATAGGCGCGCGGGTTTTCAAGGCTGTAGCGCACCCCTGCCTGCGCCGCGAGGTGGACGAGCACATCGGGCTTTTCCGCCAGCGCCAGCGCGTGCAGCGTCTCGAAATCTTCCAGCATGCCTTCAGTGCAACTGAACTGCGGGTGTTGCAGCAGCATCTGGTGGCGACGCTGCTTGATGCGCACATCGTAGTAATCGGTCATCCCGTCATAGCCCACCACGCGGAAGCCTTCCTCCAGCAGCAATTGCGAGAGGTGGAAGCCGATGAACCCGGCCGAGCC
>JAMNXO010000039.1 GCA_023653115.1 Erythrobacter sp.
CGTATCGGGATCATAGTGATCCGCCACGGCATAACGCGCCGCGATCGAAATGCGCAGCGGCTGCGGCTTGCCGGTCTCCTCGGAATAGATGCCGGTGAGGACATCGACGACGAGATCATTGACTTCAAGGATGAGCGAATCGGTCATGGGCTGCGCCCTTAAAGCATCGCGCCGAAAAGTGGGCACCGGTTTTCGGCAACCGGCGATGCGCCAACAATTAGCGGGGATTGCTCCAGCGTGCGAAGATTGCAGTGGGCAGCAGGCGGCCGCCCTCCCCTTCCTCGCGCACCGCAAGGTCGCCATGCTCGATCTGGCCGGGCAGCGCGCCGAGCGCCTCGGCCAGCAAGCCGGCGATGGCAAGGCTGCTCATCCGCACGGCATAGACGGTGAGGAACAGGAACCGGCTGTCGCCATCGAGCAGCTTGGCGCAGTCGGCGATGAGGCCGGGCAGGTGCTCTTCCAGCCGCCACACTTCGCCATCAGGGCCGCGCCCGAACTTGGGTGGATCGAGGATGATCCCGTCATAGCGCCGCTCACGCCGGACTTCGCGCGCGGTGAACTTGGCCGCGTCATCGACCAGCCAGCGGATCGGGCGCTCGGTCATGCCGGAAGCGTGCGCATTCTCGCGCGCCTGCGCCACAGACTTCTTCGAGGCATCGACATGGGTGACCTTGCCGTGCCGTGACAGCGCGAGGCTGCCGAGGCCGGTGTAGCCGAAGAGGTTGAGGGTTTCCGCCTCGGCCATATCGCCAAGCTGCCCGCGCATCCAGTCCCACACGGGGGCCATGTCGGGGAAGAATTGCAGGTGGCGGAAGGGCGTGGGCTTGGCGGTGAAGCGGACATCGTCCCAAGCCAACGGCCAGCCTTCATCGGGCAGGTTTTCGGTGAAATGCCAGCGCCCGCCGCCATCCTCGTCCGAACCGGGAATGAACTCGCCCGCGGCGGGCCATTCTTCGAAGCGCGGCTGCCACATGGCCTGCGGTTCCGGGCGGATGAAGGTGTGGGGGCCAAACGCCTCCCACTTGCGCCCGGCCCCGCTGTCGAGCAGGCGGTAGGCGTCCCACCCCGCGCACTCCATCACCAGCGGCTGCTGGATCAGCATCGCCATCAGGCTGCGCCAGTGGCGGCTGCGTGTTCCAGCACATAGTCGCGCGTGGCGGCGTAATCGCCGGCCAGATCGACATAGCTTTCCTCGCGTCCGAACAGATCACCGACCCGCGCGGGCAGCGAAGGGCGCACGCCGATGGCGCGTTCGACCGCGTCAGGGAACTTGGCCGGATGCGCGGTGGCGAGAGTAACCACGGGCACCGCCGGATCGAGCGCACCTGCCGCCGCCAGCGCGTGCGCCGCACCGAGGCCCACGGCGGTGTGCGGATCGATGATCTGCTGCGAGGCCTGATAGGCCTGCTGCACCGCGCGCGACGTTTCGATCTGGCTCACCGCGCAGCTCGCAAACAGCGCGGCGGCGCCTTCGGCCTGGCGGTTGGTAAGCTGCATCGCCTTGGTCGCTTCAAAGCTGCGCATCTGCTGTGCCAGCGCCGCGCCGTCGCGCCCGCCGGCATCATAGAGCAGGCGTTCGAAGTTCGAGCTGACCTGAATGTCCATCGAGGGCGTGATCGTCGGGGTGACACCGCCGGCCGAATAGTCGCCGCTCGACAGCGCGCGGTGGAGAATGTCGTTGACGTTGGTCGCCACGATCAGCCGTTCAATCGGCAGCCCCATGCGCGCAGCGACATAGCCTGCGAACACGTCCCCGAAATTGCCGGTCGGGACGGAATAGGACACGCGGCGATCGGGCGCGCCAAATTGCAGCGCGCTGGTGAAGTAATAGACCACCTGCGCCATCAGCCGCGCCCAGTTGATCGAATTGACCGCACCGAGGTTCAGCACTCCGGTCACGTCCGCGTCGGTGAACATCCGCTTCACATGGGCCTGCGCGTCATCGAAGCTGCCCTCGATCGCGAGATTGTGGACATTGGGCGCGCGCACCGTGGTCATCTGGCGGCGCTGCACATCGCTTACCCGCCCCTTGGGGTGGAGCATGAAGATTTCGGTGCGCGTGCGCCCTGCCACGGCATGGATTGCCGCCGAACCGGTATCGCCGCTGGTCGCGCCGACAATCGTCAGGCGCTCGTTGCGGCGTTCGAGGAAAATCTCGAACAGCGCGCCAAGCAATTGCAGCGCCACGTCCTTGAACGCGAGGGTCGGGCCATGGAACAATTCAAGCAGCCAGTGCTGCTGATCCAATTGCACCAACGGGGCGATCGCGGCGTGGGCGAACTTGGTGCCATAGACCTTTTTGCATACAGCAATCAGCTCAGCCTCGCTCAGGCTATCACCGATGAAGGGGCGCATCACCGTGACCGCGACCTGCCAATAGGGCTGCCCGCGCATCGAGCGTATCTCGTCAGGCGAGAACTGCGGCCATTCCACCGGCAGATAAAGCCCGCCGTCGCTGGCGAGGCCCGCCAGCGTTACCCCTTCGAAATCGAGCGCCGGTGCGCTGCCGCGTGTCGAGACATATTGCATGGGGCGCGATGCCTAGCGGCGGCGGCGGCGTAACGCCAGCACGTAGATGATGAGCGCTGTCAGCGCGAAGAAGAACCACTGCCCGGCATAGGCCAAATGATTGTTGGGCAAATCGCCGGGATCGGGGGCGGCCATGGGCTGGAGCCCTGCCATGGGCGGGTCGGCAACGAGGCGCGGTCCGGGTGCGATGATGCCGGTGATGGGGCCGCCTGCGAAGGCCGGCTTGGCGATGTCGCGGCTGTAACCGAGATCGACAAGCACCGCCGCATCCGCGCCAACCGCGCAGGTCGCGCGCTGAACCCAGCCCTTCTGCCCCTTGAGCGACGTGCCCGAAACCGCCTCGATCTTCACCACCCTGTCGCAAGATACCTGACTGCGGCGGAACCATGCCCCGGCGCCGTCGCCTGCAAGCGGGAAGGCAACCGGCGCGGGCGTGCCTGCCGCCGCCTCGTAGCGGGCGAGCAGCGCCTCTTTTTCGGCCCTGCGCCCCAACTGCCACACGCCCAGCGCGATCATTGTCGCAACCGCCGCGATCACGATGATCGTCGAGAATATCGGAACACGGCGGGTCATGACGGCTGGCTTTCCTCGTATTGGTGATAGACCCACATGGTCTTGTAGAGCCTGATCGCGCCGATCACGCTGCCGATCGTTACCGGCGCCCAGAACAGCAGCGATGCCCACAGCGGCGGCCGCAGCCATTCATCCACGCCCAGCGCGGCCAGGATCAGCACCAGCGCCAGCAGCATCGTCACCACGCCCACGAACCTGCCGCCGCGTTCAAGGGCGAGGATGTCGAGCCCGCAGGCCGAACACGCGTCCGCCAACGCCGCTGGCGCAGCGAACAAAGTCTTGGCGCCGCAGCGGGGGCACAAACCGGAAAGGGCAGCCGAGACCAATCCCGGCTGCCCCTTGTTTTCCGTCGGACCGGAAGGCCCAGCGCTCATCAGTGGTATTCAGCGCCCCAGCCGCCCCACACATAGATGGCGACAAACAGGAACAGCCACACCACGTCAACGAAGTGCCAATACCACGCCGCCGCTTCGAAGCCGAAGTGCTGGCGCGAGGTGAAGTGGCCGAGATAGGCGCGGTAGAGACACACGGCGAGGAAGATCGTCCCGATCAGCACGTGGAAGCCGTGGAAGCCGGTCGCCATGTAGAAGGCGCTCGAATAGGTGTTGCCGCCAAAACCGAACGGCGCGACCGAATATTCATAGGCCTGGATCGAGCTGAACAGCACGCCCAGTGCAATCGTCGCCCACAGACCCTGCTTCAGCGCGGTGCGATCGCCATGGATCAGCGCGTGGTGCGCCCAGGTCACCGTGGTGCCCGAGCACAGCAGGATCAGCGTGTTGAGCAGCGGGAGCGCGAAGGGATCGAGCACTTCCATCCCTTCAGGAATGAAGGCCGCAACCGCGCCCTCGGTGCCGAACAGGCTCAGCGTCTTGCCGGTCTCGTGATCGAATTCAAGCGCCGTCGGGAACAGCGCGAAGTCGAAGAAGCTCCAGAACCAACCGACAAAGAACATCACTTCTGACGCGATGAACAGGATCATCCCGTACCGCATGTGCAGCTGCACCACCGGGGTGTGATCGCCGCGCTGGGCCTCGATCACGATGTTGCGGAACCAGAA
>JAMNXO010000040.1 GCA_023653115.1 Erythrobacter sp.
CAACGCCGCGGATGAAGGCGGTGAGTGTGGTGTTGGTGCCGCGGCTCACTTCGAGCGTGAGGTTGGGCACCTGCTGGGCGATCTGGGTGAGATCCTGGATGCCCTGCTGGGCCAGGCTTTCGCCCGACAGCGCGGTGACCGACAGCGGCACATCGATCAGGCGCTCCTCGCGCCGGCGGGCGGTGACGATGATCTGGCCGTCGTCCGCCTCGCTCGCGCTGGCGGCTTCGGCAGCGGCGTCCTGCGCATGGGCAGGCGCGGCAAAGGCGGCAATTCCGGCGCAACCGGCAAGCAGCAGCGTGCGGCTGGTAAAAGTCTTTGTCATGGGGTCTGTTCCTCTCCTGGACCTCTCTTGAGGCAGTGATATTGAAAGTTGAACCACCTTTCAAGTTAGGACTTGTGCAGGCCCCTTGCGCCGCCTACCGAAAGCGCCGAGGGAGGTGCGTATGGGCAACACTCAGGGCACTGCGGCGAATGTCGCATCGGGGGTCGCGCTGGCGGCGGGCGGCGATGCCAAGGTGCCGCGCACCGAGCGTGGGCGGCGCACGTTGCGCAAGCTGCTTGATGCGGCCGCCGAGGAGTTTGGCGAGAAGGGCTTCCACGAGGCTTCGGTCAGCTCGATTACCCGCCGTGCCGAAGTCGCGCTGGGCAGTTTCTACACCTATTTCGACAGCAAGGACGCCCTGTTCCGCGCGCTGGTGGCCGACATGAGCGAGAAGGTGCGCACCAGCGCCCGCTCCGCACTGTCGGAGAATATGGGCGCGCTCGAGATCGAACGCGCCGCGCTGGCCGCGTTCCTGCACTTCGCGGCCGAACACAAGGAAGTCTACCGCATCATCGACGAGGCGGAGTTCGTTGATCCGGCAAGCTATCGCCAGCACTACGAAACCATCGCGGCGCGCATCGCCGACCGCCTACGCGCCGGCACCGTGCAGGGCGAGTTCCGCGACGGACTGGGCGAGCTTGAGGCATGGGCGATGATGGGGATGAACGTCTTCGTCGGCCTGCGCTATGTCGTGTGGGGCGGAGCGGACAAGGGGCCGGACGAGGTTGCCGCCGGCGTCAACCGCTTGCTGGCCGAAGGTGTGCTGCGCCGCTGACCGGCGCTTCCCTCACTTAGCGCCTCGCGCTACAGCCCCTGCCATGATCCTGGTCATCAATATTCTCGACGATGCCGCGCATCTTGACGCCTTGCGCGAACGCATCGCGCTGCTCGAATGGCGCGACGGGCGCGAGACAGCAGGCTCCGTCGCGCGAAAGGTGAAGCGCAACCTCCAGGGGGCGATGGACAGCGTGCCGGGCCGCGCCTTGCAGGACGAGCTTTCCCGGCTGATTGGCGATCACCCCGTACTCAAGGCCGCCGCCCAGCCGCGTCGTTTCTCGCCGCTGCTGATCAGCAAAACAGGCGTCGGCGGGCACTACGGCGCCCATGTCGACAATGCGCTGATGGGCAGGGGCGCACAGCGGCTGCGCACCGATCTGTCCTTCACGCTGTTCCTGACTCCGCCGGGCGAATACGAGGGCGGCGAATTGGTGATCCACACCGCGGGGATGACGCAGGAGCTGAAGGGCGAGGCCGGCAATCTGGTGCTCTACCCATCGGGCAGCATTCACGAGGTCAAGCCGGTCACCCGCGGGGAGCGGATTGTGTGCGTCGGCTGGATCGAAAGCCTGGTCGCCGATGAGGCCCAGCGCGAGATGCTGTTCGATCTCGAAAACCTGCGCACCGCGCTGCGCCAGAAGCTGCCCTCGCAATCGGCCGAGCTGCTCACGCTCGACAAGACCATCGCCAATCTATTGCGGATGTGGGTGCGTCCCTGAGGTTTTGGCAGGCGCGGGGCGTTTGCCCTTGATGGTGAACCACAGGATCAGGCTCACCCCGATCACGCTCGGCCCGGCCCAGATCGCGGGATTGAACACCTGTTCGGGCACCAGCCGGATCAGCCCGACCGACAGGAAGGCGGTATAGGCCGAAATGCCCATGCCGATCAGCGCCCGGAAATGCTCGCCAATGTAAGTCGCGCGCGCAGGCTCGCTCGCGCGCCAGATATAGCGCTGCTGGATCGCCATCGCGGCAATCCCGATGAAGGCCACCAGCATCATCAGCGGATGCCCCACTGTGAAGCCGTAAAATCCGCAATAGGCGCCCGACACAACCACCGCCGCGATCACCGCCTGATAGCGCCAGCTGCGCAAGGCCGTGCGCTTGCGGCTGTGGCGCACCACGGCGAGGCCATAATCGACAAAGCCGATCGTGAGGATGCCCAGATAGAGCATCATCCACCCGAACAATCCGGCAAACAGCGCGCGGTCGGTAACCTCGGGGTGCCGCTGCTCGGCTCCGTAGAGCGACAGCAGCGCCATCGCGATCGCCAGCGCGCCTGCGCCCAGAAAGCCGTAACAGGTCGCCTTGCCCCACTTGCGGTGATTGGCCGCGCCCTTGCGGGTGACAATCGGCCCCCAGAACGCCGTCAGCCCCACCGCGCCGGTGATCACATGTAGGGCGACAAGGGCTTCGAACAGCGCCATTCCCGTCACGATGCCACAATCGCCGCGCTGCGGCTAGGCCGGCTCAGCGCACCCGCGAAGGCGCGATCAGCACGGCATTGGCGATCAGCAGATCGAGCCCGTCGAGATAGGCGCGGGTCGAGGGATCATGGGCAAAGCCGATCACGATCCCGCGCCCCTGCCGCTGCGCCATCAGATAGGGCTTATAGGCCAGCTGGCGGCGGTTTTCGTCCCACACATAACCGCTGGCGATCAGGTTCCCCGGGGCGGCAAAGCGCAGCACGTTGATCCCGTCGTCACGCCCGAGCGGGGTGAAGATCTGCGTACCGGTCGCCAGCACCACCGCGCCATTATCATAGCCGGCGGAGAGGAAGTGATCGCGTTCGGCCACCACGTTGAGCAGCGCGCCGGGCAGGGTGTCGGGCAGGGCCTGCTGGTCCTTGATCGCCTCGCGATATTCGGCGTCGGTGGCGATTTCGGCTGCTTCGGCGAGGCTGGCATCCTTGCCCTTGTCGCTCGCCCCCGGCTCGCGGCCGAGTGCTGCCTCGCGCTTGACGGCGAGCATCGGGGCATCGCCGCTGCTGAAGGTCTCAAGGCTGTCGCCCACCGCTACCAGCACGCCGCCGCGGCGCACGAATTCGCGGATGGCGCGCTGTCCGGCGTCGCCGAGGATCGCGGAGGGCTCGCCTTCGGGCACCAGCAGCACATCGTAATCGGCAAGGTCCGCACGGGCGAGGCGCTGGGTGCGGATCGGGGTCACCGGCAGGCCGAGGCGGCGCTCGAGCACATAGCGCATCGCGCCCGCGCTCAGCTGCGAGATGCCGTCGTCCCATGCGATGGCCACACGCGGCAAGGTGAGCCGCACAAAGCTTTCGCTGCCCAGGTTGGGGCCGGAATCGACCCAGCCTGAATCGAGCGCAACCGTATGCGCGCCGACCTCGCTGGCGATTTCGGCGAGGCGCGCCATGTTGTCGGGACTGTTGCTCCCGGCGGGAAACACCACCGTGCCGCGTGGGAATTCGCGGCCATCCTTGGTGAAGGCCTTGTCGGTGACGCGGGCCTCGATCCCTTCGCGCAGGGCCAGCGCGACCAGCCGCGCCTGTCCGCTGTCGCTCCACGGCACCGCGATGCCGAAGGCGCCCGCACCATCGCGCTGCGGCGCAATCGGGGCATCGGCGCTGATCGCCTCGCCGCCTGCTGCGACATTGCACAGCGCGACATCGACCCCGGCCATGAGCCCGACCGACCATGCGGTCACATCATACAGCTCGTGCGGGAGGTCAGCCGAGCGGCGGCGCTCCTGTTCGGCGAGGAAATCCGCCGGCAGCGGGGTATCGCGGTCGAGCAGGCTTTTCACCAGGCGTGCAGCCGGCTGGGCCTGCGGCACGGCGAGATAGCCTTGCGGATAGCTCTTGCCGCAGACGCTTGCCGCTCCGTCACGGCGCAGCACGGTGATGCCCTGCGCTGCGAGCCGCCGACCAAGGCTCTCGGCATTCCAGCGCCGCTTGCCAAGGTCGATCACATAGCTACCGCGCCCTGCCGCACCGCTGGCATTGCCCGCGCGATACTGGGCAAAGTCGGTGAGGAAGCGCTGCGGG
>JAMNXO010000021.1 GCA_023653115.1 Erythrobacter sp.
ACGCGGCGATATTCCGCACCGACCGCGAAGCCGATGTCACCACCGCCCCAGCCGAAGTCGCCGAGGAAGCCCGAGATGGTGCCGTTGGCAACTTCCACCGTCGAGATGTCACCGTTCTGCGCGTCGATGCTGATCTGATCGACCATATCCTGCGTCAGGGTGTTGTAGCCGAAGATGTTGATCGGCGAGCCGGTGCCGTCGAGGCCACGCTGGAACGCCGAGCGCGAGATGTTCCCGGCCTGGACGTTGGCGTTACGGGTACGCGCATACGAGTAGTAAGCGTCGTAGTTCAGGCTGTCGGTGATCCCGCCGGTGACACCAGCGAGCACGCGGAAGGCGTTACGCTCGTCGAGCGAGTTACGCGAACCGGTTTCTTCCACGCGGCGCTGCAGTGCAACGCTGACAGTGCCCGGTGCGGCGCCGGCGAGCGGCGACAGACCAGCGGCGATGCGCGCGTTGTTGGCAGCGGTTTCACGGGCGTCGAGCGTGTTCAGCTCGGCGATGATCGCCGGGCTGAGGAACTGCGAGACAGCCGCGATGTTCACGTTGAAGGTACCGGTCACCGGGGTCGGAGCCAGTTCGGTCGCGACGCGGTTGTTGACGTAGGTCACTTCGGTGTAGGCCTTGTGGCCGTCCGAGAACTCGTAATCGGCAAAGCCGCCGATCAGGTAACGCTCCTGCGGGATCTGCAGGTAGTTGACCGGTGCGTAGTTGTAGGTGTCGCCGCGACGCGGACGGCCCACGCCCGGGGTGTCGAAGATGGCATCGTCGATGACGAGGCCCGACGCCAGCGGGAAGACGGTGCCGTTGACGGTGGTCGAGGGCGAGCCGTTGAGGCGGGTGGTCGGCAGGGTCGATGAACCGAACTGCTGCAGCGGAGCGCCGAAGCTTTCAGCACCCAGCGCGAAGTTCGAGAAGGCACGGTCGCCCTGGAAGACTTCTTCACGGTTGAAGTATTCGGCATAGACAGTGGCGCTACCGCGGCCATCGTCGAAGCTGGTGCCGATCGCGCCATACATCTGGTAGCGCGAGCCGTCGCCACGCTCGGTCAGGGCGTACTGGCCGCCCATTTCGAGGCCTTCGACCTTCTTGAGACGGAAGTTGACGACGCCAGCAAGCGCGTCCGAACCGTAAACGGCCGAGGCACCACCGGTCACAACGTCGACCGATTCAATCAGGAACTGCGGAATGGTGTTGAGGTCGACGACCTGGTTGGTGTCGAACGAGACCCAGCGGCGGCCGTTGACCAGCACCAGGGTACGGGTCGAGCCGAGGCCGCGCAGGTTCAGCGTCGAGGCGCCGGTGCCCGGGTTGTTCGAGAACGCGGTGGTGCCCGGAATAACCTGCGGCAGCGCGTTCAGCACGTTTTCAACGTTGACGGTACCCGAGAGCTTGAACTCTTCGGCGGCGACAACCGCGACCGGAGCGGCGGTTTCGACGTTGCGCTGCTGAATGCGCGAGCCGGTAACGACGATGAAGCTTTCGTCCTGAGCGGTGGCTTCGGCGGTTTCGGCTTCCTGCGCATAAGCAGGAGTGGCGAACACGGCGCCGGCCATGATCGTGCCCGCGAGAAGCGAGGCCTTGTTGAAACGAGTCATTTTTGTCCCCTTGATGCACGCACGCCAAGGGAGCGTGCGCAGTCCAAAGTCACGGGCGGATGCCCGGATTGCGCCCCTCTATGTCAATCGGTGCATGTATCGCAATCACGAGCGCGCCCGCGCTTTCGAGTTGCGTCGGGACTGTTGCATTCCGGAGACAGTCACGTTTCAGCGAGGCTTTATCTCGCCATGGTTTCGCAATAATGCTGCGCAAGGACAAAGCTCGCGTGCAAAAATCCGTCCCGGAACAGCGCGCAGCAAGGGAGAGATGCGATGATCAGATTGACGCCGGCGATGCGCGCGGCTGCGCTTTTGGCAGGCGCAGCGGGTAGCCTTCTCGCGCTTGTCGCCCCCGCTACGGCGAGCGCGCAAGAGGCCGATTATCTCGCCGAGCTCAAGGCCTGTCGCAGCATCGAGGACGAGGACGACCGGCTCGAATGCTACGACAGCAAGGTCGGCGCGATGGTCTCGGCCAGCGACGCGGGCGATGTGCGGATCGTCGACCGCGAGGATGTGCGCCGCACCCGCCGCCAGCTGTTCGGCTTTACCGTGCCCGATCTCGACATCCTCGAAGGCGACACGCAGGATAAGGAATCGAGCGAGGTCCTCGAGACCACGATCGCCAGCGCGCGCCAGCTGACCAACAAGGCGTGGCGCTTCACTACCGCCGAGAACGCGGTGTGGGAAATCAACAACGCCCCGGCGCGCCTCAGATCGATCAACCCGGGCGACAAGGTGATCTTCAAGCAGGCCTCGCTCGGCTTCTACTTCATCCGCATCAACGGTCAGATGGGGGTCAAGGGCAAGCGCATCCAGTAAGCGCAGCCGCACAGGACAAAGCAAAAGGGGCCCGGTAGCGATACCGGGCCCCTTCTTTGTCGCGCCAGCGCGCCCGCGCTTACAGGCCGCCGGGGCCGCAGTCGTTGGCGAGATAGTCGAGCATCTTGGTGTAGAGCTGCTGCTGGTGGGTATACATCAGCGTGTTACCGAAGTGATCGGCGCCTTCCATCGTGATGAACTCGCCGGTCTTGCCAGCGGCAGTGAACGCCTTCTGGTAGTCCTTGAGGTGGTAATACATCACGCGCCGGTCGACATCGCCGTGGACCATCAGCAGCGGGATGTTGACCTTCGCCACCTCGTTGATCGGGTTCACCGTGGTGCCGCCGCGGTGGCGGTTCCAGTCGTCGAGCGTCTTCAGAGTGGGGTCGCGCCGGCCAAGATACTGCTTTTCGGCATCGGCCACCGCGGCCACCGCGATCGCGCACTGATAGAGCTGCTCTTCGCGGCTCAGTGAGACCAGCGCGGCATAGCCGCCATAGGACCAGCCGAAGAAGGCGACGCGGTTGGGATCGACCAGGCCCTGATCGATCAGGTATTTCACCCCGTCGTCCTTGTCGTCCTGCATAGCGAGGCCGTGCTGCTTGTAGCCGGCATCAAAGTGCTTCTGGCCCCAGCCTACCGAGATGCGGTTTTCGGGGTGGAACACCATGTAGCCCTGTGCGGCCATCATCTGGCCCATCTCGTCATAGCTGACCATGCCGTTCACCGCCGGACCACCAAGGTGCTCGACGATCAGGGGGAACGGCCCCTTGCCCTTGGGCACAGTGATGTAACCAGGGATCATCAACCCATCGCGCGCCGGATAGCGGATATACTTCACATCGGCGAGCGTCTGGGCATTCACCAGCGGGTTGCGGCTGCCGAGCTTGGCCAGCTTGCCGTCCTTGACCAACCAGAACGAGCCCGGATCATGCGGGCCACGATTGGTCACCACCATCGAGGCGCCGTCAAGCGAGCGGCTGGCGATGTTCACCTGATGGGCATAGGGGATCTGCTTTTCGAGTGCCTCGTAAAGCGCCTTTTCCTCCTCGTCGAACCAGTGCCGTTCCATCCGGGCGCCGGGGTAACGTGCGGCAACCAGCTTTTCGTTGCCGGGGATCGAGTGGGTCTGGATGCCCATCACGTCGGAATCCTCGGCCTGGAACAGCTTCTTGCCGATCTGGCCAGTGGTGAAGTCGAACTCGTAGAGCCCGGCCTTGTCCTCGCCATTGGGGTTGTCGATCAGATAGCCGAGGTTGGCGTTGTTCGGATCGAACCCGGCAATTCCGTGGAAGCCGCTGAGGACGCGGTAGATGTTCTTGGGATCCTCGATGTCGAGTTCCTGGAACTTGGTCCAGTCGCCATCACCCGGCTTGCGGTAATAGTAGATGTACTTTCCGGCATCGAAATCGGGCGACACCGCAAAGCGCGGGTTGCCCTCGTTATCCCAGGCCGAAACGCTGCGGATCTTGCCGCCGGTGCGCAGCACCAGTTCGCGCGTGCCGGTCTTGAGGTTGAACTTGAAATAGGAGCGCGGACGGAATGCGGCGAGCGGATCGACCCCGGTCGGATCGGCAATCGCCGTGCCAGTGCTGATCAGCACATGATCGGGATCCTTGGGCAGCGTCCGGACAATCCCGAAATTGCCGTCGACCTTGGTGAACTTGTTCGTTTCGAGATTATAGGAATAGGCGAGGTAGTCGCGCACATCCTCTTCCGGCCCCTTAACCGTGGCCCGCTTGACCTGCCATGCCGTGCCGAAAATGAACCCGCCACTCACCCACTGCGCGCTAAGGATTTCCATCGGATCGGCATTGAGGCGGCGGAACGGCTTCGACAGATCGTCGGTCTTGTAGATCTCAAGCAGGTAGTCGCCTTCCTTGCTCTCGACCTTGTGCACCAGCAGGTGCTTGCCATCGGGCGAGATCTGCACCGCGTTGACGACATCGCGCAGTGCCCAGACATCGACCGGAATGCTGGCAGCGGACTGCGCCTGGGTGTCGGACGGGGCGGCAACCGAAAGGCCAAGAACCGAAACACCGGCCATTGCGGCCATCAGAGGGGCTTTGAGGAACTTCATGTGAGCAACTCTTCTCTAGGGGGGAAAACTGCGTAAGTCCGAAGATTAGAACAAAAAAACGGCCTCTCGGCAAGTCGCGAGAGGCCGTCTTTTTTGAACCGTTCAGGTCATGCTTCGACTAGAAGCGGACGAGAACCTGACCGAAGAATTCACGGCCGTTGAGGTTGTAGCCGTTACCGATCGGGGTGTTGGCGATCGCAAACACTTCACTGCTGTCGACCAGCGGCGGGTTCTTGTCGAAGATGTTGGTGACGCCGAGGATGAGGCGGAAGTCGCCGTTATCCCAGCGCACCGATGCAGTGTGCTCGAACCACTCGTCAGCGAAGCCGACGTCGCGGCAGAACACGCCGTCACCAACGACGATGTTATTCGGCACGCCGCCGGTGCGCGAACCGCCGCCGGTGCAGGTGTCGCTGACGAAGCCGTTCGGAAGGCCGTCCGGACCATTGCCGAAGGCATCCGAGAACGCATCGACACCGAGCGGATCCTGCGCGACAGAACCGATGTAACGGGTCTGCCAGGTGAACAGGAAGTCGTCGTAGCGAACGTTGAAGGTCGCGCGGCCGATCCAGCTCGGGAAGCCGAATTCACCGGCGAAGTCTTCGGTTTCGGCATTGCCGGCATCGTCAACGTCGGTGATCGAACGCTCGATCAGGTGGTTGGCCGAGAGGTTCAGCGACAGGTCGAACTCGTTGTCGCCGATCATCACCGGATAACCGAAGGTGGTGTTGAGATCGATGCCGCGCACCGATTCTTCCGCCCGGTTGAGGAACCCGCCGTTGACCTGCGTGATCAGGAAGCGTGCCGAAACCTGATCGCTGACCGTGATACGGTCACAGAACGGGCTGCGGGTGTCATCTTCACGCGTGTAGCAGTCGTTCACGATGAACTGGCCGCTCGGCTCGATGATCGAGTCCTTCAACTTGATGTCGTAGTAGTTGAAGTTGAAGGCGAAGCGGAAGCCGCTGGCCCAATCTTCCTCGAAGGCGAAGCCGGTCGTGATCGAGCGCGAGGTTTCCGGATCGATATCGAGCGAACCACCCGTGAAGATCTGGGTGCTGGTCACCTGGATCGTGTTCAGGCCGTTCTGATCGATCCCGACGCGGGTCGGATCGCGACCTTCGCGGCGGCAGTTGGCCAGAACGTTGGCTTCACGCGTTTCGAGCGCCGGCACATACTGGCCGGTAGCCGAGTTTAACGCCCCGTTCGGCACCGCGCAGGGGTCGGCAATGTTGCCGAAGCCCGACTGGTTGAACAGGAAGTTCTCGCGCAGGTTCGGCGCACGGAACGAGGTGCCGTAGCTGAACTTGAAGAGCAGCGGTGCCACCGGACGCCAGCCGCCCTTGAGCGAGAAGGTGCCGTTGGTGCCGTAGAACTCTTCGTCGGTGATACGGCCCGAGGCGTTGACGGTGAGTTCCTCGACGAGGGTTTCACCAGCAGCCAGCGGAATGTCGATTTCGCCGTAGAGTTCGCGGATCCACTTCGAACCATTGGCGCCGCCGTCAGCGAAGAAGCCCCACAGCAGGCCGTTCGAGGCTTCGAAGCCGGGCTGCGAGTCGATCGAGTCTTCACGCCATTCGGCACCGAGCACCACGCCGACCGGGCCGGCGGGGAGTTCGAACAGATCGCCGGTCACATAGCCCGAGATGATGGTCTGCTCGTAGACCGTGTTGAAGTCACGGTCGCCGAACAGGTAATCACGCTCGGCCTGGGTGGCGAAGTCACCGATCAGGCCTTCGTAGAGCGAAGGCGCGAACAGGTTGACCGGAACGCAGCCGGTCAGCAGGTCGGCCGGAGCGAGGCCCGGGTTGCGCATGCCGGCAAGGTTGCACGGCGTACCAGAGGCGACACCGGTGGTGGCCAGCAGCATCGGACTGGTGGTCAGGCTGATGTAGTCATCGGCAATGCCGTCGCCGTCGTTGTCCACGCGGCCGTCACCGTTGAAGTCCGCGGTCGGGTCGATCCCGAGCGCGAGCGCCAGACGGTCTTCACGGATACCGCGACGGTTCGACTTACCGATCGAGCGCGAGTAGACCGCCGAGGTTTCGAAGGTCCAGCTCGAGCCGATGAAGGGCAGGTCACCGCGCACGCCGATCACGCCGCGATACTGCTCCTGCTCAACGTCGAAGTTGTTGCGGTCACCACGAACCAGCGGGATCGGACGCACGGCAATCGACTGGCCGGTCGACAGGATGCCGGCGCGGCCGAAGTTGGGCTGGCCCGGCAGGATCTGCTGGAAGTTGTTGTCGATCGCGCGGCAGTTGAAGCCACCGGCCGCGATGTTGCACGGGTTGAACACGTTGCCCGACGGCACAAACGGGAAGAACTGCGGCGTGCCGCTGTTGTTGTTCACGACGTCGGTGCGGCTGTAGCCGGCTTCGAAGAACGGAGTGATGTTGGCTTCGCCCGGGAAGGTGTACTCACCGTAGGCAAAGACGTTGTAGACGTCCTGCTGCGGGATGAATTCCTGGCCCGGCTCGGCGCCGTTCTGGCTGTAGTTGAAGAAGTCGACGTCCTGCAGCCCGTCGCCGTTGCGGTCGATCGGCGTGAGGAAGGCGTTGGCGTTGTCCGAATAGCCCGGCAGGCCGGTGTTACCCGCGATCGGCTGGCCGTTGAGGGTCAGACCATACTGGTTCGGATCGAAGAAGACGTCACCCAGACGCGTGCCCGGAGGGCCCGAGAGCTGGATACGACCGGCAACGCGCTGGAACTTGCACGGCTGGATCAGCGTGCCGATGGCGCCGTTGCTGCGGCTGCGGGCGATCGCATCGGTCGTCACGTCATTGGTCAGGATGTTGCCGTTCTGGTCGACTTCGTAGTGACGATCGCAGCCCGACAGGAAGTCGCGGTCCGACAGCAGGATCTTGTCGGTCCGGCGCCATTCCGCACCGATCCCGAACACGCCGCGGTCGAAGTTCTTGCCCCATGCAGCCGACACGGTGAAATCTTCACCGCCGCCCTGCGGGTTGATGTCGCCGTTGGCCTGCAGTTCTAGACCGTCAAAGTCCTTGCGAAGGATAACGTTGATAACGCCCGCGACCGCGTCCGAACCGTAAACCGACGAAGCGCCGTCGGTGAGGATGTCGTAGCGATCGACCAGCGTGGCCGGGATCAGGTTGATCGAGGGGTTCGACGGAGCGCCTTCAACGCCCGAGGGCGAAAGGCGGCGGCCGTTGACCAGCAGCAGGTTGCGGTTGGCACCGAGGCCGCGCAGGTTGACCGTCTGCGAACCCGGACCGTTGTCGAGCACGAAGCCCTGGAAGGTCGCGTCGATCTGCTGGCCGGCAGCGGCTTCCGAACGCTGGAGGATCGAGGCCGGGTCAAATGCACCGATCGCCTGCTGGTTTTCGGTGGTGAGCACCTGAAGCGGCGAGATCGAGCTGTAGGTGTCGCGCACAATACGCGAGCCGGTGACGGTGATGTTGCCCTGCTTCGCATCGGGTTGACCCGCAGCATCGGTCGCAACGTCAACCTTTTCCTCGGCTTCTTCCTCAGGCTGCGCTTCCGCATCCTGCGCCCACACGGGGCCAGCCACAACAAAGGCGATAGCCGAGGCCGAGAAGGCCAGCGTCTTCAGCGAATTGCTCTGAAATTTCTTCATGATCACTCCAGTTGCCCTAACCGGAGACAGCACGACAACCAAAGCGTCCGGTCACATGATTGCCCCATGTGACAGGCTCACGTTCTTTGGTTGTCCAAGTCAGTCCCCGCAGTGACCGTTTTGTGCAATAGCGAAAGTTTGATGTCAAAGCGCACCGAGGCGTGGGCGCACTTTTCCAAGCGGTGTTGCGTTAATCCCACATTCAGGGGGGCGGCCGCGATTCGCTGGAAACATTGTTAATTTCCGGCTTTGCGAATGTTAAAAGATAAGGCGGTTTGCACGCAACAAACCGCCTCACTTGCCAAATAGGACCGGCGCTTGTCACAATCTTGCGAGGCACCGTTCAGCCCGGTTATCACCGAATCGTCATCGTCAGCGCCCCGTCACCCTCGTCGACATGCAGGGTCGTGCCATCGGGCAGCTTGCCTTCAAGCAGCATTTCGGCGAGCGGATCCTGCAGATAGCGCTGCACCGCGCGCTTCAGCGGCCGCGCACCATAGACCGGATCATAGCCCACCCGGCCGAGCCAGCGCAGTGCCGCATCGGTGAGATCGATCGTGATCTTGCGATCAGCCAGCAGCTTTTGCACGCGCTTGACCTGAATTTCGACGATCGGTGCCATGTGTTCCTGACCCAGACGGTGGAAGAGGATGATCTCGTCCAGCCGGTTCAAAAACTCGGGCCGGAAATGCCCGCGCACCACGTCCATCACGTCCTTCTCGACCGTCGCAGTCTCCGCCCCGTCAGGCAGGTTGGCGAGATACTGGCTGCCGAGGTTGGAGGTGAGAATGATCAGCGTGTTGGCGAAATCGACCACCCGGCCCTGCCCGTCGGTCAACCGGCCATCATCGAGCACCTGCAGCAGCACATTGAAGACGTCCGAGTGGGCCTTCTCGACCTCGTCGAACAGCACCACCTGATAGGGGCGGCGGCGCACGGCTTCAGTCAGCACCCCGCCCTCTTCATAACCGACATAGCCCGGAGGCGCGCCGATCAGCCGGGCGACCGCGTGCTTCTCCATGAATTCGCTCATGTCGATGCGCACCATCGCACTGTCATCATCGAACAGGAACCCGGCGAGCGCTTTGGTGAGCTCGGTCTTGCCGACGCCGGTGGGGCCGAGGAACAGGAAGCTGCCGAGCGGCCGCCCCGGATCCTGCAGGCCCGCGCGCGCGCGGCGCACAGCCTTGGAGACGGCCTCGATCGCCTGGCTCTGGCCGATCACGCGCTTGCCGATGATCTCTTCCATCGCCAGCAGTTTCTCGCGCTCGCCCGCCATCATCTTGTCGACCGGCACACCTGTCCAGCGGCTGACGACGCCGGCGATGTCTTCCTCGGTCACTTCCTCGCGCAGCATCGCGTTGCCTGACAGCGCCTGCGCATCGGCGAGCTTCTGTTCAAGCTCGGGGATGCGCCCGTAGGACAGCTCGCCCGCCTTCGCCAGATCGCCGGTGCGCTGGGCCTGTTCCAGCTCCAACCGAGCACCATCGAGCGCTTCCTTGATCCGGCTTTCGGCCTCGATCTTGTCGCGCTCGTTCTGCCAGCGGGTGGTCAGCTCGGCCGACTGCTCCTCAAGGTTCGCCAGCTCCTCGCGCAGCGCGGTGAGGCGATCCTTGGAGGCCGCATCGCTTTCCTTCTGGAGCGCCTGCTCCTCGATCTTTAGCTGGATGATCCGCCGGTCGAGCGCCTCGATTTCTTCGGGCTTGCTTTCCACCTCCATGCGGATGCGGCTCGCGGCCTCGTCCATCAGGTCGATAGCCTTGTCCGGCAGGAAGCGGTTCTGGATGTAGCGATCGGACAGCTTCGCCGCCGCGACAATCGCCGCATCGGTGATGCGCACGCCGTGGTGCAGCTCATATTTGTCCTTGATGCCGCGCAGGATCGAGATCGTGTCCTCGACTGTTGGCTCCTCGATATAGACCGGCTGGAACCGCCGCTGGAGCGCAGGGTCCTTCTCGACATATTTCTGGTACTCATCGAGCGTGGTCGCGCCGATGCAATGCAGCTCACCGCGTGACAGCGCGGGCTTCAGCAGGTTCGAGGCGTCCATCGAGCCTTCGGACGCGCCCGCCCCGATCAGGGTGTGCATCTCGTCGATGAACAGGATGATCTGGCCCTCGGCGTTCTTCACCTCGTCGAGCACCGACTTCAGCCGTTCTTCAAACTCGCCGCGATACTTCGCGCCCGCGATCAGCGAGCCCATGTCGAGGCTCATCAGCGTGCGGCCCTTGAGGCTGTCGGGCACATCGCCATTGGCGATGCGCAGCGCGAGGCCTTCGGCGATCGCGGTCTTGCCGGTGCCGGGTTCGCCGATCAGCGCAGGGTTGTTCTTGGTGCGCCGCGCAAGGATCTGGATCGTGCGGCGGATTTCCTCGTCGCGGCCGATCACCGGATCGAGCTTGCCGTCACGCGCGGCTTGCGTCAGGTCGCGGGCGAATTTCTGCATCGCGTCATAGGTGTTCTCGGCGCTGGCGGAGTCGGCACGCTTGCCGCCGCGCAGCTGTTCGATCGCGGTGTTGAGCGACTGGGGCGTGATCCCGGCCGCCTTCATCGCCTCACCGGCCGCGGTCGGCGACAGCGCCAGCGCAACCAGCAAGCGTTCGACGGTGACGTAGCTATCGCCCGCCTTGTCGGCGATCTGCTCGGCAGAATCGAGCACCCGCACTGCATCATTATCAAGGCCCGGGGTCGCCTGCGCACCGCTGCCGGTCACTGCCGGAACCTTCGCAAGGCCGGCATCCACCGCCGCCACCGCCAGCGCAGGCGTGCCGCCCGCGCGCTGGATCAGCCCGGCGGCCATGCCCTCGCTGTCCTCAAGCAGCGCCTTCAACAGGTGCAGCGGGGTGATGCGCTGGTGGTTGATGCGGATCGCGACGGTCTGGGCGCTTTGCAGAAAGCCCTTGGCCCGGTCGGTGAACTTTTCGAGATTCATATCGCCTAACCCCTCCAAAGGTTACCCTGCGCACATAGTGTTGCACTTTGGCAACACAAGGACCCGTCCTGAAAAAAGCAACAGGAAGGTGTGTTACCCGAGTAGGTGGGTTCGTCTTTGACCCAAGACAAGGGGAGACGTGGGACGGGCGGCACTGCTTGACCTCTTTCGCCGCGCGGGCAATGAAGCCGCACGCCTTTGGCGCAGGGGAGAATCCGGGATGAAGTGGTTGAAGGGCGGCGCAATTGCGCTGGCGGCGGTTAGTGTCGGGGCGTTCGCCGTGCTGGCCACCTGGGAACCGTTTTTCGCCAGCGCCGCCAATCCGCCCGAGACCCGGATCTACCGCGCCGAGATCATCCGCGACACATTCGGAGTGCCTCATATCTACGGCAAGACCGACGCCGACACCGCCTTCGGGGTGGCCATGGCCCATGCCGAGGATGATTTCTTCACCCTGCAGGATGTCGTCGCAATGAGCCGCGGGCGTTATGGCGCGATTGCAGGCGAGGACGGGGCCAAGGTCGATTACGTCTACCACCTGATCGACGCACGCGGCACGGCGGAGCGTGAATATCCCAAGCTTCCGGCCGACACCCGCGAACTGTTTGAAGCCTATGCCGCCGGTCTCAACACCTATGCCGCGGCCCATCCGGGCGAAGTCAAACTCGCCAATCTGTTTCCGGTGAACGGCATGGATGTCGCCGCCGGCTTCGCGCTGCGCCAGCCGTTCTTCTTCGGGCTGGACGGCGTGATCGGCCCGCTGGTGGGCGGCGAGGAATTGCGGCGTGAACACGGCCCCGACATTCCCGGATTTCCCCGCCCGCCGCTGCCCGGTGCCGAGCCTGCCGCGCCGTCTGAACCGAAACAGGCTCGCACCCTCGTTCTGCCGCTGGGCGAAGACGCGGACCACATGGGCTCTAACGCCTTTGCCGTCAGCCCTGAAAAGTCAGGTGGGCCGACCACGCTGATCTCGAACTCGCACCAGCCGCTGCGCGGCGGCGTGGCGTGGTACGAACTTGTGGTCGAGAGCGGCGAGGGCTGGCATTTTGCCGGCGCGAACTTCCCCGGATCGCCCTTCCCCTTCCTCGGCCACAACGAGAACCTCGGGTGGACCAACACGGTCAACACCCCGGACATGATCGATGTCTACCAGCTGGAACTCGACGAGACCGGCACCCGCTACAAGCTCGACGGCGAATGGCGTGATCTCGAAGCCGAGTGGGTGACGCTGCCGGTCAAGGTCGGCCCCGTTGTCCTGCCGATCCGCCGCGAGGTGCTCCGCTCGGTGCACGGGCCGGTCATCAGGAACGACAAGGGCGCTTTCGCGATACGCTATGGCGGGATCGGCCAGTTGCAACAGCTCGACGCCTATTACCGGCTCAACAAGGCGCAGGACTTCGCCCAGTGGGAAGCGCAAATCAGGCGCCTTGCGATCCCTTCGACCAACTTCATTTATGCCGATGCGGCAGGCAATATCGCCTATGTCTACAACGCCGCCATCCCTGCACGCCCCGCCAACCTCGTAGCTGACTGGCGCTCTGTGCTGCCGGGCAATCGCAGCGATCTGATCTGGCAGGGCGCGGTCGGTTATGCCGCGCTACCCAAACTGAAGAACCCGGCATCGGGCTGGATCTACAATTCGAACAACACGCCCTTCACAGCCGCCGGCGCCGGGAGCGATTTGGCGCCTGATGCATTCTCCCCGGTGATGGGCATCGAACTCAAACAGACCAACCGCTCGTGGCGCGCCTACAAGCTGCTGAGCGAGGCCAGCATGCTTGACCGGGCGACGCTAGAGGCGATCAAGTATGACACCGGCTACGAACGCGAAGGCTATGTCGACCGGCTGTTCGATGCGCTGGAGGGGATGCAGGCCAATGGCAAGCTGGCCGAGGCCCGCGATCTCCTGATCGGCTGGGATTTCACCGCCGACAGCAAGGGCCGCGCCGATGCCATCGCGCTGTTGATCATCCGCGACTTCATGTCGGCCGATTACAACAACAAGCCCTTCCCCGATGTCGCGGAAAAGCTGCAGGCCGCCGCCGATCACCTCACCACGCATTTTGGCCGGCTCGACCCGCCGATGGCAGAGCTGCTGCGGCTGCGGCAGGGCGGGCTCGATCTTCCGCTCGATGGCGGCTCGGACACGCTGCGCGCCTCGACCACCTGGGATGTCGATCCCGATGGGCGCCTCAGCCTCAAGCATGGCGACAGCTTCATCCAGTGGACCGAATGGCTGCCCGGCAAACGCGTGTTCTCGCGCTCGATCCAGCCCTTCGGCGCGGCCACCACCCGGCCAAAAAGCAAGCATTACAACGACCAAATGCGGCTGTTCGTCGAACACAAGCTGAAGCCGGTCCACTTCTGGCGCGATGATGTGCTGGCGAATGCCAGCAACCGAACAACCGTCACCAACGCTCGCTGAGCATCCTTTCCCAACCCCTGCCTTTCCGCAACCGGAGACCCTTGATGAACCACCGTTTTGCCGCCGCGAGCCTTTCGGCGCTCGCCCTTTCGCTGGCCGCACCTTTCTCCCCGGCGCTGGCGGATCATCACGCGGGCGCTGCCCCTGCCGCGCAAGGCACGGCAGACCTCAAGGCACTGGTGGCGCAGGTCCAGATTCCCTATCAGGAATTCAAGCTCGAAAACAGCCTCACCGTGCTGGTGCATGAAGACCGCAAGGCCCCGATCGTCAACGTGACGGTGTGGTACAATGTCGGCTCCAAGGACGAGCCAAAGGGCAAGACCGGCTTTGCCCACCTGTTCGAACACCTGATGTTCAACGGCTCGGAAAACGCCCCCAACGACTACTTCCAGTATCTCGCGGAAATGGGCGCGACCGATTACAACGGCACCACCTGGTTCGATCGCACCAACTACTTCCAGACCGTGCCGCGCCCCGCGCTTGACCGCGCGCTGTGGCTGGAAAGCGACCGCATGGGCTACCTGCTCGGCGCGGTGACGCAGTCCAAGCTCGATAACCAGCGCGGCGTGGTGCAGAACGAAAAGCGCCAGGGCGATAACGAGCCGGGCGGACTGGTGTTCTACGATGTCCTGAAGACGCTGTTCCCCGATGGCCACCCCTATCAGCACGAAGCCATCGGCTCGATGGCCGATCTCGATTCTGCCTCGATGGACGACGTGAAGGCGTGGTTCACCGAGAATTACGGCCCCAACAATGCCACGCTGGTGCTCGCCGGCGATATCTCGGCGGCCGAAGCCAAGCCGCTGGTCGAGAAGTATTTCGGCACCATCGCGCGCGGGCCGGTGAATGATCCGGCCAAGGCCGATGTGCCGACGCTCGCCGCCCCGGTGCGTAAGACCTACAAGGATCAGGTCGCAGCGACCAATGTCACGCGCTACTGGGCGGTCGAAGGCATCACCGGCGCAGACCGGATTGCGCTTGATGTCGGCGCCTCGATCCTCGGCGGACTGGCTTCGAGCCGGCTCGACAAGGAACTGGTGCGCGAGGACCAGCTGGCGGTCGGCGTGTCGGCGGGCAATTCGGCCTTCCACCGCATCGGCCTGCTCAGCGTCGGCGCGACACTCAAGGAAGGGGTCGAACTTTCCGCGCTCGAGGCCCGGCTTGATGAAGTCGTCAATCGTATGGTCACCGAAGGCCCGACCGAGGACGAAGTGCGCCGCGCGGTCACCAGCACGCTGGCCCGCACCATCCGCGGTCTGGAACAGGTCGGCGGCTTCTCGGGCAAGGCCCAGACGCTCGCCGAAGGTGAAGTGCTGGCGGACGATCCGGCCTTCTACGCCCGCGAATTCGATGCGCTCGCCACCCTCACCCCGGCGCAGGTGCAGGCCGCAATGGCCCGCTGGATGACCCGTCCGGCGATGACCGTGGTGCTCGAACCCGGCCCGCGCGATGCGGCCTATGAAGAAGCCGCCTCGGTCAAGGCGGACGGCGAAAACGCCTCCGAACGTGATCGCGCCGCAGAGACGATCACTGTCTCGCTCGCGCGCCCTGCCCCGCCGATTGATAGCGTCGCCAAGCTCGACTTCCCCGATCTCCAGCGCGCCACGCTCGCTAACGGGATGAAGCTGACTTACGCGCAGCGATTGGTGGTGCCCGCGACCTATGTGACGATGTCCTTCAACGCCGGCGGCGCGGCCGATCCGGCGAAGCTACAAGGCCTCCAGTCGCTCACCATGGGCCTATTCAGCGAAGGCACGGCCATGCTGTCCTCGCAGCAGATCGCCGAAGCGCGCGAGCGGCTGGGCGTTACCATCTCCGCCGGCGGCAGTGCCGACCGTTCGAGCTTCACGCTCTCGGCGCTGTCGAGCAACCTTGCGCCCTCGCTCGACCTGTTCCGGCAGGTGATCCGCGAGCCAGCCTTCAACCAGCCCGATATCGACCGCGTAAAGGCGCAGACCCTCACCGGCATCCGCGCGCAGATGCGCTCGCCGCAGGGCATCGCCAGCCGCGCGATCGGCACCGAGCTGTTCGGCCCCGCCGCGCCCTATGGCGGGGTGGCGACGATCGAGAGCGTCTCGGCCATCACCCGCGATGATCTGCTGGCCTTCAAGGACAGCTGGATCCGTCCGGACAATGGCGAGGTCTTCGTGATTTCCGACCGTCCGCTGGGCGAGATCGTGACCGCGCTCAACGCATCGTTCGGCAACTGGGCCGCGCCTACTGCTGCCAAGGGAGCCAAGGACTTTGCCGCGCTGGCCGCCACCGCGCCCAAGGGCAACCGGGTGGTGCTGATCAACCGGCCCAATTCGCCGCAGAGCTTCATCCTCGGCGCCCAGCGCACCGATCTGGATGCGCGCGATCCGGCGTGGGTCGATTTTACCAACGCCAACAACGCGCTGGGTGGCAACTTCCTGGCGCGCCTCAACATGAACCTGCGCGAGACCAAGGGCTGGTCCTACGGCGTGCGCGGCGGCCCGCAGACCTATGAGAATGCGGTGGTCTACACCATCAGCGGCGGTGTGCAGGCAGATCGCACCGGGGATTCGCT
>JAMNXO010000022.1 GCA_023653115.1 Erythrobacter sp.
CATGATCCCGCGCCCTGTCCACCACAGCCTGCTGCGCGCGCGCCAGGAATCGCGCTGCCACCAGCGCAGGCGGCGTCTTTCCTCGACTTCCAGCGCCTCGTCGATCCCGGCCAGCTTGGCGTCCCACGCGTCGAAATCAGGCTTGCCCGAGCCGCGCGGGCGCGGCGGGAAGTCGTCTTCCTCGTCAGGATCGATCGGGATCATCGATTCGTAGAGCGGATAAAACCCCGCAGGCACCTTCGCACCGCGGTCGGCGCGCGCGCGTGAGCCTTTCCAGAATCGTTCAAACAGCGCCATGTCAGAGGCTGTGTTATCAGCCTAGGACACTTGCAGGCAAGCGGTCAGTATTGCGCCATTCGCCGACGGAAGGTGTCGGGATAGTCGATCTCGTCCAGCATCAGCCGTTCGGGCGCCTTGCGGCAGCGTTCAATCAAAAGCGGCCAGTGCGCGGCGCGGGCCGCGATTTCGGCGGGCATGGCCTTGTGGTCAAACTGTTCGCGTTTCTCGATCCGCGCCCACATGCGCAGTTCTTCATAAACCTGCTGCGGCAGGAACGGCAGTTCCGGCTTCGGATCGAGCGCCGAGAACCAGTCAAATTCGCGCACCAGATCGCCGCAGGTGTAGGTTTCGACCCCGCCGCCGGGGCTCTTCCAGTCGTAGCGGGCATATTCCATCGAAACGAGCGTGCGGCTTTCGACCGGCTTGCCCGCCGCATCGGTGCCGGCCCGGTACCACAGCGTTTCGGCCCGCGCCTTGACGGCAGCATCGATCACAGCCGACCCGCTGCTCGACTTCAGTTCGAGCCCTATCAGCGAATTGTCCGGCGCAATGGTCGCGCGGTAGGTAGCAAGGCCATTATGGCCGGCGTCCTTGGCCCATTGCGGGATATCGACAGCCTTGACCCGCTCGACCTTAGGGGCTTCGTAAAGGTCCGTTTCGCCTGGCGCAGGGACGATCGTCACCAGCGGCGGAGGCGCAGGTGCGGCCTGCTGCGCGGCGGCCGGGGCCACCAGCGCCAGCGCGAAAATGAGCGCGCCCCGCCGCACCAACCTACCGCTTCTTGGCTGCGCCCTCGGGAAGATCTTCGCCAAACACGCGCTGGTAGTATTCGGCCACCAGCGTGCGCTCGGCCTCGTCGCACTTGTTGAGGAAGCTGAGGCGGAAGGCGAAGCCGGTCGAACCGAAGATGCTGGCGTTTTGCGCCCAGGTGATCACCGTGCGCGGGCTCATCACCGTCGAGATGTCACCGTTGATGAAGCCCTGACGGGTGAGTTCGGCAACCTTCACCATGTCCGCGATCAGCTTGTCATCAGTCATCGGTGTCTTGGACTTGACGATCTGCTGTTCGACTTCGGGCGCGAGGTAATTGAGCGCCACGACGATGTTCCAGCGGTCCATCTGCGCCTGGTTGATCGCCTGCGTGCCATGATAAAGGCCCGAGGTGTCGCCAAGGCCGACGGTGTTGGTGGTCGCGAACAGGCGGAACCACGGGTTGGGCGTGATCACGCGGTTCTGATCGAGCAGCGTCAGCCGCCCGTCAAATTCGAGCACGCGCTGGATCACGAACATCACGTCCGGACGGCCCGCGTCATATTCGTCGAAGGTGAGCGCGACAGGATGCTGCAGCGCCCAGGGCAGGATGCCTTCCTTGAATTCGGTCACCTGCAACCCGTCCTTCAGCACGATCGCATCGCGGCCTACAAGGTCGATACGGCTGATGTGGGCATCGAGGTTCACGCGGATGCTCGGCCAGTTGAGGCGGGCTGCGACCTGTTCGATATGGGTCGACTTGCCGGTGCCGTGATAGCCCTGCACCATCACCCGGCGATTATGCGCAAAGCCTGCGAGAATCGCCAGCGTCGTATCCGGATCAAACACATAGGCGCCGTCGGTTTCGGGCACGTGTTCGTCACGGTGCGAGAAGGCGGGCACCTTCCAATCGACATCGATGCCGAAGACCTCGCGGACATCGACCGTGGTGTCGGGCTGGTTGGGCATGGCGCTATCGCCGGTGACATTGTTCTTGGAGGGCTGAGTCATCGCGGCGTTCGGTTAGAACACGCCTCGCCCGCCTGCAAGCAGTGGTTTGGCCCCGATGGCTGGCAATTTGGCGAGTTCGTTTCCCTCCCCGCCATTGCGCCCCTATAGCTGCGGCCATGCCCGATCCCGTCGAATCGCTCCGCCTCAAACTGGTTTCTCAGGTGCGCGGCGTGTTTCACGATGCGACCAAGGGGCAAACACCCACGCCCCCTTCGGACGAGGCGCTGTTCGTTCGCGATACGCCGATCCGGCAGGTGCACGCCGATATCGTCGGCATGATGACCGGCGGGGTGCGCGCGCTGCTGCTGCAGATGCTCCACCCCCATGCGCTGCAGGGTGTGCTCGATCACTCCAATTTCCGCGAGGATATGCACGGGCGGCTGCGGCGAACGGCGCGGTTCATTGCGGTGACGACGTTCGGCCACCGCGACGAAGCGCTCGCCGCGATTGAGCGGGTCAACCGCATCCATGCGAAAGTCGGCGGCACCCTGCCCGACGGCGCGCCCTACGCGGCGACCAACCCGCGCACGCTCGCCTGGGTCCACGTGACCGAGGCGCAGAGCTTTCTGGCAGGCTACATCCGCCATGTCCGCCCCGCCATGTCGCAGGCCGAGCAGGACGAATATTACCGCCAGTTTGCGGTCATCGCCCGCGCACTGGGGGCCGATCCGGTGCCTGAAACCCGCGCCGAGACCGACAGGATTTTCCGGATGTTACGGCATGATCTTGCGACCTCGCCGCAAGCGCGCGAGGTCGCGCAGCTGGTACTGAGCCAGCGTCCCGAAGGCACGCCGCTCGCCGTGCAGACGATGATCACCGCTGATGCCGTGGCGATGCTGCCTGGGTGGGCGCGCGCAATGCTGCAGTTGCAGCGCCCGATGCTCACCGCGCTGCCCGCCCGCGCCGCCACATGGGGCATGGGCCGCACCTTGCGCTGGGCCTTCCGGCAAGACGCCCCGCGCACCTAGAATATCGCAGGAGAGGACCAATGGCCGAATTCACCTTCTACACCGTCGCCATGAGCCGCGGGCAGATTGCGCGCTGGGCGCTGCACGAAGCGGGCGCGGATTACGAACACGTGGTGTTCGACTGGTCGAGCCGTCCGGACAGCTTCACATCCATCAACCCGATGAACAAGGTGCCCGCTCTGGTGCACCATCATGGCGGCCACGATCACGTGATTACCGAATGCGCGGCGATCAACCACTACCTTGCCGAGACGCACCCGCAGGTCGGCCTGCTTCCCGATGCGCACGAGAAAGCCGCCTATTTCCGCTGGCTGTTCTTTGCCGCCGGGCCGCTGGAACAGGCGGTGATCGGCAAGGCGATGGGCTGGGAAGTGCCCGAGGGCAAAACCGGAATGGCGGGCTTCGGCAGCCTCGATCTGGCGCTTGATGCCATCGACGGGTGGCTGTCTGCCAATGACTACGCCGCTGGCAACCGCTTCACCATGGCCGATACCTACGTGGGCAGCCAGTTCGTTTGGGGCCTGCGCTTCGGCTCGATCCCGGAACGGCCCTCGTTCCGCGCCTATGTCGATCGGATCACGCAGCGTGCCGCCTATATCGAGGCCAATGCCATCGACGCTGCGATCATCAAGGCTGCACAGGGGGACTGAGGCAATGGCTCGTCACATTGTAGCTGCGGCTTTCCTGTCGCTCGATGGGGTGATGCAGGCACCCGGCGGGCCAACCGAGGATCCGACCGGCGGTTTTGATCAGGGCGGCTGGGCATTCAGCATTTGGGACGAAGGAGTGGAAGACACGCTCGGCTCGCTGTTTGCTGGCGATTACGACCTGCTGCTCGGGCGGCGAACCTATGACATCTTCGCAGCCTTCTGGCCCTACGCCGATGGCGATAATGCCGCGATGGGCGAGGCGTTCAACCGCGCCAACAAATACGTCCTGACGCGCGGTGACCAGCCGCTCGAATGGGAGAACAGCCACCGGCTTGGCCTGATCGACGATATCGCTGCGGTAAAGGCGGGTGATGGGCCGAAGCTGATCATTCAGGGATCGAGCACACTCTACCCGGCACTGCTCCGCGCCGGTTTGATCGACGAGTTGATCACCATGACCTATCCGGTGCTCCTTGGCGCGGGCAAGCGACTTTTCGGCGAGGACACGCCGGTGGCAGCTTTGACGATGACCGATCACCGGGTGACGGCCAAAGGCACGGTAATCGCAACCTACGCGCCCGGCGGCGCCCTGCCGCCCTATCCGGCCGAAGGACCGATTCCGGTCATCAGCGAGCGCGAGTTGGCGCGGCAAGCGCGGATCGGTGACGGCAGCTGGTAGCGCCTAGGCCAGCACTGCGCTTTTCCTGAGCAGCTGGTAGGCCTCCACCACTTCGTTCAATTTCGCCTCGTGCTTGCGATCCCCGCCGTTGCGATCAGGGTGGTAGCGCCGCACGAGTTCGGAATAACGCCGCCGCAGCCGCGTGCGATCGGTGTCGCTGCCCAAGCCCATGGTCTCGAGCGCCTGCGCCTCCTCACGTGAGAAGCGGCCCGTCGCAGCGGTGCGCGCCTCGCGTTCTGCGCGGCTGCGGATGCCGCGGGCGCGGGCCGATATGGCTTCGAGCGGATCGGAATAATCGGCCCAGCGCGGCGCTTCATCGATCCCTGCGGTGGGGCGGAAGGCGCGGCTTTCGGTGCGCCAACCGGCAATCGGAGACTGGGCGTGGAGGATTTCTTCGGCGCTCATGCCCTCGAACCAGTCATAGCCCGCATTGAATTCGCGCACGTGATCGAGGCAGAACCAGCGCCATTCGCCCGGCCCGTCAAACCCGTTGGGGCGGCGTCCGGGCGCGCGGAACTCCCCCGCCTCGCGGCAACCCGGCGCTTCGCACCTGCGCCCCGCGCTTTCGACGCGGCCATGAAACCGTGATGCAGACATAAGCCTTGAGAATGGCGATAAGGCCCCCAAGTTCCAAGTCACAATTGCCCCTGCCTGCTTGCAAAGAAGGAAAGTCCTGATGACCGGAAGTGTTGCCGAGGAGATGCACGCCTTGCTGACCGAGGCCTTTGCGCCCACGCGCCTCGCGATCATCAACGACAGCGCCAAGCACTCGGGCCACATGGGCGATGATGGTTCGGGCGAATCGCATTTCACCGTCGAGATCGAAGCGGCGGCCTTTGCCGAGATGAACCGCCTCGCCCGCCAGCGCGCCGTGATCGCGGCCTTGGGCGATATCGTCGGCCAGCGGGTCCACGCGGTGGCGATCAAGGCGAGCGTGCCAGCCGAATGACCTTAAACCCTGCCCTACGGCTGCGCCGCGCGGCGCGGCTGATCGTGCTTGACCCCGAGGGCCGCGCGCTGATGTTCCGATACGATGTGCCGGGCCGCGATCCCTTCTGGGTGACGGCGGGCGGTGAGTGCGAACCGAATGAAAGCTTTGAAGAGGCTGCGCGGCGTGAATTGCTGGAGGAAACCGGGATCATCGCCGATCCGGGCGAGCAAATCGCGCAGATGACGCCCGAATTCATCACCGTTGAGGGTGAGCCGGTGCAGGCGGACGAACGCTTTTTCCTGATCCGCGTAGCCAAGGCTGAGATCGACACCAGCCGCCATACCGAGACCGAGCAGGCGCTGATGACCCAGCACCGCTGGTTCACGCTCGCAGAGCTGGAAGACTGGCCCGAGGCCGTGTTTCCGGTCGTGCTCGCCGACATGATCCGGTCTCAAACCGCAACCTGATTGCTCTCCTCACCGGCGCTCGCTAGTCCTCGTGCAACAACGGGAGAGAGCGATGGATTACACGGGCAAGGTGGCGTGGATCACCGGGGCATCATCGGGCATCGGCGCGGCTCTGGCGCGCGAGCTGGCGGCGCGGGGTGCGCATCTGGTGCTGTCAGGCCGCGATGAAGCGCGGCTGGCCGAGGTTGCCGCTGACTGCGGCGAAAGCCTGATTCTCGCCTTCGATGTGCGCGATGACGCCGCGCTGGCGGATGCCACCGCCAAGGCCATCGCGTGGAAAGGCCATGTCGACATCGCCCTTGCCAATGCCGGGATCTCGCAACGCAGCCGCGCGCTCAATACCGATATGCAGGTCTATCGCGACATCATCGCTGTCGACCTCACCGCGCAGATCGCTTTCACGCAGGGGCTTATCGGCCACATGGCGGCGCGCGGATCGGGCGCGCTCGGGTTCATTTCCTCGATTGCGGGCAAGGTCGGGGTGCCGATGCGCACCGCCTATTGCGCGGCCAAGTTCGGCCTTGCAGGCTATGCCGACGCGCTGCGCGGCGAGCTGTCGCAGACCGGTGTCAGCGTCCACACGATCTATCCCGGCTCGGTCGCCACCAATGTTTCGCGCAATGCCCTGACGGCGGCGGGGACCAAGCGCGGCAAGTCCGATCCGGCGATCGACAATGGCATCCCTGCCGATGTTGCCGCGCGCCAGATGCTCGATGAAATCGCCGCAGGCACCCGCGAAATCATCGTTGCCGAGGGCGGGGAGAAGGCGATGGGCGAGCGGCGCCGCACGCCCGATGCGCTGTTCGATCAGGTCGCGAACATGGTCGCCAATGGATACATGGAAAAGCTGGAGGCCGCCGAATGAGCCAGTTCGATCTGAAGCGCGTGCATCTGCCCAACGGCATCACGCTCAACGTGGTGGATGAAGGCCCGGTGGATGCGCCGGTGCTGATTTTCTTGCACGGCTTTCCCGAAAGCCACCGCACCTGGCGCCACCAGATTGCGCATTTCTCGGATCGCTATCGCTGCATCGCGCCCGATCAGCGCGGCTATCGCGGATCGTCCAAACCTCAGGCGGTCGAGGCCTATACGCCCGACAAGCTGATCGGCGATATCTTCCTGCTGGCTGATGCGCTGGGGATCGGCAGCTTCACCATCGTCGGGCACGACTGGGGCGGCGCGATCGCCTGGGGCGTGGCGCTGGGCGGCCAGCACCTTCGGGTGAACAAGGCGATCATCGCCAATGCCCCGCATCCGGCGATCTTCCAGAAATTGCTCTACACCCACCCCGTCCAGCGCGAGGCGAGCCAGTATATCCGCGGCTTCCGCGATCCGGCCAATGATGCGCTGGTGAAGGAACACGGGCTCACCGGCCTGCTGCTCAAAGAGGTCAAATGGGATCGTCCGAGCGCGATGGAGCCCGAGGAACGCGACGCGCTGCTGCTCGACTGGCAGAACCGCGATGCCGCCTTCGGGATGCTCAATTACTACCGCGCCAGCCCGATTGATGTGCCGACCATGGACGCGCCGTTCGAGGTGCCGGAAGGCTACACCCCGCCGCAATTGCCGAAGCTGACGATCCCCACCCTCGTGATCTGGGCGATGGACGATCTTGCCCTACCGCCGGAGAACCTCGAAGGCCTTGAGGACATCATCGACCCGCTCACGATCGTGCAGGTGGCTGAGTGTGGGCATTTCGTGCCGTGGGAAGCGCCGCAAGCGGTGAACGCGGCGATGGAGGCGTTTCTGGCGGGCTAGCTGGCCAGCCACTCCACCCACGCGCCGTGCGGATGGGCATGGGACAGCAGGTGCTCCTCGCCATGATGCGCGTCGCCGTCCCACAGGCGGACGCGTAATTCGTGGCGGAAAGTGGCCGGATCAGTCTCAAGCGCGATCCAGCCGAGCGGCGTTTCCGGCGTCGCTTCGCCGCCCGCTGCCTCGAAGGCGGCGGTGATCCGCGCTTGCGTTGCGGCGGGCATATATTGCCACATGATCGAATGGAACATCACCCGCGCGGTCCCCGGCGGCTTTGGGCGCGCGAGCATGGCGGCGGCGAAGTCCCCCGCGTCGGCGGTGATCAGATCGGGCGGCTGCGCGCCTGCCAGCGCAATCGCGGCATCGATCCGCGCCATGCGCTCGGGCGCGTCGGGCCAGACATAGGCTTTCAGGCGCAGCGCGGCATCGGGATCGGCGAGATTGATCGGCGCAATGTCGCAGCCCTTTACCGCGGTAATGGCGAAACCCGCAGGCGGCTTGGGCGGCGATGCACCGCGCCACTCGGGCACGATCCGCATCGGTGACCCCGAAGGGCCGACTTCGGTATCGCCCAGCCGGAAAAAATAGCGATCAATCATGGTATTGACCCCGGCACTTGCGCCGAGTTCGAACAGATCGAAGCGCGGCGCGCTCACCCGCTGCGCCAGCCACAGCAGCCCGGCCATGATGCTGGCGGACCGCCCCGCCTCGTTGGTCTGCGGCGGGCCGTCCAGCCACGGCAGCAGCCGCGCATCGAACCGCTGCGTCAGATCGAGCACCAGCGCGTCAACCTCTGCCTGATCGGTGATTGCACCGGCATAGACCTGCGTCAGCCGCGCATCCGCGCCCGACAGCAGCAGGTGATGATACCCGCCCGCCAGCCGCAAGGGCATCGCATCCTTCAGCGTCAGCCCCGGCCAATTCGCGATCCGCTTACCCGTAGCCGTGTCGCTGGCGCGCACTCCCGCGAGCGCACGGATCACCCGCGCAGTGGCCGGCGCACCGTTTTCCTCGGCATGGCGGGCCTGCCATTCGAGCGCGCTGCTAAAGTCCTCAAGGCCCATGATTCCCGCATCGCCCATCGCCATCACCATTGCCCTTTTGCTGCGCCGCCCTTAAGTGCGCGCACGATCATGACCACCATCGGCACCCACGACAATCCCGGACAGCTGACCTTTGCTGTCCCCAAGGGGCGCATCCTTGATGAGGCGCTCCCGGTGATGGCACGCGCCGGGGTGGAGCCGGATGCCGATTTCCACGACCCCAAGAGCCGCGCGCTGGCCTTTGCCACCAATCGCGCCGACACGCGCCTGATCCGCGTGCGCGCCTTCGATGTCGCGACCTTCGTAGCCCACGGCGCGGCGCAGATCGGCATTGTCGGCTCGGATGTGATCGAGGAATTCGACTACGCCGAGCTCTACGCGCCGGTCGATCTCGGCATCGGTCTGTGCCGGCTTTCCGTGGCGCGGCTGGCCTCGGACACGGACGAAGCGGGCAGCATCAGCCACCTGCGCGTCGCGACCAAATATCCCAGCCTTACCCGCCGCCATTTCGAAGCCGCCGGTGTGCAGGCCGAATGCGTCAAGCTGAACGGCGCGATGGAACTGGCCCCCTCGCTCGGCCTTGCGCGCCAGATCGTCGACCTTGTCTCGACCGGCAAGACGCTCAAGGAAAACGGGCTGGTGGAGACTGACGTGATCCTCGAGATTTCCGCGCGCCTGATCGTCAACCGCACCGCCTTGAAGACCGATCGCCGGGTGGCCGCGCTGGTCGATGCCTTCCGCCGCGATGCCGAGGAACGCAGCCGGAGCGCGGCGGCGTGACCCTGATGCTTTCCACGCTCCAGCCCGATTTCGCCCAGAAGTTCGACCGCGTTGTCAACGACCGCCGCGAATCCGATAGTGAAGTTGCAGGCCAGGTCGCCGACATTCTCCAGACGGTGAAGCTGCGCGGCGATGCGGCGCTGGCGGAATACACCCAGCGCTTCGACGGCTACACGCTGGCAGACGACGCCGATTGGCTGATTACGCGCGAACGGTGCGAACAGGCCTATGACGAGCTCGCTCCCGAACTGCGTGACGCGCTGGAACTCGCGGCCGCGCGCATCCGGTCGTATCATCAGGCGCAGCTGCCCGAGAACCGCGACTATATCGACGCGGCGGGTGTGCGGCTGGGTGCGATCTGGCGACCGGTGGATGCGGCCGGGCTGTATGTCCCGGGCGGACGCGCGGCCTATCCTTCCTCGCTGCTGATGAACGCCATTCCGGCACGCGTTGCCGGGGTCGAGCGGCTGGTGGTGGTAACGCCCACGCCCAAGGGCCAGTCGAACCCGCTGGTGCTCGCCGCTGCGCATATCGCTGGCGTCGACGAGATCTGGCGTGTCGGCGGGGCGCAGGCAGTCGGCGCGCTCGCCTATGGCACCAAGCGCATCCGTCCGGTCGATGTGATCACCGGCCCCGGCAATGCCTGGGTGGCCGAGGCCAAGCGCCAGCTTTACGGCGTGGTCGGCATCGACATGGTCGCCGGCCCATCGGAAATCCTCGTCATCGCCGATGGCAAGAACGATCCCGACTGGATCGCGGCCGACCTGCTGTCGCAGGCCGAACACGATCCCACCTCGCAATCGATCCTGATTACCGATGATGCAGGTTTTGCGCGGCAGGTAGAGGATTGCATCGACCTGCAGATCACCCAGCTCGCCACCGGCAAGACCGCGCGCGCCAGCTGGGATGCGCACGGGGTGATCATCGTCGTCAATGATCTGATGGCCGAAGCGCCCGCGCTGGCCAACCGGCTGGCGGCAGAGCACGTCGAACTCGCGGTCGATAATCCCGAACCCCTGATGCACGCGATCCGCCATGCGGGCAGCATCTTCCTTGGCCGCATGACCCCGGAGGCGGTGGGCGATTATGTCGCCGGGCCGAACCACGTGCTGCCCACCGGCCGCAGAGCACGCTTTTCGAGCGGGCTGTCGGTGCTCGACTTCATGAAGCGCACCAGCTTCCTCGGGCTCGATGCGGCGTCCTTCAACACCATCGGCCTTGCCGCGGCCACCCTCGCCCATGCCGAGGGCCTGCCTGCGCACGCCAAATCCGTCGAATTGAGGATCAAATGAACAGCCCCGCCCGTTCCAAAGCCCGCTCTGCGGCGCGCCTCGCAGCGGTGCAGGCGCTGTATCAGCAGCACATGGAGAGCACCGCGCTCAACAAGCTGCTCGACGAATTCCACCAGCACCGGCTGGGCCGCACCATCGACGACGATGACTTCGATGACGCCGAATATGCCGATGCCGAAGTGCCGTTCTTCGACGATGTGGTGCGCGGCGTCGATGCGCGGCGCGACGAGATCGACGCGCTGCTCGCGGGCAAGCTGGCCGCCGGATGGAGCCTCGCGCGGCTCGACAAGTCGATGCTGCAGGTGCTGCGCGCCGGCACCTACGAACTGCTCGCCCGCCAGGATGTGCCGGTCGCCGTCGCGATCAGCGAATATGTCGATGTCGCCAAGGCGTTCTTCGACGACGGGCAGGCCAAATTCGTGAACGGCATTCTCGATGCTGTCGCCAAAGAGGCGCGCGCAGGCTAAACTCCGGTTTGCTGTTATGAACGAGACCGAATTCGTCGCTGCCTTGCGGAAACTGCCGCTCCACGCCGGAGCGCGTGGGCTCGAGGATGATTGCGCGATCCTCGATCTCGGCAGCGAGACCCTGGTCATCACCCACGACATGATGACCGAGGACACGCATTTCCGCCCCCACGCCGATATGGCTGACGTCGCGTGGAAATTGCTCGCCTGCAACCTCTCCGATCTCGCCGCCAAGGGCGCTGAACCGATCGGCGTGCTGCTCGGCCATTCGCTGGGGAGCAATGACGCGCGGTTTCTGGAAGGGCTGAACGAGGGCCTTGTCACCTACGGCGTGCCGCTGCTGGGCGGCGATACCGTGGCGACCACCGGCACCAGCACTTACGGCATGACGGCCATCGGCCGCGCCACCCATGTGCCGGTGCCTTCGCGCAAGGGCGCGGTGGTGGGCGACGGTGTTCATGTCACCGGCCCGGTCGGTCGTGCGATGCTCGGCTACGAGGGCGATCCCGAGCACCTTGCTGCCTTCAACCGCCCGGTGCCGCGCTTGGCCGAAGGCCGCGCGCTGGCCCCGCTGGCCAACGCGATGATGGACATCTCAGACGGGCTGCTGCTCGATTGCTGGCGGATGGGCTGGGTCAGCGGTGTGACCCTCGCGCTCGATAGCGCCCTCCTGCCCGTGGCAGACCCTGCGCGGCTCGCCGATTGCGTGCGCTGGGGCGATGATTACGAACTGCTGTTCACCGCACCCGCCGATAGCATCCTCCCCGCCCCCGCGATCCGCATTGGCGAAGTGCGGGCCCGCAGCGGGGCTCCGCTGCTGCTCGACGAGACCCCGCTCGGTGATCCCGCCCGGCTCGGATACCGCCACGGCTGAGCCGCCAGCACCGCGCACGCCCCTGCCAAAACTGCTGAAACCTGCAGGAATGCGGGGCTTCGTCCGGCCCGAGGCTTGCCAGCTTTCGCTGATTCCCTATGACTATGCGTCCCTGCGCCCAAGGGATCAAAAGAGGCGCATGGCTCCTTCGGGAAGAACATAAGACGAGAGGGGATTGCTCGTGAATTTATTGCTCATTTCGATTGGGCTGGGGATGCTTGCCATTGTCTATGGCTTCATCACCAGCCGTCAGGTGCTCGGCGCTGACGCCGGGAACGCCAAGATGCAGGAAATCGCCGCCGCAATTCAGGAAGGCGCACAGGCCTATCTGAAGCGCCAATACACCGCGATTGCGATTGTCGGCGTGATTGTCGCTGTGATCGTCGCGGCCACGCTTGGCGCGATCCCGGCCGTCGGCTTCGTGATCGGCGCCGTGCTTTCGGGCGTGGCGGGCTTCATCGGCATGAACGTGTCGGTGCGCTCGAATGTGCGCACGGCGGCAGCGGCGATGAAGGGCCTGCAAGAGGGCCTGACGCTGGCCTTCCGCGCAGGCGCGATCACCGGGATGCTGGTGGCCGGCCTCGCGCTGCTCGCGATTGCCTGCTTCTTCTATTACCTCACCGGCCCGGCCGGCCTTGCGGCAGACAGCCGCCCGGTGGTGATCGGCCTCACCGCCCTCGCCCTTGGCGCATCGCTGGTGTCGATCTTCGCGCGTCTGGGCGGCGGGATCTTCACCAAGGCGGCAGACGTCGGCGCGGATCTCGTCGGCAAGGTCGAAGCCGGGATCCCCGAGGATGACCCGCGCAACCCCGCCGTGATCGCCGACAATGTGGGCGATAACGTGGGTGACTGCGCCGGGATGGCGGCGGACCTGTTCGAGACTTACGTGGTCACCGTCGGCGCCACCATGGTGCTCACCGCGCTGCTGCTGAAGGGCGCGGAAAACCTTGCCGCCCTGATGGCGCTGCCGCTTCTGATCGGCGGCGTGTGCATCGTCACCTCGATCATCGGCACCTATTTCGTGCGTCTGGGTGGCGGCAAGAACATCATGGGCGCGATGTACAAGGGCTTCCTTGTCACCGCCGTGCTGTCTGTCCCCGCGATCTGGTGGGCGATCGGGTATGCGCTGGGCGACATGGAAACCGCGATTGCAGGACAGGCCTATAATGGCCGCACGCTGTTCTATTGCGGGTTCCTGGGCCTTGTCATCACCGGGCTGATCATCTGGATCACCGAGTATTACACCGGCACCAATTACCGCCCGGTCCGCTCGATCGCCAAGGCTTCGGAAACGGGTCACGGCACCAACGTGATCCAGGGCCTTGCGATCAGCATGGAATCGACCGCCCTGCCGACGCTGGTGATCTGCGCCGGTATCATCATCGCCTTCCAGCTCGCCGGCCTGATGGGGATCGCTTACGCGGCGACCTCGATGCTGGCACTGGCGGGCATGGTCGTGGCGCTGGATGCCTATGGTCCTGTCACCGACAATGCCGGCGGCATTGCCGAAATGGCAGGGCTCGATGAAAGCGTCCGCGAAAAGACTGATGCGCTCGATGCCGTGGGCAACACTACCAAGGCTGTGACCAAGGGCTATGCCATCGGTTCGGCCGGCCTTGCGGCGCTGGTGCTGTTCGCCACCTACACCGCCGATCTGCGCGAGCTGTTCGCGGGTGTGACGGTCGATTTCAGCCTTGAAAACCCCTATGTCATTGTCGGGCTGCTGCTCGGCGCCCTGCTGCCCTATCTGTTCGGGGCGATGGGCATGACGGCGGTGGGCCGGGCTGCGGGCGAAGTGGTGAAGGACGTGCGCGACCAGTTCGCCAAGAACCCGGGGATCATGACCTACGAGGTCAAGCCCGACTACGCCCGCACCGTCGACCTCGTCACCAAGGCGGCGATCAAGGAGATGATCATCCCCTCGCTGCTGCCGGTGGCGGCACCGATCGTGGTCTACTTCGTGATCACCGCGGTGGCAGGCCAGGCCAACGGCTTTGCGGCGCTGGGCGCTCTGCTGCTCGGTGTGATCGTCGGCGGCTTGTTCGTCGCGATCTCGATGACGTCTGGCGGCGGCGCGTGGGACAATGCCAAGAAGTACATCGAGGACGGCAACCACGGCGGCAAAGGCTCCGACGCGCACAAGGCGGCGGTGACCGGCGATACGGTCGGCGATCCGTACAAGGATACCGCTGGCCCGGCTGTGAACCCGATGATCAAGATCACCAACATCGTCGCGCTGCTGCTGCTCGCGGCGCTGGCGGCAGGGGCGGCGTAACGCTCCAGGCCTCCATGACTAACCCAACCCCGCCGGGAGCGATTCCGGCGGGGTTTAATTTTGCCCAGCCCCCTGTCCCCGCATCGGACAGCGCCCCAACGCGCTGAGGCTTTCTTAATCGCCTTGTGTCATTTCCCCCGTGAAAGCCCGTAGGGCAGCGGCTAACGGGGTTAACGGCAATGGACATGGCACGGGCGATCAGCTTTCGCACCGCGAACGCGCCCGCAGGGCCAATCACGCCGTCGCCTTCCGCGCTGCGCCTGCTCACCCCTGCTGACATCGCCGAGCCTGCCTTCATCGCCGCATGGGAGCGGCTGGCAGCCCGGGCAAGCGAGCCCAATCCCTTTTTCGAGCCGTGGTTCCTGCTCCCCGCGCTGGCGCAGTGGGGTGCAAGCGATGACGTGGCGATCAAGGCGTGGTTCCATGACGGCCGCCTCGCCGGACTGATGCCGATCCGGCGTAGCAACGCCTATTACGGCCACCCCGTCCCCCACGCGGCCGGTTGGCTCCATGCCAATGCCTTTTGCGGCGTGCCGCTGGTCGCCGCAGGGCTGGAAGAGGAATTCTGGCGCGCCATGCTCGGCCACCTCGACCGCATGGCACGGCGCGCCCTGTTCCTGCATCTGCCGATGCTGCCCGCCGATGGCCCGCTGAATATTGCCCTCGATCATGTGCTCGCGGCGCTCGGCACCCGCGCGCACTACAACGCCGCCGACCAGCAGCGCGCCATGCTGACCGGCGACATGAGCGCGGCGGCCTATCTCGAAGCGGCGATGTCGCAAAAGAAACGCAAGGAGCTGCGCCGCCAGCACAATCGCCTCGCCGAAGAAGGCAACCTCACCTTTGAACGCTGCGAGGGCGAGGACGGCCTTGCCGATTGGATCGCCGAGTTCCTCGCTCTGGAAGTGGCCGGGTGGAAAGGCGCCGGCGGATCGGCGCTGGCCAGTGCCGGCGACACACGCGCGCTGTTCGAACAATCGCTGGCGGGCGCAGCGGCAGCCGGGCGGCTCGAGCGGCTGGCGCTCAGGCTCGATGGCCGGGCGATCGCAATGCTGGCGAATTTCATCACTTTGCCGGGCGCCTATAGCTTCAAGACTGCCTTTGACGAAGCCTATGCGCGGTTTTCGCCGGGGCTATTGCTGCAGCTGGAAAACCTTGCGCTGCTGGAACGGCCGGGCCTCGCATGGACCGATAGCTGCGCGGTGGAAGGCCACCCGATGATCGAACGCCTGTGGCGCGACAAGCGCCGCATGGTGAGCCGCAACATCGCCATTGGTGGCCCGCTGCGCCGCATCTTGTTCCGCCTGTTGATGGCTTACGAAACCCGCCCAAGGAGCATGTCATGAACGCCCCTGCCCACTTCGCCGATGCCCTGTCCGCGCCCGTCTTTGCCGCAGCGTCGCGCGCGCGTTTTGCCGCCAACTATCCCGAAAAGCCGCATATTCTGACCCACAGCCTCATCAGCCACCCCTTGCTGGAAATCGAGACGCTGGCGCAGCTGGCCGAGCGGCTGCCGATCACTTCGGTGGAATACAATCGCGGCGATCTGCCGATCGGAGTGGACGGCAAGCCGGGCTCGAACGGCCTCACCATCGCCGAAACCATCCGCCGCGTGGCCGACGCGGAAAGCTGGGCGGTTCTCAAGAATATCGAGCAAGTGCCTGCTTACGAGAGCCTTCTGCTCGGCCTGCTGGAAGAAATCCG
>JAMNXO010000041.1 GCA_023653115.1 Erythrobacter sp.
CGGGCCTTGCTGGGGGTGGCGGGCGTGCTGGCGGCGCTGATGATCGCGGGCACCTGGGTGCCGCCGGTCAATCCGTTCCTGTTTGCCGTTACGCGGCCCGTCTCGGTGATGTTTGCCGCCGGGATGGGGATGGCGCTGTGGCGGGGTGCGGGCGGGCAGGCACCGGGCTGGCTGCGCTGGATCGCGCTGGCGGCGAGCGGTGCGGCGGTGTGGCTTGGCCCCGCGCCTGCGCTGGCGAGCGCGCTGGGCTGGGATTACCTCGCGTGGTGCGGGCTTCCGGCGCTGCTGATCGCCTTTGCCGCACTGGGCGGGCCGCTGTCCTTGCCCGGTGCGCGGATGATCAACCGCGCGGGCGACAGCAGCTATGCGATCTATCTGCTCCACGTGCCGATTGCGTGGTTCTGGCTATGGTTCTGGGGCCGCCTGCCGGGGTTTGATGCCGGGCCGTGGGATTACTTCATCTCGGCGATTGTGGCGACGGTTCTGCTTGGCTGGCTGTTCCACCTGTGGGTGGAGCGACCGATGACGCTGGCCTTGAACCGGCGGCTGGCCGCGCCACATATCGGCAAGACCCCTGACAGAAAGACCTCATGACCACTTCCCCCGCTCCGCAGGCGCTGACCCAATCCCTTACTCCCAGGGCGATTGTCGCCGCGCTCGACGAACACATTATCGGCCAGGCCGAGGCCAAGCGCGCGGTCGCCGTGGCGCTGCGCAACCGGTGGCGGCGGCAGCGCCTTGGCGCTGATCTGCGCGACGAGGTGACGCCCAAGAATATCCTGATGATCGGCCCCACGGGCTGCGGCAAGACCGAGATCAGCCGCCGGCTGGCTAAGCTCGCTGAAGCCCCCTTCATCAAGGTCGAGGCGACCAAGTTCACCGAGGTTGGCTATGTTGGCCGCGATGTCGAACAGATCGCCCGCGATCTTGTCGAAGACGCGATCCGGCTGGAAAAGGAACGCCGCCGCGACAAGGTGCGCGAAGCCGCCTCCGAAGCCGCGATGGACCGGCTGCTCAACGCGCTGGTGGGCGATAATGCCTCCGAGGCCACCCGTGCCGCCTTCCGCCAGCGCATCACCCAGAACGCGATGAATGATGTCGAAGTCGAGATCGATGTCGCCGACAGCCCGTCTGCCCCGTTCGACATGGGCAATATGGGCGGACAGGTAGGCATGATCGACCTCAGCGACATGATGGGCAAGGCCTTCGGGCGTAAGCCGACACGGCGCCAGAAGCTGCGCGTGCCCGACGCCTGGGACCGGCTGGTGGACGAGGAGGCGGACAAGCGCCTCGATCAGGACGATGTCGCCCGCGCCGCGCTGCTGAACGCCGAGACCAACGGGATCGTGTTCCTCGACGAAATCGACAAGATCGCGGTCAGTGATGTGCGCGGCGGCTCGGTGTCGCGCGAAGGGGTGCAGCGCGATCTGCTGCCGCTGATCGAAGGCACCACGGTCGCCACCAAGTATGGCCCGATGAAGACCGACCACGTGCTGTTCATTGCGAGCGGTGCGTTCCATGTCGCCAAGCCTTCGGATATGCTGCCCGAATTGCAGGGCCGCCTGCCGATCCGGGTCGAGCTGCGCGCGCTGACCGAAGGCGATTTTGTGCGGATCCTCAGCGAAACCCGCGCCAATCTCGTCGCGCAATACAAGGCGCTGCTGGCGACCGAGGAAGTGACGCTCGATTTCACCGAGGATGCCATCGCTGAAATCGCGGCCATCGCGGCGCAGGTGAACGGCACGGTCGAGAACATCGGCGCGCGGCGTTTGCAGACGGTGATGGAGCGATTGCTCGAAGAGATCAGCTTTACCGCCGAAGATCGCAAGGGTGAGACCGTGCAGATCGATGCCGCCTATGTGAAGGAGCGGCTGGCCGGACTGGCGGGCAATACCGACTTGTCCAAGTATATCCTGTGACAACTAGCCAGCCTGTCAGCGAGCTTGCCGCGATGCTGGCAGGAATGGCCCCGATGCTGGACGCGCGGGCGTGGTTCTTTGTGCAGGTGGAGGGCGCGCCGGCCGCCGATGCCTTTGCCGTCATCCGCGAGGACGAAGGCACCACCGCGATTGTCGCAGGCGAACGAGCGGGCATGGCGTTCGGCCGGATCACGCTGATGGTCCACTCCGCGCTTGAAGGCGTGGGGCTGACCGCGGCGGTATCTGGTGCGTTGGCGCAGGCCGGGATCGCCTGCAATGTCGTGGCCGGATACCACCACGATCACCTGTTCGTGCCGTGGGAACGGCGCGACGAGGCGCTGGAATTGCTCCAGCGCCTCGCGCAATCCGGATAGCTATTCCCCCAGCAGGTGCTTTTCCCAGAACACCAGCTGGGCGAGGAAGGCGTATTCGGAATTGACCTTCTTGCGGAAGCCGTGGCCTTCATCGGCGGCCACCAGATGCCATGCCTCGCCGCCATTGGCGCGGATCGCGGCGACCATCTGGTCGGCTTCGGACTTGGGCACGCGCGGATCATTGGCGCCGGTGATCACGAACATCGGCTTGGTGATCTCGCTCACCCGGGTCAGCGGGCTGATTTCGGTGAGCTTGGCGCGCTGGGCTGGATCACGCTCGTCGCCATATTCCACCCGGCGCAGGTCCTGCCGGTAGGGATTGGTGTTTTCGAGGAAGCTGACGAAGTTGCTGATCGCTACCGTGCACTGGGTCGCGGTCAGCTTGTCCTTCAATTGCACCGCGGCGGCATAGCACATGTAGCCGCCGTAGGATCCGCCGGTGAGCCCCACCTTGGCCGGATCGACCGCTGCATCCTTGCGCACCGCATCGATCAGCGCGTCCATATCCTTGACCGAATCCTCGCGTTTGAACGGACCATTGTCCAAGCTGACGAAGGTCTTGCCGTAGCCGGTCGAGCCGCGGACATTGGGGAAGAAGATGCCGACGCCCAGTTCGTTGAGCAGATAATTGTCAGGCCCCATGAAGCCAGCGGTACTCTGCCCTTCAGGCCCGCCGTGGATATCGACGATCAGCGGACGCTTGCCCGGGAACTTCGCCGGATCGGGCAGATAGAGCAGGCCGGAGACTTCCAGCCCGTCAAAGCTCCTGGTGGTCACGATCCGCGGTTCGACATTGACGCTGGGATCAAGCCCGCCCGTCTCGCTTTGGGTCCAACGGGTGAGCTGCATCGTCTTGGGATCCAATGACCACACATCCGCTGCGCTTTTGGCGCTGTTGAAGGAGAAGCCGATCTCGCCCCATGGCGCGATTTCGATCCCGCCGATCTGTCCTGCGGGCAGGGCATCGACCTTGGTCACCTTGCCGCTCGCCACATCGAGAATACGCATCCGGTCCGACCCGGCTTCATTGACCTCGTAAACGATGGTCTTGCCGTCATCGGAGATATCGAAACTGTCGACGTCCCATTGCTCCGTCGAGACCGGCGTGAACTTGCCCGAGGCCGGATCGAGGCGGCCGAGGCGCTGGAAATCGGAGCCCTGATCGCTGGTGACCCACAGCGTGCCGTCGGGCGCGATTTCCATGCCGCTATAGGCAATCTCGGCTTTGGGATCGCCGATCGCCGTCATCGCGCCGGTCGCGAAATCGAGGGTGTAGAGATCAACGTCCTGCACTGATCGGAAGTCGGCGACATAGGCGCTCGCATTGCCCGGCGCGAAGGCGACCAGCGCCCAACCGCCGCCCTTGCTTTCATGCACCATCCGCGCCGAGGCAGGATCGCGCGGGTCCATCACGTAGAGATCGGAATCCACCCCGTTGCGTGCCGTCGAGCTGTAGCCGACCAGCGTGCCGTCACGGCTCCAGCTGTTGATCTGGTTGCGGCTCTTGCCGTCGGTCAGCAGGGTGAGCCGCCCGTCCTTGAGCGCGTGGATCTGGTAATATTCATCCCCGCCGCGATCCTTGGCGACAAGGATGACGTCGCCCTTGCCCGGCGCATAGGAGCCCGACACCGGCTCGGCCTCGAAACTGATCTGGGTGCGTGCGCCCATCGGCATCGCGACGCGGTGCAACTGGCTGACATTGGCAAAGCGGGTGTTGA
>JAMNXO010000042.1 GCA_023653115.1 Erythrobacter sp.
ACAGCGCCGCGGCACCGGCGGCCCACAGCTTCTGTTCGCGGGGTAGAGCGGGAAGGTCAGGCTCGGCCACGTTACCGCACCTCGTCCATCAGATCGCGCATCCGGCGGATCGCGTTCTCGAGGCCGACGAACACTGCCTCGCCGATCAGATAGTGGCCGATATTGAGCTCGGCGATCTGCGGGATGGCGGCGATGGGTTGCACGTTCTCGAAGGTGAGGCCGTGGCCGGCATGGGGCTCGATCCCGTTCTTGGCGGCCAGCGCGGCCATGTCTGTGATGCGGCGCAATTCGCGTTCGACCTTTTCGCGGTCGCCATCGGCAAAGGCGTGGGCATATTCGCCGGTGTGGAATTCGACCACCGGCGCGCCGAGGCGCAGCGCGGCGTCAAGCTGGCGCTCGTCCGCTTCGATAAACAGCGAGACGCGGATGCCGGCAGCGCGCAATTCCTCGGCAATCGGGGCGAGGGTGTTGTGCATCCCCGCCGCGTCGAGCCCGCCTTCGGTGGTGCGCTCCTCGCGCTTTTCGGGGACGATGCAGGCGGCGTGCGGCTTGTGGCGCAGCGCGATTTCCAGCATTTCGCGGGTCGCGGCCATTTCGAGGTTCAGCGGCAGGTTGGTCGCGGCCTGAATACGGGCGAGATCCTCGTCGCGGATATGGCGGCGGTCCTCGCGCAGGTGCGCGGTGATCCCGTCGCCGCCCACGGCTGCGACGATTTCCGCTGCGCGCACCGGATCGGGATGATCCCCGCCGCGCGCGTTGCGGATGGTGGCAACGTGATCGATGTTCACACCGAGACGCAGGGGACGGGGGTGAGGGGGGAGGGTCATCAGGTTTCCTTGTCGCAGGCGAGCATCCCGACGGCCTCGGCCATAAAGCCTTCGCCCTGCCAGATCTCGCCGAATTCGAACGCCGGATCGATGGTTGCAAACACCATCGAGCGCCCGAGATCGGGCAGCATGATATTGCTAAGGCGGTATTGCCCGATTTCGCCCTTGCGCTCGGCCACCTTCACCGGCGCGGTGCAACCCGGGGGCTGGACTTCGAACACCCATTGACCGAGCGCCATGTAGCCGAGTTCCGGATCGCCCTGCCACATCGGCTTCAATGCCGGAACGCCGTCCTTGTAGGCCTTCATCTGGCCCCAGTTAAAGAATACCACGTCGATCAGTGGTCCGCCCAGTGCGGCAGAGGCGCCATAGGCCGGGATCACCTCGCTCTCGGGCGATTTCATCGCGTAGAATTTGCCCGCATTGGCGGCCGTGATCATCATCGTGCCGTGCTCGCGCGGCTCGGCATCGTCGCGCGGCGCGCCGAGCATGTGTTCGACTGTCTCGAGACTCACTTCCTCGAGCACTGCACCAAGCACAATGTAATCGCAATTATTGTAGGCCCAGCCGCTCGCCGGCGGCGCGGCGCGGCCGTTCATGCACCATGAAAGGCCATGCTTTGAGGGCTCGTTGTAGAAGGCCGGCCAGCCGTTCGCGCCCTTGGGTGTGTCTTCCGGATTGCGCAGGCCCGAGCGGTGCTGGAGCAACTGGCGTATCGTTGGCGCAGGCGCGCCCTTGGGCCAACGAGGCAGGATGCGCGAGACCGAGGTGTCGAGCGTGAAGCCCATGGTGGCGAGCTCGGGCAGCAGGCGCGCGGCGAGCTTCTGTTTGGTGATCGAGGCATAGGGCCACATGGCCGCGCGCGTTTCCAGCGGCACATAGCCCTCGCGCACCATGTCGGGGCTAACCCACGAGGTGATGCTCATGCCGCCCGCATCAATCGCGATCTCGCCCTTGAACCCGCGCGCCTTGGCGACATCGGTGATCGCGGTGGCACGGCGGCGTTCCATAGGGGCAACGCCCCAGGACACTTCCGAGGCTGCGGGACCAGCGTCGGGCGCTGATTGCGCTCCGGCCGCAGCAGCAGAAACCACTCCGAGGATCAGTGCTGCACATCCAAGGAGCATTTTCATCACATCATTCCTTCCGGCTACCGGGCTTTGTCACAGCTACGCGGGCCAGTTCGTCGGGGATGGCGTTTTCGTCATAGGTGGGAAAATCAATGGCGAGCAGCGGGTAGAACGGCACGCCCAGATCGACCGAACCGCAAGACCGGTCGATGATCGCGCATTCGGCGATCACTTCTGCCCCTTCGCGCGCCACGGCCGCGATGGCTTCGCGGCTGGAGAGGCCGGTGGTGACGACGTCCTCCACCATCAGCACCCTGGCGCCCTTTGCGAGCGCGAATCCGCGGCGCAGGTGGAACACGCCCTCGGGGCGTTCGAGGAACAACGCATCCTTGCCGAGCGCGCGGCCAACCTCGTGGCCGATGATGATGCCGCCCATCGCCGGCGAGACCACCACGTCGATCGCATCGCGCACATCCGCCGGGATGCCCGCCACCACCGCCTCGGCAAGGCGAGCCGCGCGGGCCGGGTTCATCAACACCCGCGCGCATTGCAGGTAATGGCCACTATGACGGCCGGAAGAGAGCTTGAAGTGCCCTTCAAGCAAAGCGCCACTGGCCCGGAACTCGGCCAGAACTTCGTCTTCGGTCATGGCCGAACTCCATAGAAAACATAGGGGAAAGCGCCAGGTTGCGCAGGCGGCATGGGGGCTTGCATAATTTTCTCCCTAGAAGCGCTTGAGGCCCTCGGCAAGCGCGGCTAAGGGCACAGTTGAAGCTGGCCTCAGGGCTGGCCAAACGCTGTCTGCTGTGGGTCTTTAGGGGGCTGTTCGGCGGGCAGTATGGGATCAGATTCGAACCACTTGGACACACTCACCATGGGTCAAAGGCACACCCGTATGAAAAAGGCTCTCCTTGCGGCAATCGCCGCCGGGCTCGCGGCGTTTGCGCCGATGACCGTGGCTGCGCAAGACGCGCCCGCACCCGCTCCGGCCGTCGAGGCGGCAGCGCCCGTTGCGGCTGCTCCGGCAGATGCATCGGCTCCGGCCGCCGAGGCTGCTCCTGCAAGCGCCTACACCCCGATGGCCCCGACCGAGGGCAAGGGCATGCCGACGTCCTATCAGGATGATGCGATGAAGAGCATCACCTTCCAGGATCAGTATTCGGACAACGGCGAATATGCGCTGTGGATGCACGACTGGATCCTGATGCCGACCATTACGGCCATCAGCGTGCTGGTGCTGGGCTTGCTGCTGTATGTGGTGATGCGCTTCAACCGCCGCCGTAACCCGGTCGCCTCGCGCACCACCCACAACACGCTCATCGAAGTGGTATGGACGATTGTTCCGGTAATCATCCTCGTGGTGATCGCGGTGCCTTCGATCACGCTACTGGCGCGCCAGTACGAAACCCCTCCGGCTGACGCTGTCACCATCAAGGCGACCGGCTACCAGTGGTACTGGGGCTACACCTATCCCGATCACGGCGAGATCGAAGTGATCTCGAATATGCTCGACGATGCCGAAGCGCTGAAGCGCGGCGAACCCGGCCAGCTGGCGGTGGATAACCGCATGGTCGTGCCCGCCGGCGTGCCGCTGCGCATCCAGACCACTGCAACCGACGTGATCCACGCCTTCGCCGTGCCGTCGCTGTGGTTCAAGATGGACGCGGTGCCGGGCCGTCTCAACGAAAAGCTGCTGACCATCAAGGAGCCGGGCGTCTATTACGGCCAGTGTTCCGAGCTGTGCGGCGCGCGTCACGCCTATATGCCGATCGCGATCGAAGCGCTCCCGCCGGCCGAGTTCGCCGCTTGGGTGAAGGCGCAGGGCGGCGCAATGCCGGGCGAAGCGGAAGCGGCTCCTGCTGCTGCGCCCGCTCCGGCCGCTGATGCCGCTGCGGCCGCTGCGGCACCCGCCGCTGCTGCTGCCGCACCGGCTGCTGCCCGCTGAGACGATTAAACGAATAGACCCAGAGAGTATCTGACCATGGCTACCACCGCAGAAGGTTTCGACATCCATCACGATCACGGGCACGACGCCCATGATCATGCGGATCACAAGCCGGGCTTCTTCGCCCGCTGGTTCATGTCGACCAA
>JAMNXO010000043.1 GCA_023653115.1 Erythrobacter sp.
CGGCCACCACCAGCGTGTTGCCGGGCACCGCAAAAGCGCGAGGGGCTGGCAGTTTCATCGCCGCCAGTTCGCGTGTGCCGATCCGCGGGGAGCCGCGCGCCGATAGCCGGTCAATCGCCAAGGGGTCGGCAAGGCTGCGCTCGCGCTCCCAAGCGAGGCGCTCGGGCGTGAAGCGGTGTGATCCCGGGACATAGGTGAACGGCCCGTCCGCCTCACTTACCGGATTGAAGAACAGCCAGGCCTTCAGTGAGGAATGGAAGCTGTCCGCATGCAGCGTCTCCTGGGGGTCGGGCTCGTTTCCTCCGGCCTTACTCGCGATGGTCTGAATGTAGTGCAGCGGCGTAATTCGGTAGCTGGCGACGTAGTGAAAAAGGGCAATGATATCTTTGCGCTTGAGCAGCCGGCGCAGGGCGGGGATAGCGTTCAGCATCGACGGGTCGACTGCTATGCGCCGGGTGATCGCATCGCCCTGAAGCATTTCCCGGGCATGCCCGTGATAGCCAAGCACGGCTTTCCTCAATGCGGCGAATTCGGCCGGCGGAACGATGTCGGGGATCGCCACAAATCCATCACGGTCGAAGGCCTCGCGCCACTCAGGGCGCACCTTGCTTGCCAGTCGCCGTCGCCGCCAGCGACACATTGCGTCGGCTAACCTGACCCGTGCAACGTGCAGACCGAGGCCGTTCAATCGCCGAGACCCGATCAGCGGATTGCTCAGAAAGCTCTTCGCCCCGGTCGCCAGTTGCAGAGCCCAGAGCGGGGCGAGGAAGGCCTTGCCGATGAGTGATGCCATGGCTGGGACGGTCCTTAATCTCGCTGGTATCCGTTAGAGACGGTAAAAGGCAAGGTCAACAAGCACGGGAGAAACAGTGGTTTGCGGTTGCCTAGAGGCTCCAGTAGACCAACTCTTCGGGCAGCTTGGCCCGGTTCATAGCGCTCTTGACGTCGACCAGCACGCCGCCCTGCCGCACCCGTGCGACCAGCGCCGCCGGATCCGTGAGGTATTCCGCGTGGTTCACCGCCAGCACCAGTGCATCAAGCCCGCGCAATTCCTCTGGCGCGCTCAGAGTGATGCCATATTCGTGCGCGGCGATGGCCGGTTCTGCGAGCGGATCGCTCACCATTGCGGTAATCCCGTATTCGGCCAGCTCGGCAAGAATATCGGGCACCTTGGAATTGCGGATGTCAGGCACGTCTTGCTTGAAGGTCAGCCCCATCACGCCAACCTTGGCGCAGGCCGGCGAGATGCTTTGGCGGAGCAGCAGCTTCACCAGCTTCTGCGCGATCGCCCGGCCCATGGAATCATTGATGCGCCGCCCGGCGAGGATCACTTCGGGCCGGTAGCCCAATTTTTCCGCCGCCGCCGTGAGGTAGAAGGGATCAACCCCGATGCAATGCCCGCCGACAAGGCCGGGGGCGAAGGGCAGGAAGTTCCACTTCGTCCCCGCCGCCGCCAGCACATCGCGGGTGGCGATTCCCATCCGGTCCAAGATCAGCGCGATTTCGTTCATCAGCGCGATGTTGAGATCGCGCTGGGTGTTCTCGATCACCTTGGCGGCCTCGGCCACCTTGATCGAGGGGGCCTCGTGCAGGCCCGCATCGACAATCGCGCCATAGACCGCGCGCATCCGGGCAAGCGCGGGCGCGCTGTCGGCAGCGATGATCTTGGTGATGGTCTCGAGCCGGTGGACATGATCGCCCGGATTGATGCGCTCCGGGCTATATCCGAGCGTGAAGTCCACGCCTTGCGTCAGGCCCGAATGCGCTGCCAGCCAGGGCCCGCAGATATCCTCGGTCACGCCAGGGAATACGGTCGATTCGAACACCACCAGCGCGCCTTTGGCAAGGCGCGGGCCGATGGTGGCGCAGGCCTTTTCGAGCGGGGTGAGATCGGGGCGGCGTTCCTCGGTAATCGGGGTCGGCACGGTGACGATGACGAGGCTCGCGCCTTCGAGGACCGCAGGATCGTCCGAGACGGCAAGGCCGCATGACGTCAGCCGGGCGGTATCGATCTCGCGGGTGGCATCATGCCCGGCCTTCAGCGCCGCAATCCGGCCCGCCGAAATGTCGAACCCGGTCACCCGCACGCCGCGCGCACTCAGCCGTTCGGCCAAAGCGACGGCGACCGGCAGGCCGACGTAGCCAAGCCCCACGACTGCGATATTTGCATCCATGCACGCGGCCTAGCTTAACAGGACTCAAAAAATTGCTAACCACGCGCGCAGGCTCGCCCCTTCACCGCCGGTTCAGCCCCTTGGGCCTAGACAAGCAGGGCTGGACAGGGGCATGGCTGGAACGGTTGTCGTGCCCGACAAAGGATCATCCGCCATGAAGCACCTGCTTGCCCCCGCCGCTCTCGCCTGCCTCACCGCCTTCGCTGGCGCCGCTGCGCCCGCATCGGCGCAGAGCGCGAACGAGAAGATCAACATGGTGATCGCCTATAGTGCGGACGAATGCCCGCAGGCCAAGGAAGGCGAAGTAGTGATCTGCGAGATCCTCGTCGAGGCCGAGCGCTATCGCATCCCGTCCAGCCTGCGTTATTCCGATTCTCCCGAGAACAAGGCGTGGGCGCGGCAGGTCGAGGAAATCCGCTATGTTGGCGACTTCGGCGCGATGAGCTGCTCACCCGCAGGCGCGGGCGGGTTCACCGGCTGCACCCAGAAATTCGTCGAGGCCGCCTACAAGGACCGTGCCGAGGAAGATGGCGTGCGTTTCGGCAAGCTGATCGAAGAGGCGCGGGCCGAGCGGCTCTCCACCATCGATACCGAAGCCGCCGCCGAACAGGAGCGGGTCGAGATGATCGAGCGCGATTATATGGAACGGCTGGAGCGCGAACGGCAGGGCGAACTGCCGGGCGAAGCGCCGCTGCCTGCGCCGACTCCGCCTGCACAAGATGGCGATAAGCCCGACTAAACCCGGTAATAATCGCGGTACCACGCGACAAACCGCGCCACGCCCTCGCGAAACGGGGTTTGCGGCGCATAGCCGGTGAGCGATTTGAGCAGCGAGGCATCGGCCCAGGTCGCCGGCACGTCGCCCTGCTGCATCGGCAGGAAGTTCTTGATCGCTTCCCGCCCGCACTCGGCTTCGATCGCGGTGATGAAGTCCATCAGCCGCACCTTCTCGCCGTTGCCGATATTCACCACACGGAACGGCGCCACCGGCGAAAGGCTGTCGCCCGGCGCGATGTCCTCCGGCGTTTCGGGCCGCACCGGCGCCGCATCGATCAGCAGGCGGATGCCGCGCACCAGATCGCTCACATATGTGAAGTCGCGGTACATTGCGCCATCATTGTAGATGTCGATCGGGGTGCCTTCGAGGATCCCGCGGGTAAACTTGAACAGCGCCATGTCAGGCCGGCCCCACGGGCCATAGACGGTGAAGAACCGGAACATCGTCACCGGCAGGTTCCACAGATGGGCGTAGGAATGCGCCATCGCCTCGTTCGCCTTCTTGGTCGCGGCGTAGAGGGTGAGCGGGGTGTCCACCTTCTGCCCTTCGTCAAACGGCATCTGCGTGTTCGCGCCATAGACCGACGAGGTCGAGGCCATCAGCAGGTGATCCACGCCCAGCTCGCGCGCGCATTCCATCACGTTGAAGGTGCCGATCAGGTTGGCATCAATGTAGGCGCGCGGGTTTTCAAGGGAGTAACGCACCCCCGCCTGCGCCGCGAGGTGGACGATCACATCGGGCTTTTCCGCCAGCGCCAGCGCGTGCAGCGTCTCGTAATCTTCCAGCATGCCTTCGGTGCAGCTGAACTGCGGGTGTTGCAGCAGCATCTGGTGGCGACGCTGCTTGATGCGCACATCGTAGTAATCGGTCATCCCGTCATAGCCCACCACGCGGAAGCCTTCCTCCAGCAGCAATTGCGAGAGGTGGAAGCCGATGAACCCGGCCGAGCC
>JAMNXO010000023.1 GCA_023653115.1 Erythrobacter sp.
ACGAGCGCGTGTTGCCCGTCGGCCGCTCCGAACATCCGCGACAGTCGGCAACGCCCGTCGTCATAGGTCGCATTCCATGCCGAAACGGGTTCGAGCACGATGTCGCCAGCGTTCTGCGCCTGTGCGCCGACCGGTGCGAGCGCGGCGGCGAATGCGAAAATGATCCGGCGCATGAAAAAACCTCCGACAAGCGCGCAGCTTGCCGGAGGTTTCTTGCAATCTCAAGCCTTTGCGACGTGAGCGCCTTACAGCGCCCCGGTCAGCTCCGGTACGGCGGTGAAGAGGTCGGCCACCAACCCGATATCCGCAACCTGGAAGATCGGCGCATCCTCGTCCTTGTTGATGGCGATGATGACCTTGGAGTCCTTCATCCCGGCCAAGTGCTGGATCGCGCCGGAAATGCCGATGGCGAAATAGAACTGCGGAGCGACGATCTTGCCGGTCTGGCCGACCTGGTAGTCGTTGGGGACGTAGCCCGCATCGACCGCCGCGCGGCTTGCGCCGATGGCAGCGCCAAGCTTGTCGGCCAGCGGCGTGATTGTCGCTTCGAAGGTTTCGGCGTCTTTGAGCGCGCGGCCGCCCGACACGATGATCTTGGCGCTGGTCAGTTCCGGACGCTCGCTCTTGGCGATTTCCGAGCTGACGAAGGTCGAGGTGCCGGCATCGCCTGCGCCGCCGACGGCTTCGATGGTGCCCGAACCGCCTTCGGTCGCAGCCTTTTCAAAGGCGGTGCCGCGCACAGTGATCACCAGCTTGGCATCGGTCGATTCGACCGTGGCGATGGCGTTGCCGGCGTAGATCGGACGGGTGAAGGTCTTGGGGCCTTCAACCGAGAGAATTTCCGAAATCTGCATCACATCCAGATGCGCCGCGACGCGCGGGGCGACGTTCTTGCCCTGCGTGGTGGCAGCAGCAAGGAAAGCGTCGTGGTGGCCCATCAGGCCAGCGGCCAGGGGGGCGACGTTTTCGGCAAGGCCGTTGGCATAGGCCGCATCGTCCGCAACGTGGACCTTGCCCACGCCTGCGATCTTGGCAGCCGCTTCGGCCACGCTGCCGCAGTTGTGGCCGGCAACCAGCAGGTGCACTTCGCCGAGCTTGCCGGCAGCGGTGACGACCGCGAGCGTCGCGTCATTCACCTTGGTGTTGTCATGTTCGACGAGAACCAGAGTCTTCATCTCGATGTGTTCCTTATCTTGGAGACGCGGCGCGCTTACGCGATGCCGAGCGCCTTGACCTTCTCGACCAGTGCGGCGACGTCGGCGACCTTTTCGCCGGCCTGACGCACCGGCGGCTCGGCGACCTTGAGGGTCTTGAGGCGCGGGGTCAGATCAACGCCGTAATCACCGGCAGTCTTGACTGCGAGCGGCTTCTGCTTGGCCTTCATGATGTTCGGCAGCGAGGCATAGCGCGGCTCGTTCAGGCGAAGGTCGGTGGTGACGATCGCGGGCATGGCGAGCTTGACGGTCTGCAGACCACCATCGACTTCGCGCTTCACGATAACGCTATCGCCTTCGACCGCGACGGTGTTGGCGAAGGTGCCCTGCGGACGGCCCATCAGAGCGGCGAGCATCTGGCCGGTTTGGTTCGAATCGTCCGAAATCGACTGCTTGCCGAGGATGACGAGGCCGGGGGCTTCTTCATCGGCAATCGCCTTGAGGATCTTGGCGACCGCCAGCGGTTCCACTTCCTCATCGGTCTCGATCAGGATCGCACGGTCGGCGCCCATGGCGAGCGCGGTGCGCAAGGTTTCCTGCGCCTTGGCCGGGCCGACGCTGACAGCGACGATCTCGGTAGCCGCGCCCTTTTCCTTGAGGCGGATGGCTTCCTCGACCGCGATCTCGTCGAACGGGTTCATGCTCATCTTGACGTTGGCAAGGTCAACGCCCGTGCCATCGGCCTTGACCCGCGGCTTGACGTTGTAATCGATCACCCGCTTGACGGGGACGAGGATCTTCATGGGGCGTTCCTTCCTCTCACAAAATCACTGGCCAAGAATCATTGGCTCTCAGCCTCGGCGCCCCGCCTAGCTTGCGTTTACGTAAACGTCAAGCAAGCGGGAGCCGGGTCGATAGGGCGGGATTGATGCGCGATCGTCCCCGCCCGATTTCAGTTACGCGGCAGCAGGCTGAGCGGATTACGCCGCCTTCTTGACCTCGGCCACGATCTTCTGCGCAGCATCGCCGAGGTTGTCGGCGCTGACGATCGCGAGGCCCGAATTTTCGAGGATCGCCTTGCCTTCGGCCACATTGGTGCCTTCCAGACGCACCACCAGCGGAACCTGCAGGTTCACGTCCTTGGCCGCCTGCACGATGCCGTTGGCGATCACGTCGCACTTCATGATCCCGCCAAAGATGTTGACGAGGATGCCCTCGACCGCCGGGTCCTTGAGGATGATCTTGAAGGCCGCGGTCACCTTCTCGGTGGTGGCGCCGCCGCCCACGTCGAGGAAGTTGGCCGGGAAGGCGCCGTTCAGCTTGATGATGTCCATCGTCGCCATGGCGAGGCCCGCGCCGTTGACCATGCAGCCGATGTTGCCGTCGAGCTTGATGTAGGCGAGATCATATTCGCTGGCTTCGACTTCGGCCGGGTCTTCCTCGGTCTCGTCGCGCAGGGCTTCGATGTCGGGGTGGCGGTAGAGCGCGTTGCCGTCGAAGCTCATCTTGGCGTCGAGCACCAGCAGCTTGCCGTCTTCGCTTTCGACCAGCGGGTTGATTTCGAGCATCTCGCAATCGGTCGCCATGAAGGCATCATAAAGCTGCTTGGCGAGCTTCTGCGCCTGCTTGTTGAGATCACCCGTCAGCTTCAGCGCGAAGGCCACCGCGCGGCCGTGGTGCGGCTGGAAGCCCTGCGCCGGATCGACGCTGAAGGTGGTGATCAGCTCGGGCGTGTCATGCGCCACGGTCTCGATGTCCATCCCGCCCTCGGTCGAAACGACAAAGGCCACGCGGCCCGATGCGCGGTCAACCAGAAGCGAGAGGTAGTATTCCTTGGCGATGTCGACGCCGTCGGTGATGTAGAGGCGGTTCACCTGCTTGCCCGCATCCCCCGTCTGGATGGTGACCAGCGTGTTGCCGAGCATTTCCTTGGCGTGGGCCTCCACTTCCTCAAGGCTCTTGGCAAGGCGCACACCGCCCTTGGCGTCCGGACCCAGTTCCTTGAACTTGCCCTTGCCGCGCCCGCCCGCGTGGATCTGCGCCTTGACCACATAAAGCGGCCCCGGCAGCTTCTTGGCGGCCTCCACCGCTTCGGCAACGGTCAGCGCGGCGTGGCCGGCCGGGATCGCGATCCCGTGCTGAGCGAGCAGTTCCTTGGCCTGATATTCGTGGACGTTCATGGCGTATCGATTCCCATTGATTCGTATTCCGGGCATATCCCGGCGAGAGGTCGTCTCGCGGCGGGCCTAAGCACGGATCGCCCCTCTTGAAAAGTGCTCTGTGCAAGGCCAACAGGGGGGCCTCTCATGATTGACAGGTTCCGCCTTGAAGCAATCGTCCGCGAGGCGGGCCGGATCGCGCATTCACGCTGGCCGGGCGCAGGCCATGCGCTCACCAGCTGGGACAAGACCCCGGGCAATCCGGTGAGCGAGGCCGATCTCGAGGTCGACCGATTCCTCAAACGCGAGCTGCGCGCGCTGCTGCCTTCGGCGGCGTGGCTGTCCGAGGAAACCGCCGACGACAAGACCCGCACCGATAGCGGCCTCATCTGGCTGGTCGATCCGATCGACGGCACGCGCGATTTCGTCCACGGGCGCAGTGGCTGGGCGGTGTCGGTGGCGCTGGTGAGCGCGGGCCGGCCGCTGATCGGGATGCTCGCCGCGCCCGCGCGCGATGAGGAATGGATTGCGGTGGCAGGGCAAGGCGCATGGCTCAATGGCCAGCTGCTGCACGCCAGCACCCGCACACAATTCGCTGGTGCCCGGGTGCCGGCCCATACCCTGCCCAAGGAAGATCTCGATCTGGTCACAGTCGAGCAGCCCAATTCGATTGCGCTCAGGATCGCGATGGTCGCCGATGATCGCGCCGACCTGGTCGCGACGCTGCGCTGGGGCTTCGAATGGGATATTGCCGCTGCCACGCTGATCGCGCGCGAGGCCGGGGCGGAAGTCAGCGATGCCTTCGGTGAGCCGCTCGACTACAACAAGCACGACCCGCGCGATTTCGGCCTGCTGGTCTGTTCGCCTGCCATTCATGCCGCAGCGGTGGAGCGGCTGGCGGAACGGGCAGCGGCGTTAAGGTAGAGCAAGAAGAACGCAAACGGGCCGCCCCGAGGGGGCGGCCCGCAGCGACGCGACCTTCAGGTCGCGTGATCGAGGGGTTGGGGCGCAGAGGCACCCCAACCCATTATTGGGCGCGTGCGCGGTTCACATCGTCTTGGCTGATCGGCGTGATCTTGATTTCGACGCGGCGATTCAACGGCTCGTTGATATTGTCGCCGGTCTTCACCCGCAGATAGTCGTAGCTTTCGCCATAACCCTGCGTGGCCATCCGCGAACGCGCGACACCGCGCGCTGCAAGATAATCCGCCACAGCCTGCGCACGCTGCTCGGACAGGCGCTGGTTGAGCGCGTTTGAACCGGTGGTGTCAGTGAAGCCGTAAACGTCGATCAGGCTGTTGGGATACTTGATCAGGCTTTCCGCGACATTGTTGAGCGTGTCGAGGAATCCGGGGTTGATCGCTGCGGAGCCGGTGGCGAAGGTCACGCCGTCCGGCAGACGGACGAGAATTGCGTCCTGATCGCCGACTTCCTCGACATCGACACCGCTCCCGGCGGTCTGTTCCTTTAGCTCGCGGATCTGGTCATCATACTGCTTGCCGAGCACTGCGCCCGCCGAACCGCCGATGCCCGCCCCGATGATGCGTCCGGTATCGCCGCCGATCACGCCGCCGAGCAGGTAGCCGAGCGTCCCGCCGAGGCCGGTGCCGATCGCGGTGCGCGAAATCTTCTTCTCGCCGGTGTTGGGGTCGGTGACGCAGGCGGTGGTGCCGAGCAGGGCCAGGGCCGCAGTGCCCGAAAGCAGGATTCGCGAAAAAGTCATGGTATTTACTCCCTCATCTCCGGAAAGAAGAATGCCATGGCGTCTGATTGACGACAAGGAATTCTGCCGGTTGTGGGGTCGCCTTGCGACCTTGCACCTTGACCTCGGTTGAACGGGTCTGTGGGCCCGGGTTGCATCACGCGGCTGGCAGGGCGACGCTTTTGTGCTAGCCGGGAGGGCGTGACACCTTTTCCCTGGACCGACATGGCGATCATCATCGCGCTGATCGTGATCAACGGCGTGTTCGCCATGTCCGAACTCGCCATTGTCTCGGCCAAAACCAGCGCGCTCGAGGCCCGGGCCGAGGCCGGCTCGGCCGGTGCGCGCATGGCGATCGCGCTGGCAGCGGATCCGGGCAAGTTCCTCTCGACCGTGCAGATCGGGATCACGCTGATCGGGATTATCGCCGGTGCCTATTCGGGCGCGAGTCTCGGCGGGCCGGTGGGTGAGCGCATGGCGGCGCTCGGCCTGCCTGTGAAGTATGCCGACGAGGCCGGGTTTGCCGTCGTGATCGCGCTCACCACCTATCTGAGCGTGGTGGTGGGCGAACTGGTGCCCAAGCAGCTGGCGCTGCGCAACGCCGTGCCGCTGGCGCTGATCATGGCGCTGCCGATGGCGTTCCTGTCGCGCGCGGCGGCGCCGCTGGTGTGGCTGCTCGATTCCAGTTCGGCGGCGATCATCCGGATGTTCGGCATCCGCCGTACCGATGAAGCCTCGGTCACGGCGGAAGAACTGCACATGATCTTTGCCGAGGCGACCCGCTCCGGTGTGATCGAAGACGAGCAACGTCAGCTCCTCACAGGCGTGGTGCGCCTCGCCGAACGTCCGGTGCGCGAGATGATGACCCCGCGCACCGAGGTCGACTGGATCGAGGCTGATGCCGACACCGCCGAAATCCGCCAGACCATCGAGGACAGCCCGCATTCGCTGATGCCGGTCGCCGAAGGCTCGCCCGATACGATTCTCGGCGTGGTGAAGGTGCGCGAGGTGCTGGCAGCGATGGTGGGGGGCGAAGCGGTGTCGATCAGGGCGATGATGCGCCGGGTCGAGGTGGTGCCCGATCAGCTTGATGCGATGGACGCGCTCAGGGTGCTGCAATCCTCCGAAGTGGCGATGGCGCTGGTGCTTGACGAATACGGCCATTTCGAAGGCATCGTCACACCGGTCGATCTGCTCACCGCGATTGTCGGCACATTCGTGAGCGATCAGGACGAGGGCGATCAGCCGCAGGTGGTGGTGCGCGAGGATGGTTCGCTGCTCGTCGCAGGCTCGTTCTCGGCTGACGCGATGGCTGACCGGCTCGGGATCGATTACGACGAGAACCGCGAGTTCGGCACTGCGGCGGGCTATGTCCTGTCCGTGCTCAAGAAGCTGCCCGCCGAGGGCGAGCACTTCACCGATCAGGGCTGGCGCTTCGAAGTCGTCGACATGGACGGCCGCCGCATCGACAAGCTGCTTGTAAGCCGCGAGGCTGAGGGTGGGGAATAATTCCCGCTCTCGCTACAGCGCTGGAACCGGTCGCGAAGCGACCGCAAGCGCGAACGCGCGCCCGAGCTTATGCGAGGAAAGCCAAGGCGGACGGATGTCCGCCGCCCGGCGCCTGAGGGCGCAATCAAAAGACTCGAGGATATCGCGGACCGAAGGGCCCGCGCAAATCAGGAAGGAATAACCGTCGCCGCCGACTGGCCGTCACCCTCGGGCGCGGCGATGATGTCGCGGGTCACGCGGCCCTTGGCGACGGTGTTGGTGGCGGTGTCACCCACGGTGCTGCGGATCGAAGGTGCGGCGCTGCCGGCACGATCGATCACGCTGGCTTCGATCCGGCTGCGCGGGGCGGGGCCGCCGAACAAGGCTTCCAAAGCCTGATCGGCCGCGGTGCCTTCAGCCGGACGCGGGGCGCCGGGCGCGGGCGGGGTGAGCGTGAAATCGGGCGGCACCACCAGCGGGGCCTGACGCTGCACGGCGAATTCGTCGGGACGGTCACGGTTGAACACGCCGCCGCCGGCGCCGCACGCCGCCAGCATCGCAGAGGCGCCGGCCAGCAGGATCACGGGGGCAAGTTTACGCATCGTCAGTCTCTCCAAGGGGCGTATCCCCGGCTTGTGTTTCCGCCTTGTCGCGCACGAACAGGCTGCGGGCAAGGATAATGACAACGCCGATGGTAATCGCGGCATCGGCGATATTGAAGATCAGGAACGGGCGGAAACTGCCGATATGCAGATCGGCATAGTCGATCACATAGCCCAGTTCGAACCGGTCGCGGATATTGCCCACTGCCCCGCCGAGGATCAGCGCCAAGCCGAGAATCTCGCCCATCGCCTTTTCGCGCAGCATCCACACCAGCACGACGAGCGCGATAACGCCCGTCATCGCCACCAGCAGCCAGCGGGTTTCCATGTCGGTTGCCTGCAGCATCCCAAGGGAAATGCCGCGGTTCTCGGTATAGGTGAGATCGAAGAACGGCAGCAGCGGGATATTGCCGACCTGCCGCAGCGCGAGCGGGCCGATCACATACCACTTCACCACCTGATCGATCACCGCGATAAACGCGGCAAAGCCCAGGCCAATCAGCCGATTGCGGGTGAACAGGTCGCTCATGAACCGACAACCGCATCGCAACGACCGCACAACGCGCCGTCTTCTGCCACATCGGGCAGCAGGCGCCAGCAGCGGCCGCATTTGTGGTGGGCGGTTTTGGTCACGATCACGCCGTCGCTTTGCCCGCGGGTGACTGTCGCGGTGATGAACAATTCGGCGAGAGCTGCGTCGCTGACCCCTTCGGGCACGGCGCTGGCAGGGACGACCACTTCGGCCTCAAGGCTCGAGCGGATCGTCTTGTCGCGCCGCAGCGGCTCGATCGCTTCGTTGACGGAGTCGCGCAGCGCCCGCAGTTGGCTCCAGCGGGCGGCATCAACGGCGATCGCCGGAACGCTCGGCCATTCGAGCAGGTGGACGCTCCCGCGCTGGCCGTCCTCGTCCTCTTCGCCATCCTCGGGATAGCGGCTCAGCCATACTTCCTCGGTGGTGAACACCAGCACCGGCGCGGCATAACGCACCAGCGCGTGGAACAGCAGATCGAGCACGGTGCGATAGGCATTGCGCGTCACGCTGTCCGGCCCGTCGCAATAGAGCGAGTCCTTGCGGATGTCGAAATAGAAGGCCGACAGATCCTCGTTGCAGAAATCGACCAGCAGGCGGGTGTAGAGGTTGAAGTCGTAGGCCTCCGCCGCAGCCTTCAGCTTCCCGTCCAGTTCCGAAAGCAGCGCGAGGACATAGACTTCAAGCTCCGGCAGCGCCCCGCCGTCGCTCATGTCGCCCACGAACCCGTCGAGCGCGCCGAGCAGGTAGCGGAAGGTGTTGCGCAGCTTGCGATACTGGTCGCCGACGCCCTTAAGAATCTCATCGCCTATGCGGTGATCTTCGGTGAAGTCCACGCTCAGCGCCCACAGGCGGATGATGTCGGCGCCGTATTCCTCCATCACCTTGATCGGGCTGATGGTGTTGCCTTCGCTCTTGGACATCTTGCGGCCCTTGGCGTCCATCGTGAAGCCGTGGGTCAGCACCTGATCGTAAGGCGCACGGCCCCGCGTGGCGCAGGATTGCAGCAGCGAGGACTGGAACCAGCCGCGATGCTGGTCGGAGCCTTCGAGGTAGAGGTTGGCGGGCCATTGCAGATCCGGCCAGCGCCCGCTTTCGAGCACGAAGGCATGGGTGCAGCCAGAATCGAACCACACGTCGAGAATGTCGGTGACAATCTCGAACTCGTCGGGGTTGTAACCCGCGCCGAGATATTCCGCCTTGCGCGCCTCGTCCCAGGCATCGACGCCTTCCTGCATCACCGCGGCGACGATGCGGGCGTTGACCGCCGGGTCTTGCAGATATGTCCCATCGGGCCGCACGAACAACGTGATCGGCACGCCCCACGCGCGCTGGCGGCTGAGCACCCAGTCGGGCCGCCCTTCGACCATCGCGCCGATGCGGTTGCGGCCCTTTTCGGGGATGAACTCGACACGGGCGATTTCCTCGACCGCACGCTGGCGCAGGGTCGGCGAGGCGGCGAGGGTTTCCTCGGCCGGATCAATCGCGCCGCCTTCGTTCTCCCAGCGCTTGTCGGCGGGGGTTTTGGGCTCGATCCACTCCATCGCGCGGTCCATCGGCACGAACCACTGCGGGGTGCAGCGGAAGATCACCTTGGCCTTGGAACGCCACGAGTGCGGGTAGGAGTGCGCGTAATCCGCGCTCGCCGCGAGCAGCGCGCCGGTTTCGCGAAGGTCCGAGCAGATCGGGCCGTCGGGAGCGTTGAACTTGGGGTTGGTGACGCTCATGCGGCGCTCGTCTTCAGCGCCAAGCCATTGCCAGTCGTCGCGGTAGCGCCCGTCGTCCATCACCGCGAAGACGGGGTTGATGCCGTTCGCCTTGCACAGATCGAAGTCGTCCTCGCCGTGATCGGGCGCCATGTGGACGAGGCCGGTGCCGCTATCGGTGGTGACGAAGTCGCCGGGGAGCAGCGGGCGCGGAGCTGCGTAGAACCCGCCAAGGTGGTGCATCGGATGGCGGACTATGGTGCCGGCGAGTTCGGAGCCTTTGCCGCGCCAATCTATGGCTTCAGAGTGGAGGCCCATTCTTTTGCTGAACGTTTCTGCCAGATCAGCAGCGACAAGGATGTGACTTGCCGGATTGCCATAGTCACCAAAAACGGCGTTCACATGAAGGAGCACGTACTCAATGTCTGGCCCATAGGCGATCGCTTGGTTGACGGGGATCGTCCACGGCGTTGTCGTCCAGATTGCCACAGCCATTCCGATGAGATCGTGAACCGGCGACTCAACAATCTCGAACGCCACGTCGATCTGGGTCGAGGTGATGTCCTCGTATTCGACCTCCGCCTCGGCCAGCGCGGTCTTTTCGACCGGCGACCACATCACCGGCTTGGCCCCGCGATAGACGTTCCCGGCTTCGGCGAACTTCATCAGCTCGGCAACAATCGTCGCTTCGGCCTGAAAATCCATGGTGAGATAGGGATTGTCCCAATCACCCATGATGCCGAGGCGTTTGAGCTGCTCGCGCTGCACGTTCACCCAGTTCTGGGCGTAAGCGCGGCATTCAGCGCGGAATTCCTTTGGCGGAACCTCGTCCTTGTTCTTCTTGGCCTTGCGGTAGGCTTCCTCGACCTTCCATTCGATCGGCAGGCCGTGGCAATCCCAGCCCGGCACGTAAGGCGCATCGCGGCCCAAGAGGTTCTGGGTGCGGCACACCATGTCCTTGAGGATATGGTTGAGCGCATGGCCGATATGCATATCGCCATTGGCATAGGGCGGGCCATCATGGAGGATGAACTTCTCGCGGCCCCGGCGCGCATCGCGCAGGGCGTTGTAGAGCCCGATCTGCTCCCAGCGCGCGGCAATGCCCGGCTCCTTCTGGGGGAGGCCGGCCTTCATGGGGAAATCGGTCTTCGGCAGGAAGACGGTGTCCCGGTAATCGCGCGTGGTGTCTTCGGTCATAGCGGCTGCGCGCTTAGAAGGCGCCGCGCCTCGGCGCAATCCTTGTCCATCTGTTCGATCAGCGCCTCGAGGCTATCAAACTTCGCCTCGCCGCGCAGGAAGTGGTGGAAGGCGACTTCGATCTCCTGCCCGTAGAGATCGCCGGAGAAGTCGAAGAAGTAGGGTTCGAGCAGCTCCTTGGGCGGTTCGAACTGCGGGCGGATGCCGATATTGGCCGCGCCGTGGAGCACCTGTCCGGTGGCGAGCAGGCGGCCGGTGACGGCGTAGATGCCGTATTTGGGGCGCAGGTAGTTGTCGATCGTCACGTTGGCGGTGGGGTAGCCGATGGTGCGCCCGCGCTTGTCGCCGTGCTCGACAATGCCCCGGATCGCGAAGGGGCGGGTGAGCAGGCGCGTTGCCAGCTGCGGATCGCCCTCGCGCAAGGCGGTGCGGATGCGGCTGGAGGAGACGACCTCGCCCCCGTCGGCCACCGGCTCGACCACCCGCGATTGCAGGCCCAACTCGCTTCCCAATGTGCGAAGCAGCTCGACATTGCCCTTCGCGCCCTTGCCGAAGGTGAAGTCGCCGCCCGTCACCACGCCATGCGCGCCGAAGCGGTCGATCAGGATGGCGCTGATGAAGTCCTCGGCGCTGGTCCCGGCCAGCTCGGCATCGAAGTGGAACACCAGCATCGCGGTTGCGCCAGCGGCCAGATACAATTCCTGCCGCTGTTCGAGCGTGGTCAGCCGGAAGGGCGGCACCTCGGGGCGGAAAAAGCGCACCGGATGGGGATCGAAGGTGGCGATGATCGAGGGGCGGCCCTCGGCCTGCGCCCAGCGGATCGCTTCGCCCGCCACCGCCTGATGCCCGCTGTGGAACCCGTCGAAATTGCCGAGCGCAATCACCGCGCCGCGCAGCGCGTCAGGCATGGGATCGCGGTGATCGAGCCAGCGCATCAGGCTTCGCCCCGGCGGTAGGTGATGAAGGAGAAGGCGGGATAGGGCCCTTCCGCGGCGTGGTCTGCGCGCGCGGCTTCCGTCCATTCGGGGCCGAGCGGCGGCATGAAGGTATCGCCCGCATAATCGGCATGAATCTGCGTCAGCTCGATCCGGTCGGCCAGCGGCAGGAACAGGCCATAGATCGCCGCCCCGCCGATGATCGCCACTTCGCCGCTGTCGTTGCCCTCGGCCGCCAGCGCCAGCGCCTCCTCGACCGATCCGGCCCGCTCCGCGCCCTCGCCAAGGCTCTCGCTGCGGGTCAGCACGATATGGCGGCGGCCGGGCAGCAGGCCGGGCAGGCTGTCGAAGGTCTTGCGGCCCATGATCATGGGCTTGCCGATGGTCAGCGCCTTGAAATGCTTGAGATCGGCGGGCAGGCGCCACGGCAGATCGCCCTCATGGCCAATCGCGCCATTGGCGGCGCGGGCATAGATCAGGACGATTTCGGGGTTCACGGGAGCGCATGCCCCACGCGGGTGACGTGGCCCATCTTGCGCCCCTCGCGCGCCTCGCGCTTGCCGTAGAGGTGCAGGTGCGGCTCGCCCGCTTCGCTGAGGATTTCGTGCGCGGTGAGCGCCGCATCGCCGACGATGTTGCGCATATCGATGCTGGCAAAGCGGGTCGCGGTGCCGCCCAGCGGCAGGCCGGTGATCGCGCGGATGTGGTTTTCGAACTGGCTGGTGGCCGCGCCCTCGATCGTCCAGTGGCCCGAGTTATGGACCCGCGGGGCCATCTCGTTGAACACCGGGCCGTCCTTGGTGGCGAAGAATTCGAGCGTCAGCACCCCGACATAGCCCAAGGCCTGCGCGGTTTTCGCGGCAAGTTCGCGCGCCTGCTCGACCTGCGCTTCGATCAGCGCGCCTGCCGGCAGCACCGATTGCGCCAGCATCCCGCCTTCGTGGTGGTTGGCGGTCGAATCCCAGAAGCGCACCTCGCCCGCAGCCGAGCGCACGAGGATGACCGAGAACTCGGCCTCGAACGCCACCAGCCCTTCATAGATGCAGGGCCGCCCCGGGAAGCGCACGCCGCTCGCCTCGTTAGCCGAGGCGATGCGCCACTGGCCCTTGCCGTCATAGCCTTCGCGCGCGGTCTTGAGGATGCCGGGGGTGCCGACCACTTCGAGCGCGCGGGCGAAATCACCATCGTTCTCGACCCGAACATAGGGGGCCGAGGTGCCGCCCAGCTGGGCGATGAAGGCTTTCTCGTTCAGCCGGTCCTGCGCCACTTCGAGCGCGCGGGCCGGGCAGGCGAGCAGCGCAGGCGGAATTGCGGCGACGGCGGTGAGGGGGACGTTCTCGAACTCCCAGGTCACCACATCGCACTTCGTCGCAAAGGCGGCGAGCGCGGCGCGATCACCCCAGCTGTTCTCGAAGAAATCGGCGCAGGCGTCCTCGGCGACATTGTCGCCCGGCGGGGCATAGGCGATCGCGCGATAACTGAGCTGGAGCGCGGCCATGGCCATCATCCGGCCCAATTGGCCGCCGCCCAGAATGCCGATGGTGGAGCCTGCGGGCAGCATCAGAGTCCCGGTTCTTCGGCGGGAACCTCGGCCACAGCCGCGCTCTTGGCGGCGCGCCAGTCCTGCAGCCGTTCGGACAGATCCTTGTCCGACAAAGCGAGGATCGAGGCCGCCAGCAGCCCGGCGTTCTTCGCGCCCGCCTCGCCAATCGCCAGCGTGCCGACCGGAATGCCGCCCGGCATCTGCACGATCGAGAGCAGGCTATCCATGCCCGAAAGGGCCTTGGACTGCACCGGCACGCCCAGCACCGGCAGGTGCGTCATGCTGGCGATCATGCCGGGCAGATGCGCCGCGCCGCCCGCGCCTGCGATGATGACATCGAAGCCTTCGCCCTCGGCCCCCTTGGCAAAGGCGACCATCCGGTCCGGCGTGCGGTGGGCCGAGGTGATGCGCGCCTCGTAAGGCACTTCCAGCTCGTCGAGCACCTCGGCGGCGGCTTTCATGGTCGGCCAGTCCGACTGGCTCCCCATCACGATGGCTACGCGTCCCCCGGTCACTTCCATCATGCGTCCTTCAGATAATACCGCTCACCCGGCACCAATGCGTCGTCAAAGTCATAGATGATCGGCTGGCCGGTGGGAATCTCCAGCTCGGCGATGTCCGCGTCCGAGATTCCCGAGAGATGCTTGACCAGCGCGCGCAAGGAGTTGCCATGGGCGGCGATGATCACCGTCTCGCCGCGCGCCAGCACCGGCAGGATCGTGCTTTCCCAATAGGGCAGCACGCGATCAATCGTGAGCTTCAGGCTTTCGGTGTTCGGGATGGCGATCCCGGCATAACGCGGATCGCTCGCCAGATCGAAGGCGCTCCCGGCCTCGAGCGGCGGCGGCGGCACATCGAAGCTGCGGCGCCAGATCAGCACCTGATCATCGCCGTGCTTGTCGCGGGTCTCCTGCTTGTCGAGCCCGGTCAGCCCGCCATAGTGGCGCTCGTTCAGCCGCCAGTCCTTGATCTCGGGGATCCACAGGCGGTGGGCGGCTTCGAGCGCGAGATGCAGCGTCTTGATCGCGCGGGTCTGCAGCGAGGTGAAGGCGTAGGTGGGCAACACGCCCTTGTCCTTCAGCAGCGCGCCTGCCGCGGTTGCCTCGGCCACGCCCTGCGGCGTCAGGTCGACATCCCACCAGCCGGTGAAGCGGTTTTCGAGGTTCCACTGGCTCTGGCCGTGGCGGACGAGGATGAGCTTGGGCATGATGGCTCCGGCAATTCGTCGGGAGCGGCGTGCGTTAGCTTTCGTCGGGGCGCTTGGAAAGCCCCTGTGTGGGTGCGCCCGAATCGGCAGCAGGCACAGACGCCGCCCGCGCTTGTGCCTTCCTGCGCCGCAGGTTCTCGCGCAGCTTGGCCGCGAGCCGTTCCGCGCGGGCTTCTGCATGAGACATATTCTTGCGCGGGTCTTCACTCATCGGCAACGCCTTGCAGATTAGAGGCGCTCTCATCAACCCTGCGCTCACGTCGTGAAGCGATAGCGCAACAAGAACGTTGACATTGCAGGGGAGCGCGACAATAGGGCGCGCCTTATCCGGCGCTGCTGTAGCTCAGTGGTAGAGCGCACCCTTGGTAAGGGTGAGGTCGGGAGTTCAATCCTCCCCAGCAGCACCA
>JAMNXO010000044.1 GCA_023653115.1 Erythrobacter sp.
CCCAAGGGCCGCTACGACATCATGCTGCGGCATATGCCGCGCGTGGGCACGATGGGCCTCGACATGATGCTGCGCACCTGCACCATTCAGGTCAATCTCGACTACCAGTCCGAAGCCGACATGGTGAAGAAGTTCCGCGTCGGCCTCGCACTGCAACCGCTGGCGACTGCGCTGTTCGCCAATTCGCCCTTTACCGAAGGCAAGCCCAACGGCTTCCTGTCCTACCGTTCGCACATCTGGTCAGACACAGATCCGGCGCGCACCGGGATGCTGCCCTTCGTGTTCGAGGACGGCTTCGGCTACGAACGCTGGGCGCGGTATATGCTTGATGTGCCGATGTATTTCGTGTTCCGTGACGGCAAATATATCGACGCGGCAGGCCTCAGCTTCCGCGATTTCCTCGATGGCAAGCTCTCGGTGCTGCCCGGCGAACGCCCGACGCAGAGCGATTGGTGGGATCACCTCAGCACCGCCTTCCCCGAAGTGCGGCTCAAGAGCTTCCTCGAAATGCGCGGTGCCGATGGCGGGCCGTGGAGCCGGATTTGCGCGCTGCCCGCCTTCTGGGTGGGCCTGCTTTACGATCAGGGCGCGCTCGATGCGGCATGGGATCTGGTCAAGGGCTGGACGATGGAAGAACGCGAGGCGCTGCGCAATGCTGCGCCGAGGCTGGCGCTCGATTCCCCCGTCCCCGGCGGCGGCACCTTGCGCGATATCGGACGCGAGGCGCTCGCGATTGCGCACAAGGGGCTGGCTGCACGCGCACGGCTGAACGCGGCCGGCGACAATGAGACGGGTTACCTCGAAACGCTCGACGAGATCGTCGCCAGCGGCAAGGTTCCGGCCCAGCGCCTGCTCGATGCCTATAATGGCGAGTGGAACGGCGACATCACCCGCGTCTATGAACAGTCCTTCTGAGGGAGGGTGACACTATGCTGATCGTTCTGGCCAAGGCCAAGGTGGGGGCCGATGCAATGGCAGCGGCGACAGCGGCGATTGCCGACATGGTCGCCGCATCGAACGCCGAGGAAGGCTGCATCGCCTATGCCTTCACGCAGGATATGCTCGATCCGGGCGTGATCCACATTGTCGAGAAGTGGACCGACGACGCCGCGCTCGCCGCGCATTTCGCCACGCCGCATATGGCCGCCTTCGGGGCAGCGATCGCAGAACTCGATTTTCAGGTGATCGAGGCGGTGAAGTATCACGCCGATGAAGGCGCGCCGGTGATGTAGCCCTATTCAGCCGGGAAGGGATGCGTCTCTTCGCGGCGGGCGGCAGGGCTGCCGGTGAGCATCCGCCGCAGCCGTGCGAGCGGTGCGGTGATCAACCCGTGCTGCTCCATCCACGCGTGATAGTCGCGATACTTGGCATCCTCGGACAGCAGATGCGCCTCCTCGGTGCGGGCGCGCCAGTAATAGATCGCGTTGACCACCGCGAGGAACACCGTGTTGCGCACCGCGTCCACCAGCGATCCGCTGCTGACCATGAAGGGCAGCACCGAGGCCCACCAGAACAGGTTCTTCGACAGGTAGGCCGGGTGGCGCGTGAAGCGATAGGGCCCATGTGTCAGCACGCCGCGATAGGTGAGGTTGGAAAAGCGGATGCCGAACACCACCGTGGCCCAGGCATAGATCGCGGTGAGGAACACCAGCACCCCGCCCCACAGCCACAGCAGCATCTCGCTCCCGCCGAACCAGTGCGACCAGCCGGGCGTCGCAGTCTCGTAGCCGAGCACCTGATTGTCCGGCCCGAGGATCCCCCACACAAACGGCGGGTAGCACAGGAGCGCGGCCAGCCAGCCTGCCAGCAGCGGATTGCCCGAGCGGATATGGGCATCCAGCGGACGCAGGGTCAGCAGATAGCCGACCGTGCCGATCTGCACGTCGATCACGAACAGCAGTGTCACCATCATCATCGCCAGATCGACCGGATTGGCGATGATCCGCGCCGGATCGGCCTCCACCAGCTGCGCGAAGCCGGGCGGCAGGATCGAGATCATGAAGGCACCGAAAAAGCCCTTTATGATCCATGCGCGCCAATGCTTGGCAATCTGCGCGCTGTTCCACGTCTCGCGCCCGATCACGCCGAGCCCGAGCACGGCCGCGCCGAAATGCCATGTCCCGTCGCGCGGGTTCACCAGATGGCGATCAAGCCAGATGACATAGGGGATCGACAGCGCGACCAGCGGCGCGGCGGCAAAAGCCAGCACCTCCATCGCGAACAGATAGGGCCCGTTCCAGTACCACCGCGCCAGGCCATAGAACGCCGCGAGGATCGCCCATGTCACCCACAGGCCCGACAGCTTGACCACCGACACCGGCAGCACTTCGGCAAGCGGGCGCGCGTGGCTCCAGTCGATCCCGGTCGAGGGGCGGCGGTGAACCTTGTCCACCAGCACCGACCACAGCGCCATCGGCAGCGCGGTAAACACCATCGCGGCGAGTGCGGCATAGGGGCCGGACAAGACGCCGCGCGCGGGCGAGAGCGAGCCGGCGAAACCCAGCGCCTCGGCAATGGCAGGATAGGAACGGCAGACAGCAATCCACGCGAACAGTCCGGCCAGCCCGACAAGCCCGACACCCGCCGAAACATCGGAGGGCGGCAAGGCAGGCGGTGCGACCGGATCGGGCGAATGGGCTGCGCGCATCACCCGCCCGCCCTAGCGCAAAAGGGTTAACGCCCTTCCAGCGCGGGATCGCGCCTCAGCGCTCGCCGTCACCCCGGCGCATTAGCGCCAGGCGTGGATCGTGCCGCTATCGTCAAGGATGTAGAGATAGCCGTCAGCCACCAGCGGCGGCAGGCTCACCGGTTGGCCGAGATCGGCAAACAATTGCGCCGAGCCTTCGCCTGCACTCACCTTCCACAATTCGCCGCGCGAACTGGCGACCCACAGCTGGCCGCCTGCGAGCACCGGGCCGGTCCAGAAGATCGGGCCCTTCTTGTCTTCCTCGTCGCGGAAGCGCGGCAACTGGGTGATCCAGCGCACGCGCCCGGTCGAACGGGCGATGGCGAGCAGGCGTGCATCGTCGGTGAGCGTGAAGATCCACTCGCCGGCAATCGACGGGGTGGAGATGCCGGCAAGGTTCAATTCCCAGATGCGCTGGCCGGTCAGCAGCTCGTAGGCGGCCATGCGCCCGCCCTGCCCGAGCGCATAGACCCGGCCCGAATCGATGATCGGATCGGCGTCGATATCGGTGATTGAGCCCACGGTGGTGGAGATGTTGGTGCGCGCCAGTGCGTCAGACCACAGCGTGCGGCCATTCTCGTAGCGGTAGGCCGAAAGCTCCCCGCTCGAATAGCCTGCGATCACCGTGCCCTGCCCGGCGGCCGGCGCGGCCACGCCGAACACACCCGACTGGGTGGCGGAGCCGCTTTCGTCCCACACCAGCGAACCATCGCTGACATTGAGGGCGATCACCTGATTGTCCTGCGTCATCACGAACAGCTGCCCGAAGGCAATCGTCGGCGAGCCGCGCAGCGGACCTGCCGGCGTGACCTTCCACGCCACTTCGCCGGTGTCGGCATTGAGCGCCTTGACCTCGCCCACGCCGTTGGTGGCGTACAGCTTGCCTGCCTCGAAGCTGACCCCGCCGCCGAACGCGGACGGAGCCTGATCCTTGGTCATGTCGCCATCGCCGCGGGTCCACAGCCGCGTGCCGGTGTTCTTGTCGAATGCGTGGATCACCCCGTC
>JAMNXO010000007.1 GCA_023653115.1 Erythrobacter sp.
GGCATCCTGCCGGTCGTCTCGGGCGGCAATTTCGCCGCCGCGCAGGCTGAAATCGCGATCCCCGGCGTGGCCCGGGCCGGCGCACGCGGCGGTTTTTCGCACCCGCTCACCAGCTACACCCTGCCGTTCGCCGCCGACAATGCGCTCGCCATCGCCCAGATCATCGCCAAGCGCCCCGGCCTCACGGGCGAGGAGCTCGCCGCCTTCTGTGCGCGCCGGGCCAAGCGCCACTGGCGCGCCACGGGCTATTACCGGATGCTCAGCCGGATGCTGTTCGAAGCCGCCGAGCCGGACAAGCGCGTGGTGGTGTTCGAACATTTCTACGCGCTGCGCGGTAAGCTGGTCGAACGCTTTTACGCGGGCCGATCGACCTGGCCTGATCGTTTGCGCATCCTGACGGGCAAGCCGCCCGTAGCTATCCCACGCGCGATCCGCGCCTTATTTTCCTCTGGCAAGCCCCTCACAATGGAGACCCCGGCATGAACGCCGATGCGAAGCTCAATCTTGGCACCCCCACCGGCGCTAAGGGCGTCAATCCCGCGCTGGCCGAACGCTATGCCGGCAAGACCGCCTGCGTGATCGGCGCCGGTTTCGGCGGCATGGCGCTCGCGCTGCGGCTGCAATCGGCTGGCATCGCCACCACGGTGATCGAAGGCCGCGACCGGCCGGGCGGGCGCGCCTATTACTGGGAGCGCGAAGGCTTCACCTTCGATGGCGGGCCAACCGTCATCACCGATCCGCCCTGCCTTGAAGAACTCTGGGCGCTGACCGGCCATGACATCGCCGAAGATGTCGAGCTGATGAAGGTCATGCCGTTCTACCGCCTCAACTGGCCCGACGGCACCAACTTCGAATATTCGAACGACGAGGAACAGCTCAACGCGGAAATCGCCAAGCTGAACCCCGCGGACGTCGCCGGATACGCCCGCTTCCTCGAATATTCGGCGCGGGTGTACGAGGAGGGCTACCTCAAGCTCGGCACCAAGCCGTTCCTCGATTTCAAGTCGATGCTGAAGGCCGCCCCTGCCCTGATCAAGGAACAGGCGTGGCGCTCGGTCTATTCGATGGTCTCGAGCTATATCGAGCACCCCAAGCTGCGCGAAGCCTTCAGCTTCCATTCGCTGCTGGTGGGCGGCAACCCGATGAACACCTCGTCGATCTACGCCCTGATCCACAAGCTGGAGAAGGATGGCGGCGTGTGGTGGGCGCGCGGCGGCACCAACCGGCTGATCGCCGGGATGGTGCGCCATTTCGAGCGGCTGGGCGGCAAGATGATCGTCGGCGATCCGGTGGTGCAGGTCCACACGCTCGGCACCAAGGCAACCGAAGTCGAAACCAAGAGCGGCTTCAAGCAGCGCTTCGATGCGGTGGCCAGCAATGCCGACATCATGCATTCCTACAAGGATCTGCTGTCGGGCAGCGAGCGCGGCAAGCAGATGGCCAAGAGCCTGAACCGCAAGAGCTTCTCGCCGTCGCTGTTCGTGGTGCATTTCGGGCTTGAGGGCACCTGGCCCGGCATCCCGCACCACATGATCCTGTTCGCCAAGCGCTACAAAGGCCTGCTTGACGACATCTACAAGAACGGCGTGGTGCCGGAAGATTTCGCGATCTACCTCCACCACCCGACCGTGACCGATCCGAGCATGGCACCCGAAGGCAAGAGCACATTCTATGCGCTCGTCCCTGTCAGCCACATGGGCAAGATGCCGATCGATTGGGACGATGTCGGTCCAAAGCTCGAAAAGATGATCCTCGACGAGCTGGAGCGCCGCCTGATCCCCGACATCCACAGCCGGATCGTCACCAAGTTCAGCTACGCGCCCAAGGACTTCAAGCAAGACCTCAACGCCCACATGGGCAGCGCCTTCAGCCTTGAGCCGGTGCTGTGGCAGAGCGCCTACCTGCGCGGCCACAACCGCGATGATGTGATCGACAACTACTACCTCGTCGGCGCCGGCACCCACCCGGGCGCAGGCATCCCCGGCGTGGTCGGCAGCGCGAAGGCGACCGCCGGGCTGATGCTGGAGGATCTGGCGAAGGTGGGGGCATAAATCCTCCCCTTCAGGGGAGGGGGACCACCGGAGGTGGTGGAGGGTCAGGAGATGCTTGTAATTGACGGAGCCGATGTCGCCAGCGAAGACGACTTCCATAGTCTCTTGGCCGGGCATCCCAAAGTCCCGGGCTTCTATGGCAGAAATCTCGATGCCTTGTGGGATACGATTACCGGCCTGATCGAGCGCCCGTTCAGCATTGTCTGGTTCAACACTGATCAATCGCGTGCGCGGATGGAGACTGGCTTCGACCGTATCGTTGCTGTTCTGAAAGAAGCCGAGCAGCGAGATGCCGCTGAGCCGTGGCCTGACCACCAGAAATTTCGAGCTTACCTCTTGACCGGACCTCTGCAATTGCCATCGGAACTTTCAATATGAAACGTCTCGCCGTCTATTGCGGTTCGGCCTCGCCCGAAGATCCGCGTTACATCCAGCTTGCCTATGATATTGGCGCGGAACTGGCCGGGCGCGGCATTGGCCTCGTCTATGGCGGGGGCAAGCTCGGGCTGATGGGCGCGGTCGCCAAGGGCGCGAAGGACGCGGGCGGCGAGGTTATCGGCATCATCCCCGAGCATCTGGTGAAGGCCGAAGTCGCCAACCATGATTGCGACGAACTCGTCACCGTCAGCGGGATGCATGAGAGGAAGCAGCGCTTCACCGATCTGTCGGATGGCTTCGTCACCATACCGGGCGGTGTGGGCACGATGGACGAGTTGTGGGAAGCGATGAGCTGGTCGCAGCTGGGCTACCACACCAAGCCCGTCGGCCTGCTCAATGCGTTTGGCTTCTACGATCACCTGCTCGCCTTCAACGCCAAGATGGCGGCGGTCGGCTTCGTGCGGCCCGCGCACCAGAACATCCTGATCGCGGCGACATCGATCCATGAATTGCTCGCCAAGATGGAGGCCTATCAGCCCCATACCCCGATCTTCCGCATGAAGGCCGAGGAGCTGTAATGATCGCTCTGCTTTCCCCCTCCTCTTCAGAGGAGGGGCAGCGAGACTTGGTGAGCGCAGCGAGCCTAGTCGCAGCGGGGTGGTGTCTGTCTTCGAGCGCGACGCTGCGCGCCGCGCAACCACCCGCGCCACTTGCTGCGGGCGCGACGCTGCGCGCCGCGCAACCACCCGCGCCACTTGCTTCGGGCGCGACTCTGTGCGCCGCGCAACCACCCCCAACCCCCTCCTTTGAAAAGGAGGGGGCTAAGGCATGACCGACCCCGCCACCCGTGCCGCGCTGGTCGAACATGCGCGGCTGTCGATCAAGCGCGGATCGCAGAGCTTTTCTGCCGCCGCACGCTTGTTCGACAAGGAAACACGGGAGCGCGCATGGCTGCTCTACGCCTGGTGCCGCCGGGCGGACGACATTGCCGATAATCAGGATATGGGCGGAGTGCTGGGTGACCAGTCCGATCTCGGCGCTCGCCTCGCGCTGATCCGCCGCCTCACCGCGCTCGCGTTTGAAGGCAAGCCGACCGGCGATCCGGCCTTCGACGCGCTCGGCGTGGTCGCTGCCGAAGTGGGTCTCACCCCGCAGATGGCCGAGGATGTAATCGAAGGCTTCCAGCTCGACGCCGAGGACTGGCGCCCGCGCACCGAGGCCGATATGCTGCGCTATTGCTACCACGTGGCCGGCGCGGTCGGCGTGATGATGGCGGTGGTCATGGGGGTCGACCCCAAGGATCAGGAAACGCTCGACCGCGCCAATGATCTCGGCCTTGCCTTCCAGCTATCGAACATCGCGCGCGATATCGTCGAGGATGATGCGGCGGGGCGCTGCTATCTGCCGCAGGAATGGCTGGCCGAGGAGGATATCGAGCCCGGCCAGCACACCAAGCCGCACCACCGCAAGGAACTCGCCGACATGGCAGCGCGGCTGGTGGCACTGGTGGAAAAGCACGAGGCGGCAGCGCGGGTGGGCGCGGCCAAACTCCCCTTCCGCAGCCGCTGGGCGGTGCTCTCGGCGGCGCGCATCTATGGCGCGATTGGCCGCAAGGTGCGCAAGCGCGGGCCCGAGGCCTGGGCCAGCCGCACCTACGTGCCCCGCAGCGAAAAAGCGCTCTACGGCGTGCGCGCGTTTCTCTCCGCAGTGCTCAACCGCGAGAAGATGCCGGCGGGCGGGATCGACTGGGGGATTGCCGATTACCGTCCCCGGGGGTGACCCCACAGTCCATTCGCCCTGAGTTTGTCGAAGGGCCGCATTTCACTTGAAACTCCGCAGCAAAAGAAGTGCAGTGCTTCGACAAGCTCAGCACGAACGGTTTTCTTTATCGCCGGTCGGGGCTAATCCCACCCCATGAAAGCCTTTCTTGTACTCGCTCTGGCCGCACTTGCCGCCGCGCCGCTTGCTGCCAGCTCTCCGACACGCGAACAGCTAGAGGTGATGACTAGCGCGCATGACTTCTTCGACGCGCTTCGCAGCGCCGACAAGACCGCGCTTGCCCGCCAGATGCTCCCTGAAGGCGTGATCTTCATCCACAACCGGATGAAGCCCGACGCGCCCCGCGTCGATGTCGTGCCGGTGGCAAAGCATCTCGAACGCTGGACCTCCTCGCCCGCTCAGATTGACGAATTCATGCATTTTGAGACCGTGCTGGTGGATGGTGACATGGCGCAGGTTTGGGGCCCCTATGTCTTCACCGTCATGGGCAAGATGAGCCACTGCGGCATCAATTCCCTGAGCATGGTCAAGACCGAGAGCGGTTGGAAGGTCGCCAATACCAGCTTCACCATGGAAGCGCCGGACAACTGCCTCGAGATTGCTGCCCAGGTGAATGCCCACATCGAGTTCGAACAATGATCACCAAACTCCTCATCGCCAATCGCGGCGAGATCGCCTGCCGCATCATGCGCACCGCGCGCAGCATGGGCGTGGCAACGGTCGCGGTCTATTCCGATGCCGATGCCAAGGCGCTGCACGTGCGCCAAGCCGACGAGAGCGTGCATATCGGCCCCTCTCCCGCTGCCGAAAGCTATCTGGTGGGCGCCAAGATCATCGCCGCTGCCAAGCAGACGGGGGCGGATGCGATCCACCCCGGCTACGGCTTCCTCTCGGAGAATGCCGACTTCGCGCAGGCCGTGCTCGACGCAGGGCTGATCTGGGTCGGCCCCAAGCCTGCGAGCATCCGCGCCATGGGCCTGAAGGATGCGGCCAAGCAGCTGATGCGCGCGGCGGGCGTGCCGGTGACGCCGGGCTATGACGGGTCGGACCAGTCGGTGGAGCGCCTGACCAAGGAGGCCGAGGCCATCGGCTACCCCGTGCTCATCAAGGCCGTGGCAGGCGGCGGCGGCAAGGGGATGCGCAAGGTCGATGCCCCCGCCGATTTCGCCTCAGCGCTGGAGAGCTGTCGCCGCGAGGCCAAGGCCAGCTTCGGCAATGACGAGGTTCTGCTGGAGAAGTGGATCACCTCGCCCCGCCATATCGAGGTGCAGGTGTTCGGCGATAGCCACGGCAACGTCGTCCACCTGTTCGAGCGCGACTGCTCGCTCCAGCGCCGCCACCAGAAAGTGATCGAGGAAGCCCCCGCCCCCGGCATGGACGAAGCCACCCGCGAAGCGATCTGCGCCGCCGCCGTGCGCGCCGCCAAGGCGGTCGATTACGAGGGCGCGGGCACGATCGAATTCATCGCCGACGCCAGCGAAGGCCTGCGCGCCGATCGCATCTTCTTCATGGAGATGAACACGCGCCTTCAGGTGGAACACCCCGTCACCGAGGAGATCACCGGCGTCGATCTGGTCGAATGGCAGCTGCGCGTGGCGAGCTGGGAGCCGCTGCCCAAGCGGCAGGAGGAGCTTTCGATCAACGGCCATGCGATCGAAGCGCGGTTGTATGCGGAAGACCCGGCGAAGGGGTTTTTGCCGAGCCCCGGTCGGGTGGACCGATTGGTCTTTGACTACCGCGCGCGCGTGGAAAGCAGTGTCGAGGAGGGAGACCTTGTGTCGAACTTTTACGACCCGATGATCGCCAAGGTGATCTGCCATGGTGCTGACCGCGAAGCGGCGCGAACCGACCTCGTGCGCTGGCTCGATAACAGCTATGTCGGACCACTGAAAACCAACAAGGCATTTCTCCATGCCTGCCTGTCGCTTCCAACGTTCATCGAAGAGCTGCTCGACACCGGCCTTATTGAACGCGAGGAAGCCAAGCTTACCACGGTTCGTGAGCCCTCGGCCCGTGTTCTAAAGGCCGCCGGCGAGCGTTTCCGTGAAGCTTGGCTCGACCAAGACTGGGACAGCCGCGCTTATCGAAATGGGCTTTTTGGATTTAGGATGAACGCTCCTGCCCGGACAACGATAGGGCTCCATATCGACGGCCAGCGGTATGCCGTCGACGCATCATCGGACGATTTGAGGACCGGCCTATGCTCCGACCGGGAGCGCGACGGCACGATCGTGGTGACGGAGGCGGGCAAGAGCTACTTTTTCAGTCCCTCTCCGGAAGCGGCAAAGAGCCAAGCCTCCGCCGCCGATGGCGCGATCATTGCGCCGATGCCGGGCAAGGTCATCGCGGTCGATGTCAACGAGGGTCAGACCGTCACCGCCGGACAGCGGCTCATGGTGCTCGAGGCGATGAAGATGGAACACGCCCTCACCGCGCCCTTCGACGGGGTGATCGAGGGGCTGACGGTCAGCGCGGGCGCGCAGGTGCAGGTCGAGGCGCTGTTGGTGACGGTGGTGCCTGCGGGGGAATAGCGCCCCCTTGTTTTCGTCATTGCGAGCGTCAGCGAAGCAATCCATCACCTGACCTTGCATCACGACGCTATGTCGGATCATGGATTGCCGCGTCGCCTGCGGCTCCTCGCAATGACGAGGTGGGAGATCAGGATGTCGTGGCAAAAAGAACTTGAAGAACTGCGCGCGCGCGAGGCGCTGGCCGAGCAGATGGGCGGCGCGGACAAGGTGGCGCGCCAGCATGGGCGCGGGAAGATGGATGCCCGCGCGCGGCTCGCTGCCCTGTGCGACGAGGGCTCCTTCCGCGAGATCGGCAAGATCGCGGGCTCGGCGAAATATGACGCCAACGGCGACCTCGCCAGCGTAACCCCCGCCCCCTTCCTGTTCGGCAAGGCGCTGATCAACGGCCGCCCGGTGGTCGCCACCGCCGACGACTTCACCATCCGCGGGGGCGCGGCGGATGCGGGCATAGCGCGCAAGATGGTGCAGGCCGAGATGATGGCGCACCAGTTGAAGCTCCCGATCATCCGCATGATCGACGGGACGGGCGGCGGCGGCAGCGTCAAGACGCTCGAACAGATCGGCGCGACCTATATCCCCGCGGTGCCCGGCTGGGGGGACGTGGTGACGAACCTCGACACCGTGCCGGTGGTGGCGCTGGCGCTGGGGCCGACGGCGGGGCTGGGCGCGGCGCGGACGGTGGCCAGCCACTATTCGATCATGGTCAAGGGCCTCAGCCAGATCTTCGCCGCCGGGCCTGCTGTGGTCGATGGGCTGGGCGATGCCTACAAGGGCGGCGCTGCCAATCACGAGGAGGCCAAGGAAGCGCTCGGCGGCTCTGCGATCCACACCCGCAACGGGGTGGTCGACGACGAGGTCGCCAGCGAGGCCGAGGCCTTCGCCCGCGCGCGGCATTTCCTCAGCTTCATGCCCGAATATGTCGGGCAACCCGCCCGGCGCTCGGCCTGTGATGACCCGGCCGACCGCCGCGAGGAGGCCCTGCTCAGCCTCGTCCCGCGCGATCCCAAGCAGGTCTATTCCATGCGCCGCGGCATGGAGATGCTGTTCGATACCGGCACCGTGTTCGAGATCGGCAAGCACTGGGGCCGCGCCGCGATCACCGCCTTTGCGCGATTGGACGGCTGGCCGGTCTGCGTGATCGCCAGCGATCCGAGCTATCTCGGCGGATCGTGGGAGGCCAAGACTTCCGAGAAGGTCGAGCGCTTCGTGCGCCTTGCCGACCAGTTCCGGCTGCCGATTGTCCACCTCGTTGACAACCCCGGCTTCATGATCGGCCGCGAGGCGGAAGTTGCGGGGACGATCCGCTACGGCGTCAATGCGATGAACGCGATATACCGCGCCACCGTGCCGCTGGCGAGCATCGTCCTGCGCCGCGCCTATGGCATTGCGGGCAGCGCGATGAGCAATGCTGATCGGTATCAGTACCGCTATTGCTGGCCGAGCGGCGACTGGGGGAGCCTGCCGATCGCGGGCGGGCTGGAGGTGGCTTACAAGTCAGAGCTGGAAGCCGCCGATGATCCCGCCGCGCTGCTTGAGGACATCCGCGAACGGCTCGCCAAGGTCACCTCGCCGTTCCGCTCGGCCGAGCGCTTCAATGTCGAGGACATTATCGACCCGCGCGACACGCGGCCACTGCTGTGCGAATTTGCGGGGCTGGCGTGGAGAAGGTTGGGGGCGGAATAGTTTCCCCCTCCTCTTCAGAGGAGGGGCGCGAGACTTGCCAGCTTGCTGGCTAGTCGCAGCGGGGTGGTGCGGGCTTGGCGAAGTTGGGAGCTCGCTCCGCTCGCCACCACCCCCGGCCCCTCCTCTGAAGAGGAGGGGGGTTAGCGGTTACCGCCCATCCCCGCCTCGGCATCGCTTGGCCCGAACAGCTTGCCCTTCTCGCTCCACAGCACCAGCACGAGGCACGCCAGGCCGCTCGCCAGCAGCGCCAGCGCCAGCGGCCTTGCGGTGCCGTCAAACGCATAGCCGATCGCCCCGCCCAGCAGCGCGGCCATGGTCATGCGCACAAAGCCATGCGCCGAGCTTGCCGCGCCGGCGATGCTGAAGAACGGGTTCATCGCGATCGCGCCGAAATTGCTGCCGATGAAGCCCAAGAGCGCCATGTTGATCGCCATCAGCGGCACGAATTGCCACAGGCTCTCGTCCGGCTGGAAGGCGAACATGACCTGCACCGCGCTCACCACGATGAAGGCGAACAGCGCGGTGTGGCTCACCCGCCGCGCGCCGAAGCGTTCGACGATGCGCGAGTTCGACCAGCTGGCAAACGCCATGGACCCGGCGCAGATCGCGAACACCATCGGGAAGATGTCGCCCGCGCCAAAGGTCTCGGTGATCAGCTGCTGCGAGGAATTGATGAAGCCGAACAGCGCCCCGAACACCAGCGCAGAACCGAGCACGTAGCCTGCCACGCTCGGGGTCGAGAGCGCGCGGGTCATATTGGCGGCGATGGCCGGCACGCGGATCGGCTGGCGGTTTTCTTCGGACAGGCTCTCGGGCAGGCGGATATACACCCAGGTGCCCACGGCCACGCCCAGCACCGCCATGAAGCCGAAGATCGCGCGCCAGTTGCCGAGTTGCAGGATGCCCTCGCCGATGGTCGGGGCGACGGCGGGCACCATCAGGAAGATCACGAAGATCAGGCTCATCATCTTGGCCATCTTGTCGCCGCCCACCCGGTCACGAATGATCGCGGGCGGCAGGGCGATGATGCCGGCGGCAAAGAAGCCTTGGCACCCGCGCACCGCGATCAGCGCGTCATAGGTGGGCGCCATCGCGCTGGCGATCGACAACACGATATAGACCGCAATCGCGCCCAGCAGGATCGGCCGCCGCCCGAAGCGATCGGCCAACGCGCCCGGCGCCAGCGCGCCCATCCCGGCGGTGAGGAGATAGATCCCGATCACGAATTGCCGGTCATTGCCCGACACCCCGAGATCGGCCGCCAAGGCATCGAGCGCGGGCAGAATCGCGTCGATCCCGAAGGCGTTGAGCGCCATCAGCAGCGCCATCATCCACATCAGCTCGGTCTCACCGAGCGCCTTGCGGGCGGGCATCGAGGAGGCAATCGTGGTGGCCATCGGGCGGCCATTGCCAAGGGGTTCGCCCGAAGACCACTGTTCTTTTCGCATCTGCACAAAATGGCAGGACGGGTGATTAGTTCCAGCAACGGTTCCTTCGCGCGCGCCAAGGTTCTATTTGTCACACCCATGGCAAGCGACGCGCCTTCCGATGAGCATAGCGAGGACGCTGGCCGTGGCGAGCTGGGCCTCAGGAAGATCATCCATGTCGACATGGATGCCTTCTTCGCCAGCGTCGAACAGCGCGACAATGCCGAGCTTCGGGGCAAGCCTGTGGCAGTGGGCGGCGCGGGCGGGCGCGGGGTGGTGGCCGCCGCCAGCTACGAAGCGCGGGTCTTCGGGGTGCGCAGCGCCATGCCCTCGGTCACCGCCCAGCGGCTCTGCCCCGATCTGATCTTCGTGCGCCCGCGCTTCGATGCCTACAAGGAAGCCAGCCGCCAGATCCGCCATGTGTTCGAACACTATACCCACCTGATCGAGCCGCTGAGCCTCGATGAAGCCTATCTCGATGTCACCGAAGACCGGCTCGGGATCGGCAGCGCGACCCGTATCGCCACGCTGATCCGGCAGGAGATTCGCGCCAAGACGCAGCTGACCGCAAGCGCTGGGGTGAGCTACAACAAGTTCCTCGCCAAGCTCGCGAGCGATCAGAACAAGCCCGACGGGCTGTGTGTGATCCGCCCGGGCGAAGGCGCCCGGTTTGTCGCGGGATTGCCGGTGCGGCGGTTCCACGGGGTCGGGCCCAAGGCGGAAGAGCGGATGCAGAAGCTCGGCATTGCCACCGGCGCGGATCTGGCGGGCAAGGACGTCGCCTTCCTGCGCCAGCACTTCGGCAGCATGGGCGATTATCTGTTCCGCGCCGCCCGCGGCATTGATCTGCGCCCTGTCGCCGCGCACCGCTTGCGCAAATCGGTGGGCGGAGAGCGCACCTTTGCCGAGGATATCGGCAGCGGCGCGGGTTTGCGCGAAACGCTCGAGACCATCATCGCCATCGTGTGGGATCGGATCGAAGCGTCGGGCGCGCGGGGGCGCACGGTGACGCTCAAGCTCAAATTCACCGATTTCCGCATCATGACGCGGGCCACCTCTCTGCCCGATTTCGTCAGCGACAGGGAAGAATTTGCACGCCTCGCCCGCGCGCTGCTGGAGGCGGAATTGCCGCTGCCTCAGCCGATCCGGCTGATGGGGCTGACGCTGTCAGGGCTGGAGGGGGCAGAGAACGAAAAGCCACAGCGCGACGAGGCGCAGCTATCGTTGCTCTAACTCTACCCGACCCGCCGCGCTTTCCATGCTGCAATCCGCGCGCGGGTGTGGCGGCCGAGTGGCTCGGGCAGCGAGTGCGAGGGGAAGAACCGCGCCTCGGTCACCTCGCGGCCATCGGGCTGCGGGTGCCGATCACAGGTGCCCGCGAACAGATAGGCGTTGTGGGGCGAGCCCGACAGCACCTCTTCCAGCGTGCCGATCGGCTCGATCCGCGCCAGTTCGAGCCCCAGCTCCTCGCGCACCTCGCGCCGCGCGGCGGCCTCGGGTTCCTCGCCGCGCCCAAGCCCCCCGCCCGGCAGGCCCCACACATCGGGGCCATAGGAATGCTTGAGCAGCAGCACATCCCCGCCGAGATTGGTGACAATCACGCTCACCCCGGCAATCGGCGTCTTGCGCCAGCGCCGCCAGTAATGCCGCAGCCAATGCGCCCAGGGCAGCAGCGCGCGGTGGAGCGAGGCGGGCAAGATGCCGGCCATCAGGTGAACACGGTGACCGGAATTTGCCGCGCCGCCGCGGCTTGCAACAGGCGGGCGACGGGCAGATCGTTTGCGCCGCGCACAGCGGCCTCGAACACGCTGCGCTTGTCCGCTGCGCCGCCCAGCGTGAACACCAGCGCATCGGTGTTCAGCAGCGCTGGCATGGTCAGCGTAATGCGGTCGAACGGGGCGTGGGCGGGCAGCGGATCGGGGGTGAGGCGGCGCAGGACTTGCGGATAGTCCACCTTGGGATCGGTGTTGGGAAACAGCGAGGCGATATGCCCGTCCGGCCCCATGCCGAGCCAGGTCAGCACGAAATGCGGCGGGGCGGCACCTTCGGCCAGCGCCGCAATCTGCGCACCATGCGGTTCGAGCAGCGCGCGGATCTTCCCTGTGTTCGAGGCCTCGTGATCTTCGGGCACGATGCGATCATCATTCGGCCACACCTGCCACGCGCTCCAGTCGACCGCGCCCGCGTGGCGCGCAATCAGGTCAGCGAGGATGGGAAACGGGGTCGAACCACCGGGGATCGTGATCGCCCCTGCGCCGCCAAGCCGGGCCGCCAGCCAGTCGGCAATCGCGCCTGCTTCGGCATTCTCGATGATCGTCAACTCGTGCATAATCCGTGGCATAGCAAAAAGGCCGCCCCCGGTCAGCGGGAGCGGCCTTTTTTTGATGTGGAGCAATTTGGCGGTCAGGCCAGCAGCGAGCGCAGGAACCAGGCGCGCTGTTCGGCCATGTCGGTCCAGTCGTCGAGCAGCCCGTCGGTGGCATTGTCGCCCGCCTGATCGGCGAGGTCCTTCATGCCCTTCAAACGCTTGATCACCGTCTGGTTGTCGGCCAGCAGTTCGGCGATCATGTCCTCGGGCTTGATCGCGGCGCTGTCCTGATCCTTGATCTGGGTCGCCTTGGCGACTGTGCCGAGCGAGGTCAGCGTATCGGCATCAAGCTTGCGCACGCGTTCGGCGATCAGATCGATCTGGCCCTGCACTTCGAGCGCGTGGGCATCGAACAGCAGATGCAGATCGTGGAACCGCGGGCCCTTCACGTGCCAGTGAAAGTTCTTGGTCTTGATAAACAGCGCAAAGTGATCGGCGAGCAGGCCGTTGAGCTCGGCGACCAGTGCGGCGCGGGAATTGGTTGTGGTGTCAGCCATGGGTGACCTCCTGTAGTATTCTGAAAAACAACATCGTTCGGTGCTATATATGGTGACGAACGCGGGGATTAACAGGCATCGCGTTGCCCGCTCATCCTATTCGCAATGATCGCAATGCTCGATCAATAAGCGGCATAACGGGTGGTCAGTCCGATGAACAACGCCGCAATAATCAGCCCCGCCGCCAGGATCCGGCGCAGCAGCAACAGCGGCCAGCGCGCCAGCACGGCCGCCCCGGCTGACCAGCCGAGTGCAATCGCCCCCGCCCCGCCGATCGCGCCGCCCAGCGCGGCGGTGGCGGGCAGGTGCGCCCAGGCGGCCAGCGCGAAGACAGCAAAGCGGCCGGCATCCACCACTTGCCTTGCGGCCAGCACAATCGCGATGGCCCCCAAGGAACGGGTCGGCTCGCGTGGCTCTTTGCGCTTGACCGGCCAGGCCAGTTCGAGCCCGGCGAGGGCAAGCGCGAAGGCGACCAGCATCTGCCCGGCACGGGGCGCCAGCCGGGCAGCAAAGCCCTCACCCAGCCACGCCATCAGCGCGGCGCTCGCTCCGGCGCAGGCCGCGCCCACCACCAGCAATGGCACGCTGCGCCCGAGCGCGTCCGACCACTGCGCCACCAGCAACTGATCGCGCCCGCCAAGCGACAGCGCGAACACCAGCAGCAGTGCGATTAGAAAGCTATCCACGCCGGCCCATCACGGCTCGCGGGCCGGTCAGGCCGCCCACGGCCCGGTGATCGCCAGTGTCGCGGTGGGCGAATAGACGTTGACGAACAGCCACTTGCCATCGGGCGAGAAGCATCCGCCGGCCAGCTCGGTCTGCGCCCGCAGGAGCGCGAGCGTATAGGCGCGCCCGTCCGGGGTGATGCCGCGGATGTGGTTTTCCTGGACCTCGGTATATTGGTCCTCGCACACGATCAGGTGCCCGCTCGGCGCGACGGTGAGGTTGTCGCCGTAGTTGAACTGGTCGGTGCTCTGGCTTTCGAAGAACAGTTCCACCGTATCGGGCGCGCCGGCGAGGCCCGGCGTCAGCTTGAGGATCTGGCCGAGCTTCTTGGCCCCGCCATTGGTGCAGCAGGCAAACACCGCGTCCTCGCCCATATGCAGACCCTCGCCGCGCGCGACCAGCGCCGCGCCCTTGGCCGCCGCACGCTGGCGCAGATCGTCCTCGGGGGCTTCGACTTCATCCAGATCGACCCACGAGACGCGGTAGGGCTGGCCCACCTGCATCGCTGCTGCATCCCAGTTGCGCGTGTCAGCAAGACCTTCGATGACCATTGCCTGCAAGCGCCCGCCTGCCGCCAGTTTCCCCGGCACTGTGGGCAGGAAGCGATAGAGCACCGAATCATCGCGGTCTTCGGTCTGGTAGACGATGCCGGTGGCCGGATCGACGGCGGCGGCCTCGTGATTGAAGCGGCCCATCGCCGTAAGCGGCACGGCATCGACCAACCCGCGCGCGGAGGCCGGAACCTCGAACACCCAGCCGTGGCTTTGCTCCAGCCCCTCGCCGCGCGGCTGGCCGGGGCCGGTCGGCGCTTCCTCGCAGGTCAGCCAGGTGCCCCACGGCGTCACCCCGCCCGAACAATTGCGGATCGTGCCGCCAAGGCTGCGGAACTGGCGCTTCACGCTGAGCGTGGCGGCATCGAGCACGATGGTGGTGGTGCCGCCGGGGACGAACACACCGTTCTTCTTGCCAAAGCCTGTGGCAATCGGCCCGCCTGCATCATGCTGCGGCTGCAATTCATGGTTGCGCACCAAGGCGATCTCGCCGTTGCCGAGATCAAAGCAGCCCATCCCGTCGGCGCGGTCCGGCACGGTGCCGCCATCGTCCATCGCTGCGCCGAGACGCGAGAGCACACGGTAGCTGAACCCCTGCGGCAGATCGAGCAGGCCCACAGGATCGGGAACGAGCGCGCCGTAATCGGCAAAGCTGCTGGCGGCGCGCGGCGCGCTGGTGGCGGTGCTGGCACCCCGGCTCACGCAGCCGCTGGCGGCGAGTGCGGCAAAGGCGGTGGCGGTCGCGCCGAGGAAGCGGCGGCGGTCGGGTGCGGTGAAGGTTTCGGTCATGCCCGCAGGCTTACTGGCCCGCCTCCAGCGCGGCAAGAATTTCGTCCCAGCGGGCATATTTGAAGTTCTGCGCTTTGGGCGCGTTCATCCCGTCCTGCGCCATGAAGATGCCCTTGGGGAAATCGGGGCCGAAATCGCGGTTGTCGAGCTCGATCCCGTCGGTTTCCTCGACCGAGCCATAGGTGCCCGCCGCGATGCGGAAGCGGCCCACCGGCGTCATGTCGGGCAGTCGGAACACCGCATAGGCACTATCGCCCTGCGAGGAGGCGACGAGATAGCCGCCGTCCGCACCCTCAGGCGCAATCGCCAGGCCTTCGACGTCCGCGACCAGCAGTTTGTTATCGATCGGGGCGACCATGCGCTTGGCGCCGGAACCCATGTCGATCGCCCAGATCCCGGCGTCTTCCTCACCGATATAGAGCGTGCCGGTGCGCGGATCGGCGATGCAGCCTTCGGTCTGGGTCGGCACCTGCGCCAGCGTGGTGGTAATGCCGGTGAAGGCCCCGTTCGCCTCGGTGATCAGCGTGCGGTAGATCGTGCCGCCCTTGGGCGCGCTGAAGGCGATGACGCCTTCGCGGCCTGCGGGCTTCACCATGCAGATGCCATAGCCCTCGCCCGGCCCAACGGCGATCTTGCCTGCCGGAGCCAGCTTGCCGGTGGCGGTGTCGAGCAGCGCCATGAACAGCTGCACCGTCGCCAGATCGCTGCGATCGCTGGCGATCACCAGCACGCGGCCACCGGCAATCTCGATCAGATCGACATTGTTCAGCCCCGGGGCAGGAAGGAAGCTCTTCTGCGCGCCCTTGAGATCATAGACGTAGAGCCCGCCCTTCTTGTCGGTGCCGACAATCAGGCTGGCGGCCGGATTGGCGGCATTGCGCCAGATTGCCGGATCGTCAGCCGCATCTTCCCGCGCCGTGCCGACCGGCGGGGTTTCCGCCCGCGCGGTCACGCTCACCGCCGGGTCGCCCATGATCGCCGGGGGCACCGTTGCACAGGCAGCGGCGATCCCCAGCGTCAGGAGCGCAAAGCCGTGGAATGGTCGAAGCATCAGATCACGGCCCCTTGGTCAGCTTAGAAGGCGTAGCGGGCCACGACCTGGAACACCGGCCCGGCGCGCTCGCTTTCGAGCTCGTATTCGTCGAAGTCACGGGAAATCTGGTCGCCCGTGGTCGCGAACTTGTTGAAGTCTTCGTCCTTCGTCCCGTCAAGCAGGTTCGAACCCACCGCGCGGATGGTGAAGCTGTCGCCGAAGCGCTTTTCCACGAAGACTTCAAGATCGGCGCCGTAGCGGGTGGTCACTTCCTCGCCCACCAGACGGCCAAAGGCCTCGCCCTGCTTGCGGTAGGTCGCCCCGAAGGCCGCGCCGAAGCTCGGGATGTTCTGGATCGCACCGAAGTTGTAGACATACTTCGACTGGTCGTTGAAGCGACGCTCGCCGAATTCGTCGGTGATGTTGCTTTCGAGCAGCGCGAAGTTCCCGAACAGGCCGGTGTCCGGCAGGCCGATGAAGGCGAGGCTGAACGAGGCGTCGAATTCGACCCCGTAGACTTCGCCATTGCCGGTGTTGCGCGGGGTGTAGATGAAGGTGCCATCGCCTTCCGAACCTTCCACCGGCACGCCATTGGCATCCAGCACGGTCGACAGTTCGGTGAGGTTGGTCACGTCGCGGTAGAACACGTTGACGCCGACAATCCCGGTCTTGCCGATCTTGTGCTCGTAGCCCAGATCGCCGCCCCACGCCGTTTCGGGCAGCAGGAAGGGATTGCCGAGGAAGTCGTTGTCGCCGAACTCGGCTTCGAGCAGGCCCGGTGTGATGAAGTTGAAGTTCGGACGACGCAGCGTGCGCGCGCCCGACAGGGTGATGCGGCCATCACCCATCTCGAACTTGAGCGAGGCCGACGGCAGGAACTCGTCATAGCTGCTGTTGAGCGTGCCCGCACCGCCGACCTGGAAATCGGTCACGGTGACATCGGTGTTTTCCCAGCGGATGCCGACTTCGAAGGTCAGATTGTCGAACTCACCTTCGACCAGCGCATAGAGATCGCGGCGATCTTCCTTGATGCGGTTGAACGCGGTTTCGCCCAGCGCCGGGAAGGGATTGGGTGCGAATTCGCCCGGGTTGCGGCTGAACTGGTCATAGCCCTGACGGTTCGCAGCGGTCAGGTTGAAGCGGCTGCGCACTTCCTGCAGGCGGAACACGCGCTTCTTGTTCTGGACGAACCCGCCGAACGCGAATTCGAGGTTGTCAGAAAGCTCGATTTCCTGCTCGAGGTTGACGAAGATTTCCTGATCGCGCGTGTCCTGCAAGGTCAGGTCGCCGGTGAAGCGCGGGGTGCTGCGATCGAAGTCGACTTCGTATTCGAACTCGTCCTGCGCATCGGTGAACTTCGAGAAGCCGACCCGTACCTGGGTTTCGCCAAGGCTCCATTCCTGATCGAGCTTGCCGATGACAGCCCAGCTTTCGGTGGTGATGTCGTTGACGTTGGCATTGTCGGTCAGAAGGTTGCCAGCAGGCGTGGCGCGCACCGGGCCGTTGATCGCGGTGGGATCGTTGTATTCGAAGGAACGCTCGTTCTCGGTGCGCTCGGTGCGCACGAAGTTGGCGAGGATTTCGAACTCGGTTTCCTCGGTCTCGATCCCCCAGCTGGCGTTGAAGGCGTAATCGGTGCCGTCGCGGATGTCCGACTGGTCTTCGCGGTTGTCGAAATCGTCGGTGGCGAAGTCGGGGTTGTTTTCCGGGCTGTCACCGTAGCGAAGGCTCGACTTTTCCTTGGGGTTGTAACGGCCCTGCACGTTGGCGCCGATCAGCACGCGGCCACCAGCGAGCTCGCCGCCGTAGTAGAAGCCGCCCGAAGGCTTGATCTCGCCATCATCGAAGAACAGGCCGCCGGCGCGGACGTAACCGCCGTCCAGCGAGTAGCCATCGCGCAGCTTGATGTTGAGCGAGCCGGCGACTGCATCACCGGTGCGGCGGGCGGAGGACGAGCGCACGATTTCGACCTGCTCGATCAGTTCGGCCGGGATCCGGTCGAGGAAGAACGAACGGTCGCTCTGGCCGCCGGGCACGCGCTCGCCGTTGATGAGGATCTGGGTGTAGCCCGGATCAAGACCGCGCAGGCGGGCGCCATCGCTTTCGATCACGTCCGACAGGAAGGTCACGCCCGGCACGCGCTTGAGCGCATCGCCTGCGGTCAGCGGCTCGAAGCGCTGGAAGTATTCTTCGTCATAGACAAGGATCGGCTCGGCGGCATCGCTGCGGTTGCGGAAGCCGATATTGCCCTGGACCACGATTTCCTTGGCCGACTGGATCTGCTCGTCCTCGCTCTCTTCGGTTTCGGCGATCGCGCCGCCCGACTGGACGCTGGCAGCAACAGCCTGCGGATCGGCGGCAAAGGCGGGAGCGGTGATGGTCGACGTCAGCGCCACAGCGGCACTGCCGAGCAGAAGATGGGTGCGGATCATGCTGGTATTTCCCCTGAGGTGCCGGTTAATCCGGCTGATGTTGCCGCCGCGCCTAGCGTCGGCCCGTGACAGGCGAGCGACCGGACGGTGACGAAACCAAGACACCGCAAACTGTTGCGCAAATGCCTCAATTGGAGAGGTGGCGCGGCTCGCCCGAAGCGCCTAGCAATCGGCCAAACAGAATGCAGGAGACGGGTGAATGAAGATCGAGGCGGGCATGGCAGCCGTGGTGACCGGCGGCGCATCAGGGCTGGGCAAGGCAAGCGCCAAGGCCTTCGCCGATGCCGGCATGAAGGTCGCGATTTTCGACATCAATGACGAAGCGGGCGCGGAACACGCCGCCGCGATCGGCGGCACCTTCCACCATGTCGACATCATGGATGAAGCCAGTGTCGAGGCCGGTTTCGCTGCCGCGCGTGCCGCCCACGGGCAGGAACGCGTAACGCTGCACTGCGCCATGGCCAGCCGCCGCGGCAAGACGCTGGGCTGGGACAAGGAGGCAGGCGCCTTCAAACGCCTCTCGACCGAGGATTACGCATTCGGGGCGGAGGGCATTCTGGTCGCCAGCTACCGCGTCGCCAGCATCTCGGCGCTGGGCATGGCCAATGCAGATCCGGTGAACGACGATGGCGAGCGCGGCGCGATCATCCTCACCGCCAGCGTCGCCGCGCAGGACGGGCAAATCGGGCAGGTGATCTATGGCAGCTGCAAGGCCGGGGTGAACGGGCTGGTGCTGCCGATGGCGCGCGATCTGATGGACATGGGCATCCGCGTGAATTCGGTCATGCCCGGCATCTTTGCCACCCCGCTGATGCTGGGGATGAAGGACCGCAACCCGCCGATGTGGGCCCAGCTAAACGCCAGCGTCCCCTTCCCCAAGCGTCTCGGCGAGCCGGAAGAGTTTGCATCGCTGGCGCTGGAAATCGCCCGCAACAGCTACATCAACGGCCACCAGTTCCGGCTGGACGGTGCCATTCGGATGCCGCCTAAATAATCGCTCACGGCTAGTTGGCTTCGCCAACGCCTCCGCGGGGGCGGCCTAACGGCCGACGGGCAGTCGCCCTTGCGAACCCTTCAGGTTCGAACCAGTCCTTTAAAGGAGACGTTGCATGACCGCTGCCACCAACGAATACCCCACCCGGGCTTACGGCGCGACTGCACCCGACTCCGGCGTTGGCCCGATGCAGATCACCCGCCGGGGCCTGCGCCATGATGATGTGCTGATCGAAATCACCCACTGCGGCATCTGCCATTCGGACCTTCACTCGGCGCGCAACGATTGGGGTTTCACCACCTATCCGATCGTGCCGGGCCACGAGATCGTCGGGACCGTCAGCGCGATTGGCGAGGGCGTCACCCGCCACAAGGTGGGCGACCGGGTGGCGATTGGCTGCATGGTCGATTCCTGCATGGAATGCGCGCACTGCACCGATGATCTTGAACAATACTGCCTCGATGGCGGGATGACCGGCACCTATAACGGCAAGGACCGCCGCGACGGATCGACCACCTTTGGCGGCTATTCCGAACGGATCGTGTGCCGCGAGGAATTTGTGCTCAAGGTGCCCGCCGGAATGCCGATGGCCGAAGCTGCGCCGCTGCTGTGCGCCGGGATCACCAGCTACAGTCCCTTGCGGACCTGGAAGGTCGGGCCGGGCAGCAAGGTCGCGGTGGCCGGATTGGGCGGGCTCGGGCATATGGGCGTAAAGCTGGCGGCGGCGATGGGCGCGGAGGTCACCGTGCTGTCGCGCTCCGAGAGCAAGCGTGCGGACGCCGAAAAGCTGGGCGCGCACGCCTTCCTCAACACCGATGATGCAGATGCGATGAAGGCCAAGCGCGGCTATTTCGACATGGTGCTGAACACGATTCCGGTGCGCCATGACGTTGTGCCCTATCTCCACCTGCTGCGGATTGACGGGGTGCAGGTGCTGGTCGGCCTGATCGGGATGATGCCGGAACTGCACACGGGCGTGCTGCTGGGGCGCAAGGTGCTCACCGGCAGCGGCATTGGCGGCCTTGCCGAAACGCAGGAGATGCTCGATTTCTGCGCAAGCCATAACATCCTGCCCGATATCGAGGTGATCGCGATGCAGGATATCCAGACCGCCTATGACCGGATGGAAGCCAGCGACATCAAATATCGCTTCGTGATCGACATGGAGAGCTTGCGCACAACCGGCTGATGCCGGCTTCTGGCGCACCCCCCGCAAACGACGGATGGCGATGCTGCGCACTTGTGTGCAAGTGATGCAAGTATGACACGCAACAAGATAATGTGGGGCCGCGCCTGCACATAAGCTTTGTGCGCGCCCGCAATCTGCGTAAGAACGATGACAAGCGACGGAACCAGACTCGCGGCAGCACGCTCCGGCAAGGACGGCATGGCCACGGATAACAGGGTCCGCGCGGCACGCAGGCGGAACGATCCAACCTCTTCATGGAGCGTTCCTTATGTCCATTCGTTTTGCTTCGGCCGCATCGGCTGTCGCTCTTGTCGCTGCCCTTTCCTCGCCCGCCTTCGCGGCCGAGACGGAAGCTGCCGACACCTCCATCATTATCGCCGATTCGGCCGAGGACGAGACCGTCGTCACGCTGCGTGCGATCGAGCCGGTTGACCTCGCCACTGCTTCGGGCGTGCAGGATGCCCCGGAAGAAACCCCGGCCATCACCATTTCGGGCGCTGCCACGCTGACCTCGGACTACCGTTTCCGCGGCGTCTCGCAGTCGGATGAAGGCATGGCCGTGCAGGGCGGCCTCACCATCAGCCATGAAAGCGGCCTTTATGCCGGCGCCTGGGGCTCGAACCTTTCGGGCTGGGGCACCTTCGGCGGCGCCAACATGGAGCTCGATCTCTACGCCGGCTTCAAGTTCGGCGTGGGCGAAGGCACCCTCGATACCGGCGTGACCTGGTATATGTATCCGAGCGGCGCGGACGAGACCGACTTTGCCGAACTCTACGCCAAGCTTTCGGGCACTGTCGGCCCCATCGCGCTGACCGGCGGCGTGTTCTACGCGCCCAAGCAGGAAGCGCTCGGCAACTGGTTCCCCGTCGGCGCTCCGGCTGATCCGGGCGACAAGGAAGACAACATCTACCTCTCGGGCGATGCGGCCTATGGCATCGGCGGCGCGCCGATCACCCTGAAGGCCCACATCGGCTATTCGGACGGCAACCCCGGCCTTGGCCCCAACGGCACCAGCATCGCGCCGACCGGGACCTATTTCGATTGGTCGCTGGGCGCGGATATCGTGCCGATTTCGGGCCTGACGCTGTCGGTTTCCTATGTCGATACCGACATCTCGGAAGCCGAAGCCAGCCTGATCCGCCCGAACTTCGCCACGCTTGATGGCAACTCGATCTCGGATGCGACGGTGGTGTTCTCGGTCACCGCTTCGTTCTGACCGCGAGCCTGATCTGACACCACACGCGAGGGGCGCCGGGCATCATGCCGGGCGCCCCTTTCCTTTTGCCGCTTTGCTTTGCCCCCTTTGCTTTGGCCACGGCTTTGCCATAGCCTGCCCACAACCCGCATGAATCGGGATCGGGAGAGGGTATCAATGCTGCGTCATTCACTGCTGGCAGGCGGCCTTGCCGCGCTGCTTATCGCTCCGGCTGCCGAGGCCCGCAGCCCGCTCGATGCGCGCATCACCCGCACCACTTACGGCATTCCGCATATCAAGGCCGATACGTGGCAAGGCGTCGGCTACGGCGTTGCCTATGCCTATGCCGAGGACAATCTGTGCCTGCTGGCCGAGGAATTCGCCACAGTCGCCGGCACGCGCTCGCGCCATTTCGGCCCCGAAGGCAAGGCGGTGCTCGGCTTCCAGGAGGTCGATAACCTGTCCTCCGACGTGTTCTTCCGTTCGGCCCTTGATGTCGCTGCGCTGCGCCGCGGGTTCGAGACGCAGAGCGCTGCCGGCCGCGCGCTGGCTGAAGGATATGTCGCGGGCTACAACCGCTTCCTGAAGGATGCAGGCGCTGACGGCATCCCCGCGGCCTGCCGGGGCAAGGCATGGGTGCAGCCGATCACGATCGAGGATGTTCTGCGCCTCACTGAAAAGCAGATGCTGCTGGCAAGCTCGCTCGCGCTGGCGCCCGGCATCGCCAATGCGCAGCCGCCCGGCACGGTGCAGACCAAGCTCAGCCTCGCCCTGCCGCGCGCCGACGAGCTCGGGATCGGCAGCAATGGCTGGGCGTTCGGCGGCGATGCGAGCAGCGACGGGCGCGGGCTGCTTGTCGGCAATCCGCACTTCCCCTGGAACGGGCCAAGCCGGTTCTGGCAGGTCCATGTCACCGGCCCGGACGGCTATAACGCGATGGGCGCAGGCATTGCCGGCACCCCGATCCCGACGCTGGGCTTCAACAAGGACGTCGCCTGGACCCACACCGTCACCGCCGCGCGCCACTTTACGCTGCACGCGCTGACGCTCGATCCCGCCGATCCCACCCGCTATATGCTCGACGGGCAAAGCGTGGCGATGGAGCCGCGCACGGTCAGCGTGCCCATGCCCGACGGCACGCCTGATGCCACCCGCACGCTCTACACCACCCGCTTCGGCCCGCTGGTGGTGGTCCCGCAATCGGGGATGACCTGGAGCGCGACCATGGCCTTCGCCTTGAAGGACGCCAATCGCGGCAATGCCCGTGCGATCGACACCTGGCTGCGCATCGGCCAGGCCACGAGCGTCGGCGAGATCAAGGCGGTGGTCAGCGAAACGCTGGGCATCCCGTGGGTCAACACCATCGCGTCTGATCGCCACGGCGATGCGCTGCACGCCGATGTGACCGCGGTGCCGAATGTCTCGCCCGCCAAGATCAAGGCCTGCTCCACCCCGATTTCCGGACTGTTCGCATCGCTAGCGACCCTGCTCGATGGCGCGCGTTCGGACTGCGACTGGGATGTGGCAGCAGGCACGGCTGTGCCCGGCCTGATGCCCGCCAGCGATCAGGCGGCGACCACGGTGCGCAGCTACCTCACCAATTCGAACGACAGCTACTGGCTCAGCAATCCGCGGATGCCGCACCCGGCGCTCTCGCCGATCCTAGGCAAGCACGCGCAGGCGCTGACGCTGCGGACGCGTTCGAACTTCACGGAAACCGAGGCGCTTCTGGCCGCCGGCAAGGTGGATCGCGAGCGCGCCAAGGCGATGGCCTTCGCCAACAAGAGCCTCGCGGCCGACATGGTGATGGATGAGGTGGCAGGGCTGTGTGCGGCCGCGCCAGAACCGGCACCCGGCTGCGCGGCGCTGGCAGGCTGGGACCGCCGGTTCGAGGCCTCCAGCAAGGGCGCGGCGCTGTTCCGCGCGTTCTGGGCCAAGGTCGGCGCGCGCAATGATCTGTGGGCTGTGCCCTTCGATGCGGCCGAGCCGGTCAACACCCCGCGCGATCTCGCCACCGAAGGCGCAAAGGGCGAAAAGCTGCTGGCGGCGCTGGCCGAGGCAGTGGCCGAACTCGAGAAAGCCGGTATCGCGCTTGATGCGCCGTGGGGCACCGTCCAGCGCTGGACCGCCAATGGCGAGCCGATCCCGATCCATGGCGGCCCGGGCACGGCAGGTGTGCTCAACTATCAGGACGCGCGTCCGGCTCCCGGCGGCGGGTTGGTGCCGGTGCATGGCACGAGCTATATCCAGATCGTCGGCTTTGACGACAAGGGCCCGGTGGCCGACGCGATCCTGAGCTATTCGCAGTCAACCGATCCGACCTCCCCGCATTTCGTCGACCAGACCCGCGCCTATGCGGCCAAGCAATGGCACCGCCTGCCCTTCCACCCGAAGGACATCGCCGCACAGCGCATCTCCAAGCCGAAGCGGATCAGGGAATAAGCTGAAGATGGGCCGGTAGCCGGCGTATTGCTCTGAATTTTCACGGGCAACGTCACGATCCGGCTTTGGAGCCGGTAGCCGGCATTGCCCTATCATCCGATCGCTTGTGCGCCGCTATTTGGCATAGGCAATGCGGGCGGGGATTTGCAGCTCCACAACCGTCCCGAAACCATTGGCGCTCTCGACAATCAGCTTGCCGCCGATCGCCTCGATCCGTTCCTTCATGCCGAGCAGCCCGAAATGACCCGGGATTCCCCCCTCGGCAATGATCGTTTCATGCATACCGATCCCGTTGTCGCGGACATAGGCGCCAAACGTCCAGCGGCCGAAACGCACGCCAACCTCGATCCGGCTCGCTTGTGAGTGCGTCACCGCATTGTTGAGCGCCTCGCCCAGCACCGCGAGCAGATCGTCGATAATCTCGGGGGCAATATTGCGCGGGATGTGCGTGAGTTGGAGCGGCGCAATCCTGTCCTGTGGCAGCATACCGTTGCCCAGCAGCCGGGCCAGTTCCTCGCAGAAATCCCGCACTCTTCGCGTGCGCAGACCTGTCACGCGTTCGCGGCCTTCGACCAGCACTTCTTCGGCACGCTCGAGCGCAGGCTGAAGAATGGCCTGCGCCTCGGCATCATCGCCAAAGCGGTCTGCGACCGCCTGAAAGCGGAGGATCAGGCCTTGCACGCCCTGGATCATCGTATCGTGAAGTTCGCGCGCGATGCGCTCGCGTTCGCTTGTGCGGACGAGCATCCTGACACGCACCCTGCTGCTCACCTGTTGCAGGCGCAGCGCATAGAGCAGGTAGAGCACGCCTCCCAGGGCAAGAACCGCAAGCAGGCGGAACCACCATGTCTGATGAAGGGCGTGTGCGATCGTGAATTCGAGCACCGCCGGTTGGCTGCTCCACACGCCGTCCTCGTTGGCAGCGAGCAGTTCGAAGCGATAATCGCCCGGCCCCAGATCAGCAAAGGTCGCTGTGCGGCGGTGGCCGGCTTCGGTCCATGCGCTTTGCTCGCCGATCAGGCGGTAGCGGAAGCGAACCCGCTCGGGCGCGGCGAGATTGGTGGCGGTGTATTCGATGCTCAGCGCCGTGACATTCGCCGCGATTATGGCGCCGGGTTCAGCCGGCATGGCCTGCTGGCCGACAATAATGGTGCGGATCATCTTGTCGGGCGGGCGCGTATTCCTGACAAGCGCGGCCGGGTCGATGCTTTCGACAGTATCGCGGGTGGCAAACCAGATGCGGCCATCCTTGCCAGCAGCGATCTGGGTGCCGGACGATTTCTGCGCGAAACTGCTGAGCCCGTCGCGGAAATCGAACAGGCGGTAAGGAATATCCGCGCCGGGCTCTGAAAAGGCACGATCGAGATCGGCGGTCTTGATCCGCACCAGACCGAGATCGCCGATTGTCCATGTTTCGCCCGCGGGCGTCTGGACGATGCCGTTGATCGAGCTGGCCCAAGGGTAACGGCTGGAGGCAAGGGTTGGACTACCGGGGAGAAGTGGCGCGGCAAGGCCCGCTGCGCCGCTGGTGTAGAGCGTGGTCGCGCCCGGTAGCAGACCTTCGACCCCGTCGCTCGCAACGCCACTATCGTCAAGCGCCACGAAGGCCGTCTCAGCACGGGCACCAGCGAGGGCATGAGGCGCGCTACCGCGGAAATGGATTGCCGCGCGGCCATCGGCCAAAACGGCGACATTACCGGGATTATGCACCTTTCCGTCGATACCCGGCCAGGGGCTGGCCTTTCCGCCTTCAAGCACGAACAGCCCCTTGCTCAGCGCCGGCAGCCACAGCCGCCCTTGCTCATCCTCTCCGCAGGAATTGGCCGCAAAGGTCTCGGACATCGGATAGCTCGCGGTGACCCGTCCGCCCTGCCAGCGCACCACCTTGCCACGCAGCACGATCCAGATGCCCCCGCTTTGTGCGGTGCAGATCGCTTCGATCACGATCGGCGTGGCGAGAACCGCCTGCGCCTGCGCGCCCGAGCGGATTTCGAAGACGGTCATGTCATTGGCGGCAAAGACGCTGCCCGCCCGGTCTGCGGCCAGCATATGGTTGGTCGCCGGGTCTGACGGGACACCGCGCGCCGCGCTGATCGGCACACGGCGAACCATGTTGAGCCCCATCTCTCCGCCGATCCAGACATTGCCCTCACGATCTTCGTAAACGGCGCGGACAGGGTCTGACAGGAGACCGTTGCGGCTGGTGAGGTGTGCTTCGCCACGGCGCGGGCTGGCAGGGGCGTTGATACGGAAAACTCCGTCGCTCCACGTCGCCATCCACAAGTCGCCATGCCGGTCAAACAGGGTGCGGATGCCAAAGGGGGTCGGGAAGGCAGGGCCGTTCTTGATGATCCGGCCGTCTCTGGCGATGGCGCGTGTCTGCTCTTTCTCGGTGAGCCAGATAGTGCCATCGGGCGCTTCGGCAAGGGTCGCGCGCGGCACGGTGGCGATGCCTGTCGGCGTGAAGCGGTCGCTATTGGCAGCCTTGCGATACACGGCATCATCGACAGTCAGCCACAAGGTTCCGTCGCGTGCGAAGAGGGGGTGCCAGGCGGGTTTGTCAGGCAGGCCGGAGCTCGCATCAAACTCGGTCCAGCGCCCCTTGTGCCAGCGTGCCAGCGACTTGGTGCCGCGCCCGCCGCGCGTCACCCAGATCGCCCCGTCAGGCGCTTGGGCAATGTCATTTACCTCGCGCGAGGGATTGGGCATTCCCGCAGAAGCGAGCTTTCCGCCGCGCCACACCATCATGCCCTTGCGCCGGGCCAGCCCGATCCAGACTGTTCCGTCGCGCGCCGCCAGCAGCCGGGCGACGACGATGCGATCCGGATTGGTCGGATGGGGGCCGATCCGCTCGAAAGTGATCCCGTCGAAGCGGAACAGTCCGTCAACTCCGCCCAGCCACAGGAACCCGTCCTGCGATTGGGTGATCGCATTGATGCGGCTGGGCGAGCCTTCTTCCAGCGACCAATGGTGCAGTTTGTAGCCATGCAGCGGCATCGCGGCGCTGCTCTTTGGCGAGACCGGCGCTGCCCCGGAGATCGGGGTCAGGGCAACCAGCACAAGCCCCGCCAAAACGGCGCGCAGCATCCTGCCTGCGGTGCGCTCAAAGCTCAATCATGCCCCGCTTGGCTGCCGTGGTCACCGCATGGGTGCGGTCGCTGACCTGAAGTTTGCCAAAGATGCTCTTGATGTTCGACTTCACTGTTTCTTCGGCCACGCCGAGTTTCCAGGCGATCTGCTTGTTGGGATGGCCGCCGGCAATCAACTGCAGCACCTCGATTTCTCGCGGTGAAAGGGGATCCTGGATCGCATGGAGGGCAATGTCCTGTGCGACATCCGGATGGAGGTGGCGGTGCCCGCGATGCACGGATCGGATCGCGCCCAGGAGCTCGCGGCGCAGGCTGCTCTTGAGCAGGAACCCGGCGGCCCCCGCCCGCAAGGCCGCCATGGCCTTGGCATCGCCAGAATAGGTGGTGAGCACGAGGATGCGCGCATCGGGCTGAACGGCGCGGATGGCTTCGATCGCTTCGACCCCGCCCATTCCGGGCATCCGCAGATCCATCAGGGCGACATCGGGCTTGAGTGCATTGTAAAGATCAACAGCCTCGCTGCCCGTGGTCGCCTCACCGGCGACTTCCATATCGGGTTGGGGCTCAATGATCGCACACACCCCTTCGCGCAGGATCGGGTGGTCATCCACAATCAGGATACGGATCGGGGCAGCAGCAGCAGCGGTCATCCGGAAATCTCTGCCCCCTCTCACATCCTGGCGTCAGCGTCCCTTTGGAATACCACAAATGGGCCTGGTTTCGAGACACCCAAAATCGGGCCCGGAGGTCACCCATTCGGGTGTATCGGCCGGGATGGATGCCGGTCATCTTGTCCCCACACAAAGTGAGGCCGGCATGACGGGTAAGCTGACCAGACTGGATCGCCGCCAATTCATGGCCGCCGGCACTGCGGCAACAGCGCTGTCCGCGATGCCGTCCCTCGCGCTTTCAGCTCAGACACCGGCTTCAGGAGAACGCAACATGGGCACGATCACCACCACGGATGGCACCACGATCTTCTTCAAGGACTGGGGGCCGAAGGATGCCCAGCCCATCGTCTTCCACCACGGTTGGCCGCTATCGTCGGACGACTGGGACAACCAGATGATGTTCTTTCTGGCGCAGGGCTTTCGCGTGATCGCGCATGACCGGCGCGGGCATGGCCGGTCGACCCAGACCGACACGGGCAACGAAATGGACACCTATGCTGCAGATGTTGCGGCGTTGACCGACCACCTTGATCTGCGCGGCGCCGTCCATGTCGGCCATTCGACCGGCGGCGGTGAAGTTGCGCGCTATGTCGCCCGTGCGCGGCCGGGTCGCGTCAGCAAGGCGGTTCTGATCGGCGCCGTGCCGCCGATCATGCTCAAGACCGAAGCCTATCCCGGCGGCCTGCCGCTGGAGGTGTTCGACGGCTTCCGCGCTGCGCTGGTGAGCAACCGTGCGCAATTCTTCCGCGATGTCCCAAGCGGGCCGTTTTTCGGCTTCAACCGGGCGGACGCGGCTGTCAGCCAAGGGCTGATCGACAACTGGTGGCGGCAGGGCATGATGGGCGGCGCCAAGGCGCATTATGATTGCATCAAGGCCTTCTCGGAAACCGATTTCACCGAGGATCTGAAGGCGATCAATGTGCCGGTGCTGATCATGCACGGCGAGGACGATCAGATCGTGCCGATCGCCAATTCTGCCGAGCTCGCGATCAAGCTGGTCAGGCAGGGCACGCTGAAAGTCTATCCCGGCCTCCCACACGGCATGGCATCGACCCATTCGGACATCATCAACGCCGATCTGCTCACCTTCATCCGGAGTTGAGGCGATGACCTTCACCAGCCGCATCGATCTTTCCGACCATGTCCGCAAACAGGCCTGCGGCCTGTTGCAGGCCCGCCTGTCCGACGCGCTCGATCTGGAAGCGCAGGCCAAGCAGGCGCACTGGAACGTCAAAGGGCCGCATTTCCTGCAACTGCACCAGCTTTTCGACGGCGTGCATGATGCGGCGGAAGATTTCGTCGACACCATGGCCGAACGCATCACCACGCTGGGCCATATCGCCGATGGGCGCGTGACCACAACGGCGGCGGCCACCACGCTCTACCTCTATCCGCTCGAAGCCGCGGGCGGCGAGGCGCACCTCAAGGCGCTGTCCGCCAGCATTGCCGCCTTCGGCAAGGCGGTGCGCGCGGCGATCGATCAGGCAGACACCATCGGCGATGCCGACACCGCCGACCTCTTCACGCAAGTCTCGCGCGAGACCGACAAGCAGCTCTGGCTGCTCGAAGCGCACCTTCAGGCCCACTGACCATTCACCTCCAGGAGCACCATCATGACCTTCCGCACCCAGAAGCTGATCAACCCTGACGACACGCTGTTTCTGTTCATCGATCACCAGCCGCAGATGGCGTTCGGCGTCACCAGCATCGATCGCCAATTGCTCAAGAACAACACCGTTGCGCTCGCCAAGTCCGCGAAGCTGTTTGGCGCGCCGATCATCCTGACCGCGGTCGAGACCGAGGCCTTCTCGGGCTATATCTGGCCCGAATTGCTGGATGTGGTGCAGCAAAACCCGATCGAGCGCACCTCGATGAATTCGTGGGATTCGGCAGAACTGGTGGCGGCAGTAAAGGCCAGCGGCCGCAAAAAGCTCGTCATCGCCGCACTGTGGACCGAAGCCTGCCTGCTGTTCCCGGCGCTGAGCGCGCTGGAAGAGGGGTTCGAGGTCTACATGATCACCGATGCTTCGGGCGGCACATCGCTCGAAGCGCATGACGCCGCGCTGCGGCGGATGGAGCAGGCCGGCGGCCAGTCGCTGACAACGATCACCGCCCTGCTCGAAATGCAGCGCGATTGGGCGCACCGCGATACCTATGACGGCGTCATGGACATCGTGCGCGAGCATTGCGGCGCTTACGGCATGGGCGTCGATTACGCCTATACCATGGTCCACAAGGCACCGCAGCGCGGCGGCTTTGCGCACGAAGCACCCCATCCGGCGGGGCACTGATTTCCCCAGTCCCAGCCCCGTCCGGGAGCCTCCTGCCCATGAAACCCTACCTCGTCTCACTGGCGATCGGCCTTCTGGTCGGCGCTCTCTACACCTTGCTCGGCACGCGATCCCCTGCCCCCCCGATGATCGCGCTGCTGGGTTTGCTCGGCATGCTGCTGGGCGAACAGGCTACAGTGCTGACGATGCGGGTGTGGCGTGGGCAGGAGGTCGCTTTGTTCTGGAAGGCCGACTGCGCCGCACGGGTCACCGGTGTTCCGCCCAAGACAGGCGATAAGCCATGAGCGCATCGCGCCGGGAAACCATCACCGCGGCGCTCGGCGCATCAGCGCTATCGCTGTTCCCGGGCGCCCTTTTTGCCACCAACAAGCCGGGGTTTGCCATGCCGGGCGACATCATCATCGTGAATGCCAAGATCACCACGCTCGATCGCGAAAACCCCGTGGCACAGGCCGTGGCGATCCGTGACGGACGTTTTCTGATGGTGGGGTCAGAGCAAGAGGTGCGCGCAGCCGCGCCCAAGGCCACCGTGATTGACGCAGGCGGGCGCAGGCTGATCCCGGGCCTCATCGACAGCCATATGCACATCATCCGCGGCGGGCTGAACTTCAACATGGAATTGCGCTGGGACGGGGTGCCGACCCTCGCCGACGCGATGGCGATGCTGAAAGCGCAGGTCGATCGCACGCCCGCGCCGCAATGGGTGCGCGTTGTTGGCGGCTTCACCGAGCACCAGTTCGCCGAGAAGCGCCTGCCGACGCTCGCCGAAATCAACGCGATCGCGCCTGACACGCCGGTGTTCATCCTGCACCTCTACGACCGCGCCCTGCTGAACGCCGCGGCGCTTCGGGTGGTGGGTTACGGCAAGGACACGCCCGATCCGCCCGGCGGCGAGATTCAGCGCGATGCGGCTGGCAATCCCACCGGGCTGCTGCTGGCGCAGCCCAACGCGACGATCCTCTACTCCACCCTTGCCAAGGGGCCAAAGCTGCCGGTCGAGTATCAGATCAATTCCACCCGCCACTTCATGCGCGAGGTCAATGCCCTTGGCGTCACCAGCGTGATCGACGCGGGCGGCGGCTTCCAGAACTATCCCGATGATTACCGTGTGATCGAGCATCTGCACGATGAAGGGCAGTTGACCGTCCGCATCAGCTACAACCTGTTCACCCAGAAGCCGAAAGAGGAACTGGCCGACTTTGCTGGCTGGGTAAAACAGGTGACGCCGGGACAGGGCGACGACATATATCGCCACAATGGAGCGGGCGAGATGCTGGTCTACTCCGCCGCCGATTTCGAGGATTTCCGCGTCGCCCGGCCCGATATGGCCGCTTCGATGGAAGGCGATCTGGAACCGGTGGTCCGCCTGCTCGCCGAGCACCGCTGGCCGTGGCGCTTGCATGCGACCTATGACGAGACAATCACCCGCGCGCTGGATGTGTTTGAGACGGTCAACCGCGACATCCCGCTCGCCGGGATCAACTGGTTCTTCGATCACGCCGAGACCATCAGCGACCGCAATATCGATCGCATCGCGGCCTTGGGCGGCGGGATCGCGGTGCAGCACCGCATGGCGTTTCAGGGCGAATATTTCGTTGAACGCTACGGCGCCCGCGCGGCCGAGCGCACTCCGCCGATCGCGCGGATGATCGCAGCCGGCATCCCGGTCGGCGCAGGCACCGATGCGACGCGTGTGGCAAGCTACAACCCGTGGGTCTCGCTGGCGTGGCTGGTGACTGGGCGCACGGTGGGCGGTCTGTCGCTCTATCCCGGCGCGAACCGCGTCAGCCGCGAGAAAGCCCTGTCGATGTGGACGCACGAGAACACCTGGTTCTCCAGCGAGACCGGCAAGAAGGGCCAGATCAAGGCAGGCCAATTGGCCGACTGCGCCTTGCTGTCGGAAGACTTTTTCGCCGTGCCCGAACACGCGATCATGCGCATCCGTGCGGTGCTGACCCTGCTCGGCGGCGCGGTGGTGCACGGCGAGGGCGATTACGCCCCGCTCGCCCCGCGGCTTCCCCCCGCCATGCCCGATTGGTCGCCGGTGCGCGCCTTCGGCGGGCACTACCGCGAACCTGCCCAAAGCGCGGCGCTGGCAAACGCCTGCGGCTGCGCATCGGCCTGCGGTGTCCACGGCCATGATCACGCCGCGGCTTTGGCAGCCGATGTGCCCGCCGGGGACGTGCAGAGCTTTTGGGGTGCGCTCGGGTGCGGCTGCTGGGCGGTCTGAGCAATGCCGGGCATGCCGCTGAATACGCCGTCGCCGCTCGTCCGGCTGCTGCTGGTGCTATCGGCCACGACGGGGATGGTCGATGCCGCGAGCATTCTCGGCATGGAGAAGGTGTTTACCGCCAACATGACGGGCAACATCGTCTTTGCTGGATTTGCGGCAGTCGGGGCGGAAGGCTTCCACGCACCTTACTACATTACCGCGATCGGTGCCTTCATGGCCGGGGCGGTGGTTGCCGGACGATTATGGCGGATGGGCGGCAAGGGCCGGCTGAGCCGGTGGCTGGTGATCGCCGCCATGGCCGAAAGCACGATGCTGGTGCTTGCCGGGATTCTAGCCCTCCTGTTCGAACGGGAAGGCGGCATTACTGCTGGCAACCTGCCCGCGCTGATCGCGCTCACGGCAGGCGCGATGGGGTTCCGCAATGCGGTGGTGCGGCAATTGAAGGTGCCAGACCTCTCGACCACGGTGCTCACGCTGACGATCACCGGAATTGCGTCGGATTCGCGCCTTGCCGCAGGCGATGGCACGAACCAGCGGACCCGTATCGCAGCGGTCTGCATGATTTTTGCTGGTGCGGCTGCTGGCGCGGCGCTGGTTTTCGCGATCGGTCTCGGCCTGACCCTGCTGCTGGCGGGCATGATCGTGTTGCTGGCCACGCTTGTCTTTGCCCGGCATCCGCAGATGGCAGAGCTCGAGAAGGGATGACGCCGCGCCGCTGCCTGATGCGGGCAGCCGCGATCCTGCTGGCGGCGCTTCTTGCGGGCGCGCCGGTATGTGCCGCGGGGCAGGATGCCGGCAGCGCGGTGAGCGCCAGCTTCGGCGCCGAGGCACGGCTTCGTTATGAAGGCTATGACGAACCGGCGTGGGGCGATGCCACGGATGATGCCTATCTCTGGCTAAGGTTGATACCCCGGGTGCAGATCGAAGCCGGGCCGGCCGCAGTCGTGATTCAGCCGATCATAGCCCATGCCATCGGGGTCACCGGCGGACCCGGCCCGACCGACCGGACAAGCATGGATCTGCTGCAGGCCTATGCCGAACTGCGCCAGCCGCTGGGTGAGGACACCAAAGTCTCGCTGCGTGCCGGGCGGATGTTGATCGCCCTTGGATCGCAGCGTCTGGTCGGCACCCGTTACGGCCCCAACGTGCCGCAGCCTTTCGACGGGGTTCAGGCGAGCCTGACCCGCGGATCGGCGCGGCTTGATCTGATCGACGCCCGCGCCGTGACGATCGGACCTGACGCCTTCGACGATAGCTCCAGCGGCGGTCGCCGCCTGCGCAGCGCTTATCTTACCGCCGAGGCGGTGGATGACGTGCACTTCGATCTCTACTGGATCGGCTATTATAATCCTGCGGCGCGCATGGCGGGACTGATCGGCGCGGAGGCGCGTGACACCTTCGGCCTGCGTCTCTTCGGCGCGCGCGGGCGCGTATCGTGGAATTGGGAGACGATGGTCCAGCGCGGCGCTTTTGCCGGACACAGGATCCGCGCATGGTCGCAGGCGACCGAGACGGCGATTACCTTTCCCGGCGCGCCGCTTGCCCCGCAACTGCGCCTTCGCGCCAACATCGCCAGCGGAGATCGCGCTGCGACCGCAGGGAGCGTTGAGTCCTTCAACGCGATGTTCCCCAAGGGGCGCTATTTCGGTGAACTCACCCCAATCGGCCCGCGCAACATCGTCAACGTTAACCCGGGCCTCGTGCTCTCGCCAGCAGAGCGGCTACGCGTCGAGCTCAATTTCGCCGCGTTCTGGCGCGCGTCTCGCACCGATTCGATCTACGATGTGGCTGGCCGCGAGATCCGCGCTGCCGGGACATCACAGGCGCGGCACATCGGCAATCTTGCCGAGGCGAGCCTCGCTGTCGATCTCGACAATGGCCTGTCGCTGTCAGTATCGCTCGGCGCCTTCACTGCCGGGCCATACATCCGCCAGACCGGACTGGGCGAGACGATCCTGATGGTAGGCACCGAAGCAAACATCAGGTTCTGAAAGGCGCGCCCCTGTATCAGCCAGAGGAGCTGCCTTGGCACATCTACCCTATCCGCCCAGCCAATCGGCTGTAATCTGGCCCCTGTGTCCCTCGGGCGCCAGCGCGGCGCGCAGGGCTTCCAGCAGCGGCGGCAGTCCCTCCGTGAAGGCGTAGGGCGGGTTGACGATCAACAGGCCCGCGCCGTTATAGAGGCCGGGCTGATCGGCATCATACAGCCAATGCTCCACCGTCAGCAATTTCGGGATGCCGATCCTGCGCAGCTTGTCCTTCCACCGCTCATGCGCCGCACGGTCCTTCAGCGGATACCAGATCACCGTCACCCCGTGAGACCATTTGCGCATGGCGGCGGCAAGCGTGGCGGTGATGCGGGCGCGTTCGTCCGTCTGCTCGAAGGGCGGATCGACCACCACCACGCCGCGCGGTGTGCGGGTCGGCAGCAGCGCCAGCCATAGCTCATAGGCGTCGCGCTCGTGCACGGCGGCCGGCGTGCCGCGCATCGCGCCGCGCAGCGCATAGGCATCCTCGGGATGCTTTTCGTTGAGGATCAAGCCATCCTGCGGGCGTAGCAACTGCGCCAGAATGCGCGGGCTTCCCGGGTAGAGGCGCGGCTCTGCCCCCACATGATCCGCCTCATTCACCGCCTGCACGGCCGCGCGATAGTCGTCCAGCAACGGGTTCGCGTCGGCAAAGGCCCGCAGCACGCCCCCAGCGGCCTCGCCGGTGCGCCCGGCCTCCTCGCCATGAAGGTCGTACAGCCCGCAGCCCGCATGGGTGTCGATCAGCGTCAGCGCGCTTTCCTTGAGCTGCAAGGCCCGGACAAGAGCGATCAGCAGGCTGTGCTTCACAACATCGGCGCTGTTGCCGGCATGGAAGGAATGGCGATAATTCATACAGCGATTTCCTCAAACTGGCCCGGCGCGATCCCGGCGACAGTCCAGTCGCCGATCGACCATCGCACCAGCCTGAGGGTTGGCAGCCCGACCGCCGCTGTCATGCGCCGCACCTGCCGGTTGCGCCCTTCGCGGATGGTGATTTTCAGCCAGTGATCGGGAATGGACTTGCGCTGGCGGATCGGCGGATCGCGCGGCCACAGGTCCGGCGCGTCCATGCGCGCAATTTCGGCCGGCAGGGTCATGCCATCCTTGAGCCGGACGCCCTGCGCCAAGCGTTCCAGCGCCTCCTCCTGCGGATCGCCTTCGACCTGCACGAGGTAGGTCTTGGGCAGCTTGAAGCGCGGATCGGCAATGCGCGCCTGCAACCGCCCGTCATCTGTGAGCAGCAGCAGGCCCTCGCTGTCCCGATCGAGCCTGCCCGCGGGATAGACACCCTTCACCGCAATGAAGTCCGACAAGGTGGCGCGAACCGTCGGTGATCCGCGGTCGGTGAATTGCGACAGGACCTCGAAGGGTTTGTTGAACAGAAGCAGCCGGGCCATCCTGCGCCCATATCGCGCGATTGCGGCGATGTCTTTAGGCCCCTGAGCCTTACAGATGCCGCCGCCCGGTTAGCTGGGCGCAGCGGGAAGAGCGGTGGGATTCTCGGGTTGTTCGGGAAGGCAGCGCTGGAGCGGTGAAGGGAATCGAAATAATATCATATCAAATTGATAAATAATGTTTTACTTGATATCAAATTCGAAATGACCCCCAATGTGACCCCCAAGCCTGCCGTATACCTCAATTTTCCATCACATTCAGCCGCACGCCCGAAGCAGAGCCAAGTCACCAGATCGTCGAACAGGGCGACTATTCGGTGCTGCTCTGGAGCTACATTTAATTGCTGTGTGCCGTAACAGCAGACTCAATCCCGCAAATTATATTGCCTCGCAACGCCCGGCAAGGCCATGCCGTCAGGCCTCTTTCGTATCAAACATGGCTCAATCCCGCCGAGAAAGCTGCAAGTTACTGACCGAGAGGCTACGAATGGCTGAACGTGACAGGTCAACGAAAGAATCCTTTTTCCAGAGAGGACCGGCAAGGGGAATTCGATCGTTACCAAGGGTAGGGTGTTTCAAGGTCGCTCACAGAATTTTTTTGATTTTTCGGCAGAAGTTGGACAAAAATGGATGAAGGCTTTTTCAGATATCTTGTCGCATCTGTCGGTTATGATTTGCGAAGATCGGCAATTCGCGACTCAACTACGCACTAATAGGTGAGCCATGAAACTGAACGCACCGCTGCTGCTGTTGAACATTGCTCTGGCTCTCTTGACGACCTTCTTTTCTGCTACGCCTGCTTTGGCTCGACAGAGCAACATCGATGCGACCAAAGAGGAGGTCGAGGCCATCGACACCGCCATAGCAAAGGGGGACTATTCGACAGCAGCTGTTTTGTTGAAACCCCTAGCCGAGCGTGGTGTTTTGCGAGCTCAGCGAGCGCTAGGGATTGCATATTTAGAAGGAAGAGGCGTAGCACAAGACGCGGCCGAGGGCCGAAAATGGTTGAAGCTCGCCGCGGATAGTGGCGAGTTAGATTCGCAGTTCACACTTGCGATGATGTACAAAGACGGCATTGGTTCCGAAAAAAACGAATACGTGGCCAGTCACTATCTGGCCTTGGCTGCGGCCCAAGGGGACTACGAGGCAAGCTTTGAATTGGGGAAGCTTTATGACCCAGGAATATTTGAGGGGGATACCCCAAAAATAACAATCCTCAGTAGGCAATCCAAAAGACCAGCGAACATGGTTGAAAAAAATGCTGTCGAGGCCGCGAGATGGTATCGCCAAGCAGCAAGCGCTGGCGCTTCGGGCGCCCAGTACAATCTGGGCAATCTTTATGCCCAAGGTATTGGTGTCCCGCGCGACTATGCGCAGGCGGCTAATCTTTACAGGTTGGCTGCGCGGCAAGGCTCCGCGCCGGCCCAAACTGACTTGGGTGCACTTTATTCTAAAGGATTGGGCGTCACAGAAAATAACTATAAGGGATACTTGTGGTCGATCATCGCGGCAGCTTCTGGTGACGATCAAGCCATAATCAACCGAGATGTTCTTGCTGGTCGACTCTCAGCAGCCGAACGTTCGGCTGCTGAACGACAGGCGGCGGCATGCGTGGAAGCGAAGTTCCAGCTTGAGATCTGCAACTAGCTTGCCGCCTGACCCGACCTTTGAGCCTGGCTACGGAAAAAGGCTCAGTGCGCAAACCGCCGCTTGCTTCAAGGCGAGCGGAGCCTCAGTTTCCTAGTCGCTCCAGATTGAAGGAGACCCCAAGCTCCTGCCATTCAGCTTCGTGGTTGCCGTCGTGATTGGGCATGCCTGGCTTGGTCAATGTACCGCTCTTTTTCCAACCGTCGCTGGTTTGCCATCCGGCATAGCTTTTGATCGTGCGGCGGGGGGCTTCGTGCCACCGGATGTTGAAGGCCCAGTTGGTTGGGAAGAAATAGAGGCTGGCGTAGGGCAAGTGGTCGTGAATCCACCATGCCAGCTTAGTCCAATCGCCGGGATTGGGGAAAGCATCCACAAATTCCGGCAACACGATGCAGGCAGTTGCGCCCATTTTTTCTGCGGTGTCCCGGCGGTCCCAGATGTGGGCCGCGTAGTTCGCCTCATTCGATGCGCAGGTGTAGCCGGATTTGCCGGCGCGTTGCATTTCGCTGCCAAAGCCATTCACCTCGCAAGAACGATAGGCCGAGCGTATTGCAACGCGCCCGAATGCCCGTTGAAGCGGTTCAAGTAGCTCGTCGCAGAGCCTTGTACCTGCCGCGATTGCAAGATCGGGGTCGTCGGGCGCATTGAGCATGCCATGGACTGCAGCAATGTCTGAATAGAGGAAATCGCGCATGTAGAAGTGCTGCGACAAACGAACTCTGCCGAAATCATTGAGCGCTGAAACTGTCCTTGGTGGCTTCATGCGATTTTCCCTTCCACCGCGTTGCCCCTGATTTGCTGCTATAGCTGCCTGCCTGAGCCTTATATCATGCGCCATCCGCTTCCCGAAAAGCCGAGTTCGCGACACGCTACGCGAAGTAGGCTAATGGCCCTGATCCCTGCGCGCAGGCTTCGAAGGGTCTCAAGTGACCTGGTTACCAAGCGCCTGATCGAACCAGTAGATCGCGGCCTGCCCTTCATGCCGCGTAACGTCGCCGACTTGGCGGCTGTGACGGATCGCATTGCGTAGCTCGCTCAACTGATCAAACTTTCGACCGAGCTCTGCCTTGTTGGGGAAAATGTCAGCAAAATTCGGACCGGTGATCTTGTTTTCGAAAACCGCTCGGAGCTCGGCGATGTCGGCGAATTGAAGAGCCCCGCTCAGCGACGCGAACCGCCCGTCATCGCCACCGGGTAGCTTCCTGATAGCGCTTGCAACGCGCGGTTCTATCTTTTCGCGGGCGTTATCGGGGAGCCGTGAAAAGTCGCCTTCGAGGCCTTTGACGACCAACGCACGCAAACTAAGCTCAATCCGTTCAACCGCATCGTTTAGTAGCCGCAAGTCGGGCGGTAGGTCGGCCCATTTGTCGAGCAGCTTTGTCTTGATCGTCGCGATGATCGTGCGTTGCCGCTCGCGGATGAACGCATCGAAATCGTCCGGACCAAAAGGGTCACGCAGCAATACGTCCAACGCAGCTGGGCTGATGAAGTGGGATTGGAGAATTTCCTCAACCTTCTCCCGTCCGTTGTCGGCGATAAGTTTGGCAAGATAGACATTGGGCAGGCGCGCGCCGATGACATGCTGGTTTGTGTGATCGGTCAACGGCGTGCGATTGAGGATCGTATCGATCGAAGCGTTCGCACTACCTAGGTTTTTGACGCCCCAGCTCTTCGGAACGATGTGATGGTCGTTGAGCTCAGCAGGCGCGGGCACTGCACCGCTCACGAAATCACGTGCGCCAGAGATCACTGCCAAGTTGAATATGGCTCTGAACTGCGCCGTGCCTTTCTTCGTCTCGTTGGCTAGATCGAGCTGCGACGCACGGTTCCGGAATTCGGTGACAGCGGGCGGCTCCGCGTCTTCATCACTGAACCACTTGCGCAGCGACTGGATGTCGCGTGCGGCCGTGGTTTCGCTCGAGGCGGAATACTGACCAGTGAATATCGAGGCCCAATACCACAGCGAGAAGCGTGACCGCGCGGCCAGCCTCTGCTCCGTCGGCAGGCCGTCGATTTCACGCAGTGCGGCGGCAAACACCGGTAAAATCGAGTCGTAGGGCAGATAGCGGGGGCTTGATACGCCGAACTCGTGCGGATGACTCAGCGTCGCGATTGCCTTCTTCAGAGCAGCTACCGCGACGTCCCAACGTTCGCGAAAGTCTGCGTCGTCAGCGACCAATACCTTTTCTTCAAAGCTGCCGTCAGGATTGCGTGTTCGTCGTGTTGTGCCGGGCAGCAAGTGATAGAGATACTGCGGCGAGCAATAGGTCTGCGCCAGGATCGACATGACCTGAAGAATGTAAATGTTGAGCTTCGGGCTATCGATGAAGTCCAACTGGGGCGCGGCTTTTGACCAAAGGTCGGTGCGCAGTTGCACACCCTTGGGTTTCAGTAGCGCGTTCAAGAGGTCGAATACGTCGAGCCGCACGCCCTTAGAGTTGATCTGGGTAAAGATGTCGCAGACCCGGGCAAGCTCGAGGTCGCGGTCAAGCTCAATGTAGCTGATCTTGGATTGGCTGATGATGCCTGTGGCAAGAGTGCGGAAGCGCGCCGCATCCTCATGGGCCTGTGCAGCCTCGGCGCGCGCTTCATCGTCCTCGGCAGCCTTTTCCATGGCCTCCCAAACGGCGGAATAGCCGGATGTCCAATCGGCGAACGCAAGCAGATCGGCAGCGTATGCGAGCGGGAAGCAGTGGTTCTCATACTGCCGCTTAACATTGCCAAAATGCGCTTCAGCCCCAGCGACCCCTGCCCCCTTGCCGGGGGTCACGAAGGCGTAATCGAATGCCTCGTCGAATTCACCGGCCATAAACCGATCAAGGCGGATGTAATATAGCGCACGGCTGGCGCGCGTCGGCAGCTTTACATCGGGAGCCAGAAAGGCATAGCCGCTCGCGGTCAGGCGCTGTTGCCCGTCGAGGACGATGTGCTCCGGATTGGCCTTGCTCTGGCCGTGCAGCCCTTCGCAAGCAAGCTTGTCAAAATTCTCTGGTTTGCCTTTCCAGATCAGCAAGCTGCCGATGTAATATTCGAGGAAAATCGAGCGGGTCAGGTCACGGATGTCGCGCGCTTTCCATTCAAAGTCGCGTTGAAAATCGGGAACCATGAAGCGCCCTTCGCGCACCCAGTTGAGCAGTGAGCTGAATACGATGTCCTTGGGTGTCTGATCACGCATTGGTGGGCTCCGATGATTTGGTGCGCCTCCCGCGCTTAGCCTTCGGCGCGGCGGCGCGTTGGGCTCGGATGCGGTCGAGGAGGATGGTGGCGGGTTCGTCGTTCGGGTCCTGCGGGACCAATTCGCCGCGGAATGCCTTCGCGAGGATGGCAGCTTCCAGCCGGTCGAGCAGCACGCGGGCGCGGGCAGCTTCAGCTTCGAGGCGGTCGGCGCGAGCGATCAAAGCATCGGCCTTTTTCGCTGCTTCAATTTGACTGATCAATGGAAGCTGCGGAAACGGCAAATCGGCCAAATCTTCCTTATTGAAACCGTCTTGCGCACTCCGGGAAATCTCCCGTAGCCGGCCTTGGAACGTTTCGCCTTTCAGCCAATGAAACAAAAACCTTGGGTCAGTAACGGCACGATCAAACATCATCTTCACCAGGGCAACGTTGTATGCGCCAGCCTTGCCCGTGAGTATCTTCCCTACGCTGGCCCCATATCGTCCGATCATAATGTCATCGGCTTCGCACCGAGGCCACTTGCCGTTGTCGTCGATATAAACCGCCTTATGATCAGATGCGAAATCTCGAATTTGTAGCAGCCGGATGCGACCAGCCGCTGGCGCTGCGTGGAATGTCGACTTCGGCGGTTGAGAACCGCCTTTGTAATCAAGCACCTGTTCGAAGCGGACTGTTGCAGCGCCAGCAGCGGCTGCGACGGCAGAAATGGCTGCTTGCCTCAAACGAGCCGCCAAAAACGGCACCTGGTCCAATTCTTTGCGTCCGCGGGCGAGGCGGGTGGTCAGAGCGTCCAGCTTGGCGACGATGCGGCGCTGTTCAGCAAGTGGGGGAAGAGCTGTCGAATGCGCGAGAAATGGACCGCGATTGATGTGCTTCATCGTCGAGCCATGCAGATGCTCGGACGCGGCCATCTCGGCGATCAGCTCACGAAGCTGGAAGAAAAGAAACCTCGAATCGACGCACTCCGATGGCGTAACCTTGAAAATGTGCTGGTTGAGCACAGCGTCTTCCCGGTCCCAGATGAATGCATCCAACGTCGCGGACCAGCTTGCTAGAAGGTCTCCCTTCCTAACCCGGTACCGCTCATCGAATGTGCGCTTCGTTCGGTTCAGAGGCTTAGAAGGAACGGTAAGGTTCTGAATGCGGATAATTCCAATGCCCTTGTCAGTCCAATCAGTGGGCTTGAATGCCATGCCATTCAGATACTCACCTAAGTCGTCAACGGTGGCCTCTGCCCATCCTGTCGGCAAAGTCACGCTTCGGCCTCCGCCGCAACTGGCTCAGTCGCAGGTTCTTCCAGTTCCTCCATAAGCGCCCGCACTTCCTCCAGCGCTAGCGTCAGGTGACCTTCGATAGCCGAGGCAATGTCCTCGGGTGAGTCGAGCCCATCCTCGGGATCGCCACTGGTATCCTTGAGCCAGATGATGTCGAGGTTGTCGCCGCGCGCGGCAATCTCCTCGCGGGTGAAGCAGCGCCAGCGGCCCTCTTCACCCTGAGCGGTGCGCGGTGCCTCGCCATCGGGGTTGTCGCCGAAGCAGGCAACGAAGTCAGCAAAGTCCGCTTCGGTGATCGGTCTGGTCTTGCCAAAGGCCGGCGCGCCGGTGCGCATGTCGTAAATCCACACCGCCTCGGTCGTGTCCTTCAGCGGTGCCTCATCGATGGCGCGGGTGAAGAAAATGACGTTAGTCTTGACCCCCTGCGCGTAGAAGATGCCGACTGGCAGGCGCAGGATGGTGTGGAAGTTGCACCAGTTCATAAGCCGCTGGCGCAGGGCTTTGCCCTTCCCGTCATCGAACAGAATGTTATCCGGTACCACTATCGCCGCGCGCCCGCCGAGCCGCAGGGCGCGTATACAATGTTCGACGAAGGGCAGTTGGTAAGATGACACGCGGTCGGTGATCGTAAGGTCATCACGGGTCGGCGGGCCGCCAGCCGGGCCAAACGGCGGATTGGTGAGGATCAGGTCCGCGTTCTTGAACCGGGACTGCGAGCCCGACGGAGACAACGTATCGGCCAGATCGAGATTGTCGGGATCGATGTTGTGCAGGTGCAGGTTCATCAGCAGCAGGCGGAAGGTGTCCGGCACGTTCTCGATACCGGTGATGGCCTGCTTGAGCTGGAAGGCTTGTTGCTTGGGCGAGAGCTCGAAATAGTCGTCGGTCTGCTCGCGCATGTATTGATCAGCTGCGATCAGGAAGCCGCCGGTGCCTGCCGCCGGGTCCTGGATCACTTCGCCGGGTGCAGGCTGCATCAGATTAACGAGGGTCTGGATCACTACGCGCGGGGTGAAATACTGCCCAGCCCCGCGCTTGGTTTCCTCGGCCATTTTCTGGAGCAGGCCTTCGTAGGCATCGCCGAAAGCGTCACGCTCATCACTGAACCAGTGCAGGCCGTCGATCGCGTCGATCAACTGACGCAGGTTGGCAGGGGTGCGGATGACGGTGGCCGCATTCTGGAAAATGGCGACGATTGACCGGTCAGCCACCTTGGTCCCATCTCCAAGGTCGATCAGCGCCTGCCGGTAGCGCTGAAGCACCTCGGTTTCGTTGGCCGATTTGAGCGCGCCCCAGCGGTATTGCTCGGGGATGCGGCTTTCGTCCTTCTGTTCCGAGGCCATCTTGAGGAACAGCAGGTAGGTCAGCTCGGTCACGTATTGCTGGTAGGTGACGCCATCCTTGCGCAGCAGCGAGCAGAGGCGCCAGAGCTTGTTCACGAGATCGGCTGAGGGGTTCATCGGTGCTCCACGATTCAGGCGGCGGTGGCGGCGCTATCCCAGATGGCCGCATTGAGGTCCATCAGCACGTCCGAAAGCTTGTGGTCAAAGGCCTGGTCGATGACAGGGAAACCGCCGTTTTGGGCGAACAGGGGCTCAGCCAGCATCGCAGGATCGCCCACCGGCTGTTCGCGCAGCGCGCGGCCGATGCGTTGGAGCCAGCGTTTCTGTTCTGACGACCAATCGCGGCTGGCGAGTATGCGCTGCACGCCGTTGTCGACGCGGGACTGGTAGGGGACCAGCGGATCACCGAGAGCCGCCTGACGGACAAAGCCGATAATGTGAGCGGCGATATCGGCATTGCGCACGCGGCCATAGGCCTGGCGCAGGGCTGCTTCGGAAAAGCCCTTTTCATCGAGCAGCAGGGCAATCTGTTTCAGCTCTGCGCGGGTCAGATCACGCGGGCGCTGGGTGGCGGCGATCAGTGCGGGGACCGCGTTCATATTGGCGCGGATGAAGCGTTCGAATTCCTCAATGTAGTCAGCAGGCGATGCCTTGTCGCCGAAGAGATCATGAACATCGACCAGCTCGTCCTCGTGTTCGGAAATCATGATACCGGAATCGCGCCCACCTTTGGGCAGCGGCTTGTCGAGAACAGCGGCGAGCGACGGGTGCTGCTGGAACAGAGCGAGCGTTTCGGCTGGCGGAGCTGACTTGAGTTTTTCGACCAACTGGTCGAGCGGACCAAGAACCTGTTCGAGGGTTTCGCGCACCGCGGGGTCGATGTGCCGCAAACGCTGGCGGAGCTTCACCACGATCTGGTCGCGGACGAATGTCCGGTCATTGTCGGTGGCGGCGCGGCCAAGATCCTGCACGAGCGTTGCGAACGACAGCGCCGGGTCGACGACGACGGGGCGCATGTCGGAGACTTCCTGAAGGTTGGCGTAGATGTCAACTGCATCGAAGATGCGGAAATACTCCTTGCCGATTTCGTCGCAGCGGCGCGTGGCGCGGCCGATCATCTGGTCATAGAGGATGCGGCTGTTGACCCTTCGGACGAAGACCAGATTGGTGATCGCCGGCACGTCGATGCCGGTCGTGAGCAAGTCCACGGTGACTACGTATTTGGGGCGCGGGTCATTCTTGAAGGCCTTGATCCGGTCGAGCGGCTTGTCGACGGAGCCGGTGATCTTGTCGACCAGGTCGTGCGGCTGGGGGCCATATTCCTCGGCCAGGGCTTCGCGCAGTGCCTTGACCAGAATATCGGCGTGATCATCGCGCGCTGCGAAAAGCAGGGTCTTGCCCGGTTGGTCGGGCGGGCATTCGAGCGCGATGGCTTGCGCCACCGCCTTGTTGAAGGGCTCGGTGTAGACCTTCTTGTTGAACTCGGCGATTTCGAAGTTGACCTGATCCTCAAGGTCGAACAGGTCGATCTGCCCGGTGCGCGGATCAATGATGTTGACCTCTTCGCCGGGTTCGAAGTGGATGCCCGTCTGGCTGAGCGCGGTGACGATGCGACGCGGTGGGCGGTGGTCGATCAGGAAGCCATCGATCACGGCCTGCCGGTAAGAGTAGTGAAACACTGGTGCGCCGAAAATTTCGCGGGTGTGCAGCGCGGGCGTGGCCGTCAGCGCAACCTTGGTGGCATCGAAGAAATCGAGCACGCGGCGATAGGCGGACAGATAATCGTCCAAGTTGCGGAAGCCGAGATCATCCTCGCGCAATTCAGCGTCGAGCGTGTAGCCCCGGTGCGCTTCATCGACGATGATAAGGTCGTACGTCCCGGGTGTGGGGCGTTCTGCTTCGGCATCATCGAACACGCGCCGGATCATGGCCTGTACGGTGGCGACCTGGACGCGGTCAGTCGCCTCTGGGAATTTCTTGGCAAGGTCGGCGACCGGAAACACCTCGTCGAACTTGAGAAAGCCGCTGGTGTCGGTGGTGCTCATGGCGTCGAGCGTCTGGCGTCCCAGCGCGTTACGATCGACTAGGAAGAGGATGCGGCGGAACCGCTTGCGACGAAGCAGCTCGTACATCAGCGCGATGGCGAGACGTGTCTTGCCGGTACCCGTCGCCATTGCCAGAAGAATGTGGCGCTGGCCTTCTGCAACTGCCTCTTCAACCGCAGCGATTGCATCCTGCTGATAGGGGCGAAGGCCGGTGACCCCAATCTCGCGTTCGGCAACCCCAGAGACATCTTGAGTTTCCTGCTCCAGCCGCTCGATAAGGTCGCGCGGCGAGAACCATTCGGGCAGCGCCCGCGCTTCCCCGGCATTGGGGCGCGCATCCCAGAACCAGATGCCCGACTTGGTCGCCAGCTGCTTCACATAAGGCCGACCATTGGTGGCGAACAGAAACGGCACGCGGAAGCGATCATCACCGTCTTGCCAGGGGCCGCGCTGAGGCAGCTCATCGGGTGTAAGTTCGATGCCGATAGCGTAGCGTTTGGCCTGACCCAGCCTGCCGGGAACATCGCTGACCTCGCGCTTGGCTTCGATCACGCCGACACAGCGACCATCGATAAACAGAGCATAGTCGACCGGACCCGTTTTCGTGGGCCATTCGGCGATCGCCATTGCCATGCCGTATTCGGGTCGGGCGCCATTGGCGTGTCGCAGCAGTACGCTGTCGACGATCCATCCGGCGACACGCAGCTGATCATCGATGAGGACGCGGGTGGTGGCTTCATCCAGCTCGATCTTTTCAGCCTGCTGCGCGGCCAACTGTGCAAGCAGGTCGAGCTGCTGCGCAGGCAGTGCTTCGGCAGCCTGCTGGGCCGTCTTTAGCACCGCTTCGGCCGCCTTCAGTCCGGCCTCGGTCTCTGCCGCATATTGTTCCCAAAACTGCTTTTCTTGTTCTCGTTCTTCCGCCTGCTCAAGCGCGGCAAGGCGTTCGGCTTGAGCCTCTTGTTTGGCAAGCTGCGCTTGAGCCTCCGCATCGGCGCTGGATCGGATCTGTTGCTGCAGCCTACGGATTTCCTCCTTCAGTGCAGCCGTAGGATCGGTCGGCGGCGCGGGCGGCACAAACGGTCCGGGCTTGAACGCCGGTGCATTCGCATAGGTACGGTGAAACCAGATCGCCGCTTCGCGTGCGGTCTTGAGCGCAGTGAGAACCTCGCCCGGTGTTCCGGCGTTTTCGTGGGCGGCGGCGTTGCCGACCTTCTTGAGGTGGTAGAACAGGTCAGCGACCTCACGCGGCATCACAGCACGGAGCTTCAGCGCACGCAGTGTTTCGTCAAACGTAGCCTGCGCCGATGGAAGCAGCGCATGACGCGCAGCCACTTCCTTGGCCAGGAATTCGGCAAACTGACGCAACTTGATCAGCGCCGCTGGAGCGTCGTCATGGAAATAGCGTTCGGCGAGTGCACCGAGGCGGACCAGTTGCGGATCGTGTGCCGCCAAGAAGTTGAAGTTGGAGCTATCCGCCATCGCTGGCGAAGCTTAATGGCGAACCGTTAAAGCTCAAGCATTAGAAGCATAAAGCTTCACAGAGGCGACCTACGAGGTGGCACCCAGTATCGGAGGTATCGTGTCTTGCTGGTCCACTTGCGCCTTCGCTCCCAACCGAGGCGGAGCAACACCGGGCTGAGATATCGACCTTGCGAGCCAAGGGCATGTTCTAGTTCGCTCATGCTGTAGGGCCGGTTTCGGCTAATCTCCGGCTGGCTATCCATCCACGCGAGTAAGCGTGACTCGAGGTCCGGTTTAGATAGTTCAACTGGTCGCTCCTCGGTCTGGAGGCTTCGCTGCAGCGATCTGATGTAGGCGGATGACACCTAAATTCTCCCATAGCTCGGTGGTGGTTAGGCATTTTGCAGCTTTGCCCGGCCCGAAAACCCGAAACGGGACCGTTTCGGGTGGAAGTCCATTCCCCGGAACCCCCGAATTCCCTTTAGGGATTCGGGGGCGGGAAGACTTTCGGGGATCAGGCAAGGCATACTCCTAAATCATTCAAGATAAGGTGGCCGTCGCGAATGAGCGTCTGCACCGCCTCTTTTGCCCGCTCGGCCTTCTTGTCCTGCGGTGCATTCAATGCGGCAGCGACAAGGGCGAGAGCCTTGTTGTAATCGACGCCACTGCCGGGTTGCTGAAGCTGACTGCGCAGCTCAGCCAGTGCTGCCTTCTGGTGCTTTCCAGTCGGTGCCTTAAGCTTCAGGGGCGTGGCGTGGATGGTGTGCTGGACGGCACAGCTTGTAATCGGATCCCCGAATTCATCCTGCCCCACAGTGTAGGGGACGAGATCGAAATCCCTTTTGACATCTGAGCTGTCGTCCTTGGCCTTGGTGATGGACCACGCCTTATGCTTGCCATCCACGGTAGCGACTTCGATGACGGCATCCATAGCGGCGTGCAGAGACGAGTGGCCGCGCAAGCCTTGCGCGCGGTTCTTGCCGGCATGGTGGACCAAGATTGCCAGTCCTCCCACCGAAGCGGCAAGGTGCTTCGAGTGGGCGATGATCTTGCCCATGTCCTGCGAGGTGTTCTCGTCGGCTCCCGGAGAGGCTTGATTGAGTGTGTCGACGATCACGACCGCCCCCATGCCGACCGCTGCAACAACCTCCATCGCCAGCAGGTCGATGCCTTCTCCCGTCAGAAGGTGAATTCCACGGCACCAAAAGCGGAGTTGGTCAGAACACGGCTGCTTGCTGTGCAGCTCAAGTGCGGTAGTGCGCTTACCCATGCCCCCGACGCCTTCAAGCACGACGTAGACCACCGGCCTCTGGCGGACGCGGAAACCGAACCAATCGACGGTGCCAGCCGCAATGGCATGCGCAAGGTCAAGGGCTAGAAACGACTTACCGGACCCTGGCTCGCCATAAATCGCAGCAAGCCCTTGCGCGGGGAATACGTTGCGAACGACGTAGTGAGGAGCAGGAAGCGCACGAAGCTGAAGCGCCGTCATCAAAAGCGGCGCAACAGATTGCCCCGGAGTTGGAGTAGAAGGCAGCATCTGCAGGACCGGGGGCGGCTGGCCAGTCCACCCATTCTTGCGAGCGTGGTAAGCAAGCGTGCCTAGCGTGATGCCCCTTGCGGGATCAAAGCTGTCGAACAGTTTATCGAGAACTGCAGCGTCGTAGCGGTGCAGGGCCCTCTTGCTCCATATATGAAGGATATGCCGAGCGCACACCCAGCCGGTAGATGCCACTGAGTAAATGATGTCGCGCCACGTGTCGTAGTCGGTGTTGGATGAGATTGCGTCCAGCATCGACAGGACTGGCTCCACGAACGCCCGTTGCTCCGGCAGTAGTGGCTGGCTGAGCAGACTTTTCCTCGGGCTCGTGGATGTCGTCCTATCGCCAAACCAGTTCCGTTCCAGCATCGTGATGCCGCTAGTGAACTCACAAAGTGAGCCTCGACCTCCATGGCCGGTCACGGTGACGAAGCGCCCAGTTGCGTACAGCTCTTTGCCGTCACCTGCATTGCCGCCGCGCACTGCAGTGCAAGACAAACCCAACATTCGCAGGCCTTTTCCGCTTGGCGAAACTTCCACATAGGGCTTGCCGAGCTGACGCCACAGTAGCTTGTATTCGTTCATCTGTGAGCGGCAGTTATCGAGATCGACGGCGGTGAGGAAGAGTGGCTGTCCTTTAAGCATGACTGGGTGCTTATCGCTCAAGGCAATTCCGATGCCCTGCGCTGCTCCCTTTCTGCATGCCTGCATAGCCACGTCAAATGTCACCCAGTTGGCCGGGTCCACCGCGCTCAGATTGCGCCCGGTCGTTGGATCGATCGGGATCTTGTCAAACTTACCCGTGGGCTTGTGGGGACCCGCGCGCCACGGCAGCCAGCGCCTAAGTCCTTTGAGCAGGTCAGGGATGGGTGCCGTGTCGACAGGCAGGATCGAAGGGTAAGTAGAAGCCTGCGACATTAGAGCTCTGCCTCTTCTGCGTCCCAATCGTCAGGCGTGAAGGCAATTTGACCAGAGCCCGATAGCGCACACCGCACGAGCTCACGATTGCACTGAGCAAGGAGATGAAAGTCCTTCAGGGGCAGGCCGCTTGTTCTAGCAATCTTACGTATCGACCCCCGATAGTCGGGCCGCGAAATGCAGCCTCCCACTCTCAACAGCGCCAAGCCGGCGAGTTGAACGTTGACAGTGACACCGTCCCCCGCAGGCCAATCGGCATAGCGGGTGGTTACGCTTTGGATTTCAGGGCGTGCTTGGAACCGAGCGAGCCTCTGCGCGGCAGCTGTGGCGTTGTCAGGCATTTCTGGCTCCCCCTCCGGCGTTGTTATCGTTGCTGGACGGCCAGCCAATAGGGTCGGCGAGCCAAGCGCGGATGTCGCCCATGCGCCAGCCAGATGCGTGCTGCGTCAGCTTGATCGGAGCGGGGAAACGATGCTCAGCAACCTTTGCGTACACGGAAGCCCGGCCAAGGCCGACGAGAGCGAGTACATCGGGAAGGCGGAGGACTGCCTCGGCGGGCAGGCTCGAATAGTCACGGTGGGCGTTATGCATTTGGCGTTCCTTCACAGCGGAACGACAGAGATATGCAAAAATCCGTACGCGTCCACACCCCTCCAGACGCGCTGACATCAGAATTTACTGACAACACGTTACAGTGCGTTTATGGTTGTTTTGTATGTATTATTTGAAGATTAACCTGTGGATAAATAATTTCACGCTCGGATCGGAATGACCTCTACACCATCCCGCAATGTGTCGAGGTAATTTGACCACCACTGCGCCATCGTCACGCGCTCTTCCCAATATTCCGCGCGATTATAGGCCGCCCTGATCTTATCACGTTCGCCATGCGCCAGGGCGCGCTCCACCACATCGGGCCGCCATTTGCCGGACTGGTTCAAAAGGGTGCTAGCCATCGCCCGGAAGCCATGCGCGGTCATTTCGTCGCTGGAGTACCCCAGCCGACGCAAGGCGGCATTGAACGTGTTCTCGCTAAGTGGGCGGGTCGCGCCGCGCAGGCCGGGGAAGGCGAGCTTGCCCATGCCTGATACCTTGTGCATCTCCCTCAGGATAGCGATCGCCTGCCGACTGAGCGGAACCTGATGCACCTTGCGCATCTTCGTCCTGGCGGCAGGGATGACCCAGATCGCGCTGTCAAGATCGAACTCCGTCCATTCCGCATGGCGCAGCTCGCCGGGGCGAACAAAAACATGCGGGGCTAGGCGCAAGGCGTAGTGAGTTGAGGGCTGGCCTTGAAAACCTTCGATTGCGCGAAGCAGCGCGCCGACTTCGACCGGATCGACAATGGCGGCATGGTGCTTGACCGTGGGCGTGGTGAGCGCACCGATCAGGTCAGCCGCCACATCATGCTTGCAACGGGTCGTGGCTACCCCGTAGCGGAATACCCGGCTGGCGAAGGAACGAACCTGCCGGACCGCCTCGAGGTTGCCGCGCGTTTCCATCTTCCTGAGCACGGCCAGCAGCTCAAAAGCCTCAATTTCGGCAATGGGGCGACCTTGCAACTTGTCGAGCCGATCGAGGTGCCAGCGGCACTTTGCTACGGTCGCATCGGCCATGCCCTCGCGCTGGCGCTTAGCGATAAACTCCTCCGCAACCACCTTAAAGGTGTTCCCTGCGCTGATAGCTGCGGCGATCTTCTCGCGCTTCTTCTCGGCGCTGGGGTCTTTGCCTTCCGCAATGACCTTGCGGGCCCTGTCGCGGCGTTCGCGCGCTTCCTTGAGGCCAACCTCGGGATAGGTGCCAATCGTAAGTTGCTGCTCCTTGCCGGCAAATCGGTACTTGAGCCGCCAGAGCTTGCCGCCAGCGGGCCGCACAATCAGCAACAGGCCCTTTTCGTCGTGCAGTTTGTACTGGCTCGGCTTGGGCTTCGCCGCCTTGATTGCAGAGTCTGTCAGAGCCATTTGGGGGTCACTCCATTCGCTGGGTTTCTTGTGACCCCCAGCGTGACCCCCAAAACGCACTAGCTTTGCGTGGATGGGGCTGGACAGCACTGGACAGGCCAGCACTCTATGTATCAGGAAAACTGCAGTTTTTCTAGACCTAGATGGATGATTTTGGAAGGAGTGCTGGAGCGGGTGAAGGGAATCGAACCCTCGTCGTAAGCTTGGGAAGCTTCTGCTCTACCATTGAGCTACACCCGCATCGCGTGCGGGGCGCCGCTTGCCACGATTGGCGCGGGGCCGTCAACTGCTTCGTGGTGCGCCGTTTGCTACGCGCAGCTCGGCCCAGACCGGCAGGTGATCCGATGCGGTCGCGGCAAGCGGGGTATGGTGGATCCCGCAGGCGGCCAGCTGCAAGCGCTCGCAATGCATGATCCGGTCGAGGCGGCCCACCGGGCGGCGGCTGTGGAAGCTCGGCCCGCAATCGAGGATCGCAAAGTGGCGGCCGAATTCGCGGAAACACCCGGCGCGCTCCCGCCATTCGTTGCAATCGCCCATCATCACCGTCGGATGCGCGGCACGTGCGGTCTCGGCAAGCGCCGTGATCGCCCGCGCCTGCCGCCCGCGCCACAGGCCCGACAGATCGAGATGCATCCCGAACACCGTAATCGGCCCCGCCGGGGTCGCGATGGTTGCGGTCACCACCCCGCGCGGTTCAAGGCAGGGGATATGGATGATGTCATGATGCAGCACCTCCATCCCCTTGCGCACCAGGATCGCATTGCCGTGCCAGCCCATCGAATCGGTCTGCACATCCAGCGGCACGGCCTCGTAATCGCTGTGATGATCGAGCAGCACTTGCGACAGCACCGCCGCGCGCGATCCGAAGCGGCGGTCGGCCTCCTGCAGCGCGATGATATCGGCCCCCACCTCGGCCAGCACCTTGAGGATGCGCAGCGGATTGCGCACGCGGTCGGTCCCCAGCCCCTTGCGGATGTTGTAGCTCGCCAGCTTGATGCGGGCCGGGCCGAGGGAGCGCGTGGGGCGGATCATGCGCGGCAAACTGCGCCAGCTTGGGCGCGGGCGCAAGCGCGGGCCGCCCGCTTGCATGGTGCGCAGGACGGCTTCATGGTGACACTAACGGCAAAACAGAGGGGAATGGAATGCGCGGCATGGTCACGGCATGGACGGGCGCGGCAGTGCTGGCCGCAGTGGCGGCGGCGGGCGCACCGGCGCTGGCGAACGCGCCGCTGGCGCTGAGCGAGACCGAGCAGGCCGCCCCCGCGCTGCCCGCCATCCTCGCACCGCGCGAACGGGCGACACTCGAAAACCGCATTCTTGCCGAGCGGCTCGACACCATCATCCCGGAGATCATGCGCGCCGAAGGCATCAACCTGTGGCTGCTGGTGGCGCGCGAATATTTCGAGGAGCCGGTGGTCGCCACCATGCTTGATGCCGAGAACATGCACGCGCGCCGCCGCACCATCCTGATCTTCCACGATCCGGGTGAAGGCAAACCGATCGAGCGCCTCACCGTCAGCCGCTACGGCCTCGGCGGGCTGTTCGCGCCGGCATGGGATCCGGCCAAGCAGCCCGACCAGTGGCAGGCCGTGGCCGAGCTGATTGCGGCGCGCGATCCGGCCAAGATCGCGATCAATTCTTCCGACCTGTATCAATTCGCCGACGGGATGACGCTGAGCCAGTATGATCGCTTCATGTCCACCCTGCCCCCCGCCTTGCACGAGCGGGTGGTGAGCGGCGAGGGGCTGGCGATCCGCTGGCTCGAAACCCGCACCCCGTCAGAAATGGATCTCTACCTGAGCGTCGTGCGCACCGCCCACGCGGTGATTGGTGAGGCGTTCTCCGCCAAGGTGATCACCCCCGGCGTGACGACGGCGGAACAGGTGCAATGGTGGTATCGTGACCGGCTGCTGGCGCTGGCCCTTGATCCGTGGTTCCACCCCTCGGTCGCGATCCAGCGCGAGGGCCGCACGGGCATGATCGAGGGCGCAGAGGTGATCCAGCCCGGCGATTTGCTGTGGACCGATTTCGGCATCACCTACCTCAGGCTCAACACCGATACCCAGCATCTGGCCTATGTGCTGAAGCCGGGCGAGACTGCCGTGCCCGCTGGCCTTGCTCAGGGGCTGGCGAACAGCAACAAGGTGCAGGATTTCCTCACCCGCGCCTTTGCCTTGGGGCGCAGCGGCAACGAGGCGCTGGCGATAGCGCGGGCCGATGCGATTGCAGCGGGGCTCGATCCGTCGATCTACACGCACCCGATCGGACACCACGGCCACGGCGCGGGCCCGAGCATCGGCTTCTGGGACAACCAGAACGCCGATCCGCGTGGGCAAGGCCCGATCCGCGCCAACACCGCCTGGTCAATCGAGCTCACCTCCTACGCGGCGGTGCCCGAATGGGGCGGGCAGCGGGTCGATTTCCGCACCGAGGAGGACGCCTTCTTCGATGGCAAGACCGTGCGCTATATCGACGGGCGGCAGACCGCGATCACGCTGATCCCTTCGGGCAGTTGAGCGCAGCGCTGGCGGCGCCAGGCCGCGCCGCAGAATAGCCTGAAACCTGCGCTAGGGGCCAGAACCCGCTCTTCAGGAAGGAAATTTCCATGCCCCTGCTTCTGTGCCCCAATGACAACAGCGCCATGCAGACCGTCGCGCGTGACGGCGTGCAATTCGATATGTGCCCCTCGTGCCGCGGTGTCTGGCTTGACCGGGGGGAGCTGGAAAAGCTGATGGAGGCCGCTTCGCAGGCTGCCCCCGCACCGGCCCCGCGCCCGTCCGCGCCCCAGCCACCGCAGCCGCCGCAGCCCGGCTATAGCGGATACGGCGAAGCGGGAGAGCGCGGGGAGTATGGCGAACGCGGGGAGTATGGCGAACGTGGTGAATACGGCGGCCATCGCCGGAAGCGCGGATCGATCTTCGATATCTTCGATTAAGGCCCGGATCTCAGCGCGAGGGGGCGGGCTTCACAGACGATCCGATCCCACGCGCCCGGGTGCTGACTTTCCACACCTCGGTGCCTGAGGTGATATAGAGATCGGACAGGCCCGGCCCCGCCCAACCGACATTGCTCGCCCGGATCGGCAATTCCAGCGTGGCGACGCGGGTGCCATCGGGGGCGATCACGCAGACCCCTGCGGGACAGGTGGCGAAAACACGGCCCTCGCTATCCACCCGCAAACCATCGACCGGATAAGGCTTTCCCGATAGCGCCAGATCCGCCAGCAGCCGCTTGCCGCTGGCGGAACCATCGGCGGCGAGCATATAGGCCCAGATCGTGTTGGTCGCGGAATCGCTGACATAGACAGTGGCCTCGTCGGGAGAGAGCGCGATACCGTTGGGCCGGTCGAGCTTGTCGTCAATCAGCACAATCCGCCCTGTCACCTCGTCATAGGCATAGACCCCGTTGAAGCCGATTTCGGCCGGGCGCTGCACCCCGTTATAGGCGCTGTTCAGGCCATAGGGGGGATCAGTGAACAGGATCAGCCCGTCGCTGCGCACCACCACATCATTGGGGCTGTTAAGGTGCTTGCCCTGATAGGCGGCGACCACAGTTTGGCGGCCGCCCCCGGCGTCCAGCGGGTCACCTCGCCGCTGCCGTGCTCGGCATTGAGCAGCGCGCCATTGTGATCGAAGGTGTGGCCGTTGGCGCGCGATGATGGGGCGTAGAGCACGCGCCGGGCTTCACCGGGGATCATCACGTAAACCGTATCGCCGGAGATATCGCTGAAGATCACCCGCGCCCCGTCCCACACCGGGCCTTCGGTGAAGTTATAGCCCTCCGCCACCTTTTCCATGCTGCCGGGGATGAAGACGCCGTCATCCTCGACTGGCCAGGGGTCAGGCACCTGCGCGCAGGCGTTGCTGGCCGCCAGCACTGCGCATCCGGCGATCCATCTCCACATCCTTCGCATGATCCGCCTCCCGTTTTCTCGCCGGCAATGCCGCTGCTTGCGCCTTCTGCCCCGCCCGCGCCAGCACTTTTGAGGGGAGCCGCGAGGCTTGCAAGGGCGGGCCTTGGGGGCCAAAGGAAAGGCCAGACAGGAGACCCCCACATGCGTCAGATCGACCACTTCATCGTCGGCGACAGCCCCGCCCCCACCCGCAAGCATGCCATCTGGAACCCCTCGACCGGCGAAGTGCAGGCTGAAGTCGCCTTGGGCGATGCCGCGCTGCTGGCGCAGGCCGTTGCCACCGCCAAGCGCGTCCAGCCCGCCTGGGCGGCGACCAACCCGCAGCGCCGCGCGCGGGTGATGTTCGCCTTCAAGGAGCTGGTCGAGGCGAACATGCAGTCCCTCGCCGAGATGCTCTCCAGCGAGCACGGCAAGACCATCCCCGACGCGCGCGGCGATGTGCAGCGCGGGCTCGAAGTGATCGAATATGCCTGCGGTCTGCCGCAGATCATGAAGGGCGAATATACCCACGGCGCAGGCCCCGGGATCGACGTCTATTCGATGCGCCAGCCGCTCGGTATCGGCGCAGGGATCACTCCGTTCAACTTCCCGGCGATGATCCCGATGTGGATGTTCGGCATGGCCTGCGCGGCGGGTAATGCCTTCATCCTCAAGCCCTCGGAACGCGATCCGAGCGTGCCGGTGCGGCTCGCGCAGCTGTTCCTTGAAGCCGGCGCGCCCGAGGGCCTGCTGCAGGTCGTCCACGGTGACAAGGAAATGGTCGATGCGATCATCGATCACCCCGATATCGCCGCGATCAGCTTCGTCGGATCGTCCGACATCGCGCAATATATCTACGCGCGCGGCTCTGCGAACAACAAGCGCGTGCAGGCCTTCGGCGGGGCGAAGAACCATGGGATCGTGCTGCCCGATGCCGATCTCGATCAGGTCGTCACCGATCTGACCGGCGCGGCCTTCGGCTCGGCGGGCGAACGCTGCATGGCGCTGCCCGTGGTGGTGCCGGTGGGCGAGGAAACTGCCGAGCGGCTGAAGGAAAAGCTGCTCAAGTCGATCGCGGGCCTGCGCATCGGCGTCTCCAACGATCCCGAAGCGGATTACGGCCCGGTCGTCACGCCCGAGCACAAGGCGCGGATCGAACAGTGGATCACCACCGCCGAGGAAGAAGGCGCCGAGATCGTCGTCGACGGGCGCGGCTACAGCTTGCAGAGCCACGAGAAGGGCTTCTTCGTCGGCCCGACCCTGATCGACCACGTGACGCCGCAGATGAAGTCCTATCAGGAAGAAATCTTCGGCCCCGTGCTCCAGATCGTGCGCGCCAAGGATTTCGAAGAGGCGGTGCGCCTGCCGTCCGAACACCAATATGGCAACGGCGTCGCGATCTTCACCCGAAACGGCCACGCCGCGCGCGAATTCGCGGCACGGGTCAATGTCGGCATGGTCGGCATCAACGTGCCGATCCCGGTGCCGGTCGCCTATCACTCCTTCGGCGGGTGGAAGCGCTCGGGCTTCGGCGACATCGACCAGTATGGCACGGAAGGTCTGCGGTTCTGGACGAAGAACAAGAAGATCACCCAGCGCTGGCCCGATGGCTCGCAGGACGGGTCGAACGCCTTCGTCATCCCGACGATGGGGTAAGGCCGCGCACCGCCTCGCCGCGATTGATGCACAGGGCTCACCATCCGCGCTTGGCATTCAGGTGCACAAGCGGCTAAGGGCCGCGCGTTATGGTGAACGCAATCAAGGCCACCGCACTGGTGATGGCGGGCAAGCGCTCGGGCGTGCTCGATCCGCTCGCCGAGCGTGCAGGGGTGTCCCAAAAGGCAGTGGTGCCCGTCAACGGCGTGCCGATGATCGAACGGGTGGTGGCGCAGGTCGCCGCCTGCCCCTCGGTTGGCGCAATCCGCGTGGTCGCGCATGACGAGGGCGAGATCGCCCGCCTGCCGACTGTCGCCACGCTGATTGCCGAGGGCCGGCTGACCATGGTCGAGGGCCGCTTCAACATCGTCGATAGCGTGTTTGCCGGGTCGGAAGGCGCGGATTTCCCACTGCTGATCACCACCGCCGACAATTGCCTCGTCACCCCCGAAGGCTACGGCGAGTTCATCGCCAAATGCCTTGCGGAAGGCGCAGGCGGCGCAGCGGCGCTGGCCCGGCGCGAGGATGTGCAGGCCGCTGACCCCATCGGGCAGAAGCGCTTCTACGAGTTCCGCGACGGCGGCTATTCCAACTGCAACACCTACTGGCTCGGCAGCGCGCAGGCGCTCAAAGCCGCCGAGATCATGCGCGAGGGCGGGCAGTTCATCAAATATCCGCGCCGCATCATCAAGGCGTTCGGGCTCATCAACCTCGTGCGCTTCCGCATGGGCTGGGGCTCGAAGGAAAAGCTGTTCGCGCAGATTTCGCGCCGCTTCGGGTTCAAGCTGGTGCCGGTGGTGCTGTCCGACGGGCATTTCGCCATCGACGTCGATAATGAACGCACTTTCGCCGTGACCGAGAAGATCCTGAAGGCGCGCGAGGGCGACCGCACAGGGCCTGCGACCTGATCCGGTCGGGCCGCGCACAAGGCGTCAGATGAAACGGCTGTTCTCCAACATGGGCTGGCTGCTGGGCGGGCGCGGCTTCAATGCGGTGCTGAGCCTTGTCTACCTCGCGCTGGCAACCCGTGCGCTGGGCACTGTGGGCTTCGGCCATTTCGCACTGATCGTGGCGCTGGGGCAGGCGATCACCGGCCTTGCCAATTTCCAGACCTGGCAGTTCATCGTGCGCTGGGGCGCCAATGGCGATGGCGGCAGCGTTGATCCCGACAAGGCGCGCGAGGCGACCGGTTTTGCTGTCGCGCTCGATTTCGTCTCGGTCGCGCTCGGCATTGTGCTGGCAGGGGCGATGATCGTGAGCGCGCCTTACTGGCTCGATGTCCCGCGCGAGATGCTGTGGCTGGCCTTCGGCTATTGCGCGATCTCGCTCGCCGCGATCCGCACCACCCCCACCGGCATCCTGCGGCTCCACTTCCAATATGCCCGCGCTGCGGCCGCCGAGGCGGTGCAACCGCTGATCCGCGCTCTCGGCGCAGGCCTCGCCTTTGCCTTCATGCCTACCGTCACCGGCTTCATCCTCGCCTATGCCGCCGCCGAAGTTGCGGTGGCGATTGCGCTGTGGGTGGTGGCCACGCGGGTGCAGCCGGTGTCGTGGAGCGCGGTAAGCCTCAAGACCATCCCCGCGCGCCACAAGGATGCGTGGCGCTTTGTCGTTTCGACCAACCTTTCGGGCAGCCTATCGATTGCGGGCAAGCAGGTAATGATCCTGCTGGTCGGCACCTTCGGCGGCGCGGCGTTGGCAGGCGGCTTCCGCGTGGCGAGCCAGCTGGGTCAGGCGCTGGTGAGCCTTGCGCAGACTGTCAGCAAGGCGATCCTGCCCGAACTGGTCCACGCCCGCGAAAACGCGCTCGAGATCGCGCGGCGGATGGCCAATATCGCTGCGGTCGGCGGGGTGATCGCGGTGGTGACGGCGCTGGTGTTCGGCCGGGTGGGCCTGCAACTGATCGCGGGCGAGGGCTTCGGCGTGTTCTACTGGGCGATGGTGATCCTCGCCATCGCGGGCGCGGTGGAGCTGGTCGGCGCGAGCCTTGAATCGCTGCTGGTTTCGGCAGGCAAGGCGCATATCGCCTTCCTCGTGCGCGCGGTGCCGACAGTTCTTGCGCTGGTGCTGCTGGAGACTGCGATCGACTGGAACGGCGCCAAGGGCGCGGCCTTTGCGATGCTGGGTTCAAGCAGCCTCGCCGTGATCGGGTTCTACGTGGCGATCCTCAATCTCGCCCAGATCCGGCTGGTGGTCGAGCCGGACGCGGACGGCGAGGCGTAGCCTGTTGGCGTGCCACCTTCGGTGGCGCAGACCACCCGCCCCGCCTCCCCACCCGGCCACCAAAGCATAATGGTATCATTGGTGGCCGGGTGGGGAGGCGGGGCGGGCGGTCTGCTTCGCGCGTCAGCGCGACCGATTATTCAAACGCCAGCTTGGGCTTGCGCGCTGCGGCCGTTTCATCGAGCCGCCGCCGGGGCGCGTAGTAAGGCGCCTGCTTCAGCGCCTCGTCGCCTGCCAGCGCCCGTTCCACCACGGCTCGGAAGGCGGTGATGAACTGGTCGATCGCTGCCTTGCTCTCGGTCTCGGTCGGCTCGACCAGCATCGCGCCATGGACCACCAGCGGGAAATAGACCGTCATCGGGTGATAGCCCTCGTCGATCAGCCCCTTGGCCACATCCAGCGTCGTCAGCCCTTGGGTGAAGTCCTTATCGCCAAACAGCGCCTCGTGCATGCACGGGCCAGAGCCGGCGAAGGGCGCATGGAGAATATCCTCCATCGAGCGCAGGATGTAGTTGGCGTTGAGCACCGCATCCTCGGCCACCTGCTTCAGGCCATCGGCCCCGTGGCTGAGCATATAGGTGAGCGCACGGGTGAACATCCCCATCTGCCCGTGGAACGCGGTCATGCGGCCGAAGGTCGGGCCGCATTCCTCACCGCTTTCCTCCTCGACGAGGTAGAAAGCGCCATCGTCCTGCTTGCGCACGAAAGGCAGCGGCGCATAGGGCGCCAGCGCTTCCGACAGCACCACCGGCCCCGAACCCGGCCCGCCGCCGCCGTGCGGGGTGGAGAAGGTCTTGTGCAGGTTGATGTGCATCGCATCCACGCCAAGGTCGCCCGGGCGCACCTTGCCGACGATGGCGTTGAAGTTCGCCCCGTCGCAATAGACATAGCCGCCCACCGCATGGACCGCATCGGCGATCTCGCGGAAGTCCTTCTCGAACAGGCCGCAGGTGTTGGGGTTGGTGATCATCACCGCCGCTACATCCGGCCCCAGCCGTGCCTTCAGCGCCGCCACATCGACTCGGCCTTCAGGCGTCGCGGGGATATCCTCGACCCGGTAATTGGCGAAGGCCGCCGTGGCGGGATTGGTGCCGTGGGCGCTTTCGGGCACCAGCACCACTTCGCGCGCATCGCCGCGGGCTTCGTGCGCGGCGCGGATCGCGAGGATGCCGCACAGCTCGCCGTGGGCGCCGGCCTTGGGGCTCATCGCCACCGCCGGCATCCCGGTCAGCGTGCACAGCCAATGGCCGAGCTGGTGGACCACTTCGAGCGCGCCCTGCACCGTCGACTGCGGCGCGAGCGGGTGGATATCGGCAAAGCCGGGAAGCCGCGCCATCTTCTCGTTGAGGCGCGGGTTGTGCTTCATCGTGCAGCTGCCGAGCGGGAAGAACCCGAGGTCGATCCCGTAATTCTGGCGGCTGAGGCGGGTGTAGTGGCGCACGGTCTCCGGCTCGGTCAGGCCGACAAGGCCGATCGCTTCGCCGCGGGCAAGACCGGCAAGGCGTGTCGGCGCGCTGGCATCGACCGGCGGCAGATCGACGCCGGTCACGTCCGCGCGGCCAATCTCGAACAGCAGCGGTTCTTCAAGCATCAGCGCGCGGTTGCCGGTGGTGGTGGCCGGGCCATTGACGAAGCCTGCATCGGCAAGCTGCATTTCGGGCTTCCAGCCGGACTGGTTCGGGGCGTTCATCACACGGTCTCCTTGATGCTGGCTTCAAGCTCGCGGGCGAGCACCTCGATATCCTCTTCGGTGGTGGTCTCGGTCACCGCGACCAGCAGCGCGTGTTCGAGCGCTTCGACCCCGGGATAGAGCCGCCCCAGCGACACCCCGCCGAGCACGCCGCGATCCGCCAGATCGCGAATGATTTCGCGCGCAGGCTTGCCGCCGAGCATCAGGGTGAACTCGTTGAAGAAGGCATTGTTGAGCACCTCCACGCCCGGCACCTTGGCAAGGCGGTCTGCCGCGAGGCAGGCAAGGCGGTGGTTTTCTGCCGCCAGCTCGCGCAGGCCGCGCTCGCCCAGCAGCGTCATGTGGACGGTGAAGGCCAGCGCGCACAGGCCCGAATTGGTGCAGATGTTGCTGGTCGCCTTCTCGCGGCGGATGTGCTGCTCGCGGGTGGAGAGCGTCAGCACGAAGCCGCGCTTGCCCTCGGCGTCGGTGGTCTCGCCGCACAGCCGGCCCGGCATCTGCCGCACGTGCTTGGGATCGCGCACCGCAAACAGGCCCAGGTAAGGCCCGCCGAATTGCAGGCCGACGCCCAATGACTGGCCCTCGCCCACCACGATGTCCGCGCCCATCTCGCCCGGCGACTTGATTGCGCCGAGCGCCACCGGCTCGGTGTTCACAACCACCAGCAGCGCGCCCTTGGCGTGGGCGGCTTCGGCCACCGGAGTAAGATCGCTGATGCGACCGAGGATGTCGGGATATTGCACCACGACGCAGGCGGTCTCCTCGTCGATGCGGGCGATCAACCCGTCAAGATCAGGCTCTGCGGTGATCGCGGGCATCGCGTCGGCGATCTCGTCACCGGTGAAGTGCGCCATGGTCTTCACGACCTGCGCATAATGCGGGTGCAGCGCGCCCGAGAGCACCGCGCGCTTGCGGCGGGTCACGCGGGTCGCCATCGCCACGGCCTCCCAGCACGCGGTCGAGCCATCATAGAGCGAGGCATTCGCCACCGCGCAGCCATAGAGGCGCGCAACCTGGGTCTGGAACTCGAACAGCATCTGCAGCGTGCCCTGCGCGATTTCCGGCTGGTAGGGCGTGTAGGCGGTCAGGAACTCGCCGCGCTGGATGATGGTATCGACGCTGGCCGGCACATGGTGGCGATAGGCGCCCGCGCCAAGGAAGAACGGCACATCGCCCGCCACCAGATTCTTCGCCGCCAGCGCCTTCATGTGGCGTTCCACCGCCATTTCGCCGGCGTGCATCGGCAGGCCGTGGATCGGGCCATCGAGACGGGCGACTTCGGGCACATCGACGAACAGATCGTCAATGTTCGTAGCGCCGATTTTCGCCAGCATCGCCTGCCGGTCGGTATCGGTGAGAGGAAGGTAGCGCATGGGGAGAGGTATCCGTGGCTGGGGGTGGAAAGTCAGGCGGGTTGAGGGGAGGCGCTCAATTGCGCCAGATCGGCAAGGTTTGCGGCAAAGCGCGCCGGGCCGGTGTGCGAGGTGCGCATCCACGGCGCGAGCCAGATGCGGAAACCGGCGGCGCGCACGCGGTGGCAGAAGGCGTAATCATCGGACAACAGGTGTCCTGTGTCCGGATCGATCAGCGGCATGAACAGCGCGGTGAGCTGGTCGCCCGCCAGCCCGCTTTCCCGGTCCAGCTGATCGGCAGCGTAACGCAGTTCGGGATGCGCCGCGCACAGCGCCTCGATCACGTTGCGGCGGATCACCATCAGCCCGGTGCCGACGCGCAGCAGCTCGATCGGCGCATCCAGCCGGAATTCGCCCTTGGGATCAAGCGGTTCCACCGCGAACAGGCCCGAGAAGCGTTCAAGCTCGCCGGGGTTATCCGCCGCCAGCCCCTTGGCCGCGGCCGATGCCACAAGGCTCCAGTTGATCCGGCGCTTGGGATAGGGCGCACCGATCACCGCGAGGCGATCATCGGCCTGCATCCGGGCGACAAGATCAATCACCTCCTCGGGCACAAAGCCGATATCGCCATCGATGAATACGAGGTGCGTCGCATCCGATTGCAGGAACGCCGCGGCGAGCACATTGCGCGCGCGGTCGATCACGGCATTGTTGCTGAGCCAGGCGAAGGCACAGCCCACCCCGGCCCGCTCTGCCGCGCCCGTCAGGCCGACCACGCTGCGCAGGTAATCCGCTTGCGCCCCGTCATACAGCGGGGTCGCAACCATCAAACGCACATCAGCGAGGGCCGGCGCAGCGGTCATAGGCTGTCGATGAAGGCCTTGTAGCCGGCTTCGTCCATCAGCGCGTCAAGCTGGGCGGCGTTGCCGATGGTCATCTTGAAGAACCAGCCTTCGCCCTCGGGCGCGGAGTTGACCAGCGACGGGTCTTCCTCGAGCGCGGGGTTGGTCTCGGTCACTTCGCCGTCAATCGGAGCGTAGACGTCGGATGCTGCCTTGACGCTTTCGACCACGGCGGCATCCTTGCCCTGCTGGATCGCGGTGCCGACCGCGGGCAGTTCCACGAAGACGATGTCGCCCAACTGGCCCTGCGCATAGTCGGTGATGCCGACCGTGGCGACGTCGCCGTCAACGTCGATCCATTCATGTTCATCGGTAAAGTAACGCATGGGTCAGCTCCCTCGGAAATAGCGGTGCGGGACAAAAGGCGTGGGTGAAACGGTGGCGGCAAGACGCTTGCCGCGAACCTCGACTTCAAGGGCGGTGCCGGTTGCGGCGTATTGCGAAGCGACATAGGCCATGGCGATGGGGGCGCCCAATGTGGGCGAGAAGCCGCCGCTGGTGACGGTGCCGATGCGGTCAGAGCCGCTGAAGACTTCGGCGCCTTCGCGGGCAGGCAGGCGGCCTTCAATGCACAAGCCCACCCACTTGCGCGCCGTGCCTTCATTGATCTCGCGGATGATGCGGTCTGCGCCGTGGAAGCCGCCTTCCGTGCGGCGGCGCTTGTTGATGCCGAACACAAGGCCCGCTTCGATGGGGCTGGTCTCAGGCGACATATCGTGGCCGTATAGCGGCAGCCCCGCCTCCAGCCGCAGCGAATCCCGCGCGCCAAGGCCGATGGGCTTCACTTCCGGTTCGGCGCAGAGCAGATCGGCCACTTCGGCGGCGGGTGCGGCGGGAAGCGAGATTTCGAACCCGTCCTCGCCGGTGTAGCCCGCCCGCGCGATGGTGACATCGTGACCCGCCAGCTTGAACTTGCCGAACTTCATGAAGGTCAGCGCCTCCACCCCCGGCACATGGCGCGCCAATGCGTCCGCCGCCTTGGGGCCCTGCAAGGCGAGCAGCGCGTGCTCATCCAAGTGATTGAGGGTGATGTCGTCCGGCAGCGCCTCGCGCAAAGTGCCGATATCGTCCCACTTGGTCGCGCCGTTGACCACCAGATAGAGCGCATCGGGCCAGCGCGAGATCATCAGGTCATCCAGCACGCCGCCGTCCTCATCCAGCAGCAGCGAATAGCGTTGCTGGCCGAGCTTCAGTGTGGAGAGGTCAATCGGCAGCACCGCTTCGACCGCGGCATCGCAATCGGGGCCGGACAGCAGCAGCTGGCCCATGTGCGACACATCGAACAGCCCCGCATTCTCGCGCGTCCAGTTATGCTCGGCGACGATGCCTTCATACTGGATCGGCATTTCGTAGCCCGCAAACGGCACCATCCGCGCACCCCGCCCGCGGTGCCACGCATCGAGCGGCAGCGCGTCGAGCGGCAGGTCTTCGATCTGGTCGTCGGTATCGTGGTCGCTCACTTGGGAATTCCCCGGCAGAATACGGCAGTCCGACAGCGCCCAAGGCACTGCCCAATAACTGCCCCCTCTGTCGGGTGACCTGAGAGCTTCGGCGGGTCCATCAACGCGGTGGCCGCCTCCCCTTCGGTGGCCGCGGATATGCATCCGAGGCGCTTTCCAGAGTGTCACGCAGCCGAGCGGTCCGTGGGCCTGAGAGTTTCCGGGGCGGTTGCTCCTTCGGCGCCGCACCCCTTTTGACAGGGGTATCGGGCTCTCCCGCTCGCCTGCCCTGACAGAATCGCTCCTGCCGGGAAGACCCTCCCGCCCTGCGCGAAATGCTGCATCGCGTCAATCGGGGGAAGGCCGGTTTGCCGTGTGGAAAACGCATTTGCGCGAGGCACCGCTGCTGAATAGACACGGCTCGGGATGAACCTCACTGAAATCTATCTGATCGCCCTGACGATCATCTTTGCCGTGCCGTGGCTGGTGTGGCGCGTGTTTCGCACCGATTACTGGGCGCCGCTGGTGGTGGTGCAGATCGTCGGCGGCATTCTGCTCGGCCCGGGCGTGCTGGGCGCGGTGTTCCCGGATTACTACGCCTTCGTGTTCCGGCCCGACGTGATCATCGCGCTGAACGGCGTTGCGTGGTGGGCGGTGATGCTGTTCGTGTTCGTCGCGGGGATCGAGCTCGACTTGTCGCAGGCGTGGAAGCATCGCGGCGAGACCGGGCTGACCGCAGGTCTCGCGCTCGGCGTGCCGCTGATCGCGGGCAGCATCGCTGCAGCGGTGATCCTGCAATATCCCGGCTGGCGCGGACCGCAGGGCGAATACTGGCAGGCACTGCTAGGCATCGGCATGGCCTGCGCTGTCACCGCGCTGCCCATCCTCGTGCTGCTGATGGAGAGCCTCGGCATCCTGCGCGAACAGCTCGGCCAGCGCATCCTGCGCTACGCCAGCCTGGATGATATCGCGATCTGGGGCGTGCTGGCGCTGATCCTGCTCGATTGGGAGCGGATCGGACGGCAGGCGGTGTTCCTTGTCGGCTTCGTGGTGGCGGCGTGGGCGGTGCGCTGGCTGATGCAGCGCCTGTCCGAAGCTGACCGCTGGGCGGTGGGGCTGATATGGCTGGCGCTGTGCGGGCTCGCGGGCGACTGGTCGGGCCTGCACTTCATGGTCGGCGCGTTTCTGGCGGGCGTAGTGCTGGATGCCAAGTGGTTCGGCCACGAGGCGATGGACCGGTTCCGCAACGTCGTGCTGCTGACGGTGATGCCGGTGTTCTTCCTCTCCACCGGTTTGCGCACGCAGTGGGAAGGCGGCGGGCTGGCGGTGTTCGGGGTTGCCGCGCTGCTGCTGGCGGCGTCCGTGGGCGGGAAGCTGCTGGGCGTGCACATCGCCGGCCGCGTGCTCGGCTGGAGCCGCACCGAGGCGAGCCTGATCGGCTGGCTGCTCCAGACCAAGGCGCTGATCATGATCATCTTTGCGAACATCCTGCTCGACAAGGCTGTGATCACGCCGACCACCTTCACCGCGCTGCTGCTGATGGCGGTGGGCAGCACGATGCTGACCAAGCCGTTTGCCACGCCGCTGATCAAGAAGCTGGGGGAGCGGGTGAAGGCCGAGGCCTAGGGCTTCTTCGCGGTCATCGCCAAGGCCCGTGCCATCAGCGCCTTTTCGCGCGGCGTGAAGCCGCCGGTGTCCTCGCCGCCCGCCGGGGGCGGAGCCTCGGTGAGGAAGTAGGCAAAGCCGGTGTCGGTCTTGGGGTCTACCCAAAGGCCCGACTGCAACCCATAAGCCTCGCCCGAATGACCAATGCGCGAGATGCCATCGCCGAACAATCGATCATCCGAGCAGACCTGCCCCGGCGCCTCGATCAACTGGAAGTGGAGCCCATAAGTGCAGAAGAAAGTCTCGTCACCCGTCGCTCCTTTGGAGAGAGTCCAGATCACAAACACTGCCGAGGCGGGAGAAACAAACTCCTCTGTATCGGCATGGTGGATATCGAACAGCGCCTGCCCGATCTTGGCAAGGTCCACCATCCCGATCCGCACCCCGCCCTGCGGCGAGAAGATCGAGGCGTTGGTGCCGGGGACGTAGCTTTCAAGGTCGCACGCCGCGCCCTCGGCCACCGGGATAGTGCAATTGGGCAGGAGCCTGTCGATGCCGTCAGCGGCAATTTCGCCGGTGTGACGGTAGAGCGTCACCGCGCGAGCCTCCAAATCGAGGCCGCAGCCGATCCAGTTGAGGCAGGCCTTCACGCCGAGAGGCTTGAACACCAACCGCTCGACGAGCCGATCATAGCGCTCCCCGCTCGCTGCTTCGAGCACGGTCGCCACCAGCGGCGAGCCGAGATTGGCATATTCGAACGCTGCCTCGCCCGGCGGTCCGGTTTCGCGCCAAGCGGAGGGGTCAGCGAGTTTCGCCTCGAGGCTCTCGCCCAATGGGATGATGTAGCCTGCCTTGTCGGAAAGGCCCGCACGGTGCGAGAGCAAGTCGGTCAACTGCACTGGTGCATCGGGGTGATAGGGCGAACGCAGCTTCCACCCCAGATAGTCCGACACATCCCGGGTAAGCGACAGTTTACCCTCGTCCGCAAGCCGCAGCGCGGTGAGCGCCATGATCAGCTTCGAGATGCTCGCTATCCGCACCGGATCATTCGCCTCGACCTTGCGGCCGGTTTCCTTGTTCGCCAGCCCCTCGACGATCAGCGGGGTGATGCTTGTCCGGTCGAAGGCGACCACCACGGTCGCGGGGGGCGTCGCGGGCGGCGGGGCAGCCTCCTGCGCGGCGGCGGGAGCGGCGATGAGCACCAGAGCGGCGAGGAAGCGGCGGATCATGCCTGCATCATCGCCGCTATGTCCCTCGCGTCAATCGAGATTCGGCCGCAGCCAGCGCTCCGCCTGTTCGATACTCACCCCGCGCCTTGCGGCGTAATCCTCCAGCTGGTCGCGGCCCACACGCGCCACGCCGAAATACTGGCTTTCGGGGTGGCCGAAATAGAACCCGCTCACCGCGGCGGTCGGCCACATGGCGAAGCTTTCGGTCAGCGTCAGGCCAGCGTTGGCAGGCGCACCAAGCAGAGCGAACAGGATCGGCTTCAGCGAGTGATCGGGGCAGGCAGGATAGCCGGGTGCGGGGCGGATGCCGCGATATTCTTCCTTGATCAGCGCCTCGCAGGTCAGCTGTTCGCCCGGCGCATAGGCCCACAGCGTGGTGCGCACGTGCTGGTGCAGGGCTTCGGCAAAGGCTTCCGCAAAGCGATCAGCCAGCGCCTTGAGCAGAATGTCGGAATAATCATCCTTGTCCGCCTGGAAGCGCGCCGAGTGCGGGTCGATGCCGTGGATGCCGACGGCAAAGCCGCCGATCCAGTCGCCATTGGGGTCGATGAAGTCGGCAAGGCACATATTCGCGCGGTCGCGGCTCTTCTTCACCTGCTGGCGCAGGAAGGGCAGGCGCACGTGCTCCTCGGTCTCGGCCAAGTGGATGGTGACATCATCGCCGTCACGCGCGCAGGGCCACAGCCCGGCAACGCCGCGCGCGGTGAGCCACTTTTCGGCGATGATCTGATCGAGCATCGCATTGGCATCGGCGAACAGCTGGGTCGCGGTTTCGCCCACCACCTCGTCCTTGAGGATCGCGGGATAATTGCCGTGGAGTTCCCATGCGCGGAAGAACGGGGTCCAGTCGATGAATTGGCGAAGATGCGCCAGATCCCAGTCGGGGAACACGTGCACGCCCGGCTGTTCGGGCGGGGCGGGCTTGTCCGACAGAAAGGCGTCGTAGAAATTGGCGCGCGCGTCCTCGAGGCTCAGCAGCACGCTCTGCGACTTGCCCGCGCGGGCATCGCGCACATGGATATATTCGTCCTCCACCTGCGCGACGTATTCATCGCGCTGGGTGTCGGACAGCAGCTTGGACGCCACCCCGACCGCGCGGCTCGCGTCGAGCACGTGGATCACCGGGCCTTCGTAAGCCGGATCGATCTTCAGCGCGGTGTGCACCTTGCTGGTGGTCGCCCCGCCGATCAGCAGCGGCATGGTCATGCCCGCGCGCTGCATTTCCTCGGCCACCGTCACCATTTCGTCCAGCGAGGGGGTGATCAGGCCCGACAGCCCGATCATATCGGCCTTGTTGTCGTTGGCGGATGCAAGGATCGTCGGCCAGGGCACCATCACACCCAGATCGATCACGTCATAGCCGTTGCACTGGAGCACCACGCCGACGATGTTCTTGCCGATGTCGTGGACGTCGCCCTTCACGGTCGCCATGATGATCTTGCCCTTGGCCTTGCGCTCTTCCTCGGGCAGCAGGTCCTTCTCGGCCTCGATATAGGGGATGAGGTGGGCGACCGCCTTCTTCATCACGCGCGCGGACTTTACCACCTGGGGCAGGAACATCTTGCCGCTGCCGAACAGATCGCCGACCACATTCATCCCGTCCATCAGCGGGCCTTCGATCACTTCGATCGGGCGGCCGCCATTGGCCGCGCGGGCGGCGCGGGCTTCCTCGGTATCATCGACCACATAGGCGTCGATCCCCTTGACCAGCGCGTGTTCGAGCCGCCGTTCGACCGGCCAGCCGCGCCATTCCTCGGCCTCTTTTTCGGCCCTTGCGTCTGTGCCCTTGAAGCTTTCGGCGAGCGTAATGAGGCGCTCGGTCGCGTCAGGATCGCGGTTGAGGATCACATCCTCGCAGGCATCGCGCAGCGCAGGGTCGATCTGGTCGTAAACGTCCAATTGCCCGGCATTGACGATCGCCATGTCGAGCCCGGCGGGGATCGCGTGATAGAGGAACACCGAATGCATCGCGCGGCGCACGGGCTCGTTGCCGCGGAAGCTGAAGCTGAGGTTCGACAGCCCGCCCGAATAATGCGCGTGGGGGCACAGCTGGCGCAGTTCCTGCACCGCCTCGATAAAGTCGACGCCGTAATTGTTGTGCTCTTCAATCCCTGTCGCCACCGCGAAGATGTTGGGATCGAAGATGATATCCTCGGGCGGGAAGCCCTCGGCCACCAGCAGATCATAGGCGCGCTTGCAGATTTCGACCTTGCGCTGCTTGGTGTCGGCCTGGCCGGTCTCGTCGAAAGCCATGACGACCACGGCCGCTCCGTAATCCATGCAGATGCGCGCGTGATGAAGGAAGGCTGCCTCGCCCTCCTTCATGCTGATCGAATTGACGATCGGCTTGCCGCTGACGCACTTCAGCCCTGCTTCGATCACTTCGAATTTCGAGCTGTCGATCATCACCGGCACGCGGGCGATGTCCGGCTCTGCGGCGATCAGCTTGAGGAAGGTTGTCATCGCGTGGACCGCATCGAGCAGGCCCTCGTCCATGTTGACGTCGATCACCTGCGCGCCGTTTTCGACCTGCTGGCGCGCGACTTCGACGGCCGCGGGATAATCCCCGGCCATGATCAGCTTCTTGAACGCCGCGCTGCCGGTGACGTTGGTGCGCTCGCCGATATTGATGAAGCGGGAGGAGGAGGATTGGGTCACTGGGGTTCTTTCAGGAGGGGATCAGGCCGCGATGAAGGCCTCGAGCCCGGCCAGACGCATCGCCGGATCGGGGTGCGGCACCTTGCGCGGCTCGGACATAGCGACGGCCTTGGCAATCGCGTTGATGTGCGCCGGGCTCGATCCGCAGCACCCGCCGAGGATGTTGACCTGGCCGTGATCGGCCCAGTCCTTCACCAGACCGGCAGTGGTGTCCGGCTGCTCGTCATATTCGCCCAGCTCGTTGGGCAGGCCCGCGTTGGGATAGATCATCAGCAGCGTGTCGGCGATCTGCGAGAGCACCTTGACGTGCGGACGCAATTGCTCCGCGCCGAAGCTGCAATTGAGGCCAATGGTCAGCGGCTTGGCGTGGCGCACGGCATACCAGAAGGCTTCGACCGTATGGCCCGAAAGGTTGCGGCCCGAAAGATCGGTAAGCGTCATCGAGATCATCAACGGAATATCCCGCCCCGTCTCGCGCTCCAGCTGCTTGACCGCCATGATCCCGGCCTTGGCGTTCAGGGTATCGAACACGGTTTCGATCAGGATGAAGTCCACCCCGCCTTCGACCAAGGCTGCGGCCTGTTCCTTGTAGACCGCGACCAGTTCGTCAAAGTCGATCTCGCGGTAGCCCGGGTCTTCGACATCGGGGCTGAGCGAGAGCGTCTTGTTGGTCGGGCCGATCGCGCCGGCGACAAAGCGGGGCTTGCCGTCCTTGGCGGCATATTCATCGGCCAGCGCGCGGGCGATCTTTCCGCTGGCGATGTTGATATCCGCGACCAGGCTTTCGGCCTTGTAATCGGCCTGGCTGATGCGGTTGGCCGAGAAGGTGTTGGTTGAGACGACATCCGATCCCGCGTCCAGATAGGCGCGGGTAATGTCGCCGATCACATCGGGGCGGGTGAGCGCAAGGATATCGTTGTTGCCCTTCTGGTCAGCGGGCAGGCCGAGATCGCCGGCGTAATCGGCTTCGCTCAGGCGGCGGTTCTGGATCTGCGTGCCGAACGCGCCGTCGAAGATCAGCACGCGCTGGCTCGCGGCGTCGAGAAGCTGCTGGCGCGCGCTCATGCCTTGTCTCCGACAGGACGCTTCCCGAGCAGGTGGCAGATCGCATAGGCGAGCTCGGGGCGGTTCAGGGTGTAGAAGTGGAAATCGCGCACGCCGCCCGCATACAAGCGGCGGCAGAGCTCGGCAGCGACCGTGGCGGCGACCAGCTGGCGCGCGGCAGGCTGTTCGTCGAGGCCTTCGAAAAGCCCGTCCATCCACGCCGGGATTGCCGCCCCGCACGCTGCGGCAAACTTGCGCGCCTGCGCGACATTGGTGACCGGCAGAATGCCCGGCAGGATCGGCGCATCAATGCCCGCCGCCGCGCACTTGTCGCGGAAGGCGAAGAAGGTTTCGGGCGAGAAGAAGAACTGGCTGATCGCGCGGGTGGCGCCGGCATCCAGCTTGCGCTTCAGGTTGTCGATATCGTCCTGCGGAGACACGGCATCGGGGTGGGTTTCGGGATAGGCGGCCACCGAGATATCGAAATCGGCGATGGCCTTGAGGCCCGCGACCAGCTCTGCCGCGCTGGCATAGCCTTCAGGATGCGGGGTGAAGGGTGCGCCGGGCTCGCCCGCATCACCGCGCAGCGCAACGATGTGGCGCACACCGGCTTCCCAATATTGCTCGGCCACTTCGCGGATTTCCGCCTTGGAGGCGGCAACGCAGGTGAGGTGCGCGGCGGCCGGAAGCTGCGCCTCGCCGATGATCCGCGCGACGGTGGCGTGGGTGCGCTCGCGCGTCGATCCGCCGGCGCCATAGGTGACCGAGACGAAGCTCGGCCCGAGCGGCGCAAGCTGCGTCACCGCATCCCACAGCTGCTCTTCCATCTTCGCGCTCTTTGGCGGGAAGAATTCGAAACTCACCGCGACATCGCCCGGCAGGCCGGAGAACAGCGGCGCATCGGTGGCGGTGCGGAATTCGTGGAGTTGATCGAGGGTCGGGGTCATCAGGCGGGTTCCTTCGCGGGGGCGGAGGCAGAGGTGGCAGGGACAGGGCGGCGCTTGGCGGTCCAGATCTTGACGACCAGCTCGCCCCCTTCGAGCGCGAGCGGCGCGGCTGCGATAAAGCCTGCATCCTTAAGCAGTTGCGCCATCTGCCGGTCGGTAAAGCCCAGACGTGCGTGCTGGTGACGGGTGCGCAGTTCCTCGTGATCGTGGCTGGCGAAATCGACGATCGCGATGCGCCCGCCCGGCCGGATCACCCGCGCCGCCTCGGCCAGCGCGGGGAAGGGATCGGGGGCGAAATGCAGCACCTGATGCAGCAGCACGGTGTCGAAACTGGCATCGGCGAAGGGCAGATCGTAGAAGTCGCCCTGCACCATCTCGATCCGCGCGGCGGGCAGATGCTGAAGCTTGGCGCGCGCCACCCGCAGCATTTCGAGATTGCGATCGAGCGCAACGATGCGCTCTGCCTGATCGGCGAACAGTTCGGCCATGCGTCCGGTGCCGGTGCCGATATCGAGCAGGTGGCCGAGCGGGGCGGCCGACAGCGCCTCGGCCAGCCGACGCTCGACGTCGGCATCGGGGCTGTGGAGCGCGCGCAATTCGTCCCATTCGGTCGCGTGGCGGGCGAAGTAATGCTCGGCCGCGCTTTCCCGCGCCTGCCGGATCGCGGCGAGTTTCTTGCGATCGGCATCGCACAGCGCGGCAAAGCCCGGCTCGGCGCCTTCCGCGATCACCAGCAGGGCCTGCGCCGCCTGAATGATCGGCGCGGTGGTGCCGCCCGCTTCGGCCTGCCGCAGGAACACCCAGCTGCCCTCGCGGCGGCGCTCGGCAAGGCCGACATCGCACAGGATGCCGACATGGCGCGAAACGCGCGGCTGGCTTTGCCCCAGCACCTGCGCAAGCTCGCCCACGGCCAGCTCCATGGTCCCCAGGAGCCGCGCAATGCGCAGGCGGGTCGGATCGGCCAGAGCCTTGAAGATGTCCTCGATCAGCATGGCCGAGAATATATAAAGATATTTTTATATCTGTAAATCGTCTGCTTGCACCGGACGCTGCCGCAGCGCAAATTGCGCCCGCCCGCCCAGCACGAAGCGGTTGACCGCCAGCGCCGCCCCCACGCTCGTTGCCAGCGTGATCACCATGAAGTGGATGTAGTGCAGGGTGATGATCCCCGCTGGCTGCCACACGAAGGTATAGGCCGCATAGAGCAGGAAGCCCCACACCACGCCCACAATCGCCGCGCGCGATTCGACCCCGCTGAACAACAGCCCCACCACAAAGGCTGACAGGATCGGCATGGAGGACAATCCGTTCAGCTGCTGGAGCAGATTGATGATGCTCGTCGCGGTCGCAAACACCGGCACCAGTGCAATCGAGGTGACCGTCAGCACCGCCGTCACCACGCTGGCGAGCCGCCATTCATTCGCTACCTTGCCCACGAACTTGTCGTGGAAATCGACCGCATAGAGCCCGACCGCCGCATTCATCACCGCCGCCGTATGCGCGATCACCGCCGCTGCAATCGCCGCGGCGAACACGCCCGAAAGCCATGGCGGCAGCACCTCGCCCACCAGCCGGCCATAGGCCGCATCATCGATATCGCCGAACAGCTGGAAGGCGACCACGCCGGGCACCACCACAATCGCCGGGATGATCAGGATGCGGATGCAGGCCGCTGCCAGCACGCCCTTCTGCGCCTCGCGCACATTGGGGGCGGCCATCGCCTTCTGGGTGATCGGCTGGTTGGTCGACCAGTAATAGATCTGGATGAAGATCATGCCGGTGAACAGCGTCGCAAACGGGATCGGCGAATCCGGCGCGCCGATCATCGTCAGCCGCTCGGGCGGAACGCCGCGGGCAATGTCCCAATCGACCGCGTTCATCGCGAGGATTACGATCAGCACAGCGATGGCGAGCACCCCGATGCCGGAATAGGTCTCCATCACCGCCACCGCGCGCAATCCGCCCGCCATGGTATAGGCCGCCGCCACCAGCCCGAGGAATGCGGCGAGCACCAGCAAGGGCAGATCTATGCCCGCGGTCTTGAGGAACAGCGCGCCCGAATAAAGCCCGGCCGGCAGGTAGATCAGCACCATCCCGAACAGGAACAGCGCTGATACCAGCGTGCGGATGCCGCCGCCGTTATAGCGCTGCTCGAGCAGCTCGGTCACCGTGGTCACCTTGGCGCGGTAATAGATCGGCACGAACACGAAGGCGAGAATCAGCAGGCCGATAAAGCCGCTGATCTCCCACCACGCCAGCAGCAGCATCTGGTTGCCGTTCATGCCCACCAGCTGATCGGTCGACAGGTTGGTGAGCGTGATCGCGCCCGCGACGAACAGCCACGACAGCTTGCCGCCGGCCAGATAGATGTCCTTGCGCGAGCCATCGTGCTGATCGCGACGCACGGTGAGCCATGTCGCCAGCGCCACCAGAACGGTGAGGCCAAGGCACACCGCGATCTGGATCAGGCTGGCTGCTTGCATCCCGTCAGGCATTCTCGCGCTTCCCCCTCTCGCTTGGCGCAGTTACAGCGCATTGGCAGGTGGCGGACAAGCCTTTGGGCGCGGTTCATCACCGGACGCGGATGGGAGAGACGGGTTGGAGTATCTGCGGCTCGATGGCGATGCGCTGACGCTGGTGTTCGCTCTGGAAGCGGGCAGCACTGCCGATTGCCTCTATCTTGGCGCGCGCCTGCCCGCAGGCGAAGACCTCGCCGCCCTCGCCCAAGCCACAGCGCGCGGGCGGCACGAAAGCCAGCCCGATGTGCCGCCGGTGCCCGGCCTGCTGCCCGAACACAAGGCCGGCTGGAGCGGCACGCCGGCGGTGCGGCTCGAGCAATGCGCCACAGATTTCCGGCTGACCGCGTGGGAGGAATATCCGCGCGAGGTGATCCTGCACTTCTGCGACACCCAGCTTGGCCTTGATATCGAACAGGCTTGGCGGATTGATCGGGCAGACATGGTAACGACCCAGGCATCGATCTGGAACCCGAGCAAGCGCAAGTTGGCCCTTGACCGGCTGAGCGCGCTCGTCCTCCCCATACCGCGCCGCTTTACGCGCCTCACCAGCTTCACCGGGCGCTGGGCCAGGGAGATGCGCGAGGACAGCCGACCGGTTGCGCCCGACGGCTTTGCGCGCACTTCGGTGGGCGGCAAGCCGGGGTTTGGCGGAGGCAACTGGATGATCCTCGAAGACCCCACCTCAGGCGAGGTGCTGGGTGCGCATCTGGCATGGAGCGGGAATCACGACACGCTGATCGACGTCGACATTATGGGCAGCGCCGACGGCCGGGCGATGCTCCAGATGGGCGCAGGCTGGGATGGTGACGAGATCGACCTTGCGCATGACGGCAGCTATCACACTCCGGTGGCAATGTTCGGGCTCGCTATCGACCGCTCGGCTCTGGCGCAGCGGTTTCACGCCCATGCCCGCGCCGAGACCCTGCCCGCCCGCGTCCACTGGAGCCCGCGCAAGGTGCACCTCAATTCGTGGGAGGCGTTGGGCTTCAATCTCTCCGAGCCCGCCCTGATCGGGCTGGCCGAGGATGCCGCATCGCTGGGGATCGAACGCTTCGTGCTCGACGATGGGTGGTTCGGCGGGCGCCGCGACGACACCACCAGCCTTGGCGACTGGACGGTGTCGCCGGACATCTTCCCGAATGGCCTCGCGCCCCTGATCGACCGCGTCCATGCGCTCGGCATGGATTTCGGCCTGTGGGTCGAGCCCGAAATGGTTTCGCCCGACAGTGATCTCTACCGCGCCCATCCCGACTGGTGCCTGCATATCGAGGGACGCGAGCGGCCCACCATGCGGGGGCAATTAGCGCTCGATCTGGCGCGGCCCGAGGTGCGCGATTATCTGTGCGCCGCGCTGGATGCGCTGCTGCGGGATCACGCGATTGCCTACCTCAAGTGGGATCACAACCGCGACCTGTTCCCCTCGGCGGCGGGGCAGACCGAGGGTTTCTATGCGCTGCTCGACGCCCTGCGCGCCGCGCACCCGCATATTGAAATCGAAAGCTGTTCAAGCGGCGGCGGGCGGATCGACTTTGGCGTTCTCGCCCGCACCCACCGGGTCTGGCCGTCTGACAATAACGACGCAATCGAGCGCCTGCGGATCATCCCGGCTTGGAGCCAGTTCCTGCCGCTCGAAGTGCTCGGCAGCCATGTCGGCCCCTCCCCCAATCCGATCACCGGCAGGCGGCTCAGCATGGACTTCCGCGCCAAGGTCGCGCTGTTCGGGCATATGGGGGTCGAGGCCGATCCTTCGCGAATGAGCGACAAGGAACGCACCACGCTGGCCGCCCACATCGCGCTCTACAAGGACTGGCGCGAGGTGATGCATTCCGGCGCGCTGTGGCGGCTGTCGCATCCCGATCCGGCGGTAACCGGGATGATGGTCACCCACGGCGCCAAGGCGCTGGCGCTGGTCGCGCAGACCGCCTTCTCGCCGGCGTTCGACGCCGCGCCCTTGCGGCTCGCGGGGCTGGAGCCGGCGGCGCGCTACCGCGTCACCCTGCCCGAACCGTGGCCGGGGAAGGCCCGCCACTATCTTGCCAATCCGGAAGGCTGGCGTGCAGGCCTCACCCTGTCAGGTGCAGCGCTGATGACCCACGGGCTTGCCCTGCCCCTCACCCACCCCGAAACCGCATGGCTGATCGCGCTGGAGAGATTGCCGCAATGAAACTCGGCTGCTGCTATTATCCCGAACATTGGCCGGAAAGCTTCTGGGTGGAGGACGCGCGCCGCATGGCCGCGATGGGCTTGCAACTGGTGCGCATCGGCGAATTCGCCTGGAGCCGGATCGAGCCCGAACCGGGCCGCTACGACTGGGGCTGGCTCAACCGCGCGATCGACACGCTCCACGCCGCCGGACTGCAGGTGATCCTCGGCACGCCAACCGCCACCCCGCCCAAGTGGCTGGTCGACGTAATGCCCGATATGATCGCGATCGACGAGCAGGGCCGCCCGCGCGGCTTCGGTTCGCGGCGGCACTATTGCTTCAGCCACCAAGGCTACCGCGCCGAATGCCGAAGGATCGTCACTGCGCTCGCCGAACGCTATGGCCAGCACCCGGCCATCGTGATGTGGCAGACCGATAACGAATATGGCTGCCACGATACCGTGTTGAGCTTCTCGGACGCCGCCGCTGCCTCGTTTCGCGGCTGGCTGGCGGCGCGTTACGGCACCGTCGAGGCGCTCAATGCGGCATGGGGCAATGTCTTCTGGAGCATGGAATATCGCAGCTTTACCGAGGTCGATCCGCCGCATCTGACCGTCACCGAAGCCAACCCTGCGCATTGGCTCGACTATCGCCGCTTTGCCTCCGATCAGGTCACCAGCTTCAACCGCGAGCAGGTCGATATCCTGCGCAGCCTTTCGCCGGACAAGGATATTACCCATAATTTCATGGGCTTCTTCACTGAGTTCGATCACCACGATGTGGGCCGCGATATCGATGTGGCGACGTGGGATTCCTATCCGCTCGGCTTTCTCGAACAGTTCTGGTTCTCGTCGGATGAGAAACGCGCTTACCTGAGGCAAGGCCACCCCGACATCGCCGGCTTCCACCACGACCTTTATCGCGGCTGCGCGAATGGCCGCTGGGGGGTGATGGAACAGCAGCCCGGCCCGGTGAACTGGGCGCGCTTCAACCCCGCGCCGCTGCCCGGGATGGTAGCGCTATGGACGTTGGAAGCGGCCGCGCACGGCGCTGAATTGACGAGCTATTTCCGCTGGCGGCAGGCGCCGTTTGCGCAGGAGCAGATGCACGCCGGCCTGCTCCGGCCCGATAGCACCGAGGCCGAAGCCGCAAACGAAGTGCGCGCCGCCGCCGATGAATTGGCCAACATCGGCCCGCAGCAGACGGCGCAGGCTCCGGCGGCGCTGGTGTTCTCCTACGGAGCGGCATGGACCATCGGCATCCAGCCGCAGGGGCAAAGCTTCCGCTATCTGGAACTGGTGTTCGAATGCTATTCGGCGCTGCGAAGCCAAGGGCTCGACGTCGATATTGTGTCGCCTGATGCCGACCTTTCCGCTTACCGCATGGTGGTCGTCCCCACCCTGCCGATCATGCCCGAGGGCTTTGCCGAAAAGCTCGCCGCGCTGGCCTGCCCGGTGCTGCTCGGCCCGCGATCAGGCAGCAAAACCGCGAGCTTCACCATCCCCGAAGGTCTGGCCCCTGGCGATTGCAAGCAGGTGATCCCGCTCACCGTCACACGGATGGAAAGCCTGCGCGACGGCGTGAGCGAACCCGGCGATGGCTTTGCCGTCACCCGCTGGCGCGAGGATGTGCGCAGCCGCTTGGAGCCCGAAATCTCCGACGCGGCAGGCCGCGGCGTGGTCTATGCCAAGGGGCAGGCCCGCTACTGCGCGATCTGGCCCGACCGCGCGCTGCTCAGGCAGCTCATCGAGCGGATGGCACACGAGGCGGGGGTTGTGCTGACCGACCTGCCCGAAGGCATCCGCGTGCGGCGCAGCGCCTCGCACAGCTTCACCTTCAACTATGCCGCCGAGCCGGTGTTCGTCCCGCACCTGGGCAAGACGCTCGCCCCTGCCAGCTGGCACATCGCGCCGCGCGAAGCCTAGGCCTCGGCCAGCAGCCGGACGTAGTGATCGCGCAAGGTCTCGCTCCCGAATTCGGGGGTGAGATCGGCGGAATATTCTCCCGTCGCCGGATCCATCACCAGCATCGACTCGGTCGCGTAATAGCGCGCGATGCGGGCATATTCGGCCTTCTCGGCAAACCAGTCGGAAAGCCCTGCGCCCAGGCCCAGCACCCGCTCGGCATGGGTGAACAGCTTGGGCGAGATGGATTTGAACTGCGGCGGCTTGCCTGCCAGCGCGAACAGCAGCTCGCCCTGTTCGCGCAAGGAGATCGCCGGGCCGGGGCCGCCGACGGGCAGGATGCGTCCCAGCGCCTCGGGATTGGCGATGCAGCCTGTGATAAAGCGCGCCAGATCGCCGTCGCTGATCGGCTTGCAGCGGGTGAGGTTGCCGTCACCGAAGATCAGGAACGGCTTGCCTGCCTTGACCCGCTTCACCTGCCCCGAGAGCGATTTGAAGAAGGCCGTGGGACGAATGATGGTGTAGCCGATCCCGCTCGCCGTAAGCTCTGCCTCGAACTTCAGCTTGGCGTGCTGGAAGGCGAGCAACGGCTTCTGCACGCAGATCGCCGAGAGCAGGATGAACTGCCGCGCGCCCACCGCCTGCGCCGCAGCCAGCAGCGCGGCATTGGCGGCGTAGTCGATCGCGTCTGCATCCTTGGGCGCGCCGCTGCGCGAAGCGATGCACGAAATCACGACCTCGGGCCGCACCTCGGCCATGACCTGCGCCAGCGCCCGCGCATCCGCCAGCGCCGCCCGCGTGAGGGCGAAGACCGCGCGTCCTTCTGCCTCCAGCTGACGCACAACCGCCGATCCGATGGTCCCGCTGCCACCAGCGAGCAGGATGCGGCAGGGCGGTGCAGGATGCGGCGTCATGGCTGCACCCTAGCGCGGGCGGCGAGCGGGCGAAACGGCGAAGTTGTGCCATCGCGCACGACCGCAAAACGGCGCAAATGCGTCTCGCCAAGGCAGGCCACTTGTGCCATTTCTTGGCCAGCCGGAGCGCGCGCACGCGCAGCAGCCGGCTGCCGATACGGCTGTCACGGGAGCAGCCGGAAATTCTCGTTCGCGTTTCCCGGTGGGAGGGATTTTCACATGAACATTCGCGTTTCCGCATTCGCCGCTGCCGCTTGCGCCTTGGCGCTCGCCGCCTGCGGACAAGGGGCTACCGAGGCCGAACCGGTTGCAGACCCGGCTGAAACCGCCGCTGCGATGGAGGCCGCTCCCGAGGAGGGCGATGCGCTGGTGGCCGGCACCAATTACAACGCCACCGCGCAAATCAATTGCGCCGGATACAAGGGCGCAGCGGCTGCCAAGTGCGATGCCGGCGTGATCCGCGGCGGCGAAACCGGCACCACGGTCGAGGTGACGCTGGCCGACGGCACCAAGCGCGCGATCTTCTTCAACCCCGATGGCAGCTTCCTCAGCTTCAGCACCGCCGAGGCCGATGGCACTGCGGCGATGGAAATCAGCTCGGAAAAGAAGGGCGATCTCACTATCGCCAAGCTCGGCACCGAGACCTACGAAATCCCCGAAGCCTTCGTGATCGGTGGCTAACCCGCAGCGTCAGCGCCGCTGAATACATAACGGCAGGGAGCCACGGTTGGGCTCCCTGCCGTTTTTGTTTGCGCTGGAAGCTGTCAGGCGATTTGCGGCAGCGGGGCGCTCTTCTGGCTCCAGAACGGCAGCACCACATGGCCGGCGCGCACCGCTCGCACCGCCAGCCACACCCCCGTCGAGGTCGCCAGCAGGCAGGGGATCAGCGACGCCTCAAGCCCGAAGCTGCCGCCGGTGATCAGTTCGGGGCCGGTGATGACCGTCTTGAGCAGGCCCGGTTCGAACACCCCTCCCGAAACAATCCCGCCGAACACCGCCGACTGGGTGTAGTTCCACGAGATGTGGAACCCGATACCCAGCCACAGCCGCCGGGTCAGCATATAGGTGGCCGCCAGCAGCAAGCCGGCCTCGATGCTGATGAAAATCGCGCCGGTCATTGTCGCCGAGGGGTTGGCGAGGTGGACAAAGCCGAACACCACAGATGAAATCACCACCGAGGCCCAGCTGCCGAGCCATTCCTCGACAATCCGGAACAGCGCGCCGCGGAACAGCAGTTCCTCCAGAAAACCCGAGCTCAATGCCATGGCGATTGCAGGGGCCATCAGGGACACCGAATTCATCCCGTCGATCCGCGCATAGCCAAGCACCATCAGCACCAGCACGCCGGCGGTGTAGAGGCCCGAGCCCAGCAGCAGCCCCAGCCCCAGTTCGCGCAGGCCGGGGTCAAGCGCCAGATCGCTGGGCTGACGGCGTTCGATATGGCGGGCAAAGCCGACATAGACCCACATCGCCAGCGCGATCATGCCGGCCGCAGCGATGGTCGCCATGATCGGCGAGGCCTTGTTCTGGTCGAGGAAGTTATTGCTCATCCCCAGGCACAGGAACAGCGGCACGCCCAGCAGCACCAGCCGGATCAGCGGGAACTGCAGAATGCGCAGCCACAGCGGAGCGGGAGAGGTGTCAGCGTTCATGTCAGGGTTTCCAATCATTGTCAGAAGGTTGGAAGTCTTCGAAAATCCCGGTGTCGATGGTCACGCTGGCAGGCTTCTTGTCCGCCGGCAGCGCGATGGTGGTCTCGCGCGGGTTGGCCTGCCACGCGGCGGGCGTGCGGTGGATGCGCTCGGCTGAACCATCGGCATAAATCACCGACAGATCGAAGGGCAGCGGCATCCCGCCCGGGTTGCGGATCGTCACGCCGGCATCGCTGACCGCGCCAATCGCCAGATCCATGTGGTTGTAGCCGAAGAACCAGCGGGCGAAGAACCAGTCGTAATTGCCCACGCCGGCATTGTTGAAGCTGGCAAACATATCCCACGGCAGCGGGCGCTTGCCCTGCCAGCGGGTCATGAAGCTGTGTAGTGCGGTCTTGAAGGCCGTATCGCCCATCAGATCCTTGAGCGCGAGATAGCCGAGCGCCGCCTTGCCATACTGGTTGAACGCAAACACGGGCGTCTGGCCGTAGAGCGAATCGTGCGGGGTGATGATCGGCAGCTCGCTGCTGGCGCCGGGCGACGGCCAGCTGACCTGCTTGATCCGGAATTCGCGGAACAGCGGGTCGCTCACCTCCGCACCCAGCACCTCCCGGTTGCGCAGATATTCAAAGGCCGTGGTCCAGCCTTCGTCCATGAAGGGATAGCGCTTTTCATTGATGCCCATGAAGAACGGGAACCATGTGTGCAGGATTTCGTGGGCGGCGACGAATTCGGTGAAGGCATTGCCGCCGAGCTTGGCTGCTTCGGGGCTGCCGATGGTGGAACCGTCATTGACCATCATCGGGTATTCCTCGTCGGCGCTGCCGAGGAAGATGGTGGTCTTGGGATAGGGATAGGGCACGCCCGGCCACTGGGTCGAGGCCCAGCGCAATGTCTGGCGGGCCGAGGCCGAGAGCGTTTCGAAATCCGTCGCGCTGTCGGCATAGGCGAGCTCCACCCCGGCGCGGCGGCCGGTGGCAGGATCGACCTCGACGCTCGAGGCTTCCCACCGGTAGTCGTTGCTCAGGCCAATGGCGAAATCGGGCACGCCCTTTGCCTGCCACCGCCATGTCAGGCGTTCGGCGCGGGCGGTGATCCGGCCCTTGCGAATATCGTCGGGCGTGGCGAGCGTAATGATCGCATCGCTGCTGCGGCTCGCCGCAAGCTTCTGCGCAATCGCGGGTTGCAGCACCTCGGCAGGGTTCTGAAGCTCGCCCGTGGCCCATACGACATGATCGCGCGGGAGCGTGACCGCAACATCGTAATCATTGAAATCATTGTTGAACTCGCGTCCCAGCGTGAAGGGCGCAATGTCCCAGCCACCATAGTCGCTGTAATTGGTGATGCGCGGGTAGAAATAGGCGAGGAA
>JAMNXO010000045.1 GCA_023653115.1 Erythrobacter sp.
CCGGCATCGCCCTCCACCCGCTCGCGCCAGTCGAGCGAGACGCGCGCAGGCACTGCGCCCAGCCTTACATCGAGCCGCATCGTCGGGCCAAGATCGACCCGGTGAGCGCCTTCCTGTGCGCCGCCCCATGCCCCGGCCCCGAGGCTGAGCCGCATGGCGTTGTCGGTCGCCTCGGCCACCTGCCCCACCTCGCGGGTGAGGCTGGCCTGCCCGTCGGCAAACAGCGTCGCGTCGCTCCCGCCAACCCAGCCGCCCTGCGCATAGACCTCAAGCTGCGTGCCGAGCGGCAGTGCCAGCGGCGCCAGTTCGGTGACGGCATAGGCGGCCGGACGCGCCTCGCTGCGGAACGCGCCTTGGGTGTAGCGCAGCTCGCCGAACACCCGCACCGGCACGCGCGGGAGCGGGCGAGCCGATGCGCCCAGCGCGACTTCGGTCTCCCCGCGCCGCACCAGCGCCTTGTACGCCCGCACAAACAGCCGCGGATCGCGCGCATTGGCGGGCGCAAGGCGATAGTTCAGCACCGCGCCGATCTGGCTCGCACCATAGATCGGCACCCGTCCCTGCGAGATCGGCGCCGCGTCCGAACCCTGCCGCCAGAAGCCCCAGCCATCGAGCGACCAACGCCCCACCTTCGCCTGCGCGGGCGCAGGGGCAAGGAAGGGCGGTTCATCGTCCGCGTCTGCGCCGCCGAATGCCGCCGGCCGCACCGGGGCGGAGAGCGGTGCCCGCAGCGCGGCGTGCCAGAGATATTGATGGGCGGCAGCGTATTGCGGGTCCATGCCAACCGCAAAGCCGCTGCCGAGCAGTGCGAAGGTGCCATCGCTGCGTGCGCCGCGGCCACCTGATGTGGCCGCGATCCGGACGGGCGCGGCACTGCCGGGCGCGCGGCTGGCGATCTGCCCCGGCACGCTTTGGCGCGGGGGCGGCGCGGCCTTGGCCAGCGGCGAAATCGCGGCCGGGATCAGGCTGGCAGGCGCGGGGAACGGGCTCTCCCACACAGCTGCGCGTCCGCCGATCCACACCGTGAGCACCAGCCCCATCATTGCCAGCGGCGTGCCGCGCGCCTTGATGCCGGCCCGCTTCATTGGCCGCGTGCTCCGGCGCTCAGCCCGAGACTGAGCGGATGCACCTGGTGATCGGTCTTGTCCCACGCTGCCGCCTTTCCGCCCAGCGTGCGGGCATAGGCGAACACCGCGCGGCGTCCGGCAATGATCGCCACGACATTGGCCAGCGGCAGGCGCGCCACCGCGCTCACACCCTCGGCGATGCCATACTCGCGCGCGGCAAAGGCAAAGCGCATCACCACGCGCCAACCAAAGGCGGCGAGATTGGCGATCAGCAGCGCTTCAAGCAGCGGGGTGAGCGGCACCGGCTCGCCCGCGCCCGCCAGGATCGCCAACCCGCCGAGCGCTGTCAGCAGCACCAGCGCATAGCCGATCAGCAGCACCAGCGCGGCGAGCGGCCCGCGCCGGTCTCGTGCGCGCATCCACCCGTCGAGCAAGCCGCCGCTCCAGCCGATCCGGTCCCACCCCTGCAAGGCGATGCCGAGCACCCAGCGGCTTTTCTGGCGCACTACGTGTTCAAAGCGATCGGGGAAGAAGGCACGGGTCGCCACCAGCCGCCCGTCCTCGCCACGCACCCGCACAAAGCGGCAGCGCCCGCCGGCCGCGGCAATGCCCAGCCCCAATTCGTAATCCTCGGTGAGCGAATCGCTGGCGAAGGGCTGGCGGTCGGGATAGCGCGCGGCCAGCCGTTCGAGCGCATCGCGCCCCGCCGCGCAGCCCACGCCGGCGCCGGGCAGCCCCGCCCCCAGCCAATCACGCACCACCAGCGCCTTGCCATGCGCCTCGGCGAATTCCTCGCAGTAATGGCTGCCGAGCTGGTTGGCGAACCAGGTTCCGTGGTGTTGCACCAGCGGTTCGACCGGCAGCTGGACGAAATCGGCCCCGAAGGCGATGCCTTCATCCAGCAGGCCAAGCGCCGCCGGATCAACCAGATCCTCGGCATCGTGGAACACCACCATCGCATAGCGCCGGCCCGAGCGCACCTCGTCGATCGCCAGCGCGTGGTAGAGACGGTTGAGGCAATCGGCCTTGGTGCTCGGCCCTTCGCGGTCGTGAATTACCAACCGCAGCCGCGCATCGCCCTTGGCCGCCGCACTCGCCGCTGCCAGCGTCGCCGGATCATTGCGATAGCAGCCGACATAAAGCCGCATCAGCGGATGCGGCCAGCTGGCCAGCAGATGCGTGATCGTGTCGCCGATCACCACGGCCTCGTGCCATGCCGGGATCAGGACGGCGGCAGGCGCATGGAGCGGACGGTTATGCAGGGCCGCGCGCTTGCGCACCGGGGTTTTGACCTTCCCCGTCAGCCGCAGCCACAGCCACAGCGCATCGACAGCAAGGTCGTCGGCCGCACCGATCAGGAAAAAGATCCCGGCAAACAGCAATAGTTCGTGCTGGAGCAGGGCGAGCCACTGCCACAGACCAAGATCCCCAATGGACAAGGCGACCCCCTTCTCCGAGTAAGTCCGCAAACTATCGCGGCCTTGCTCCGGATGCAACGGGCCTAAGAATTTTGATGGTTTAGAACAGGTTCACCTTGGTTGCGCCGGTTAGCGCAGGGGGATTACCAGCTGCCGACATTCGCCATGCTGAGCCACGGTTCGGCCGGTTCGAGATGGCCTTCCTGCAGCAATTCAACCGAGATTCCGTCGGGCGATTTGACGAAGGCCATATGCCCGTCGCGCGGGGGGCGATGGATGGTGTGGCCGGCTTCGAGCAGCTTCTGGCAGGTCTCGTAGATATTCTCGACCCGGTAGGCGAGGTGGCCGAAATTGCGCCCGCCATCATAGGCTTCCGCGGGGCTGCCATCGGCGGGCGGCCAGTTATAGGTGAGTTCCACCTCGGCGATGCCTGCCTGCCCCGGCGCAGCAAGGAAGATCAGCGTGAACCGTCCGGCCTCGACATCGAAGCGGCGCACTTCCTCCAGCCCGATCAGCTTGAAGAAGGCAACCGTCGCATCGGGATCGGTCACGCGGATCATGGAGTGGAGGAATTTTGTCATGTAGCACCCTTCGTTGGAAAGCGGGAGATCGGTCGCGGCACGCGACCGCAAGGGCGAACGCCCGCCCACAGCGATGCGGCCGTCAGGCCGCGCGAGCGAGGATTTCGCTTCGCGGAGGCGATGCGGAGAACAAAAATCCCTTCCATTCAAAAACGGTTCATCGACGATGATGCACAACTCGTCGCACCAACTCGATCGAGGGAACAATGCGATGAGCGATGACGACATGCAACCGGCGAATGCGGCGGGCCGTGTCTGGCGCGAGCCTGCCACCCAGCGCTGGTTCGGCACGGCCGCCATTCTCGCCGTCGGGATGATCGCGGGCGGTTACCTTCTGGGCGACGGCTTGCTGCGCGCCAAGGATGCCGAACGCGCGGTTACCGTACGCGGCCTTGCCGAACGCGATGTCACCGCCGATCTTGCCACCTGGACGATCTCTTACTCTGCCAGCTCGACCGATCTGGACGCGGCGCAAGCCAAGATGCGGCGCGATACGCAGGCGATCGAGGGCTTCTTCAAGGAACTCGGCTTCCCCGCCGGCGCGCTCCAGCCGACCGGCGCCAATGTTTCCAGCTTCACCAATGAAGGCCTCACCACCTTC
>JAMNXO010000046.1 GCA_023653115.1 Erythrobacter sp.
AGCCACTTGAACGCCACCACCAGCACCAGCGTCAGGCCGATGAACCCGAGGATGAACTTGGCGATGATGCGGAGGATGCGAAAGGCCATGGGGAAGGGCTTAGCGATGCAGGTGACGGGTCGCAAAAGAAAACCCTCCCCGGCGCGGGGCCGGAGAGGGTCTTTTCGTGTTCTTGCCGCGGTGCCTCAGGCGACGCCCTATGCGACGCGTTACGCGATTCCGGGCAGCAGCCGTTCGCCCGCGATCCGCTGCATTGCTTTCTGCAGCTTTTCGAACGCGCGCACTTCGATCTGGCGGATGCGTTCGCGGCTGACATCATAAACCTGCGACAGCTCTTCGAGCGTCTGCGGCTTGTCCGTCAACCGGCGTTCGGTGAGGATGTGGCGCTCGCGTTCGTTGAGGCTGTCCATCGCTTCGGCCAGCATCGCCATGCGCATCTGCGATTCCTCGGCCTCTGCCACGGTCTCGTCCTGCAGCGGACGATCATCCGTCAGCCAGTCCTGCCATTCGCCCGAGCCTTCCTCGCCCCCGCGCATCGGCGTGTTGAGCGAGCCGTCGCCGCCCATCATCATGCGCCGATTCATGTTGATCACTTCCTGCTCGGGCACGCCGAGATCGGTTGCGATCTTGGTCACGTCAGCGGGGCTGAGATCGGTGTCTTCGTAGGCTTCGAGCTGCTTTTTCATGCGGCGCAGGTTGAAGAACAGCTTCTTCTGCGCGGCGGTGGTGCCCATTTTCACGAGGCTCCACGAACGCAGGATGAACTCCTGGATCGAGGCCTTGATCCACCACATCGCGTAGGTCGCGAGGCGGAAGCCGCGATCGGGTTCGAACTTCTTGACGCCCTGCATCAGGCCCACGTTGCCTTCCGAAATCAGATCGGCGACCGGCAGGCCATAGCCGCGGTAACCCATCGCGATCTTCGCGACGAGACGCAGGTGCGACGTCACCAACTGGGCAGCGGCATCGGGATCCTCGTGTTCCTGATAGCGCTTGGCGAGCATGTATTCCTGCTCGGCTGTCAGCACCGGAAACTTGCGGATTTCGGAGAGATAGCGGTTGAGGCTCTGCTCGCCGCTTAACGCCGGGACCGAAGGGCCTTTCTTTCGGACACTTGTAGACTTGGTCACAATTTACCTAACCTTTCTAGCGTCGACCGCTTGCGCTGGACCCCTGATGGGCATCCCGCGAACTGGGCCACGGGTTACGAATATACGCGAAAACCTGCTGGATGTATGCGCCTTTCATCGATTACAATGGCGCAGTTGGTCGATAAGTTCCGTCATGTCGGGCGGGATATCGCTGCTGAAACGGATGTTTTCGCCTGTGATCGGGTGCACGAAGCCCAATTCGGCGGCGTGCAGCGCCTGCCGGGCAAAGCCGAGTCGTTCGAGGACCGGACGAAGTGATTTCGGGGTGCGGCCATAGGCTGGGTCTCCCAATAGCGGATGTCCGATTGACGCACAGTGAACGCGGACCTGGTGGGTTCGCCCTGTCTCCAGCCGGCATTCAATGACTGCGGCCTCATCTAGCCGCTCCAGCACCTTGTAATGGGTAACCGCCGTCTTGCCGCGCGAGGAATTGTTGGGGAGCACCGTCATTTTCTTTCGGTCGCTGTCCGATCGGCCCACCCGTGCGTCGATCGTGCCCTCGGCCGGGGAGGGGTGTCCGGCGCACACCGCGATATAGCGGCGATGCACCGTGTGCGCGGCGAATTGCACCGCGAGGCCTTCATGCGCGGCGTCGCTCTTGGCGACCACCAGCAGCCCCGAGGTGTCCTTGTCGATCCGGTGGACGATACCGGGCCGCGCCACCCCGTTGATGCCGGAAAGCTGCCCCCGGCAGTGGTGCAGCAGCGCATTGACCAGCGTGCCGGTGATGTTGCCCACCGCGGGGTGGACGACCATGCCCGCCGGCTTGTCGACCACGATCAGATGCGCGTCCTCGTAGGCGATGGTGAGCGGGATATCCTCGGGCGCCGCCTGCGCAGGCATCGCGGCGGCAATGATGATGCGGAACGGCGCGCCCTCGGCGACCTTCATCGAGGCCGCCGTGGCCGTCTTGCCCGCCACATCGACCCGGCCTTCATCGATCAACCCCTGCACCCGCGCACGGGAGAGCCCCGTGGCCTCGGCCAGCGCCTTGTCGAGACGGGCGGGACCTGCAATTATGCCGGTAAGGATCTGAATTGGTTCTCTCACTTCGGACGGAGGCGGGATGTGAACGGCAACGAGTTCTGCAGTATCAACATTCGTCGTGCATATGAACGCGACATTTCATGCGATATCGATGATCCCCGCTACGCAAGGAATGGTCTGAAAAAGGAGTTCCAGCCCGAGGTTCCGGTGGAGAACGGGGTGAAGCAATACCAGAAAATTCCGCCAATGTGGCCCCAGGGCATGATCTGGCGCGATGCGAACGGGCGACAGATCCCCGATGTCATCAGCCAGTATTACAAATCCTATTCCGCTAGGCTGAGGGACATTGTCGAGCAATTCCAGCCTGGGGTGCTCGGTTGGATACCGGTCACGTTCACCTATAGCCGGGGCAAGCGCACCGAAGAGCGTTTCTTTATCGATAACCGCTCGGTTCCGCGTGTCGATCTGGTCGACCCGGTCGCCTCCAACATGGTCTGGTTCGAGGATGTTCGCTCAATGCGGCCGGCACGCGATATGGCGCGGCACGGCCGACCCTTGCCGCCGCATGCCGATCCGGCGCAGCCTTCGACCCTCCATTTCCGGTGCGATGCCGCTGTGCCCTACCACATGTTCGGGGTGAACGGGCTCAGCTTTGGAGCCAACTTCATCTCGCCGCAGTTGCGCGATGCCTTCGTGGCGGCAGGCCTGTTTGGCGTCGAATTCTCGCCGGTGCCTTTCGGCAAACCCGCAAGCGAAGCCCCGTCGGGGGCGTTGAGACCTTGTTGATGGCGTTGAGGTTGCAGTGATCGAGGTGTTCCGGTCGGCGCTCGACGCCATGCGCGATGCCGCGCAGGCCGCGCACCCGCGCGAGGCTTGCGGCATTTTGCTGGGCGAGGGCGGACGCATCACCGAAGCCCGCGAAACCCGCAACATCCACCCCTCGCCGCACACCCATTTCGAGATTGACCCGCAGGCGTTGATCGATGCCCACCGCGCCGCGCGCTCGGGCGGGCCGCAGGTGCTGGGCTATTTCCACTCGCACCCCGTGGGCCTGCCGGAACCCTCCGCCACCGACCGTGCCTGTGCCTCGGGCGACGGGCGAATCTGGGCGATTATCGCGGATCAGGACGTAAGGTTCTGGATGGACGGGGAACAGGGCTTTGCCGCACTTTCCTTTGTCCCAATCGAAAGCTAGGACAGCGCCATGATTTCGCAAACCGATCTTGCCGCGATGCTGTGCTCGCGCCTGTGCCATGACATGCTCTCGCCGGTCGGCGCGCTCGCCAACGGGCTGGAACTGCTCGCCGAGGAGCAGGATCCGGAAATGCGCGCGCGCTGCATGGAGCTGCTCGAACAATCGGCGCGCATCAGCGCCGACAAGCTGAAGTTCTTCCGCCTCGCTTTCGGTGCGGCGGGCGGCTTTGGCGAGGCGATCCCGATCGACGAGGCCAAGGCCGTGATCGAGGCGCTGGCTGCCGATAACAAGCGGATCGAGATCAACTGGGCCATCAA
>JAMNXO010000002.1 GCA_023653115.1 Erythrobacter sp.
ACGGCATCGAATTCGTCGCCGTGCAGCACCATCAGGCGGCGGCCATCGGCGGTGTCGTGGAAGGCAGCGCGGCGGATTTCGATCCCGCCGAAATTGAGGCCGGTGAACTGGCGGAACATCTCGTCATGATTGCCCGGGATGTAGACCACCCGCGTGCCGCGCCGGGCGCGCTTCATGATGCGCCACACGATGTCGTTGTGCGCGGCGGGCCAGTAGAACTTTTTCTTCAAGCGCCAGCCATCGATGATGTCGCCGACCAGATACATGGTCTCGCTATCGGTGGTGTCGAGGAAGTCGATCAGCAGCTCGGCATTGCAGCCCTTGGTGCCCAAGTGGACGTCGCTGATCCAGATGGTGCGGAAGCTGCGCCGTTCGCCGCCCTCGGGCTCGGGCGTGCGCGGCGTCGTCAGCCGAAAATTGGCAACATTGCCGCTGATCAGGTCAGACAGATCGGATCCGGTCATGCATAATCCCTGAGTGTCATGTCTTGCTGAGGTCACCCCATGACAGGGAATTGTTACAAGCGTTGCGCAGACAAATGACGGTTTGGAGTCATTTTCCGTTAGTCCGGCGCGTGAAAAATGATTCAGCCGCGCGGTTGTTGACCAGAATATGACTGATGCACGACAAATCAAGCATGGCCGAAGGGCGTTCGTCGGGCCGCTGGGTCAATCCATCGGGACAAACCCGGGCAGCGCCGCGATCCGGGCAATCCACGCGAGGATATGCGGATACGCCCCCATGGTAAAACCGCCCTCCCCGGCGACATTGGTATAGGGAAACAGCACAAGATCAGCGAGGCTCACCGCATCGCCGCAGAAGAAGGCGCGATCGGCGAGGTGCTGGTCCATCAGCGCGAGCGCGGCGCTGCCGGCAGTGCGCTTGGCCTCGATTTGCCCGCGCTGTGCATCCGACAGATTGGCCTCGCCCACAAATCGCATCCAGAACCGCAAGGTCGCGACGTTGGGTTCGTGATTATATTGCTCGAAGAACATCCAGCGCAGCATATCGGCCTGCGCGAAACGGTCGGCCGGGATCAACGCCGAGCCATGCGCGAGATACCAGCAGGCGGCATTGCTCTCCGGCAGGAACTGCGCCCCTTCCCCCGCTCCGATCTGGAGCACCGGAATGCGGCCATTGGCATTCACGCGGGCGAGGAATTCCGGCGTGCGGGTCTCGCCCTGCATGATGTCATAGGCGCGCGCGTCCAGCGGGAGGCCGAGCAGCGCGGCGGTGAGCCTGATCTTGTAGCAGTTCCCGCTGCGGGGGTCTTCATGGAGGACCAGCGCCTCAGCCACCGGCAACCTCGAGCACGATCTTGCCGATATGCGCGCCCGCTTCCATCCGCGCATGGGCGGCGGCGGCGTCTGCGAGGGGGAAGGTCATGTCCATCACCGGCGACAATTCGCCATCGGCAAACAGCGGCCAGGCATTGTTGGCGATCTCGTCAGCCAGCGCGGATTTGAAGCTGTCCGAGCGCGGGCGCAGGGTCGATCCGGTCAGCGTCAGCCGCCGCATCATCACCACCGCCATGTTGATGTCGGCCTTGGCCCCGCCCAGCACCGCGATGGTGACATGGCGGCCATCTTCGGCAAGGCACTTGAGATTGCGCGCGACATAATCGCCCGACACCATATCGAGCACCACATGGGCGCCCTTGCCCCCCGTATGCGCCAGCACCGCCTCGACATAATCGGTCTCGCGGTAATTGATCGCGAGATCGGCGCCGATGCGGGTGGCGGCATCGCATTTCGCCTTGTCGCCGCAGGTCACGATCACCTGCATCCCGAACGCTTTCGCCAGCATGATCGCCATCGTCCCGATACCGCTGGTGCCGCCGTGGATCAGCACGCACTCGCCATCGCGGGCAAGGCCGCGCTCGAACAGGTTGTGCCACACAGTGAACAGGGTTTCGGGGAGCGCTGCGGCTTCTGCCAGCAGCATCCCCTCGGGCACGGGCAGACAGTGCTGCCAATGCGCCGCGCAATATTCGGCATAGCCCCCGCCCGGCGTGAGCGCGGCGACATATTGTCCGATCATCTCGCGCGGGACTTCGTTGCCGACCGCGACAACCTCGCCCGAGATTTCCAGCCCCAGCAGCGGCGAAGCGCCCGGTGGCGGCGGATAGGCGCCCGCGCGCTGGAGGCAGTCGGGGCGGTTGACCCCGGCATAGGCAACCCGGATCAGCACATCATCGGGGCGCAGGCGCGGGACAGGCACAGTCTCGAGCCGCAGCACATCCGGCCCGCCGGGTGCATCGAAGCCGATAGCCCGCATCGTTTCGGGCACATCTGCTCCGCTTGCTCCAACCATCCCTCAAAACCCCCCTGAAATGCCTGCCTTAACCGGGCCGCCCCGCCAATCGCCGCGCAAATACCCGCCTTGCCGATTGACAGCAAGCCGCTTGGCTTGCGATGCTGCGCGGCAATGGAAGAACCCGATCTCCCGAGACCGGAAGGGGACGCGGCGAGTCGCCTCGCAGCCGAGGATCTCGGCCCCTATTCGCAGGCCGAGCTCGATATGCGCATCGCGCTGCTCGAAGCCGAGATCGCCCGCGTCAGCGCGCATCGCAACAAGGCCGCCGCCCACCGCGCCGCTGCCGACGCGCTGTTTGCGAAGGGTGGCGGGTGATGGCCGGGATTTTTCCTCCCGCGCACACGCAATCGGATTCGCAATTTCTGCGCAGCGTCCCATATAGTCCAACGCACCCTCTCGCCGCTCCTTCAACCCGAGCTCCTCTCCCCCTCTCGTAGAGACCTCTCATGCCCAGCTTCGCACAGAACCTCGAACGGACCCTGCACAACGCGCTCGGCAATGCCTCGGAGCGCAAGCACGAATATGCGACGCTGGAGCACCTGCTGCTGGCGCTGATCGATGACGAGGACGCCGCCGCCGTGATGGCCGCCTGCGGAGTCGACCTGGCCGAGCTGGGCGAGGTGGTAAAGCAGTATCTTGATCAGGAATATCAGTCGCTTAAGACTGAAGACGGCGCCGATCCGCAGCCGACCGCCGGCTTCCAGCGGGTGATCCAGCGCGCGATCCTGCACGTTCAGTCGAGCGGCAAGGACACCGTGACCGGCGCCAACGTGCTGGTCGCGCTGTTTTCCGAGCGCGATAGCTACGCGGTCTATTTCCTCCAGCAGCAGGACATGAGCCGGCTGGATGCGGTGAGCTATATCAGCCACGGCATCGGCAAGGGCGGGCGCCAGATCGAAAGCAAGACGCCGCAGGGCGCCGACAAGACCGACGAGCCGGCGCAGACCAAGGACAGCGGCAACAAGAAGGAAACCGCGCTCGACCAGTTCACCGTCAACCTCAACACCAAGGCCGAAAACGGCAAGATCGATCCGCTGATCGGTCGCGGGCCGGAGGTTGACCGGACGATCCAGATCCTGTGCCGCCGTTCCAAGAACAATCCGCTCTATGTCGGCGATCCCGGCGTCGGGAAGACCGCGATTGCCGAAGGGCTCGCGCGCAAGATCGTCGAAGGCGATGTGCCCGAAGTGCTGTCCGAAGCGGTGATCTACTCGCTCGACATGGGCGCGCTGCTGGCTGGCACGCGCTATCGCGGCGATTTCGAGGAACGCCTCAAGCAGGTTGTCACCGAACTCGAAGCCATGCCGCACGCGGTGCTGTTCATCGACGAGATCCACACCGTGATCGGTGCCGGCGCGACCAGCGGCGGGGCGATGGACGCCTCGAACCTCTTGAAGCCCGCGCTCTCCAGCGGCGCGATCCGCTGCATCGGTTCGACCACCTACAAGGAATTCCGCAACCACTTCGAAAAGGACCGCGCCCTGCTGCGCCGGTTCCAGAAGATCGACGTGAACGAGCCGACCATCGAGGACACGATCAAGATCCTCAAGGGTCTGCGGTCGGCCTTCGAAGATCACCACAAGGTGAAATACACCCCCGATGCGATCAAGACCGCGGTCGAACTCTCGGCGCGCTACATCAATGATCGCAAGCTGCCCGACAAGGCGATCGACGTAATCGACGAGGTTGGCGCGATGCAGATGCTGGTGCCGCCCAGCCGCCGCAAGAAGACCATCACCGCGCGCGAGATCGAACAGGTGATCGCGACGATGGCGCGCATCCCGGCGAAGTCGGTGAGCAAGGACGACAAGAAGGCGCTCGAAAACCTCGAACGCGATCTCAAGCACGTGGTGTTCGGCCAGGACGAGGCGATCAAGCGGCTTTCGACCGCGATGAAGCTGGCGCGTGCCGGCCTGCGCGATCCGGACAAGCCGATCGGCAGCTTCCTGTTCTCCGGCCCGACCGGCGTCGGCAAGACCGAAGTCGCACGCCAGCTCGCCAATATCATGGGCATCGAGCTGAAGCGGTTCGATATGTCCGAATATATGGAGCGCCACTCGGTCTCCCGCCTGATCGGCGCGCCTCCGGGCTATGTCGGCTATGATCAGGGCGGCTTGCTCACCGATGCGATCGACCAGAACCCGCATTGCGTGCTGCTGCTCGACGAGATCGAGAAAGCCCACCCAGATCTGTTCAACATCCTGCTGCAGGTGATGGATAATGGCCGCCTGACCGATCATCACGGCAAGACGGTCGATTTCCGCAATGTGGTGCTGATCATGACGACCAATGCCGGCGCGGCCGACATGGCGCGTCAGGGCATCGGCTTTGGCGACGTGTCGAAGGAAGACGCGGGCGACGAGGCGGTGAAGAAGATGTTCACCCCCGAATTCCGCAACCGCTTGGATGCGATCGTGCCGTTCAGCTACCTCGGTCGCAGCACCGTGGCCCGTGTGGTCGACAAGTTCATCCTCGAGCTCGAACTGCAGCTGGCCGAACAGAACGTCCACATCCAGTTCGACAGCGACGCCCGCGCGTGGCTGGCCGAAAAGGGTTATGACAAGCTCTATGGCGCCCGCCCGATGAGCCGGTTGATCCAGGAAAAGATCAAGCAGCCGCTCGCTGAAGAGCTGTTGTTCGGCAAGCTGTCGGATGGCGGCGAAGTCCACGTCAGCATCAAGGACAACAAGCCGAGCTTCGAGATGACCCCGGCCCCGCCCAAGGTGAAGGCCGTCAAGAAGAAGCCCGCAGCCAAGAAGAAGGCCCCGGCCAAAAAGCCCGCACCCGAGGCTGACGAAGGCTGATTTCGGCAAATCATGATGATCGGGCGCGGCCGGGGAAACCTGTCCGCGCCCGTTTCGTTTGAGCCTGTATGAGCGCCCCCTTCTCCTGGATCCGGCCTGAGCCCTGGGGCATCCATGTCGTCCCCGCCGACATCTGGGTCGATCCCTCGCGGGCCGTTCCGCGCGCGCTGGTCACCCACGGCCACGCCGATCACGCCCGCGGCGGGCATGGCGCAACCATCGCCACGCCGGAAACGCTGGCGATCATGCAGCTGCGCTACAACACCAGCGCAGGCGCGGCGCCGGCGGCCTATGGCGAAAGCGTGAGCCTCGGCGGCGGGGTGACCGCGACCTTCCTGCCTGCCGGCCACGTGCTCGGCTCGGCGCAAATCCTGCTCGAACACGCGGGCGAGCGCATGATCATCACCGGCGATTACAAACGCGCACCCGATCCCACCTGCGCGCCCTTCGCCGTCACCCCGTGCGACATCTTCATCACCGAGGCGACCTTCGGCCTGCCGGTCTTCACCCATCCGCCGATCAGTGATGAAATCAGCAAGCTATTGAAATCGCTAAAGGATAATCCCGAAAACTGTGTGCTGGTCGGCGCCTATGCGCTGGGCAAGGCACAGCGCGTGATCGCGGAACTGCGTGCGGCGGGACATCATGACACCATCTGGCTGCACGGCGCGATGGAGGCGATGTGCCGGCTTTACGAGGAGCACGGTGTGGCGCTGGGCGATTGCAGGCTGGTGAGCGATGCGCCCTCAAAAGAGGCGATGCGCGGGTCTATCGTGATCGCGCCGCCCGCCGCGCTATCCGACCGCTGGAGCCGCCGTCTGCCGGATCCGATCACGGCGATGGCGAGCGGGTGGATGCAGGTGCGCGGACGGGCGCGCCAGCGCGGGGTCGAGCTGCCGCTGGTGATCTCCGACCATGCTGACTGGAACGCGCTGACCGCCACCATCCTCGAGGTGAACCCGCAAGAGACCTGGATCACCCACGGCCGCGAGGAGGCGCTGCTGCGCTGGTGCCAGCTCAACCAGCGCCGCGCCCGCGCGCTGGCGCTGGTTGGCTACGAGGACGAGGATGATTAGCGGGCGAGCGGTATTCCCCCTCCTCTTGAGAGGAGGGGAGCGAGACTTGCGAGCTTGCTCGCTAGTCGCAGCGGGGTGGTGCCTGCAGCACGCGCGACGCTCACGCGCCGCGCCACCACCCCCAACCCCCTCCTCTCAAGAGGAGGGGGACGCACCGGCCTTACTTGATCGCGGCCAGATCGACGCTGATCTTGCCCAGCAGCTCGTCGGTAATCAGGCCCTGCGAGAACGGCGCGAGCGACTTGAGGCTGATCGCCTTGAACTGGTCGTAGGCCGGATGCATGTCGATGCCGGGCAGGTGCTTGGTGACAACCGCCTTGGCGCGCTCGTCAGCCATCAACGCCTCGATCGGCGTGTCGACGGTGAAGGCTGCCATCGGAGCGGCAGGCGCATCGTTCTGGGCAATCGCAGCGACAGGCGCGGTCATCGCGGCAACGGCGAGACCCAGGGCGGCAAGCGGGGCAAACTTCATACAGGCGTATCCTTGATGGCGAGACGGAGCGGACGGGCGTCCGTTTCGCCCTCTAGCGCAATCATATGGCTGCGCAATGAATGTGATGGCGGTCCGGGGGGCTTGGGCTGATGGAGGAATTTGCCGCCCTGCTCGACGCGCTGGTCTACACCACCAGCCGCAACCGCAAGCTGGCGCTGATCGCGTCCTATCTGCGCGCCGCCCCCGATCCCGATCGCGGCTGGGCGCTGGCGGGGCTGACCGGCGGGCTCGATTTTCCGGCGGTCAAATCCTCCACCATCCGCAATCTGATGATGGAGCGGGTCGATCCGGTGCTGTGGACGCTGAGCCGCGATTTCGTCGGCGATACGGCCGAGACCGCAAGCCTGCTGTGGCCCGCGCCCGAGGATGCCGCCCCGCAGGACGATCTGCCGCTCGCCGACGTGGTGGCGCGGCTGGCGAGCCTCACCCGCGCCAGCGCGCCCAAGGAATTGCCGCTGTTGTTCGACCGGATGGATGCGCGCGGGCGCTATGCGCTGATCAAGCTGGCGACCGGCGGAATGCGCGTCGGCGTATCGGCGCGGCTGGCCAAGACCGCCTTCGCACAAGCCTTCGATGTCGCGGTGGAGGAAGTCGAGGAATACTGGCACGCGCTCGCGCCGCCTTACACCGAACTGTTCGATTGGGCGGCGAAGGGCGGGCCTGCGCCCGATCTTGCCAATGTGCCGCGCTTCCGCCCCTTCATGCTCGCCCACCCGCTCGAAGACGGCGAAGTCGATCTGGCCGACTATGCCGCCGAGTGGAAATGGGACGGAATCCGCGTGCAGCTGGCGCGGACTGGCGGGGTGACGCGGGTCTATTCGCGCTCGGGCGACGATATTTCGGCCACTTTCCCCGAATTGCTCGGCGCCTTGCCGATCGACGCGGTGCTCGATGGCGAGTTGCTGGTGCGCGGATCGGCCCAGGGCGGGGAAGCCGGGGGCGCGGCGAGTTTCAATGCGCTCCAGCAACGGCTCGGGCGCAAAACCGTCTCGGGCAAGATGCTGAAAGACTATCCGGCCTTCGTGCGGCTGTATGATGTGCTGCTGCTGGATGGCACCGATTGGCGCGAACATCCGTGGAAGTTGCGCCGCGCAACTTTGGAAGGGCTGATGCCGCGACTGCCGCAGACCCATTTCGACCTCTCCGCACTGGTCGAGGCCGAGGATTTCGCGCAGCTGGCCGCAATCCGCGACACCGCGCGTGACGAGGCGATCGAGGGCCTGATGCTCAAGCACCGCACCAGCCCCTATGTCGCCGGGCGCAAGGTGGGCCACTGGTTCAAATGGAAACGCGATCCGCTGCTGATCGACTGCGTGCTGATGTATGCCCAGCGCGGCAGCGGCAAGCGTTCGAGCTTCTATTCGGACTACACCTTTGGCTGCTGGGACGGCGATCCCGATGCGGGCGCGGAGCTGCTGCCGGTAGGCAAGGCCTATTCGGGCTTCACCGACGCCGAATTGAAGATGATCGACAAATTCGTGCGCCAGAACACGCTCAATCGCTTCGGCCCGGTGCGCGAGGTGGTGCGCCAGCTGGTGTTCGAGGTGGCGTTCGATTCTGTCCACACAAGCAAACGCCACAAGAGCGGCCTCGCCATGCGCTTCCCCCGCATCCACCGCATCCGCTGGGACAAGCCCGCGCACGAGGCGGATAGGATTGAGGGGTTGCGGGCGCTGGTGAAGGACTGACCCCTAACCTCGTCATTGCGAGGAGCCGTAGGCGACGAAGCAATCCATAACCTAACTTCGCCCGGTGCGGAACGGCTCGGCCATGGATTGCCGCGCGGCTTCGCCGCTCGCAATGACGAGGGCGTAGGCGTTGATAAAGGACTGACTGCGGCGTAACTCCCCCGCATATCCATCGGGAGAGACCAATGTCCTACGCCACCGCCGCGCTTGCCACTTACACCAATATGCTCGGCACACTCGACACGCTCGTGGTCAAGGCGGCCGCGCATGAAAAGGGCGAGGCGCTGCTGCAGGCGCGGCTCGCAGAGGATATGTTCCCGCTCCACACGCAGATCCGCTTCACTATTGCGCAGGTGATCGTGGCGCTCGACCGGCTCGGCAGCCTTGGCCTGACGACCGATGACAGCGATATCACCTCTTTTGCCGAGGCCCGCACGCGCATCGCCGCCGCGCAGGCATTGGTTGCGGGCACCGATCCTGCCACCTGGCCGGGCGCGCATGACATGGTGGAGTTCGATCTGCCCAACGGCATGGGCTTTGTGATGCAAGCGCATGAATATTGCCGCGACTGGGCGACCCCGCAGTTCTATTTCCACCTGATGGCGGCCTATGCGATCCTCCGCACGGAAGGCGTGGTGATCGGCAAGATCGATTATGTCGGCCACATGATGAAATATCTGAAGCAGCCCGCTGCCTGATGCACCGCTATGATCCCGCCCGCCAGCGCCTCGCCTTCGGCCTTGCCGGGCTGGCGGGGCTGGTCGATGCGACCGGGTTTGTGGTGGCGGGCGGGTATTTCACCTCCTTCATGTCGGGCAACACCACGCGGATGGGGGTGGAGCTGGTGGAGCGCCCCGCGCTGGCGCTTGCGCCGCTGGGGCTGATCGGGTGCTTTCTGACCGGCGTGGTGCTGGGGGCGCTGATCGGGCGGCGGTTCAAGGGTCGGCACAAGCGGGTGTTGCTCGGTCTGGTAGCCGCGCTGCTTGCCACAAGCGCCGCCCTGCTCACGGCAGGCCAGCCAATCCCCTTTCTCGGGCTTTCCGCCGCCGCGATGGGCCTCGCCAACAATATCTTCGCGCGCGATGGCGAGGTGACGGTGGGCGTCACCTACATGACCGGCGCGCTGGTGCGGTTCGGACAGGGGATTGCGGCGCGGATCAGCGGACAATCGCTCCCCGCGACGCGCGGCTATGGCTTGCTCTGGAGCGCGCTGGCGCTGGGCGCGGCGAGCGGCGGGGGCCTGTGCCTGCTCGCACCAGCCGCGGCGGCGGGGACGGCCTGCGCGGTCGCTCTTATGCTGTGGGCCTATGCCTTCCGGGTCGAGCGCTAGTCCGGCGCGACCGCGAACAGTTTCTGCCGCGAGGTCGCCCCGCGCAGTAGGGTGAGCTGCGAGCGGGAAATGCCCAACACCTCGGCGAGCAATGCGATCACGGCATCATTCGCCGCGCCCTTGTCCGCCGGGGCGCGGACCTTCACCAGCACCGCATCATCGGCAAGCGTCACCGCTTCCTCGCGCGCGCCTGGAGTCACCTTGACGGCAAGACGCCCGCCCGGGTCGATCCGGGCGCGCAACAAGGCGGCATCGGGGAGGTGGGCGGGAGCCCGCGCCATTATCCCCCCGCACTACGCAAGCGCAGCCGCCACCGCTTCGGCATGGGCCTTGGCGTTCTCGGCATAGTGCATCACGCCCACGCGCATGCCGGCAATCGCCGCGTCGCCCAGTTCCTTCATCTTCACCGCCGGACGCCCCGCCCACAGCTCGCGCGCGCCCATCACCTTGCGCTCGGTCAGCATCGCGCCCGCGGCGAGCATCGCGTCAGAGCCGATCACCGCCTTGTTCATCACAATCGCGCCGAGGCCGACAAAGCCGCGATCATGGATCGTGCAGCCGTGAACCATCGCCATGTGGCCGATCAGCACATCATCACCGATCACCAGCGGGCAGCCCTCGGGATCGCCCGGGCGCGGCGGATCGCAGTGGAGCACGCTTCCATCCTGCACATTGGTGCGCTCGCCGATGCGGATGCTGAACACGTCGGCGCGCAGCACGCAATTGTACCAGATCGAGCTTCCCGCCCCGATCACCACATCGCCGATGATGGTGCAGCCGGGCGCGATGAAGGCGCTTTCGTGAATCACGGGCGTCTTGCCGTGGATCGGGATGATGTTTACCCCCGGGCGTGTCGTCATGGCAGGGCCTCCCATTGGTCGCGCGTGATCATGTATTGGATAATCGGATCAGGTTCAGCCGGATCGCGGAAATCGAGGTCTGCGCGGCGCGTCATCCCGAGCTTTTCCATCAGCCGCCAGCTGCCCAGATTGGCCTCGCAGGTCAAGGCGGCGATCTGCGGCGCGCCGTGGGCGGAAAAGCCCCAGTCCACCACCGCGCGCATGGCCTCGTGCGCATAGCCCCGGCGCCAGCGATCCTCGCGCACCAGCCAGCCGATCTCGAAATCCTGCGGGTTGGGCGCGAGCGGGTGCGCAACCCGGCGCAATCCGCAGTGGCCGACCAGTTCGCCGCTATCGCGCTCTTCCATGATCATGAAGCCGTAGCCCTCGGCCGCGAAACTCTCCCGCGAGGCCGCGTGCTTGGCGGCGATCACGGCGCGCGGCTGGACTCCGCCCAGATGCTGCATCACCGCCGGCGTGTTGAGCAGTGCAAGATGCAGCTCAAGATCGTCCTCGCGGATCTGCCGCAGCACCAGCCGGGGGGTTACGAGAACCGCCTCACCCATTCAGCAGGCGGGCGACGTGCGCGGCGTGATAGGTGAGGATGCCGCTGCACCCTGCGCGCTTGAAGGCGATCAGCTTTTCCAGCACCAGTGCATCGCGGTCCCCGATCCCGGCGGCCTGCGCGGCCTCGATCATCGCGTATTCGCCGCTCACCTGATAGGCGAACACCGGCACATCGAAGCGCTGCTTCACCCGGTAGATGATGTCGAGATAGGCGAGGCCGGGCTTCACCATCACCGAATCCGCGCCCTCGGCAATGTCGAGCGCGACTTCGCGCATGGCCTCGTCGGCATTGGCCGGGTCCATCTGGTAGGCTTTCTTGTCGCCCTTGAGCAGCCCGCCGCTGCCCACCGCATCGCGGAACGGCCCGTAGAAGGCGCTGGCATACTTGGCGGCGTAGGACATGATCTGCACGTTCGGATGCCCGTTCATCTCCAGCGCCATGCGGATCGCGTGAATGCGGCCGTCCATCATGTCGCTGGGGGCGATGATGTCCGCGCCGGCGTTCGCCTGGTTGACCGCCTGATCCACCAGCATCGCGACCGTTGCGTCGTTGACGACATAGCCCGCGTCGTTGACCAGCCCGTCCTGTCCGTGGCTGGTATAGGGATCGAGCGCCACGTCGGTCAGCACCCCGATGGAGTCGCCGCAGGCATCCTTGATCGCGCGGATCGCCTGACACATCAGGTTATCGGGATTATGCGCCTCGGCGCCGTCGTCGCTGCGCAGCTCGCGCGGGGTGTTGGGAAACAGCGCCACGACCGGAATGCCAAGGTCTACCGCCTCTTTCGCGCGCGCCACAATCCCGTCGACCGACCAGCGCGAGACGCCGGGCAAGGTCGCAATCGGTTCCTCCACGCCTGTCCCCGAGGTGACGAACAGCGGCCAGATTAGGTCAGCGGGGGTGAGCACCGTCTCGCGGTGGAGCGCGCGGCTCCAGCCGGTGGCACGGGTGCGACGCAGGCGGGTGTTGGGATAGCTTCCAGTCATGGCCTGAGGTTTAGGCGCAATCGCGCAGCCACGACAAGCGCTGTTAGAGCGAACCGGCCAAACCGCCGCCCGCCTTGCGGGCTGCCATATCCACCTTTTCGATCTCGCGCTCCGGCTCCTTGGCTTCGGTCGGCAGCGGAGCGAGATCCTCCAGCGCCTTGCCGACCTCGATTTCCTTCAGGCGCAGCAGCTGGCGGCGGAAATCGATCAGTTCGGTGCCATTGAGTTCGGCGCGGTTGACGAAGGCGACGCTCGACGGATTGATCACCCGCCCGCCGCGATACATTTCGTAATGGAGGTGCGGGCCGGTCGAGAGGCCGGACGAGCCGACATAGCCGATCACCTGGCCGCGGCGCACCTGCTGGCCGGGGCGCACCGCCATCGCGCTCATGTGGCAATAGCGGGTGGTGAGGCCGCTGCCATGCTCCAGCCGCACCGCGATGCCGCAGCCGCCCGAGCGACCGGCCGAGCTGACGCGGCCATCCGAAACGGCCACAATCGGGGTGCCGTAACGCGCCTTGAAGTCGATCCCGGCGTGCATCCGGCGATAGCCGAGGATCGGGTGACGGCGCATCCCGAAGCCCGAGGTCACCGCCCCCGGCACCGGTGCCAGCAGCCCGCGGCGCTGTTCGCCCACGCCCGAGGCTTCGAAGAAGCGGTCTTCCTTGCCCCAGCGCATCAGCTGGGTGCGCGGCTTGCCCGAGCGATCGACCCCGGCATAGAGCAGCTTGCCCGCCTGCCGCTCGCCCGTGGCGGCGCGGCGATAGGCGACGATGATGTCGAATTCGTCGCTGGAGCGAACGTCGCGCTCCATATCGACCTGCGCATTGAGCGCCTTGAGATATTCCTGCACCGCGCTGGCCGGGACGCCCGCCTGCCGCATCGAGCGGTAGAGGCTGGAGCCGACCGTGCCGCGCACCCGCAGCGGGGTTTCATCCACGCGGATGATGTTGCGCTTCAAGGCCAGCGGGCCATTGGGGATGATCGGCGTGCCATCCTCGGCGGTTTCGCCCACGCCGGGGCGGGTCAGTTCCAGCTCGAGATCGAAGCGCGCACGGAAGGCGAGGCTGTCGAGCGGGCGCGGCTGGCCGGGCGCGGGGCGGCGGCCGAGCAGCACGTCCATCTGCGTCCCCGGCGCAATCTCGCCGAGCGCAACCGCCTGCCCGACCAGCGCCGAGGCGCGATCAATGTCTCCCGAAGACACGCCCGCACGGCGCAGCATGGTGACAAAGCTGTCCCCCGGCGCGAGCGTAACGACCAGCTGGATCTGCGGCCGCTCGGGCGCGCTCTTCAGCGGGATCACCTGGGCGGTCGGCCCCATGCGGCGGCCGCTATCCGCGCCCAGCGCCAGCGGCAGGATCATCTGGCTGCGCAATTCGCTGCGCACCGCATCGTCCTGCGGCATCGCGGGGCGGGCTTCCAAGGGGGTGAGATCCGGCCAGAACGCCAGCGCCACCGCGCCAAGGCCGACCATGGTGCCCAGCCCGCGGAACCAGCGGCGGCTGCCGATATCCTCGGCCAGATCGGGCGCGAGATCGAGGCTGTCAAACCAGCGCGAGGCGGCGAGCCTCCATTCGTCATAACGCTCGCCCAGCCCGCTGACCCGCGCGAGCACGCGGCGTTTGGCCTTCTGCGCCTTAGACGGCGGGGCCATTTTCTTGGAATTGCGCAGATAGGGTAGCAGGTCGCGCGCGGTTTCGGGGTCGATCGCGGCGGGGAGCACAGGAACCGGAACGGGCACCAGCGCACGCCCTTGCGCACCCTCGTGCGAGCCGCCCTCTGCCTCGGGCAGATCATCCGGATTGCGCGCGTGATCCAACATCATTGCCCCGAGAGCCGCACCCCTTGGGCGCAAAACTGGCCCGTCCTTGTCGCATTTCTTTGCCCGATCAAAGTAAATCCGGCGTTAACCAGCGATCAATTGTGTCCCCGGTGCGATAAGGCGTTACGCTTATGCGCCACAAGAGGTCGCGGGCAGCCTTGCTCCGTGTGGCCAAGCCTGCAACAACTCCGCCATCGTGACCGTCCCCCCGCATTCCCGCTCTGCTTCTGACCGTGATGAACGCGTGCGCGCGGTGCTGGGGCCGACCAACACCGGCAAGACCCACCTCGCGATCGAACGGATGTGCGGCCATTCCAGCGGCATGATGGGCTTCCCGCTGCGCTTGCTGGCGCGCGAGGTCTATGACCGGGTGCGCGCGATCAAGGGTGACAAGCAGGTCGCGCTGATCACCGGCGAGGAGCGGATCGAGCCGCCTGAAGCGCGTTATTTCCTCTGCACCGCCGAGGCCATGCCGCGCACGGTGGGCGAACACGCCTTTGTCGCCATCGACGAGGCGCAGCTGGGCGCGGATCCCGAACGCGGGCATATCTTCACTGACCGGCTGATGCACGCACGCGGCCGCGAGGAGACGATGATCCTCGGCTCGGCCACACTGGAACCGATGGTCAAGGCGCTGATCCCCAAGGCCGAGATCACCACTCGCCCGCGCTTCTCCACATTGAGCCATGCCGGGGTGTGCAAGCTCTCGCGCCTGCCCAAACGCAGCGCGGTGGTCGCCTTCTCGATCGAGCAGGTCTACGCCATGGCCGAGGCGCTGCGGCGCTTCCGCGGGGGCGCTGCTGTGGTGATGGGGGCGCTCTCGCCCGAGACCCGCAACAAACAGGTCGCCATGTTCCAGTCGGGCGAGGTCGATTACATCGTCGCCACCGATGCGATCGGCATGGGGCTCAACCTCGATCTCGATCATGTGGCATTCGCGGCGCTCACCAAGTTCGATGGGCGGCGCAAGCGGCGGCTCACCCCGTCGGAGATGGCGCAGATCGCCGGCCGCGCCGGGCGGCACCAGCGCGATGGCACCTTCGGCACGCTCTCGGGCACCGGCAAGGGCGATGCGGGCGAGCCCCTCGCCTTCACCGACGAGGAAGTCTACGCGATCGAGGAGCACAAGTTCGCGCCGCTGACCCACCTGTTCTGGCGCGATGCCGATCCGCGGTTTGACAGTTTGCCCGCCTTGATCGCCGATCTCGAAGCGCGGCCAAATCATGCGGTTCTGCGCGCCGCGCCCGAGGCGATCGACATGGCGGTGCTGCGGCGCCTGTCGGAGGATTCGATCGCGCAATCGGTGCGCGGGGCGGGGTCGGTCAGGCGCTTCTGGGAGGCGTGTTCACTCCCCGACTTCCGCAATCTCGGGGTGGAGCAGCACGCGCGCTTTGTGGCGCGGCTGTGGGAGGACTTGTGCCAGGGTTATCTCGGCGCGGATTTCGTCACCGCACGCATCGCCGAGCTTGACCGGATGCAAGGCGACATCGACACGCTGCAAGGGCGGATCGCGGCGATTCGCAGCTGGGCTTACATCTGCCAGCGGCCCGATTGGGTGCTGGCACGCGACGAAATGGCAGCGCGGGCGCGCGCGGTCGAGGCGAAGCTTTCGGATGCGCTGCACGCGCGGCTGACCGAGCGCTTCGTCAACCGGAGGACGACTCTCTTGATGAAATCGCTGGGGCAGGACGCATCTGCGCTGCCCGTGACACTCGAACCCGATGGCCATCTCTCCGTGGAGGGCGAAAGCATCGGCCGGCTGGAGGGCTTCCGCTTCCATGTCGATCCGGCAGCCGGCGTGGCTGACCGGCGGATGCTGCTGGCTGCTGGCGAAAAGGCGCTGCCCGCGCTGCTGGCGCAAAGGGCCGAGTGGCTGCTGACGCAAGGGCTGGGCGAGCTGGAGATTTCCGGCGGCGCGATCCGCTGGCAAGGCCGGGCGTTGGCGGACATCACCTTCCCGGGCCATGTCGGCGCAGGCAATTTCGGCACGCCCCGCCTCGCGCTGACCCGCGATCTGGCGCTGCTGACCGAGGCCTCGCGCGCGAGCCTTGAGACTGGCTTGGCGGCCTGGCTCGATGCCCAGCTCGAACCGCTCGAACCCTTGCGCAAACTGGCCGAAGCCGCGCGCGATCCCGAGGCCGGATCACAGGCGCGCGCGCTGATCATCACGCTGATCGAGGCGCGCGGGGTGATTTCGCGCGAGGAAGCCGGGCTCGAACACCTGCCCAAGGAAATGCGCCCCTATCTGCGCAAGCTGGGTGTGACCTTCGGGGCGCTGGACATCTTCGCCGCCGGTCTGCTCAAGCCCGCGCCGCGCCGCTTGCTGCACGCGCTCGGGCTTGATCTGCGCCCGCTGCAGGAGGCGATGCTGCCGGTGCTGGCCGAAGGTGGCTGGGCCAAGGGGCGGCTGCCGGCCGGATACCGCTTCGCCGGGTCGCAGGCGATCCGGGTCGATCTGGCCGAGAAGATCCTGCGCGCGGCTTTCGATGCCCGCGCGGCGATGACAGCGGCCCATCCCAAGGAGCGTAACCGCGCCTTCCGGGTCGATCTGGCGCTGGCGGTGTCGGTCGGGCTGGAGGCAGACAATGCCCGCCGCCTGCTCGGCAGCGCGGGTTTCCGTTGTGACCGGGCGCGCACCCTGCCCGAAGGCGCGCAAGGTGCGCCCGCGCCCGATCGCTGGCACTGGCGTCCGCGCCGTCCCGGCGAAGCGCAGGACAAGCGCGGCGACCGGCGCCCCGGCGCACGGGATGCGCGTCAGCCCAACCAGCGCGCCCCGCGCGAGGCCAAGCCCGCAGGCGAAGGCACCGGGGAACGCGGGGGAGAACGTAAGGGCCGTCCCGAAGGAACCGGCAAGCCCGGCGGCAAACGCGATGCCAAGCACGATCGCCGCCCCCCGCGCGAGCCGCGGGCCGCGCCCAAGCCCGATACCGGCCCCGCACGCGCCGGCGGTGCCTTCGACAAGCTGGCGGACCTGCTCAAGGGATGAGCGCAGGCGGGCAGGCCGATGCGCGCGGTTCGGTCCGGATCGACCGGCTGCTCGTCTATCTCCGCTTTGCCCGCACCCGCTCCGCCGCCGATGCGCTGATTGCCGGCCACGCCCTCAGGCGCAACCGCAAGCACGTGCTGCGCGGGGCCGAACAGGCGCGGATCGGCGATGTGCTGACCCTGGCAACCGGCGACGGGGTGCGGGTGATCGAGCTGCTCGCCATCCCGCAGCGGCGCGAGTCGCCCGCCGTGGCGCGGTCCCACTATCGTGAGGTTGACGCTTTTAGTGAGGTTGACGGGGGCGGACTTGACCGTAAAGGGCAAATGACCATAGCAGCGTCGCCTCTCACTGCGGGCATGGCGCCCGACGATCCCGAAGAAACGCATCTGAAAGAGCCGCAATGACTTACGTCGTCACCGAAGACTGCATCAAGTGCAAGTACACCGATTGCGTGGAAGTGTGCCCGGTCGATTGCTTCTACGAAGGCGAGAACATGCTGGTGATCAACCCCAGCGAATGCATCGATTGCGGCGTGTGCGAACCGGAATGCCCGGCCGAGGCGATTCTGCCCGATACCGAGGACGGCCTGGAAAAGTGGCTCGAGCTCAACACCCAGTATTCCGCGCTCTGGCCCAACATCACCAGCCAGAAGTCTCCGCCCGAAGATGCCGACGCGCATAAGGGCGAGACCGACAAGTTCGAGAAGTATTTCAGCGAGCAGCCGGGCGAAGGCGACTGATTTTGCCTGTGAAGCCGCGTGCCTGCAAAGATTGGCAGGTGCGCGCAATCGCCGACTCGCAATTTTGTTGCCGGTATGCTATATAATACCCAGACCGTGTCGGCCCGGGCGATTGCCGGGGCGCGGCGCAGGCGTTGAAACCAGGAAGGCCGCCCACCAGCAACCCCCATCGGATGATCCGTTCCCGGCGCTTTGTCTCCCCCGAGACAGGGTCGCGCCGCCGGGATGATTGTCCCTCTCACCTTGCTGGATGGCCCACAGAAAGGAACTTGCATGGCAAGCACCGCGAACGCATTCACCGTCGGCGATTATGTTGTCTACCCGAAGCACGGCGTGGGCCGGGTGATCGAGCTCCAGAGCGAGGAAATCGCCGGAATGCAGCTCGAACTTTATGTGCTGCGGTTCGAAAAGGAGCGCATGACGCTCCGCGTGCCGGTGGGCAAGGTCGAGTCGATCGGGATGCGCAAGCTGTCGTCCGACAAGACGCTCAAGCAGGCGATGGAAACGCTCAAGGGCAAGCCCAAGGTCAAGCGCACCATGTGGTCGCGCCGCGCGCAGGAATACGAAGCGAAGATCAACTCGGGTGACCTCGTGTCGATCGCCGAAGTGACCCGCGATCTGTTCCGCCCCGAAGACCAGCCCGAGCAGTCCTATTCGGAGCGCCAGATCTTCGAAGCGGCCTCCAGCCGCCTCGCCCGCGAACTCGCTGCCATGGAAGAGACGGACGAGCCCACCGCGCTCAACAAGATCCTCGATGTGCTGCGCGAACACGCTCCGCAATATTACGACACTGCGGCCGAAGAAGCGTAAGCTTCCCGCGCCTCGGGCCAATACAACAAGGGGTCGTCCTTCGGGGCGGCCCTTTTTGTTTGGGCGTGCCACAGCGCTTGTGCGGAGCGGATGGGTGTATTATATCAGCAATACGCCGAAAGGCCCCCACAGGGAGAGATTGCATGTTCACATCGTCTGCCACGCGCCTTGCCGCGCTCGCCGCCGCCGTTTCTGCCCTCGCGCTGGCAGGGTGTGACAGCGCGGATGTCGAAATCAACGGCCAGAAGGGCGTGCCCCTGTCCGAGATCGAAATCGCCGGCCCGCCGCCGTCCGAAGTGTTCCTCGCCTCGGGCGACAATGTGATCCTGACCGAAGGCGAGACCTTCGCGATCACGGTGGAAGGCCCCGACACCGAAAGCCTGCGCTTCGTGCGCGACAAGGACCTGATCGGCATCACCCGCGAGAACGGCTGGAGCGGCGAGAGCAGCGCCACCATCCGCATCACCATGCCCGCTCCCAGGGAGCTGGTGATCGGCGGCAGCGGCACGATCACCGCCCCGGTGCTGGCGAGCGAGGCCGATATCAATATCGGCGGCAAGGGGACGATCGAATTCGGCCAGTTCGCAGGCCAGACACTGGGCATCAACATCGGCGGCAGCGGGACTGTCAAAGGCGCCGGCACCGCCAAGGAGCTCGACATCCTGATAGGCGGCAGCGGCGATATCATCATGCCGAGCCTCAAGGCCGACAAGGCCGAAGTGACCATCGGCGGACAAGGTGATGTGGCCTTTGCCTCGGATGGCACGGTCGAGGCCAAGATCGCCGGATCGGGCGCGGTGAATGTGTCGGGCAATGCCAAGTGCACGGTCGAAGCGTTCGGCTCGGGCACGCTCACCTGTTCGCCGACCAGCGCCGGCGCAGCGCCCGCGCTTCCGGCCGCAGCAGCCTCGCCAGCGGCAACGGGTGTTCAGGCTGCGGCAAAATCCGCAGAATAGGGTTTGCATTCAGGCAAGCCGTGGGTGACATAACGTCCCCATGCGCACGTCCTCTCTTGCGGCCCTGGCCCTCGCTTCGCTTGCCCTGCAGGGCTGTCTTGCCCGTGCGGCGGTCGATGTTGTCACCTTGCCGGTCAAGGTTGTCAGCGCCGGGGTCGATGCCGCGACGGAAAGCCAGTCCGAAGCCGACGAGAAGCGCGGCCGCGAAATCCGCAAGCGCGAGGAGCGGCTCGGCGAGCTCGAACGCGAATACGACAAGGCGATGGAGCGCTGCGGTGACGGCGATGATGAAGCCTGCGACCGCGCCCAGACACTGCGCGCCGAACAGAAAGCGCTGATGGAGCGCGTGCCGGTGGAGCCGGAGGACGATTAAGCCGTCTAGGCCGCCGCCCGTCGCAACCGGTCGTTGATCGCCCGGCCCACGCCCGCCTCGGGCACCGGAGCAACCGCGATGCGCGGCTGGGCAGCCCGCGCCGCCTCGTGCAGACAGGCATAGAGCCGCGCTGCTGCCTCATCGACGTCGCCGCTCGCTGACAGCGTGCAGTCACCCTGCACTATCCCGAAACCGATGAGATATTCGTCCGGCTCCGCAGCCGCCGCATTGAGCCGCAGCGGCTTTCCCGGCGCATAATGGCTCGCAAGCTGACCCGGAGCTTCGATGCCCGCGCCCTCCGCCGCCCGCGTCCCCAATGACAATGGCCCCGGACGCAGTTCTTCCACGCTCCCGTCTGCGCGCACCGCCACGATAGTCGATTCCACGCCAGCAAGGCACGGCCCGCCATCGAGCACCATGTCGATCCGTCCGTCGAGCGAGGCGAGCACGTGCGCGGCGCAGGTGGGGCTGATGAACCCGCTGCGGTTGGCAGACGGCGCGGCCAACGGAAAATCCACCGCCGCCAGCAGTTCGCGCATCACCGGATGGGCGGGCGCGCGCAGAGCGATGGTCGGCAAGCCCGCACTCACCGCAGCAGCCAGCGACGCCTCCTTGCGGCGCGGGACCACCAGCGTCAGCGGGCCGGGCCAATGCGCGGCGGCCAGCGCCAGCGCAGCAGGCGAAAGCTCGGCATAGCGCGCGGCCTGCTCCACACCTTGCACATGGACGATCAGCGGATTGAAATCGGGGCGGCCCTTGGCGGCATAAATCTTCGCCACCGCCTCGGCACTGTCAGCCCGCGCGGCGAGGCCGTAAACCGTCTCGGTCGGCACCGCGACGAGCCCGCCTGATTCGAGGATTCGCGCCGCTTCCGCGATCCCTTCGGCGTCTGCCAGCCGCACTTCCGTAACGTTCTTGCCGCTCATGCCCCGGCGCTATATTCAAACCCCCGCCGTGCCAAGTCCGCGCGGCCAATACCCATCCGAAGGACGCCCCTCACGTGACCCCCTACACCCCGCCGACCGCCGACCAGCTGCTTGCCATCCGCGTCAATGCCGGGATCGACGAGTTGGCGCAAAGCGAACGCTTCGCCCACGCCGAACCCGATCTGGTCGAAGCGATTGTCGAAGGCGTGGGGCAGTTCGCAGCCGGCGAGTTCGCGCCGCTCAACCGCATCGGCGACCTGGAAGGCGCGAAGCTGGAGAACGGCGTCGTGCGCCTGCCCGAAGGTTTCGATGCGGCCTACAAGGCCTATGTCGAGCAGGGCTGGAACGCGATTGCCTCGCCGGTAGAGCATGGCGGACAGGGCCTGCCCTTCACCCTGTCGTGCAACGTGCTGGAGAACCTCGGCGCGGCCAACATGGCCTTCACGCTGCTCCCCATGCTCTCGGTCGGCGCGATCGAGGCGCTGGAGCACCACGGTAGCAAGGATCAGCAGGCGATGTATCTGCCCAAGCTGGTGAGCGGGCAGTGGTCGGGCACGATGAACCTCACCGAACCGGGCGCAGGCAGTGATGTCGGCGCGCTGCGCACCACCGCGGTTCCGATCGAAAGCGGGGCGCATGCGGGCAAGTATCTGATTACCGGCCAGAAGATCTACATCACCTGGGGCGAGCATGATCTGGCTGACAACATCATCCATCTGGTGCTGGCACGTCTGCCCGATGCGTCCGAAGGCTCGCGCGGGATTTCGCTGTTCGCGGTGCCCAAGTATCACGTGAACCACGATGGCTCGCTCGGCCCGCGCAATGATCTGCGCTGCGTCAGCCTTGAACACAAGCTCGGGATCAACGCCTCGCCCACCTGCGTGATGAGCTACGGCGACAATGGCGAATGCATCGGCGAACTGGTCGGCCATCCCAACAAGGGGCTCGCGGCGATGTTCACGATGATGAACAATGCGCGCATCAACGTCGGCAATCAGGGCAACCAGATCGCCGAACGCGCCACCCAGCAGGCGCTCGCCTATGCGCGGGACCGGATCCAGTCGGCGCGCGCCGGTTCGCCAGACAAGACTCCGGTGGCGATCATCGAACATCCCGATGTGCGCCGCATGATCCTGCGCATGAAGGCGCTCACCGAAGGCAGCCGCGCACTGCTCTATTACTGCGCGGGGCAAGTCGATCGCGGCAATCTCGGGGACGAGGCGGCGAAGAACCGTGCCGAGATCATCGTGCCGCTGCTCAAGGCATGGGGCACGGATATCGGCGTGGAAGTGGCCGGGCTCGGCATCCAGATCCACGGCGGGATGGGCTTTGTCGAGGAAACCGGCGCCGCCCAGCACTGGCGCGATTCGCGCATCGCTCCGATCTACGAAGGCACCAACGGCATTCAGGCGGCGGACCTTGTCACCCGCAAGCTCGGGCTGGACGGCGGCGAGGCCATGCTCGCGCTGTTTGCTGGCATCGCGCGCGACGCGGCGGGCGAACCCGCCCTCGCCAGCCTTGCGCAGGAATGTGCGCGGATCGCCCGCTGGATGCGCGATGAAGCGAGCCTCGATGATCGCCTCGCAGGCAGCGTGCCGTTCTGCACCATGGCTGCGGTGACAGTCGCCGGGTGGCAGCTGATGAAGCAGGCCGCCGCGGTGGCCGCAGGTGCCGCGCCGTCGCTCAGCGCGACCAAGCCGGTGACGGTGCGGTTCTTCCTCGACCGGATCGTGCCCGAAGCCGCGGGCCTCGCTGCTGGCGCGACCGCGGGGGCCGACGGGCTCTACACCCTGCCCGCCGAAGCCTTGGTCGGCTGACATGGCCGGCGGGGACGAGTTGGCGCGCATCGCCGCCGCGCTTGAGCGGCTCGCGCCCCCGCCCCCGCCGCCGACCGACTGGTGCGCCGCGCCAGCCTATGTGTGGGAAGGCGCGCAGGCGCGGGCTGTGCCGGAGCTGGACGCGCTGCCGCTGGATGCGCTCCACGGGATCAACGCGCAGAAGATCGCGCTGCGCGGCAATTGCGCCCGCCTTGCATCAGGAGCAGCGGCGCATGATGTGCTGCTGTGGGGCGCACGCGGCATGGGCAAATCGGCGCTGGTGCGTGCGGCCGTCGCCGCAGTGCAGGCTGAACAACCGGCGGCGCTGGCGCTGGTGCAGCTGGCCCCCGGCACACTGCCGACCTTCCCCGCGCTGATCGCCGAACTGGCCGCGCAGCCCCGCGCCTTCCTGCTGTTCATCGACGATCTCGGCTTTGGCGCGGATGGGCGGGCAGAGATGCTTGCGCTCAGGAGCCTGCTTGATGGCGGGGTCGCCCCGCGTCCGCCGCATATCCGCCTCGCCGTGACCGCCAACCGCCGTTCCGTCGTCGAGCGCGAGGACACGTCCGCCGCGATGCATGAACGCGACGAGCGTGACGATGCGCTGGCGCTGGTGGATCGGTTCGGTCTGACGCTGGGCTTCCACCCGGCGGACAAGGACACCTACCTTGCGATCCTGGCGAGCTACACCGCGCCGCTGGGGATCGCATTCGATGCCGAAGAAGCAATGGCCTTCGCGATCCAGCGCGGCAACCGTTCAGGCCGCACCGCGCTGCAATTCGCGACCGAACTGGCGGGGCGCGCTGGGCTGACGCTTTAGGGTTTCAGACCACCCGCTCTAATTAACCTGCTGCCCCGCCTGCTGGCGCAGGTAATCTTCCTCGAAAGTCTTGCGCGGGTCTTTCAGCCCACGGATCGGGGGCAGCTTCTCGCTCACCAGCCGCGCAATCCCGGGCGCGGGCGAGGCCGTGGGCGAGCGCACCCGCCAGATAATCCCCGCCGTATCGTCCGACACCAGCAGCGCGCCATCCTTGGCCCATTCGACCCAGGTCGGCCGGCCGCGGGTGGTGCCATCGGCTTTCAGGAAGTCCGTCAGCACCGGCACCGGCTTGCCCGCCGGATTGCCGAGCTTGTCGAACGCCACATAGACCACGTCATAGCCCGAAGGCGGCTTGCGGTTCCACGAGCCGTGCCGCGCGATAAAGGCACCGGCGGCGAATTTCTCGCCCATCACATGGCCTTCCCTGGCGAACACCAGCCCGAGCGCCGCCACGTGCGGGCCCATCGCGTAAACCGGCTTGCGGGTATATTCCTGCATGAACTTGGGCATCGGCGCTTCGACCCGGCGATCGAAGTTTTCCTTGTAGTAGATCCACGGCCAGCCGTACTGCGCGCCCACCGGCACATTGGTGAGGTAATCGGGCACCAGATCGGAACCGAGCATGTCGCGCTCGTTCACCGTGGTCCACAGCTCGCCGGTCCAGGGGCTGAAATCGAGCCCGTTGGGATTGCGCAGGCCAACGGCGTATTGGCGCTGGCGTTTGGTCTCGAGATTATACTCCCAGATCATCGCGCGGCCTTCCTCGGCCCCCATCCCCTGCTCGCCAATATTGCTGGCGGAGCCGACCGCGACGAACAGGCTCGTGCCGTCGGGGGAGATTTCCATGTTGCGCATCCAGTGATTGCCGCCCGCAGGCAGATCCATCAGCTTGCGCGGCGTGCCCGTCACCGCATCGCTGCCGAGCGTATAGGGGAAGGCCAGCACGGCATTGTGATTGGCGACATAGAGCGTGTCATCCTGCCAGCTCATGCCGGAGGGCGAATCGAGACCTTCTTCGAGGAGCACCTTGGTGGTTTCGGCCGAGCCATTGCCGTCCTCGTCGCGCAGCAGCACGATCTGGTTGGGCGATTCGCCGGCGGAACCGGCTTTCTCGAACAGGATTGCGGCAATCCAGCCCTCGATCGTGGCCATGATCCCGCCGCCGCCGCCGCCTTCGCTCTTGGGCGCGCGGGTGAGGGTTGCCAGCACATCACCATTGGGCAGCGCGTAGAGGATGCGCGGATGCTCCAGCCCTTCGGCAAAGCGCACCACTTCCAGCCCTTCGGCAGCGGTTGGCGCCTCGCCCGCTTTCCAGCCCACCGGCTCGGCGATCTGCACCGTCGGGAAAGACTGCGGATCGCCCTCCTGCAACACCGGTTCGGTGCCCGCGACCTCTTCGACCGAGAGATCGGCGGTGTCTCCCCGGGCGAGGAACCAGAAGGCCCCGCCTGCGAGAAGGAGAATGATGCCAAGGGCGATTGCGATTTTGCGGAAAAAAGCCATGTGGGGGGAGATAGAGCCGCCTCGCCCGCGCGGCAACACACAAGCTTTGAAGGCCGCACCGTCGATGTATGATTTCAAGCCCGCCGCCCCGCTTCCCGCAGCGGAACTTTACCGCGAATTGCTCGGCGCGGCCGAGGCGCTGACGGCGGGTGAGCCCGATGGCATCGCCAACATGGCCAATGTCGCCGCGCTTTTGTGGGAATTCCTGCCAGACCTGAACTGGGCGGGCTTCTACCGCACCGCGCCCACCAAGGACGGTGCGGGCAGCGAGCTGGTGCTCGGGCCATTTGTCGGGCGGCCCGCCTGCATCCGCATTCCCTTTGGCGTGGGCGTGTGCGGGGCAGCGGCGGAAAGTCGCGCCGCGCAACTTGTCGAAGATGTCCACGCCTTCCCGGGCCACATTGCCTGCGACGCGGCGAGCGCGAGCGAGCTGGTGGTGCCGGTGCTGCGCGATGGCGCGGTGATCGCGGTGATCGATCTCGACAGCCCCACCCCCGCCCGCTTTACCGAGGCCGACCGGGAAGGCGTCACCGCGCTGGCAGCCCTGCTCGCCCCGCGTATCTGACAGCATCCCGCCCCCGGGGCTTCCCGAAACGGGACAGCCCCCACACCCTGCTTGGGAGCGAGGGCGAGTCGATGGTAGGCTTTTGCTAACCATCCGCCGTGCCCGGCTGATCCAGGGGAAAATTGCCCATGCTCAAGCTGCCGACCACCCTTCCGCTCGCCGCGCTTGCGCTGGCCTTGCCTGCGCTGGCAAATGCCCAGAATTACAGTGATTTGCCGCCGCTCGCGCCGATGAGCGAAGCCGAGGTTCGCAGCCTCCCCGCAGAGTATCGCACCGCGCCGGCCACCACGCGGACCGTGACCGAGACGACCGAAACCGTGATCGATGCCAACGGGGTCGAAACCATCACCCGCACCCGCCGGATCGATCTGCCAGCTGCGCCGCAGGGCTATGCGCCGGCCTACGCGCCCTCCTATGCGCCGGTGGTGTTCGAGCGCGATCAATGGCTCGACGAATGCCGCCGCCGCACGGCGGGCAAGGACAAGGACGATACCGGCGCAATCATCGGCGGCTTGCTCGGCGCGATTGCTGGCGGCTTTGCCGGCTACGAAATCGCCGGCGTGGGTGACCGCGTGCTCGGCACCGTGCTTGGCGTGGGTGGCGGCGGGCTGATCGGCGGCTTGCTCGGCAGCCTGTTCGATGGCGATGACGACGCGGACCGCTACGACTGCGAAGCCGCGCTCGACACCTATCTTTCGCAATACGGCACGTCCGCCGCCTATCCCGGCGCGCGCAGCGCCAGCCGCGAGATCCCCTATCCCACCTATGGCTACGCCTATGCTCCGCCGCAAATGGTGATGGTGCCGGTGCGCAGCGAGGTGCCACAGCAGGTCGTGGTGCGCGAGACCGAGCGGTACGAGACCTACACCGTCCCCGGCGCAGCGCGGATCATTCCGGCCCCGCGCCCCTCGCCCAAGATGATCAAAGGCGGCAACTAAGGCGCGCGGCGCTCGCTTGCGGGTGAGCGATACGAAAAGCCCCGCAGAAGTTGCGTAAGGCGACTTTTGCGGGGCTTTTGGTTGAGGTGCGGCGTGCGGGAGGCGATCAGAACTCGCCGCCGGTCAGGCGCTGGCACACCAGATCAAGCTGGTCGAGCGTGGTGTAGCGGATCGTGATCGTCCCCTTGCGCGGATCGACTTCCGGCTTGATCCGCACGCCAAGTCCCAGAAATTCTTCGAGATGTTGCTGCACCGCGAGAATATCGGCGTTCTCGCCGCCCTCGGGGCGCGGCGGGCGGGCCACCGGAACCTTGGCCGCATCATTGGCCTTGCGGGTCAGCATCTCCATATCGCGCACCGAAAGACCTTCGGAGACCGCAATGTCGGCCAGATGCGCCGCATCGGCCCGCCCGATCAGCGCGCGCACATGACCGACGCTGAGCTTGCCCTGCTCCACATAGTCGAGCACCGCATCCGGCAGCGTCACGAGGCGCATCATGTTCGCCACATGGCTGCGCGATTTCTCGACCAGCTTGGCGATGTCGACCTGGATCATCCCTTCCTCTTCGGAAAGGCGGTGATAGGCGCGCGCCTCCTCGACCGGATTGAGATCTTCGCGCTGCAGGTTCTCGATCAGCGCCAGCGCCATCACTTCGCGCTCGGACAGCTGGCGCACCAACGCGGGAATTTCGTGCAGCCGCGCCTTCTGTGCTGCTCGCCAGCGGCGTTCGCCCGCGACCAGCTGATACCCCTCACCCGCAGGGTGCGGACGCACGATGATCGGCTGGATCACCCCGCGCGTCGCAATCGAGGCGGCGAGTTCTTCCAGCGCGGCCTCGTCGAAATGCTTGCGCGGATTGCCCGGCAGCGGCTTGATCGCGGCCAGCGCCAGCATCCGCAAGGCGGTGCCGCCCGGCGCCGGTGCCTCGGCCGCCGGTTCCTCGCGGCGCACCAGCGGCTCCTCGCGCCGGCTTTCGCCCATCAGCGCGCCAAGACCCTTACCCAGGCGCCGCGGCTTTTCTGCAGCCTCCCGCAAAGGTGTCGTCAATTCAAGCGGTTGGGTGATATCGTCGCTCATGCGGCCTGTCTTTCAGCGGGAAAACGCCCGATCAATTCGCGCGCCAGTGCCATATAGGCGCGGCTGCCGGTGCAATGCTGATCATAGACCAGCGCGGGGAGCCCGTGGCTCGGCGCTTCGGAGAGGCGCACGTTGCGCGGGATCACGGTTTCGAACACCAGCTTGCCGAGGCAATCGCGCACATCATCCGAGACCTGATCGGTCAGGCGATTGCGGCGATCGAACATCGTCAGCGCCACGCCGATGATGCCGAGACGCGGATTGAAGCGCTGCTGCACCTGATCCACCGTCTGGAGCAGCTGGCTGAGGCCCTCGAGCGCGAAAAACTCGCATTGCAGCGGCACCAGCAGCGTATCAGCGGCGCACAAGGCGTTCAGCGTGAGCAGGCCGAGCGACGGAGGGCAATCGATAAAGGCAATGTCGTGCCCCGTGTGGTTCTCCAACGCGTGCCGCAGCCGCGCCGTGCGCTCGTCGACCGAGACCAGCTCCACCTCGGCGCCTGACAGATCGACCGTCGCCGGAACAATATCGAGGCGCGGAATGCTGGTCGGGACAATCGCACGGTCGAGCGCGACTTCATCGACCAGCAGATCATAGCTGGAAACCTCGCGCGCGGCGGCGTGGACGCCCAACCCGGTCGAGGCATTGCCCTGCGGATCAAGATCGATCAGCAGCGTGCGCCAGCCGGTCGCCGCCATGGCCGTGGCGATGTTGATCGCGGTGGTGGTCTTGCCCACTCCGCCCTTCTGGTTGGCGATCGCGATGGTCAGCATGGTGCCTGTGTCCTCCTACGCGCGGAATCCGGTTGAATCCGCAGCGCCTTTCGCGCGTCAGGCCTTCACAATGATTCCTGCGTCGGGATCGGTCAAGGAATGTTTCACGTGAAACATTGCCCGAATCGAAGGCTTGAGCGCCTCCAATTCCTGCGCCGCCGAGCGGCCCTTGGGCAAGACGTAGCGGGTGGCGCTTGTGGAGAAGGGTGCGGATAGCTCGAGAAGTTTGGGGAGCGGCGCAAAAGCACGTGCCGAAATGGCGCGCGCAGCAAAGGGCGCAACACGCTCAAGCCGCTGTGCTTCCACCCGGCATTTGCGCAAATCCAGCGCCGCAATCGCGGATTGCAGGAACTCCGCCCGCCGCGCGCGGGATTCGACCAGCACCACCGGCATATTCGGGCACAGCGCCGCGATCACCAGCCCCGGGAACCCCGGCCCGCTGCCGAGGTCGAGCCATGGCCCGCCCGCATTGGCACCCAATGTTTCACGTGAAACATTCTCGAGCAGCTGGGCGGAGTCGGCAATGTGCCGCTGCCAGATATGCGGCTCGGTTGCCTTGGCAATCAGGTTCTGGCGCTGGTTTTCTTCCAGCACCAGCGCGGCGAAGGTCTCCAGGCGCGCCATGCCCGCTGCATCGGTCAGCCCCGCGACATAGGCGCGCGCCTCGGCTTCGGTGACAATCATGCCGCGCGCTGCCCGTTGGCAAGCCGGCGCGCATGGACCAGCAAGGCCGAGAGCGCCGCCGGGGTCACCCCCGCCACACGCCCTGCCGCCGCCAGCGTTCCGGGCGCTGCCGAAGCGAGGCGCTCGACCATTTCGTTCGAAAGCCCTGGCACCTCGGCATAGGGGAAGTCTGCCGCGAGCGTCAGCGCCTCGCTTGCGCGAAGGTCACGCAGTTCGGCATCCTGCCGCGCGAGATAGGGTGCATAGGCGGCATCCTCGGCCATTTCCTCGGCCAGCAGGGGATCGAGCGCGGTCACCTCGCCAAGCCATGGGGCAAGCGCATCGGGCGACACCCCGTCATGCCGCAGCCACTCGCTGAGCGGCTTTTCGCCATGGTCACGCCGCACCGGAAGGCCCAGATCGGCCAGCTCGCGCGCATGGACCTTCTGCGAATGTTTCACGTGAAACATTTTGCGCAAGTCCTCGCGGCGTTCCCACCAGATGCGCCGTTCCTCGCTGATGCACCCAGCTTCGATGCCCAGCCCTGTCAGACGGGTCGCCGCATTATTGGCGCGCAGGCGCAGACGGTATTCCGCGCGCGCGGTGAGCATCCGGTAGGGCTCCGACACACCCTGCAGCGTCAGATCGTCGACCATCACCGCGATATAGGCATTCGCCCGGTCCAGCGCAGGCGCCGCCTTGCCCAAGGCGGCCGCAGAAGCCTCAAGCCCGGCGACCAACCCCTGTGCGGCGGCTTCCTCGTATCCGGTGGTGCCGTTGATCTGCCCCGCGCAATAGAGCCCGGGGATTGCGCGCAGCTGCAAGTCGGGCGTGAGCGCGCGCGGATCGATGTGATCATACTCCACCGCATAGCCCGGCTGCACGATCACCGCCGTCTCGCAGCCCGGCATGGTGCGGACCACAGTTTCCTGCACATCGGTGGGCAGCGAGGTGCTGATCCCGTTGGGATAGACCATGTGGGTGTCCAACCCCTCGGGCTCGAGGAACACCTGATGCCCCTCGCGGTCACCGAAGCGGTGGATCTTGTCCTCGATCGAGGGGCAATAGCGCGGGCCTGCCGCCGCAATCGCGCCCGAGAAAAGCGGCGAGCGGTGGAGGTTGGCGCGGATCGCATCATGCCCCGCCTGCGTGGTGCGGGTGATGGCGCAGAACACCTGCGGGTTCACCCGGCGCGGGGTAAGCGCCGACATGGTCCAGGCCTCGCAGTCAGAGGGCTGCTCTTCAAGCACCGCCCAGTTGATCGTCCGCCCGTCGATCCGCGGCGGCGTGCCGGTCTTGAGGCGCGCCATGGGGAGATCGGCGGCGCGCAGCTGCTGGGCGAGGCGCTTGGCGGCGTTTTCACCGATGCGGCCACCCTCGTAACGCTCCTCGCCGCGGAACAGCACGCCGCCAAGGAAGGTGCCGGTGCACAGCACCACGCGCGGGGCATGGAGGATGGTGCCGTCAGCCAGCTCCAGCCCGGCAACAGCGCCGCCTGCCAGCACCAGCGCGGCAGCCTCGCCCTCGACCAGCGTGAGATTGGCCTGCGCGCGCACGATCGCTTGCACCGCCGCCTTGAACCGCACCCGGTCTGCCTGCACGCGCGGGCCCCACACGGCGCTGCCCTTGGAACGGTTGAGCATCCGGTAATGGATCGCGCCGGCATCGGCTGCGCGGCCGATAACGCCGTCGAGCGCATCCACCTCGCGCACCAGATGGCCCTTGCCCAACCCCCCGATCGCGGGGTTGCAGCTCATCGCGCCAATGGCATTGAGGTCAAAGCTCACCAGCGCGGTGCGCGCGCCCATGCGGGCCGCAGCGCAGGCGGCCTCAACCCCGGCGTGACCGCCGCCGATGACGAGGACATCGAAGGAATGCATGGCGCCGCAGATAGGGCGCGGGGGGCGAATCGTCAAAGCGGATTCGGCGGGATGCGCAGCGCCAATGTTTCACGTGAAACATTTTGCGCTCGCAGCCTCACTTCCCGATGCAGAAGCGCCCAAACAGGGTGTCGAGCATATCCTCGGTGGTGGCCCGCCCGATCAGCCGGTCAAAGGCCAGACGGGCACGGCGCAGTTCTTCCGCCACCAGCAAGGGATCGCCCAGCCAGCGCGCCGCCGTGAGCGCCTCCGCCGCCTCGGCCAGACGCGCGTGTTGCCGTGCGTTGAGCGCGCCTTGCCCTGGTTTCGACAGGGCATCACGGGCGGTCGCGACCAGCGCGTGTTTGAGTGCAGCCACCCCTTCCCCCGTTGTCGCCGAAAGGGTGAAGCGCGCCGCGGACTTGGGAGTGAAGCCGGCGCAGTCGGCCTGCGCGGCAATCTCCCACGCGTGCGCTGGCCCCTCGCCTTCCGCCCCCAGCCACAGCACGCAGTCGGCACGCGCAAGCTCACCGCGCGCGCGGTCGATGCCGATGGCCTCGATCTCATCGGCAAGATCGCCGTCCCGCAGGCCCGCCGTATCGACGAAGGTGAACGGCACGCCGCCAATCGCCACGGCGCGTTCGATCACATCGCGGGTTGTCCCGGCAATCGGCGAGGTGATGGCCGCTTCGCTTTCAATCAAGGCGTTGAAAAGGGTTGATTTCCCGGCGTTGGGCGGCCCGGCCAGCACCACGCGGTAGCCCTCCCCCAACCGCTCGGAGCGCGGGCGGGCGAGCCAGGCGCCAATTTCCCCGGCGAGCGCGGCAATGTTCCACGTGAAACATTCGGGCAGGTCGGCCGAGTCCTCCTCGTCCGAGAAATCGAGCACGCCTTCGACTTCGGCCGAGAGCACCAGCGCCTGTTCGCGCCACGCCTCGACCTGGCGCGACAGCGCGCCGCCGGCATTGGCAAGCGCGGCGGCGCGGGCGAGTTCGGTTTCGGCGGAGAGCAGATCAGCCAGCCCCTCGGCTTCGGCCAGATCGATGCGACCATTGGCAAAAGCGCGGCGGGTGAATTCGCCCGGCTCGGCGCGGCGCAGGCCCGCAAGTGCCGCCAGCGCGCCCTCCACCGCCGCGATCACCGCGCGGCCTCCGTGGCAGTGCAATTCGGCGAGATCCTCGCCGGTGGCGGTGTTCGGCCCGGGGAACCAAAGCACCAGGGCCTCGTCGAGAAGCGCGCCCGCATTGTCGTGGAGCTTGGCCAGCGACGCGCGGCGCGGCTGCGGCACTCGCCCCGTCAACGCCGCCAGCGCCGCTGCTGCCTGCGGGCCAGACACGCGAATAACCCCGATACCCGCAGGCGGCGCGCCGCTCGACAGCGCGAAGATCGTCGGAGTCTCGCTCATGGCAGGCGGATTGTTACGAGCCCTTGGGCCCCTTGGCGCTACCCCCGGACGCACCGGACGCCGCCTTCATCCCGCTTTCCACGAAGTTCTGGAACATCTTCAGCCCCACCTGCCCCATCGGCGCCAGCGCGGAGGCATATTGCTGCAACTGGTCAGGGCTGGAGACGCCCTGCATCGCCTTGGTGATATTGTCGACATAGACGCTGTTCGCCGCGCTGACATCGGGCAGGCCCATGAAGCTGCGGGCCTCTTCGGGGGTGCAATCGATTTCGATGGTGATCTTCATGGCCGTGTCTCCTCTCCCGCGTGCGCCTGTCTCATTTGGGCTTGGCAGCCGTGCAAGGCAAGCGATAGACCACGCGCAGCCCCTGAACCACCAGAGAGAGATCCCATGAGCCTCAACGCCACCATCCCCACGCTGGAAGGCGACGCCGAGTTCGGCGCCTATATCGCGACCCCGGAGGGCACGCCGCGCGGGGCGATCATCGTCATTCAGGAGATTTTCGGGGTGAACCCCGGCATCCGCCAGAAATGCGACAAGCTCGCCGCCGAAGGCTGGTTGGCCGTTGCGCCCGATCTGTTCTGGCGCCTTCAGCCGGGCATCACGCTCGATCCCGATGTGCAGGCCGAATTCACCCAAGCGCTTGATTGGATGGTGCAATTCGATCAGGATACCGGCATTCGCGACATCGAAGCCACGATCCATCACATCCGCCGCACACTCGGCGTCGCCAAGGTCGGTTGCGTGGGTTACTGCCTCGGCGGGCGCCTCGCTTACATGACCGCCGCACGCACCGACATCAATGCCAGCGTCGGCTATTACGGGGTCGGCATTGATGGCCTGCTGGGCGAGAAACACGCCATTGCCCACCCGCTGATGCTGCATATTCCCACGGCGGACGGCTTTGTGCCGCCCGAAACCCAGGCGGCGATGCACACCGCGCTGGATGATCACCCGCGCGTGACGCTTTACGACTACGAAGGGCTCGATCACGGCTTTGCGACCGAGACGGGACTGCGCCGTCAGGAGGAAGCCGCGACCCTGGCCGACAGCCGCACCGCCACCTTCTTTGCCGAGCATCTCGGGTGAGCGCCCATCCCGGCCTTGCGCGCTGGCACGCCTATATGGAGAGCGGCGGCGATGCGGCCCTGCTCTCGGCGCTGATTGCCGAGACTTGCGTGTTCCATTCGCCGGTGGTCCACACCCCGCAGGCCGGCAAGCCGGTGGTGATGGCCTACCTGCTCGCGGCGGCAAAGGTGCTGGGCAATGATGCCTTCCACTATGTCCGCGAGGTGGTGGACGGGGACGAGGTGGTGCTCGAATTCGTCACCGAACTGGACGGCATCAGCGTCAACGGGGTCGATATCATGCACTTCAACGCAGATGGACAGATCAGCGATTTCAAGGTGATGGTGCGGCCTTTGAAGGCGATCAATGCCGTGTGGCAGATGATGGGCGCACAGCTCGCCGCGGCCAAGGGCTGAGCCGCAGAAGCGTAATCAGGCCAGATGCGCCCGCAGCTGGTTTGCCCGCGCCTGATCGCAGCCGAAGAATGACGGCACCGCCTCGTCGACCACCTTGGGGACGGCACCATGAGCCTCGGCACTGATCATGTTGAGCACCTTGGCAATGTCGGAATCGTCGAAATAACGCATCGGCCAATTGCTGAAGATGCGCTCGGGAACGGACCGTTCATCCAGCACCTCGACATGGCTGTGGCGCACATCGCGGCGGATGGTTTGAAAGGCGGCACACAGCTTCCAGGTCGGCCCTTCGAGCACCTGGAGAAAGCGCTGATCCGAACGCAGCAGCAATCCGCTCAGGCCGCGCCGTTCGTTGGCGGCGCGCGCCTGATAAAGCAGCCTGAAAAGCTCCATCCGGTCCAGATCCGGTGAAACCACGCTCTGATAAATGATCCGGCGCATCCCGCAGTCCCTGTCTTGGAACGGCGGGTTAGACTCGCGGAAGCATATCGAAGCCTAGCGGGAACCCCGGGAATTACCCCTAGAGCCTAGTTCAGAACCGCGAAATTGACGATCATCTTGCGCACTTCGGGATCAAGATCCTGCGGCAGATCGCGATCCAACATTTCGCGGCGTGCGGCGATGCTTTCGGCAATCAGCACGCGCTTCATGGCCCAATCGGGGCAGGCGCGCGCGGCGATTGCCCGGCGATCGAGCACCGACACCCCGCTGTGGCGGGGATCGGCGGTGATCTTGTCCATCAGACCGGCCACCTCGGCCTCCTCGCCTTCGAGCAGCTGGAGGAAATTGCGGCCGTTGAACAGCAACAGACCCGTGATCCCGCGCGCGGGGTTGTTGCGCGCACTGGTGGCGAGGATCGAATCGACCTCCTCGCGCGGCAGGGTCGGCGCGGTGCTGATGTAGAGATATTGACTGAGCAAGCTTCCCGTCCCTTTTGGCCTGTCTGGCGGGCCGACCCCATGGCCCGTGCGCGTGATGCTATTGATTCATCGTGTCGAAGAAGTCGTCGTTGGTCTTCGAATCCTTCATCTTGTCGAGCAGGAATTCCATCGCATCTACGGTGCCCATCTGCATCAGGATGCGGCGCAGCACCCACATCTTGGACAGGCGATCCTTCTCCACCAGCAGTTCTTCCTTGCGGGTGCCGGACTTGCCGACGTCGAGCGCCGGGAAGATGCGCTTGTCGGCGACCTTGCGGTCGAGCACGATTTCGCTGTTACCGGTGCCCTTGAACTCTTCGAAGATGACTTCGTCCATGCGGCTGCCGGTGTCGATCAGCGCAGTGGCGATGATCGAGAGGCTGCCGCCTTCCTCGATGTTACGCGCCGCACCGAAGAAGCGCTTGGGCCGCTGGAGCGCGTTGGCATCCACACCGCCGGTCAGCACCTTGCCCGAAGACGGCACCACGGTGTTGTAGGCCCGGCCGAGACGCGTGATCGAATCAAGCAGGATTACCACGTCATGCTTGTGCTCGACGAGGCGCTTGGCCTTTTCGATCACCATTTCGGCAACCTGCACGTGGCGCTGCGCGGGTTCGTCAAAGGTCGAGGAGACAACCTCGCCCTTCACAGAACGCTGCATATCGGTGACTTCCTCGGGGCGTTCATCGACAAGCAGGACGATCAGGAACACCTCGGGGTGATTGTCGGTGATCGCCTTGGCGATATTCTGCAGCAGCACCGTCTTACCGGTGCGCGGCGGCGCGACGATCAGCGCGCGCTGGCCCTTGCCCTGCGGTGCGATGATATCGATCACCCGCGCGCTCTTGTCCTTCACGGTGGGATCAAGGCTGTCGAGCGTCAGCTTCGAATCCGGATAGAGCGGGGTGAGGTTGTCGAAATTGGTGCGCAGGCGCACCGCGTCGGGATCGTCGAAATTGACCTTGGCGAGGCTGGTCAGCGCGAAATAGCGCTCGCCATCGCGCGGTGCGCGGATTTCGCCTTCCACGGTGTCGCCGGTGCGCAGGCCCCAGCGGCGCACCTGGTTGGGCGAGACATAGATATCGTCCGGCCCGGCGAGATAGTTCGCTTCCGGCGAGCGCAGGAAGCCGAAGCCGTCCTGCAGCACCTCGATGGTGCCGATGCCCATGATCTTTTCTTCGTATTCCTCGTCCTCGGCCAGTTCGCGCAGGATGCTGAACAGCAGATCCTGACGGCGCATGGTCGAGGCGCCTTCAACGCCCAGCTCTTCGGCCATCGCGACCAGTTCGGCCGGGGTCTGTCGTTTGAGGTCTTTCAGATGCATTATGTGTATTCCAAAGGCAGGAGTGGCCGGATGGTCAGTGCCTCCTGATGCAGGAGGCGCCCCCTTGTCATGGGCCTGAAGAAAATCATGCAGGCCGGTCGGGGCTGGGCTTGGAGAAAGCAGACCTGTGGGAGCGCAAAACCGCTCCCGACACCGGATGGGTGATTGCTGCGATAGAAGCGCCGGAGCGCGTGGTCAATTGTGTAAAGTGGCCGGCCCGCTCAGAACGGCTTGAGATAGACCAGCGCGACAATCAGGACGAGCAACAGCCCGGGCAGTTCGCCGATCATCCGCAGGCGCGCTTCGGTCAGCGGACGCTCGCCGCGGGCCATCTTCTTGGTCTGCCCCACCAGCCAGCCGTGGAAACCTGTCATCACCAGCACCAGCGTCAGCTTGGCATGGAGCCAGCCGCCGCCGGAGAAATGATCGCCCGCAATGGCCATGCTCAGCCCCAGCACCCACACGATGATCATGCTGGGGGTGAGGATGATTGTGCGCAGCTTGCCCGTGCGGCTCGCCCACTTGGCCTCGCCCTCCGAGCCCGGCGCGTGATCGAGCATATAGATGCACTGGCGCGGCAGCATGAACAGCCCCGCCAGCCAGAACACCATGAAGATCACATGGCCGATCTTGAGGAAGGGATAGATGAGCAGGAGGGTCGATTGCATGGCCTGATCCCTACCCTAGCCTCGCAGCGCCGCAAGCAATTCCTCGACATGGGAAATCGGCGTGAATTGCCCGATCCCGTGGCCAAGGTTGAACACGTGCGGGCGATCTTCAAACGCCGCGATGATGGTGCGCAGACGCTCGGCCATCGCCGGGCCGCCTGCTTCAAGCAGCAGCGGATCGAAATTGCCCTGCACCGGCATTCCTGCAGGCAGGCTGGCATGAGCCCAGGCGGGATCAAGCGTCTCGTCGAGGCCCACGGCATCCACCCCCGTCTCGCGGGCATAGGCGGGCAGCTTCGCGCCGGCGCCCTTGGGGAAGCCGATCACCGGCGTATCGGGGTGCGTTTCCTTGAGCTTCGCGGTGATCGCGGCATTGGGGGCGACCACCCACTTTTCGAACTGGTCAGGCGCGAGGCTTCCGGCCCAGCTGTCGAACAGCTGTACGGCTTCGGCGCCGGCATCGATCTGGCCGCGCAGGTAGGTGACCGAAACCTCGATGATGGCATCGATGATCGCCTGCATATGCGCCGGATCCCGGTAAGCCAGCAGCCGCGCCGGGCCCTGATCCTTCGAGCCTTCGCCGGCAATCATGTAGGTCGCCACGGTCCACGGACTGCCCGCAAAGCCGAGCATCGTCACCTCGGGCCCGATGAGCGCGCGGGTGCGGCGCACGGTTTCATACACCGGCTCGAACCGCTCGAACGCCGGGGTGAAGCTATCGAGCCCGGCTTCGAGCAGCGTTGGCGAAAGGTGCGGGCCTTCTCCGGCGAGGAACTGCAACCCCTGCCCCATCGCGTGCGGCACGATCAGGATATCGGAAAACAGGATCGCACCATCGAATCCGAAGCGCCGGATCGGCTGGACGGTAATCTCGGCGGCGGCCTCGCTGTCGTAAACCAGCTCGAGGAATCCACCCTTCTCGGCCCGCAATTCGCGGTATTCCGGCAAATAACGACCGGCCTGGCGCATGAGCCAAACGGGGGCGATGTCCTGTCGGACACCCTTCAGCGTATCGAGCAATTTGCCAGGCATGGCGTTCCTTTAATCAAAACAATTCAAATTATAAAAGGATTGATGGAGTCTGTTGGCCCTGTGGAAAGCGGGAATTACCGGCCTCTGCCGGGTTACCCCCACTCTGCCCCATGCCCATCACCCCCCAGCGAATCCGCACAGATTGGACGTCAAGCCGGCTTTATCCCCACTCTTCCCAGCCTGTCGATAACACTTATCCCGTGTTGGCAAATACCCCGAGGAAAAGCCTGTCAGCGGGTATGAAAATTCGTCCCCAGCTTGTCCGCCAATTGCTCCCGTGGTTTATGCGGCCATCTGTCCACAGCCCGCGGGCAGCCCAGTGAGCGATCCCGAGCATGAGTCGACTGAACCTGCATCTTGTATCGGATTCGACCGGCGAGACTCTGGAAATGATCGCCAAGGCGGCGCTCGCCCAGTTCGACGATCCCGATGTCAGCCGCCATTTCTGGCCGATGGTGCGCTCGCTCCAGCATCTTGACCGGATCGTGCCCGATCTCGCCGCGCATCCGGGGCTGGTGCTCTATACGCTGGTGAACCCGGAAACCCGCAAGCGGCTGGAGGAGCATTGCCGCCATCTCGGCCTGCCCGCGGTGCCGGTGCTGGATCAGGTCACCGCGGCGCTCGAAGCCCAGCTCGGGCAGGAAGCCCACGGCCGCCCGGGCCGCCAGCACATGATGGACGCCGACTATTTCAAACGCGTCGATGCGATCCAGTACACCATCGCCCATGATGACGGCATCGGTTACGAGGAATGGGAAGAGGCCGACATCGTGCTTGTCGGCGTGTCGCGCTCATCCAAGACGCCGACCAGCATCTATCTCGCCAATCGCGGCTACAAGGTCGCCAATATCCCGCTGGTGGTGGAAAGCCCGCCGCCGCAGGTGCTTTACGGGCTGCGCCATCCGCTGATCGTCGGCCTCACCACCAGTCCCGAACGGCTGGTGCAGATCCGCCGCAACCGGCTGCTGTCGCTCAACGAGGCGACCGAGACGGCCTATGTCGATAACGACAAGGTGAAGACCGAGCTGCAATTCGCGCGGCGGATGTATGCCGATAATGGCTGGCCGGTGATCGACGTCACCCGCCGCTCGATCGAGGAGACGGCCGCGGCGATCATCCGGCTGGCGCAGGAACGCGGGCGCAAACCGGCGAGCGAAGGCGGGGTGGGCCAGCCGATATGAGCGGGACACGGCTCATCCTCGCCAGCAAGAGCGCCTCGCGCCGGGCGATGCTCGATGCAGCAGGTGCGGCTTACGAAAGCATCCCCGCCGATATCGACGAGCGCGCGGTGGAAGCCGGTCTTGCAGGAGCCGCGCCGTCCGAAGTGGCCGAGGCGCTGGCGGTTGCCAAGGCGGCCACGGTGGCGGCGCTGCACCCCGGCGCGCTGGTGCTCGGATCGGATTCGCTGGTGGTCGCAAACGGCCGCCGCTTCGACAAGCCGCAAACCCGCGAGGAAGCGGGCGAGCATCTCCGGTTCTTCTCGGGCAGAGTGATGGAGCTCCACTCCGCCGCCGCACTGGTGAAAGACGGCGGGTGCCAATGGAGCCACACCAGCATCGCCCGCCTGCACGTGCGCGATCTCTCCGAGGATTTCATCGCCGCCTATCTCGAAAAGGAATGGCCCGAAATCAGCCACACCGTCGGCGCATTCCGGATCGAGGGGCCCGGGGTGCAGCTGTTCGAGCATATCGAGGGCGACCAGTTCACCGTGCTGGGGATGCCGCTGCTGCCCTTGCTCGGCGCACTGCGCGAGGAAGGGGTGCTGCTGGCATGACCAAGCCTTATACCGAGGTGATCGGCGATCCGATTGCGCAGTCCAAGTCTCCGTCGATCCATGGCTTCTGGCTGGGCAAGCTCGGGATCGATGCCGACTACCGCGCCGCCCATGTGCGGCCGGAAGCGCTGGCCGATTACATCGCCGCCCGCCGCGCCGATCCGCTGTGGCGCGGTTGCAATGTCACCATGCCGCACAAGCAGGCGGTGATGCCGCATCTCGATCAGATCCACTCTCCCGCCGATACCATTGGCGCGGTCAACACCATTCTGCCGCTGGGCGATGGCACGCTCGCCGGGACCAACACCGATGCGGCAGGCTTCCTCGAGCCGCTGCGCGTTACCCTTGCCGATACCCACTATTACCGCATGGCGCGCATCCTCGGCACCGGCGGCGCGGCGCGGGCGATCATTGCTGCGCTGGCGGACAAGGGCTTCACGCTGGTGGTGGCGGGCCGCGATCCGGCCAAGGCACGCGCGCTGCTCGATGAACTCGCGCCCAAGGGCGAGCATCACGCGATTGATCTGGCGCACTTTGCCGATCCCACCGATTTCGCCTTCGACGACCGCGAAGGCTGCTGTGATCTCGTCATCAACGCCTCCAGCCTCGGGATGCAGGGCCAGCCTCCCCTGCCCTTCGACTGGAGCCACGCGCCGCCGGGCAGCATCGCCTATGATATCGTCACCGCCCCGCGCGATACCGCCTTCCTCCAAGCCGCCCGCGCCAAGGGTCTGCCCGCTATCGACGGGCTCTCGATGCTGATCGGACAGGCGGCGGCGGCGTTTGAAAAGTTCTTCGGCCAGCCTGCCCCGCGCCAGCATGATGCCGAACTGCGCGAGCTGCTGCGCTGATGACAAAGCCAAAGATCATCGGCCTCACCGGCTCGATCGGGATGGGCAAATCCACTGTTGCCGCGATGTTTGCCGAGGCTGGTATCCCGGTGTTCGACGCCGATGCCGAAGTGCGCGCGATGCAGGGCGCTGGCGGCGAACTCGTCCCCGCAATCGAGGCCGCCTTCCCTGGATCGACCGGCGCGCACGGCGTCGACCGTGACCGGCTTGGCCATCAGGTGTTTGCCGACAAGGAAGCGCTCCACCGCCTCGAAGCCATCGTCCATCCGGCGGTAGCGGCAAAGCGCGCCGCCTTTCTGGAAGCGCACCACGACAAGCGCGCCGTGGTGTTCGACATACCCTTGCTGTTCGAGCGCGGCGGGCATGAAAGCGTCGATACCATCGTTGTCGTCTCCGCCCCCGAAGCCGTCCAGCGCGCCCGCGTGCTCGCCCGCCCCGGCATGACGGAACAGAAATTCGATCACATCTTCGGGTTGCAACTGCACGATACAGAGAAGCGCGCGCGCGCCGATCACGTCATCGACACCGGCACCAGCCTTGCCGAGACCGCCAGGCAGGTGGCGGCGCTGATTGCGTCATTTTGATTGCAGGCAGCCCTTGCAACTGCCGGGACTTGAGAGGATAGTCCTGCAAATGCGTGAGGTCATCTTCGACACCGAAACCACCGGGCTCGATCCCAAGACGGGGGACCGCATGGTGGAAATCGGCTGCATCGAAATGGTCGGCCGGGTCGAGACAGGCCGCAGTTTTCACGCCTATTTCAATCCCGAACGCGATATGCCGCCCGAGGCCGAGCGCGTGCATGGCCTGAGCGCCGCCTTCCTTTCGACCAAGCCGCGCTTTGCCGAAACGGCCGATGATCTGCTCGCGTTTCTGGGCGATGCGCCGCTGGTGGCGCACAACGCGGGGTTCGATTTCGGCTTTCTCAACAACGAGCTCGAAAAGATTGGCCGCGCGCCGATCAGTATGGACCGCATGGTCGATACCGTAGCGCTCGCCCGCAAGAAACACCCGGGCTCGAAGCTGTCGCTCGATGCGCTTTGCACCCGCTACGGGATCGATCGCTCGCACCGGGTCAAGCATGGCGCGCTGCTCGATGCCGAATTGCTGGCGCAGGTCTATGTCGAGCTGACCGGCGGACGGCAGATCGGGCTTGGGCTGGTGGAAAGCGCCAGCGTTACCATCGAAACAAATGTGGTGCAGATTTCCGGCCAGGCCGTTGCCGCGCGCCCGGTGCGCCCGCCGCGACCGCACGCGGCGTCGCCAGAGGAATTGGAACGCCACGGCAAATTCATCGCCGGAATCGAAAAGGCTATCTGGACGCGCTGAGGGGGCGGCGCGGCGGACGTAAACGGAAGTCGCAACTTGGACGGAGGGCTCACAGCTTATGGATATTCGGATTTCGGGCCATCAGGTCGACACGGGCACCGCCTTGCAGGAACACGCGGCTGACAGGCTCGGCGCGATCGTCGACAAGTATTTCGAACAGGCGCTGTCCAGCCACGTCACCTTTGGCAAGGCGCCCGCGGGGGCCTTCACCTGCGATATCGTCACCCACGTGATGCAAGGGCTGATCCTCAAGGCGCAAGGCTCGGCGCACAGCGCCCATGTCGCGCTTGATGATGCCGCCGCCAAGATCGACAAGCAGCTGCGCCGCTACAAGCGCCGCCTGACCGATCGCCACGAACAGGCCGATCACGCGCGCGGCGAGGAAGAGGCCGCCTACACCATCTTCGCGGTCGAGGAGGATGTCGAGGAAGAGGTCACCGCCGATGCCCCGCTGGTGATCGCCGAGACCCGCGTCGACATCCCCACCGCCACCGTCGCCGATGCGGTGATGATGATGGATCTGCGGAACACCACGGCGCTGTTTTTCAAAAATGCTGGCACCGGCAGGCATAATATGGTTTACCGACGTGCCGATGGTTCGATCGGATGGGTCGAACCGAGATAGGGCCCACGTCTGCCGTTTCGCACGGCATCACCAGCAGACAAAGGGCCCACGCGGCAGCAGCAGGAGGGCGTTCGCCCCGGCCGGCAGGGTTCCTCGCAACCCTGGCTTGCCGGACTTGCACTGATCGCGGGCATTTTCATTCGGGATTCGCACATGATGGACGTCAACCTCGCTCTCTCACCGCAGGCGATTCTGTTCGATCGTATCGACAGCAAACCCAAGGTGCTGGCTGCGCTGGCAGAGCTGCTTGCGGGGGCCTACGGGCTTGACCAGAACGAGGTGCTCGAAAATCTCGAAGCGCGCGAAGCGCTCGGCAGCACCGGTTTCGGGCGCGGCGTGGCGATCCCGCATTGCCGCAGCAAGGATATCCGCCGGCCTTCGCTGGCGCTGATCCGGCTCGAAGCGCCGATCGATTTCGCGGCGGCGGATGCGCTGCCCGTCACGCTGGTGTGCGGCCTGGTCTCGCCCGAGAATGCCGGGGCGACCCACCTCCACGCGCTCGCCGCGATCTCGCGCCTGACGCGCGACGAAGCCAAATTGCAGATGCTCGCCGATGCGCCGACGACGGAAGCGGCCTTCACGCTGCTCACCGAGCAGTTCGAGCGGGATGCCGCCTGACGGCAAGGTTTAACGGCAAACGGTCCCACCCATCATGAGCGCAACCGATCACGCGGCTCCCATCGGGGCGGAGGGGCATTACCGCGCGCTGGAGCGGCTGTATGCCTCAGCCCCGGTCAATGCCAAGTTCGCCTCCAGCCTGCATATCGTGGGCGAGGGTGCCTCGCGGCTGACCTTCACGGTGACGCCCGAGGATTATCACGCGGCGGGTGCGGCGCACGGGACGATCTATTTCAAGATGCTCGATGACGCGGCCTTCTATGCCGCGAACGCGCTGGTGACCGACCGCTTCCTGCTCACCACCAGCTTCAACCTCCACTTCAGCAAGCCGGTGCGCGCCGGCAACGTCACGGCCGAGGGTCGCTGGGTCAGCGGGCGGCGGCGCGTGTTCGTCGCCGAGGCGCGGCTGGTGGACGAAGAGGGCGAGGAGATCGGCCGCGGCACCGGCACCTTCATGCGCTCGCGCATCGCACTCTCCAGCCTGCCGGGTTACGCGGCCCAACCGTGAGCCCCCTGAAATGAGCCCCCTGAAATGAGCCAGCGCCTGCCCGCGCATCTCGAGGCGAGCGCCATCCTGCGCCTCGCCGAATCGCAGGGCGGCTTTGCGACAGTGCTGGCCAAGGGTGAGCGTGACGCCGGAACGCTGTTGCTGGTAACCCTGTATCGCGGCGCGGGTGCAACGCTTTACGAAAGGATGCCTGCGCTCGACGGATCGCGCATCTTTGTTGCGACCAAATTTGAAAATGCTGAAAACCCTCAGGAATTTTCCGAATATCTGGCGCGCCGCCGCCAGCAGGATCGCGATATCTGGCTGATCGAGGTGGATATCGCGGATCCCGAACGGTTCGTCGCGCAAATCACCGCGTTAACTTGACCCCTGCCGATCCCCGGCTAATGGCCCGCGCAATTCCTGGCGCAGGCTGACGGGGCGGCATTTCGGTCGTTCGATCAGCACGCAGACGGGGAGCGGCCGGCAGGCTTTTTCGAACCCCCCCACAATCCGCAATGATTTGGATAAGGTTCCCGCCTGCGTCGGAGCGCGCTCACCGCACGTTTAGTAGAGTTCATGAGTCGCAAGACTTTCTCGATTTCCGCGATTGCTGCAGTGGCAATCGCAACGGTGATGATCCCCGGCGTCGATGGCGCTGCGGTGCTGGCGCAAGCCGCCAATGACCAGTTCAGCGCAACCGAAGCGGCCGATCCGGCCCCGGCGGCGGAGCTGGTCCCCGAAACCCTTGAATATATCTCCGAACCCGTGGTGCAGCCGCTTGTCGCTGCGCCCGAGCAGGACGTGCTCAGGGAAGCCGGTTCGCTTGGCGAGCTGGTCGGCATGGTCGATACCGCCGCACCGATGAACGACGAGATGCATTGTCTGGCCGGTGCGGTCTATTTCGAAGCCCGCGGCGAACCGCTCGCCGGGCAGCTGGCGGTGGCGCAGGTGATCGTCAACCGCACCGAAGATGGCCGTTTCCCGCGTAGCTATTGCGGTGTGGTGCGCCAGCGGGGGCAGTTTTCCTTCATGCGCGGCCGGACGATGCCGCAGATCCGTGATCGTTCCGCCGCGTGGGAACGCGCCGTGGCAATCGCGCAGATCGCGCACAAGGGCCTGTGGGAATCCGCCGCGGGCGACGCGGTGTTCTTCCACGCCCGCTATGTTCGTCCCGGCTGGAGCCGCACCAAGACGCGCCTCGCGCAGATCGACACGCATATCTTTTATAGGTGATCCTCGCGGCTAGTGTGGGGGCAAGCCCCCACGCCGCTGCGGGCGCCCGCTTGGGCTTGCGGCGCTGTGCGCCGAGACCCGCCATCTTCAAGGGTTGGCACTAATCGGCGCGAAGCGCCGCAAGGGCGACCGCCCGCCCGCAGCCGCTCGCGCGGCACGCGCGAGACGCGGCGAGGATTAGCGAGAAACCACCGCCCACACCGGCGCGTGATCGCTCGCTTTTTCACGCCCGCGGTGCGCCTTGTCGACGCCGCAGGCTTCGAGCCGGTCGGCGCATTCGGGCGACAGCAGGATGTGATCGATGCGGAAGCCGTGATCGCGCTGCCACGCGCCCGCCTGATAGTCCCAATAGGTCCACACCCCGCCGCGCGGATTGTGGGTGCGCAGGGCATCGGTCCAGCCATCATTGAGCAGCTGCGCATAGGCGGCGCGCGATTCAGGCTGCATCAGCGCGTCATCCGCCATCGCCTTGACCGCCCACACGTCGTCGTCTTCCGGGATGACGTTGAAATCGCCGAGCACCACCGCGGGCACTTCCTCGGCCCAGATTTCGGCCATGCGCGCGCGCAGCCGTTCCATCCACGCCAGTTTGTAGGTGAATTTCGGCCCCGGATGGGGGTTGCCGTTGGGCAGGTAGAGGCAGGCGATCCGCACGCCCGAGACATCCGCCTCGAGATAGCGCGCCTGTTCGCCCTCCCCTTCATTCGGCCCGTCGATCCCCAGCCCGCGCCGCACTTCGGTGAGCGTGTAGCCCGCCGCCGTATCGACCAGGATCGCCACCCCGTTGAAGCTCTTCTGCCCGTGCCAGATCGCGCTGTAACCCAGCGCCTCGATCTCGGCGGCGGGGAAGCCTTCGTCCTGCGATTTGATCTCCTGCAGGCAGGCGACCGCCGGACGCGTTTCAGCGAGCCATTCGAGCAGGCGCGGCAGGCGTGCCTTGATGCCATTGATGTTGAAGGTGGCGATTTTCATGGGGCTACCTCGTCATTGCGAGCGGAGCGAAGCAATCCATGAACCGGCGTTTCCGCATAAGGCGAGGTCAGATCATGGATTGCCGCGTCGGCCCTTGCGGGCCTCCTCGCAATGACGCGGCAAGATATCAACTCAAATCCCGAAGCTCGCCCCGCATCCGCATCCCGCAGCGGCCTGCGGGTTTTCGACCTTGAAGGCCGCCCCGCCCAGCGATTCCACGAAATCGACCGTGCTGCCCGCAATCAGATCAAGGCTCACCGGATCGACCACCAGCTTGACCCCGTCGGTTTCGCTCACCGTGTCGTCGCCCTCGGGCGCGTCGGCCAGGTCGAACTTGTACTGGAAGCCCGAACAGCCGCCCCCTTCGACCGCAAGGCGCAGGATCGCCGGACGCGCCTGCTTGGACGCGATCAACGCGATCCGGTGGGCGGCAGAGGGGGTGAGGATCAGGGGCGCGGGGTTCATGACTGTAATCTAGTGCGCGCGGGCGCGATCCTCAAGCGATCAGACCGCCTGAATATAATCGCGCAGCGCATTGGCCTCGTGCTGCACCTCGTCGATCTTGTGCTTCACCAGATCGCCGATCGAGATGAAGGCGACCAGCTTGCCGTCCTCCACCACCGGAAAGTGGCGGAAACGGCGGCGGGTCATCAGCGCCAGCGCATCATCGATATGGGTGCCGGGCTCGACCGTGACGGCGGGCGAGGTCATGATCTGCTCCACCGGCATATCGAGGCACGCGCCGCCGTGATCGGCAAGGCGGTAGATCACGTCGCGTTCCGACACGATGCCGACCACGCTGCCATTACGCAGCACCGGCAGCGCGCCGATGCGTTTGCTGGCAAGAATGCCGACAACCTGGGAAACCGGGGTCGCGACGTCGCAGGCGATGATGTCTGCAGAGCCGCGTTGAGCGATGATTCTGGCGATGGTCATGGCCGACTCCCTCTCTCTCTAGATATGAAAATGCCATGTTTGCCGGCAAAACGCGAATCCGTGTCATTGCGATGGGTTGCATGGCCGGAATGCACCCTTGCAGCCTTTGCGCGTTGCCAAGCGATGGGATGCGCGCCATGTCGCTGGCATGACCCGCAAATCCCCGCTCGATGATCCCGTGAACGCCGCCCACGCCTGGGCGCGCTATCGCCAGATCATGAAGCTGCTGCTGGCCGCCACGGTGCTGGTGGTGGCGGTCGCGATGGGACTGCTATTTGCCTATAACGGCATGATTTCGGTGCATTTCTATATCGCCGTCGCGCTCGGCATCAGCCTCACCATGCTGCTTGGCGGCGGGCTGATGGGCCTCGTGTTCCTCAGCAACGGGACAGGCCACGACGAATCGGTCGACAACCAGATGCCGGGGCGCGACGAGTTCTGGTTGCCCAAGGATGATTAGGCGCTCTTTTCGGTCTCGCTGATGCGAGACAGCCCTTGCCGCCCCGCCTCCCCACCCGGCCACCATAACATAGTGGTACTATTGGTGGCCGGGTGGGGAGGCGGGGCGGGAGGTCTGCGCCTAAGCAGCGGTAAGCCGGTAGTCTTCAACGGGCACGCCGCCCACCAGATGTTCCTGAATGATCCGCTCCAGCACCTCGGGGCTGCACGAGTGATACCACACCCCGTCCGGCCACACGACCGCGACCGGCCCTGCGGCGCAGATCTGGAAGCAATCCGCCTTGCTGCGCTGCACGCCCCCGCCCGCGCCGCGGTTGCTGGCATCGGTGCGCTGCGGGCCGACGAGGCCAAGCTCCTTCAGGCGTGACTTCAGGAACCCCCACGCCTCCTCGCCCGCCTCGCGCGAGCAGCACTTCTGCTTGTCCGACACCGCGCACAGCAGGATGTGGCGCGTGATCGCGGTGCCTGCCTGCTGATCGCCGTAATGCTTGGCGAGCGAAGCCTGGGCCGAGAGCAGTTCCTTCCGGCTCATTCGGGCTTCCCATCCTTCGGCTTCAACCAGCGATCCAGCCACGCGAACACCGTCTGGTGCCATTGCAGCGAGTTCTTCGCGCCCAGCACCCAGTGGTTCTCGTCCGGGAACACCAGCAATTGCGAGGGGATACCGCGTTCCTGCAGGGCGGTGAAGCTTTGCAGGCCTTGCGTGTAGGGCACGCGGAAATCGAGCTCGCCGGTCACCACCAGCATCGGGGTTTTCCAGCTATCGACGTGGTTGGCGGGGTTCCACTTCTCGTAGGTTTCGCGTGCCTGCGAGTAGGTGCCGCCGAAATCCCAGCGCGGAAACCACAATTCCTCGGTCGCATAGTAGAAGCTGCGGGTGTCGAAGATGCCGTCATGCTGGACAAGGCAATCGAAGCGGTCAGCCCATTGGCCTGCGATCCAGTTGACCATGTAGCCGCCATAGCTCGCCCCCATCGCGCAGGCGCGCTCTCCATCGATCTGGCTGTCGAGCTTCAATGCCGCCTCGAAGCCCTTTTGCAGATCTTCCAGAGGCTTTCCGCCCCAGTCACGCTGGATCGCATCGGTGAAGGCCTGCCCGTATCCGGTGCTGCCGTGGAAATCGATCGAGATCACTGCATAGCCCTGCGAGGCCGTAACGCGCGGGTTCCAGCGGTTTGACCAGCTGTCGTTGAAGCTGCCTTGCGGCCCGCCGTGGATATAGAGCAGCGCGGGGATCGGCCCGGTCTGGTCGGCCAGCCGGGTGATCTGGCCCCACACCGTATCGCCGTTGGCGCCGGTAAAGCTGAAGCGGCGGGTGACGATGCTCGCCATCTGGCCCATCTTGGTGGTGGCCACATCGGTGAGCGGGCGCGCCTGCCCCATCGCGTCCGACAGGTAGAGTTCGGCCGGAAGCCCAAGCGAATCGCGCGTGAACAGCATCCGCCCGCCCGGTAGCGGGGCGAGATTGGCAATATGCGCTTCGTTGCCCGCCATCAGATCAAGCCGCTCGACCTTCCCGCTGACGGGATCGATCCGGAAAGCGGGTGTATCGAGCACCGATTGCGCTGTCGCCAGCAGGTGCTTGCCATCAGCGCTCCAGGTGAGGCCGCCGAAGCTGAGATCGGTGTCTGCCGTCAGATTGCGCACTGTGCCTGTGGCGAGATCAAGCAGCCGCACCGAGAGCCGGTCGGCCTCGTAGGTCGGCCGGTCCATCGCCAGCCACGCCAGATAACGGCCACCGGGCGAGGGGGCGGGCGCGGTATCGGTAGCGGCGTTGCTGGCGGTCAGCAGCCTGGGCGCGGCGCCCGAAAGGTCGGAGGCGTAGATATCGAGGTTGGTCGAGCCGGGCTCAGCCCCGTCGGCCAGCCGCGCAACGAAATAGGCCTGGCTGCCGTCGGGCGCGAAGGCGATGTCCTCACCCCCGCCGAACGGCATGGTCGGGGTGTCGGCGATCAGCCCTGTGGCAGGATCGCGGCCGTCGACCGGCACGCCTTCGCCTGCGGCCTTGCCGTCCGCGAGATCGAACACGAACACGCGGTTGGGGGTGCCGGGCGTCGCCCAGCGATCCCAGTGGCGATAGAAGCCGCCCGATCCGTCATACAGTCGTCCGGTGCCGGGGCCGGGGAGGTGTGCGGGCGTGGCAGCGCCGCAGCCCAATGTGGGGCAATTACGCGGCACTTCGGCCCACAGTGCGATTTTTGCGCCATTGGGGGCGAGTTTGAACCCTGCGATCGCGGCATCGGGATAGCCCGCGACCAGCTGCGGCGCGCCGACAGAGCCATCCTTGCCCAGCGTCACGCGCCACACCCGCCCGCGCGCATCGGCGCTGGCATCGGGATGCTGGCTGCTGAGGAAATAGATCTGGCCGTCCGGGCCGAAGGTGGGCGATGAGGCCTTGATCCCGAAGGCAAGCGCGACCGGAGCGGCGGCCGGCTTGGTCAGATCGAGCAGATAGTAGCCGGTGCTGCGCGCAAGGCTCTCAGGATCGGTGGTGGTGACGCCGTAGATCGCCAGCGTCCCCGCGGCATTGACAGCCGGTGCACCGAGGCGGGGCAGGGTGACGAGATCCTGCGCGGTCATCGGCGGCGCGGTCTCGGCCGCGAGCGGGGTGGCAATCAGGGCGAGGGCGGCGGCAAGCGCGCCGGAAGCAGCAAGGTTACGCATGGCGCGCAGGACTAGCCTGCCGCGCGCCGCCGCGCCAGTCGTCAGACCTTCTTGCCGACGATCCGCGCGATTTCGGCCTGCACCATCTGTTCGACCATCGCGGGCAGATTGGCTTCGAGCCATTCGGCCAGCATCGGGCGCAGCAATTCACGGGTCAGCCCTTCGAGCGAGGTTTCGCCCGACCGCACGATCTGCGGCTTGGCGCCGGGTTCGGCCAGCATCGCGAGCGCGGCAAGATTATCCTGCATCGCGCTGCGCACCGTATCGTCGATCAGCGGAGCTTCGTCGTCCTGAGCGAGCGGGATCGCCGGCGCCTCGGCCTCGGGGGCGAATTCCATGTCGGCGAGATCGAGCACTTCCTCTTCGTCACGCACCTGATGTGCGCGCGCGGATTCGGGCGCCGGGATGGGGGTGATCTCGACCGGCCGCTCGGGCGCGACATCGCGGCGGCGGCGGTTTTCGAGGGCCACGGCGCGGTTATCGCGCGCGATTACTTTCTTGATCGATTCGAGAATTTCCTCGACCGAAGCTTCGTTGTCGTGGCCCATCTTCCGCCCTTTGTGAGCTGCGCCGGCCGTCCCGAATCGGGACGCTATTTTTCGCCGGGCAGCAGTTGCGGGCCGATTGTTGCGTCAGGGGCAGGAATGTCAACGGTTCTGGTGGAGCGGGCTTCGGCCTGCGGGTCGCGGTCCCAGTCCCACATCTTGCTGCTGACACGGTCTGCGTTGACCTGCGGATCATAGAGCGGGCCCCCGGTGTCGAGGTTGAGATCGCGCGCTTCGGCCTTGCCCATCAGCGCGAGCAGGCTGAAGCCCGCGACATAGGCATTGCGCCGTGCGGTCACCAATTGGGCGCGGGCGAGCACCAGTTCCTGCTCGGCGTTGAGCACGTCGAGGATCTGGCGGTTGCCGATGGAGTTTTCCGCACGCACGCCTTCAAGACTGAGTTCGGCGGCTTCAACGGCAGCCTGCGCGCTCTTGATCACGCTGTTGGCGGCCTGCCATGCGGCATAGGTCGAGCGGGTTTCGGCGATGATCTGGCGTTCGGAAGCGATCACATCTTCGAGCAAGGCGGATTCGCGCGCTCCGGCCTGACGCTGGCGCGCGGCGGGTGCGCCGCCCTGGAACAGCGGGATTGTGACCCGCACGCCGGCATTGGCGGTCTTCTCGCTCTGCGCGAACTGCGCGGCGACGGGGCCGCCGAGCGTGCCGAAGAAGTCGCTGTACTGGCCGTTGACGAACAGCCCGACGGTGGGAAGGCGCCCGGCTCCTGCGGCCTTGGTGTCGAAGCCCGCAGCCTCGGCGCGCAGCTTGGCGGCGATGAGATTGGGGTTGTTCTCCAGCGCGCTCACGATTGCCGCGCCAACAGTGTCCGGCAGGCCCGGCAGCAGCGGCGGGGCCTCGAGGTCGCCCGGCTCCTTGCCCACGAGGCGGATATAGGTCTCGCGCGCATTGATGAGGTTGGCCTCGGCCGACTGGCGATCACCCTCGGCCACCGCGAGGCGCGAGCGTGACTGGGCCACGTCGGTGATGGTCAGATCGCCGATCTGGAAGCGATCACTTGTCGCCTGGAGATTGGTGCGCAGCACTTCGACGTTGTTGGACGCCAGCGCCACCAGCGCCTCGGTGCGCAGCACGTCCATATAGGCGGCGACGACCTGCGCGAAGAGCGAGCTTTCGACATTGCGCAGCTCTGCCTCGCTCGATTCGACCCGTCCCTTGGCGGCAGCGATCGAATTGCGCACGGCCCCGCCGGAATAGACCGGCACCAGCACCTGTGCCGTCACCCCGAGGTTTCGTTCGGGCGCGGTGAAGGAGTTGGCCGATTGCCGCAGGAACTCGATATGGGTCGCGGTGATGTCGGCCGAGGGCAGGCCCTGCGCCCGCGCCAGCGGCACGTTCTCGTCATTGCCGCGCTTGGTCGCCCGCGCGCTTTCGAGCGAGGGGTTGGTGTTGTAGGCGTTGGCCAGCGCCTCGCGCAGATTGTCGGCCGCAGCCGGTGCGGCAAGCGCGAGCAGGCTCGCCGATCCGGCCAGCAGCAATGCGGCGGTGCGGTTCACGCGAAGGTCCAGCTCTTGGGCGTATCGAAAGCGTGCAGCACCGGAATGCCGAGATCCTCGACCGGCTGGAGCACGACATTGCCGCCTACCTTGCGCCCCGAGGCGAGCCGGGTGACCTGCCGCAGCACCACGCCGGTGACGATCCGTCCCTGATCGGCAAGGCGTGCTTCAAGGGCTTCGGGCAGGTGTTCGATCGCGCCGTCGATCACGATCAGCGAGAACGTGCCCGTCACCGCGCCCGTCGCTGCCTCGGCTGCGCTGATGGTGGCAAGTTCGCTCACCAGCGGGCGCAGCAATTCGGCGAGGTAACCGGTGCCGCCTTCGACCACCAGCACGCTGTCAGCGCGGGCAGGAGCAGCTTCGGTCAACAGCTTGCCGTAGAACAGCGGCGCGGCAAGGTGACCGCCGGTTTCGCTGGCGTTGCCGAGGCTCACCGCGCGATCAATATAGGCGACCGACGCCTTGTCAGCGGGCAGGAAATCCTCGCGCGGCACGGCGATCATGCGGGCGAGGACATATTCCTCGTTGACGCCGCTGGTGCGCAGCTGGCTGTCAATCATCGCGCGGCGGGCGGTGCTGGTGTCGGTTTGGCGTTCACGTGTCATGGTCAGGTCGGTCATGTATGCTCCGATGGCTGTATTAAGTGCATAATACAGCCCGTCAACTCTTCCTTAGACGCCGCGCGGGCTTGTTCCAAGGTCTTTGCGGCTTTTGGCGCCGCTCCCGCAGGCGTGGCAATTTCGGGCTTTGACCTCGTCCGCCGCCGGTGCTTAGGGAAGCGCACAATCAAGCGGAATCGTTTTCGACACAGGCAGGGATGGGTTCGATGAGTGACATGATGGGCAACGGGCAAGATGTGCGGATCGAGACTGATTCGCTCGGCGAGGTGGCCGTTCCGGCGCACGTCCACTGGGGCGCGCAGACGCAGCGTTCGATCGTCAACTTCCCGATCGGCGGGGAGCGCATGCCGCCGGCCCTGGTGCGCGCGCTGGGCATCCAGAAGCTGGCAGCGGCCCGCGCCAACATGAAGCTGGGCGTGCTCGATGCAGCGCTGGGCGAGGCGATTGTCGCCGCCGCGCGCGAGGTGATCGACGGGACGCTGGCCGACCAGTTCCCGCTGGTGGTGTGGCAGACGGGTTCGGGCACCCAGTCGAACATGAACGCCAACGAGGTGATCGCCAGCCGCGCCAACGAGATCCTCACCGGCCACAAGGGCGGCAAGTCGCCGGTCCACCCCAATGATCACTGCAACATGGGCCAGTCGTCGAACGACACCTTCCCCACCGCGATGCACATTGCTGCCGCGCACGAGGCGATCGCGCATCTGATCCCGGCGCTGAAAAAGCTGCACGGCGCGCTCGATGCCAAGGCGCAGGAGTTCGCCGGCATCGTCAAGATCGGCCGCACCCACCTCCAGGATGCGACCCCGATGACGCTGGGGCAGGAATTCTCAGGCTATGCCAAGCAGATCGAATACGGCATCGCCCGCGTGGAAGCGACCCTGCCGCGCGTGCTGGAACTGGCGCAGGGCGGCACCGCCGTTGGCACCGGGATCAACGCCAAGGTCGGCTTCGACACCGCCTTTGCTGCCGAAGTCGCCGCCGAAACCGGCCATGCTTTCGTGACCGCGCCCAACAAGTTTGAAGCGCTCGCCGCGCATGATGCGATGGTCGAGATTTCGGGCGCATTGAACGTGCTCGCCGTCAGCCTGATGAAGATCGCCAACGACATCCGCCTGCTCGGCTCCGGGCCGCGTTCGGGCCTTGGCGAACTCAGCCTGCCCGCCAACGAGCCGGGTTCCTCGATCATGCCGGGCAAGGTCAATCCGACCCAGTGCGAGGCGATGACGATGGTCTGCGCGCAGGTGATGGGCAACAACATGGCGGTGACGGTGGCCGGATCGCACGGGCACCTTGAGCTCAACGTGTTCAAGCCGGTGATCATCTATAACGTGCTGCAGTCGATCAAACTGATCGGCGATGCGAGCCACGCCTTCACCGATAATTGCGTGGTCGGGATCGAGGCGAACGAAGGCCGCATCAACCAGCTGCTCAATGAAAGCCTGATGCTGGTGACCGCGCTCAACCCGCATATCGGCTACGACAACGCGGCCAAGATCGCCAAGAAGGCGCACGCCGAAGGCACCACGCTGAAGGAATCGGCGCTGGCACTGGGCCTGCTGACCGAAGAGCAGTTTGCGCAGTGGGTGGTGCCGAGCGATATGATCCGTCCGCGGGATTGATCGGGCAGCCCGTTCGTCGAGCCTGAACGGCCGTTCATCATTCGACCAAGGCCCGAGTCCGCCCGACGATGCGCGCCTTCGCCAGTGGCGCAGGGCGTGCGGGCGCGCTATCGCCTATTGGCATAATGGCGATCAACCTGACCCGCGATCCGGCGCCTGCCGGGCCTGAAGTATCCGTGCCGTTCCGCACCGTGCTGTTCTCGATGGCGGTGCTGTGGGCGACCTATTTCGTCCTCACCACCTTCCGTGCGCTGGTGATGGATTTCGATCTGCAGTTCGAACTGGGCTGGCGGCGGCTGCTGGTAACGGCGTTCGGCGTGGTGCTGACGATCGTGCTGTGGTTGCTGCTGCGCCTGTTCGACAACCGTCCGTTGTGGATCAAGATTTCCGCTGCGATCGTGCTGGCGATGCCGGTCGCGCTGGCAATCGGGCAGGTCAATGCGCTGGTGTTCAAGGACATGGAGGCCGCGCAGGAACAGGCCTACGCGCAGAAATACAACATCAACCTGCGCCGTGACGAAAGCGGGAACCTGCTGGTCGATGTGCCGGTGCGCCGGGTCAGCCCGGCCGGGCGCGGTGCGCAGAGCAACGCGCCGGCGCCTGAGGCTGATCCCGCGGCCAAGCCCGAAGAAGTGGTCGAATCCGAAGCGGTGATCATCGCGCCGGCGGAAACCTACGCCGATTTCTGGCGCAAACTGCTCGACGTGGCGCTCGGGCGCTATTTCCTCCTGCTGGCCTGGGCCTCGACCTATTATGCGCTGCTGGCCGGCGTGCAGGCGCGCAGCGCCGAGCGGCGCGAACAGCAGTTCCGCTCCGCCGCCAAGGCTGCCGAACTGCGCAGTTTGCGCTATCAGGTGAACCCGCATTTCCTGTTCAACACGCTCAACTCCCTCTCCGCGCTGGTGATGACGGGCAAGGCCGATCGGGCCGAGATGATGATCCAGACGATCAGCCGCTTCTACCGCCACAGCCTCGCCAACGAGCCGACCGCCGACGTGAGCCTGCGTGACGAATTCGATCTGCAGCAGCTCTATCTCGATATCGAGGCGGTGCGCTTCCCCAAACGGCTGGTGTGTGTGTTCGATCTGCCAGCCGATCTCGAAGAAGCCCGCGTGCCGGGGATGATCCTGCAGCCGCTGGTCGAAAACTCGGTCAAATACGCGATTTCTCCGGTGGCCCGCACGGTGACGATCACGCTCGCCGCGCGCGAGGAGTTTGACCGGCTGGTGATCACTGTCGGCGATGATGGCCCGGGCGTGCCGCAAGGCGCGAGCCATGGCTTCGGCATCGGCCTCGCCAATGTCCGCGACCGGCTGGAAGCGCGCTTTGGCCCCGACATCGGCTTTACCTCCGCCCCGGTTCCGGGCGGTTATCGCACCGAAATCCGCATTCCTCTCACACGATCGACGAGCCGCCATGATGGATAGCGACACCGAAACCACCGCCCTGCGCACGCTGATTGTTGATGACGAACCGCTCGCGGTGGAACGGGTGCAGGTGATCTGCGCCGAGATTCCCAGCGTGCAGGTGGTCGGCACCGCCAGCGACGGGGCAGCCGCGCTCAGGCTGGCCGACAAGCTCGAACCCGATGTGGTGCTGCTCGACATGACCATGCCCGAAATCGACGGGCTCGGCGTGGCGCGCAAGCTGGCGGAACAGGAACAGGCGCCGGTGGTGATCTTCGTTACCGCGCATGATCACTTCGCGGTCGAGGCGTTCGATTGCGATGCGGTGGACTATGTCCTCAAGCCGGTCGCGGCGGACCGGCTGGAACGCGCCATCGAGCGCGCGCTCGCCCGCCGCGGCACGCGCCGCCAGAAGACCAGCCGCTTCCTCGATGAATTGTGGGTGCCGCACCGCTCCGAACTGCTGCGGATCGCGGTGAGCGAGGTCCACCAGATCGATGCCGAGCGCGACTATGTGCGCCTGCACGTGGGCGGCGATGATGCGCTGCGCTCCTATCTGCTGCTGCAGACGATTGCGGGCCTCGAATCGCGGCTCGATCCCGAACAGTTTATCCGCATCCACCGCTCCACCATCCTGCGGCGCGACAATATCCGCGGCCTGCGGCACGACGGGCTGGGTGTGTGGTCGGTGGAGTTGCAGAACGGCGAGGCCCTGCGCATCGGCCGCACCTATCTCGCCCGCGTCAAGGCGATGGCTGGTCGTTGATTCGCGGTCGCGCTGACGCGCGATGAAGGCCTTCCGCACCGCCTCCCCACCCGGCCACCAATAGTACCACTATGTTATGGTGGCCGGGTGGGGAGGCGGGGCGGGAGGTCTGCGCCACCGAAGGTGGCCACCATAAAAAACGGCCCGAACCCCAGGGACTGGAGGGTTCGGGCCGTATGGGCTGCACCGCGGGGCGGGTGCGCCCGAGACGTTGCGCGGTTCAGCCGCCGCGCTGCCGGTCTCCGGTGATCGCCGCGACCTGCTGGCGCGCATCGGCGCGGGCCTTGACGAGGCAATCGCGCTTTTCCTGGGTCAGAATGCGCGAGCCGGTGGTCGGCACGTCGGCGCGGCACACGGTGCGCGCGGCAAAGGCGATCCGCCGGTCGAGCAGCTTCTGGCCCGAGGGGCTGGCGAGATTGATGTCGCCGAGATTGACGCGGACCGACATCTTTTCGGCATTGCCGGCAAAGGCCGGGGCTGCGGTGGTGCAGGCCAGCCCGAGCGCGGCGGCTGCGAGTGCAAGCTTCTTCATGGTCATCCTCCAAAAGCAGGCTGCCTGTGATCGGGCGGGGGCTCGATCCGGGGGTTGCCAGGCGTTCTGCCGAATTGAGGAATAGGCCGATTCGCACCGCGCTTCAGCCGCAGGTCGATCAACCCGCACCAACCCCTCGACCGGCGCAGCAGGGCCCTGACGGACAGCGCGAAGCGGGCGACAAATGGCGGTTTCCAATCGACCGGCGTAGCGCCATAGTGGCGGTGATGGGATGGCCGACGATCGTGATCTTTGTGGCGGGCGTGATCAATTTCGCGCTCAACCGCGCTGTGTTCGACAGTCGCCACCCCTTGCTCGCGCGCCTGCCGCAGGCCAGCCGCGTGCTCGGTGCGCGCGCCGCGCTGGTGACCGAGTTTGCCATTCTGCTGATTGCGCTGATGCTGGCCGCCAATGGCTGGCCGGGGTTCGTGTGGGCCTATCTCGCCTATACCGCCGCCAACGGCGTTGCGGCGTGGCTGATCTCGGCGGGCAAGGTCTAGCCCGCGCATGACCACCCGCCTGTTCCATATCAGCGACGTGCATTTCGGGGTCGAGGACAGCGCTGCACTCGCGGCTGTGGCGCAGGCCGTGGCGCAGGAGCGCCCCGATGCGGTGGTGTGCACCGGCGATCTGACCCAGCGCGCCAAGCATTCCGAATATGCCCGCGCAGCCGAATGGTTCGCTTCCTTGAGTGTGCCGGTGGTGCTGGAGCCGGGCAACCACGATATGCCCTATTACAACCCGTGGGAGCGCTTCACCGATCCGTTCCGGCGCTACAACCGGCTGCGCAGCGCGGTGCCGGGGGGCTTTGCCTCGGACGACGTGGTGCTGGTGCCGCTGTTGACGACGGTGCGCGCGCAAACCCGCATTCCGTGGTCGGACGGAGTGATCAAACCCGCCGCGCTCGCGGCGACAGTGGCGCAGCTGGCCGCGCTCAAGGGCGATCCGCGCAGCATCATTGTCACCGCGCATCACCCGCTGCTCGGCCCGCATGACGGGGAGGGGGTGAAGAACCCCACCATCGGCGGCGATGCCGCTTTTGCAGCGGTGGCGGCGGCGGGGGCCGATGCGATCATGTCGGGCCATGTCCACGTCCCGTTCGACGAGGTCCGCAGCCGCGCCGGGCACAGCGCGCGGATGATCGGGGCGGGCACGCTGTCGACGAGGCTGCGCCACGGTGCGCCGGCCTCGTGGCGGGTGATCACCTGCGAGCGCGGCGGGGTAATCACAACCGAGCTGCGGCTCATCACCGTAAGCGCGCCAGTAACCTGAGGCCTGCGAACCTTAACCCTTTCCCGAGGGCGGCTGTTAAGACCTTATTGGTGAAACTGCGGGTGCAGGCCGGCCTCTCCGGTCTTGCGCGAAATTGTCCCCTATTCGCTACTCTCTCTTGGTCCGGAGGTACGAGGATGGATTTGTTGAAAGCGCTCACGCTCGGCGCGGTTCTGTCGGTTGCGATCGGGCTGGTGATCGGCTCGCAAGGCACCAGCGCGGGGCCTCTGGCGATCCATCTGGTCTCGCTGGCCGAGGCAAAGTTCTACTGGTCGTGGCCGGTATTCCTGTCAGGCAGCGGCCTGGCCTGGGGGCTGATGCTGCTGCAACGCTGACGCTCCTTGGCCTTGCACACGAAAAAGGGCGGCTCCCTTGCGGGGCCGCCCTTTGTCTGTCCCGAGGGACGGAGGCTTTAACGCTTCGAGAACTGGAAGCTGCGGCGGGCCTTGGCCTTGCCGTACTTCTTACGCTCGACCACGCGGCTGTCGCGGGTGAGGAAGCCGGCCGCCTTGACGGTGCTGCGCAGCTCCGGCTCGTACTTGCTGAGCGCCTGGGCGATGCCGTGCTTCACCGCACCGGCCTGACCCGACAGGCCGCCGCCGCGCACGGTGGCGACAACGTCATACTGGCCGGCACGATCGGTGATGGTGAAGGGCTGGTTGATCACCAGACGCAGGGTCGGACGCGCGAAGTAGGCTTCCTGATCGCGGCCGTTGATGGTGATCTTGCCGGTGCCGGGCTTGACCCACACGCGGGCAACCGCATCCTTGCGGCGGCCGGTGGCGTAGGCGCGGCCCTGCTTGTCGAGTTCCTGCTGACGCAGCGGAGCAGACACGCGGGCGATTTCGACAGCGTCACCCTGCGGGGCGTTGCCGGCGATGTCCTTCAGATCGGCGAGATCGGACACGGTGCCCGAAATGGTGGTGGTCTCATCGGTCATTATGCGGTGACCTTGTTCTTGCGGTTCATGGAAGCGACGTCGAGCACCTGCGGCTTCTGGCCGTCATGGGGATGCTCGGTGCCGACGTAGAGGTGCAGCGCACGCATCTGGTCACGGCCGAGCGGGCCGCGCGGGATCATCCGCTCGATTGCCTTTTCAAGCACGCGCTCGGGGAAACGACCGCCGAGCACCTTGGCCGGGGTGGTTTCCTTGATGCCGCCGGGGTGGCCGGTGTGCTTGTAATAGACCTTGTCGCCCATCTTGTTGCCGGTGAACTTCACCTTCTCAACGTTGATGATGATGACGTGATCGCCGCAATCGACGTGCGGGGTGAAGCTCGGCTTGTGCTTGCCGCGCAGGATGTTGGCGACGATCGCGGCAAGACGGCCGACGACGAGGCCATCGGCATCGATGATGTGCCAGTTCTTTTCGACCTCGGCCGGCTTGATCGACCGGGTCTGCTTGCTGAGCGCCTTCATGGCTGTGGTGTCCTTGGTTCTTAGCGGGCTGTCCGGCAGCGACGCCGGCAAGAATCACCCGCGGATCAATCGACCGGACGGGCAAGTGGCGGCGCAAGTGTCGTTTGGGGGCGTCAAAGTCAAGCAAAAGCGCCGTTTTGCCCTGCGGTAAAATAATACCGTATGGATTTGGCGGCTTGCCTGCCGGTCAGATCTTGCCGAGCGTCCACACCTCGCGCGAGCGGCGTTCGAGCTCCTCGATGCGGGTGATGATCTGGCGCTGGCCCTCGATCAGCCACCCGCTGCCCGGCGCACCGCGGGCTTCCCACAGCAGTTCGAAGGCGCCGGTCAGCCCGCCCGGCAGGCTCACTGTCTCGACACGGCGCTGCGGCGTGCCGGCAGGAACGAACAGATCGGGCGGCAGCGCGTCGAACTGGCCCGACCCGGCGCGGTGCACCTCGGACAGATAGCGCCGCAGATTGTCGCGCCGCGCCTCGCTCTGGGGGCGGTTGGCGATCATGGTTTCGGCTGTGCGCAGCGCCGCGCCAAGATCAGCCGGGGCCGATCCGCTCCCGACGACGAGGCCGGTGTCGGACAGCATGATCGGGAACATCGCCGCGGTATCGCGCTGCTGTTCAATCTGCGCCAATGGGGCGAGGCTGGGCGGGGCATCGACGCTTGCGCTCACCTGCGTGCCGGAAATCACGATCCCGCGCGCTTGCCGGGCGAAGCTGACATCCCACGCCCGCCGCACAGTGATTGCCGCGCCGTCACCCAGCTCGCGCACCAGTTCGCGCGTCAGCCGCATCGGCCCCTCGGGCAGCGCCGGCGCGGCGCTCGCCATGGCCCGCAGCTGCGGTGCCAGCGCGAGCGTGCCGCCCGCTGCAAGCAGCCCGGCCAACAGCCTCCTGCGGGTTGTCCCGGCCATGCTCATCATCCCCCCGTTACGGCCCCAATATCGGCGGCGTTGCCGCCTCACCTGTCTGACTGCGTTGCCGCCGCCAACCAGGCGATTGTCGCCGGGTGAGCGGCATCAGCGCGCCACCCGATTATTGCTGGTGTATCATAGGGGTGCAACTTGCCCAACCGCTCGACTGCATCGCCGAGCAAGGCGGCCGTGGTCTTGAACAAAACGCCGGTTTCCGAGGCGCTGTCACGCTCGCCCTGCCACAGGAAATGGGATTCGATGGCGCCGAGAATATTGGCGCAGGCGACCAGCTTTTCGTCGAGCAATTGGGCGGCGATGGTGCGGGCGGTGTCGTTATCGGGGAAGGGACACCAGATCAGCGCCGCCACGCTCTCTGCTGCCTGTGTCATCATGCCGCCGCCGGGCGCCGCCGTGCCAGCCCGTCGCTATGCATCGCCCGCACGGTCGCGGCCACTGTCAGCGCGCCGACCAGCTGGTGCGCCGCTGCAATCCACAAGGACACGCCGCTCAGCACCGTGGCGATGCCGAGCAACACCATCGTCCCGAAGGCGGTGTGCACGGCCACCGAAGCAAAGCGGTCACTCGCGCGCACCCGCCGCGCCAGCCACACCAGCGCGGCCACCGCCACCCATGCCCACCAGCGGTGCAGGAATTGCAGCAGGAAGGGATCATGGGTCAGCGCCCATCCGAACCCGCGCGACCAGTCGACTTCGGGGAAGAACCGCCCGTTCATCAGCGGCCAATCATAGGCGGCATGGCCGGCATTCAGCCCTGCCACCCATGCGCCAAGCAGCAATTGAATGAACAACACCCCCGCAACCAGCGCCGCAAGACCCGTCAAGGGCGCTGCACGGGCCGCAGGTTCGCGCGCCACCAGCCGCATATCGCGCGCGGTCCACAACAGCCCGGCCAGCAGGGCCAGCGCGGTCAGCAGGTGGAGCGAGAGGCGGAAGTGGCTCACATCGGTCATGTCGCCGACCAGGCCCGATTGCACCATCAGCCAGCCGAACAGGCCCTGCAGCCCGCCCAGCGCGAGCAGGCCGAGCAGCCGCCCCTTGAACCCTTGCGGGATCGCGCCGCGCAGCCAGAACCACGCCAGCGGCAGGGCGTAAACAAGGCCGATCACCCGCGCGATCAGGCGGTGGACCCATTCCCAGAAGAAGATGAACTTGAAATCCGACAGGCCCATGCCGCCCAGCGCAGCCTCGAGGCGGTATTCGGGGGTCGCCTGATACTTGGCGAACTCCGCCTGCCATGCCGCTTCGGTAAGCGGGGGGAGGATGCCGGTGACGACATTCCATTCGGTGATCGACAATCCGCTCTCGGTCAGCCGGGTGATCCCGCCGACCACCACGATGCCGACCACCATTGCCGCAACGATCTCCAGCCAGCGGGCAATCGCCAGCGGGCGCGCTGTGCTGCGCGGCGATGCGGCGAACAGGTTCGAGACGGAGGCGGAGGTGGCCATGACGCGGCATTCTTTGTGCCTGCCTCGCGCGATGTGCAAGCCGCTTTGCGCGCAAGCACCGGTGCGGCAGATGCAATCGCTGCGCTCGCCCCCTTGCAATATGATACAGTGTAACATATGTGCAGCCCCAGATGGATCGTCCCGAACCCTCGTTTGCGAGTCGCCCGACTGTGCGACGCCGGCTTGATCAACTCGGGATCGGGCTCGCTGGCTTGTGCGCGGTGCATTGCCTCGCCACGCTGATCATTGTCTCGACGCTGGGGCTGGGCGGACATTTCCTGCTCGATCAGAACATCCACCGAATCGGTCTGGCGCTGGCGCTGGTGGTGGCGGTGGTCGCGATCGGCTGGGGGCTGTGGCGCCATCGCCGCCCGTTGCCTTTCGCCATCGCGGCGACGGGGATCGGCCTGATGGGCTGGGCGCTAGCAGTGCCGCACGGCGCGAACGAGTTTGTGCTGACCTTGCTCGGCGTTGCGCTGGTGTCCTTCGGGCATTTCCTCAACCTGCGCGCGGCATACTGAAGGCAGCACCCCTCAAACTCGCGGTTGCAGCCTTGGCGCAACGCCCTATGTCTCGCGCCATGAGCACTCCCAAGAGCATTACCCTGAACGGCGCCCCCCATCGCAGCATCGCGGGCACCATTGCCGATCTGGTGCGCGAACTCGAACTCGCGCCCGAAAAGGTCGCGGTTGAACGCAATGGCGAAATCGTGCCGCGCTCGACGCTGGAAGAGGCCCCGTTGGCCGAGGGCGACACGCTGGAGATCGTGCATTTCGTCGGCGGGGGCGATCATGCGGCTGATACCTGGACGGTCGCGGGCCGCACCTTCACCTCGCGGCTGATTGTCGGCACCGGCAAGTACAAGAGCTTTGAACAGAACGCGGCGGCGGTTGCGGCGAGCGGCGCGGAGATCGTCACGGTCGCGGTGCGGCGCGTCAATGTCAGCGATCCCAAGGCGCCGATGCTGACCGACTTCATCGACCCCAAGAAAATCACCTATCTGCCCAACACCGCCGGGTGCTTCACCGGCGAGGATGCGGTGCGCACCTTGCGGCTGGCACGCGAAGCGGGCGGCTGGGATCTGGTCAAGCTCGAGGTGCTGGGAGAGGCGCGCACGCTCTATCCCGATATGCGCGAGACGCTGAAGGCGACCGAGGTGCTGGCCAAGGAGGGCTTTCTCCCCATGGTCTACTGCGCCGATGATCCGATTGCGGCCAAGCAGCTGGAAGATGCCGGCGCGGTGGCGATCATGCCGCTGGGCGCGCCGATCGGCTCGGGGCTAGGCATCCAGAACCGCGTGATGATTCGCCTGATTGTCGAGGGCGCCAAGGTGCCGGTGCTGGTCGATGCAGGCGTGGGCACGGCGTCGGACGCGGCGGTCGGCATGGAGCTGGGCTGCGAGGGCATCCTGATGAACACCGCGATTGCCGAAGCGAAAGACCCGATCCGCATGGCCCGCGCGATGAAGCTGGCGGTAGAAGCCGGGCGTGAAGCCTATCTGGCCGGCAGAATGGCGCGGCGGATGTATGCCGATCCAAGCTCGCCGCTGGCTGGCTTGATCTGAACCCAACCTCGCGTGTGGCGCTGTAACGGCTGCGCAGCAGCCGCAAGCGCGAATGGCCTCAAGCAGCGAAGCGGTAGGCCGAAAAAGACGCGCGCCCGCAGCGACGCGACCTTCAGGTCGCATGAGCGAGGATTTCGCAGCCCGAAGGGGCTGCGGAACACAAAGAATCCCACCTAACGCTTAATTAACCACAATAAGCGACAGTTCTCCTTGTCCGAAGGAGACCTGCGCCATGATGATGCCGATTGCCGAAATGCGCGAATTTGCGGGCTTTGCCCCGTGCGAGCAGCGTTACATCAAGCGCAGCCTCGATATCGGCCTTGCGCGCACCGATGCCTTCCGGCGCTGGGGCCGCAGCGAGAGCGAGAACATCGCGATTCGCCGCCAATATGTCGCCTATCAGGACTTGAAGGCCCTGCGCGCGCTGATCCCGGTGGAGGGCACGCCGAACGAAGTCGAACGTTTCCTGGGTAAACTGGTGCGTCTGGCCGCGCATGATCTTGAACAGGAGCGGCTGGCGAGCTTTTCGGCCTTCCGCTTCCTGTATGAACGCCTGCTCGGCGCCAAGGCGCGGGCCTATCTGCCGGCGGCCTTCTGCGCCGCCAGCGCGCTCCCCGCGATCCGCCCCGAACGCCGCAAGCTGCTGCTGCAATCCCTCTCCGAAGCCGCGGCCACCGCCCCCGGCTGGTCGGAACGCGAACCAGCGTTCTACCCCGAATATGTCGATGATTTCGAAGCGGCGTGAGGCGGTGACAAAGGCTTAAGGCCTTGTCCCTTATGCCGAACCCATGACGGCGCACTTCAATGTCAACGAAATCGGCTTCTTCTCGCTTGAGCAGTGGCCCGTCACGGTCTGTGCATGGCGCGGATGCTGCATAGAGGTGTTTGCTCGGGCGGAACATTCAGTGGCGGAGTGTCTGCGCGCACTGGGAAAGGCCGGGGTCGCTGTCGGAAAGGACGCCCATAGCCCCTTCGCTGCCACAAGGCTCAAGTGCCTCAGCACCGCCATCAGGCGCTATGATTTTGGCCGCCACGGCAAGGTCGCGCTCGAACGGATTGAGACGTGGGAACGAGTCTACGAAGTTCGCGCCAGCCTTGCCCATGGAAGGATCAAGGCCACGCGGAACGGGATCGCCATTATCCCCGTCGCGCTAGACGGGAAAGCCGAAGGGCCTGCCCCGCCCCGCCAGATCAGCAAGCTCAACATGCTGAAGGTGTTGGCCGAAATCGAGCAAGCGCAAATCGGGCTGCATCAGCAGCTTGGCCAGATCAAGGTACTGGCGCCCAAAGCCCTTCCGATCCAGAATGAGCCCGACCCCGGATCAAGTCCGGGGTGACGGTGGCGGTGGGCGCATCCTAACCCCGATACAGCCCGTCGATCCGTTCCTGATACCGCTCGCGGATCTTGTGGCGGCGGATCTTCATGCTCGGCGTCATTTCCTCGTTCTCGATGGTGAAGGCCTCGTCCGCGAAGGCGAACTGGCGGACCTTTTCGATCACCGAGAGATCGGCATTGGTGCGATCCACCGCGGCGCGCACCGCGTTCTTGAAGGCGGGCAGTTCCTGCAGCGCCTTCAGATCGAACTTCTCGCCGTTCGCGCGCGCCCATTCCAGCGCCCATTCGGCATCGGGCACGATCAGGCCGACGACATAGGGCCGCTTGTCCCCGCTCACCATCGCCTGGGCGATTTCGGGCTGGAGCGTCAGCATCCCCTCGACCTTCTGCGGGGCGATATTGTCGCCCTTGTCGTTGACGATCATGTCCTTCTTGCGGTCGGTGATCTTGATCCGACCCTTGGAATCGAAGTGGCCGATGTCGCCGGTGTGGAGCCAGCCGTCCTTCAGGGTCCGCGCGGTCTCGGCATCATTGCGCCAGTAGCCGTGCATCACCAGTTCGCCGCGCACCAGGATTTCGCCATCCTCGGCGATGCGCACTTCGACATTGCGCAGCGGCGGGCCGACGGTGTCCATCTTGAGCCCGACCTTGGGGCGGTTGCAGCTGATCACCGGCCCCGCCTCGGTCTGGCCGTAGCCTTGCAGCATGGTGAGGCCCATCGCGTCGAAGAAATTGCCGACTTCGGGATTGAGCGGCGCGCCGCCTGACACCATCGCCTTGATCCGCCCGCCGAACTTGGCGCGGATCTTGGGGCGCAGGGTCTTCTCGACGAGGAAATCGAGCGGCTTGTCGCGCAGCCGCGTCTTGCCCTCCTTGGAGTGCTCGGCAATCCGCATCGCCGCATCCATCATGAAATTGGCGACTTTGCCCTGCTTTTCGACCTGCTTCATGATGCGGGTGCGCAGCACTTCGAACAGGCGCGGGACGACCACCATGATGGTGGGGCGCGTTTCCTCGATATTGCTCGCGAGCTTTTCGAGACCTTCGGAATAGAAGATTTCCGCGCCCACGCCGATCGGCAGATATTGCCCGCCGGTGTGTTCATAGGCGTGGCTGAGCGGCAGGAACGAGAGGAAGCGTTCCTCGGTGAGGCCGAAATCGTTGATCAGCACCTCGGCCGCGCCTGCCGCGTTGCACAGGATCGCGCCGTGGTGCTGCATCACGCCGCGCGGGGCGCCGCCGGTGCCGCTGGTGTAGATCAGGCAAGCGGTATCATCGCGGGTAATCCCGGCAATGCGGGCATCCACCGCCGCGCGCGCCGCCGCAGCATCGCCGGTCACAAGCGCGCTCCAGGCGTGATATTCGAAGCTGCCCGATTGCTGGCGCTTCAGATCGTCGATCCCGATAAGGTGTTCGACCAGCCCCGTCTGCCCGATCGCGCCGACCACCGGGGCGAGCAGCTTTTCGGTCGAGACGAACACCGCGCGCGCACCCGAATTGTCGAGGATATGCGCATGATCGCGGCGGGTGTTGGTGGTGTAGGTCGGCACGGTGATGCAGCCGGCGGCCATGATCGCGAGATCGGCGATGCACCATTCGGGGCGGTTTTCGGAAACGAGCGCCACCCGGTCGCCATCCGTCAGGCCCATGGCACGCAGGGCTTCGGCCAGCAGGACGACGTGCTCGGCGGCCGAACGCCAGCTTTGTGTCACCCACTTGCCGCCGGCCTTGTGACCGAGGAACGGGGCATCGCCCTTCTCGTCCGCGCGCTTCAGGAACAGTTCGACAAGGTTACGCGCCCCGTCGATGTCCTGCAGCAGCTGATCATCCGCCGGATTGACGACGGCGTGGGCAGCATGAGTCAAGTTGGGGGCATGCACTGGCAACGGCTCCTGATCCCTTCGAGCTTATTGTCCGCAGGTTCAGGCGCGACCCGCGTGTGCAGCCCTGATTAGAGGCTCAGCGCCGTAGCGGCAAGCGGGGAGCACGCGTTCCCCGCTGGCCGCTCAGGGCGTCACGACGCTGACGAGGCGCGGCTCGGTCGCCACTTCCCATGTCCCGTCGGCCCGGCGGCCAAGGGCATTGGCCTTGATCGGTGCAGCGCCGGCGCGGATACCCTTGTGGCCGAGCGCTTCCAGATCGCCCTTCATCCCCACCAGCGCGGTGCCATCCTCGATCAGCAAGGCATCGCCGAAAGACATGGCAAACGGCATCGCGAGCGCATCCTGCGCGCCCATCCCGAAATCGAGCACGCCGATGATCGCTCGGGTCACGGTGACGGGGATGGTCGGGCCGCCGGCGGCGCCGATCACCAGCACCACCTTGCCATTGGCATCAAACACGATGGTCGGCGCCATCGAGGAACGCGGGCGCTTGCCCCCTTCGACCCGGTTGGCGACCGGCTTGCCGTCCGCTTCGGGGGTGAGGGTGAAGTCGGTCAGCTCGTTGTTCAGGTAAAACCCGCGCCAGTGCAGCCCCGATCCGAACGCGCCTTCGATGGTCGAGGTGTAGCTGACGGCATTGCCCGCCGCATCGGTGACAGAGAAATGCGTGGTGCCGTTCTCCGGCTCCTCCGGCCCGTCACCGCGCGCGAGCGGCGCGCCCGGCGGCACCCCGGCTTCGACCTTGGCGAGGGTGGCCGTGGGCGAAATCAGCGCGGAGCGGCTGGCGATGTAGCCGCGGTCCACCAGCCCGGCGACTGGCACCGAAACGAAATCGGCATCGCCAGAATAGAGCTCGCGGTCGGCATAGGCGAGGCGCTGGCTCTCGACGAACAGGTGCCAGAACGTCGGGCTGTTCGGGCCGAGTGCGGACAGATCGAAGCGTTCGAGCTGGCCGAGCATCTGCGCCACGGCGATCCCGCCCGATGACGGCGGCCCCATCCCGCACACGCGGTAAGCGCGGTAGGGCGCGCAGACCGCGTCGCGCTCGACGGCGGCATAGGTGGTCACATCGGTGGCGCGCATCCGCCCGTCTTGCGGGGTCTCGCCCGCGACATAGGCGGCGAATGCGGCGGCGGCATCGGCGCCATACATCGCCTGCGGGCCTTGCGCGGCCAGCGCCTCGAAGGTCGCGGCCAGCATCGGAACCTTGACCGTCGCGCCGACCGGCAGCGGCTCCCCATCAGCGCCGAAGAACACCGCCTTGGCGGCAGCGGACTTGTCAGCGCGGCCCTTGTTGCCGCTGAGCGATTCGTAGAGCCGCCGGTTCATCGTGAACCCGTCGCGGGCAAGCGCAATGGCCGGCTGGAACAGCGCCGCCCAGGGCAGCTTGCCGTCTGCCGCATGGGCCTTGGCGGCGAGCGCGACATTGCCCGGCACCCCGACGCTGAGGCCCGAGAACACGCGGGGCTCGCGCCCGAGCACCTTGCCTTGGGCATCGAGGAAGCGCGTCGGCGTGGCGGCGGCGGGTGCCGTCTCGCGGCCGTCGATGGTGGTCAGCGCGCCGGTTGTGCCGTCGGCCCGCACCAGAAATCCGCCGCCGCCGATGCCGGAGCTTTGTGGTTCGACCACGGTCAGCGCCAGCATCACCGCAATCGCCGCATCGGTGGCCGAGCCGCCTTGCGCCAGAATCGCCTCGCCCGCAGCAGTCGCGCGCGGATCGGCGCTGCTGACCGCGCCTCCGGTGACGGGGGCGGCAAGCTGCGGGGCAGGATTGTCGGCGCAGGCCCCAAGGGCGAGCGTCAACGGGGCGATCAGAGCAAGAGCGAAGCGCATGCGAGGGGTGCTATTCGCTTCCCACCGCTTCGGCAATGCTGGCGAACCCGTCGCGCCGCATCAGCGCGTCGAGCCCGCGCACAATCCGCGCGCCGAGGCCGGGGCCTGCATAGACCATGGCGGAATAGAGCTGCACCAGTGAAGCCCCCGCGCGGATCCGCTCCCACGCGTGTTCGGCCGTGGCGATGCCGCCCACGCCGACCAGCGGGATCGCAGCCCCGGTGGCCTTGCGGAAATCGCGCAGGCGCTCTGTCGCGAGGCTTCGCAAGGGTGCGCCCGACAGTCCGCCCGTCTCGCCCGCATGGTGCGATCGCAGCGCGGGGCGGCTGATGGTGGTGTTGGAGACAACCAGCGCGGCCAGACCCTTGTCCAGCGCGATCCGGGCAATCGCGTCGATATCGGCAGGTTCCAGATCGGGCGCGACCTTGAGGAAGATCGGCGGCGGCGCGGTGCAGCCCGCCTCGCCTCGCGCGCCGATTACCGCATCGATCAGGCCGGTGAGCGCGCTTTCATCCTGCAAGGCCCGCAGGCCCGGGGTGTTGGGGCTGGAGATATTGACGCACAGATAGCTGGCCACCGGCGCCATCACCCGCGCCATCAGGGCGTAATCGGCGATGCGATCGGGCGAATCCTTGTTCGCGCCGATATTGACGCCGACAATGCCGGGGCGCGCCGCGCGTGCGCGCAGCCGGGCGAGCGCCGCCTCGGCCCCGCCATTGTTGAACCCCATGCGGTTGATGACAGCGTCATCCTCCACCAGCCGGAACAGGCGCGGCTGCGGGTTGCCCGCCTGCGGCAGCGGGGTGATCGAGCCCACCTCGGTAAAGCCGAAACCGAGGCCGAGCAGCGCGTCGGGCACCTCGGCGTCCTTGTCGAAGCCGGCGGCCACGCCAACCGGGTTGGGGAAGTTGAGGCCGGCCACCGTGGTCGCCAGCGCGGATGGCACCGGCATCGGCCCCCGCAGCGGCAAGGCCTTCAATCCCCGAATCGCCAGGCGATGACCGGTCTCCGAATCGAGCGCGAACAGGGCGGGCTTGAGCAGGCGGAACAGCATGGCCATTCGCCTATGGCAGGCGGCCCCTGCTGTCGAGCGTGCACGTGGCAATTAGCCCCGATCCGCCGGGTTAGGCCGTATCAACAGCGGGTTAGGTTTCGCGCCGCGCAATTGGTAGTTTTGCGTGTCGCTTGCATACAATCAATCCACCGATTCGCGATCTATAGCGGCTGTGCGACCCGAAGGGCTCGGAGCAGCAATGCAATGAGTTCCTCAACTCAGATGGGCGGTACTTCCAGTGGAAGTGCCGCCCCTTTTTTGCCCTTTTCGCGGATGACGGGCACCCTGAAACCGGCCTTGCGGTTGTCAGGGCGGCCTTGGCGTGGCTAGACCCTGCACTTTGCAGGCTGCGGCCCGCACCGCTTTGAAGGGATTATCATGTCACTCGCCCGCCTGCTCGCCGCTCCGGTTTCCGCTCTGGCGCTGGCCGTAACGCTCGCTGCTCCGCTGGCCGCGCAGGAATCGCCCGCGGCACCCGCCGCGCCCGCGCCGGTCGCCGATCAGACCGCCGAGGCGGCCATCGACGCGCTGTTTGCAGCCTATGACGAGGCCAGCCTCGCCCAGTCGCCCGAGGGCAAGGCCTATCGCGGCATCCGTGATGCGGATTACGGCAAGTGGAACGATCCCTCCGACGCGGCCGATGCGCGGCAGGATGCCCTGCTCGACGAGACGCTGGCGACCATGCGCGCGCGGTTCGATCTGGCAACGCTCGCCCCGCAACAGGCGCTGTCCTACCGATTGTTCGAACAGCTCGCTGCGCGCCGTGCCTCGCTGCGCCCCTATCGCGATTACGGCTATATCTTCGACCAGATGAACGGCGCGCAGAGCGATCTGCCGGCCTTTCTCATCAACACCCACCGTGTGGCGAACGAGGCCGAAGCCAAGGCCTATGTGGCGCGCATCGAAGGGCTCGGCCCGCTGCTTGACGCGCTCACCGCGCAATCGCGCGCGCGGGCGGACAAGGGCGTGATGCCGCCACGCTGGGTCTATCCCTATGTGATTTCCGATATCCAGAACCTGCTCGGCCCGATCGACAAGAACCCGATCATCGAGGATCTCGGCAACAAGGTGGCTGACGAGAAGGCAAAGATCCCGCCCGCCGATCAGGTGATGCTGCTGGCCGACGGGGTTGGCGCATGGATGATGTCCGCCCGCCCCGCCTATCAGCGCCTGCTTGCCGAGATGGAGCGCCAGCAGGCCATCGCGCCGACCGATGACGGCATCTGGCGCCTGCCCGATGGCGACAAGTATTACGCTGCGCTGCTGGCGAGCTATACCACCACCGATCTCACCGCCGACCAGATCCACGATCTCGGCCTCAAGGAGATCGAGCGCATCCATGGCGAGATGCGTGCGATCATGGCGCAAGTCGGCTTTACCGGCACCTTGCAGGAATTCTTCGCCTACACCCGCGATGATCCGCGTTTCTTCCACACCAGCCGCGAGGACTATCTTGCCGAGGCGGAGGGCCATCTGGCGCGGATGACCGCCAAGCTGCCCGAATTCTTCGCCACGCTGCCGGCCGATCCGCTGGTGATCAAGCCGGTCGAGGCGTTCCGCGAAAAGAGCGCGGGCAAGGCCTTCTACCAGAGCCCTGCGCCCGATGGCTCGCGGCCGGGCACCTATTACGTCAACCTCTACAACCTGCGCGACATGAGCAAGAACGAGCTTGAGGCGCTGGCCTATCACGAAGGCCTGCCGGGGCATCACCTGCAGCGCTCGGTGCAGGGCGCGCTGGGCGATCTGCCCGCGTTCCGGCGGTTTGGCGGGGTGACTGCCTATTCCGAAGGCTGGGGCCTCTATACCGAGGAACTGGGCAAGGACATGGGCTTCTACACTGATCCCTATTCCGATTTCGGACGGCTTGGCATGGAATTGTGGCGTGCGGCGCGGCTGGTGGTTGATTCCGGCATCCACCACAAGCGCTGGAGCCGCGAGCAGGCGATTGCCTATCTTGCCGAAAACACCCCCAATCCTGCTGGCGATATCGAGAAAGCGATCGAGCGCTACATCGTCTACCCGGGCCAGGCGACCGCCTACATGATCGGCAAGCTCAAGATCATGGAATTGCGCGAAAAGGCAAAGGCGGAGCTGGGAACCGGGTTTGACATCCGGGCATTTCATGACGTGATCCTGACAAGCGGCCCGGTGCCGCTGTCGATTATGGAGGAGAATGTGGGGCAGTGGATCGCTGCCCGCCGCCAGCAATAAGGGTCGCGCCGATAATGCATGGGGGGCCCCGTGTTCCGGGGGAATCTGGGTTGCAATTCAATGCCCGAATGATTGTGCCGCCGGCTGAAAGCGCCGGACTGGTCAACACGTTCTATGTGATCGAGACCGAGGAGCCCCTCGTCGAGGAGGCGGTCCCCGCCTACTCGGCGCAGCTTGTCGTCGTGGTGCGCGGCCGGCTGACCTTCACCTATGCGGACGGCAGCAGCGCGCAATCCTCCACGGTCTTTATCAACGCCCCGCAAATGCGCAGCGCGCGCTGCGTGCTCGAAGGCCCGGTGCTCCAGATCGGCGCATCGCTGACCCATGCCAGCTGGCAGAGGCTCGCCAACCTGCCGGCTGACCGGGTGCACGACCAGCTGATCCCGGCTGCGGACATCCTCACGCCCGAGCAAATCGCCAGCCTGGAAAGCGCAGCAGCGGCCTGCCGCGAGGGCCTGATCGCCCCCGAGGCGCTGTGCGAGCATCTTACCGAGGTGATCGCTGCCGGGCCTCATCCGCTCAGCGCCGATCATGAGGCGGTGGTCGAGGCAATCCTGCGCTGGCTGGCGAGCGGCTTCGATCCCGCCCTTGCCGATCTCTATGCCAGCGTCGACGTGTCGGCGCGTCAGGTCCAGCGCATCTGCCGCCGTTTCTTCGGCGTCCCGCCCGCGCAGGTGCTCAAACGCTTCCGTGCGCTCAGGGCGGCGATGGTGCTTTCGCAACCCGGCCTGAGCCCGAAGCTGCATGACGAATTGATGGCGACCTTTTTCGATCAGGCCCATCTGATCCGCGATATCCGGCGCTATACCGGGCGCACGCCGAGCCAGTTCCGCGCCGAATCGCTCGCCCGCCAGCTGCTCGATCCCGCCGGGCATGGCGATGCCGGTGCGCCGTTGAACCCTGATCCCACGTGATGCGCTGGCGCCGCGCACCTTAGCGGTTGAATTGCGAGCGGAATGGTCCTAATTGGAAATCGGAACGATTTTGTCCGAATTGAGAACCACTCGCAATGCGCCTGTCCAATCTGGCCGATTATGCCGTGATTACAATGTGTCAGGCCGCCACCCATTGCGGTGACGGGCGCGTGAGCGCGGCGGAATTGGCGGCCGAGTCGGGCCTGCCGGTGCCGACCGTGCAGAAGCTGGTGTCCAAGCTGACGGCTGCCGGTCTGCTGCGCTCCGTGCGCGGCGCGCATGGCGGTTTGCAGCTCGGACGGCCCGCTGCGGCGATCACGGTCGCGGATATTGTCGAGGCGGTGGAGGGCCGGATCGCGCTCACCGCCTGCGTCGATCACACCCCGTGCGATTTCGAGGCCGGGTGCAGCATGAAGCCGCACTGGCCGATCATCAATGACGCGATGCGCGGCGCGCTGGCAGGCATCACCCTGGCCCAGCTGCGCAGCCCCCGGGCCCCGCGCCCCGTCAAAATCGAGGAACATCTGGTATGAGCGACAATATCGAAGTCCAGGCCAAGCCTGAAACAGACATCGAGGCCCGCGAAGCCGCCGCCAAGGTCGCTGATTACGAGCACGGCTGGTCGTCGGACATCGAAACCGAATTCGCGCCCAAGGGCCTCACCGAAGACACGGTGCGGTTCATCAGCGCCAAGAAGAACGAGCCCGAATGGATGCTCGAATGGCGGCTCAAAGCCTTCCGCCTGTGGCAGACCATGGAAGAGCCCGATTGGGCCAAGGTCGGCTATCCCAAGATCGACTATCAGGACGCCTATTACTACGCCGCGCCCAAGAAGAAGATCGAGCTGGACAGCCTCGAAGACCTCGATCCCGAGATCAAGCGGATCTACGACAAGCTGGGCATCCCCCTGGGTGAGCAGGAAGTGTTGGCAGGCGTAAAGGGCGCCAAGAAGGTCGCCGTGGATGCGGTGTTCGATTCTGTCAGCGTCGCCACCAGCTTCCGCGCCGAATTGCTGCGCGCGGGCGTGATCTTCCTCTCGATCTCCGAGGCGATCCGCGAATATCCGGAACTGGTGAAGAAGTGGCTTGGCCGCATTGTGCCGGTGCGCGACAACTACTTTGCGGCGCTCAATTGCGCGGTCTTCTCCGATGGCACCTTCGTCTATGTGCCCGAAGGCGTGCGCTGCCCGATGGAATTGAGCACCTATTTCCGCATCAATGCCGAAAACACCGGCCAGTTCGAACGCACCCTGATCATCGCCGAAAAGGGCAGCTATGTCAGCTACCTCGAAGGCTGCACCGCGCCGATGCGCGACGAGAACCAGCTCCACGCTGCCGTGGTGGAACTGGTCGCGATGGACGATGCCGAGATCAAATATTCGACCGTGCAGAACTGGTATCCCGGCAATGCCGAGGGCGTGGGCGGGATCTACAACTTCGTCACCAAGCGCGCGCTGTGCCAGGGCGACCGGAGCAAGGTCAGCTGGACGCAGGTCGAAACCGGCTCTGCGGTCACGTGGAAATATCCCTCCTGCGTGCTGAATGGCGAGGATAGCGTGGGCGAGTTCTACTCGGTCGCGGTCACCAACAATCACCAGCAGGCCGACACCGGCACCAAGATGATCCACAACGGCAAGAACAGCCGCTCGACGATCATCTCCAAGGGCATTTCGGCAGGCAAATCGTCGAACACCTATCGCGGCCTCGTCCGCGTCGGCCCGACCGCGAGCGGCGTGCGCAACTTCACCCAGTGCGACAGCCTGCTGCTCGGCGATCAATGCGGCGCGCACACCGTGCCCTATATCGAGGTGAAGAACCCCAGCGCGCAGATCGAGCACGAGGCGACCACCTCGAAGATCAGCGACGAACAGCTGTTCTACGCGATGCAGCGCGGGCTGGGCGAAGAGGAGGCCGTGGCGCTGATCGTCAACGGCTTTGCCAAGGACGTGCTCAAAGAGCTGCCGATGGAGTTCGCGGTCGAGGCGCAGAAGCTGCTGGCGATTTCGTTGGAAGGTTCGGTCGGATGATCAAGGCTCCCCACACCCGTCATGCTGAACTCGTTTCAGCATCCATCCTGCCTCAAGCGCGGACAGCGCGTGCGGAGAAATGGACCCTGAAACAAGTTCAGGGTGACGAAGGGGCGATTTCGCTCGAGGGGAGCGTGGGGTGATCGATAGTCGCTTTTCCGGTGCTCTCCTGACGGCGTGGTTTTTCTTTGCCATTGCTAGCCTTCTTGCCGTGGCGATGTCGCCCTCAGGCTTTAGTCTACTACTGCCCGGCCTTCACCCTGTGACTTGGTTCTATCCGGCAGCGCTACTCCTACCGCCGCTGGTGTTGGTAAGCCGAAGAGCCTTGAGCCCAGATGTGTCGAGGCCAATCGCTTTGATCCTGACAACCATCCTTGCGATGTTCGCATTGGTCGTGATCGTTGGGCTCGCATCCTATGTTTTGGGAATTTGACTTTGACCACTCGCAAAACCCTCGCCCTCAACCCTGAGGCCGCCACCGCCGAAGCCCCCGCGCTCAAGAAGAAGGGCCGCGGGTGGGAGATTTCGGATTCGCGGCTCGATGCGCTGCACGAACAGGCGCGCGAGCTGCGGCGGCATTCGTCCGAGGCGCACAAGGCGCTGGCTGCGAAGTTCACCGCCGCTGATCTGGGCCGCTACACCTTCAAGCGCTTCGCCGTGGTCGGCAGCGCGATTGTCGATTTCAACTGCCACAACCTCGGCCTCGCGCTCGCGATTGACGAGGAGGGGCAGAACGACGCCCTCGCCAAGCGCCGCGACAAGAGCCTTGAAAGCGTCGGCATCAAGGTGATGCGGATCGCCGCGACCGATATCCTCACCGATATCGACGCGGTGCTGAAGCAGCTCACCCAGGTGATGCGCGACCGGATCGAGGAACGCAAAGCCGCCGCCCGCGCGCACAAGGCCGCCAATCCCAAGCAGACCTATTCGCGCCCCAAACCGACCGGCTCTGACCGCGATGGCGAGCGTGATGGTCCGCGCAAGCCCGCCCAGCGAAGCCCCTCAAAGCCCCGGAGCCCCCGCGCATGAACGCCGCTCTCCTGCTCGCGCCCCTGTTTGCAATGCAATCGGTCGGCGAGGCTGTCGTCGCCCTGAAGAACGACAATCCGGAAACCTGGACCGTCGAATATCCGCGCCTGATCCAGCCCTATGTGCAGGATTACCGCCGCTGCCTCGCGGTCACCAACCGCAGGGTCACCGGCACCGCCAATTTCGCCGCCCAGCACGCCGCCGATCTGCCGCGCTGCGCTGACAGCCGCGCCAAGGCGGTGGCCGATTCCAATGCCGCGTTGGCGGGTGCGAAGACCGAGATGAGCCCGCCGGAGGTCGAACAGCTGTTCGCCAATATCGGCCGCATCCACATTGCCCGCGGCGCCGATCTCGACAAGCAGTTCAACGACCGCCTGGCCGGCGCTGCCGCCGCCACCCAGACCTATGAAACCGCCCGCCCCAAGGGGCTGGTGATCGAATTGCGCGACGCCAGCGTGGTCAAGGCCCGCACCGATGCGAGCGCGGCCGCTGCTGCGGCGCAGGACAAGGATTCCGACTAATGCTCACCATCACCGATCTTCACGCCTCGGTTGGCGATAAGCCGATCCTCAAGGGCCTGAGCCTGCACGTGCCCGCGGGCGAGATCCACGCGATCATGGGCCCCAACGGTGCGGGCAAATCGACGCTCGCCAATGTGCTGGGCGGCAAGCCCGGCTACGAAGTGACCGGCGGCAGTGTGGCGTTTCGCGGGCAGGATCTGCTGGCGCTCGATCCGCACGAACGCGCGGCGGCGGGGCTGTTCCTCGGCTTCCAGTATCCTGTCGAGATCCCCGGTGTCTCCAACGTCCAGTTCCTGCGCGAGGCCTTGAACGCCCAGCGCAAGAGCCGCGGCGAGGAGCCGCTTTCGGGCGGCGAATTCCTCAAGCTCGCCAAAGAAAAGGCCGGCCTGCTGAAAATGGACATGGAAATGCTCAAGCGGCAGGTGAATGTCGGCTTCTCCGGCGGCGAGAAGAAGCGCGCCGAGATGGTGCAGATGGGCATCCTCGATCCGGCCTTCGCGGTGCTGGACGAGACGGATTCGGGCCTCGATATCGATGCGTTGCGGATCGTCGGCGCAGGGATCAACGCGATCATGCGCTCGCCTGACAAGGGCGTGCTGCTGATCACCCACTACCAGCGCCTGCTCGACGTGGTGCGCCCCGACAAGGTCAGCATTCTGGCTGGCGGGCGCATCGTAGAGACCGGCGGCCCGGAACTCGCGCTGCGGCTTGAGGCCGAGGGTTATGATTCGGTGATGGCGTGACGCTGGCCACTCTCCCCACCCGCCGCGACGAGGCGTGGCGCTATGCCGATATGGGCGCGCTCGCGCGGCTCGGCGTGGCGGCGCTTGATGCGTGGCAGGCGATCGATGTGGCTGCGGGCGAGAGCCTGACGCGCTACATGGTGATCGGCAGCGACGCGCCCGAAGTGCTGCGCATCCGCGTGAGCTTGGGCGAAGGCGCGCGCGCCGCGTTCTTCGTCACCAATCGCGGCGGCGACTACACCCGCGTCGAGCTGGAAGTGCGGCTCGCCAAGGGTGCGCATTTCGAATTCGGCGGCGTCACCATCGGCGGCGGCGATGCCACCCGCGAATTCGTGACGCAGGTCGTCCACGCCGAACCCGAGGCGACCAGCAACCAGACCATCCGTGCGGTCCACTGGGATACCGGAACCGGCAATTTCCTCGGCGAAATCAAGGTCGCGCGCCACGCGCAGAAGACCGACGCCGCGCAGGATTTCAAGGGCCTGCTGCTGGAAGCCGGGGCGAGCGCCAATGTCGTCCCGCAGCTCCAAATCTTCGCTGACGACGTGAAATGCGCCCATGGCGCGACCGTTGGCGAGCTCGATGAAGCCGCGCGCTTCTACATGATGGCGCGCGGTGTTGATCCGGCCACCGCGCAGCGCCTGCTGGTGCAGGCCTTCATCGGCGATGCCTTCGTGTCGCTGGACGACGAGGCGGAACGCGCAACGCTGCTCGATGCGGCATTGAGCGCGCTGGAGGGGGCACGGCTGTGAACGCCCCTGTCACCATCACCCCGCTCGCTGACCTGCGGGCCGACTTCCCCGGCATGGTCACGGCAGACGGCAAGCCGTGGCATTATCTCGATACCGCCGCCACCGCGCAGAAGCCGCAGGTGGTGATTGACGCGATGGCGCGCGCGCTCGGCGCGGATTACGCCACCGTCCACCGCGGGGTCTATGCCCGCTCGGCCGAGATGACGCTCGCTTACGAGGCGGCGCGGCGCAAGCTCGCCGTCTTCCTCGGCGGGCATGAGGACGAGGTGGTGTTCACCCGCGGCGCGACCGAGGCGATCAACCTCGTGGCGCAGACCTGGGGCCGGACGAACCTCAAGGCAGGGGACCGCATCCTGCTCTCGCAATTGGAGCACCACTCAAACATCGTGCCGTGGCAGATGGTCGCGGCCGAGGTCGGCGCACACATCGACGTCTGCCCGCTCACGGCCGATCACCAGATCGATCTCGATGCCGCCGAAGCGATGCTGACCGAGCGCCACAAGCTGGTTGCCTTTGCCCATGTCTCGAACGTGGTCGGCTCGGTGCTCGATGCGCCGCGTGCGGCCGCTTTGGCGCACAAGGTCGGCGCCAGGCTGCTGCTCGATGCGTGCCAGAGCGCGCCGCATATGGCGGTCGATGTCGCCGCGCTGGGCTGCGATTTCTACGTCTTTTCCGCGCACAAGCTCTACGGCCCCACGGGCATCGGCGCGCTGTGGGCGCGGGCGGAGATTCTCGCGGAAATGCCTCCCTATCAGGGCGGCGGCGCGATGATCGACCGTGTGACCTTCGCGCGCACCACCTATGCCCCGCCGCCGCAGCGGTTCGAGGCCGGCACGCCTGCCATCACCGAAGCCATCGCGCTCGCCGCGGCGGTCGATTATGTCAGCGCCATCGGGCTGGATCGCATCCACGCCCACGAAGCCGCGCTGGTCGCCCGGCTGCGGCATGAGCTCGGCGCGATGAACGATGTGACGCTGTTCGGCCCGGCTGACAGCGCGGGCATCGTCAGCTTTGCGGTGGGCGATATTCACCCGCACGATCTCGGCACGATCCTCGACGAGAGCAATATCGCGATCCGCGCCGGGCACCACTGCGCCCAGCCCTTGATGGATTACCTCGGTGTTCCCGCCACCGCGCGCGCCAGTTTCGGGGTCTATTCCTCCGAGGCCGATATCGACGCTTTGATGGCCGGGATCGCCCGCACCCGCCGGATTTTTGGAAAAGGATGAGAGCGATGGACAGCTCGACAGATCATTCGGACATGACGACAGCCAAGCCGCCGCGCGCGCGGGTTGAGGATGCTATCGATACCGAAGCACCGCGCACCCGCGACTATCTCGACGGCTTCCTTGCCGCCAAGCCGCCCGAGGGCGCTGCGGGCGGGCCGGGCAGCGATCTGCAGGCCGATGTGATTGCGGCCCTGCGCGAGATTTTCGATCCGGAAATCCCGGTCAACATCTACGATCTCGGCCTGATCTACGGGGTCGAGGTGGACGATAATTCCGATGCCACCGTCACCATGACGCTCACCACCCCGCATTGTCCGGTGGCCGAAACTATGCCGGGCGAAGTCGAGATGCGGGTCATGTCGGTGCCGGGGATCCGCGATGCCGAGGTGGTGCTGGTATGGGAGCCCGCGTGGGGCCCGCACAAGATGAGCGATGAAGCGCGGCTCGAACTGGGGATGCTGTGATAGAAGCAGCCGCCCTGACCATCGGCCTTGCCGACTACGCCGATCCGCGCGATGCGGCGGACGTGGTGGCGCTGCTCGACGCCTATGCGCGCGATCCGATGGGCGGGGGCGAACCACTGGCCGAGGGCGTGAAGGCACGGCTGACGGGCGATCTGGCAGCAAACCCCCATGCCTTTTCGCTGATTGCGCGGCTGGATGATGCGCCCGTTGGCCTCGCCAATTGCTTCATGGGCTATTCGACCTTCGCCGCCGCGCCGCTCGTCAACATCCATGATTTCGCGGTGATTTCGGGCCATCGCGGCGCAGGCATCGGCCGTGCGTTGCTTGCCGCGGTCGAGGCCGAGGCCTTGAAGCGCGGGGCTATCAAGATCACATTGGAAGTGCTGAGCGGCAATCATCCGGCGCGGCGGCTCTATGCCGCCAATGGCTATGGCGATTACCAGCTCGATCCCGCCGCCGGACAGGCGCTGTTCTGGCAGAAGAGGCTGACATGACCGAGACGACCACCACCACACGCGCCGCACCCAAGGCCGCCGTCATCCTGACGCCGAGCGCCGAAGCGCGTATCGCCGAGCTGATGAGCAAGGCCCCTGCCGATGCCATCGGGGTGAAGCTGTCGACCCCGCGCCGCGGCTGTTCGGGCCTCGCCTATTCGGTCGACTACGTCACCTCGGAAGCCAGGTTCGACGAGAAGATCGTGACCCCCGGCGGCACCTTCTACATCGACGGGGCGAGCGTGCTCTATCTCGTCGGTAGCGTGATGGACTGGCGCGAGGACGATTTCACCGCCGGCTTCGTGTTCGAAAACCCGAATGCCAAGGGCGCCTGCGGCTGCGGCGAGAGCTTCATGGTGTAGGGCCCACTAGGGGCCGCTTTACATCTCCGACGCGAGCCGGGCGATCAGCCGGCTTTCCAGATCATCGACCTCGCCATCGGTATCGATCATCGCTTCGAGCCATGCGTTTTCGTAATCGGTGATCACTTCGCCCGCGGCGGCCAGTGCGGCATAATCGGTGCCGGGCTTCTTCTTGCCGAACACCTTGCCGAGGTGGTTCATCACGTGCGGCGCTTCCTTGGCGACCTGGCCCATGAAGCGGCCGACATTGGCCTGGTTGTCGGCGATGAAGGCTTCCAGTTCCAACTTGCGATCGTGGCTGACCTGCGCGTTCTGCAAAACGAAGCCCTTGAGATAATTGGCGATTGCATCGATAAACAGATCGTCCCACTCGGCCGCGTTTTCCTCGGCGAGGGTTTCGTCCTTCAGGCGGAACAGCATTTCGGCATCGTAGCGCGTGACAGCGGCGGGGCCGTGGCCACCGCTCGCCCAGATCACCCGGCGGACAATCCGGCATTCGGCTGCGCTGATGTGGGTGGCGGCCAGCTCGCCGCCGCAGCGGGTCGGGCCGGTGCCGGTGAGCACTTCGCGCTCGACCTGCGCAAGGACGTAGTTCTTGAGCCGGTCGGGGGTGTTTTCGGCGCGCTCGATGATGCGCACCATGGTTTCCAGCTCGACCATGCTTTCGGTGACGCCGTCATGGTCGATCTGGTCGATCAGCCACTGGGCTTCCTCGTCATTGCATTGCAGGCGCGGGGGCGTGCCGTTCAACACGAACTCGCCGATCGCCTCCACGAAGAAGTCGCACCATTCGGGGCTGCGTTCGTTCAGCGTGTTGTTGATGGCAAACAGCGCTTCGGCCTCGCCGCGGGTGATGATGCCATCGCCCCAGCCCTGCCGGCGGAGCGCCAGCAGCTCTTCCGAATTCACCTGCCCGTCGGCAGCGGCGGCTTTCGCAAGCTCGATGAAATGCGTGGTCATGGCCCGGTCAAATCCTCTGGTTTCGCCGGAGGACATGGCACAGACAGGCTTAAGACGGGGTTACCGACCGACTTATCTGGCTTCGACCTCGCGGATGCAGGCGCCGCGGTCGGCTGTCGCCCCGCCTTGCCGCAGCCGTGCCTCGACATGGGCGGCGGTCGGCTCCTGGCCGGCGGTGACCGGATAGAGGAAGATATCGAGCACGCAGCTTGCTCCTGCAAATTGCAGCTTGCGTGCGTCGCCCTCGGCCAGATCGATACGCGGGGTGCCGAAGCGCCGGGTCAGCGCGCTGGCGTTCTGCCCGATCACGCCCTCAAGCCCCTGCGGCGCCATCACGGAGGGCACCCGCACAATTGTGCTGCGCGCCGGGGCGGCGGCCTTGGGCGCGGGCTTGCTGCCGCCGCTTGCGCAACCGGCCAGTGCGGCCGCCAGCAGCGTCCCCAGAAGTGTCCGCGTGATCATCGCCTGCTTCATTGTGCGCGCCTTACCGTTCCAGCCGCCGCAGCACCAGATGCGTTCCGGCTGCCGCGCCAATCACCGGGCCGAGCAGGCCGGCGATCGGCACCAGCATCATCCCGGCAATCGCGGCGCCCAGCAGCAACCGCTCGCCCGCGCCGACCGGGCTCGTCCGATCATCGCCGCGAGAATGCCGCAGCCACGCCATATCGGTAAGCTCGCGCCCCAGCAGCACCGCGTTGACAGTGAGGAACACCAGCGCCGGGCCGATGGCGGTAAAGGCGAGTACTGCTGCCACCGGCAGTGCCAGCAGGTTGTAGCCCAGCGCCCGCGCCAGTCCGCGCAAGGAATTGGCCAGATCGCGGCGGAACGGCAGCGGCTGCGCCTGCGCTGCCAGCGCGGGATAGTGCTGCGCCTCGACCGCCGCGACGATCTCGTCAGCGAAGAATTGCAGCACCGCCATCGCCACCACCCGGAACAACAGCCACAAGGCCACCGGCACGATCACCACGGCGGCCAGCCCCGCCCATTCGCCGTCATAGCCATAGCTTTCGATCAGCGAGGCCAGCCCGGCATACAGCCCCGCCCCTGCCGCTGCGAACACGGCCAGCGTCAGGCCCACGCTCTTTGCCACCACCGCGATCACGCGGCGGTCGGCAAGCTGGCCAAAGGCCTTGGCAAGGGCGGCGGGAACGGCTGTCATCGCACCCGAGCGATGCGGGGCACGCGGAGCGAAGTCAACGCAGGGATGCCGCCGCGCACACAGATGCTTGGCGCAGGCGGCGAAGGCGGCTAGGCGCGCGGCGAACCCTATTCCCGAGGAACCCGCTGTGCCCGAAGCCAACCCGCCCCGCTACGACGTGATCGCCATCGGCAATGCCGTGGTCGACGTAATTGCCTCCTGCACCGAGGAGCTGATCGACGAGCTTCAGCTCAATCGCGGCGGGATGACCCTGATCGACGAGGCGCGGGCCGAGGAACTCTACGAAGCCATGCCGCCCGCCCGCGAGCTTTCGGGCGGTTCGGCGGCAAATACGCTGGCGGGGCTTGCGACCTTGGGTCTGCAATGCGCCTTCATCGGCCAGGTGGCCGAGGATCAGCTCGGCAAGGTGTTCCGCCACGATATGCGCGCCACCGGGATTGATTTCGACACGCCCGCGCGCCCCACCAGCGACAAGGAATCCGAGCCCGCCACGGGCCGCGTGCTGATCTTCGTCACCCCCGATGGCGAGCGGACGATGAACACCTTCCTTGGCGCAGGCCAGTTCCTGCCCGCCGCCGCGCTTGACGAGGAGCTGATCGCTTCGGCGGCGATCCTCTATCTCGAAGGCTATCTGTGGGATCCGGAAGAACCCCGCCGCGCGATGCGCCGCGCGATTGAAGTGGCGCGCGATGCTGGCCGCAAGATCGCCTTCACCGCTTCGGAAAGCTTCGTGATTGCGCGCCACGGCGATGATTTCCGCAGCATGATCGAAGACGGCATCATCGACATCCTGTTCGTCAACGAGAGCGAGCTTGCCACGCTGACCGGCGAGGATGACTTCGAAGCCGGCCTCGCGGCGGTGGCTGGCAAGGTGCCGGTGCTGGTCGCCACCCGCAGCGAAAAGGGCGCGGTCGCGATTGCCCATGGCGAGCGCGCCGAAGTCGCCGCCGTGCCTGTGATCAAGGTGGTGGACACCACCGGCGCGGGTGACCAGTTCGCCGCCGGTTTCCTGTCAGGCTACGTCAAGGGCGAGCCGCTGACCCGCTGCCTGAAGCGCGGGGCGATCTGCGCGTCCGAAGTGATCGCGCATTACGGTCCGCGGCCCGAAGCCGACATGATCGCGCTGATGGACGAGCGGCTGTAAGCGGACAAAGCGGACACCCTGTCCGCTTTGCAACCGCCAGATTTCACATTTAATATCATTGTCTTGCCGACAAAACTGGGGGCCGGACGGACAGGGGAGCGAGAGCGTGTCTGTGCGCCTGTCCGGGTCTTGCTGGCTGACAATGGCAAAGAGCGGCGCAAAACCTAACGCCGCGCCGCCGCTGTAGGAAAGTCGTTGCTAGGCCAGAGCCGCCGCCTCGCGCGGTTCGCGGCGTCCGGGACGCGGCGGGGCCGCCCGCCAGCCCAGCCAGCCTGCCGCCAGCCCTGCACCCAGCGCCAAGGCGCAGGAGACCGCATCGGGCACGGCCGCATAGGCATCGAACAGCGGCCCCGCCCAGGCCCAGCCGGGGGCGAACCACATGAGGATCGAGTTGGCCGTCATGAACACCGCCGCAAGCAGCCACGGCGCGCCGTTTTTCCGATCGCGGACATAGAGCGCCAGCGCGAAGATCGTGACGAGCGTGTTGCTGACCACGATGGTGTCGAGCAAGGCCTGCGGGCCTTCGCTGCCGATCACATTCATCCACGGGAAGTAGGCGTCCATCAGGCGGCTGAACGGGGATTCGAACAGGATCATGGGTGTCGCCAGCAGGTATCCGGCGTGCAGCCGCACCTTGTGGCGGTGCTTCATCGCCAGATAGAATAGCGTCAGATAGGCCACCAGCGCGCCCCCCATCCCCAGTCCGAAGGCAGGGCCGACATGGGCGATGAAGGGGCTTTCGCGCGCCCCGAAGCGATCGGCCGAGACATTGATGATCATCACGAAGCCGAGCATCAGCAGCGGGAACAGTGCGAAGCTCGCCAGCCCCAATTGGCGGTGCAGCGGGTTCTGGCGCGCATGGATCGCAATGCTCTGCACCAGCAGCAGCAGCAGCCACATGATCGAGGTGATCGCATGGACATGAAAGCCCAGCGGCATCGGCCGCGCGATCGGCGCAAAGTAACTGGCCCAGAAGCCGGTCACGACGACCAGCAGCACGAAACCGACGAAGTAGTGCGCATAGCGATATGGCATCGAAATCCCCCCTCGATTGCGACCGGGCGGAGAATAACACGCTTTCGCCCGCCCCGCCAAATCTGCGGGATGCGGCATCTATTCGTCGGGGCCTAATCGTCGGGCCCTATTCGTCCGGGACGTATCCGGCCTTGCGCAGGGTCACCATGTAGGCGGCGATCTGGTCGATCTGTGGGCGGGTGAGGGTGAAGTCCATCAACTCGGGATAGTTGTGCGCATCCTCCAGCCAGTCGGCGAGCGACTTTTCCGACAGCCCGTTGCGGTTGGCGATCGCGGCAAAGCTGGGCGAGGCCGGATTGGGCGAGAGGAACGGCGGCTCGACCGCATGACACCCCCCGCAAGCCGCCTCGACGAAAGCGGGCGCGCGGGTATCGGCCGAGGGCGAGGTCGATTTGCCCACCATCGGCGGGCCATCGGCCGGCGCGGCGGTCTGACAGGCGGCGAGGGCGAGCGTCGCCGTGGCGAGGAGGGTGAGGCGGTGGGTCATGTTACCTCCATGCGCCTGAACGCCGGCGCTGTCGTTGATTGGAATCAAATTTCGCCCGATTTCTCCCGCGCCACTTCGCGCCAGCCAATGTCGCGGCGGCAGAAGCCGGTCGGGAAGGCGATTGCATCAACCGCCACATAGGCGCGCGCTTGCGCTTCGGTCACACTTGCGCCGGTGGCCGTGACGTTCAGCACGCGGCCCCCGTTCGCCACCAGTGCGCCGTCCACAAGCGCGGTGCCGGCGTGGAACACCTTGGCGCCGTTTGCCTCGGCCTGCCCCAGATCAATCGGGCCGCCCTTTTCGGGGGTGCCGGGGTAGCCGTTGGCGGCCATCACCACGGTGAGCGCGGTCTGGTCACGCAAGGTCACCTGCGTCCCCGCCAGCTCTCCCTTGGCGCAGGCGAGCATGATGGGGACGAGGTCGCTGGCGAGCCGCATCATCAGCACCTGGCATTCGGGATCCCCGAAGCGGGCGTTGTATTCGATCAGCCTGGGGCCGTCCGCCGTCAGCATCAGCCCGGCGAACAGGACGCCCTGATAGGGATTGCCCTCCGCGCGCATGGTGCGCACGGTCGGCTCGATGATCTCGGCCATGACGCGGGCCTGCAATTCTGGCGTCAGCACCGGCGCGGGGGAATAGGCGCCCATGCCGCCGGTGTTGGGGCCGGTGTCCCCGTCGCCGACGCGCTTGTGATCCTGCGCAGAACCGAAGGGGACAATCGCGGTGCCATCGGTGAGCGCGAAGAAGCTCGCTTCCTCGCCTTCCATGAACTCCTCGATCACCACTTGCGCGCCCGCGCCGCCGAACCCGCCGCCGAACATATCGGCCAGCGCGGCTTCGGCGTCTTCGAGCGTTTCGGCGATCACCACGCCCTTGCCCGCTGCCAGCCCATCGGCCTTGAGCACATAGGGCGGCGCAAAGCGGGCGAGGGCGGCGCGGGCTTCCTCGAGGCTGGACGTGCGCACATAGCCAGCGGTGGGGATGCCCGCGCGGGCGCACAGGTCTTTGGTGAAGCCCTTGGAGCCTTCGAGCTGCGCCGCCGCCTGCGAGGGGCCGAACACCGGCACACCTGCCGCGCGCAAGGCATCCGACAATCCGTCCACCAACGGCGCTTCGGGCCCGATCACGACCAGCGCAATCGCCTGCTCGGCGCAGAAGGCGATCACCGCGGCGTGATCGGTCGCATCGAGCGCCACCAGCTCCGCCTCCTCTGCGATGCCGGGATTTCCGGGGGCGGCGTAAAGGTGCGTGCAGGCAGGGGATTGCGCCAGCTTCCACGCCAGCGCATGTTCGCGGCCTCCCGAACCCAGAAGCAGGATATTCATGGCACCTCCGCCGACCAGTGATGATGATGCCGGGCTGGTAGCGCGCGTGGCGCAGGGCGACAATGCGCAGCCCCTCACGATCAGCGAAATATCCGCGCTGCTGAAGCGCACGGTCGAGGATCGCTTCGGCTTTGTGCGGCTGCGCGGCGAATTGTCGGGGGTGAAGCGCGCGGCGTCGGGGCATTTCTACTGCGCGCTGAAGGATGAAGGCGCGGTGATCGACGGGGTGATGTGGAAGGGCAATGCGGCGCGCATGAACTTCCGCGCCGAAGACGGGCTGGAGGTGATCGCCACCGGCAAGCTCACCACCTATCCGGGCCGCTCGAAATACCAGATCGTGATCGATTCTCTGGAACTGGCGGGCGAGGGCGCGCTGCTGGCGTTGCTTGAGAAGACCCGCGCACGGCTGGCGGCAGAAGGCCTGTTTGCTGAAGCGAAAAAGCGCCGCCTGCCCTACCTGCCGCAGGTGATCGGCGTGGTGACCTCGCCGACCGGCGCGGTGATTCGCGACATCTTGCACCGGCTGGCGGATCGCTTCCCGAGCCATGTGCTGGTCTGGCCGGTGCTGGTGCAGGGGCAGGGGGCGGCCGAACAGGTGGCAGCCGCCGTGCGCGGGTTCTCTGCTATCGAGCCGGGCTGGCCCCAAAAAGGCGGCGTCCCGCGCCCTGACGTCGTGATCGTCGCGCGCGGGGGCGGGTCGATCGAGGATCTGTGGAGCTTCAACGAGGAAGTGGTGGTGCGCGCCATCGCTGAATGCTCGATCCCCGTGATCTCTGCCGTCGGCCACGAGATCGACACCACGCTGGCCGATTTCGCCGCTGATCGCCGTGCGCCGACGCCCACCGCGGCTGCCGAAATGGCGGTGCCGGTGCGGGCCGATCTCGCGCTGACCCTCGCCGATTTCGCCGCCCGCCAGCGCCGCGCGGTGTATCGCCCGGTCGAACTCGGGCGCGAACGGCTGGCGGCGCGCGCGCGGATGCTGCCGCGGCCCGAGAACCTGTTGCAACCGCAGGCGCAGCGGCTCGATGACCTGTCCGAACGGCTGCGGCGCGGGTTGGGCGAGCGTTCGGCCAAGGGGCGCGAGCGGCTGGCGGGTGCGGCGGCGCGGCTTTCGCCCAGCCTGCTCGCCCGCTCGGCCACCGAAGCGCAGCGGCGGCTCGAGCGTGCCCGCCTCTCGCCCGCGCTGATCGAGCGCCCGCTGGCGCGCGGCGCAGACCGGCTCGCCGCGCTGACCCGGGTGATGAGCCAGCTCCACCCCGAAAAGCCGCTGGCGCGCGGCTATGCGATCATCCGCGATGCGTCCGGCAAGGCGCTCACCACCCGCGCCGAGGCGGCGGGCGAGGCAGCGCTGGTGCTGCAATTTCGCGACGGGACGCTTGATGCGGTGCCAGCAGGCGGCGCGCCTCTGCCCGCGAAGCCGCGTCCGGCCCCCGCACCCAAGCGCGCCGCGCCCATCCCCAAACAAGATGATTTGTTCGGTTAGCCGAGCGGTGCTATCGAGAGCGCCATGCTGATGTCCTCCGCCGACAAGACCGCCAAGCTCTATTATGCTCCCTCCAGCTTCCGGGTGCTGCGCCCGGGCAGCCATGTGCTGTGCGCCGTAACGGGCGAGCCGATCATGCTCGCCGAACTGCGTTACTGGAGCGCGGAGTATCAGGAGGCCTATGCCTCGTGCGAGATCGCCACACGGCGCCTGCTCGGTCTAGACCCCGCCTGATTGACGCGCCCAAAGCGCGGATGCCTCGCCTGTTGCTTCTTGCGCTGGTGGCCCTGGGCCTAGCCCCCGGCACCTTCCTGCGCACCCCGACCGGCTTGCGCAGCGATGTCGCCGTGGTCGCGACCGTGCCCGTGACGAACCGCACGGGCATTTCCGGCGATCTGACACTGACCGGCGCGTGGGAGCTGACCTCCGCCCATGGCTGGTTCGGCGGATTTTCCGCGCTGGTGGCAGCGGGCGAGGGGCGGCTGATCGCAGGCAGTGACCGTGGCTGGCTGCTTGATCTCGACCTTTCCGGCCCCGCCCCGCGCGCGGTTCCCGGCAGCTTCCGCTTCGTCGGCAAGCGCGCCGGCGAGCGCAAGGAGGTGATTGACCTCGAATCGCTCGCCCGCGATCAAGTTAGCGGCACGCTGTGGGGCGGGTTCGAGCGCGCTAATCTGGTCATGCGCTGGACCAAGGATGGCACGCGCACGCTCCGCCGCCCGCCCGAAATCGCCAAGTGGAGCGCCAATAGCGGGCCGGAAACGCTGGTGCGGCTGGCAGACGGGCGGTTCGTGATGCTGGCCGAGGGGCCGCGGCGCGGCAGCGAGACTGTCCATCAGGCGCTCCTGTTCCCGCGCGATCCGGCCGCGCACGTCACCCCGCTCGCGTTCCGCTTTGCAGCGCCCGCCGATTACGATCCCGTCGATGCGACGCAGGCGCCCGATGGCCGCGTGCTGATTCTGCTGCGGCGGGTGCGCTATGCCATTCCGGCGCAGTTCGACACCGCGATCGCGATCGCCGATCCGCGCGAGATCCGCGCCGGGCAGGTGTGGCAGGCGCGAATCATCCAGCGCCTTTCGGGCGCGGTGTTTGGCGACAATTTCGAAGGGATCGCCTTTGTCCCCGCCCCGGAGGCCCCGGCGCGCGGCGCGGTGTGGCTGATTGCGGACGACAATTTCTCGCTATTCCAGCGCAATCTGCTGATACGGTTTGATTGGGGACTGCAGACCTCCCGCCCCGCCTCCCCGCCCGGCCACCAATGATACCATCATGCTATGGTGGCCGGGCGGGGAGGCGGGGCGGGCGATCTGCGCCACCGCAGGTGGCCGCGAACAAAGGCCGCGCACAACGAAAAAGCGCCCGGAAACCCGAGCGCTTGATCGCAACGCTGCTGCCCCGAAAGGCAGGCGCAAATTAGGCGGCGGCTTGGGCCTTGATCAGCTCGCGCTTCACCTTCAGCGCGTTGGCCGAAAGCTTTTCGTCGCTGGTCTTGAGCAACCAGTTATCGAGCCCGCCATTGTGCTCGACCGAGCGCAGACCGTGGGTCGACACGCGGAACTTGAAGCCGCGATCCAGCTTTTCGCTCAGCAGCGTGACGTTCTGCAGGTTGGGCAGGAACACGCGCTTGGTCTTGTTGTTGGCGTGGCTGACATTGTTGCCGGTCATGCGGCCCTTGCCGGTCAGTTCGCAGATGCGAGCCATGATGTGTCTCTTCTCGTAAAAATCGGGCCTAAGCACGGGCCTATGTAAGGAAAGCGGCGCGCATAACGGGGCGATGCCGAATCGTCAAGCAAGTTGCGCGCCGGTTGCATGGGCGTTGCGCCCCGGCTAGCCCGGCACGATGACCAACTGGCCGCTCCCCCTGCCGATGCAACGCGCGCTGGACGCGGCAAAGGCAGCCGCTGCGATGGGCGAAGTGCCGATTGGCGCGGTGATCGTCAAGGACGGTGTGGTGATTGCCGAGGCGCATAATTCCCCCCGGATGGATCACGATCCCACCGCCCATGCCGAAATCCTCGCGATTCGCCGCGCCGCGCAGACGCTGGGCGATGAACGCCTCACCGGATGCGAGCTGTGGGTGACGCTCGAGCCATGCGCGATGTGCGCCGGCGCGATTGCCCATGCGCGGATCGCCCGGCTCTATTACGCCGCGAGCGATCCCAAGGGCGGCGCAGTCGAACACGGCGCGCGGGTGTTCGAGCAGGAGCAATGCCTGCACCGCCCGGAGGTCTATACCGGCATCGGCGAGGATGAAGCGGCGGAATTGCTGCGGGGGTTTTTCCGCGAGCGGCGGTGAGGGGCGGGTTTGGCGTGTTTGCCGCCGAAGGCTTCGGGATCGTTTCGATCGCCAGAGGCAGCTGCATGATGGGCTTGCGCGCCGGGTCATGTTTTCATCGCAGCGTCTCTTGTAAGCGGCCTCAAAGCACGGCAAGCAGTGTGCCAATGTTCAGGAGGCAGTCTTTCATGCGCCTTGCTCTTGCCTTTGCAGGCTTTGCTCTCGCTCTCGCCAATCCGTTGCTGGCCCAGCCTGCGAACAGCCCTGCGCCACCAGCGACGGAAGCACCGCAGCCCGTGGCCACGCTCGAGAACCGGGGGATGCCCACCAGAGAGCTGAACGAACAATTGGGCGCCGGTGGTCTGGTCATTCTGATGCGGCATGAACGCACCAATGTGCCTTCACGCGGCGATGACTACACCCGTCCGGCCAATGACTGTAACGTGCAGCGCAATCTTTCACCCGCCGGGGCAGCGGGTGCAGCGGAAACCGGCGCGGCCATTCGTGCGCTCGGCTGGCCAATTGGCCGCGTTCTGTCGAGCGAGATGTGCCGCTCTACCGAAACGGCGCGCTACATGTTTGGCCGCTATGAAATCGAACCGCGCTTGATGCACCATGACAACACGCCCGAACGGAACGTGACGGTTTCCGGTCAGGAACTCAATGCTCTCCTCGCAGACATCCCGCGCGGCGGCAGCGACAACACGGTGATGGTCAGCCATATCGGCAATATCTATTTCGGTACCGGCATTCGCCTGAGCGAGGGCGAATTTGCGGTGCTGCAAAAGCAGGAGGATGGTCATTACGTCATCCTCGGGACTTTTGATCCCGGCTACATCGGCGCACATGCCCGGCAAGCGCAATATGAGGCAGAGCAAAGCGCGGCGGCCCCGGCCAATTAGCGCAAGATCCGTCAGGTTGCTTGCGCTGATCTGACCCGCTGAAACCGGATCATCTGCTTACCAGCCAACGCTTCGAAAGCCGCTACCTACCCCTGCCCCCGCCCGCGTTCCTGCACGGCGGCGCGGCGGGCTTCGACTGCTTCCGGGGCGACGGCGGAGTTGGCGGCACTTGATCGCTGAGCCTCCAGAGCGAGGCCCTCGCCGAAGGTCGCCGCATAGCCATCGTCGATCAGGCGTTTGTAGAGGCCGAGGAAGGCCGGATCGATCCCCGCCATGTCGCCCGCCAGCTTGCGCGCGAAGGGGAGCAGCTCGTCGGGCGCGACAACGTGGTTCACCAGCCCCCAGCTCTGCGCCGTGGCGGCGTCGAGGAAATTGCCGGTGAAGGCCAGTTCTTTGGCGCGGCTGATGCCGATCATGCGGCTCAGTTTCTGCGACAGCCCCCAGCCCGGCACGATCCCGACCCGCGCGTGGGTATCGGCAAAGCGCGCATTGGTGCTGGCGATCAGCACGTCGCAGGCGAGCGCCACTTCAAATCCGCCGGTGATCGCCACGCCATTGATCGCGCCGATCACGGGCTTCTTGCAGAGCTCGATGGCTTTGACCGGATTGTCGGCCGGATCGGTGGCATTGGCGCTGCCGAGCGCGCCCGCCTCGCTGCCCAGTTCCTTCAGGTCGAGCCCGGCGGTGAAGGCCCGCTCGCCTGCGCCGGTCAGGATCACGGCGCGGACATTGTCGTCGGCATCGACCGCGCGCATCACCTCGGCCAGCCGCGCCCGCAGCGCGCGGTTCAATGCGTTCATCGTCTGCGGACGGTTCAGAGTGACGGTGGCGACGCCATCGGCGACATCAAGCAGGATCACATCGTCACTCATCACACACTCCAATCAATCGGCTTTCGCCCATGCGCCTCAAGGAAGCTATTCGTCTGGCTGAACGGGCGCGAGCCGAAAAAGCCGTTGTGGGCGGAAAGCGGGCTGGGGTGGGCCGAGGTCAGCACCAGATGCGCATGGCTGCGGCCGAGCGCGGGGATGCGGCTGGCCTTTTTCTTGGCATGAGAGCCCCACAGGATGAACACCGTCGGCACGCCGCGCTCCGCCACGGCGGCGACCGCGGCATCGGTGATCGCATCCCACCCGCGTCCGGCATGGCTGCCCGCCAACCCGGCCTCGACTGTCAGCGTGTTGTTGAGCAGCAGCACGCCTTGCTCTGCCCACTTGGCAAGATTGCCGGTGGCCGGGCGCGGCAGGCCGAGATCGCTTTCCAGTTCCTTGTAGATGTTGACCAGCGAGGGCGGCACCCGCACCCCGTCCTGCACCGAGAAGGCGAGCCCATGCGCCTGGCCTGCGCCGTGATAGGGATCCTGCCCGAGGATCACGCAGCGCACATCGTCCAGCGGGGTCAGCGCGAGGGCGGCGAGCCGTGTTCCGCGCGGCGGATAGACCTGCTTGCCCGCGGCTTCCTCTGCCTTGAGCCACCCGCCCAGCTTGCGCGCCTCGGGGCTGGCGAGCGCCGGTTCGAGCGCTGCGCGCCAGCTTTCAGGGATGGTCTCGGCTGCCATGCACCCACCGCTACACCCCGCGCCCGCCCCCGCGCTACTCTGCCCTTTCCCTCTTTCCCCAATCGGCGTAGGGCTTGCCGCATGGCTGTGCATTTTCACGAGGAAGACCTGCCCCCCGGCGTGCTGGCAGGGACAGGCGCGATTGCGATCGATACCGAGACGATGGGTCTTATCACCCCGCGTGACCGGCTGTGCGTGGTGCAATTGTCCGATGGTTCAGGCGATGAACATCTGGTGCGCTTCGGCCCGGGCAGCGCCTATGATGCGCCCAATCTCAAGGCGTTGCTGGCCGATAATTCGCGGGTGAAGCTCTATCACTACGCGCGCTTCGATCTGGCGGCGCTCTACCACTATCTCGGCGTGATGGCGGGGCCGGTGTTCTGCACCAAGATCGCCAGCCGCCTGGTCCGCACCTATACTGATCGGCATGGCCTCAAGAACCTCGTCGAGGAATTGCTGGGCGAGAACCTGTCGAAGCAGCAACAGTCGAGCGACTGGGGCGGGCCGGTGCTGTCGGACGCGCAGCGCGATTACGCGGCGAGCGACGTGCGCTACCTGCACCGCTTGCAGGCCGAGCTGACGGTGCGGCTCGAGCGCGAGGGGCGGATGCACATCGCCCAAGCGTGTTTCGACTTCCTGCCGACCCGCGCGCTGCTCGATCTGGCCGGCTGGCCCGAAACCGATATCTTCGCGCACGCCTAGCATCAGGCGCGCGCCATGGTCAGCAGTCACACCGAGATGGAGACCAGCGAGGCCCGCGCGCTGCGCAGCCGCCGCCAGCACTTTGCCGCGCCGGGCGGCTCGCATGACCGGCTGGTGGGCTTTCTCGCCCGTGCGCTGCCGATGGCGGTGGGGATTGTCGCTGCGCTGATGGTGATCACGCCGCTTTCCCCGCGCGGCGAGGTCAGCTTCCTGCTCGATCGCAACAAGGTGGCGCTGATCGACGAGCGTCTCAGCGTCGACAATGCGATGTATCGCGGGCGCGATAATCAGGGCCGCCCGTTCTCGCTGATGGCGGGCGAGGCGGTGCAGCGTTCCAGCATCGAAGGGCTGGTGCGGATGCAGGATCTGGTGGCGCAGATGGTGCTCTCCGATGGCCCGGCGCGCCTGAGCGCAGAGGGCGGCACCTATGATATCGACGCCGAGACCGTGACCGTGAACGGCCCGGTGCGGCTGACCGCGAGCGATGGCTACACCATGACCGCAGACGGGGTTTCGGTCGATCTGAAGGCGCGGATGATGCGCGGCGATGCGGGCGTTTCGGGCGAAGTCCCGGCCGGCACCTTCTCCGCCCGATCGATCCGCGCCGATCTGGGCGCGCGCACGCTGATGCTTGACGGCGATGCGCGGCTCACCATGATTCCGGGCAAGCTGAGGATGCCGTGATGACAAAGCCGACCGCTCATTCCGATCTGCGCCGCATTGCCCTTGCCTGGGGCTGCGGCGGCTTTGCGCTTACGGCCGCGCTGGCGGGCGGGATGGCCTTGCAGGCGCAGGGCATCGCGGCCCACGATTCCTCCGCGCCGGTGAATTACGCCGCCGACCGGATCGAACTGCAGGACCGCGAGAACCGCGTGCTGCTGTCGGGCAATGTGGTGATCGAGCAGGCCGGGCTGACGGTGCGCTCGGCCCGCACGCTCGTCAATTTCGAGGATACCGGATCGCTCAGCATCCAGCGCATCACCGCCACTGGCGGGGTCGAGGTGACGCGCGGCGATGAACGCGCGAGCGGCGACAATGCGATCTATGATTTCGGGCGCCGGATCATCACCATGGCCGGCAATGTCCGGCTGCGGCGCGGCAGCGATACGCTGAATGGCGGGCGGCTGGTGATCGATCTCGAAAGCGGCGTGTCGAGCGTCGACGGCAGCGCGGCAGGCAGCCTTCCGGGCAGCACGACGGGCAAGGGCGGGCGGGTCACCGGCAGCTTTGCCGTGCCGCAGCGCGACAAGAAGTAACCCCGCGCCGGGCTTTCGCGCCCGCTAGTATGCGTTGTCGTGCTTCAGCACCATCACGGTGCGCAGCACGATTTCGACGTCGCGCAGCAATGACCAGTCAGCGATATATTCGAGATCGGACTGCAACCGGTCGGTGAGGTCTTCCTCGTGCTCGGTCGCGCCGCGGTGTCCGCGCACCTGGGCGAGGCCGGTGAGGCCCGGCTTGAGGCAGTGGCGCTGCCAGTATTTGCGGTCGACCTCCCAGAAGAACTTGTTGTTCGCCTGACTGCCGATCGCGTGCCGACGATCGACATCTCGCCCTTGAGCACGTTGAGCAGCTGCGGCAGCTCGTCGATGCTGGTGCGGCGGATGAAGGCGCCGATGCGGGTGATGCGATCATCCTGGCGCCCGGTCGAGCGGCTGCCGTCGTGATCCAGCTTCTCCTCGCGCATCGAGCGGAATTTGATCATGTCGAAGAACTGGTTGCCGCGCCCCAGACGGCGCTGGACGAACAGCACCGGCCCGCGGTCTTCGAGCTTGATCGCGATGGCCACCGCCAGCAGCAGCGGCGAAAGCACCAGCAGCGCCGTCCCTGCGACCGCCGTGTCGAACGCGCGCTTGATGATCCGCGAACGCAGCCGCAGCGGCCCGGTCGAAACGACCAGCGTGGTGCGGTCCAGCTCGTCATAGCGATGCACGCCGACTGCGCCGAGGCTGTGCGCCGGTTCGCTCACGATCTCGCCGTAAACGCCCGCCGACTTGAGCAGAAAGGCCCAGTCGTCACGACGTTCGCGCGGGCAGCTCACCACCACGTGATCCTGATTGCGCAGCAGCTTGCCCAGCCGATCGAGCATGAAGGGATCGTGGCTGCCGGGATCCAGCCCGTACTGCGCCGCCGAAACCGAGACCGCATCGGGGAAGGGGAAACTCGATCCGCCATCGTCGATCACCAGCCGGTTGGCGATCCGGCCGTTCCAGCGCCATTCGATCAGACCGGCGATCAGCCGCCGCATCACCGCCAGCAGCAGGATCGAGAACAACAGCCCCAGCGTCACCGCCGCGCGCGAGAAATCCTGGTTCGACTTGGTGTAAAAGGCGAGGAAATTGATCAGCCCCGCCGAAATCACCACCGCGATAATGGCCTTGCGGGTGGCATACATCCAGTCGGTCAGGGCCTGCACCCCGTAAGAGCCGTTATACAGCGCAATCGTGTAGTAGGCGGGCAGCATCGCTTGTGCCGCGAGCATCGAGCGCGGCTCGGCCCAGATGCCTTCCCAGATCTGGCTGGCGGCGGCAAAGGCGAGGTTGAACAGCACGCCATCGGCGACGAGGATGGTCGCATAGGTGCGAAGCCGCCGCCGCTCGAGCGAGGGCACCAGTTTGGGGTCGACATTCTCGTGCCGGACCGATTCAAGAAGTTTCGGTGTGACCCGATTCATGCAAACTTTCCCCCCGGGGAGCGCTACCCGCGTGGTATTACCTAGGTCACATTACACAGAAAAGTGCATTTTGTGCGTCTGCGAAAGGCGGACTGTCACATTTTGCTACCGCTTGGCGGCGTAACGCGCGATTTCCGCCAGCTCCTGCGCCAGCAGCAGTTCGGCCGCCTGGCTATTGGCCAGCAATGTGCGGTGGAGTTGCGCCAGTCGCGGGATCAGCCGGTCGAGCCGGGTCTCGCGCCGGGGGTCTTGCGCGCCGCGTTGGGCGGGCAGCCGCCAGCGCTCGAACTGGTTGCGGATGTCGCGTTTTTCCTTGAAGAAAATGCCAAGCCGCATCTCGGCGCCCTTGTCGATCCGGTCGAAGGATCCGCGCGGGCCGAGATGCGCGGTGATTTGCGCCAGCTGCGCCGCCCGCCGTTCCAGCGCCAGCGCGAGGCCGACGGGGTTCAGCCCCAGCTCGCGCATCCGCCGGATCTCGCCGCTGACCCGGCCAAGCTCGCCGCCGAGCACGGCATTGACTAGCGGAGCAAAACCGTCCTCTTCGGTCGCCGCGCCGATGGCGGCATGATCTTCGGGCGTGGCGGATTTGGGGGCGGTGGGATCGGCATCGCAATAGAGCGCGAGCTTGGTGACTTCGGACTGCGCCAGCCGCACATCGAGCCCGGCGGACCGTGCAATGCGCTCGGCCAGATCGCCGCCGAGCCTGAGGCCCGCCGCATCGGCCATGCCGCGCACCGCGCTCGCCACGACCGACAGATCGGGCGGATGGAACATCGCCACCAGCGCGTCCTTGCGCTTTTCCAGCAGCTTGGCGGTGCGTGACTTGTCGGTGGCGGACGTGGCGACCACGATCACCGGCGCGGCGGTGCCTGCGCCCGCTTCGGCGGTTTCGATCAGGATTTGCAGCGCGTCATGCGCTTCGTCGCCGCTGGCGCGCACCCAGATATGGCGCGCTCCGCCGAACAGCGAGGTCGAGCGGGCCTCGTCGCCCAGCTTGGCGGGATCGGCCCTGAGTTCGGCGCCGGACAGTTCCACCCGGTCGCCTGCATCGGGCAGCGCGGCGGCCACGCGGTTGGCGGCCGCGCTCGCGCCCGCTTCGTCAGGACCGCAGAAGAAAAAGATGCCGAGCCGCTCGATCCCGGGCGGCAGACCGCGGACGAAATCGCTGTTCTTGGCTTTCATCGGTCCGGGGATTGCGACACGGCGGCGCGGTTACGCAGCGCCAGCGAGACCTGCGTCGCCATCTGTTCGGCCAGCTTCAGGGCGAGGTTTTCGAGCGCCTTCTGCTCGGCGGCGATGGTGGCATATTCGGACGACACCACATCGATCCCCGCGTCCGATCCGGCAGCGGCATCGAGCAGCACTTCGCCGCTCGCGATGTCGATCAGCTGATAACGCGCGCGCAGGATACGGCGTTCGCGGCTGATGGTGTCATCGTTGAGCACGCCCAAGGCTTCGAGCGAATCGTCGAGCCGCACGTCGAGCCGGTAGGCCGGGGTGACATTGCCGGCGACGCCGAGCCGGTCGTTGAGCGCATTGCGCACCAGCCAGCCGCTTTGTCCGGCAATCGCGGGCACATCGACCGCCGCCAGCCCCTGCGCAACGCTTGCACTGCCGCCGCCCGCATACATCGGCGAAAGGCCGCAGGCGGAAAGGGCCAGCAGGGCCAGCAGGGCAAGGGCGGTGCGCATCAGGTGACGATATTCACCAATCGGTCGGGAACGACAATGACCTTGCGGATCGCCGCGCCGTCAATCGAGCGTTGCAGGTTGGCCGACGCCAGCGCCAGCGCCTCCAGCGTGTCCTTGCCCGCACCCTTGGGCGCGGTGACGGTGTCGCGCAGCTTGCCCATGTGCTGGATCGCGATGGTGACTTCGTCATCGACCAGCAGCGCCGGATCGACAGTGGGCCACGGCGCGTCGGCGATCAGGCCTTCACCCATGGCCGACCATGCTTCTTCGGCAAGGTGCGGCATCATGGGGGCTGCAAGGTGCACCAACGCCCGTATGGCAGAGCTACGGCTGGCAGAAGGCGCGGCCTTCTCCACCGAGCCGGTCAGTTCGTAAATCCGCGCCACCGCCTTGTTGAGGCCCAGCGCTTCGATATCGCTGGCGACAGCGGCGATGGTCTGGTGGGTCTTGCGGTCGAGGCTCTTGTCCTCACCCACAGCGCCTGCATCATAGGCGGCAAACAAGCGCCACAGCCGCTGGACGAAGCGCGCACAACCCTCGATCCCCGCGTCAGACCACGGAAGATCGCGTTCGGGCGGCGAGTCCGACAGCATGAACCAGCGCACGGCGTCCGCCCCGTGGCGGGCAATGATCGCATCGGGGTCGACGACGTTCTTCTTCGACTTCGACATCTTGATGACGCGGCCGACTTCGACCGGAGCCTTGTCGGCAAGCAGTGTCGCGCCATCAGAGGTGCGGTCGACTTCTTCGGGGCCGAAGAACACCGGCACCCCGCGCGCGGAATCGATCCGGCTATAGGTCTCGTGCGTTACCATGCCTTGGGTGAACAGTGCGGCAAACGGCTCGGCCACGTCGATCTTGCCGATATGCGCCAGTGCGCGGGTCCAGAAGCGGGCGTAGAGCAGGTGCAGGATCGCGTGCTCGATGCCGCCGATATAGTGCTGCACCGGCATCCACTTGGCGACTTCTTCCGGGTCGAACGGACGGTCGGCGGGCTGGCTGGCGAAGCGCAGGAAATACCACGAGCTGTCCACAAAAGTGTCGAGCGTGTCGGTCTCGCGCCGCGCCGCTTTGCCGCATTGCGGGCAATCGACGTGCTTCCACGTCGGGTGGCGCTCGAGCGGGTTGCCGGGGATGTCGAAGCTGACATCCTCGGGCAGCGTGACGGGCAACTGGTCCTTGGGCACCGGCACCACGCCGCAGGCATCGCAGTGGATGAAGGGGATCGGCGTCCCCCAATAACGCTGGCGGCTGACGCCCCAGTCGCGCAGGCGCCACACGGTGCGCCCTTCGCCCCAGCCGCCACTTTCGGCGCGGGTGATGACCGCCTGCTTGGCGTCCTCGACGCTCATGCCGGTGAGGAAGTCGCTGTTGACGATCACCCCGTCACCGGCTTCGGCCTCGCCCTTGAAGGGCTCGTCGGCGCGGGCCGGATCGGTGGCGACGACCCGCATGATCGGCAGTTCGTATTTGGTCGCGAATTCGAAATCGCGCTGGTCATGCCCCGGCACGCCCATGACGGCGCCCGTGCCATATTCCATCAGCACGAAGTTGGCGATGAAGACCGGCAGCGCCTCACCCGTGAAGGGGTGGCGCGCGGTGATCGCGGTGCGATAGCCCAGCTTCTCGGCGGTTTCGACTTCCGCCGCCTTGGTCCCGCCGCGCTTGCACGCTTCGATGAAGGCCGCGACCTCCGGATCGCCCGCCAGCCCTTGGGCAATCGGGTGATCGGCAGCAATCGCGCAGAAGCTCGCGCCGAAGATGGTATCGGGGCGCGTGGTGTAAACCGGCAGCTTGCCGCCGTCGCTGAGATCAAAGCTGAATTCCAGCCCCTGCGACTTGCCGATCCAGTTCTCCTGCATCAGGCGAACCTTCTCGGGCCAGTCCTCCAGCTTGCCGAGCCCTTCCAGCAGATCATCGGCAAAGTCGGTAATCTTGAGGAACCACTGGTTGAGCTTGCGCTTCTCGACCTCGGCGCCGCTGCGCCAGCCCTTGCCGTCGATCACCTGCTCGTTGGCGAGCACGGTCATGTCGACCGGATCCCAGTTGACGGTCGATTCCTTGCGGTAGACCAGCCCCGCCGCATAGAGATCGCAGAACAGCGCCTGTTCGTGGCCGTAATATTCGGGATCGCAGGTCGCGAATTCGCGGGTCCAGTCGAGCGCGAAGCCGATGCGCTGCAACTGCGCCTTCATCTGCGCGATGTTCTGGCGCGTCCAGCCGCCGGGATGCACGCCCTTTTCCATCGCCGCGTTTTCAGCGGGCATTCCGAAGGCGTCCCACCCCATCGGGTGCAGCACTTCAAACCCGCGCATCTTCTGATAGCGCGCCAGCACATCGCCCATGGTGTAGTTGCGCACATGGCCCATGTGGATGCGCCCCGAGGGATAGGGGAACATCTCGAGGATGTAGCTTTTCGGCTTGGGGCTGTTCGAATCGGCGGTGAAGGTGCCGGCTGCTTCCCATGCGCGCTGCCAGCGTCCGTCGGCGTGGGACGGATCGAAACGGGTCTCGGTCATGCGAGGAGGCCTAAATGGTCGGGTGGGGCGGGAGGAGCGGCCTCAGGAGGAGGCGAGCGCCTGGCGGCGCAGATCGCGCGCCTTGGTGAGGATGATGTCCTCAAGCTTCTGCACCGTCGCTGCCTGCACCGGCGCTTCGACCCAGTTGCCGCTTTCGGCAACCTGGCGGCTCGCCGCGACACGCAGGGCATCGGCGCGCAGATCCTGATCGAGGATCGTCACCGTCAGCTTGACGCGCTCGTTGGGGTTGGCCGGATTGGCATACCAGTCGGTCACGATCACGCCGCCATTGCTGTCAGCCTGGAGCAGCGGGGCAAAGCTCACGGTATCGAGCGCGGCGCGCCACAGATAGGCGTTGACGCCGATGGTGTTGAGCTGGGCGGCCTGCAATTCGGTGCGCGGACGCTCGGAACCGCCGCAGGCGGAAAGCGCAACCAGCGCAGCTCCGGTGAAGGCGGTGGCAACGGCCCGCGTGAAGGCCGGGCGGAAGGGAGCGGAGTTGGCGCGTGTCACTGCCGGAAATTCCTCATCATCTGTCTTGCCCCCGCTCTATAACCCGCAAGCCCTGCGCGGCAAGCACCGATGCAGATGACGCGCGGGTGCGGCGTGGAAGAATGGTGCGCGCGCAGGGTTCGGGCTGGGCAGCTTTACCCCGGCTGAACCGGCATTTGTGTCAGCCTGGTGACGAATCTGTGTGCGCGAAGCCACAGGTGGCGGCGGAATCCGATTTGTGCGGCGCCAAGCCATTGCGCGTGGGACTCGCACCCCTATCACATGATACTGTTCAACCAGCGACTCAGGCAGGGTTAAGGTCGCGTATGGTCTGGCGAAAGTCGGATCAGGTTATTCGAGAGGGTAGAGGCACCAAAATGGCACGCAAGGCCGACAGCACAGCAAAGGCGCAGCGCAAGCTCGCGCTGCTGGCGTTGTGCGGCGCGCTGGCCCTGGGTTTGCCGAGCGCCGGGATGGCGCTGGCGGGCAAGTCCTCGCCTGCCGCAGCGGCCTCGTTCACGGCGCTTGGCCTTGATGTTTTCACCCCCGCTTCGGTTGATCCCGAACTCGCGGCCCGCGTGGCAGACAAGGCCCGCGCGCATGGCATCCGCTTCACCCCCGCCGGTTCGACTCAGGTTGGCGGCGAGCGCACGGTGACCGTTGCCGTGCGGGTCGACAATCAGGAAGCCCGCGCGATTACAGTGCGCAAGGCGATCGAGGCCGTTCCGGGCCGCGGCCTTGGCGTTGCCGGGCTTGAAGCGAGCCGGTTCCAGCTTGGCACGGCGCGCGGTTACAAGAGCTTTGCCCGTCCGTTCGAGCTTCCCGCCGAAGTCCGCCGCATGGCGCTGCCCGATCTGGCGCAGTTCAAGCCTTCGGCCCCGCAGGCCGAAGACAAGCCGAGCCGGTTGCAGCCGCGCATCGAGCTTGAGGATCGCGAGATCGCAGGCCGTTCGCCCAACACGCTCGATGCTGTCGGCCAGCAGACCGTGGGCGTGGGGGGCAGCTTCCGCCTTTCGCCCAATCTCAACGTGATGGCGGGCGTGCGCTACTCCAAGGAGCGCGAGCGGCTCGATCCGCTGACCAATTCGGTCAAGGATAGCCAGGCCGTCTACGTCGGCACCCAGATCAAGTTCTGATCCGGGCGTCTCCGGCCAAGCGGTCGGCGCACCCCCTCTTGCGCATAGCTATTCCCCGCTTTCCCTGACGCTACGGCACCGCTAGGTTGCCGGTTACAAGCTGTGTGAAAAGGGGAGAATGCCATGGGCCGGGTTGCTATCGTCACCGGAGGAACGCGCGGGATCGGGGAGGCGATTTGCAAGCGGCTCAAGCGGCAGGGCCATACGGTCATCGCCAATTACGCGGGCAATGATGAAAAGGCCCGGGCCTTCACCGCGGCCACCGGGATCCCCGCCTATCGCTGGGACGTCGGCGATCATGAAGCGACCATGGCGGGCTGCGCGCAGGTCGCTGCCGAGCACGGCCCGGTCGACATCGTCGTCAACAATGCCGGCATCACCCGCGACGGCACGCTGCACAAGATGAGCTTCGAGGACTGGAACGATGTCATGCGCATCAACCTCGGCGGGTGCTTCAATATGGCCAAGGCGACCTTCCCCGGGATGCGCGAGCGCGGCTGGGGCCGGATCGTCAATATCGGCTCGATCAACGGGCAGGCGGGCCAATATGGCCAGGTCAATTATGCCGCCGCCAAGTCCGGCATCCACGGCTTCACCAAGGCGCTGGCGCAGGAAGGCGCGAAGTTCGGGGTGACCGTCAACGCGATCGCCCCGGGCTATATCGACACCGACATGGTTGCCGCCGTGCCCGCGCCGGTGCTGGAAAAGATCGTCGCCAAGATCCCTGTTGGCCGGCTCGGCATGGCCGAGGAAATCGCCCGCGGCGTCGCGTTCCTGACGAGTGAGAACGGCGGCTTCATGACCGGCTCCACCATGAGCATCAACGGCGGGCAACATATGTACTAGCAAGGGCAGGCGCGCAGCCCAGCTGCGCGCCGGTGCCGCAAAGCGGCAGCCCGCGCGATCGGCCAGCGGGGCGGCGGACTCCCGTCCGCCGAACCCGTCTGACGTCAGACGGCGGCTTTGCAGCCGGCCTGACACGCTCCCGAAGGACCCTAAAATCCGCCACACTAATCCCCTGATCTGGCTTAGCGCAGCGCTGGTTGCAGCGCTGGCCGGCGGCTATCTCTGGCTCGCGGGATCCGCTGTGGTGATTGACGAGACAGGTGGCGTGGAGAGCGCCGTTGTCACCACCTCCGATGGCCGGGAACAACCCCTCTACCGGGTATGGAGCGGCATCTTTTACACCATCCCCCGCCTCGAAGGCGCAATTGAGGTGCGGTGCGCCAATGGATCGCGCGCACGAAGCGGCTATGTGACCCGCTATTGGCACACCCGCATCAGGGTGACGGGAAGCACGCCCTGCGCCCGGCTGCTCGACGAATAGTCCCGCCGCCACGCCGCCCTCAATCAAACGTGATCCCCACCACCTTCCACGCGCCATCTTCCCATGCCAGCGAGAGGCTTTCGATCTGCTGCGCTCCATTGGCATAGGCCGAGCGGAACTTGATCAGCTGGTAGCCTTCGGGCGGGGCGGGGACGAATTCATTGCCGACAAGATTGCGGGTCAACAGCTTGCCCAGGGGTGGGCGCACCCGCTCAGACACCGCGCTCCAGCGTTCGAGCGTGTTCAGCGCCCGGAACTGCGTCCCGGTGGCGGCGTAGCTTTCAGCCCAGCGGGCTTCGTCGACGAGCATGAGGAAATCTTCCGCAGCACGCGCGGCGTCGGCAGCGGAAGGCTCTGCAGCAACACTGCTCGCGGCTGCCGTCGGCATGACGGTGAGCGGGGAGGCGGGGAGGAACAACGCGGCGAGGATCAGCGACATGGCAAGCACTCCGATCAAGCTGAGGGCAAGGCCGAGCCCAAGGCCAGACGACGCCCACCGCCGGGTGGCGGATGCCGTCGGAGGTGCACCGGGAAACGCCGCCGACGCATCCCCCAAATCCTTGTCCCCCAGCAAATCGGGGGTCGCGGGCGCGCTGCTGCCCTCCTCCGCCAGCAAGCGCCGCGCGGCCTCGCGGCTGCTGGTGACGACCAGCTTGCGCCGCGCCTCGCGCAGCCGTTCGTTGACCGTGTGCACCGACAGCCCGAGCTCGCGCGCCGCCGATTTGGCATCATACCCGCGCGCGATCAGCCGCAGGGTCTGCTTTTCCTTGTCGGAGAGAATGGCGGCCGCGCTCATGGCGATGGTTCTAGGCAGGCACACCTGATGCCTCCACCCCGAATTTTTCGTATCCCCGCCGACGCGCATTCGGCTAGAGCCGGAGCGTGACGACGCCCTATCACCCGCCGGTCAAGCGCAGCCTCGCGATCGCGGGGCACAAGACCTCGATCAGCCTCGAACCGCTGTTCTGGGAGATGCTGCAGGCCGCTGCCGCTGCGGAAGGGCTCGCGGTCGCCGCGCTGGTCGCCCGGATCGATGCCGAGCGGATCAAATCCCCGACCCCCCCGGGCCTCGCCAGCGCGATCCGGCTGTGGCTGGTGGCGGCGCGTTAGAGCAAAGCGCAGCTCAACTCGATTTTTTTGGCCTGCCTAACCGGCAACTGCGTGTTCGGCGGTGCAGGGTTCGGCCTCCTTCTCGCTGAAGGCATGGGGGCCGTGAAAACGACCCATTCGGGGGGTGAAGCGATCAAGGTAAAACGACCAGACCGCCCGCTTCCGCTCCCAGACAATCTCCGGCCCGCCCTCAGCGACCTCAAGAGCGAAATTGGCGGTATACCCGGGGCAATAGTCTTTGAAGCGCCGATCCCATGCCAGCTGTCTGGCGGCTTCGATGTCCCATGCGTTCACATCTTTGACCAACACAAGGCGGGGGCGGCCCTTGTCGCAGGTGACGGCATAGAGGCAGACCTTCTGGCCCGGCGCTCGTTCGCGGACATACCAGCGAGCGGATTCTACAAGCTCCTTCTTCGAGAGGTTCGACCAGGATTGATAGCGCGACCCGTAGTCATAGGCCTGACAGCTCCCCACAGCGAGGACGAGCAGGCCTGCAGCAACGTGCCATATCCGCAAGCGATAGTCGCCCAATATCATAAGCCCCGCCAGATTTTCGCCGCAGCACCATCCTTCGCGCCGAAGCGGGAGGGCGTGCAGCGGGTCGGGCGGAAGGATTTGGCGTAGCACAGCCGGATTTCCTCCAGCCAGCCGCGCCCGTTGAGCTTGATTCCGATCGCGTGGGCCGGGATCGCCGGATTGGCATCGGCAAAGGCAGCGCGAATGCGGCCGGCGGTGAGCGGTTCTTCGCGGCTGATCCGGTCGTAATCGGGGATGCGCAAACTGTCCCACAGGATGCGCGTGACCTTGAGATAGGTGGCGGGCCGCCTCACCATGCAGCTGCCATGCTTGGCCCACGCCCGTGCGACCAATCGCTCGGACGGCATCATGCACATCGCACCGCGCACATCGGTGCGTGTGAGCGTTCCTCCCGCGGCGCACCATTGCGGCCAGCTTTGCCCGCTTTCAGGCCACAAGCCGTGGACGACGAGGCCGAAGCTGCCATTGCTGCCCGAACATTGCACCGCGTCGGCGCGGCTGGTCTTGCGCGGCTTGCAGAACTCGGGCGACCAGCTCAGCGCCAGCGTGTAGCCTGTCACCGGCAAATCGCGGCGCGGGCCATCGGGCGTGATCTGCGGCACCGCGCGCACCTGCGGGGCGCGGCATTGATAGGCCTGCGCCCAAACTGGCATTGGGGCGAGAGCGGCCAGCGCCAGCACCGCCAGCGCGGCGATAACCGAACCTCTCATGTCGGCCGCCTCAATCGAAAACCGTGGTATCCATACCATCCGGCCCGTGATCAAACCACGCCTTGGCGTCGGGCCGGAACAGGAAGTAGATCCCGGCCAGCTGCATCACGGTGAGGATCGAAGAGAAAATCGCGGTCACCAGCCCCAGCGTGCCGAGCGAGAAGGGGAGCATGGCCGCCCCCAGCACCGTCAGCACAGTCAGGATCCACTTGGCGACATTGCTCGCCTTGCGCGCCACCAGGAACCACAGCAGCAGCGAGATCGCGACGCCAACGGCGGCCGAGGCGATGACGAAGCCAGGCCCTGCCATGCTCGTTCCCGCAGTTGCCGGATCGGACTGTATCAGTTCCATGGTGGAATCGAATGAAATGGCGGTGTTGAGCAGGCCGAGCGCCGTCGAGCCCAGAAACAGACGGTCGAACATGGTGATTGATTGCGGTCGCACGATTATCCCCTTGATGCGATGCAGGTTCCTCGAAGCTAACACGCTGACAGTGCGTGTCTATTCGAAAACCGCAGGATCGACCCCGCCCTTGTCCGCGAACCAGCGATTGCTGGCGGATGTGAACAGGACGGCCACGGCCAGCAGGCCAAGCACCAGTGCGGCCAGCCATGCCGTGTCGATCTGCCCGCCAGCGGCAATCAGGCGGATGCCGTCGGGCACATTGAGCAGCTTGCCGAGCGCCATCACTGTCACCAGCCAGCGCGCGAAGGGCGCGGCGAACAGGTATATCCACACAATCGGCATCAACGCGATCGACAGCCGCGCACTCAACATCACAATCACCGTATCGCGCGACCAGTCGATGCCGGGGACATTGGACCGCAGCATGGCCTGATGCGCGGGAATGTCCCCCAGCCCGTCGAGCATGGAGATGAGGGCGGCCGCGAGAAAGGCGGCGGCGAAAACATTGATACTTGCAGGACGCGTGCGCGAAAGCGGGATCATACCGGCTTGAAATCCAGCCCGATGTCTGCCGCAGGCGCGCTTTGCGTCAAGCGCCCGACTGAGATGTAATCGACCCCGCCGGCGGCCTTGGCGGCGATGGTTTGGAGGTTCACCCCGCCGCTCGCCTCGGTCGGCACGCGGCCTGCGACCTGCTTCACGGCCTCGGCCAGCGTGGCCGGATCCATATTGTCGAGCAGCAGATGGTGCGCGCCCGCTGCCAGCGCAGGCTCGATCTGGTCTAGCCGATCGACTTCGCAGATAATCCGCGTCACCCCTGCCTCGCGTGCGCGGCGCACCGCTTCACCGACGCTGCCGGCAACCGCGACGTGATTGTCCTTGATCATCGCCGCGTCCCACAGCCCCATCCGGTGGTTCTGCGCGCCGCCTTGGCGGGTGGCGTATTTCTCGAGGAAGCGCAGGCCGGGGATGGTCTTGCGGGTGTCGAGCAGCGTGCAGGCCGGATTGCCGCCCGGCCCGCGCATCGCGGTGACATAGGCCTGCGTCATCGTCGCAATGCCGGAGAGGTGCTGCACGATATTGAGCGCACTGCGCTCGGCTGTCAGCAGCGCGCGGGCCTTGCCTGCGATGCGCATCAGATCGGTGCCGGCAGCCACCTTGTCGCCATCATGGACGAGGCTTTCGATCACGCATTCGGGATCAAGATGCCGGAAAAACGCCTCGGCCAGCGGCAGCCCTGCGACGACGATCGCATCGCGGCTGTCCATCACGCCAGAAAAGCGCGCGTCTGCCGGGATTACGCTTTCGGAGGTCACATCCCGCCCGCCGCCGGGCAGGCCCTCGCCCAGATCCTCCGCCAGTGTTTCGCGGATGAATTTGGCGAGGTCGAAGCCGGGGAGGGTGAAAGAGGTCATGCGCTTACCCTAGCCGTTCGGCCAAAGATTAGTCGAGAGGCCAACCGCTTATTCCGTCATCCCCGTGCAGGCGGGGATCCATCCGGCTTTTGCGTATCAATCAGACGTTGGATGGGCCCCTGCCTTCGCAGGGGCGACGGATACCGAGATCAGTGCACGAACCTTGCGACCACATCGCGATACGACCGCGAAACCTTCACCTCGGAGCCGCTTTCCAGCACCAGGAAGCATTCGCCATTGGTGTGCGGCTTCACCTGCCGCACCAGATCGAGGTTCACGATGGTGGAGCGGTGGACGCGCTGGAACTTGCGCGGATCCAGGCGGCGTTCCAGATCCTTCATCGTTTCGCGCAGCACCAGCGAATTGTCGCCGGTGGAGATGATCATGTAATCGCCCGCGGCCTCGATATGCTCGATCGAGTCCACTTCCACGCGGAAGATCTGGCCGCGATCCTTGACGTTGATGAGCTTTTCGAAGCGGTCGGCGCTTTCGGTGGCGGGCGTGGTGGTCTCGACGAAATCGGCGGCGCGTTCAGGCGCGACCTGGTTCAGCACGTCGAGCAATTGCTCGGCATCCTCGGCCGATTTCTTCTCCGCGAGGCGCTGGCGCACGCGTTCGATGGTGTCGGCCAGCTTCTGCTCGTCGACCGGCTTCATCAGGTAATTGACCGCATTGGCCTCGAACGCACGGATCGCGTGTTCTTCGTAAGCGGTGACGAACACGAACAGCGGCGGTTCGATGTCCATCACGCCCTTCACCACGCTGAAGCCGTCAAAGCCGGGCATCTGGATATCGAGGAACACCAGATCGGGCTTCTCGGTCTTGATCTTGCGGATCGCCTCGCGGCCATTGGCGCAGGTGTCGATGATTTCGACATCCTCGAAGGGTTCGAGCCGCAGTTGCAGGCCCTGAATGGCGAGTTTCTCGTCGTCGACGAGGATCGTTCTGATGGTCATGCGGGGGTTCCGGAAATGCGTTGCGGGGGGTTGAGGGGAATGACCTTCGCGCCCGGGGAGGCGGCGGAGGCATTGCCCGACGGGACAGGGCTGTGGGGGGCCTGCAATTCGGGTTCGTCGGCGCGGGTGAAGGGGATTTCGATCAGCACGGTAAACCCGCCGCCCGGCTCCGAGCGGGTCTCGAACAGGTGGGTGTCGCCGTAAGCCTGCATCAGCCGGTTGCGGATATTGGCAAGGCCGACTCCGGTGGAGACCGGCTGGCCCGGCGTATGCCCGGCGCGCATTTCGGCGCGCAGGCCGACGGCATCGAGCCGTTCGAACAAGAGCGGTTCGTCCACCCCCGGTCCGGTATCCTCGACGGTGAGCCGCAGCCGCTCTCCGATCACCCGCGCGGTGAGCGAGATGCGCGCGCCTTCCTCCTGCGGGCTGACAGCATATTTGATCGCGTTTTCGACCAGCGGTTGCAGCAGCATCGAGGGCAATTGCGCATCGAGCGCGGCGTCCTCGATCTCAAAATGGGTGCGCAGGCGCTCTTCAAACCGCATCCGCTCGATATCGAGATAGAGCTGCAGCGTCTCGATCTCCTGCACGAGGCTGACCTGACTGCCCGGCTCGGCAATCAACGTGTGGCGCAGGAAGCCGGAAAGGCGCGTGAGCATCGCATTGGCAGGCTCGGTCTGTTTCAGCAGCACCAGCGTGCTGATCGAGTTCAGCGTGTTGAACAGGAAGTGCGGATTGAGCTGGTAGCGCAGCATCGCAAGCTGCGCGGCGGTGGCCTGCGCCTCCAGCCGTTCAAGCCGGTCTGCCTGCCGCTCCACCGTGAGGAAGAAGTTGATCGCGTAATAGAGCGCGCTCCACCCGCCCAGCAGTGTCAGCGGCAGATAGAGCAACCCGATCAGGCGCTGCACGAAGCTCGTCTCGCGGGTGGCGGCGTAATACACGCCCTGCACCCAGGCATCGATCGAGGCGTGCAGGATCACCGCGAAAAACAGCACCAGCGCCGTCACGCCCCAGGTGACCAGCGGTTGCTGGTGGATCAGTTTGCGATAGATCACCGAAAGGATCAGGCTGATCGAAAAGCCGGTAATCGTGGTGACAAGGATCAGCGCGAGGAGATCGAACGGCTGCTGGTTCGCCAGTGCCGAGACCGCGCGCAGCAGGAAAGCCGCGCCCCAGCCGGCCAGCTGGAGGTTCCAGAACGCACGGTTCTTGCTCGCGAAGAACGGCGCCGGCTGGATCTGGAGCACTGCCATAGAACGAGCGGTCTAACGCATTTCACCCGAAACGGCACGGCAATTTGCATCTCCCGCCGCGGGCGCGGCACGGATCACCGCTTGGGCCGTGGGGCAAGCCCGCCTTCGGGCGTGATCTCGCGGCGGAAATGCGCCGCCCAATCGGCCCGCCCTTCGCGTCCCATCAGCTCGGTAATGAGCGGCATTTCGGCGGAGACGAGTTCCACCCGCTCGTCCCAGCCGTCATGATTGCGCACCATCAGCAGCCCGGCGTCATGCTTCTTGCCCCAGCGCTCCCAGAAGCGCGCGGCGGCGGACGGATCATAGCCGGCATTGGCCAGCAGCCACGGCATCAGCCGGTCAGCCTCGCGCTCGGTCCGGCGCACGTGGCGGCGGCTCCGGCCATGGGTGTCGAGCCAGGCATCGTGGCCCAGCACATTATGCGCCAGCTCATGCGCGACCAGCGCGGCGAATTCGGGCTCGTCATAGGTGAAGGCGGGAAATTCGATCCCGATCACCACGCGCGCGCCGTCGGCCACCGCCTTGTCGCCTTCGCCCATCAGTTCGAACCGGGTGGCGCACACCTCGACCGGCTGGAGCCGCGCCTCGGCGCCATCGGCAAAGGTGATCGCGATGCCGCCATGTTCGGCCAGCATCGCGTCGATATGATCATGCGCCCACACCAGCCGGTGCCAGTCCAGATTGGCGCGTTTGGGCCAGGTGTTGGGATCCATGCGTTCGAGCGCGGTGATCTCGCGATTGCGGGCAAAGGCGCCCGACACCGCGGCGGGTGATCCGCGCGCGGCGGTCTGCACGGCGAAATCCTGCGAGAGGCCGAGCGCGGTGCGCGCAATGCCGGGGGCACCGTAACTCGCCATGTCCTGCAATTGCAGCCCGATGGATGCAACCACCTTGGGGCAGAAGCCGACATTGCCGCGCGCCAATTGCCAGCCCACATCCTGCAGGCGCTGGTCGGCGTCCTGAAACCGGCCGATCGCGGCCCGTTCTGCGGCGTAATCGATCGCGGCGGGCGCGGGCTGGGCCATCAGCGGCGCCGCCCACAGCAGCGCTGCGGCCCCCGCCAGCAGGCGACGCATCATCCCGGCGCCTTCTGTGCAAGCGCAGCCTTCAGCCGATCATAGCCGACCGCGCCTTCCAGCGGCTTGCGCCCGGCAATCCACGAAGGCGTGCCGGCAAAGCCCAGCTCGCGTGCGAGTTCGAGGTTGCGGGCGATCTCGGCGGTGACCGCATCGGACACGGCATCGACCTCGGCCCGCGCCATGTCGAGCTTTGCCGCCGCCGCCGCCGCGCGCACATCGCCCGTCTGGAACATCGCATCGTGGAACGCGCGATACTTGCCCTGCATCGCCGCCGCCAGCGCCATGCGCGCCGAAATATCGCTGCCCTGGAAGATCGGGTATTCGCGGATCACCACCCTGAGATCGGGGTCTTCGGCCACCAGCCGGTCAACATCCTTGAGGCTCGCGCGGCAATAGGTGCAATTGTAATCGGTGAATTCGACCAGCACCCTGCTGCCCTTGGGGTTGCCCAGCACCGCGCCGGGGAACTCCACGAAGACTTCCGGCCCCAGCCCTGCCAGCCGCAGCTCGGCTTCCTGCGTCTCGTAAGCCTCGACCATCTGCGGCAGCATATCGGGATTATCCAGCAGGAAGCTGCGCGTGCGGTTGTCCGCAAGGCCGGAGTAGGACCAGATCGCGGCGCCCAGAAATCCGAACACCAGCGCAGTGAGCGCGGTCAGCAGATGTTGGCGCAGGGCAAAGGGAGAAGATGGCATGGGTTTTCCGTCGCTATCGGCGTCTGGGATACGTCCCTAGCGCTTGTCGCGCAGGCGTTCCAGTTCGGCGCGCGCTTCCAGGACAACATCCTGTGCGCGGATCCAGTCGGGCGAGCCGTAAGGCAGGCTTGCCTCGGCGGCCTGCGCGTTCTGCAGCGCCTCGGGGAAGCGGCGGTTCATCACCAGCTGTTCGGCGCTGGCGAGGCGCGCGCGCGGAATGTCGCCGCTGGCGGCATAGACCACGCCGAGCTGATACCACGCGAAGGGATTGTAGCGATCCTTCGACACGGCGGCGCGCAGCACGCGCTCGGCCTCGGGATAGTTCGCCTGGTTCTCGGTCGCGATCAGGGCGTGGCCGAAGATGCCTGCGATCAACGGGTGCGCGCGGCTGAGCTCGGTTGCGCGGCGCAGCGGATCAAGCGCTTCGAGGGGCCGCCCGGATTCGAGCAGCACCTGGCCCTTCAATTCGAGGAAATAGGGGTTTTCCGGTTCAGCTGCGAGCAGCGCGTCGGCCTCGGCCAGCGCCAGATCGACGCGGGCTTCCTTGTGATAGGCATAGGCCCGGGCATAGCGCGCAGGGATGCTGGTATCGCTCGGCGGGAAGAACGTCAGCGTGCGGCGTGGATCGGCGAGATAGCCGTACAGCTTGGCCTTGGCGCGCAGGAACCGTTCCTGCAGCGCCGCATCATCGGGTGCCTGCCATGCGGGATCTTCGGCCAGCAGATTGCGCAAGGTCTGCACCCGGTCGCCCGAAAGCGGGTGGGTGCGGCCATAGGCGGCATCATCCGACTGGCTGTAGCCGCGGCGGATCTCGAAATTGCGCAGCTTTTCGAAGAACGAGATCATCCCGCGGCCCGAAATGCCCGCGCCCGAAAGATAGCGCGCACCGGCCAGATCGGTCGAGGCTTCCTGATCGCGGTTATAGGCGAGGAAACTGCTGACTGCGGCCTGCTGGCCGGCCATGATCGCGCCCATCGCCGCGTCGCCCGCGCCCGCCAGCGCCGCTGCGACCCCGACCAGCAGCGACAGGATGCTGATCCCGTTCGCCGCCTTGGTGCGTTCACCAAAGCGGATCACGTGACCGGCGGTGATGTGGCCGAGTTCGTGCGCGAGCACGCCCTGCACCTCGTTGGCGGTATCGGCAGCGTTGATCAGCCCGGCGTGGACATAGATCGCCTGCCCGCCGGCCACGAAAGCGTTGATCGAACCATCATTGATCAGCACCAGTTCGACATTGCCGGGTTCCAGCTCGCTCGCCTCGACCAGCGGGGCGGCCATGTCGTTGAGCAGCGCCTCGGTCTCGGCATCGCGCAGCAATGATTGCGCGGCCAGCGGCTGCGTCATGGCAGCCGCGCAGGCCAGCAGCGCCAGCGTCTTGGTGATGAGGAAGCGGGGAGAGCGCATTACTGGCACCCTACCGCGATTCCGCATGAACTCAAACTGAAGCGGGGTGGGAGGTCTGCAGGCCGCGCCAGCGAGCCCGCAAACAGGCCCTTATCCCACCAGCTTGCGCGCGGCGCGTTCGAGCAGGGCAATGTCCTCGGGCAGTTCGCTCAGCAGCTCGGCGCAGCCGACTTCGTCGCGGCGGATCAGCACCAGCGCGAATTCCGGACCGGCCCCGTCGAGCGCTTCGAGCACGATCGCTTCGAGCGCGCGCAGCTTTTCCGCCAGCGCCTCACGCACCGCGCCGGCATCTTCCACCGGCTTGCCCTGTTCCTCGCGGCGCAGTCGGCGTTCGGCCTTGACCACCGCCTTGAGCCCGCCGTCGGCCTCGCCGAGGAAGTCCGCCAGCGCGCCCTGCGTCAGTTGCAAGCGGTGCGCATGGCTGAGCACGGCGGCATATTCGGTCAGGCGGGTCTTGTCGTAATCATGGCCGAACACGAGCTTGACCACCGGGGTCATTGGCGCGCGGTCCTGCACGGCCAGCCCGCTTTCGGCGAGCAGTTCGGCGTAATCCTCGGGCGCGGCCTGGGCTGCGAGCGAGAAGTCATAGGCGCGGCTGACAGCGGCATAGAGCGCGCTGCGGCTGCGGTCTTCGGTGGCATCGGCAGCGTGGGCGAGTTCACGCGCAGCGGCGAGCCAGTCGTAAAGACCGGCGTCGGCCGGCACCGGCTCGGCGATCAGCTCGGGCACGTCGTCTTCTGCTGCAGCGGTGGTGAAGCTGTTGGCGTAAGCGGGCACATAGGTCGCTTCGAAGCCGACTTCGAAGGCGGCATCGGCGGCCGGATCATAGGGCAGTTCGGCCGGATCGATCGCCTTCTTGGCCGGAGCCTCGATATACTCCGCAAGGCTGGCGAAGCTGTAACCGCTGCTGTCGTCCTCGCCTTCGTCCTCGTCATACTCCTCGCCGTCATCTTCGAGCGCATAGGCCGAGAAATCGGGCAGCGAGACGCCCTCGTCGAAGGCTTCGCCCGCGTCATGGCCCTGATCGAAGGGGGCAACGGCATCAAAGACATCGTCAAGATCGGCATCGGCGGCGAGCGTGGCAGGGGCGAATTCTTCCTCGGCCTCGTGCGCGGGAGTATCGGCCCAGTGCGCGACCGGATCAGCAGCGCGAAGCGGGGGTTCTTCGACCAGTTCCAGCTCTTCGCCCAGTTCCAGCTCTTCGCCCAGTTCCAGCGCCTGATCGATCTCGAGCAGAAGTTCGTCGGCGGTCAGCTGGTCGGCCATCTCCTTCCAGTTGATCACGCCGTAAATGAAGTCGATCGTCTCGTCGTTGCTCGAATAGGGCAGCAGGATCCCGCGATAGAGGATTTCGGAACCGCGCTGGTTGATGAATTCGGCTTCGAACCCGATCGGCGCCTGGTTGGCGAGGATCTGCATATAGTGATCGGTGATGCGGCTCAGCAGCGAGCGCGGCGGCACGTCGGACAGGCGCGAGATTGCATCGGCGCCGCCGCATTCCTGCGCGAGCTTTTCACCGATGAACTGCACCACGGGATTCTCGATCCCGGCCGTGAAGTCGAGCAGCACGCTGAAGGGGCCGAAGTCGGGGCAGCTGGCCGGTTCGAGATCATCGATCAGCGGGAACATCCGGTCGCCCAGCTGGCCCGCCCAGTGATTATAGGCGCGCACCTGCATGCGGCGCTCGTCCTGACCGATGGCTTCGGGCGGAAGCTCGCGCGAGGTTGCGGTGTCAGCGCGATTGTCCTCGCTGGGTTCCCAGCCGTAATCCGACGCCAGTCCTGCCGGATCGACAGGCTCGCCCGAATCAAATGGGCCGCGCAGAGTGTCCATGGCTATCTTTCCGCCCCTTGGTGAACGATTACCCGGCCGTTCTGGCGGCTTGTGGTAAACATCACGTTAAGGCGGCGGCGGCTTGTTTGGCGTCAGGCCGCCGTTTCGGGCTTAGATGAAGTAGCGCATCTTGATGGTCAGCCGGCTGGTGCCTTCGCCCTGCACAAACACCGCGTCCTTGAACTTGGGCGGGGCCATTTTGACGGGGGCATCGCGCGAAAAGCCGTAGCCTTCCTTGGGCATCATCCCCATCGCGCGGTCGGCCTTGCCGTTCTCGTTCTCGTCATGCAGCAGTGCGACCGCATAATCGCCCGGTTTCACGCCGGGAAAGCGGATCACCACCGTTCCGGCAGCCGGCACCACCACGCGCAGTGCAGCCGGATCCTTGTTGCACTTGGGAAACACGTCCTCGCGCTTGGACATGCAGGCGCGCACCACGCCCTTGCTGGATCTCAGATCGGTGACAGTGATTACCACGTCGCCCGCCCAGGCCGGCGCTGCGCCAAACGCGCCCGCCAGTGCCGCCAGTGCCAGCACCGGCGCCTTCACGAAGCGACCGCCTCGCGCGCGTGACCGGCTTCCGCGACAATCCGCCGCGAGAGGCCTTTGTCCGTGCCGCACAAGCGATCCCAGACGCGGAAATAGAGCCCGAAGTTGCATTTGTATTCCTCGTGGTGCCGCTCGTGATGGCTCGCCGTTATCAGCCAGTTTCCCAACGGGGAGTGAACGAGCCAGCGCGGGAACATCTCCCAGCCCATGTGATTGGTGACCCCCATCACCGTGGCGACGGTCAAAACCAGCCCCAGCATGGCGATATGGATCGGCACAAGGAACACCAGCACCGGCACCACGATTGCGCCGGTCACCGCCTCGATCGGGTGAAAGCTCATCGCGGTCCACGCCGTCGGCGGGCGGCTATCGTGGTGGACGGCATGGGCGAGCCGGAACCACCTGGGCTGATGCATCCAGCGATGGCTCCAGTAAAAGCAGGTGTCCTGCACCGCGAGATAGATCAGCACCGAAAGCGGGTGATACCATGCCGGCAGCGCGGCGAAATCGGCGGTGATCAGCGTCCAGTCATGGTGCCGCCAGCCCCACAGCACGATGCCCGCAGGCGCACCGTAAATGGCGGCGGACAACAGCGACCAGCGGATCTCGCGCGCGATCTGCTTGCCGCGCCCGGCATAGAGCCCGGGCCGCATCCGCGCCGTTGCCAGCGCGAACACGCCGCTGGTCAGCACATAGCGCAAGGCCACGATCAGCGTCACCGCGAGGCTGACAATCAGCAGGGCAAGCGGAACGGGAAGATCAGCGGGCAGCATTGTGCCGCGAGATATGACGCAATTCGGCGCGAGGGGACAGCCTCAATCGCTGCCCGGTTTCACGCCAGCGTATCAAGCGCCGCGCACAGCGGATCGAGCAGCGCGGTGTGCCGCCGCATCGCGATCCGCGCGAGGTGTTCCACCTGGGTCTTGCGCCGCGCTGCCGCCAGCGGCTCAAGCGCGGCCGGACGCAGGATCTCGGCATCATAGCCATCCGCCACGATCACGCCGCAGGTGCCGGGCAAAAAGGCCTCGGTCTCGAGCGGGGCGCGATCGAGCCCTGGCGGCACGCCCCAGAAGAACCGGTCGCAGAAGTCGAGATAGTCGGGCCACTTGGCATCGCCGAGCAGATCGGCGCGCGCCACCTTGATCTCGACAATCAGCACCTGCCCGCGGGCATCAATGCCCATCAGATCGGCGCGGCGACCATTGCGGATCGGCACTTCGGGCAGGCACCAGATGTCGTTGCGGGCAAACAGCCGGGCGATCCCGCGTGCAACATCACTCGCCGCCGGGCTGGACGGCGCGGACGAATCGCAGAGGGCCGGAAGCGGGTCATTCATGCTCGCTGGCTGGAACAGAATGTGAACGCAGTCAAGCGCTCCGTGGCGCGCGAAGGGGCACTCAGGCGGCGGCGGGTTGCAGCGCGGCCAGCACGCTCGCCCGCGCGGCGTGGAACTCGCGCCACAAGGCCAGCGCGGGCGCGGCGGTATCCTGTCCGCGCGCTGTCAGCGTGGCGAGTGCGGCAAGGCCGGCGCCCAGCATCGCCTCGATATCGGCCAGACCCTGTGCGGCGAGCGCCAGCTGCCAGTCGCGCGCGGTCTCGGTGAGCGGTGCGAAGGGCGCGGACGCTGGCTCTGGCGCGATCCCAGCTTGCGCAGCGAGCCCCGATGCACGGGCATGCAGCCCCTCCCACTGCGCCGTGAGTGCCACGCCCGTCACGCGGGCGGCGGGGGCGGAAAGAATCGGTTCGGGCGGAGGGCTGGCCATGACACGAGGCTAGGGTCGGCTCCTTGCCGATTGGTTAAGCCCGCCCCCGCCACCCCGCCGGAAGCGCGGCGAGGGGCGGCACAATTGACTGGCGCGCCACCGGCACTCTTGCTAAGCGCGCCGCCGCAAGCGATGATTGCGCGCACCGCATGGCCCCATGCACCCGTAGCTCAGCTGGATAGAGCGCTGCCCTCCGAAGGCAGAGGTCACAGGTTCGAATCCTGTCGGGTGCGCCAGTGCGGGCTGCGGTTGCGGCCCTTCAATTCCTATTGCCCTTTAGATGGCCCGCGGGGCGCGGGCGAGGCTGGCGCGTTCGATCAGTTCGAGGGTCGCGGGCAGTGCGGCGTGTTCGGCCGAAGGGCTCTCGCCGCGCGCTTCCTTGCGGGCGATCAGCCGCTTGCAAGCGGCGGCGAACGGCGCGCCTGCGGGCGCGTGCAGCACCGCGATGGGCGGGCGGCTGGAGCCAAGCGCAGGGCTATCCTCCAGCGCCACCAGCGACAGATCGCGCGGCACCGCCAGCTTGAGCGTGGCTGCGACATGGAGCACAACGAGCGCGGTGGCCGCGCTTTCGGTGATGATCGCGGTCGGCCGGATGGTCGGCGCCAGCCAGGATCGCGCCAGCTCAAGCGCCGCGCCGAGATCGGGCGGAGTCTCGGCCACGAAATGCCCGTGCGCGCGGCTGCCTTTGGCGGCCAGCACCCGGCGATAACCGGCAAGATTGAACTGCGAGACCGCCGGATCGGCAGCGCCGGCGATGAACGCGATTTGCCGGTGGCCCAGCCCGGCCAGATGCTGCGCCGCTGCTTCCCCGGCATTGGCGGGCGCATGGCCGGCGATGGCGAGGCTTTCGCGCGCAATCCCGCGGCCCTCGATCAGCGCGCCAAGATCGCTGCGGCTGTCCAGCGGGGGGAGCAGGATCACGCCGTCCGGCTCGGCTGCGCCCAGGGTTGCGGCAAGCTGCGCGGTGCCGGCGGCGGCGGTGATTCCGGGCGCGAGCTGCTCGAACAACAGGCGGTAGCCTTGCGCATTGCAAACGGCAGTCCCGGCCAGCAGCAGCTGGTCGAGCGGCAGGGCGAGGGGCGTGCCAGAGGCAGGCCCCTGAAACACTGCGAGCAGCATCCGGCTGCGCCCGCCCGCCATGCTGCGCGCCGCGAGGCTCGGCACCCAGCCCAGCGCGGTTATCGCCTCCTCCACCCGTGCGCGCGCTTCAGGGCTGACACGGGGGCTGTGGTTGATGACCCGCGAGACGGTCTGCCGCGAAACGGCCGCTGCCCTTGCGACGTCTTCGATGGTGATGCCTCGCCCCACGGGCAATGGTCCTTTGTCATTGTGTCGGTTGCGCGCCCCGGCGCACAGCTTAGCCGCGACAGTTTGTGAATTGATGGCAATGTGAGCGATCACGCAAGCAATTTCGCAGAAGTTTCTCGCTCGCCCGGCAAGGTTCAGCCGCGATCAAGCCATCCCGGCCCAATGCCGTTCGTCGTCAGCGCCGCCCGTCTGGTCGAAACCGGTCGCGGATCGGGCCAATTGTTACAGTGCCAAGAAACATGACAGTGGAAAGTTAGGGGCCGGGCAACTATAGGATCGTCATGGCTACGCCGATCTATGAATTCGCGCATTTACCCCGGGTGGACGCTGCTGCGGCGGCGCGCACCCGTGCAGGACGCGTGCGTGCAGGCGATCAGGCGCCGGTGGTGGGGGTGATTTACAATCCCCGCAGCCACCGCAATCTCGGGGCCGATTTCGATTGCGGCCTGTCGCCCCATGTCCATATCGCCCAGCCCGGCGCGCGCGCGCAATTGCCTGCCGCACTGGCCGAATTCGCCGCGCGCGGGATCGATCTGCTGGTGATCAACGGCGGCGATGGCACGGTGCGCGATGTGCTGACCTGCGGGCGACCGATCTTTGGCGATGATTGGCCCGCGATCGCGGTGCTGCCCAAGGGCAAGACCAACGCGCTCACCGTCGATCTCGGCATTCCCGACAACTGGTCGTTACAAGACGCGATCAACGCACTCGATCACGGCCAGCGCGTGTGGCGGCGCCCGATCGAGGTTGCGCCGTTGGGCGAGAGCGAGGCTGATACCGGCCATTCGCGTGTGGCGGGCTTCATTCTCGGTGCCGGGGCCTTCACCACGGCCACCCGCGCAGGGCAAAGCGCGCACCGGCTGGGCGCCTTCAACAGCCTTGCCGTCGGCGTGACAGCGCTGTGGGCGCTGGCGCAGTCGCTGTTTGCGGGCCGCGCGAACCCGTGGCGGCGCGGCGCGCGGATGCGGATCGGGCTGGGCGCGGGCGATGTGCCAATGGCACATAGCGGCCTTGGCGATCCCGAGATGCGGCAGATTCTGTTCGCCTCGACGCTTGAACGTCTGCCTGCCGGCATCCGCCCCTTCGGTTTTCTGAAAAGCGGGCTGAAGCTTGTCGCGGTTGACCAGATCTCGCGCCGCACCACCGCGCTGATCCCGCTGGTGGTGGCCGGCAAGGTGCAGTCGCGCCTGCGCGAACGCGGCATCCACCAGCTTGCGGCCAGCCAGTTCACGCTGTCGATCGACGATCAGTTCATCCTCGACGGGGAAGCCTTTCCGGCGGGCGACTATCTGGTCGGACAGGGGCCGGAGCTCGCTTTCGTAAGCCCATGAGCGACGGCGCCGGGGCGCTGGGTGCGCGCATTGCTGCGCAGTTGGCAGCGCCTGTCGATCCGGCGGTGGCGCACTATGCCGCAGCCCTTGGCGAGGCTGCGGGCGCGCGGGCGGTCTTGTTCTACGGGTCGAACCTGCGCACCGGATCGCTCGAAGGTGTGCTCGATTTCTATGTGCTGCTGCCCGGCACGCACGAGAGCGACGCCGCGATCTGGCCCACTGTAAGCTATCACGAGCGCCCGCATGACGCCCTGACCTTGCGCGCCAAGGTCGCCACCATGCGGCTCGCCACCTTCGCCCGCGCGGCGGCAGGCAACCTCACCGATACCACCATCTGGGCGCGCTTCGTGCAGCCGAGCGCGCTGGTGTGGACCGCCGACGACGAGGCCAAGGGCGAGGTGGTTGCCGCCATCGCAGCCGCCTGCACCACCGCCGCGCGTCTGGCAGCCGCGCTCGGGCCGGAAAGCGGCACTGCGGAGGATTACTGGCGCGCCCTGTTCCGCGCGACCTATGCCGCTGAATTCCGGGTCGAGAAAGGCGGGCGAGAAAATGATATCCTCGCCGTCAACGCCGCCCATTTCGCCGGACTGCTGCCACTGGCGCTGGAGGCGGGCGGGATTCCGCCCCACCAGCAAGGCGAACAGCTGGCGCCCGAACTGCCGCATTGGCAGCGCGGCGTCATCCTCAAATGGTGGGCGCGCCGCCGCCGGCTGGGCAAACCGCTCAACCTGCTGCGACTGGTCAAAGCCAGCACCACTTTCGAAGGCGCGGCACGCTATGCCGCGTGGAAGATCGAGCGGCACACCGGAATGCCTGTCAAATTGACGCCATTCCGCGAACGCTTCCCGTTGCTGGCCGCGCCGCAGGTGCTCTACGACCTTTGGCGGCACCGCCGCCGCGCCTAATCCTGATACTTCACCTGGATCGCGATCCGGCTGACGCCTTCGCCCGCACGGAAGCGCGTCTGGCTGAGCGCGGGCGGGCGCGGGATGCCGAGGAAGCTCTTGATTTCGGGGTTGTTCGACATCCCTGCGCCATCGACCGAGAAGTCCTTCTCGCGGTTGCCGTTGGCATCGTGCTGGACGACAATCGCATAGTCGCCCGCCGCAGGCAGCGGAACGCACACCGCCATCGTCCCCTTACGCGGGCGCGTGTCGATGCGGTGGAGATAGCGGCGGCTCTTCAGCCAATCGCCCTCACGCGCCCGGTAGGTGCGCACGAACAGGTTGCCGCTGGCGGATTTGAGCCCGCTGATGTCGATCCGCACTGCCGGACCTTTGCCGGGCGCACACAGGCTCATGTCATTATCGATCTTGCCGCCCAGAGCCTGCGCGGCGACCGGGCTGGCCGCAGCAAGCCCGAGCACGGCAAGCGCACCCAGCGGCAAAGAAGCGGAAAAGGCGGCGTTCATGGGCAGATCCAGTGTAAAAAGGGAGAGGCCGGGGCGCAGCATGCTATCGGGCTGCGGCATCTATTGCCCCGCATTTCGAGCGCCGCAATGGCAGGGCGCGGCTGAATTGCGGCTTAATCATCACAAGACTACCCGCTCAGCACCGTTTTTCTGCCCGCCACCGTGGAAAACGGCCCGCTGTGCCCTGTCCCCTGATTCGCGGCTCCCGTATTGCGGTTAACTACCGGGAAAAGGGGCCCGCGCGCCGCATCATGCCAACACCGCTGATTTCGCCTTCGATCCTCTCTGCCAATTTCGCCCGGCTGGGAGAAGAAGTGCGCGCTGTCGACGCAGCCGGGGCGGACTGGATTCACATCGATGTGATGGACGGGCATTTCGTGCCGAACATCACCATCGGGCCGGATGTGGTCAAGGCGCTGCGACCGCACACCGCCAAGACCTTCGATGTCCACCTGATGATCGCGCCGGTTGATCCCTACCTTGAGGCCTTTGCGGCGGCGGGTGCGGACATCATCACCGTTCACCCCGAAGCCGGGCCGCATATCCACCGCACGCTGCAGGCGATCCGCGCGCTCGGCAAGAAGGCCGGCGTGGTGATCAATCCCGGCACGCCGGTTGAGGTGCTCGACAACCTGATGGACATGGTCGACCTCGTCCTCGTGATGAGCGTCAACCCCGGGTTCGGCGGGCAGAGCTTTATCCCCTCGCAGCTCGGCAAGATCGCCCGCATCCGCGACATGATTGCGCGCGAAGGCCGCCCGATCCACCTCGAAGTGGATGGCGGTGTGAACGCCGAAACCGCGCGCCTCTGTGTCGAAGCCGGCGCCGATGTGCTGGTGGCAGGCTCGGCCACGTTCAAGGGCGGGCCCGATCATTACGCGGCCAATATCGCCGCATTAAAGGGGCAAGGCTGATGGCGACGCTGCTACGCACCCAAGCTGGCCGACGGGCCGATGCGCTGGTGGAGCGGGTGGCGGATACTCCGGCACTAACGCTGGCAAGCGGGCATGAACCGATGGTGGAGCCTGCCCCTGCGCCCGCTGCGCCGCCCGAGGAACCGGGGCGCGCGCTGGCGCTGAGCGATGTGATCGCCGCGCCCGCCGGCCCGGGCGAGGCGCTGCTGCGCTTCGCTTACCGGATCGGCATTCCCGGCCACGCGCTCAGCCAGCCGTTCCGCCGTCCGCAGCCGCTGCGGGTGCTGGCCACGGTCGAGAGCCCCAATCGCGGGGATCGTGCCGCGGGCACTGCGCTGCGCGCCGGACATTTCCTCGTTCACGGAGTGCGCCTGCCGATCACGCAGATCGACTTTGCGGGCTCGGCACGTCCCGCGCCTGCGGTCGAGCGGGTGCTGCATTCGTTCAGCTGGCTCGCCGATCTCGCCGCCGCCGCACCGCGCGGCGAAGCGATCCCCGTGGCTGAACGCATCACCGTGCTTTGGCTCCACGCCCACCGCGAGCCTGCCAAGGGGCCGGCGTGGGATATCGAGCATGCCGGGTTCCGGCTGGTCGCCTGGCTGGTCCACGCGCCGCTGGTGCTGGCGGGCAATGACAAGGGGCTGAAGTTGCGCCTGCTCGCCGCCATTGCCGATACCGCAAGCTGGCTAGACAAGCGCACTCCCCGCGAAGGCGCGGGCCTTGCGCAAGTGGCGGGCTGGGCCGGGGTCGTGGCGGCAGGACTGCTGCTGCCGCACGGCAAGCCGCGGCGGCTTTATGGCGAGGCCGGGCTGGTCAAGGCGCTGGGTGACATGGTGGGCGAGGATGGCGGCGTGCTGTCGCGCTGCCCGGCCGCTCAGATCGAAGCGATCCGCCTGCTGACCGATCTGATCGCCTGCTACGATGCGATGGACATCACGCCGCCGCCCGCCTTGCAGGTGATGCGCGAATTGCTGGTGCCGCCGCTCCTCGCGCTGCGTCATGGCGACGGGGCGCTAGGCAACTGGCAGGGGCAGGCAGCGATTCCGGCTGACCGGGTCAACGCGGTGATCTCGGCCTCGGGCGTGCGCGCCCGCCCGCTTTCGGCGGCAGGGTGCTGGGGCTATCAGCGCATCAAGGCAGGCGACACGCTGGTGCAGTTCGACGCCGCGCCGCCGCCGCGCGCGCGCCATGTCCGCACCGGCTGCGCCTCAACGCTGGCCTTCGAGCTGTCCGACGGGCCGGCGCGGGTGATCGTCAATTGCGGCGGCGCGGCGCACGCGGGCGGACAAGTGCCGGCGCGCATCGGACAGGGCCTGCGCGCCAGCGCGGCCTTCTCGACGCTGGTGCTTGATAATGCCAATTCCACCGCGGTGCTGCTCCACGGCCAACTCGGCAAGGGGGTCGAGACTGTCGAGATCGAGCGCCGCCAGATCGCCGGACGCGGCCGCGAGGCAACCCGGATCGAGGCGGCGCATGATGGCTATGCCGCGCGCTTCGGCCTCACCCACCAGCGCATTCTCACCCTGAGCGGGGACGGCACCGAACTGGCGGGCGAGGACATTCTGGTCCCCTCTTCGAAGAACGGCAAGCGCGGCAAGATTGCCTTTGCGATCCGCTTCCATCTCGGGCGCGGGGTCGAAGTGCAGCTTTCGGGCGACAAGCGCGGCGCCAGCCTGCTTTTGCCCGATGGTCGGCTCTGGCAATTCCGGCTTGGCGGCGATAGGGCGGGCGCCGGCGAGATCACCCTGTCTGCCGAGGATAGCCTGTGGGTTGACGGCGAAGGCCGCCCGCACGCCACCGAGCAGCTGGTGATCGAGGGACTGGCATTGCGCAGCGGGGGTCAATTCTCCTGGCTGCTGAAGAAAACAGGATAGGCATTCCACATGAGCGAGCGGGCGATCACGCGGGCACTGCTGTCAGTGTCCGACAAAAGCGGTTTGGCTGAACTGGGAAGCGCGCTGGCGGCGCGCGGGATCGAGCTGGTCAGCACCGGCGGCACCGCCAAGGCGCTGCGCGACGCGGGCCTCGCGGTGAAGGACGTGTCCGAACTCACCGGTTTTCCCGAGATGATGGACGGGCGGGTGAAGACGCTCCACCCCACGGTTCACGGCGGGTTGCTGGCCCTGCGCGACAATCCCGAACACGTCGCCGCGATGGAAGCCCACGGGATCGGGCCGATCGATCTGGTGGTGGTCAACCTCTACCCGTTCGAGGCGACCGTGGCCAAGGGCGCGAGCCGCGAAGAGATCATCGAAAATATCGACATCGGCGGCCCTTCGATGGTGCGCTCGGCGGCGAAGAACCACGGCTTCGTGACGATCCTCACCGATCCGGCCGATTACGCGACGCTGGTTGCGGAAATGGACGCCCATGGCGGCGCGACGTCGCAGGCGTTCCGCACGCGGATGGCGGGCAAGGCCTATGCCCGCACCGCTGCCTATGACAGTGCGATTGCCAGCTGGTTCGCCTTCTCGCCCGCCGCTTCGGATGAGCCGACGCTGTTCCCCGAGACCCTGCCGATGGCGTTCAAGCGCGCTGATACGCTGCGCTATGGCGAAAACCCGCACCAGGCGGCAGCGATCTATGTCCCCCAGGTGGTCGGCACGCGCGGCGTTCCGCAGGCGGCGCAGTTGCAGGGCAAGGAGCTGAGCTACAACAACCTGAACGATGCCGATGCCGCCTTGGAACTGGCGGCAGAGTTCGCCGGACAGGCGCCTGCCGTGGTGATCGTCAAGCACGCCAACCCTTGCGGCGTGGCGCAGGGCGGCTCGCTGCTCGCTGCGTGGGAAGCGGCGCTGGCCTGCGATTCGGTGTCGGCATTCGGCGGGATCGTCGCCGTGAACACCGAACTCGACGGGGCGACTGCCGAAGCCATCTCCGCGATCTTCACCGAAGTCGTGATCGCGCCGTCGGTGAGCGCCGAGGCGCGCGAGATTTTCGCCAAGAAGAAGAACCTGCGCCTGCTTGAATGTGGCCAGCTCCCGAACCCGCGCCGCGGCGGCCTTGCGATGAAGACCATCGCGGGCGGGATGCTGATCCAGTCGCGCGATGCCGGCGCGATTACGGCGGATGATCTCAAGGTCGTCACCAAGCGCGCGCCGACCGATCAGGAACTCAAGGACTGTCTGTTCGCCTGGACCGTGGCCCGCCACGTCAAGTCCAACGCGATTGTCTATGCCAAGGACGGCGCGACCGCAGGCATCGGCGCTGGCCAGATGAACCGCCGCGATTCAGCCCGCATCGCTGCGATCAAGGCTGCCGAGGCCGCTGAAACCTATGGCTGGGACGCGGCGCGCACCGTGGGCAGCGCGGTGGCCTCCGATGCCTTCTTCCCCTTCGCCGACGGCCTGCTCGCCGCCGCCGAAGCGGGCGCGACCGCAGTGATCCAGCCGGGCGGCTCGATCCGCGACGACGAGGTTATCGCCGCCGCCGACGAAGCGGGCCTCGCGATGGTCTTCACCGGGATGCGGCATTTCCGGCATTAATTTTTGCCCTACCGCTTCGCTACTTGAGGGCGTTTATGTGTTGCGAAGGCGCCTCCGCGCCTTCGTCCTCGGTGCTGTCTCAATCCCTGCGGGCTTGAGCACCTGCGGCTCGCGCGCGTGCGCTCGCGGCCCTTTGGGCCGGCTTGCGCTGCGGCTTTTTCGCTTGGCCGCTTTCCGTGCACCGCTCGGCCTGCGGGGCGCGTAAGCGCAACTATTCTTCATGCTTCTCGTAACTAGATGACCCTGCGCGTCGTAACAGAGCCTGTCAGACGCGTTCATCCCGGCGCAATTCGGCTTCGGGCATGGCGGCGTCAGATACCAGAACACGAAAACGAGCCCACCGATGCGCCTCTTCTCCTCCGACCTGTTCCGCAATTTCTCGATCGGTTTCGTGCTCGGCGCGCTGCTGGTGGCTGGCGCCAATGCCCGCGACGGGGACAGCGGCCTGTCCTCGCCCGCCCGCGCCGCATCGATGCCTGATCTGGTGCAGCCCACCGCCGAATTCGCCATTCCTGCCGAGGCAGCTCTCTGATGCGCCCGCTTGGTGCACTGGTGGCCGCTGCCGCCCTCGCGCTTTCGGCCTGCGCCGGCCCGGCGATCGCGGCCGAGGAACCGGTCAACACCCCCGCCGCCACCCGCACCGCCAAGGAGGCCAAGGGCCTCAAGACAGCGATCTTTGCCGGCGGCTGTTTCTGGGGCGTTGAAGGCGTGTTCAGCCATGTGAAGGGCGTGACGTCAGCCGTCTCGGGCTTCCACGGCGGCACCGCGGCAACCGCCACCTATGACACCATCACCGCAGGCGGCACGGCCCACGCCGAATCGGTGAAGATCACCTATGATCCGGCCGTGGTGCGCTATGACGAGCTGCTGCGGATCTTCTTTGCCGTGGTCGCCGATCCCACGCTCAAGAACCGCCAGGGTCCGGATGTTGGCACACATTATCGCAGCGCGATTGTGCCGATGAACAAGGAACAGGCCGCCGTTGCCCAGGCCTATCTCGCCCAGCTCGGGAAATCGGGGCTGTGGGCCAAGCCGATCGTCACCCGGATCGAGGCCTACAAGGCGTTCTACCCGGCCGAGGGTTACCATCAAGACTTCATGGCCGTGAACCCGCGCCACGGCTACATCGTCCGCTGGGATGCGCCCAAGGTTGCTGCGCTGAAGGCCATGTTCCCGAACCACTACCGGGCGAGCTTCCTGCGCGACGCGGGATAATCCGGTTCACGCTTGGCGAAAGGGCGTTGCCGCGCCTATATTCGCAGCCATGGGCCAGCACGCACATCACGCCTCTTCAGGGCACACGCACCACGAACACCGCGGCGAAAGCCTGATCGAGGCCGCCGCCCGCGCGCTCGCCGAGGCGGGCGAGCAGTGGACCACCATGCGCGAAACCGTGTTTGCCGAGCTTGCCCGGCACGAACGCCCGGTCTCGGCCTATGACATTGCCGACAATCTTTCCGCCGCACGCGGCAAGCGCGTCGCGCCCAATTCGGTCTACCGCATCCTCGATGTGTTCGTGGCGAACAACCTCGCGCTGCGGGTCGAAAGCGCCAATGCCTATCTCGCCAACACCCACCCGGGCTGCGCGCATGATTGCATTTTTCTCGTCTGTGACGAATGCGGCGAGGCCGCCCATGTCGATGATGAAGAGGTGAGCCGCGCGGTCCGCGCCATCGCCGCCGCCCGCGAATTCAAGGCGGAACGACCGGTGTTGGAGATCCGCGGCTTGTGCAAGGCTTGCACCTGAGGGCTGCGAAATTTGCGCGTGATCAACGCTGAATCGACAGGCTGGTTCCCAATGTGTAAAGCTGGTCGCTATGACACAACCGCCTTACACGCCTTTGCTGGATCTGGTTAACACCCCCGACGATCTGCGCCGCCTCAAGCCTGAACAGCTCCGCCAACTCGCCGACGAACTGCGCACCGAGATGATCGATGCGGTCAGCACTTCTGGCGGGCATCTGGGTTCGGGGCTGGGCGTGGTCGAGCTGACAGTCGCGCTCCACTATGTGTTCAACACCCCGCAGGACAAGCTGGTGTGGGACGTGGGCCACCAGTGCTATCCGCACAAGATCATCACCGGCCGGCGTGACCGGATCCGCACCCTGCGCCAGGGCGGTGGCCTTTCGGGCTTCACCAAGCGTTCGGAGAGCGAATACGATCCCTTCGGCGCCGCGCACTCCTCCACCTCGATTTCCGCAGCGCTGGGCTTTGCTATCGCCAACAAGCTCCAGAACCGCCCGGGGCGCGGCATTGCCGTGATCGGCGATGGCTCGATGAGTGCAGGGATGGCTTACGAGGCGATGAATAACGCTGCCGAAGCGGGCAACCGCCTCGTGGTGATCCTCAACGACAATGACATGTCGATTGCGCCGCCGGTGGGCGGGCTTTCGGCCTATCTCGCGCGCATGGTCTCCTCGAGCGAATATCTCGGCATCCGCAGCCTCGCCAGCCGCGCCGTCAAGAAGATGAGCCGCCGCCTGCACGACACCATCGGCAAGGCCGAGGAATTCACCCGCGGCATGGTGACCGGCGGGACGCTGTTTGAAGAACTGGGCTTCTACTATGTCGGCCCGATCGACGGGCACAATCTCGATCACCTGCTGCCGGTGCTCGAGAACGTGCGCGATACCTCGGAAGGTCCGGTGCTGATCCATGTCGTCACCGAAAAGGGCAAGGGCTACGCACCGGCCGAAAACAGCGCCGACAAGTATCACGGCGTGCCCAAGTTCAACGTCGTCACCGGCGAAAAGTCGAAGAGCGCCGCCGGCCCGCCGGCCTATCAGGATGTGTTCGGCATGACGCTCGCCAAGCTGGCCGACAGCGATCCGCGCATCTGTGCGATCACTGCCGCGATGCCGTCCGGCACCGGGGTCGACAAGTTTGCCAAGGCGCACCCCACCCGCACCTTCGATGTCGGCATTGCCGAGCAGCACGCGGTGACCTTCGCTGCCGGGATGGCAGCCGAGGGTATGCGGCCATTCGCGGCGATCTATTCGACCTTCCTTCAGCGCGCTTACGATCAGGTGGTGCACGATGTGTGCATCCAGAACCTGCCGGTGCGCTTCGCGATTGACCGCGCAGGCCTGGTCGGCGCTGACGGGGCGACCCATGCGGGGAGCTTTGACGTCACCTATCTTGCCACCCTGCCCAACATGGTGGTGATGGCGGCAGCCGACGAAGCCGAGCTGGTCCACATGACCTACACGGCCGCCGAATATGACGACGGCCCGATCGCCTTCCGCTATCCGCGCGGCGGCGGCACCGGTGTGCCCCTGCCCGAGGTTCCGCAGAAGCTCGAAATCGGCAAGGGCCGCCTGGTGCGCGAAGGCACCAAGGTCGCGATCCTCTCGCTCGGCACCCGCCTGACCGAGGCCTTGAAGGCTGCCGATACGCTGGAGGCCAAGGGACTCTCGACCACGGTGGCCGACATGCGCTTTGCCAAGCCGCTCGACGAAGACCTGATCGCCCGCCTGATGCGCACCCACGAGGTGGTGATCACGGTGGAAGAAGGCTCAATCGGCGGGCTCGGCGCGCATGTGCTGACCTTTGCCAGCGATGAAGGCCTGACCGACAACGGATTGAAGGTGCGCACGCTGCGCCTGCCCGATACCTTCATCGATCACGACGATCCGATGAAGCAGTATGACGAGGCCGGCCTCAACGCGCCGCAGATCGTGGATACGGTGCTGAAAGCGCTGAAGCACAACAGCACCGCGATCGAGGAAGCGCGGGCTTAAGCCGGTGGGCGAGGGTGTGGCTGCGCCGTTTGTGGCGCGCTTCTCCATCGCCAAGCTGCTGGGCTGGATCGCGCTGAGCGGCGCGATGGCGGCGCCGGCATTGGTCATCGCCATCGCCGGCTGGCAAGGCTCGCAGCCTTTCGCGCTGGCGCTCGGCGGGGCGGGGGTGCTGTTCTTCGGCGGGATCGCGGCGGCACATATCCTCCGCCTGTTCGACCGGCGGCCGCAGGTGATCATCGATGCCGACGGACTTTACGTGCGCGCGCATGGCGAAAAGCGCATCGCGCTGCGCTCGATCAAGGGTGTGCACACGGATGTGGGGCGGCTGAGCCTGACTCTGCACAAGCACACCAAATACCCGATCGAGACCCGCCACCGCCGGATCATTTACCGCATCAACGGCAGCGCTGCACGGGGCTTCTTTGGCGATGTGTGGATCTGGTCGAACCAGCTCGATCACCCGCGCGATGCCTTTCTCGAGGCGATCGCGACCCATCGGCCCATGACCGAATTCGAGAAGCAGCTCGCCGAGCTTAGCGCGTAGCCGCGCCGCTGCGTGCAGTCAGCTGCACCTGTTCGATCAGCGATAGCGGCGGCGCGTCTGTCGTGCCCGTTTCCAGCGGGGGTTCGGGATCAAGGGCCTCTTCGCCCACCACCTCGCCCTTGAGCTCGGCGATCGCGCGCGCACGCTTGGCCAGATAGGTGTCGCGCCGCACGGCATAGGGATCATCCGAGGCCGCGATTTCGGCGAGCTCTGCGTCGAACTCCAGCCTTTGGTCGAGCCCGTTGACGACGAAATAGGTCGCGGCATAGGCGGGCTTATTGAAGGGCTTGCCCACCGCAAAGGGGAGCAGCGCCTGATCCAATGTGCTGCCGATAATGTCGCGCAAGCTCGTCGCGCCGGTCACCGGCAGATAGAGATACGGCCCCGGCCCCACCCCGTAAAAGCCCGCTGTGTTGGCAAAGCCATTGCGGCGATAGGGGATGCCGATGCCGGGTTTGCCGGCGATGTCGATCAGCCCGCCGATCCCCAGCGTCGAATTGATCGCCAGCCGCCCGAGGCTGCCGAACGCCTTGCCGACCTTGCCTTGCAGGAGGAAATTGAGCGCATTGCTCGGCTCGCCCAGATTGCGCACGACATTGCCAAGGCCGTCGCGGATCGGCTCGGGCAGCCCGTCGCGATAGGCATAGGCGATCGGTTCGATCACCGCGTCATCGACCGCCTGGGTGATGCGGTAGCTTGTCGCGTTGAGTTGCTCGGCCGGATCACCTGCGGGCGGGCCATATTCGCCCTCAACCACGATCTCGCCGCTGTTGTCCTCGGGCGGAGTCTCGCCTTCTGCCGGCGGCTGTGTCTGCGCTGCGGCCTGCAGCGACCATGTGAGCGGGGCCACTTGGTAATCAGTAGCGGGCAACGCCGGAGCGCCCGGCACCGCGAGGGCGGCGCTCAGCAGGGGCTGCGAGACTGTCAAAAACGCAAGGTTGGGCATGGCGATCCTTTGTTCCCCTCTTGCGGGCCGGCGCCTATACAAAGGCTGAATTGATTGTCGCAAAAGTGCAAGGTCTTATGTCCCTGATCCAGATCACCCGTGAAGGCCCCGTCACCATCCTCACGCTTGACCGCGCGGAGAGCATGAACCCTTTGGGCGCTCCGGGCGACGGGGATGAGTTTGTGCGGGTGGCGAATGCGATCAACCGCGATATGGAATGCCGCGTGGTGATCCTCACCGGCGCGGGCCGGGCGTTCAGCGCGGGCGGCGATATCAAGGCGATGCAGGGCAAGACCGGCACCTTCGGCGGCACTGCTCCGGCGATTTCGGATGGCTATCGCGACAATATCCACCTGATGCTGCGCGCGCTCTATGGCCTGCGCGTGCCGGTGATCGCGGCGGTCAACGGCCCGGCGATCGGCCTCGGCTGCGATGTTGCCTGCCTTGCCGATATCCGGATCGCCAGCGAGAACGCGAAGTTCGGGGTGACCTTCCTCAAGCTCGGGATCATCCCCGGCGATGGCGGCACGTGGATCCTCCCCCGCGTGATCGGGATGAGCCGCGCGGCCGAACTGTTCTACACCGGCGATGTGATCGATGCGGCCACCGCGAAGGAGTGGGGCCTTGTCAGCCGGGTGGTCGCGCCCGAAGCCCTGATGGACGAGGCCCGCGCGCTCGCCGCCAAGATCGCCCTGCTTCCCCCCCATGCGCTGCGCCACACCAAGAACCTGCTGCGGCAGGGCCAGCAGGTCAGCTATGACAGCGCGCTCGAAATGGCGGCGAACACGCAGGCCATGATGCACACCACCGCCGATCATGCCGAAGGGGTCGCCGCGCTGATCGAAAAGCGTGCGGCGGTGTTCAAGGGGGACTGACCACCCGCCCCGCCTCCCCACCCGGCCACCATAGCATGATGGTATCATTGGTGGCCGGGTGGGGAGGCGGGGCGGGTGGTGAGCGACCAAGCCCTGTTCAGGGGCGAGTAGCTAGCCGAGCCACTTCCACGCCCCTGCCGGGATGCCCGCCATCCACAGGTGCAGCCAGCTGCCCGCCAGCCACAGCACTGCGCCGCCGATCAGCGGAAGCGGGCCGACAGCAAGGAGCTTGCCCCAGCGCGGCCAGTAGCTGGTCTTGCTTTCCCATTCCGCCCAGGCGGCGCCCATCAGCGCCTCCTTCTTGGCGTCCTGCAATTTCGCGCCGACCAGCGCGAGCACGCCCATCGCGGCGGCCGTCACCAGTGTGCGCAGGCTCCAAAACAGGATGATGTGCGAGGCTGCCCACAGCCCGATCGCCCACATCATCGGGTGGCGCGTGACGATGAACACGCCCTTGGGCGCGGCGCGTGCCTGCGCGTCGGCCATCGGGGTCGGAAGAGCGGGGTTGCCGATGAAGGAACCGGCCAGCAGGATCATCGCCACCAAGGTGAGCAGCGAGGCGATGATCCAGCCCGCCTCGCCCGAGCCGCCGAGGTCACCGCCGGGCGCGGCCTTGAAGGCATGGGCAACCCAGCCCAGCGCGGCGAAACTGACCACCGTGTAGGCGAGCGTGAAACCCTTGTCCCCCAGCGCCCGCACCATCGGCGCGCGCAGGGGATGCGACATGGCAAAGTGGCTGCCGACAAAGGCCGTATTGGCCGCGATGAGTGCGATAATTGCGCTGTCCATGCTGTCTCCCCTCAAGAAAGGGGCAAGACTAGCCTTCGATGGCGATCAGTTCCACCTTGAACACCAGTGTCGCATTGGGCGGGATCGGCCCGCGCCCGACGGGGCCGTAGGCGAGGTCTGACGGGATCGCGATCTCGATGGTTTCCCCCACACCCATGTTCGGGATGGCGCGCTGCCACCCTTCGACCAGCCGGCCGAGCGGGAACGTCGCCGGCGTGCCGCGCGCATAGGAGCTGTCGAACACCGTCCCGTCGAGCAAGCGCCCTTCGTAATGGACCGTGATCATATCGGCGACGGTCGGCTTGCGATCGGACGCGCGATAGGTGATCCAGCGCCAGCGCACCCCGCCTTCGACGAAATGCCAGCCGTCTTCGGCCGTCAGCCCCAGCAGATAGATCTGCTGCTGGGCGTGCCATGCCGGGCTTTGCGCATCGCTTGTCGCCCCGGCTTCGGCCTGCCCGTCCTGCGCCTGTCCGGGCTGAACGGCGAGCAGCAGCGAAGCGGCAAGCGCAGCGGCGATCGGCTTTGATAGCGGCCGCATTACCAGTCGTAAGCCTTGGGCAGGTCGCTCTCGTCGAGATCGCGGTAACGATCGCGCAGGCCGCTCTGGTGGCTTTCGAGGCTTTGCTTGACCCCGCCGATGAACACCTGGGTCGGCACCGAGCCGACTTCAAGCGGATCACCGTCCCATACCACCACATCGCCGAGTGCGCCGGGCTTCAGCACGCCGGCCTTGCCGCCCATGCCGCTGATCTCGGCCGGGACCGAGCTGATCGCGGCGAAGGCTTTGCCCCATTCCATGCCTGTCGCCCCCGGCACGCGGTTCAGCGCGACCAGATTGCCTGCCACCTGCTGCAAGCGGCGCGGGTTCTGCATGGCCGAGGCATTGATCGCGACCTTCACGCCGGCGCGCGCCAGGCGGCCGGCATTGCTCTGGGTCGCGCCCAGTTGCTCGAAGGTTTCGGGGAGGTCATTGAGGCCATTGGCGATCACCGGCACGCCGGCAGCGGCAATGGCCTCGGCCACCAGCCAGCCTTCGGAAGCACCGACCAGCACCAGATCGAGCTTGGGATAGTCGCCCTTCAGCGCCAGCACGGCGCGGATATCCGCCGCCCGTTCGACCGCGACGTAGAGCTTCTGCGTCCCCGTCACCACCGGCACCAGCGCTTCGGCATCGAAGCGGCTGAGCAGCACTTCGTCATTCTTGCCGATCTCGGTGGTCTCGGGAATGCCGGTCTTGCCGACCAGCGCCTGCGCCTCGCGCAAGGCGGCACGGAGCAGCACATGGGCCGCCACGCGGCTGCCACCGGCGCGCTGTCCGCCGCCTTCGCCAAGGTCGACCATCTGGAACGCGCGGGCCTGCATCACGGCCTTGGCATCGCCATCCAGATCGATGATCGCGCCTTGCCCGGCGAAGATCGACCCGGAGGGCAAGGTCGTTGTCGCCGCACGGGTGATCCCCGCTGCACGGTGGACAAGGATATGCTGCGAGGTGGGATTGATGCTGGCGGCGGCATCGAGCGCGGCGCTGAACGGCGATCCGCTCGCCGTGATGTCGTTGGACTCGCCCACCGCCGAAACGTCGGCAAGGCCGAGCGAGGTGACCGTCGCAAAGATCCCGGGGGTGACCCAGGCTCCGCCGGCGTCGATCACCACGTCGGTGGTGAACGCCTGGCCGGGGGCGGGTTTGCCCGCGAACACGACCTTGCCATCATCCACAATCACTGCGCCGCCTTCGATCGGAGCGCTGCCATCACCCAGCACAAGCCGGGCATTGGTGATCACCATGTCTTGCGCCAGAGCGGGCGCGGCGGCGCAAAGGGCGACGGCGCTGGCCGCCAGAGGAAGGAGGCGCTTCATTTCACATCTCCTTCACCGGGCTGGCCGAGTTCGAAATCGCTGACCGGACGGCGTTTGGGATCATTGGCATCAAACAACAGCGCGCCATCGACCCACACACGGTCAGGCCGCGAATAGACGCTCAGCGGATCGCCGTTCCACAGCACCACATCGGCCATCTTGCCGGGCTCGAGGCTGCCGGTCATCTCTTCGATTCCCATCGCCTTGGCGGCGTTATAGGTGATCCACTGGATCACGGTCGCATCGGAGATTTCGATCCCCAGCCGTTGTCCGGCCTTCTGCGCCTTGCGCGCTTCCTGGTTCAGGCGCTGGATATCATTGGCGTCATCCGAATGGATCACCACGCAGGCGCCCTCGCGCTGGAGGAAGGCGGCGTTTTCGAGGATGCCGTCGTAGCTTTCCATCTTGAAGCCGTACCAGTCGGCCCAGATCGCGCTGCACACGTCGTTTTCTTTGAGAAGATCGCCGATCTTGTAGGCTTCGACCGCGTGGTGGAAGGCGCTGACCTTGTAGCCCATCTCCTTGGCCATATCCATCACCAGCGCCATCTCGTCGGCGCGGTAGCAGTGGTTGTGGACCAGGATTTCGCCCTTCAGCACGCCCGCCAGCGTTTCCTTGCCGAGATCGCGTTTGGCCCCTTTCTCGGAAGCCTGATCATTGGCGTAGTCGATTGCCGACAGCCACCTCTCGCGGTTGACGGCGAGGTTGCCCATGCGGGTCGAAGGCATCCGCCCGCGTGCGCCATAGACGCGCTTGGGGTTTTCGCCGCAGGCCATCTTGAAGCCATAGGGCGCGCCGGGGAACTTCATGCCCTGCGTCGTGCGCGCCGGCACGTTCTTGAGCGTCACCGAGCGTCCGCCCATCAGGTTGGCCGAGCCGGGCAGGATCTGCAAGCTGGTAATCCCGCCATTGGCGAGCGCGCGGGCAAAGCCGGGGTCTTGCGGCCAGACCGAATGTTCGGCCCACACTTCGGGCGTGGTCGGGCTGGTCGCCTCGTTGCCGTCCGAATGCGCTTCGACGCCCGGCGAGGGGTAGTCGCCAAGGTGCGAGTGGATATCGATGATGCCCGGAGTGACGAATTTTCCGGTGCCATCGAACACCGCGATATCGGCGGGGATCGCGGTGTCCGGCCCGCCGACCGAGACGATCTTGCCGCCCGACATGAACACCACGCCGTTCTCGATCTTGCCGCCCTTGCCATCATAGATGGTGGCGCCGCGGATCGCGGTGGCGATGTTCGGATAGGGTTTGTAGGTCGAGGGGAACACGCCCTCGCGCTTGGCGGCATAGGCGGGCGCTTCGGCGGCCTCGTCCTTGTCCTTGTCGCGCTTCCGGTCCTTGTCGCGGCTTTGCGCATCGGCGACGCTCGCGCCTGCGACCAGCGCCAGCGCGCTCACCAGAGTAGCCAGCGCATTAAACCGCGCCCGCATGGTATTAAGTGGTATCATGACAGCCCCTTGCCGTTTCCCCGCCTGCGAATGTGACGGGAAAACGGCAGGGTGTCTATGTCGCCCGTCGATTATTGTGTCCGGTCGATCACTCGGCCAGTCACTCGGCCAGTTACTCAGCAGGCCGGGCGGCGACGGGGTAGGCCTCGTCGGTGCCGGTGGGCGCGATGTCGTCCTTCAGGGTGTCGAGGTGCATCAGCTTCTTGATCAGCGGGCTGATGACGAGCACGCCGACGCCGACCGCAATCGCGATCCAGCCGATCTGGTTATAGACCTCCAGCACGACTTCCTTGCCAGCGCCCTCGCCCGAGGCCTTTTCCGATCCGGTGGCAGCAGCGATCAGGCCGGCGACGAAGTTGCCGGTGGCCGACGCGAAGAACCAGCTGCCCATGATGAGGCTGGCCATATGCGCCGGGGCCAGACGGTTCATCGCCGACAGGCCGACGGGGCTGAGGCACAGCTCGCCGGTGGTGTGCAGCAGGTAGATCAGGAATATGAACAGCACCGGCGTCATGGTGCCGGTGGCAGCGCCCGCGACCAGCACGAGGAAGCCCGCGCCCAGTTGCATCAGCGCGAGGCCAAACTTGGCCGGGGCCGAGGGCTCCAGCCCGCGCCGCCCGAGCCACGTCCACAGCGTCGCGAAGATCGGCGCGAGCAGCACGATGTAGATCGCGTTGATCGACTGGAACACCGAGGCTGGCACGCCGCCGCGGTCGACATAGCGATCGGTGTAGAGGTTGAGGCTGGAACCGGCCTGTTCGAACAGCGCCCAGAACAGGATCGAGCCGATGATCAGGAACATCGCGGCGAAGATGCGGTCGCGATCATGCGGCTGGAGTTTCACGACGGCGGTGAACATGACGTAGCCGACCAGAACCGCGCCCGCGATGCCGAGCAGGCTGCCGACCACCGCCTGATTCTGCACCATCCACCAGCACGCGCCAACCGCTGCGACACCGACGGCGTAGAGGCCCCATTCAGTGCTCTTGCCCAGCGCCTTCGGCGGCTCACCGCGGCCCAGCAGCAGTGGCTTGAACACTGTGAATACAATCAAGCCCAGCAGCATACCGAAGCCTGCCGCGCCAAAGCCGTAGGCCCAGCCATAGGTCTCGCCGAGATAGCCGCACAGCAGCGAGCCGAGCGCCGCGCCGAGGTTAATGCCCATGTAGAAAATGGTGTAGGCCCCGTCGCGCCGCACATCGGTGCGGGGGTAAAGCTGGCCGACGATCACCGAGATGTTCGCCTTCAGGAAGCCCGAGCCGACGATGATGAAGGCCAGCGCCAGCCAGAAGATGTTGAGGCTGGCGGCATCCTGACCGCCATTGCCTTCAAACCCCATCAGGAAGTGGCCGAAGGTCAGCAACATCGCGCCATAGGTCACGGCCTTGCGCTGCCCCAGATACTTGTCGGCAAGGTAACCGCCCAGCACCGGCGTGATGTAAACCAGCGCGGTATAGGCGCCGTAGATTACACCGGCCTGGCTATCGGAAAACAGCCAGTGCTTGGTCAGGTAGAAAATGAGCAGCGCGCGCATCCCGTAATAGGAAAAGCGCTCCCACATCTCGGCGAAGAACAGAACGAACAGACCCTTGGGGTGGCCGAGGAAAGTCCCGGCGCTGTCCCCGTGCGGAAGCTCAGCAGTGGCCATGTAAACGGATATCCCTAAAGCGCGCCTCTCTCAGGCGCGGTCCCATGGGCGGGCAACCTAGCGGCTCAATCGGCCATGTGAAGCTTTTGTTGCGTGTTTGTTGGCGATCGCGCTCACGCGCGATGCAGACCACCCACCCCGCCTCCCCGCCCGGCCACCAGAGCATGATGGTATCATTGGTGGCCGGACGGGGAGGCGGGGCTGGCGGTCTGCGCCACCGGAAGGCGGCCTAAAGAAATTGACCGCATGGCTGTATTATGGCACTACGGCACCTCGCAAGGGACACTGCTGACAATGAACCCCAACCGCCCCGTCTATCTCAAGCTGCGCGACCAGATCGCCGCTGCGATTATCGACGGGGATTATCCCGAAGGCGCGATGCTGCCCTCGGTCAGGGCGCTGGCGGCCGAGCAGGGGGCGAACCCGCTGACAGTGGCGAAAGCCTATCAGCAGTTCCAGAACGACGGCCTGGTCGAAGTGCAGCGCGGAGTCGGTATGTATGTGGTGCGCGGCGCCGCCGAGCGGCTGCGTGCGGCCGAACGCGAGGCATTTTTGCGCGCGGAATGGCCCGAAATCCGTCAGCGGATGGCCCGTCTCGGCCTTGATCCGGCGGATCTTGTGGTAACGGGCTGAAAAAGCGCGCGCTGACAATAGTGCAAGTTGCGCAACTTCCCGTTTTCTGACAATCTGTTCATGTTAGTATCTCGCAGGATTGCATCCTGCGTGGTGCTGCGATTAAAGGGGGCACCTCACGGGTCGGAGGTGAGTTGAGGAAACGACGGGGTAACCCGCATAGCGGCGTGATATGGCGGCTTGACCGTCCATGGGCGCCGGGAGATCGCTATGATCAGATCCGAATTGCTGCAGGAATTGCACAAGGACAATCCCGAGCTGCGTGCCGAGGAAATCGAGCAGGTGGTGGATATCTTCTTTGACGAAATCGCCCAGCGACTGGCCGAGGGTGGCCGGGTCGAACTGCGAGGTTTCGGCGCCTTCTCCACCCGCGAGCGGGAGGCCCGCAGCGGCCGCAACCCGCGCACGGGCGAGACGGTTGAAGTGCCATCCAAGCGCGTGCCCTATTTCAAGGCCGGCAAGGAAATCCGCGAGCGCCTGAACGACTGACCAGCTTTGCGCTGCGGCGCAGGTTGGTGATGTTCACCCAATGTTTCACGTGAAACATTGGAAGGTTAGACGCGCGCCACCGATCGACAAGAACGAAACGGCCCACAGGGCCGCGAGCGCACGCGCGCGATCCGCAGGGGCTCAAGCCTGAAGGGCTTGAAACAGCCCCGAGGACGTGCCCGCGGAGGCGGGCACGCACACGATACCCCGCAAGCCCGAACGGGCGCCCGCAGCGACGCGCCCGCAGGGCGTGTGAGCGAGGAATTCGCATCGCGAAGGCGATGCGGAACACAAACTACGCCGCGCGCGCCGGCTCGTCATCGGCCAGCCCCGGCACCGGCAGCCGCCGTTCGCGATCGAGCGCTGCAAACACGGTGTCGACAAATTGCTCGATGCCTGAAGGGCGCGACACGTCGACCGGCAGGATGCCGAGCGCGCTGAACTCCTCGTGGTCTTGCGGCCCGGGCAGCGCGAGCACGCGGGCGATGCCGGGATGGTGCTGCTGGATCAGCGGAGTCAGCTCGCGCGAGACGGCGACATTGCCGGTCGCCACCACCACCACCTGCCGCCGCCCCATCGCCAGCGCATCCCAGCTGCGCGGATCGCCCGGATTGGCGCTGTGCACCGCATAACCATCGGCAAGCGCCAGCTGGAACCTTTCATGATTGGGCTCGAGCGCGAGGTAGTCGATGCCGCTATAGGCCAGCGCATCGGCCACCGCGCGTCCTGCCGGGGTCAGCCCGATCAGCAGCACTGGTGCATTATCGCCCGCCAGCTTGGCATCGGCCGGCCCGGAGCGCAGGCGCCCGGCCAGCTTGCGCCCGAGGTTGGAGACCGGCGGCGTGACCGCCAGGCTGATCGCGATTGCGGTGACCAGCGTCGAGACCAGCCGCGGCTCCACCAGCCCGGCCACCGCGGGCAGCGCCAGCAGCACCAGCGTGAACTCGCTCCCCTGACCGAGCAGGAAGCCGAGCTGGATCGACCCCGGCACCGACCAGCGGTTGACCAGCGCGGCGACCATGTTGAGCGCGCATTTGATCGCAATCAGTCCGGTCGCTGCAAGCACCACCCACAGCCAGTCCTGCACCAGAGCGGCCGGATCGATCGAAAGGCCGACCGAGATGAAGAAGAAGCTCATGAACAGCCCGCGGAAGGCGTCGATCTCGGTCTGCACCAGAATGCGGTAGCGGGAATCCGCCACCGCCATGCCGCCAAGGAACGCGCCCAGCGTCAGCGACAGGCCCGCCATGCCTGTCGCCCATCCCGCCGCGAGTGCGATGAACAGCGCGGTGGCGGTGTAGACTTCGGTGGTTCCCGCCCGCGCGATCAGGCGGAACACCGGCTCGGTCAGGAAACGGGCGAACAGCACCGCGACACCGAAAGCGGCGAGCGCCTTGGCGCCGGCCAGCCCCAGTGCAGGCAGCAGCGCGCCGCCTTCCGCCAGCGCGCCCGCGCCCACCAGCAGCAGGATCGCGGCGATATCCTGGAAGATCAGGATTGCCTGCGCCGCGCGGCCGACCGGGCAATCCTCCTGATCGCGCTCGCGGATCAACCCGATCACCACCGCGGTGGAGGACAGGCCGAGCCCGAACCCGGCGATGATCGCAAAGGCGGTCGGCAGGCCCAGCAGCGCGAGCAGCCCCGCAAAGGCTCCGCCCGCCACCAGCATCTGCAAGCTGCCGAAGCCGAAGATATTGCCCGCCTCGGCGCGGATCCGTCCGAGCGAGAAATGCAGGCCGAGGTTGAACAGCAGGAACATCACGCCCGCTTCGGCCATCGCGGCCACCAGCGGCCCGCTGAAATCCTGCGCCGTGCCAAGGCTCGCCAGCCCGAGCCCGAGCCCGATATAGCCGACGATCGGATTGAGCCGCAGCGCGCGGCTGGCCAGTGCCGCGCCGATCCCGAGGCCAAGCAGCATGATGGCCGGCTGGATCGTGGCAACCACCGAATGCGCGCCGTCTATTGCCTCGCCTGCCATGCTGCGCCCCTGCTGCAAACCATGTCAGTCAATTGGGCGTTCGGCGCGCTGGAGGCAAGCTCTGGCCTTTGGCAGGCCATCTGTGGCAAGGGCTTGGCCATGCGGGCGTGGCGGAATGGTAGACGCCGGGGACTTAAAATCCCCTGAGCTTTGCTCGTGCGGGTTCGAGTCCCGCCGCCCGTACATGGTGCACGCTCCCGCGAGGCCCACCAAAATCCACAGGGCCGCCATTATCTCGGGCTTAACCTGTGACATCTAAGCTGATCGCTGGATTTATGGGGCAATCGCGCCTGTCCGGCTCCTGCCAAAGGGGGGCGGACGGCGGCAGGGCAATACGGGCATGGACAAGGTGGCGAACATCGCACAGCTGCCAGACGCGGCGGAGGAGGACGGCGCTGAACTGCGCGCCGCGCCGCGCTTCACGCTGCTGATCCGTGCTGCCAAGCTGGTTTCGGCGCAGGGCGAGTTTGTCTGCGTGATCCGCGATGTCTCCGAAAGCGGGGTCAGCGTGCGGCTGTTCCACACCCTGCCGAGCTGCCAGCAATATGAACTGCAAATGCCTGCGGGCGCGGTCTATCTGGTCGAACGGGTCTGGAGCCGCGAGAACGAGGCTGGTTTCACCTTCGCGCAAACCATTGATGTTCAAAGGATGATCAACGAATCCGGCGAATATCCCAAGCGCGGTCTGCGGCTCGGGCTGTGCTTCCCGGTCAAGGTCAGCACGCTCACCCAGACCAGCGATGCGGTGGTGGAAAACCTCTCGCAGCAGGGCGCGCGGCTGGAATGCGAGGCGCTGCTGGCGATTGACCAGACCATCCGGATCGAGGCCCCCGATGCGGCCGGCGTGATGCGCGAAGTGCGCGCCAAGGTGCGCTGGCGGCGCGAGCGGCATTACGGCGTGGTGTTCGACGACACCTTCACGCTCGGCGATTTTGCCCGGCTGGCCGCGCGCCTGCAGGCACCGGCGCTGCTCGAAGGTTAAGCCGCGCGGCTCACGCCGGCACGAATTTCAGCGCCACCCCGTTGATGCAGTGACGCTTGCCGGTGGGTTGCGGCCCGTCTCCGAAAATATGGCCCAAATGCCCGCCGCAATCGGCGCAGTGCACTTCGGTGCGGGCATAGCCGATCAGGTAATCGGTCGAGGTGCCGAGCGCACCCTTGTCGATCGCCTGCCAGAAGCTCGGCCAGCCGGTGCCGCTGTCGAACTTGTGCGCCGAGGCATAGACCGGATTGGCGCAGCCCGCGCACACGAAGGTGCCCTTGCGCTTTTCCTTGTCCAGCGGCGAGGTGAAGGCGCGTTCCGTCCCCGCCTCGCGCAGCACATAGAACTGATCGCGGGTGAGAACCTTGCGCCATTCGGCCTCGGTCTTGCCCTTGGGGTAGCTCTTGGCCTGCGCCGGGGCGGCCCCGCAGGCGGTGACAAACGGCAGCACCGCGCCGATGCCCGCGGCGGCGAGCAGGGTGCGGCGCTGGAACAGGCGATCAGACATGGGAATGCTCCGTGAGGTTCATGCCCCTTATACGCTCGGGACGACGCGGAAGTTTCACGTCCGCCCGCCCGGCCTTCAAAAGTTGGTGATCTCGACTTCGAGCTTGCGGAAGCCGTGGACGAAGTTTGCGCGCACCCGTTCGATATCGCCCGCGACGTGGACCCGCATCCGGCGCTTGTGCATTTCTTCCAGCAGCACTTTCAGCTGCAGCTCGGCCAGCCGCGCGCCGACGCAGCGGTGGATGCCATAGCCGAAGGCCAGGTGCCGCCGCGCGTTATCGCGGGTGATGTCGAGCTTGTCGGGGTTGTCGAACACCTCTTCGTCGCGGTTGGCGCTGAGATACCACAGCACCACCTTGTCGCCCGCCTTGATCTGCTGCCCGAACACTTCGGTATCCTCGGTGCAGGTGCGGCGCATATGGGCCAGCGGGGTCTGCATCCGCAGGCATTCCTGCACGGCGTTGGGGATGAGATCGGGCTGTTCCTCGAACAGTTTGCGCTGGTCGGGGAATTTGTCGAGCGCGTGGATGATCCCGCTCATGGTGTTGCGAGTGGTATCATTCCCGCCGACGATCAGCAGCACCAGATTGCCCATGAATTCCTCGGGCCGCATCTGGTTCATCGCGGGCGAGTGCAGCATCATCGAGATGAGATCGCTGCCCGGCTCCTTGTCCATCGTTCGCTCGATCCACAGCGACTGGAAATAGGCCCCCATTTCCTGCAAGAAACCCCAGCGCATCTGATCGAGATCGCGCACGGTGGCGAGCTCGGTATCGCCGGCCCAGTCCGACCACAGGGTCAGCAAGCGGCGGTCTTCCCACGGGAAGCCGAACAGGATCGCCAGCATCCCGGTGGTGAGCTCGATCGAGACTTTCTCGACCCAATCGAAGGTCTCGCCGCGCGGGAGCGAATCGAGCACTTCGCCGGTGCGGGCGCGGATCTCGGCTTCCATGTCGGTGATCGAGGAAGGGGTGAACTTGGGCGCGACAGTGCGGCGCTGGCCGGTGTGCTGCGGGCGGTCCATCGCGATGAACATCGGCAGTTCGCGCGGGGCATCCACGCCGGCGGCAGCGGCCTCTTCCTCGGTCAGGCGGTTGAGGATGGTGATGCCGCCATATTCCCAGCTCGACGAGAAGGTTTCGGGCAGCGCCTCGATATGCTGGATCGCCTTGTGGCCCACCACCGCCCAATAGGGGCCAAGCGGGCTTTCGGGGATCCAGTGGAGCTGGCCGGCGGCGCGCATATCGGCGAAGATCGGCTGCCAGGTATCCTCGAAATAGATGTCGGAACGGCTGACATCCCACGGATGGGTGTGCTGGAGGCGTTCTTCCGGATGCGCGGCGAAATGCGCCTTCAGCGCATCATAGGCGCTGGGTTCGCGGCGCACTTGCGGGCGCTGCACACCCTGCGGGTTTGCCGGTGCAATGGTCGCCATGTCTCTCTCCCGTCCGGCGGCCTCGTTGGGGTGGGCCGCGCTCGTCCGAGTCGCATCGTGCCTTAACTGACAGGGATGTCAATAGTGGGTTTCGAATCCGAACCTATTCCGCCGGTTCAACCGAGACAGGCGTGCGGCGGGCAAAGCGTGACGTCTTCACCCGTCCGGCCCCGCCCGACTTCATCACCCGCTTGCGGAACAACAGCGATCCGCCCTTGACCAGCGCCAGCACCGCCAGCCCCTGCCACACCAGCGCCAGCGCATGGGTCCACAGCTGCGGCTCCATCGCGGCGCGCGCCAGCATCGCAAAGGGCGAGGACAGCGGGAAGGCAATCGCGGCCATTTCCAGCCCGGAACCCGGCTGCTTGATGGTGTAGGCGGCGAGGAAGAACACCATCAGCTGCATCATGGTGACCGGCATCGACAGGGTCTGCACCTCGCGCACCGTGTTCGCCATCGCCCCGATGGTGAGGAACAAGGCGCCCAGCAAAAGATAGGCCATCGCAAAATAGACCACGCCCAGCACCATGAACAGCGGCCAGCCCACTGCCGGCGCGGGCAGGCGGGCGATGTCGAAGCCGCTCGACGCGATGATCGCATCGCTGCCGATGCTCCACAGCCCATAGGCCGCCAAGCCCCACACCCCGATGCCGACGAAGGAGACGCCGAGCATCGCGAACAGCTTGCCGGTGAACACCGCGTCCATCGGGATGGCGGCCGCGAGAATCTCGATGATCTTGTTGGCCTTTTCCTCGACAAGGTTGGACAGCACCATGCCGGCGAGCAACATTGTCAGCAGGAACAACAGCATCTGCGCGATCTGCGCGGTCTGGATCCGGGTGGAGCGTTCGGACGCCGCGCTGGTGGTCACCACTGCGTCGGTGACGCGCGGGAAGACCGTCGGCTCGGCTTGCATCGCGTGGCCCGCAAGCAGGCTGACGGAGCCTTCCCAGCGGCGCAATTGCCCCGCGGTGCCGACCAGTTCGGGCGCTGCCAGCGAGCCGGTGACGATCGCCGCGTAATTGCCACGCCGCGCTTCGAGGAAGGTTTGCGCATCGAAAGCGGGATCGCTGGCGGCCTCGGGCACTTCGCGCAAGCTCGGCAAGACGCCGCCCAGTTGCGGGGCGAGCCGTTCGCCCGCGCCGAGCATGGCGGCATTATCCTCGGCGCTCATGGCCAGCCCGATCTCGACGCTCACCGCCTCGCGCTGCACCTCGCCGCCAATGGCGCCGGCAAGCCCGCCGACCAGCACCGGGAACAATGGCCCCAGCAGGAAGAACAGGAAAGCGCGGCTGAACAGCACCGCAACGAAATCGCGCCGGGCAATCACCCAGGCGGCTTCAAGCGAGGAAAGGCGCGGACGCATCGTGGAGGTATCGCTCATGCGCGCGGCTCCTGATTATCGGCTTCAAGCTGGCGCGCGGCGGCCTCGCCCGCGATTGCGACGAAGGCGTCGTGCAGCCCGGCGCGCTCGATCGAGAGCGAGAGGATCCCCGCTTCGCCTTCGATCAATTGCCGCAGCAAGGGTTCGACGCCCGTTTCGGGCAGCGGGAACTGGAAGAAGTCGCCATTGCGGCGGGTGTCCCTGGGCAGTGCGGCGAGCCATGCGCCTTCGCGCGCCCGCGTTTCCAGCCGCACCTGCGCCGGAATCCGGTCGCGCGCGGCCTCGACCGACCCTGCGTAAGGCACCTTGCCGCCCGCAATGATCGCCACGCCTTCGCACAGGCGTTCGGCATGGTGGATCACGTGGGTCGAGAAAATCACCGTAACCCCGTCTTCGGCCAGCGCGCGGATCATCAGTTCCAGCTTGCCCTGGTTGATCGCATCGAGGCCCGAGAACGGCTCATCCAGCACCACCAGCCGCGGGTTATGCACCAGCGTGCCGAGCAGCTGGACAGTCTGCGCCATGCCTTTGGAAAGCTGGCGGATCTGGCGGTCGGCGGCATAGCCGAGCCCGTGGCGTTCGAGCAGTTCGCCAGCGCGTTTGCGCCCTTCCTTGAGCGACAATCCACGCAGAGCGCCCATGAAGGCAATCGCCTCGACGCATTTCATCGCCGGATAGAGCCCGCGCTCTTCGGGCAGGTAGCCGATCAGGCAGCCGATTTCGTGCGGGCGATCATTGCCGAACACACGGCGCACGCCCTCGTCGGGATCGATAATGCCCAGCAGCATCCGCAATGTCGTGGTCTTGCCCGCGCCATTGGGGCCGAGGATCCCGTAGATCGCGCCCTCGGGGACGGAGATATCCACGCCGTCGACCGCACGCGTGCCGTCAAAGCTTTTCACCAACCCGCGCGCTTCGATCGCGAGGGGTCGGGCATCGACGGGCAGGGCGCTGGAGCCACTAACCTGATTGCCCGGAAGAATCTGTTCGCTTACCGCCATATCCATAGCTTACGCGGTTAGGCCGCAGGATTAAACGGGAGCCTCTCCAAAAATGGTAAATGCCCCGGCAACCTCTGATCTGGCGGCGCGCATCGCGGGGCAGGCGGCGGCGCTCGGGTTTGCGGCTTGCGGGTTTGCGGGCGCGGGGGAGGATCCCTTGCGCGCGGGCAGGCTCGAAGAATGGCTGGGTGAAGGCCACCATGGCAGCATGGAGTGGATGGCGGCGCGGCTCGATCACCGCCGCTCGCCGCAAGGCCTGTGGCCGGAAGCGCGCAGCGTCATCGCGCTGGGCATGAGTTATGCCCCGACGCATGATCCGCTGGCGCTGGAGGCCTCACCCACCCACGCGCGGATTTCGGTCTATGCCCAAGGCAAGGACTATCACGATGTCGTGAAAAAGCGCCTGAAGGCGCTCGCCCGCTGGCTGGTGGAGGCGGAGCCGGGCGCGCAGGTGAAAGTCTTCGTCGATACTGCGCCGGTGATGGAAAAGCCGCTGGGCGAGGCGGCAGGGATCGGCTGGCAGGGCAAGCACACCAACATGGTCAGCGCCACCCATGGCAGCTGGCTGTTTCTGGGCGCGATCTATACCACGCTTGATCTCGCGCCGGACGAGCCGCACCGCGACCAGTGCGGCAGCTGCCGCGCCTGCCTCGACGCCTGCCCCACCAATGCCTTCCCTGCGCCTTACCAGCTCGATGCGCGGCGCTGCATTTCCTACCTCACCATCGAGCACAAGGGCCCTGTTCCCGACGAGCTGCGTGAAGGCCTCGGCAACCGCATCTATGGCTGCGATGATTGTCTGGCGGTGTGCCCGTGGAACAAGTTTGCAAGCGCCGCGCAGGCGATTGCCGAATTCCTCCCCCGCGCCGAACTGGTCGCCCCGCGGCTGGCGGAACTGCTGGCGCTCGACGATGCGGGCTTCCGGGCGCTGTTCTCCGGCTCACCGATCAAGCGGATCGGGCGCGACCGGTTTGTGCGCAATTGCCTTTACGCGGCGGGGAACAGCGGCAATGCCGCGCTGACGGCGCAGGTCGACGCCTTGACGTCGGATGCCGATCCGGTGGTGGCCGAAGCCGCGAGCTGGGCGCTCGCGCGGCTTACAGCAAATCCTTGATCGCCACCTCGGGATCAGCCAGCAGCGCCGGATCGATCTTGCCCGCCCCGCTCTCGAGCAGCTTTCGCCCCTGCACATAGTCCTTCATCGTGCCCACGCAGTCGAAGGCGATCGGCACGCCGCCCTTCATATAGACCACGGTGAACTTGCGCGTTTCGGGGTCGCCGCGCAGCACGGTCGCGTCAAAGCCCAGGCTGAGGCCGGCGGTCTGGAGTTTCAGGTCATACTGGTTCGACCAGAACCACGGCAGTGCGTGATAGGGCTCCTTCTCGCCCATGATCGCCTTTGCCACAGTGTTCGCCATGTCATGCGCGTTCTGCACCGATTCCAGCCGGATCACCGCGCCATCGGCAAAGTCGTTGGCGTGGGCCGCGCAGTCACCGATGGCGTAGATATCATCGAGCGTGGTGCGGCAGCAGAAATCCACATCGACCCCGTTGCTTCCCGCCGCCCCTGCCGCGATCAGCGGGCCGACCGCAGGCACGATGCCGATGCCGACCACCACCATGTCGCACGCCACATCCTCGCCATTGTCGAGCCGCACGCCGGTCACCTTGCCCGCGTCCTCGCCCAACACCGAATGCACCCCGGTGGAGAGGCGCACGTCGACGCCCTGACGGCGGTGCTCCTCGGCGTAGAAGGTGGAAAGTTCCTCGCCCGCCACGCGCGCCAGCAGGCGCGGCAGCATCTCGACAAGCGTGACCTCGCAGCCGAGCTTGCGCAGCACCGCAGCGGCCTCGAGCCCGATATAGCCGCCGCCGATCACCACCGCGCGTTTGGCGCCGCCCTCCAGCGCCGCCATCATCGCATCGGCATCGGACTTGTCGCGGACATAGAACACCTGCGGCAGCACCGCGCCCGGCACCGGCAGGCGGCGCGGATCGCCCCCGCCTGACCAGATCAGCTTGCGATAGGTGACCTGACTGCCGTCCGACAGGGTGAGCCGGTGCGCGGCCGGATCAATCGCCGTCACCGCCGCGCCCAATCGCAGGGCGATGTCCTTCTGCCCCCAGAAGGTCTCGGGCCGGATCATGATCCGTTCAAACCCCTTGTCGCCGGCGAGATATTCCTTCGACAGCGGCGGGCGCTCGTAGGGCGGCGCGTTGTCGCGGCCGATCATCAGGATCGAACCTTCGTGCCCGTGCTGGCGCAAGGCGATTGCCGCCTGCGCACCGCCATGGCCGGTGCCGACGATCACAACGTCGGCGTGGTCGATATTCGCTGTTGTCATGGCCTTGCTATGCCCCTCCGGCTCTCTGCGGCCTTTGACTTGCCGCAAATTGCCCGAGGGTCAACCTGATCGAATTGGCAGAGAGGCGGAACGTGCCGTCTATCTCTCGAGCAGATTACGCGCCTGGCTGGCGATTTGAGCGAGCATCGCCGGGCCGACCGGGGGGCGGGCCTGCGCGCGGGCGATCATGTTGCGGAACTGCGCGACGCTTGCCGCATTGCGCGCTGCCCATTCACCCACGCTGCCACGCGGATCGACCTTGCCGGCCTTGGTGCGCATCAGGCGGCGCAGGAAATCGAGCCGCATCGCCTGGAAATCGCGCGCGAGGCCCGAGACCAGCAGGCGGTCCCACACATCCGATGGCGACATATGCGCGGCCACCCCTTGCGCCCAGTCCAGCCCCAGCCGTCCGCCGACATCGGTGAAGGCGTGGGTCAACTGCTTGGCATCGATCCCGGTCTCCAGCGCCAGCTTGGCAAGGCCCACCGCCCCGTCGAAATCGAACAGGTTGGCCACCCGCGCAGCGAGCGCCTCGGGCGCGCCGGCGGCGATGAAGCTGGCGCGCAGTTCCATCGAGCGGGCGCGCGGTTCGGCAGCGAGCAATTCCTCGCGGCCCGCGGCCAGCAGCACCACGCCCTGTTCCAGCTCGCCGATCATCGCGCCGGCGGAAACCTTGCCCGCAGCGGTGCGCAGCACGTCCGACATCAGATTGCCCACCGCAGCGGCGAGCCTGTCAAACAGCACAAGCCGCGCTGCCTCGGAGATCGCCGCGCTGTCCAGCTCGCGCCACAGGGCATCGAGCCCGAACAAGCGCTCGGCCACCACGAAGGCGCCTGCGACCTCGGCCAGCCCCACGCCTTCTTCCTCGGCGAGTTCGAAGGGGTGGACCATGCCGAGCCGGTTGACCATGCGGTTGGCCAGGCTGGTGGCGACCATCTCGCGCCGCAGCCGATGGGCGCGGATCTGTGCCGCAAACGGCTTGCGCATCGGGGTCGGGAAGCGCGCTACCAGCATCGGTTCGAGCACCGGATCATCGGCCAGCGGGCTCGCCTCCAGCGCTTCCTGCAAGGCGAGCTTGGCCGAAGACAGCAGCACCGCGAGTTCGGGCCGCGTCAGGCCGTGCCCGTCGGCGGCCCGCCGCAGCAGCGTTTCGCCATCGGCGAGGCCTTCGGTGCGGCGGTCGAAATCGCCGATGTCCTCGAGCCGCTCGATCAGCCGGACATAGGAGGCGGTCGCCCCCGGCCCGCCGGTCTCGGCCACCGACAGCGCCAGCGCCTGCAAGCGGTTGTCCTCGAGCACGATCGCGCCGACCTCGTCGGTCATCGCGGCGAGCAGCGTGTTGCGCTTCTTGGGCGTCAGCTTGCCCTCGCGCAGCGCGGCGGCCAGCGCGATCTTGATGTTGACCTCGTTGTCCGAGCAATCGACCCCGGCCGAATTGTCGATGAAGTCGGTGTTGATCCGGCCCCCATTGAGCGAGAAGGCGATACGCCCCGCCTGCGTGACGCCAAGGTTCGCGCCCTCGCCGATCGCCTTGGCGCGCACTTCGCCGGCATCGACGCGCAAGCCATCATTGGCCGGATCGCCAACCTGCATATGGCTTTCCTGCGGCGCCTTCACATAGGTGCCGATCCCGCCGAACCACATCAGATCGACCCGCGCGCGCAGGATCGCGGAGATCAGCGCTTCGGGCTCGATTTCCTTGTCGGCAATATCCAGCAGGTCGCGGATCTGCTTGGTCAGCTTGATGCGCTTCAAGGAACGGCTGAACACCCCGCCGCCCTTGGAGATCAGGCTGGCGTTATAATCCTCCCAGCTCGAACGCGGCAGCTCGAACAGGCGCTTGCGCTCCTTCCAGCTGGTCATCGGATCGGGCATGGGGTCGATGAAGATGTGGCGGTGATCGAAGGCGGCGACCAGCTTGAGCGCCTTGGACAGCAGCATCCCGTTGCCGAACACGTCGCCCGACATATCGCCGCAGCCCGCGACGGTGATCGGGTCTTTCTGGACGTCGATCCCCATTTCGCGGAAGTGGCGCTGGACGCTCACCCACGCGCCGCGCGCGGTGATGCCCATCGCCTTGTGGTCATAGCCGTTGGAGCCGCCGCTGGCGAAGGCATCGTCCAGCCAGAAATCGCGGCTTTGGGCGATGCCGTTGGCGATGTCGGAGAAGGTCGCGGTGCCCTTATCGGCGGCGACCACGAAATAGGGGTCTTCCCCGTCGAGCACCTGCACGGCTTGCGGATGCACCACCCGGCCGTCGGCGATATTGTCGGTGACCGAGAGCAGCGTGCGGATGAAGATTTCGTAGGACGCGCGGCCTTCCGCCGCCCAGCCTTCGCGGTCGAGCGCTGGCGAGGGGAGTTGCTTGGGATAGAACCCGCCCTTGGCCCCGGTCGGCACGATCACCGCGTTCTTGACGCGTTGGGCCTTCATCAGCCCGAGGATTTCGGTGCGGAAGTCGTCGCGCCGGTCTGACCAGCGCAGCCCCCCGCGCGCCACCGCGCCGGCGCGCAGGTGGATGCCTTCCACGCGGCGCGAATAGACGAAGATCTCGCGCCATGGCACCGGCTTGGGCAGACCGGGCACCAGCGCGCTATCGATCTTGAACGCCAGCGCCTCGGCGGCGGCGGGCGCAAAGGCATTGGTGCGCAGCACGGCGTCAATCACCGCGCGGTAAAGCCGCAGCAACCGGTCATCGTTGATCGCGGTGACTTTCGCGAGGCCGCGGGTAAAGGCGGCTCCGGCCGCGGCAATCGCGTCCTCGCGGTCACCGGTGAAGGCCGGATCGTGCCGCGCGGTCAGCAGATCGGTCATCGCCGTGGTTACCTGCGGCGCGCGGACCAGCGCATCAACCACGGTGTAGATGGTGTAGCTCACCCCGGTCTGGCGCAGATAGCGATAGATCGCGCGCAGCCAGTTCGCTTGGCGCGGGGCGAGGCCGGTGGCGGTGACAAGGCGGTTGAACGGATCATCCTCGGCTGTGCCATTGAGCACTTCCGCCAGCGCCTCCTCGATCAGCGGCGCGCGGGCGAGCAGCGCGCCGGCGTCCATCCCGGCAGGCACGGTGAGGAGGAAATCGTGGATCGAGCCGAGCGCCGGGTCAGCCAGGAAGGTCGGCACTTCGGCGGTGACGCGGAAGCCGAAATTCTCCAGCGCGGGCACTGCATCCGACAGCGCCAGACGCCGCCGCGCGCAGTAGATCTTGAGCCGCAGGCTCTCGGCGCCCTCGCTCGCCATGTGGTAAAGCCGGGTGGCGCGATCCGGGCGGTGGGCAGCGGCGCCATCCTCGCTTTCGGCAAGCGCCAGCGTGCGCAGCCGGCCGATGTCACGCGCGGCTTCGGCGGGGCCATAGGCGAGGCGGTATCCCGTCGGGAAGGCGGGCGCATAGCGCGCCGCCAGCATTGCGGCGCGGCCATCATCATCGCCGGTGGCAAGGTGCGTCTCGACCGCTTCGTTCCAGCCGCGCAGCATATCGACAAGCTGGGCTTCGATGGCGACCGGATCGGGCAGGGCCTCGCAGCCGCGCACATCGATCAGGAAACGCAGCAGCGCCAGCGTGCTGCCTTCGACCTCGAGGCTCCAGTCGAGCAGGGCCGCGCCGGGCTGGGCGAGCATCATCGCCTGCACCTGCAGCCGCACATCGGTGGAAAGCTGGTCACGCGGGAGCCACACGAAGGCGAAGACGTGGCGTTCCAGCGTGGCGGGCACCAGCACCAGCCGCGGGCGCGGACGGTCGATCAGCGCCATCTTGGTGGTGGCAAGCTCCGCCACCCGCTCGCGCCCGAAGGCGATCAGGAGATCATTGGGGAGCGAGGTGAAGGCGTGGACCAGGGCCTTGCCATTGTGTCCGGCCGGATCATAGCCGAGCTCGCCGGTCATTTCGGCAAGCGTGCGGCGGAGCACCGGCACTTCGTGCGGGCGCGCATTGAGCGCGGCGCTGGTCCACAGCCCGGCATGGAGCGACAGCGCAGTCACGCGGCCGTTCTCGCGCACGGGAACGATGAACAGATCGAGCGGGCTGGCGCGGTGGACGCGGGCCTGCACGTTGGACTTGATCACCAGCAGCGTGCGCGGATCGCCGTCTTTCTCGTGGCGATCGAACCATTCGAACGCGCGCTCGAGCGAGACCTCGGCCAGCAATTCGCGGGCTGAACTGCGGCAGATGCCGAGCACCGCGTCCTCGCGGGCATCGCGGTAGCGGGTGAGGTGGCCAAGCTGGGTCAGCATCCCGCCGCCAAGCCAGCCGAGCAGCGCGGCGGCCTCTTGATCGAGGCTCGCAGCGCGCGCCGCATCCTCGGCCATCACCGCCTGCATAGCGGGCCAGTCCGAAACCGCCGCACGGACATCGGCGAGTGTCACTTGCAGCGCTTCGGCCAGATCGCGGCGCTGGCGGGCATCAACCCGCGGGGTTTCGACAAAGATCAGCGATTCGCGTGCGCCGCCTGTCTTGCTGCCGGGCTTTTCGAGCGCGGTGATGCTGCCTGCGCTGTCGCGGGTGACGTGGGCGACGGGGTGCAGCAGGCGGTCAATCGCGATGCCCTGCGCCGCGATGGCGGCTGCGACCGAATCGACCAGAAAGGGCATATCGTCGTTGATGAGCGCGATTCGCAGGCGGCGCTCGCCGGTGTCGGATTCGATCTGCACCAGCGTTTCGCCCGGGCGCCTTGTGTGTACAGCGGCAAGCAGGAACTGCGCCGCTTCACCGAGCACGGCCTTGTCAGCCGGGGCGTCGCCGGGCAGCAGCGAGGCTTCGAGGTGAAGGCGAAGGGTTTTGATCAGCGCGTTTTGCAACGCTCCGGCGGCGGAATTTGACCCCATAAACGGCTCCCGGCATCCTGCGTTTCCGGCATCGTGTTGTGGTAATAATATTGTGCCGGATTGTTGTAATCGTGTTTGGCCGCGATAGGCCTTTCCCCCCGCCCTGCGCAAGCGTGTTGATGACGCTAGGCCGCCGGAACGGTCTCGCACGCCTCCATGGTGAGTTCGAGCGAGCGGATGCGGGCTTCAGGATCATAGGTCGCGCCGCACAGCATGATCTCGTCTGCCCCGGTGCGCCTGGCAAAGGCGGCGATGCCCTCGCGCACCTGTGCGGGCGTGCCGACGGCGGCCGCCTGTCCGATATGCGCGAGCATCGCTTGCGCGGCGGCGGGCAGGGTTTCGGTGTAGCCCTCGATCGGCGGCGGCAGCTTGCCGGGATTGCCCGTGCGCAGCCGCACAAAGCTTTGCTGCTGGCTCGAAGCGAGCAGGCGGGCCTCGGCCTCGGTTGCGGCGGCGAAGACGTTCATGGCGACCATCACATGCGGTTTGTCCAAAGCCTCGGACGGCTGGAAATCGCGGCGATAGACAGCGAGCGCGGCATCGAGGTGATCGGGCGCGAAATGCGCGGCAAAGGCGTAGGGCAGGCCAAGCTTGGCCGCGAGGCTCGCGCCGAACAGGCTTGATCCCAGCATCCACAGCTCCACCTTGGCACCGAGGCCGGGCGTGGCGGTGATGGGCAGATCATAATCGCCCGTCAGCAGCGCGCGCAGTTCCACCACGTCCTGCGGAAAATACTCGGCGGCCTGATGCAGGTTCTTGCGCAGGGCGCGCTGCAATTCCGGCCCGGCTCCCGGCGCGCGGCCCAGTCCGAGATCGATCCGGCCCGGGAACAGCGCATCCAGCGTGCCGAATTGTTCGGCGATCTGGAACGGCGTGTGGTTGGGCAGCATGATCCCGCCTGAACCGATCCTGATGCGGCTCGTGGCGTTGCCGATATGGGCCAGCACGACCGAGGTCGCTCCGCCCGCGATGCCGTCCATCGCGTGATGCTCGGCTACCCAGAACCGCTGGCAACCCACTGCCTCGGCCGCGCGGGCGAGATCGGCAGTCGCGGCGAAAGCCTCGCTGAGTGTGCCGCCCTCGCGGACGGGAACGAGATCGAGCACGGAAAACTGCGTCATGCGGGCGGTTCCTCGACGGACGGGGCGGGCGCGGGTTCGGGTGCGGGTCCGAGTTGCGCAAGATAGCCGGTTGCGGTCTGCGCGGCGAGGCTTTCCGGCTGGAGATCGATCACCGATTGCCAGCTTTGCCGCGCCGCATCCTCGCGACCGCCCAGCACGGCGATAACGCCAGCTTCAAGGCCGATTTCGGGATTGGTCGGCGCGAGGGTGGCAGCCTGCTCGATTGCCGTCTGCGCGTCCTCGAGCCGTTCGAGCCGCCGCAGTAATGTCGCCTTCAGCAGCCAGCCCTCGCTCGCCTGGGGCGCGAGGGTGGTGGCGGTGCCGAGCGCGGAGAGCGCCTCGTCCCCGCGCCCCAGCGCCACCAGCGCCCGCGCGCGGTCCATCGCGGCGAGCGCCTGCAGCGGAGCCGAGGCCGATGTGCGCGCTTCGCCTTCGGCCTCGTTCAGCAGGCCTAGCGCGCCGGCCGCATCGCCGCTGGCGATCGCGGCATTGCCGGCCATCATGCCGAAGCGCGCGCGGGCGCGGGTCTCGTCTTCGGGCGTCTCGGCGCGCGCGGCGAGGAAGGCGCTGCGGGCATCGTCCCACAGGCCAAGCTCGCTCGCCGCCGTGCCGAGGCAGTGATTGGCGAGCACCCGGTCAGCCCCGCTGGTTTCGCCGCGGCGGATCTGCGCCATGGTATGCGCCCGCGCCGGGTCTGCGCCGATCTGGTCGAGGCAGGATTGCAGCCAGGCGCTGGTGGGATTGAGGATTTCCTGTTCGGTCTTGCCGTTCGCCTCTGTTCTGGGCGGACGGTCGCGCACCAGATCGTCATTCGCGATTGCCCCGCCCAGCGGATCGGGGCCAACCTGAAGCAGCATAGCAAGCAGCAGTGACACAGGCGGGCGTTCCTATCCGTAAAATCCGGCCACGATGGCCTTGAGCGCGTCAATGTCGCCGGGCCGCGACAGGCGGTGATCGCCGTCCTCTATCAGGGTTACCTGTATGTCGTCCGAACGCAATGCGGCCTTCAATCTCAGGCTGATGTCCCATGGCACGTCGTCATCGGCCTTGCCGTGAAGCAGGCGGACGGGGCAGGTGATGTCGATCGGCCCGTCGAGGCGAACATGGCATTCGGCATCGGCGAAGAAGCCCGCGTAGGTCGGCGTCGGCTCCGGGCCGTAGGGGTTGGGTTCGTAAATCGTCTCGCCCGCCGCCAGCTGCGCGCGCTGCACTTCGGTGTAGCCCCAGCGCGTGAAATCGGGCGCAGGCGCGATCCCGATCAGGCCGGCGAGGCGGTGTTTCAGGTGCTCGGCCACCAGCAGCATCAGCCAACCACCCATCGACGACCCCGCAAGCAGCACTGGACCACTGACGTATGACGCGACCAGCGCCAGCACTTCGTCGCGCCAGCGGCTGAGCATCCCGTCGGCAAAGTCGCCATCACTCAATCCGCAGCCCGAATAATCGAGCAGCAGGCAGGCGCGGCCTTGCTCCTGCGCTTCGGCGAACAGTGCGGTCGCCTTGCTGCCGCTCATGTCGGACATATAGCCGGGGAGGAATATCAGGCAGGGTCCGGTTCCGTGGGTGTAGCGGAAGGCGATCCGGCGGCCGTCATAAAGCGAATGGTGCATCACGTCGTTCATGGCTGCATCATGCCTTGCGCTGCCTGCGCGGCGCAAGCATTGTCACGGACACGCAACGCGAGGGGGTTAGCGCCGCGCCATGTTCAAGACCGACACTGCCGCTCAGCCGGCCGCTTCGCTGACGGCGCTCACCCGCCGCAACCTGTTCACGCTCGCTGGCGCGTCTGCCGCCGTGGCCGCTGTGCCGCTGGCTGCGCAGAGCTTTGGCAAAGGCTTCACCCACGGAGTCGCGAGCGGCGAACCAGCGACGGACAAGGTGATGCTGTGGACCCGCTATGTGTCCGATGCCCCCGCCTATCTCGCCTGGGAAATGAGCGAGAGCGAGGATTTCGCCAAGCTTGTCGCCGAAGGCAGCACCGGCAAAGCGGCCGGCCCCGACAGCGATTTCTGCACCAAGACCTGGGCCGATGGCTTGATGCCGGGCCGCTGGTATTTCTACCGCTTCATCGCGCCCGATGGCACCAAGTCGCCGGTCGGCCGCACCAAAACCCTGCCCGAAGCGGGCGCGCAGGCCTTCCGCATGGCGGTGTTCTCCTGCTCGAACTACGGCTTCGGCTGGTTCAACGCCTATGGCCACGCGGTGGAGGCCAATGATTGCGACCTCGCGGTGCATCTGGGCGATTACATCTACGAATACGGGGCGGACAATTACCCCAATCCCGGACAGGGTGTGGCCGAGCGGGTGCTGGCACCGACCACCGAGATTGTCGCGCTGACCGATTACCGCCTGCGCTACGCCACCTACCGCGCCGATCCCGATTGCCAGCGCCTGCATCAGGTGCTGCCGATGATCGCGGTGTGGGACGATCACGAAAGCGCCAATGACGCTTACGAGAACGGCGCCCAGAATCACCAGTCCGCCACAGAGGGCGAATGGGCGGTGCGCAAGGCCGCCGCCAAGCGCGCCTATCGCGAATGGATGCCGGTTTCGGACGAGCCCTATGCCGCCTATCAGGTCGGCGATCTGGCGACGCTGTTCCGGCTCGATACCCGCCTTGAAGGGCGCGACCAGCAGTTCAGCCTAGAAAAGGTGCTGGCCGGGCAGAAGGATCCGCAAGCGATCATGGCGGCGCTGGACAAGTTCAAGACCGGCGACTGGGCCGATCCCGCCCGCGAATTGCTGGGCGCGGCGCAGGATAGCTGGCTGGCAGAGGGCCTTGCCGCCTCCACCGCCAGCGGCACGGCATGGCAGGTGCTGGTGCAGCAAGTGCTGATCGGCAATCTCAAGAGCCCGCAGTCACTCACCGACCAGCTGGGCGATGGCCTCCCCGATTTCGTGCGCCAGCGCCTTACGGCGGCGAGCATGGCCAGCAAGGCCGGCCTGCCGCTCAACATGGATGCGTGGGACGGCTATCCCGCGGCCCGCGCGCGAGTGTTCAAGGCAGCGCTCAAGGCGGATGCCAACCTCCTCGTGCTGGCAGGCGACACCCATAATGGCTGGGCCTTCGATCTGGCACACGACGGCGCGAGCGTGGGCGTGGAGTTGGGCGTGTGCTCGGTCAGCTCGCCGGGGTTTGAAAACTACCTCGGCTTCGTCAAGCCCGACACGCTGGCCGCCGCGCTGGTGGCCGAGAACGAGCAGCTCAAATGGGCCGATACGTCGCAGCGCGGCTATATGACCGTGGAGCTGACCCCGGCGAGCGCCACCACCGAATACCGCTTCACCGGCAGCGTGAAACAGCGTTCCACCAAGCTGGCCGGCACCAAGCGGATCACCACCGAAAAGGGCTCGGGCAAGCTGGCGGTTTAGTCGCGGCTGAAGATCGCTTCGATCGGCAGGCCGAACACATCGGCAATGGTGAAGGCGAGCGGCAGCGAGGGGTCGTAGCGGCCCTTCTCGATGGCATTGACGCTCTGGCGGCTGACACCGAGACGGTCGGCCAGGTCCTGCTGGCTCCAGTTTCGTTCGGCGCGCAACACCTTGAGGCGGTTGTTCATTCGCCGCGGACCTTCATCCACAGCTGGGCCAAGCCAAGACCAATCGCCCAGACCGGCAGCACCCACCACGCCCAGACGTGCGGCACCAGTTCAAACATCTCAAGAAAGCCCCAGAAGATTCCCAGCGCCAGCACCATCCCCAAGCTCATCACGGCCGCGCGCACTGTGCGATATCGCAGGTATTCGTCCTTTTCCTCGACCAGATAGCGCCCCATCGCCCAAATCATCGCAAAGGTCGGCAAGGTGGGCAGCAGTGCGATGGCGAACACCACCGGGCCGGACAGGTCGTAATTGTCCCACAAGGCAATCGCGATGCCGAGGCCAAGCACATAACCCATCGAGGCGGCCAGCATCCGGCGATTATATCGCGTGATCACGGGGTTGCCGCAGCCCTGCTGTTCGGCAGAGCGCAGCACCGGCACCAGCAAGGCCATGGCGGCGACGAACAGGATTGCAGGAACGGGCGGTTCGATCGCCTCGGTTATCATCAGTGCCGCAATAATCGCGCAGGCCGCAAGATAATTGCCCGCCCAAAGCCACGGGCGGCTGCCAGAGATGGCTTGAGACGATTCTTCCGGCGGCGAATTGGCTTCGACCATGACAAGCTTCCTTTCATTTATGGAAAGCATACTTGTCATTTGCGGGACCGGATGTCAAGCAGCCTTTCCATATGGGCTGGCGGCATTGGTAATGACACGGCAACCGGTCTGCGCTAGGAAACCGGCATGGCGCACCTGCTGACCACCACCTGCACTACCACCACCACCCGGACTATCCGGGGGCGGGGGCGTGTGGGTTAAGGCCTAGCGCTCGCCGCCCGGTTCGGGGCGGCGCGGTGTTCTCCCCTGACCGAATATCGCACAACACCGCTCTTCCGGTGCGCTGCTCCTTGCCCTAAGGCGCGCGTGAATTGAGTTGCAGACCACCCGCCCCGCCTCCCCACCCGGCCACCAATAGCACCACTATGTTGTGGTGGCCGGGTGGGGAGGCGGGGCGGGTGGTCTGCCGGTTCGCTTCAGCGAACCGCCAAAAGGATGCGACGATGACGGAACTGCTCAAGATCAGCCTGCCCGATGGCTCGGTGCGCGAAGTGCCGCGCGGCTCGACCCCCGCCGATATCGCCGCCGCGATCGGCCCCGGCCTTGCCAAGGCGGCGCTGGCAGCGCGCGTTGACGGGGAACTGCGCGATCTCACCCGCCCGTTCGATGGTGACGCCAATCTGGCGCTGGTCACCGCGCGCGATGAAGCCGATGCGCTTGAACTTGCGCGCCACGACTATGCCCATGTGCTGGCCGAGGCGGTGCAGGCGCTCTATCCCGGCACGCAGATCACCTTCGGCCCCTCGACCGACGACGGCTTCTATTATGACGTCAAGGCGCCCGAGGGCCGCGAGCCGTTCAGCATGGACGATCTGCCCGCCATCGAAGAGGCGATGCGCGCGATCATCCGCGCCGACAAGCCGCTGACCCGCGAAGTGTGGAGCCGCGAGGCGCTGATCGCCAAGTGGGCCGCCGAAGGCGAAAGCTTCAAGGCCGAATGGGCCAAGGAACTGCCCGAGGGCGAAGAGCTGACGGTCTATTGGTCAGGCAAGGACTGGCTCGACATGTGCCGCGGGCCGCACCTGCCCTCCACCGGCAAGCTCGATCCCGAGGCGTTCAAGCTGATGCGCGTCGCGGGCGCATACTGGCGCGGCGATCAGAACAATGCGCAGCTCACGCGCATTTACGGCACCGGCTGGCTCAACAAGAAGCAGCTTCAGGCGCACCTGACGCGGCTGGAAGAAGCCGCCAAGCGCGATCACCGCAAGCTGGGGCGCGAGATGGACCTGTTCCACTTGCAGGAAGAGGCCCACGGCAGCGTCTTCTGGCACCCCAAGGGCTACCGCATCTGGCGCGAGCTGGAAGCCTATATGCGCCGCAAGATGGACGGCAGCGGCTACCGCGAGATCAAGACGCCGCAGCTGATGGATGTGCGCCAATGGACCCAGTCGGGCCACTGGGGCAAATATGCGCAGAATATGTTCGCCGTCCCCGACATCGTGCCTGATGTCGACGAGGAAAGCGGCGCCGCATCCCCCAAGGTTGCCGATGATGCTGAATGGCTGGCGATCAAGCCCATGAACTGCCCGGCGCACGTGATGGTGTTCAAGCAGGGCATCACCTCCTACCGCGATCTGCCGATCCGGCTGGGCGAGATGGGCTGCTGCCACCGCAACGAACCCCACGGCGCGCTCCACGGGTTGATGCGCGTGCGCCAGTTCACGCAGGACGATGCGCATATCTTCTGCACCGAGAACCAGGTGGTGGCCGAGGTGCAGTCCTTCATCGCGCTGGCCGACAGCGTGTATCGCGACTTCAGCTTCACCTATGACATCAAGCTCGCCCTGCGCCCCGAAAAGCGCTTCGGCTCGGATGCGGATTGGGACAAGGCCGAGCAGGAATTGCGCGACGCGCTCACCGCCAATGGCCTCGAGTGGGAGGAACTCCCCGGCGAAGGCGCGTTCTATGCGCCCAAGCTGGAATGGCACCTGACCGATGCAATCGGGCGCACCTGGCAGGTCGGCACGATCCAGTCCGACCGGGTGCTGCCCGAGCGGCTCGATGCCAATTACATCGGCGAAGACGGCGAAAAGCACCGCCCGGTGATGCTCCACCGCGCGATCTTCGGCTCATACGAGCGCTTCATCGGCATCCTGATCGAACACTTCGCCGGACGCCTTCCCGCATGGCTCGCGCCGGTGCAGGCGGTGGTGGCGACCATCGTTTCGGACGCGGATGACTATGCCCATCAGGTTGCCGCCCAGCTGACGGCGGCAGGCATCCGGGTCGAAACCGATACCCGCAACGAGAAGATCAACTACAAGGTGCGCGAGCACTCTCTGGCGAAAGTCCCGCAGCTGCTGGTCGTCGGCAAGCGCGAGGCCGAGGAAGGCACCGTCGCCGTCCGCACGCTGGGGGCAGAGCACCAGAAGGTGATGAATCTCGCCGATGCAATCGCGCTGCTCAAGGCCGAGGGCACCCCGCCCGATCTTGCGGCCGGCTGAGCCGGCGCGCGCTGGCGCGGGGCTACGGCCTCAGCCAGCGTGCCGCCAGCACCTTGCCGCCAGCAGGCTCGCGCAGCACCAGTGCATAGGCGTCAGCGCCTGCAACCTTGAGGCGCTCCGGCGCGATCACCAGACTGGCCTTGCCGCCGTCCCATGACTGGAGGCGCTGCTCGTCTTTCAGCACGTTGGTGTAATTGACCAAGCGACCGCTATTCTCGCCGCGCATGATGGCGACTTCGGCCTTGCGCTTGGCAGCGACCAGCACCAGTTCGGCCGGACGCGCCGCCGCGCCGTCAATGCCGACGCCGACACCCTTGGCCCCCAGATCGCGCACGCGGATCGCCGCGCTGCCCTTGCCGCCGTGCCGCGCGATGCCGCTGCGCACCTCCGACTCGCGCGAGCCGACGGTGCCGAAGCTGCCGTCGATCACCAGCTGCGGGGTATAGACCCCGTTCTGCCCCAGCAGGCCTACGCGGGCATAGGCCTGCTGCAGCACGGTGTTGTCCTCGCGGGCGAGGGTGTCCTTCCAGCCAAGCCGGTCCCAATAGGTCACCGGGCGCGAGATCACCACGAGGCCGGGATCGGTGGCGAGCTGTTCGGCCAGCTTGTCAGCCGGCGGACAGGACGAGCAACCCTGGCTGGTGAACAGTTCGAGCAGCACCGGCTCGGCGCCTGCTGCGCGGTCCGGCGCAGGGGCGCTCTCCGCGGCAGGGGCGAAGGCGAGGCCAGCCAGAGCGAGGGCGCTGACTGCAAGAGCGATGAGGGGTCGGGACATGGCGCGCGGTATCCTTTGGCTGAACACAAGGATACGCCGGAAAGCGCCGTCCGGTTACACGCGCCGGATCTTAAAGCGGAAGCGGCTGGCCCGCGAGGATCAGCGCGGCAGCACAGCCCAGCACGATCAGCATACGGGCAAGCGCAACCGGATCGGCCCAGCCCGAGGCGGCAGAGAGCGGAGCGGCAAGAGCGCCAAAGGAACGGGGAGGGCGGTTCATGCTGCGCACCATCGCCCCAAGACGCTAACGAAGGATTAAGCGCCCGTGGCCAGCGCCGGCATTTGCTGGCTGGCGCAGTGGAAGCCCCCGCCGCCGGCCAGCACCGCCTCGCCCGGCAGGCCGATAGTGTCGCGATCCGGGAACAACGCGGCAATCGCGGCGACGCCCTCGGCATCGTGGGGCGAACCAAAGGTCGGCACGACGACAAGGTGGCTGGTGATCGCGAAGTTCACATAGCTGGCCGGTTCGATCAGGCCGTCGCGGGTCAGCAGTCCGGGCGAAGGGATGCGCGCCACCTCCACCCCGAAAGCCGCCGCGCGCGCCGCCGCATTCTCGTAGATCGCGGCGTTGGGATCGTCCCGGCCGGTCGCTTGCGGCACCACCAGCCGGTTCGGCCCGACAAAGCGCGCCAGATTGTCGACATGGCCATCGGTGTGATCATTGATCAGGCCTTCGCCCAGCCACAGCACGCGGTCAAAGCCGAGCTGCGTGGCCAGTTCAGTCTCGATCTCGGCGCGGCTCATGTGCGGATTGCGGTTGCGATTGAGGAGGCACTGTTCGGTCGTGGCGACGAGGCCCGTGCCGTCGCCGTCCACCGCCCCGCCTTCAAGGATCATCGCCGAGGTCTGCACCGCCAGCCCGGCATCGCGGGCCAGTTCTGCGCCGATGGCCTCGTCGCCCGGCATCAGATATTTGCCGCCCCAGCCGTTGAAGCCGAAGCGCCGCGCGGTGCGGGTGCCATCGGCTTCGCGGACCACCAACGGGCCAGTGTCGCGCAGCCAGACATCGCCGTATACCCGCCGCTCAAGCGTGACCTTGCTGCTCACCAGGGCGCGCGCACGCGCTTCGTTGGCGTCGTCACGCACCAGCAGGCGGACCGATTGCCCGCTTTCGGCCACAGCAGAGGCGAAATCCGCCATCTGCACCTGCGCGGGCGCGAGCCAGCCGGGCCATTCCTCGGCAAGATGCGGAAAGCCGATCCAGATCCAGTCCTGCGGCGCCCACTCGGGGGGCATGATAAATTCTTTTGACATTTTCTTCTTTCGTATGATACATGTATCTTTCAAATTGGAGATACATATCATGAGTAAGTATGAGCCGCTTGCCCGGTACCTGAACGGCCTTGAACGCGATAGCTGGGATGCAAAGTTTCCTGACATCGAGCGGGTACTTGGCTTCGATTTGCCCAAGAGCGCCTACACCTATCCCGCATGGTGGTCGAATCAGGATGGTCACCACAGCCAGACCCGGGGCTGGCGTGACGCCGGCTGGGAAACCTGCAACGTAAATCTGCCCGACAAACGGATCCGTTTCGTCCGCATCGGCAAACGCAAGCCTGCTTTGGCGAAGACTGGCACGATCGAAAACCAGTCTCGACCGAGCGACAGGGAAATCGAAAAACTGATTGCTTCTGCCCGTGAACTGACAGGAATCGAGGATCGCGAGACCATTATGGCCACGGCCCTGCGGCACCTGATCCAGGCCGAGGCGGCGAAGGGGCTGGCTGCGCTAGGTGGCAGCGACCATCAGGCCAAAGCGCCCGAGCGCCGGAGGTTCTGGTGATCCTCGTCGACAGCTCGGTATGGATCGATCATCTACGCGCCACTGTCCCAGAGTTAAACCGTGTCCTGCTGCTGGGCGAGGTAATCCAGCATGGCTTTGTGACAGCCGAACTGGCGCTCGGGTCGATTGCCAAGCGAGATCAGCTTATCGCGGGTCTTGCAGCATTGCCGCAGATTGCTCCCGCTGCCGAGGATGACCTGCTAGGCTTCGTTACCGAGGCTGCACTGGCCGGAACCGGCATTGGCCTTGTCGATGCCCACTTGCTGAACGCATGTCATCGACACCAGCACAAGCTCTGGACACGTGACAAACGGTTGCGGGCGCAAGCCGAGCGCCTCGGCATCGCCTATCCGCACTCCTGATCAGCAGCCCTTATCGGCCGCCTTGCAGCTTTCGTCCCGCACGGCCCGGAATTCGTCGCCATCGTTCCAGTTCGGCCAGCTCTTGCTCGTCGCCATCATCCGGCCGAGGCGGTAGTAAAGCTGGAGATCAGCCATCACGCCCGACCAGTCCCACGCCTCGTTGAAGGCATCCTTGGGGCCGTGATAGCGGTTGTCGGTATAGTCCTTGGCCACCGCCTCGCCCGCGGCGCGGCCGCCTTCGATCAGGTCCTGCCCGCCGTCGATGTAGAGCATCGGCACGCCGAGCTTGGCAAAGGCGAAGTGGTCCGAGCGGTAGTAGTAGCCCGCCTCGGGCTTGGGATCGGGGGTGACGGTGCGGCCATCGGCCTTGAGCGCGGCGTCAAGGAACTGGTCGAGCGCCGACTTGCCGAAGCCAACGGCGGTGACGTCCTTGGCCGGGCCGGCCATCTGCAGCGCGTCCATGTTCACCCCGCCCACGGTCTGCGCCAGCGGGAAGACCGGATTGGCGGCGTAGTAATAGGCGCCCAGCAGGCCCGATTCCTCGGCGGTCACGGCCAGGAAAACCAGCGTGCGGCGCGGCGCGCCGGCCTTGCCATGGGCCTCGGCCAGCGCGACCAGTGCGGCAGTGCCGGTGGCGTTGTCGACCGCGCCGTTGCAGATGTCGTCGCCATCAGGCGCAGGGGTGCAGCGCCCGAGGTGATCCCAGTGCGCGGTGTGGAGCACATATTCCTCCGGCGCCTCGCTGCCCGGCAGGATGCCGATGATGTTGTGCGAGGTGAAGCTGCGCATGGTGCTGGCAAAGCCGGTCGAGAGCTTCATGCCCAGCGGCACCGGCTTGAAGCCCTTGGCCTGCGCCGCCTTGGTCAATGCGCCCAGATCCTGTCCAGCGGCCTTGAGCAGCTTGCTCGCCGCGTCCTCGGTCACCCAGCCGTTCATCTGGGTGCGCGGCGGGGGATTGTCACCATATTGGGGATAGGCCTGCGGGCCGGTCCACGAGCTTTCGACCACGTTCCAGCCATAGCTGGCAGGCGCGGTCTGGTGGACGATCAGCGCCCCCGCCGCACCCTGTCGGGCGGCCTCTTCATACTTGTAGGTCCAGCGCCCGTAATAGGTCATCGCCTTGCCGCCGAACGGGCCTTCCTGGCCTGCGGTCTGCCAGTCGGGATCATTGACGAGGATCACCACCGTCTTGCCCTTCACATCAACGCCGGCATAGTCGTTCCAGCCCTTTTCGGGGGCGTTGATGCCATAGCCGACGAACACCAGCTCGCTGTCCTTGAGCGTAGTCTTGGCGTCTTCGCGATAGGTCACGCCGACCCAGTTCTTGGCGAAGGCCAGCGACATGGGCGCGCCCTTGCCGGTGATTGTCAGCGGGGCGTAATCCTTGCCGGTGATCTCCACCAGCGGGACATCCTGCACCCACGAGCCATTATTGCCCGGCTGCAAGCCTGCCGCCTTGAACCGCTCGGTCAGCAGCGCGATGGTTTTTTCCTCGCCGGGGGTGCCGGGCATCCGGCCTTCGAATTCATCGCTGGAGAGAAGGCGCGTGACGTCCTTGATCGTCGCCTCGGCAATGTCGCCCGCCTCGACTTCGGGAATGTCGAGCGCGGCGCTCGCCCCGCCCATGCCCGGCAGGCTGTCGCACGCGGCCAGCGTCAGCGCGCCTGCTGCAATGATCCCGAGGGTGGCTAATGGGGTGCGCATCGCTGGTATTCTCCTGCTGCGGCCGAGCGGCCTTGCGCGTCTCAATCGCAGAGCCGCAGGCAGCGCGCAAGCGCGCCCTCGTGCAGCAGAGCGATCGGGCAACCCGACACCCCTTGCGGGCATGGCCGGCTGCCGCCAGAGAAGCGGGTGATGGGAGAGATTCACACCGCTGACTGGGAAGGCGCGCTGGCCCGCGCCCGCGCCCACGCGCCGTTTCTGGCGCGTGCGCTGGATCGTCAGCCGGAACTGGCGGGATTGCTCGCAAGCGGAGACGGCGAGGCTGCGCTCGGCTGGGCGCGGGCGCAGGGCGCGCATCCCGATACCGAAGTGGCGCTCAGGCGCGAGCGGCTGGCGCTGGCCGCCGCGCTGGCCGTGGGCGATCTGGCGGGGGCTTTCCCGTTGGCGCAGGTGGTGGCCGAACTCACCGCCTTTGCCGACCGCGCATTAGACCGCGCAATCCGCACCGCGATTGCCGAACGCACCGGCGAGGACAGCGCCGACGGATTCATCGCACTCGCGCTCGGCAAGCAAGGGGCGGGCGAGCTCAACTACTCCTCCGACATTGATCCGATCTTCCTCTATGATCGCGAACGCTTGCCGCGTCGTAGCAGCGATGATCCGGGCGAGGCGGCGCAGCGCTATGCCCGGCGGATCGTCAGCCTGCTCTCGGGCAATACCGACGAAGGCTATGCCCTGCGGGTCGATCTGCGGCTGCGTCCGGCAAGCGAGATCAGCCCGCTGTGTGTGCCCGTCGGCGCGGCACTGGCGCATTATCAGGGGCAGGCGCTGGCGTGGGAGCGCGCCGCCTTCACCCGCGCGCGTGCGGCGGCGGGGGATGTGGCAGCGGGCGAGGCCTTTCTTGCCAACATCCGCCCGTTTGTGTGGCGCAGCCAGCTCGATTTCGGCGCGGTGGAAGAAATCCGCGCGCTCACCCAGCGCATTCGCGATAGCCACGCGGGGCCGGTGGTGCCGGGGCCGCATTTCGATGTGAAGCGCGGGCGCGGCGGCATCCGCGAGATCGAGTTCTACGCCCAGACCCACCAGCTGATCCATGGTGGACGCGATCTCGGGCTGCGGGTGCGCGGCACGCGCGCGGCGCTTGATGCGCTGGCGGCGGCCGGCTGGATCGCGCCCGACGCCGCGACCACGCTGGGCGAGACCTATGACCGGCTGCGCGCGGTTGAGCACCGGTTGCAGATGGTCCACGACCGCCAGACCCACGCCCTGCCCGAAGGCGCGGCGCTGGATAATGTCGCGCAGCTCGACGGGCTGGCGGACGGCGGGGCGCTGGTGGCGCAGCTGACCGAACTGACGGGCCGCAGCGCGCGCATTTACGAGCAGCTGATCGGTGCGTGCGCGGCGGCTCCCGCGCCCGCAGCGCAGGCGAGCGATCTGGCGCAGGAACTCGCCGCGCTTGGTTTCGAAGAGCCCGAAACCCTCGCCGAACGCATCGAGGGCTGGCGTGATGGACGCCATGCCGCGATCCGTTCCCCGCAGGCCGTGGCGGCGTGGGACCGGCTCGCGCCCGCGCTGATCCGGGCGATGGCGGCGAGCGATGATCCGATGCGCGCGGTCACCCGCTGGGAACGCATTCTCGAACGCGTGCCGACGGCGATCACCACCTTCCGCCTGCTCGATGCGCGGCCCGATCTCACCCAGCGGCTGGTCGCCGCGCTGACGCTGGCGCCGGTGCTGTCGGACGAGCTGGCGCGCAAGCCCGAACTGCTCGATACGCTGATTGATCGCGGGGCGCTTGAACTGCCGGGCGACAGGGCGGCGATCATGGCGCGGATGCGCGGTGCGGCGGTGCGCGATGATTACGAGGCGCTGCTCGATGCGATCCGCGTGATCACCGGCGAGATCCGCTTCGCGCTCGGCATCCAGCTGATCGAGGGGCTGGCCGATCCGCTCGACATTGCCCGCGCCCTGTCGCGCACCGCCGAAGCCGCGCTGACCCTCGCTGCCGATGCCACCGCGCAAGAATTTGCCAGCAAGCATGGCCGGATCGCGGGCAGCGAATTGCTGATCCTCGGGCTCGGGCGATTGGGTGGCGGGGCGCTGACCCATGCCTCCGATCTCGACATCGTCTATCTGTTCACCGGCGATTTTGCAGGCCAGTCAGACGGGCCGCGGCCGCTGGGTGGGACGGTCTATTTCAATCGCCTCGCCAGCCGGGTCAGCGCCGCGCTGTCGGTGCCCACCGCGCAGGGCGCGCTGTATGAGGTCGACACGCGCCTCAGGCCGCAGGGCAACCAAGGCCCGCTGGCGGTGAGCTGCGAGGCTTTCGGCAAGTATCAGCGCGAGGCGGCCTGGACGTGGGAGCATATGGCGTTGACCCGCGCGCGGGTGCTCTATGGCTCGGCCGAGGCGCGCGCCGAGCTGGAAGGCGTGCTGGCCGAGGTGCTGCGTGCCCCGCGCGACAAGGCGATGCTGCGCGATGCGGTGCTGTCGATGCGGGCCGAGATGGCGCGGCACAAGCAGCCCGGCGGCCCGATCGATGCCAAGCTGATGCGCGGCGGGCTGGTCGATTGCGAGTTCCTGGTCCACTACCTCCAATTGAAGGGCGAGACGGCGAGCGGCGCGCCGCTGGCCGAGGCACAACTGGCCGCGCTCGATCCCGATCTGGCCGTGGCGCTGGGCGGGCTGGCCGCCGCCGGACTGCTGCCAGCTGACCTTGCCGGGCCGCACGCGCTGATGAGCCGGATGCTGGTGGCCGGACGCCTGCTTGCCCCCGATGGCCGCGAACCCCCACCCAGCGGCGCACGGGCACTGGCGCGGGCCTGCGGCTACGATCATTACGGCGCGCTGCTCGACGCTTTCGGCGCGGCGCGGCACAGCGTGGCGCAGGCGTGGAAACAAATTCTGGGCACGGACATTCTCGAAAGCGAACAGGAGACCGATTGATGAGCACTTTCCCCGGCGTTGGTGACGCCATGCCCGATATCGCCATGGAAACCCCCGAAGGCGGGAGCGTGAAGCCGTCCGATTTTGCCGGCTCCAAGCTGGTGATCTTCTTCTATCCCAAGGACGACACCCCCGGCTGCACCACCGAGAACAAGGATTTCTCCGCGCTCAAGGGCGATTTCGAGGCTGCGGGGACAAAGCTGCTCGGTGTCAGCAAGGATCCGGCCAAGAAGCACGCCAAGTTCATCGCCAAGCACGGCCTCACCGCCCCGCTCGCCAGCGATGCCGAAGACGGCGGCCTGTCCGATGCGCTCGGCGTGTGGGCGGAAAAGCAGATGTACGGCAAGACCTATATGGGCATGGTCCGCGCCACCTATCTGGTGGGCGCCGACGGCACAATCGCGCGCATCTGGGACAAGGTGAAAGTCGCCGGCCACGCCGAAGAGGTTCTCGCTGCCGCCAAGGCTCTTTGAGCCAGCCCATGACGTCAGTCGCCCGTGCCATCCGCGCCGCTTTGCTCACGCCTGCGCCGCGCGCCAAGTGCTTTGCCGCGCGCGAAGTGGCGCGCGCGTGGCGCAAGGGCGCGCTCGATTGGCGCTTTGACGTCACCATGCCCGACACCCCGGCCTGGCCCGAAGTGCCGCAATTGCTGCCGCCCGCCCAGATGCCCAAGCGCCGCCGCGGCGGATCGGAAAGCGGGCGGATCGCGCTGTGGCATAGCCTGGCGCACATCGAATTCGTTGCGATTGATCTGGCGCTCGATATGGCGGGGCGATTCGGCGCGGAGATGGGCGAGGAGTTCGTCAGCGATTTTCTGGACGTTGCGGCGGACGAGGCGATGCATTTCGCCTTGCTCGCCCGCAAGCTCGAATCGCTCGGCACGCACTATGGCGCGCTGCCCGCCCACGCGGGGCTGTGGGAGGCCGCACACGCCACGCGGGGCGATGCCGCCGCGCGGCTGGCGGTGGTGCCGATGGTGCTCGAGGCGCGCGGTCTTGACGTCACGCCGGCAACGCTCGAGCGGGTCGCGGCGGCAGGCGATACGCATGGCGCCAAAATCCTCACCCGCATTCTTGACGATGAAATCCGTCACGTTGCGTTTGGCACCAAGCACTTTCTGCGTTGCGCCGAAACGCAGCAGCAAGCGCCCGAATCCCTCTGGCAGAACCTCGTAAAACGGCACTTTAAGGGGAGCGTTAAGCCGCCGTTCAACGACTCAGCGCGTCTTGCAGCCGGTTTGTCGCGGGAATTTTACGCAGAGATTGCACATTAACGACTCACCCGGATAACCACGATCCAGCAGAAGCGCGCAGCAAGACGTGCTCAACCAAACGAGCGGCGGGAACGCCGAAATCGGGGATCGGGTCAGTTATGAAGTTTGCCGTGCGATACATGACGAAGCTCGTAGCCTTGTGCTGCGGTGCGCTCCTGGTTTCCGCCGCCTCTGCTCCTGCCTTTGCCAACACCGCCAATTCCGCCGCCACCTCCACGACCAGCGCCGACATCGTCGAGCCGGTGCGCGGTGAGCAGATTGATCCGCTCGCCAGCGGGGACCAGCGCTTCAAGTCGCTGTTCGCTAGCTGGACCGCGATCGAGCGCACCAGCCCGCAAGTGGGCGGCATGGCCGAGACGGCCTATTCCGCGCCCTTCGCCCAGCGCAGCGTTTCGGTGCCGTCGCGTATGCCGCTTGAAGGCGCCTCGCTCACCAGCGGTTACGGGATGCGCACTCACCCGGTGCTTGGCGGCCGCCGCCAGCACGCCGGTATCGATCTCGCCGCGCCGACCGGCACCCCGGTCTATGCCACGGCTGACGGCATTGTCGGCCGCGCCGACTGGTATTCGAGCTACGGCCTGTATGTCGCCGTCGAGCATGGCGCTTCGATGCAGACCCGCTACGCCCACCTTTCGCGCCTTGCGGTTGCCGCGGGCGACAATGTCAAGAAGGGCGACCTGATCGGCTATGTCGGTTCGACCGGCCGCTCGACCGGTCCGCACCTCCATTATGAAGTCCGTATTGATGGGGTTGCAGTCAATCCGATTCCGTATATGGTAGAGAGCGAAGCACAGCTGGCCTACGCCCGCGATGCTCGCCTGACCGGCCAGGGTGGCGAATAAGCCACCCACGCAATCGGCTCCGGCGAACAAGCTTCACGAGATTGCCCGTGCAAACGGGCCGGACATTGGAGAGGGTGTCCGAACATGGCGGCGGGTTATCCCGCCGCCTTTTTTCTTGGATGTCCCTCTCTCGATACCGCGACAATCGGTAGCATTTCCCATACCGTTTTTGCTTGCGGGGCCGCGCGCCTCGCGTAATTTCGCTTCCAAGCCGCTGCCGCTCAAAGCGCAAGGCGGCAAGGGAGAGATACCATGAGCATGCACCCCATCGCGCACGCCGCGAGCCGCCCCGATCACCCCGCTGTCATCATGACCGGATCGGGCGAGCAGATCACCTATGGCGAAATGGACGCGGAATCGAACCGCTTTGCCCACCTGCTGCGCGCGCACGGGATCGGCGCAGGCGATGCCTTTGCGGTGCTGCTGGAAAACCGGATCGAGTATTTCACGCTGATCTGGGGATCGCAGCGCGCCGGCACGATGCTGGTGCCGATCTCCTCGCGCCTCACCGCGCCCGAGGCCGCCTATATCATCCGCGATGCACAGGCCAAGCTGCTGATCACCAGCGGCTATTTCGAGGGCGTGCTGGAGGATATCCGCAAGGAATGTCCGGACCTCACCGTGCTGGTGATGGATGCAGGAGGGGCGGAGGATTTCGCCGCCGCGCTGGCGGCCCAGCCCAGCACCCCGATCCCCGATCAGAGCGCCGGGTTGCTGATGCTCTATTCGAGCGGCACCACCGGGCGGCCCAAGGGCATTCGCCCCGCCCCGCCCGAAGATCCGGATCCGGCCGCGCCGGTCCCGCTGCTGGGCCTTGCGACGATGGGCATGGGGATGCCGGCCGACGGCTCGATGATCTACCTCTCGCCCGCCCCGCTCTATCATGCCGCGCCGATCGGCTGGTGCTCGGTCGTGCACCGGCTCGGCGGCACAGTGGTGATGATGGAGAAGTTTGATCCCGAAGAGGCGCTGAAGGCGATCGAGCGCTACAAGGTGACCGACAGCCAGTGGGTGCCGACCCACTTTGTGCGCTTCCTCAAGCTCGATCCCGCGGTGCGCTCGCGGTACGATCTTTCGAGCCACCAGCGCGCGATCCACGCGGCCGCGCCGTGCCCTGTGCCGATCAAGCGCGCGATGATCGAATGGTGGGGGCCGATCGTCAACGAATACTACGCCGGCAGCGAGATGATCGGGATGACGCTGGTGAAGTCGGAACACTGGCTCGCCAAACCCGGCACTGTCGGCGTCGCGGTGCATGGCAAGGTCCACGTTTGCGGGCCCGAGGGCGAGGAGCTTGCCCCCGATCAGGACGGGCTGATTTTCTTCGAGAACATCAACCTGCCGACCTATCACAATGATCCCGCCAAGACCGCCGAGGCGATGCATCCCAAGGGCTGGATGACGCTGGGCGATATCGGCCATCTCGACCAGGATGGCTTCCTGTTCCTGACCGACCGCAAGAGCCACATGATCATCTCCGGCGGGGTGAACATCTACCCGCAGGAGATCGAGAACCTGCTGGTCACCCACCCCAAGATCATGGATGCTGCGGTGATCGGCGCGCCGTGCCCTGACCTCGGCGAAAAGGTCGTCGCGGTGGTGCAGCCGCGCGACATGGCGGATGCCGGCCCGGCGCTGGAGGCGGAGCTGCGCGAATTCCTCTCCGCCAGCCTCTCCAAGATCAAGATGCCCAAGCTGTTCGACTTCCGCCCCGAACTGCCGCGCGAGGCCAATGGCAAGCTCTACAAGCGCGAGCTGCGCGACGAGTATGCCGCCAAGGCTGCTGCGGCATGAGCGGGGAGGGGGAGGCGGTTCTCACGGGCGATCTCGCCCGGCGCGTGATCGATCCGCACGCCTATGCCGAATGGGACGGGCTGCTCGATACCTTCGATGCGATCCGCGCGGAATCGCCGGTCGTGAAGGTGCAGCCCGATACGCCGGGGCTGTTTGATCCCTTCTGGCTCGTCACCCGCTATGATGATGTGATGCGGATATCGAAGGATAACGCGACCTTCCTCAACAACCCGCGCCCGGTGGTGTTCAGCTTCAATCAGGCCATCGAATTCAGCCGCGCGGCGACGGGATCGAATATGCTGGTCGATTCGCTGGTGGTGTTCGACGCGCCGATCCACCCCAAATATCGCAAGCTGACGCAGGAATGGTTCATGCCGCGCAACCTTGCGCAGCTGGAAGGCGAGCTGCGTGCTCTGGCAGCGCAGACGGTTGACCGGATGATCGCGCAGGGCCCGGACGTCGACTTCGTGAAGGAAGTCTCCGGCCCCTATCCCTTGCGCGTGGTCATGCAGATTATGGGCGTGCCGCCTGAGGACGAATTCCGGATGCAGATGCTCACCCAGCAATTGTTCGGCGGGCAGGACAAGGATCTCTCGGGCTCCGGGATGGACAAGATGACCCCCGAACAGGTGGTGCAGATTGTCGCTGGCGCGGTGAAGACCTTCGAGGATTACTTCGCCGGCATCGCCGAGGATCGCCGCCGCAATCCTACCGATGATGTCGCCAGCGTGATCGCCAATGCGCTGGTCGACGGCCAGCCGCTCCCGCCGCGCGACATGGCGGGCTATTACATCATCGTCGCCACTGCCGGGCACGACACCACCTCGGCCAGCACGGCAGGCGCGATGCAGGCGCTGGCCAATGATCCGGAGCAATGGGCGCGGGTCAAGGCTGACCGCGCGCTGCTGCCCGGCATTGTCGAGGAAGCGATCCGCTGGACCAGCCCGGTGCAGCACTTCATGCGCACCGCGGCCGAGGATGTCGAACTCGGCGGGCAGCAGGTGAAGAAGGGCGACTGGCTGATGATCAACTATGTCGCGGCCAATCACGATCCGGCGCAGTTCCCCGAACCCCGCCGGTTCGATGCCGCCCGCTCGCCCAATCGCCACTTGGCGTTCGGCGCAGGAGCGCACCAGTGCCTTGGCTTGCATCTGGCGCGGCTGGAGATGCGGATCCTGTTCGAGGCCCTGCTCGATCGGGTCGCGGCAGTGGAGCCTGCGGGCGAGGCCAAACGCGCCAGCAGCACCTTTGTCGGCGGCCTCAAAAGCCTGCCGCTGCGGGTGACCCCGGCCTGAAAACCCAGCGAAAAATCGGACAAGCCCTGTCCGATTCCGCTATTGTTTCGGCCCTGTTTGCCCTAGTTTTCGGGGCATGGGATTCTTCTTTCGCCTTGTCTGGCCGGGGCCGCAGGCATGAGCCTGCTTGCGCCCTATAACCTGCCGTTCCTGATCGCGTTCGGTGCGCTGGTGGTGGTTGCTGTGCTGCAACTGACCGGCATCGCCGATGCGATCGAGGGTGCGGGCGATTTTGACGCGCCTGACGGGCTGGATGCGGGCGGCGTTGGCGAGGCGCTGGCGACCCTTCTGGGCCTGGGCCGGGTGCCGCTGATGGTGTGGCTGGCAAGCCTGCTGTTCACCTTCGGGTCGATTGGCGTGATCGGGCAGGCGGTGCTGTCCGGCAGTCTTGGCGCGCCGCTGCCGGCTGCGCTGGCGGCGCTGTTGGCGGGCGGGGCGGCGCTGCCGCTCAATGGCCTCGTGGTTCGCCCGCTCGCCGCGATCATGCCGCGGGACGAGACCACGGCTGTCAGCCTTGATGCCCTGGTGCGGCGCGATGCCGAAATCCAGATCGGCACCGCACGGTCCGGATCACCCGCCCGCGCCAAGGTGATCGATGTTCACGGGCAAGCCCATTTCGTCATGGTCGAACCACACGACCAGACAGCCGAATTGCAGACGGGTGACACCGTCCTGCTGGTGCGCCGCGAAGGGGAGACCTTCTACGGCGTGCATTATGAAAGCCCGCATCTCGGGCTGGATACTTAAGGGGAACGCACATGGATCTGGTCACCATCGGAGTTGTCGGAGGCGGCGGTCTGCTCGTCGTCGTGATCTTCATCACCTTTCTGACGACGCTTTATCGCCGCGCCTCGAAGGAGACCGCCTTTGTCCGCACCGGGATCGGGGGCGAGAAGGTGGTGATGAACGGCGGCGCGCTGGTGCTGCCGGTGTTCCACGAAACCATGCCGGTCAATATGAACACCCTCGTTCTGCCGGTGGTTCGGCGCGATACCGAGGCGCTGATCACGCTCGACCGGCTGCGGATCGACGTGAAGGCCGAATTCTACGTCCGCGTGCGCCCCGATGCGAGCGCGATTGCGATGGCCGCGCAGACGCTCGGCCAGCGCACGATGCAGCCCGAGCTGCTCAAGGATCTGGTCGAAGGCAAGTTCGTCGACGCGCTGCGCTCGGTCGCGGCGGGGATGACCATGAACGAGCTGCACGAACAGCGCGCCGACTTCGTGCAGAAGGTGCAGCAGGTCAGTTCCAACGATCTGGCCATGAACGGTCTGGAGCTGGAATCGGTTTCGCTCACCGGCCTCGATCAGACGTCGATCGAGCACTTCAACGCCAACAACGCCTTCGACGCGGAAGGCCTCACCAAGCTGACCGAGCAGATCGAGGCGCGCAAGAAGCTGCGCAACGATATCGAACAGGACACCCGCGTCCAGATCGAGACCAAGAACCTCGAAGCCAGCAAGCGCAGCTTCGAGATCAGCCGCGATCAGGAATATGCGCGGCTCGAGCAGGAGCGCGAGGTTGAAGTGCGCCGCGCCGGGCAGGCTGCCGAAATCGCCCGCGAGCAGGCCGAACGCAACCGCGAGGCCGAAGCCGCACGGATCGAGGCCAAGAAGCAGGTCGATGCCCAGCAGATCGAGGCCGACCGTCTCGTCGAGGAGGCCCGCATCGATCAGCAGCGTGCGCTCGAAATCGCCCGGCAGGAACAGCAGATCGCGGTGCAGAACAAGAGCCGCGAGGAAAGCCAGGCCAAGGCCGAGGCCGATGATGCCCGCGCCAAGGCGGTCGAAGCCGAGGAACGCGTCGCCACCGCGCGCGAAAGCGAAATCGCCGAGCGTCAGAAGAAGATCGAACTGATCGAAGCGGCCAAGCAGGCCGAGCGCGAGGCGATTGGCGTGAAGGTGCAGGCCGAAGCGGAAAAGGACGCCGCCACCAACCGCGCCGAAGCGATCCGGATGGAAGCGCAAGGCCAGGCCGAAGCCGAAAAGCTGCGTGCCGAAGCCTCGCGCGTGCGATTTGAAGTGGAAGCGGCAGGCCAGCGCGCGATCAACGAGGCGGCCAATATCCTCTCCAACGATCAGATCAGCCTGCAGACCAAACTGGCACTGCTCAAAGTGCTGCCCGAGGTCATCCGTGAAAGCGCCAAGCCGATGGAGGCGATCGATTCGATCAAGATCGTGCAGGTCGACGGGCTCACCAATGGCGGGCGCGCGGCGAATGACGGTTCGGGCGGCTCCGGCACGGGCGGGGGTTCGGGCAATCTGGCCAGCGATGCTGTGGCAGCAGCGCTGGCCTACCGTGCTCAGGCGCCGGTGCTCGATGGCCTGATGAAGGAGCTGGGGCTGGATGGCTCCTCGCTCTCCGGTCTGGTCAAGGGTGCGGCTGATGCCGAAGCGGCCACACCGGCGGTCGCCTCGGCCCCCAAGGCACCGAAACTGGCCAAGCCGCAGGATAATGACACTGGCGCGCTGCCGACGGGCGAAGCCGCCGAGTAAAGCCCAAGGGCAGGGGCAGCTGACGGGCTGCCCCTGTATTCCTTACCCCAACAACCGCTGGGCAATCGCGCGCACTTCGGCGCCCATGTCGGGCCGCGCGAGCGCAATTGCCAGCGTGGCCTCGACAAAACCGGTCTTGCTGCCGCAATCATAGCGCGCGCCATCGAAGGTGACCGCGTGGAACGGCTGGCTGCCGATCATCTTGGCCATCGCGTCGGTCAGCTGGATCTCGCCGCCCGCGCCCTTGCCCTGGTTCTCCAGCACGCGCATCACCTCAGGCTGGAGGATATAGCGGCCCGAGACGATCTTGTTGGACGGCGCATCGGCCTGCTTCGGCTTCTCCACCAGCCCGCGCACTTCGGTCAGCGCGCCGACCTGCGCGCCGGGATCAATCACGCCGTAGCTGGACACCTGCTCCATCGGCACTTCGAGCACCGAGATCAGGTTGCCGCCGACTTCGTTATAGGCCTCGACCATCTGCTTCATGCAGCCCGTGCCGCCTTCGCGCGCGACCATCAGCTCGTCGGGCAGGAAGATTGCGAAAGGCTCGTCGCCCACAATCGCGCGCGCGCACCAGATCGCGTGGCCGAGGCCGAGCGGCACCTGCTGGCGCACCGCGATCACATCGCCGGGCACCGCGCGGGTGCATTCCAGCACGGAGAGGTCCTTGCCGCGCTCGGTCATGGTCTGTTCGAGTTCGAAGGCGATGTCGAAATGCTCGACGATCCCGGTCTTCCCGCGACCGGTGACGAAGATCATCTGCTCGATCCCCGCCTCGCGCGCTTCGTCCACCGCGTACTGGATCAGCGGGCGGTCAACCACAGGGAGCAGTTCCTTGGGCACCACCTTGGTCGCAGGCAGAAAGCGCGTGCCGAGCCCGGCGACGGGGAACACGGCCTTCTTGATCGGCCTGGGCTTAGTGGAGGGTTGAGCGGTCATGCGAGCCTCGTGGCTGGATCGGGCGTCTATTCCCGTCCCGTGCCGCGCCCACCGGCCCTCGTCAATCGCACTGTTGGCGGGCAAGCCGCGCCATGTTGCGCGAAAAGCACTTTTCGCTAAGGCAGACAAATGGACAAACTCATCATTCGCGGCGGCAACCGCCTTTCCGGCTCGATCCCCATTTCCGGGGCCAAGAATGCCGCGCTCACGCTCATTCCGTGCGCGCTGCTGACCGAGGAGCCGTTGACGCTGCGCAACCTGCCGCGGCTGGCGGATATCGACGGGTTCCAGCACCTGATGAACCAGTTCGGCGTGACCACCGTGATCCAGGGCACGCGCCCTGAGGATTTCGGCCGCGTGATGAGCATGGAGGCGACCCGCATCACCTCCAACGTCGCGCCCTATGATCTGGTGCGCAAGATGCGCGCCTCGATCCTGGTGCTCGGCCCGATGCTGGCCCGCGCGGGCGAGGCGACCGTCTCGATGCCCGGCGGCTGCGCGATCGGCAACCGCCCGATCGACCTGCACCTGAAGGCATTGGAAGCCTTCGGCGCGAAGATCGAGCTTGCCGCGGGCTATGTGCGGGCGATCCAGCCCGACGGCGGGATGCCGGGCGGCGATTTCGACTTCCCGGTGGTCAGCGTCGGCGCGACCGAGAATGCTTTGATGGCTGCCGTGCTGGCGAACGGCACCAGCCGGCTGTTCAACGCCGCGCGCGAGCCCGAGATTGTCGATCTGTGCAATATGCTCGTCGCGATGGGCGCGGAGATCGAAGGGATCGGCAGCTCCACCCTCTCCATCCACGGGGTCAAGCGCCTGCACGGCGCGACCTACCGCGTCATGCCCGACCGGATCGAGGCGGGCTCCTATGCCTGCGCCGCGGCGATTACGGGGGGCGAAGTGCGGCTCGAAGGCGCGCGGGCTGACGAGATGATGGCGACGATCCACGCCTTGCAGGCCATCGGCTGCGAAGTGACGTGGGATGCCAAGGGCATGAACGTGAAGGCCGACGGCCCGCTCAAGGCCACCAACCTCACCACCGCCCCCTATCCCGGCCTTGCCACCGATATGCAGGCGCAGCTGATGGCGCTGCTGTGCAAGGCGGAAGGCACCAGCGTGCTCAAGGAAACGATCTTCGAGAACCGCTTCATGCACGTGCCCGAACTGGCGCGCATGGGCGCGGACATCACCACCGAAGGCCGCACCGCCATCGTCAAGGGCGTCGACCGCCTGACCGGCGCGGAAGTCATGGCGACCGACCTGCGCGCCTCGATGAGCCTCGTGATCGCCGCGCTGGCGGCGGAAGGCGAGACCACTGTGCGGCGGCTGTATCACCTCGACCGCGGTTACGAGCGGCTGGAGGAGAAGCTCCAGCTGGTCGGCGCGGATATCGAGCGGGTGGACGATTGAGCTAGCCGGGGCTGCCCGGCCTCAGCAGCCCATCTGTGCGGCCAGATCGGTCAGGCTCGTAGCCGACCATTCCCACGACTGTGCGTAATGCGCGTCAGGTGCCGGCGCGCCGCCATATTCGTCCGGGCGGTCGACATAGGCCGTCAGCAGCCCGCAGCCACGCGCAGCGGCGAGATCGCCGTGATGCGCGGCAACGAGGCATAGCTCACCCGGCGCGATACCCAGCACTTCGGCGGTGCGCAGATAGGCTTGGCGGTCGGGCTTGTAGGCCCCGCTGATCTCCGCGCCGAGGATCGCGTCCCACGGCAAGCCAGCGCGCCGCGCCATGGCGAGCAGCAGCGCGACATTCCCGTTCGAGAGCGTGACAATCGGCAGACGCCCCTTTAGCCGTGTAAGCCCCTCGACTGCATCCGGCCATGGATCGAGCCGGTGCCAGGCGCGATTCCAGTCAGCAAGCAGCGCCTCGTCGAGGCCTTCAGGGTCGATATCGCGTTCGCGCAGGGCCGCTTCGAGCATCTCGCGGTGGAGCACATCGAGCACCGCGAAAGCGCGGCCCGATTTGCGCATCCCGATCATCGCCGCGATATACTGCCCCCGCCACGCATCGGCGAAAGCGGCCGCTTCGACATCGTCTCGCCCGATCGCCGTGAGAAACGCCGCAGACTCGCGCGTGATGCTGGTGCGCCAGTCGACGACTGTGCCGAACACGTCGAATGCGAGCGCCTTTGGAAGGACCGAAGCGGACATGCCTCAGCGCGGCAGTTCGCTAACCCCCATCAGCGCTTCGTCGACGCTGCGTGCGCATTGGCGGCCTTCGCGGATTGCCCAGACGACGAGGCTCTGCCCGCGCCGCATATCGCCGCAGGCGAACACGCCCGGCTCGCTGGTGGCGTAGCTTTCGGTATCGGCATCGACATTGCCGCGCGGGCTCAGCGCCACGCCCGCCTGTTCGAGCAGCCCGGCCTTCTTCGGCCCGACAAAGCCCATGGCGAGCAGGATCAGATCGGCCGGGATGGTGAACTCGCTGCCCGCGACTTCCTGCATCTGCCCGCCGACCCATTCGACGCGCACGCATTCGAGCCCGGTCATTGTCTCGCCGTCGCCCAGCACGCGCTTGGCCAGCACGGCCCAGTCGCGCTCGACGCCTTCCTGGTGGCTGGAGGAGGTGCGCAGCTTCATCGGCCAATCGGGCCAGGTCAGCGCCTTGTCTTCCTTTTCCGGCGGCTTGGGCATGATTTCGAGCTGGGTGACGCTTTTTGCGCCCTGCCGGTTCGAGGTGCCGACACAGTCGCTCCCCGTATCGCCGCCGCCCAGCACCACCACGTGCTTGCCGGTGGCGGTGAGGCTGCCGCGCGGGGCAGCGCGCAGTTCGTCGTCGCCTGCGACGCGCTTGTTCTGCTGGGTCAGGAATTCCATCGCCATCCGCACGCCGGGCATTTCCGCGCCGGGGATCGCCAGCGGCCGCGCATCTTCCGCGCCGCCGGCCAGCACCACCGCATCGAAATTCTCGCGCAGGGACTGGAACGACACATCAACGCCGACTTCCTTGGAGGTTTTGAACGTCACCCCTTCGGCTTCCATCTGCTGGCAGCGGCGGTTGATGAGGTGCTTTTCCATCTTGAAGTCGGGGATGCCGTAACGCAGCAAGCCGCCGACCCGATCGGACTTTTCGAACACGGTGACGCTATGCCCCGCGCGTGCCAGCTGCTGCGCGCAGGCGAGCCCGGCGGGGCCGGAACCGACCACCGCGACCGACTTGCCGGTCTTGCTCTCGGGCAGCTTGGGCGTGATCCAGCCTTCCTTCCACCCGCGATCGACGATGGCGCATTCGATCGATTTGATGGTGACCGGCTGATCAATGATGTTGAGCGTGCAAGCCGCCTCGCACGGGGCGGGGCAGATGCGGCCGGTGAATTCGGGGAAGTTGTTGGTGGTGTGCAGCATATCCAGCGCACGCTTCCAGTCCGCCTCGTAGACGAGGTGGTTCCAGTCCGGGATCATGTTGTTCACCGGACAGCCGTTGTGGCAGTAGGGAATCCCGCAATTCATGCAGCGCGAGGCCTGCGCGCCCAGCGTTGCATCATCCGGCTGGATGACGAATTCGCGGTAGTTCTTCAGCCGCTCTTTCGGATCGAGATAATCCCGCTCGCGGCGGTCCAGCTCGAGAAATCCGGTTTCCTTGCCCACGAGGTCAAATCTCCGATTGGGCCGAAGCCCCCGCGAAGGCGGGGGTCCAGCTGATTTTGATGTTGCGCGCCAAACTGGCGTTATCTGGGCCCCTGCCTGCGCAGGGGTGACGAAGGTGCATGGAGGCTACTCCGCTGCGACGCTTGCGGCTTCGTTGCGTTCCGCTTCGAGCCGCTTGAGCGCCGCGGCATAATCGCGCGGCATGACCTTGACGAAGCGGGTCAGCGCCGCGTCCCAATCGGCCAGCAGCGCGCCTGCCAGCTTGCTGCCGGTGTGGAGCTGGTGCCGTTCGACCAGAATGCGCAGCCGTTCCGCATCGTGGCGCAGCATATCACCCATGCCGAAGTCGTTCACCGAGCGCGGGCGCTGGGCCGGGCGTCCGGTGCCTTCCTCGGCGTCCGGTCCCGGCGTGATCGGCAGCAGATCGACCTGCGCGTGGTTGACCAGATCGCCGAACTGCCCTTCGGGATCATAGACATAGGCGACCCCGCCGCTCATGCCGGCAGCAAAGTTGCGCCCGGTCTTGCCGAGCACCACCACCACGCCGCCGGTCATGTATTCGCAGCCGTGATCGCCGGTGCCTTCGACCACCGCAATCGCGCCCGAGTTGCGCACCGCGAAGCGCTCGCCCGCAACGCCGCCGAGATAGGCCTCGCCCGCGATTGCACCGTAGAGCACCGTGTTGCCGACGATGATGTTCTCGTTCGAGGCGCGCGGGGCGGCTTCGGGCTGGCGGACGATGATGCGGCCCCCAGAGAGTCCTTTGCCGACATAGTCATTGGCATCGCCGACCAGATCGAGCGTCACCCCGTGGGCCAGCCACGCGCCGAAGCTCTGCCCGGCCACGCCCGTCAGGTTGATGCGGACGGTATCGGTCGGCAGGCCTTCATGCCCATGCGCCTTGGCGATCTCGCCTGAGAGCATTGCACCCACGGTGCGGTGGACGTTGCGGATCGGCAGCGCGATCTGCACCGGCTGCTTGGTGTCGATGGCGCTGCGGCAATCGGCAATCAGCCGGTTGTCGAGCGCGCCTTCGAGCCCGTGATCCTGCGTGCCGGTCTGGCGCAGCGAGGCACCTTCCTTGAGCGGCACCTGATGCAGGATGCGGCCCAGATCGATCCCGCGCGCCTTCCAGTGGCGCTCCATCCGCCGCGTATCGAGCAGATCGACCCGCCCGACCATCTCGGCGACGGTGCGGATGCCCATCTCGGCCATGATCGCGCGCAGTTCCTCGGCGACGAAGAACATATAATTGACCACGTGTTCGGGCTGGCCGGTGAAGCGCGCGCGCAGCACCGGATCCTGCGTCGCCACGCCGACGGGGCAGGTGTTGAGGTGGCACTTGCGCATCATGATGCAGCCCGCAGCAATCAGCGGCGCGGTGGCAAAGCCGAATTCGTCCGCGCCCAGCAACGCGCCGATTGCGACATCGCGGCCCGTGCGCAGCCCGCCATCAACCTGCACCGCAATGCGGCTGCGCAGATCGTTGAGCAGCAGTGTCTGCTGCGTTTCGGCAAGGCCGATTTCCCACGGGCTACCGGCATGGGTCAGCGAGGTGAGCGGCGAAGCGCCCGTCCCGCCGTCATAGCCTGCAATGGTGACATGATCCGCGCGCGCCTTGGACACGCCCGCCGCGACCGTGCCAACGCCGACTTCGGAGACCAGCTTGACCGAGATTCGCGCCACCGGGTTCACGTTCTTGAGATCGTGGATCAGCTGCGCGAGGTCTTCGATCGAATAGATGTCGTGGTGCGGCGGGGGCGAAATCAGGCCCACACCCGGCGTCGAGTGGCGCACCGCGCCGATGCGCTTGTCGACCTTGTGACCGGGCAGCTGGCCGCCCTCGCCGGGCTTGGCACCCTGCGCCATCTTGATCTGGATATCGTCCGAATTGACGAGATATTCGGTGGTCACGCCAAAGCGGCCAGAGGCGACCTGCTTGATGCGGCTGCGCATCGAATCGCCGTTATCCATCGGCTTGAAGCGGAACGGCTCCTCCCCGCCTTCGCCCGTGTTCGAGCGCCCGCCGATGCGGTTCATCGCGATCGCCATGGTCGAGTGCGCTTCGTGGCTGATCGAACCGAGGCTCATCGCGCCGGTGGAGAAGCGCTTGACGATTTCGGCCGCCGGTTCGACTTCATCCAGCGGGATCGGCTTGTCAGCTTTCCGGAACTCCAGCAGGCCGCGGATCGTCAGCAGCCGTTCGGACTGCTCGTTGATGCTGGCGGCAAATTCGGCGTAGTTCTTGGGATCATTGCCGCGCACCGCGTGCTGCAACTGGGCCACGTTCTGCGGGGTCCAGGCGTGCTCCTCGCCGCGCAGGCGATACTGGTAGATCCCGCCGACATCGAGCATCCCGTCATAGATCGGGTTGTCGCCATAAGCCTGCCCGTGGCGGCGCAGTGCTTCCTCGGCGACTTCGGCAAGGCCGATGCCTTCGATGGTGGTAGCGGTGCCGGTAAAGAACTGTTCGACGAAGGCCGACGACAGCCCCACCGCGTCAAAGATCTGCGCGCCGCAATAGGACTGGTAGGTCGAGATGCCCATCTTGGACATGACCTTGCGGATGCCCTTGCCCACGCCCTTGATGAAGTTGGCGCGCACCTTTTCCGGCGACAGGTCCGCGTGCCGCTTGGCGCGCAGGGCCTCGATCGTCTCGAAGGCGAGATAGGGGTTGATCGCTTCCGCGCCGTAACCGGCCAGAACGCAGAAGTGATGCACTTCGCGCGCTTCGCCGGTTTCAACCACGAGGCCGGTCTGCATCCGCAGGCCCTGGCGCACGAGATGGTGGTGCACGGCGGCCGTGGCGAGCAGCGCGGGCATCGGCACGCGCGCCTCGCTCTGGGTGCGGTCGGACAGGATCAGGATGTTGTGATCCTGTAGCACCGCCTCGGTCGCGGCCCAGCACATTTCCTTGATCGCCAGCGCAATGCCCTCGGCGCCGGTGCTGGCGTCCCAGGTGATGTCGATCGTGGCACAGCGGAACGCGCCGTCGAGCGCTTCTTCCACCGAGCGGATCTTGGCGAGATCGGCATTGGTGAGGATCGGCTGATCCACCTCAAGCCGCTTGTGCGTCCCCGCATCGCGGCCGAGCAGATTGGGGCGCGGGCCGATCATGCTGGTGAGGCTCATCACCAGTTCTTCGCGGATCGGATCGATCGGCGGGTTGGTCACCTGCGCGAAGTTCTGCTTGAAATAGTCGTAGAGCAACCGCGCCCTGTCCGACAGCACGGCGATCGGCGTGTCGGTGCCCATCGAACCGATCGGATCATCGGCATCGACGGCCATCGGCTCAAGGAAGCGCGAGACATCTTCCTGAGTGTAGCCGAACGCCTGCTGGCGCTGGAGCAGGGTGGTCTCTTCCGCCGGGATCGCCGCCAGTTCGGGGACGATATCGGTGATATCTTCCAGCTTGTACTGCGCCTGATGCAGCCATTCGGCATAGGGCTCGGCATTGGCGAGATCGGCCTTGAGCTCGTCATCCTCGATGATGCGGCCCTGTTCGAGATCGATCAGCAGCATCTTGCCCGGCTGCAGGCGCCACTTGCGCACGATGTCTTCCTCGGCGAACGGCAGCACGCCGCTTTCCGATGCGAGGCAGACGATATCGTCCTTGGTGACGCAGTAGCGCGCGGGCCGCAGCCCGTTGCGATCCAGCGTCGCGCCGATCTGGCGGCCATCGGTAAAGCACACCGCCGCCGGGCCGTCCCACGGCTCCATCAGCGCGGCGTGATATTCGTAGAACGCGCGCCGGCCCGCATCCATCAGCGGGTTGCCGGCCCACGCCTCGGGGATCAGGATCATCATCGCGTGGGCGAGAGAATATCCGCCCGCGATCAGCAGTTCCAAGGCGTTGTCGAGGCAGGCCGTGTCCGATTGCCCGTGCGGGATGATCGGCCACATCTTGTCGAGATCGGGGCCGAGCAGCTCGCTTTCCATGGTGCGGCGGCGGGCGTTCATCCAGTTGACGTTGCCGCGCACCGTATTGATCTCGCCGTTGTGGGCGATGAATCGGAACGGGTGGGCCAGCCGCCAGCTCGGGAAGGTGTTGGTGCTGAAACGCTGGTGCACGAGGCCCAGCGCCGAAACGCATTCGGGATCGCGCAGATCATCGTAGAAACTGTCCACCTGCGTCGCCAGCAGCAGGCCCTTGTAGACCAGCGTGCGGGTCGAGAAGCTGGGGATGTAGGTTTCGGTCACATCGGGCAGGCCGTGCTTTTCGGCGAGCTGCGCAAGCGGGTTCTGCACCTGCTTGCGGATCGTCAGCAGCTTGCGCTCGAAGGCGTCCTGATCGGCGCAATTCTCGCCGCGCGCGATCACCGCCATCTGGATCACTGGCATCGAGGCGATCACGGCATCACCCAAGCCGGTCAGCGTGGTCGGCACATCGCGCCAGCCGACAAAGTGCTGGCCTTCCTTGGCGGTGAAGGTCTCCATCCGCTCGCACACGAAGGCGCGGGCAGCGGCGTCTTGCGGGAGGAAGCACATCGCCACGCCATATTCGCCCGGCGCAGGCAGATCATGGCCGTGGTCTGTGGCCCAGCGGCGGATCAGCGGATCGGGAATCTGGATGAGAATCCCCGCGCCGTCACCCAGCAGCGGATCAGCGCCGACCGCGCCGCGGTGATCGAGCTTTTCAAGGATCTCCAGCGCCTGACGCACGATGCCATGGCTTTTGGCACCTTTGATATGCGCAACCATGCCGACGCCGCAGGCGTCATGTTCGTTGGCGGGGTCGTAAAGACCCTGGGAGGAGGGGTATCCCATGGCAAAAGTCCGATCTGTCAGATGCCGACAGGCGCGTTGTGGCGGTTACAGGCCGAACGGGCGCATGGCGGCGATTATTCCGGGCAAGGGTCAGCGCAGGCGGCCTGCCTTGCCCGGTTTGCGCCCTCATGCCGACAGGAAGAGGTTTTGGCAATGGGTTTGCGCGAAGTATTATTTCTCGCAGACCTATTCAGACTATAAATAGATTGCGCCGCTTGCATCGATTGGACCAGCAGCTTGCAGGATTTGCGGGAATCGCCCGCTGGCTCAGGCGGCCCCGCGCAGCTCCTGCAGGCGGCCGAGCGCTTCGCGCAGCGGCGCGTTCTGGGTCTGGGCTTCGCTCTCGCGGCTCAGTGCAGCTAGTGCGCGAAGGGCTTCTGCCAGCGCTGCATCGCGCGCGGCAAGGCCGGCGCTGCTGGTCGGGGCGGACTGGTGTTCGTGAACCGCGGCCGCAAAGCGTTCGACCATCTGGATCAGGCTGAGTTCGCTGGTCGGCACAGCCCGCAGGCGCTCGATGGCGCTCGGGCTGACGGGGCGCGGTGCCGTGCGACGTGCAGGGGTGGCGGGTTCCGGAGCGGGCGCTGCCTGGGCGGCAAAATCAACCGGCTCCTCGACCCACACCGCGTTGCGGCCCGGCAGAGCGGCGAACTGCGCAAGATCCAGTGCCAGCGGCGCCGCAGCCTCGGGAGCGGCGGTTTCCACCACTGCCAGTGGCGCAGGTGCAGCCGCGACTTCGGGTGTCGGCGCGGTTGCGGGTTCGGCGCGGCTTTCGGCGACAGAAAACGGCATGGCCTCGACCGGCGCGTCGAAGCTGACGCTGCCGAGTTCGCTTGCCGGATCGATGGTGCGCACATGGCGCACGGCCATGGCGGCGATGGACGGCGTGTCCTTGCGAGGGCGCGGCTTGCTGGCGAGCGTCATGCCGAGCACGAGCATCAGGCCGCCGGTCGCCAGCGCGGCGAGCCCGATCAGCGCAAAGCGCGACAATTCGTCAAACGCGCCAAGGCCGATGTTTGCGGCGGCGGCAAGCACGGATCCGGCCGGGAGCACAAAGGTGACCAATCCCCCCAGCAGCGCGCCCCATACGGCGAGGATCGGGACGAACAGCCGGTGAGCCCTGAGCGCCGGGCGTGCGCGGCGCGTTGTCCGGCCGCGTCGTTGCTGTTCCGCCTTGCTTTCCTGCCCGCCTGCCATGCGCCCGTTACCCTGCCTTGCGTTCATGCCCGGCGGCGGCGTGGGTTACACCGCCTGCATGGGCTTGCTCTCCGGCTAGCAAGATATGGTAAACAGAAAGATAATCCCGCGCGTTGGCGGCCCAGTCGTGGCGGGTGCGGACATGGGTCTGGGCGCGGTCTTTCATCGCCTCCCAGCCAGCGCGCGCGCCGAACAGCTGACCAAGCGCGGCGGCGCAGGCGACCGGATCATCGGGCGCGAACAGCGTGCCGGTGTCGCCGTGGGTGATCAGCTCGCGGTGCCCGCCGACGCTGGAGGCCGCGACCAGCTTGCGCTGCGCCATCGCCTCGAGCGGCTTCAGCGGTGTGACCAGATCGGTCAGGCGCTGGGCCTTGCGGGGACAGGCCAGCACATCGATCAGCGAATAATAGCGCTCCACGTCCGTGTGCGGCACGCGCCCGGTGAAGATCACCGCCTCCGGCTCGGGCAGGGCGGCGGCGGCGGCGCGCCAGGCGGCGTCCATCGGCCCTGCGCCCACCAGCAGCAGCCGCGCCTCCGGGTGGGTGCGCCGCAGGATCGGCATGGCGGCGATCAGATCATCGACGCCCTCGTAATCATAGAAGCTGCCGATATAGCCGATCACCGGCACATCGGGCGCAAGACCAAGCGCGCTCGCCAGCGCCGCGTCGCGCACCACCGGTTCGCCGAACAGCGACAGATCGACCCCGTTGGGCATGATCGCGATCCGCTCGGGCGCGATCCCGCGCGTGATCAGATCGTCGCGCAGCCCGTGGCAAATGGTGAACACCGCATCGGCCTGCCGCACCACCCGCGTCTCGAGCGCGCGGGTGAGGCGGTATTTGAGGCTGCCTTGCGTGCCGGTGAGATTGCCCACTGCGGCATCTTCCCAGAAGGCGCGGATCTCGTAGACGAACGGTACGCCGAGCGCGCGCGCTGCTCGCTGCGCTGCCGCACCGCACAAGGCAGGCGAATGGGCATGGATGATGTCGGGCCGCCAGTCCTGCGCCAGCGCGTGGATCGCCGTGTCGAGCGCGGCGATCTCGGCCAGTTCGCGCAGCGGCGGCGGGCCTGACGGCGTGCCGGGGGTGCGGTGGAAGGTCAGCCCGTCGGCTTTCTCGGGCGAGGGACCATCCGGCGCTTCCAGATTGTGGCGCTGGCCGGTGATGCCGCGCACCTCCAGCCCGAGGCTCTCCTGCGCCTTGAGGATCGCGCGGGTGCGGCAGGTGTAACCGCTGTGGAGCGGCAGCGAGTGATCAAGAACATGGAGCACACGGGTCATCCGCGCAGACCTAGCGCAGGCGTGCTTAACGCGCCGTCAACTGCCCGGGGGTAAAGCTGTCCATCCGCGCCGCTGTGGAGCCGTTTTGATGATCGACTATTTCGCGCTTGCCCTTGGCCATGGCCTGATGGCCATTGCGCTGCTGCGGCTGGTGCTGCGCGACGATCTTGACGGCGATCCGCTGCTGGCGCGCCTGAAGGCCGATACGGCGGCCAACCGCAGTGCAACAAGCAGCGCTGGCCGCAGCGCCGCCCGCAGGGCGCGCGAGGCACGCGGTGAGGAGACAGGGCAAGCCGACGACGGGGCACCGGGGCGATAAATGATCGACCTCGTCCTTCTTGCCTTTATCTTTTACGTCCTGCTGCTGGGGCTCAAGCGCCCGTTTCTGTGGGTACTGCTCTATGTCTATATCGACATCCTTGCGCCCCAGCGGATCGGCTATTCGCTGATTTCCACCATGCCGGTCTCGCTCATCGCCTTTGCCGCGGCTTTCGGCGGCTGGCTGGTGCTCGATCGCAAGGAAGGCGCGCGCTTCACCGTGCGGCAGGGACTGATGCTGGCGCTGCTGGCCTATTGCTGGTGGACAACCGGCAATGCAGATTTCCCCGCCGAGGCCGCGACCAAGTGGGACTGGGTGTGGAAGGCGCTATTGTTCGCGATCTTCCTGCCCTTCACGCTCTCCACCCGCGCGCGGATCGAGGCGCTGGGGCTGATGCTGGTGCTGGCGATTGCCACCATTGTCATCGGCACCGGCATGAAGACCGTGCTGGGCGGCGGCGGCTATCAGAACCTCAAGTTCTTCGTGAACGACAACAGCGGGGTTTATGAAAGCTCGACGCTGGCGACGGTGGCGATCGGCCTGATTCCGCTGATCTGGTGGTTCACCCGCCATGGCACGGTGTTCCGCCCGCACTGGCTGGTGACGGCTTTTGCCGCGGCGCTGACCTTTGCCTGCCTGATGGTGCCGATCGGCACGGAGGCGCGCACCGGGCTGTTGTGCATTGCCGCGCTTGGCGTGCTGCTGCTGCGCTACACCAACAAGCGGCTGATGTTCATCGCGGCGGCCGGCGCGCTCGGCCTCGTCGCGCTCCCGTTCCTGCCGCAAAGCTATTATGATCGCATGGCGACGCTCGCTGCACCGGGCGGCGACGAAAGCGCCTCGACCCGCGTGGCGGTGTGGGAATGGACGCTCGATTACGTTGCCGAAAAGCCGCTGGGCGGCGGGTTCGATGCCTATCGCTCGAACCGCTTTGCCTATGTCATGCCGGTCAAAGAGGTCGACGGGAACACCACCACTGTCACCTACCGCGAAGTGGTGGACGAGGGCCGCGCGTTTCATTCCTCGGTCTTCGAACTGCTGGGCGAACAGGGCTGGCCGGGACTGATGATCTGGCTCGCGCTGCACGGGCTCGGCCTGTGGCAGATGGAGCGCATCTATCGCCGCTGGAAGGGCGCTGCTGCCGAAGAGGAGGCATGGATCGCGCCGTTTGCGGCCGCCTTGCAGATGGGCGCGCTGGTCTATCTGGTCGGCGCATTGTTCCAGGGGATCGGCTATCAGCCGGTGATGCTGATGCTGGTCGGCTTGCAGATCGGGCTCGCCAGTTACTGTGCGCGGATCGATTCGGCGCGCGCGGGGCATGAACGCAGCATCAAGCGCCGCACTGCGATCGACAGCAAGCTCTCCGGTGCCGTAGCGGCATAGTTCTGCGAGTTGCACTGCCCCCCTTGTTGCGCCATGAAGCCCCCCGATACGGGCGCGGCGGGCACGGGATTCCGCCGACGCTGAAAAGCAGGAGGAAGCCGATGACCCCCCATGAAATAGCCGCCAAGGTCGGAGACCATTTCGCCACCAGCGAATGGGTCGAGATGAGCCAGGAGCGCATCAACCAGTTCGCCGATGCGACCGGTGATCACCAGTTCATCCACATCAACGAAGAAGCCGCCAAGATGACCCCGTTCGGCGGGACCATCGCGCATGGTTTCCTCACGCTCTCGATGATCCCCTACCTCAGCGCCAACAGCGATATGCCGCGCGTTGACGGGATCAAGATGGCGGTCAACTACGGCGGCAACAAGACCCGCTTCATCGCCCCCGTCCGCTCGGGCAAGCGCATCCGCGGCGTCTGGAAGCTGCTCGAAATGGCCGAGAAGCGCCCCGGCCAGTGGCAGCAGACGGTCGAGATCACCATCGAGATCGAAGGCGAGGACAAGCCCGCCCTGATCTGCGAGTGGATGACGCTCTACTTCGTGTGATTTTCCGCGCGGCTGGCCCTGCCCGCCCCGCGAACCGATGTGACCGGGCCCTCGCTTCGTGCGGGGGCTCACCCCCCTGAAGCAAGGATACCCCTCCCATGGCACGTGACGCCGTAATCGTTTCCACCGCCCGCACGCCGATCGGGCGCGCTTACAAGGGCGCCTTCAACGCCACCCCCGGTGCCACGCTTGGCGCGCTGAGCCTTGCCCCCGCGATTGAACGCGCCGGGATCGAAGCGGGCGCGATCGACGATGTGGTGTGGGGCGCTGTGCTGACCCAGGGCACGCAGGCCGGCAACATCGGCCGTCAGGTCGCGCTGCGCGCCGGTTGCCCGGTGACGGTGTCGGCCCAGACTATCGACCGCCAGTGCTCGTCGGGCCTGATGGCGATTGCCACCGCGGCCAAGCAGATCATCGTCGACAACATGGATATCGTGGTCGGCGGCGGGCAGGATTCGATCTCGATGGTGCAGACCCCCGAGATGCGCGTCGCCCCCGATCGCTCGCTGATCGCGATGCACAAGGATGTCTACATGCCGATGCTCGGCACCGCCGAGACGGTCGCCAAGCGTTATGGCATCAGCCGCGAGCGCCAAGACGAATACGCCTTCCAGTCGCAGATGCGCACGGCTGCGGCGCAGGCGGCGGGCTATCTCGACGCCGAAATCGTCCCCGTCACCACCACCATGGCGGTGAAGGACAAGGACACGGGCGAGACCAGCATGGTCGAATTCACCCTCACCAAGGACGAAGGCAACCGCCCCTCGACCACGCTCGAAGGCTTGCAGAGCCTCCAGCCGGTGATGGGGCCGGGGATGTGCATCACCGCCGGCAACGCCTCGCAGCTGTCGGACGGTTCTTCGGCTGCGGTGCTGATGGAAGCCAAGCTCGCCGAGCAAAAGGGCCTCCAGCCGCTGGGCCGCTATGTCGGCATGGCGGTTGCCGGCACCGAGCCTGACGAAATGGGCATCGGCCCGGTCTTCGCCATCCCCAAGCTCCTGAAGCAGACCGGCCTCAAGATGGACGACATCGGGCTGTGGGAGCTGAACGAAGCCTTCGCGGTGCAGGTGCTCTACTGCCGCGACACGCTTGGCATCGATAACGACATCCTCAACGTCAACGGCGGCTCGATCTCGATCGGCCACCCCTACGGCATGACCGGCGCGCGCTGCACCGGCCACGCGCTGATCGAAGGCAAGCGCCGCGGGGCGAAGTATGTCGTCGTCACCATGTGCATTGGTGGCGGCATGGGCGCTGCGGGGCTGTTCGAGGTCTTCTGAGTTTAGCTTCATTTCTCGCAAAAGATGCGGCGCGGGAGGCAACTTCCGCGCCGTTTTCTTTGGGCCGATTGGTGGCTTTGGCGCGGCAGAGTCATTAGGCTGCGCTGCGGATCAAGGGAGAGGTCAGCCTATGGATCGGTTGTTTACGCTTGTCGCATCACGCACGGCCTTTGCGGCGGGGCAGCCTGCGGCCTTCATGGTGGCAGTTTCCATCATTGCGGTCTGGGGCTTTACCGGGCCGCTGTTCGGCTGGTCGGACACCTGGCAGCTGGTGGTCAACACCGGCACCACCATCGCCACCTTCCTGATGGTGTTCCTGATCCAGAACTCGCAGAACCGCGATGCCGCCGCGATGCAGGCCAAGCTTGACGAGCTGATCCGCGCGGTCGCCCATGCCCGCAACGAATTCGTCGGCATCGAGCATCTGACCGATCACGAGATCGAGGATATCCGCGCCGCGCTCGAACAGTCGGTGAGCGCGGATGACGAAGGCCACTGGCGCCAGACCAGCATCCGCCATCTGCTCAAGCGCCGCTAGGCCGGGGCAGGAACGCCGCGCTTGGACATTCTCGGCTTTGCCCTTGCTGTCTTGCTGATCGAGCTGACGCCCGGGCCGAACATGGCGTGGCTTTCAGGGCTGGCCGCCACCGATGGCCGGCGCGCGGGGTTTTCGGCGGTGGCGGGCGTGGCGCTGGGGCTGCTGGTCAATGGCGTGCTCGCCGCGCTCGGGCTGGCGACGCTGCTCACCGCGATGCCGCAACTGGCCAGCGTGCTGCGCTGGGCCGGGGCGCTGATGATGGTGTTCCTCGCGTTCGAGGCGTGGCGCGGGTCCACACGCCCGGCGCGCGTCGTGTCCGGACAGAGCATCAACCGGCGCGCGTTTGTCACCGGCCTGCTGATCAACCTGCTCAATCCCAAGGCCTATATCTTCTTTGTGGTGGTGGTCCCGCAGTTTCTGAACGGTGCACTGCTGAGCCTCGGCAATGCGCTGCTGCTGGCGCTGGTCAGCACCGCGATTGCCACGCTGATCCACCTCGCGCTGGTGCTGGCCGGAGCCCGCGCGCATGATTGGCTGTCCGATCCGCGGCGCACCTTGTGGGCGCGGCGGGGGTTCGCGCTTGTCATGCTGCTGGTCGCCGGTTCTTTCCTGCTCGCCGATCTCGGGTAGCCGCGGGCGCCCCCTCTCGACGATCTGCGCATAATGGCGTATTTTCCCGTCTGGGGACGCAATCCAGAGGCTTGAGGCACATCACACGTCAGGGGACGATCCGGTGAAACAATCGCTCATCAATCTGCTGCCGCCTGCGACGCTCGCGGCGGTCGTGGCGTTCTGGGGCCTTGCGCCTGCGGCCTGGGTGGATGGGCCGTGGACCATCATCATCGTCGGTCTTTCGACCCTCGCCTTTGTGCAGCTAATGGAACTGGTGTTCGAACGGCACGAGGGCTGGCGCATCAACGGGCGCGAATTGGCGACCGATGTCTTCTATGTCGCCTTCGGTTACGGGGTGATCGGGTTTGCCAGCGATGCGCTGATCAATTCGCCGCTGCGCGAGGTGAAGGAGGCTTGGGGCATCGCCACCCCGTGGCTCGCCGCCAGTCCGTTCATCGTGCAGGTGCTGGCGGTGATGTTCACCTTCGAATTGGGCCAGTACTGGATGCACCGCGCGATGCATAACTGGACGCCGCTGTGGCTGACCCATGCGCCGCATCATCACATCACGCAGCTCAATGCGATGAAGGGCTTCATCGGCAATCCGATCGAGCTGTTCCTGATCAGCATCGGGGTGACCGCGCTGCTCGATGTCGATTTGAACGCGCTGTTTGCCGCGATCACTGCCGGCGGTGTGATCGCCACCTATGCCCACGCCAATGTCCGCGCCGATCCGCCGATCTGGTACGGCTATTTCTTCACCACCATCCGCAACCACAGCCTGCACCACACCGCGCTCAGCTACGAGGACACGCGCTGCAACTACGGCAATTCGGTGATCTTCTGGGACCGGGTGTTCGGCACCTACCGCGATGGCGAATCCGAAGTGGTTGGTCAGGACGATCGCAAGCGCCTGTCGATCAAGGAGCAATGGCTGTTCCCGCTGCGCCCGTGGCTGGAGCGCAAGCAAAGCGCGGAAAGCTGAGCCGGCCGCTGGCATTGCCGCCGCCGCGTTTCGGGGGCACAAGCGGCCCATGGGCGTAATCGAGATCATCGGCATTGCGGGCAGCGTCAGCCTGCTATCGGGCTGGCGGCTCTATCTGTGCATCCTTGCCACCGGCATCGCGATGCGGCTGGAGCTGTTGCCCCTGCCCGAACATCTCGCCAGCCTTGCCGTGCTCGGCAACCCGTGGGTGATGGGGATCGCGGCTGTCGGTGCGCTTGCCGAATTCTTTGCCGACAAGGTGATGTGGCTCGATAGCCTGTGGGATGCGGTGCACACCTTCGTGCGGCCCATCGGCGGGGCGCTGTTCGCGCTCGCGATCATCGATCCGGCCGATCCTGCAACCCAGGTGATCGCCTTCCTGCTCGGCGGCGGGGCCAGCTTCCTTGCGCATGGCGGCAAGGCCAGCGCGCGGGCGGTGGTCAACACCTCGCCCGAACCGGTGAGCAACATCCTCGTCTCGAGCGCGGAGGATGTGGCGACGGTGGGGTTATTGTGGCTGGTCTACGAATATCCGCTTGCCGCCGGCGCGGTCGCCGCGGTGCTGCTGGTGATCGTGATCGCGCTGCTGTGGACGGCGCAGAAGATCATCAAGCGGGTGTTCTTCCGCAGACCCAAATCGCAGGGCTGATGCCGCCTGACAGCGCGCCGACCGGCACGCTGCCTCAATCAAGAATGCGCGGCAATCCACTCTTCCACCACCGGCGCGACCTTGGTGCGCCAGCGGCTGCCGTTGAAGATGCCGTAATGGCCCGCGCCTTCGGCCATGTAGTAGCGCTTCATGGCTTCGGGCAGGTTCGGGGTCAGCTTCAGCGCGGCCTTGGTCTGGCCGAGCCCTGAAATATCGTCCCGCTCGCCTTCGATCGCCAGCAGGGCGGTGTCAGTGATCTGGGTGATGTCGACCAGCTCGCCCTTGTGGCGGAACTCGCCCTTGGGGATCGAGTGCTTCTGGAACACCTCTTCCACCGTTTGCAGGTAGAATTCGGCGGTCATGTCGCAGACCGAGCGGTATTCGTCGTAGAAGGTCTTGGTCGCCTGCGCGCTCGCATCATCACCCACGGTGAGGTGTTTGAACATCTCGTAGTGGCTCATCATGTGGCTCGACAGGTTCATGCTCATGAAGGCGTTGAGCTGCATGAAGCCGGGATAGACGCGGCGGCCGGCACCGGGATATTTCATCGGCACGGTGGCGATCACGCTCTGGCGGAACCATTCGATCGGACGCTGCATCGCCATGTTGTTGACCACGGTGGGGCATTCGCGGGTGTCGATCGGCCCGCCCATCATGGTCAGCGTGGCGGGGGTCGCGGGGGACTTGTGCAGGTTCAGAAGCGCGACGGCTGCAAAGGCGGGGACGCTCGGCTGGCACACCGCCATCATGTGGATGCGCTGGCCGCCAGCCTCCGCGTGAATGTGCCCGGCGAATTCGATCAGGTAGTCGATATATTCGTCCAGATCGAAGTCGCCTGCGCTGGCGGGCACCATCTTGGCATCGGCCCAGTCAGTGATGAACACGTCCGCCGATTCCAGCATCCGCTCTACCGTGCCGCGCAGCAGGGTGGCGTAATGCCCGCTCATCGGGGCGACGATCAGCAGGCGCGGGCGGTTGGCGGGCGTGCCTTCCACGGTGAAGTGCAGCAGATCGCCGAACGGGCCCTTGAGTGCGACACTCTCGGTCACCGCATGGGGCTTGCCGTCGATTTCCACCTCGGTGATGCCGAAGTCGGGCTTGCCGTAATGCGCGGTGGCATGGGCAAAGACGTCCAGCGCGCTCGCCGCCATCGGGCCCATGCCCATGTAACCGAAGGGATTGGCGGGATTGGACAGCAGGCCCGAACTGATCGAAGCGAGCGCACTGGCGCTGTTCATCCAGCTGCGCTGCAGCTCGTAAGCGTGATAGAGCATCAATTAACCTCAAGCGACGAACGATCCGGCACCTCATCCCAAGGGCACCTTGCCCAGTCAGATGCGCCTTTGCCGGGCATTGTGCAATGCACAATATTGCGGGCTTCCCCCGCGCGGCTGGGGTCTGTTGCTTTTTGCACGTGAAATTCGCAGGCTTCGTGGCTAGAGCGGCGGCACGATGCATGGCGAGACCTCCCAAGACGCACACACGGCGCAACCGGCCGGCGAAGGCCCCGAACCGGTTTACACGCCGTTGGAAACGCTCGCCCCGGGCGCTGACGAGGCCGAGCCTGCGCCCAAGTCGCGCAACCTTGCGCCCCTGCGGATGGTGTTTGGCGCGGCGGTGCAATATCCGCGCGAGATCGGTTTTGCGCTGCTTGCACTGCTGATTACCTCGGCCGCGACGCTGGCGATCCCTTACCGCTTCAAGGTGATCATCGACGAGGCTTTCGGCGGTTCGACCACGCCTGACGATATTGCCCACGCCTTCCAGTATCTGCTGATGATCGTCGTGATCCTCGGCATCGGCACCGCATTGCGGTTCTACTTCGTCAGCTGGCTGGGCGAACGGGTGGTCGCCGATATCCGTCTGAAAGTGCAGCAGAACCTCCTGCGGCTTTCGCCCGGTTTCTACGAGGTCAACAGCCCCAAGGAAATCTCCAGCCGGATGACGAGCGACACCGCAATCATCGAGAATGTGGTCGGCACCACGGTCTCGGTCGCCTTGCGCAACTCGCTGACAGCGATCGGCGGCATCGGGCTGCTGATCTACCTTGCCCCCTCGCTGACGCTGGGCCTGCTGATCGGCATTCCGATCGTGATCGCCCCGATTGTGTTCTTCGGACGCAAGATCCGCGCGGTCTCGCGCTCCAGCCAGGATCGCATCGCCGATGTCGGCGCATATGTCACCGAAGTGCTCTCGGCGATGAAGATCGTGCAGAGCTTCGGGCAGGAAAAGCGCGAGGGTGAGCGGTTCGCCAGCGTGGTCGAGGAGACCTTCGCCACCGCCCGCAAGCGCATCATCCTGCGCGCGGCCATGACGTCTGTGGTGATCCTGCTGGTGTTCGGCGCGATCACGCTGGCGATGTGGCGCGGCGCGCTGGCGGTGAACGAAGGCACGATCACGCCGGGCGACATGGGCTTTTTCGTGTTCACCGGCATCCTTGTCGCCGGCGCGCTGGGTTCGCTCACCGAAGTTTACGGCGACCTGCTGCGCGGTGCAGGCGCGGCGAGCCGGCTGGCCGAACTGCTTGAGGCCAAGCCTGACATTGCCCCGCCTGCGCGGCCCGAACGCCTGCCCGAGCCGGCGCGCGGCAGCCTCAGCTTCCGCAATGTCACCTTCCGCTATCCTGCCCGTCCCGAAACGGCGGCCTTGCGCGACTTCACGCTCGAGATCGAGCCGGGCGAGACCATTGCCATTGTCGGCCCTTCGGGGGCGGGCAAATCGACCATCTTCCAGCTGGTCGAACGCTTCTACGATCCGCAGGGCGGGACCATCCGCCTTGACGGCGTGCCGCTGACCAGCGCCGATCCGGGCGAGGTGCGTTCGCGCATCGCGCTGGTGCCGCAGGACGGGGTGCTGTTCAGCGCCAATGCCCGCGACAATCTGCGCTATGGCAAGTGGGACGCGACCGACGCGGACATCTGGGACGCGGCCCGCGCCGCCAATGCCGAAACCTTCCTGCGCGCGCTCCCCAATGGTCTCGATACCTATCTGGGCGAGGGCGGGACGCAATTGTCGGGCGGCCAGCAACAGCGCGTTGCTATTGCCCGTGCGCTGCTGCGCGATGCGCCGATCCTGCTGCTCGATGAGGCCACCAGCGCGCTGGATGCCGAAAGCGAGCAGCTTGTCCAGCAGGCGCTCGAGGGCCTGATGCAAAACCGCACCACGCTCGTGATCGCCCACCGCCTCGCCACGGTGCGCGCGGCGGACCGGATTGTGGTGCTGGACGAAGGCCGGATCGTCGAACAGGGCACGCATGATGCGCTGAGCAAGGCGGGCGGGCTCTATGCGCGTCTCGCCAAGCTGCAATTCGCCGACACTGCTGCGTAGTTTGTTTGTTTGTTCGCTCGCGCGAACGGCAGACCACCCGCCCCGCCTCCCCACCCGGCCACCAATGATACCATTAGGCTATGGTGGCCGGGTGGGGAGGCGGGGCGGGTGGTCTGCGCCACCGAAGGTGGCACGCAGACAAGCCTTTTCGACGAAACGCTGGCCTCGCCGGATGAAGGGCAACTTTTCGCTCAAAGCAGCGTTAGACCTGTCACCTGCAAAATCTTGCACCAGCATTCGGGGACACCGCACATGATTCAAAAGACCGCCCTTTTCGGCGCCAGCCTCGCCGCGCTCGCGCTTTCGGCGCCCGCCTTCGCCAATGATGACGCCCATGCCCACGAGGATGGCATCGAAGTGCTGCTGGCCGAAGGCGAAGCCGCCGCGCCCGCGCTGCCGACCATGAGCTTTGGCAGCTGGGGCTTCGATCCCGCGCTGATCGCCACCGACATCAAGCCGGGTGACGACTTCAACGCCTATGCCAACAAGCGCTGGATCGACGCCAATCCGCTGCCGCCCGAATTCAGCCGCATCGGCGCTTTCGTGCTGCTCGGCGAAAAGAGCACCTATGACGTCAAGGCACTGATGGACGAGCTGGCGGCCAAGGATCCGGCGAGCCTTTCGGCCGACGAGCAGCGCATCATCACCGCCTACAACACCTATCTCGATACGGCCGCGATCGAAGCCGCCGGCCTTGCGCCCGCCAAGCCCTATCTTGAGCGGATCGCCGGCGCCAAGACGCTCGATGATCTGGCCATGCTGTGGGCCGAGCCGGGCTTTGCCAGCCCGGTGGGCGGCGGCGTCGGGGTGGATGCCAAGCAGCCTGACCGGCACATCGCCAATGTCGGCTTTGGCGGCCTCGGCCTGCCCGACCGCGATTACTATCTCGACACCACCGAAAAGGGCGCGGCGATCCAGGCCAAGTACAAGTCCTATGTCGCCTTCCTGCTGGGTGAGGCAGGCTATGAAGACCCCGAGGCGCAGGCGGCAGAAGTCTATGCCTTCGAAGACCGCATCGCCCGCGAAGTGGCGTGGGACCGCGCCGTGCGCCGCAATCGTGACCTGACCTACAACCTGCTCACCGCCGACGAACTCGCCGCGATTGGCGGCAAGGTGCCGGTGACGGCGATGCTGGCAAAGATCGGGATCGCCAACAGCCCCGGTTTCGTCGTCGGCCTGATGCCGCCGACGCCGGAGGAAATCGCCGCGCTCAAGCTGGACGAGGCGACTCTCGCCAAGATTGGCACCGGCCTGCCCGGGATGTTCGCGCTGCTGGGCGAGACCCCGGTGGAAACGCTCAAGGCGTGGATGGTCAAGGAATTCCTGTCGGGCAACGCGGCGGTTCTGCCCAAGCGGTTTGACGATGCCAGCTTCGAATTCTTCGGCAAGACCCTGCGCGGCACGCCCGAACAGCGCCCCCGCTGGAAGCGCGCGATCGGCGAATCCGAAGGTCTGCTCGGCGAGCTGATCGGCAAGGCCTATGTCGCGCGCTACTTCCCGCCGGAAAACAAGGTGGCGATGGACGAGCTGGTTGCCAACCTTCGCACCGCGCTGGGCCAGTCGATTGACGAGATCAGCTGGATGGGCGCGGAAACCAAGGCTCAGGCCCACGCCAAGCTGGCGAGCTTCGATCCCAAGATCGGCTACCGCCCCAATCTCGAGACCTATGAAGGCCTCGCGATTGTCCCCGGCGATGCCATCGCCAACCGCATGGCCGCAGCCAAGTGGGGGCAGGCCGACAATGTCGCCAAGCTGGGCCAGCCGATCGACCGCACCGAATGGGGTATGCTGCCGCAGACGGTGAATGCCTATTACAACTCGGTGAAGAACGAGATCGTGTTCCCGGCCGGGATCCTGCAGCAGCCGTTCTTTGCGCTGACCAACGACATCGCGGTGAATTACGGCGCGATCGGCGGCGTGATCGGCCACGAAATGGGCCATGGCTTCGACGATCAGGGATCGAAGTCCGATGCCAGCGGCGCGCTGCGCAACTGGTGGACCGATGCCGACCGCGCCGCCTTCGACGGGCTCGGCAATGCGCTGGTGGCGCAATACAACGCCTTCTGCCCGCTCGATGCCGGGGCAACCTGCGTCAACGGGCGCCTGACGCTGGGCGAGAATATCGGCGACGTTGGCGGGCTTTCGATGGCCTACCGCGCCTACAAGCTCGCCACCAAGGGCAAGGATGTGCCGGTGATCGACGGGTTGACCGGCGATCAGCGCTTCTTCCTCGCCTGGGCGCAGGTGTGGCGTTCGACCCAGCGCGAGGAGAACTACCGCAACCGCCTGCGCACCGACAGCCACAGCCCCGAGGAATACCGGGTCAATGGCGTCGTGCGGAACCTCGACGAATGGTACGAAGCCTTCGGCGTGAAGCCCGGTGATGCGATGTACCTGCCGCCGGAAAAGCGCGTGCGCATCTGGTGAGGAATGATTGACATGGCCCGCGCTTCCGTGATGGAGCGCGGGCTATGAACGAAACGCTCGCGGCCATCCTGCTCGGCATCCTTGAGGGGCTGACAGAGTTCCTGCCGGTCTCCTCGACCGGGCACCTGATCCTTGCCACCGAACTGCTGGGCTTTGACCAGCGCGAGTGGGAGGTGTTCAACATCGCCATCCAGCCGGCCGCGATTTTGGCGATCGTGGTGCTCTATTGGCGCACCTTCCTCGAAGTCGCCAAGGGCCTGTTCGGGCTGGAGAAGGGCGCGCTGAACTTCGTGCGCAATCTTCTGGTCGCGTTCTTTCCGGCAGTGCTGCTGGGCCTCGCTTTGGGCGATGTGATCGAGACCATGCTCGGCAATGCGGTGCTGGTGTGCTGGACGCTGATCATCGGCGGCGTGGCGATCCTTGCAATCGAGCGCTGGGCCAATCCGCCTGCAACCGGACCGGGGGTGGAAGGGGTGTCGTTGCGCACTTCGGTGCTGATCGGGTTGGTGCAATGCCTTGCCATGATCCCGGGCGTCAGCCGTTCGGGCGCGACGATCCTCGGGGCGATGGCCTTCGGGGTGGACCGCAAGACGGCTGCCGAATTCAGCTTCTTCCTCGCCGTTCCCACCTTGAGCGGGGCGACCGTCTACCAGCTGGCGAAGAACGGCGCGGCCCTCACGAGCAACGATCTGCAACTGATCGGGATCGGCTCGCTCGCCGGGTTCGTGGTCGCGCTGGTGGTGGTCAAGCTGTTCGTCGAAATCGTCACCCGGATCGGGTTTTCGCCCTTTGCCTGGTATCGGATCGTGGTCGGGATCGCCGGGCTGGCGTGGCTCGGCCTGCGATAGAATCGCAATTGCTGGAACCAGCCGCCGCCGTGCTGGTTTGAGAGTCAGCCGGTCGATAGTCCGGAACTGATGGAGACCGATTTCTCAATGGCGTTACTGGTGCTGATCGTGTTGGGGGCAACGCTGGGCTGGCTGGCCTCGATCCTCGCGCGCAGCGAAGCGCCGGGTGCGATTCTGCGTCAGATCGCGCTGGGCCTCGCGGTCTCGGTGGTTGCCGGAGAGCTCGCCAATGACGGCGCGATGATCGGCAGCCTGTCGTTCCTCGGGCTGGGCGTGGCACTGGCAGCCTGCCTCGTTGCGCTGGTGCTGTATCACGCCGTCGCGCGCAGGAATGCCTCCGCCTAGACCGGAACCGCCCCGCTGCCGCGCCCGCCGCGCAGGTGATACTCCTGCGTGCCCCGATGCAGCACATTGTCGACATCGATCACGGCTGAATTGGCATAGGTGAAGCCTGCGGGCAGGCTGCGATAGAGCCGGTCGAAATCGCGCTCCACCGTCTGGCGATAGAGATCGGCAAAGCTCTCAATCACGAAATATGTCGGTTGCAGATCGCTGATCACGTAATCGGTGCGCATCACGCGGTCGACATTGAGCATGATGCGGTTGGGGCTTTCCGCCTCCACCGCAAAGCGCGCCTCGGTCGGGCCGGACAGGATCCCCGCGCCGTAAGCCCGCACGTCCCCGTGGGCTTCCTCGATCAGCCCGAACTCGACCGTATACCAGTAAAGCGCCCCCAAGGCCTTGAGCCGGTTATACCGCATCGCCTTCCACCCGGCGCGGCCATATTCCTGCATATAGTCGGCATAGGTGGGATCGGTGAGCATCGGCACGTGGCCGAACACATCGTGGAACACATCGGGCTCCTCGATGTAATCGAAGGTTGCGCGCGTGCGGATGAAGTTGCCCGCCGGAAAACGCCGGTTGGCGAGATGCCAGAAGAACACGTGATCGGGGATCAACATCGGCACCGGCACCACGCTCCACCCGGTCAGCGCGCCCAGTTCCTCGGTCAGCTTGCCGAATTCGGGGATGCCGCCGCGGCCCAGATCAAGCTTTTCGAGCCCGCCCATGAAGGCCGAGCAGGCCCGGCCGGGCAGCACCTCCAGCTGGCGGGCGAAGAGATCGTCCCACACCGCGTGATCATCAGCAGTGTAGGCGGTCTGCGCCGGCTCGAGCCAATCCTCGCCCACATGCGCGGGCCTCGCCAGCGGCGCGGTGAAGACATCCGCGGCCATTTCCGGCAAGGTGGCAAAATCGGGCTGAAGGTCTGCGATTGTGGCCATATCGTTGCAGATGATACTACCTTCGTGCGACGAGGACAAACGGGGAGACGCGGGAATGGGCATGAAGCGCAAGGAATATGACGAGGCGCTCGCGCCGTTGACGCTGGAACTGGTCAGCATGGCGCGCTGGGTCAAGGCGACAGGCGCGCGCATTGTGGTGCTGTTCGAGGGCCGCGATACCGCCGGCAAGGGCGGGGCGATCAGCGCCGTGCGCGAGGAGCTCAACCCACGCCAATGCCGCACGGTCGCCCTGTCGAAGCCGACCGAGGCGGAACTGACCCAGTGGTATTTCCAGCGCTATGTCCCGCATCTGCCCGCTGCGGGCGAGATCGTGCTGTTCGACCGGTCCTGGTATAACCGCGCAGGCGTCGAGAAGGTGATGGGCTACGCGTCCGCGGCGCAGGTCGCGGATTTCCTCAAGGCGGCACCGCTGTTCGAGAAGCTGCTGGTGGATGACGGCATTTTGCTGTTCAAATACTGGCTCGCCGCCGATCAGGAGAAGCAGGAGGAGCGCCTGCGCGAGCGGCTGGACGATCCGCTCAAACGCTGGAAGCTGTCGCCCATCGACCTCGCCGCGCGCGAGAAATACGACGATTACACCAAGGCGCGCGAGGCGATGCTGAAGGCGACGCATACCGAGCACGCCCCGTGGACCTTGGTCGATTTCAACGATCAGCGGCGCGGGCGGCTGACGCTGGTGCGCGATCTTTTGAGCCGGATCCCCGATACGCACAAGGAGCCGGACGCGATCGATTTCCCTGACCTGGGGCGCAAGCCCGCGAAGGAGCGCTTCAAGGTGCTGAAGCCGATCGCGAACTATTCGGCAGACTAGATCGCTGCGCTTGCGGCGGTGACTTGCCGGCCATCTGCGGCGAAGGCGGCCAGATCATACCCGGCCTCGCCTGTGCGCATCACCAGATGCAGCGGCTCGCCCGCGATGGCAGGCGATAGCCCGCGGAAGCTGAAGCTGCGCAAGCGGTTCTCGCCGAGCGTCTCGGCAGCCAGTTGCAGCAGCAAGCTGGCCGTCAGCGGGCCGTGGACAACAAGCCCGCGATAACGCTCGATATCCTGCGCATAAGGCGCGTCATAATGGATGCGGTGGGTGTTGAAGGTGAGCGCCGAATAACGGAACAGCAGGCGCGGATCGGGGGTCAGCACGCGGTGGGCGTCCCACCCTGCCGGATCGAACCCAGCTTCGCCCGGCGGCGGCGGGCTGAGCGGCGCATCGGGCGCGGCTGCCTCGCGGTAGACCAGCGTCTGCGTCTCGATCACTGCGGGCGTGCGGTTGGCCAGAGTAGTGTGGACCACATCGACGAAGGCGAGCCGGCCAGAGCCGCCGTCCTTCTCGCTCACCGAGGCGACCCGGCTGGTGCGTTCGATCACCGCGCCGATGGCGATGGGGGCGTGGAAGGCGATCCTGGATGAGGCCCACATCCGGCGCGGCAGGGGGAAGGGCGGGAGGAAGCTATCGGGGCTCTCGTCGCGCGCGGGATGGCCGTCCTCGCCCAGCGCGGCGGTGGGGGCATCGGGCGTGCAGAGCGAGAAGTGGATGCCCTGCGGCATGATCGGCGGGTGGGGGCGAGGCAAATCGAAGGTGGCGAGCCAGCGGTTTGCCAGCCCCTCGTCGAGCCGGTCGGTGGCGCGGGTCTCGCGCCCGATCCACGCCTCGTAGGTCACGCCGCGCGCTCGAACACCGCCGCGATGCCCTGACCGCCGCCGATGCACATCGTCTCGAGCCCGTAGCGCACCCCGCGCCGGTGCATTTCATGCGCCATGTCGGCGAGGATACGCCCGCCGGTCGCGCCGATGGGATGGCCAAGGCTGATGCCGGAGCCATTGACGTTGAGCATCTCGCGGCGGCTGTCGTCCTCGCTCCAGCCCCAGCCCTTGAGCACGGCGAGCACCTGCGGCGCGAAAGCCTCGTTGAGTTCGACGAGGCCGATATCGTCCCAGCTATACCCGCGCCGGGCGAACAGGCGCTCTACAGCAGGCACCGGACCGATGCCCATGCGCGACGGATCGCAGCCCGCCGCGGCCCAGCCGCCGAACCACAGCATCGGGGTGAGGCCGAGTTCTTCCAGCTTGTCCTCCGCCACCACCAGACAGGCGGCGGCAGCATCATTCTGCTGGCTGGCGTTGCCCGCGGTGACGATCGCTTGCGGATCGCGCTTTCCGTCGATTGCGGCGAGTTTGCCGAGTGTCTCCATCGATGCGTCGGTGCGGTAGCCTTCATCGTGGTCGAACACCACCGGATCGCCCTTGCGCTGCGGGATAGCAACCGGCACCAATTGCGCGGCGAACTTGCCTTGCGCCCAGGCCTTCGCCGCATTCTGGTGCGAGCGCACCGCGAATTCATCTGCCGCCTCGCGCGTGATGCCGTAATCCTTGGCGAGGTTCTCGGCGGTCTCGATCATGCCGGTGATCACCCCGAAGCGTTCGACCGGCTGGCTCATCACCCGCCCCCGGCTGAGGCGATCATGCAGCACCATATCGCCCATCCGCACGCCGCCGCGCGCGGCCAGCGTGTAGTGCTCGACATTGGACATCGATTCGACCCCGCCGGCGACCACGACATCGGCCATCCCGGTCTCGACCATCATCGCCGCCGTTGCCACCGCCTGCACGCCCGATCCGCAGCGGCGATCAAGCTGGAAGCCGGGAACTTCAATCGGCAGGCCTGCCGCAAGCCAGCTCCAGTGGCCGATCGCGGGCGCTTCGCCATTGCCGTAGCCCTGGCTGAACACCACGTCGTCCACGCGCGCCGGATCAATCCCGCTGCGCTCCATCAGCGCCTTGAGGATCACCGCGCCCAATTGGCCCGCGTTGAGCCCCGAAAGCCCGCCGAGGAACTTGCCCACCGGCGTGCGCAAGGGGGTGCAGATAGCGGCGCGTCTGGTCATGTCCTGTCCCTGTTTCGATTAGCGTCACTCAATGCCACGGTGCCCGCATCGACCAACCGGCCGATTTCGCCTGACGACAGGCCGAGCCGCTCCGCGAGCACTTCCTCGGAATGTTCACCCAGAAAAGGCGCAGGCCGGGGATCGCCCGCTTCGCGCCCCGGCAGGTTGGCAAAGCTGCGGGTGGCGGGATAGGCGAAGCCCGAAGGGTTGGCAGGCGAGGGGCCGAACAGTGGATTATCCGCCACCAGCACCGGATCATTGGCGGCCTCGTGCGCGGTGCGATAGCGTTCGAAGGTGCAGCCCTCGGCGGCCATGCGCGCGGCGAGGGTGTCGTAATCGAGCGTATCGGCCGCCTGCTGGAACAGCGCAAACAGGCGGGCGCGGTGCCGGAAGCGGGGGGTGTCCCCATCGGCAAAGCGCACGCCGAGTTCGGCTTCCAGAGCGGCCATGCCCTCGCCCACCCCGAAGGCTTTGACCAGCCCGCTCCACTGCTTGGGCGTGAGCGCGGCGACCATGAAGCGCGCGCCGTCACGGCTGCGGAAATCGCGCCCGAACGCGCCCCAGATCGCATTGCCGAGCCGCTCGCGGTCTGCCCCGCGATAGAGCATCTCCGCCATCGTCCCCGAGTTGGCGAGCGTGCCGATGGCGACATCGCCCAGCGGCACGCGCACCTCGCTGCCCTCGCCCGTGCGGCCCCGGTGATGGAGCGCGGCGAGCATCGCAAAGGCGCTGTAGGCTCCTGTGATGAAGTCCCATGCGGGCAGCACCTGATTGACCGGCGGCGCTGTCGCCGGGTCCCAATCCTCCGGCCCGCACATCAGCGGATAGCCGGCCGCCGCGTTGACGGTGAAGTCCATCGCCTGGCGCCCATCGTGCCAGCCCATGATCCGCAAGGAGATCATGTCCGCGCGCTTGGCCGCCATGGCGGCATGGCTGAGAAAGCTTGCCTCGGGCAGGTTGGTGATGAGCTGGCCCGTTTTTGCCGCGAGCTCGGCGCACAATTCGCGCCCCTCTCCCGATTGCAGATCGAGCGCGACCGATTTCTTGGCGCGGTTGAGGTTCTCCCACGAGAGCGAGCGGCCCTCGGCGTTGAGCATATAGCGGTTGTAATCGAGCCCGCCCGCCTTGTGATCGACGCGGATGACCTCCGCCCCCATCTGCGCGCAATACAGCCCGGCAGTGGGCGAGGCGACGAAGCTGGAAACTTCGATGATGCTCAGGTCATTAAGGAGGTTGTACATCTGATCGGAAACCTATCGTGCTTGCCGCTGGGAACGGCTCGTTTGCGAGCCGCAAGGGCGCCAGAGTGCTCCGGCGCCCGCCCGCAGCGATGCGACCTTCAGGTCGCATGAGCGAGGATTTCGCACGCCGAAGGGCGTGCGGAAAATCAAGAATCCCTCCATTCGCGCAGCATGTGCTTGGCGATCTGGAGCTGGAGGATCTGCGTGGTGCCTTCGTAAATGCGGTAGATGCGCGCATCGCGGAAGAAGCGTTCGGCGTCGTATTCGGCCAGATACCCGGCTCCGCCATAGATCTGCACCACGCGGTCAACCACGCGGCCGCACATCTCGCTGGCGAACACCTTGAAGGCGGCGGCTTTGACGAGGATGTTCTCGCCGGCATCGGCCCGCGCGGTGACATCGCGCATCATGCTTTCGGCCGCGTAGATCTCGATCTCGCTATCCGCGAGCATTTGCTGGATCAGCTGGAAATTGGCGATCGGCTCGCCAAACGCCTTGCGTTCATTGGCGTAGCGCAGCGCGGAATCGAGCGCACGGCGGGCATATCCGGTCGCCGCCGCGCCGACCGAGATGCGGCCATTGTCGAGGCTCTTCATCGCGAACACGAAGCCCTTGCCGGTTTCCCCGCCGAGCAGCGCATCACCTGGCACGCGCACATCATCGAGCATGATATCCGAGATATGCGAGCCGCTTTGGCCCATCTTCTTGTCCGGGCTGCCGGTTGAAACGCCCGGCGCGTTCATCGGCACGAGGAAGGCGGAAACGTGGGCGTTCTTGGGCAGCGCTTCCTTGCTGGTGCGGGCCATGATCAGCGCGACATCGGCGTGGGGGGCGTTGGTGATGTAGCGCTTGGTGCCGTTAAGGATCCAGCCATTGCCGTCGGGATCAGGCACGGCGGTGGTCTGAAGTCCGGCCGAATCGCTCCCCGAGCCCGGCTCGGTCAGGCCGAAACAGGCGATCTTGCCTTCTGCGAGCTTGGGGAACCACTCGGCGCGCTGGGCCTCGGTGGCGCCGTTCTTGAGCGCGCTGGCAAACATCCCGACATTGATCGAGAAGATCGAGCGATAGGCGGGCGCGGCGTAGCTCATGATGTTCACCACGCGGGCATATTGCGTCATGTTGAGCCCCGCGCCGCCATATTCCTGCGGCACCGAAAGGCCGAACAGCCCCATGTCGCGCATCTCGGCGAGGATTTCGGCCGGCACGCGGTCCTCGGCGATCACCTGCGGTTCGGCCGGGATCAGACGCTCGCGCACATAGCGCTGGAGCTGCTCGGCGAACTGCTCGAAAATGTCCTCGTCCATGCCCGGGTTGCGGGCGGGGGCAATCGCGGATGCGGCATTCATGGTGGTCGTGGTCCTTGGCGGGCGGCTCTGCACGGTGGGCAGAGCGCGGGTCTTCACGGGGTCGGGCGCGGTTACTGGCGAGCCGGGCGCGCACTGTCGCCTGTCATTTCGGCAGAGGCCGCGCTGCTCGGGGGGGCTTCAGGAGGCAGCGCTTCGGGCGGCAGCTGGCGCTCGTCGAGCATCTCTGCCGCCTCCTCGAGCGCCTTGGCCTCGCCCGCGCTCACCCCGCCCGGCGCATCGGCCCCGCCGCTATCGCAAGCAGCAAGGAGCGCGGCGAGCGCGGCAAGCAGCGGCAGGCGCGGCACGGGTGCTGCGCCTATTCGCTCGGCGGTTCGGCAGCGGCGGCCGCTTCTTCAGCGACATCGGCAGCGGCATCGGCGGCCTCTTCGGCGGTTGCTTCGGCAGCCGCTTCGGTTTCCGGCGCATCGGTGGCGGTGGCGTCAGGATCGGCGGCGGGGGCTTCGTTGACCGCGGCCAGCGCCTGATCGGCGGGCATTTCGACCGTATCGGCGCTCGCTTCGGTCGAGGCGTCATCGGCGCTGCCGCAGGCGGCCAGCAGCAGCATGGCAGGCACAAGCGCGGCGATCGCGGGGCGGGTGTTCATGGTGGTCTCTCCTGTCGGGCCGCGGCATTGTCCGCCAGCCTTGCGCCGAAGGGTTTAGCCAAGCCTTGGCCCATACGCCAAGCGGCAATTGGGCACGGCGCCAAATGGTGCCTTAACGATTGCGTGCTAACCCGCTTCCCATGACCCGAAGGTTTGCCATCCTCGCCGCCATTGCCCTGCCCGCCGCCGCCGTGCTGGCGCAGGGCACAGCGCCCAAAGCCTTCACCGTGGTGGAAAGCGGAGCGAGCTTTGCCAGCCTGCAGGACGCGGTGAACGCGGTCGGCAACACCCGCGCCACGATCCGCATTGCGCCCGGCACCTATCGCCAATGCGCGGTGCAGCAGGCCGGCGTGATCATCTACGAAGCCGCCGAGCCCGGCAGCGTCACGCTCGCGGGGAGAGCCTGCGAGGGCAAGGCGGCGCTGGTTCTGCGCGGCACCGGCGCGGAGATCCGCGGGCTCACCTTCACCGGCATCACCGTGCCCGACGGCAATGGCGCAGGCATCCGGCTGGAGCAGGGCGCGCTCAACGTCGCCCACACCCGGTTCGAAAACAGCCAGCAGGGCATCCTGACCGCTGATGACCCTGCCAGCCGTATCTATATCACCCGCTCGACCTTCAGCGGGCTTGGCACCTGCGAGAACTCGGCGGGCTGCGCCCATTCGCTCTATGTCGGCAATTACGGCGCGCTCACCGTGCGCGAGAGCCGGTTCGAGCGCGGCAATGGCGGCCATTACCTGAAGGCCCGCGCGGCCGAGGCGGTGATCGAAGGCAACAGCTTCGACGATGCGAACGGGCGCACCACCAATTACATGATCGACCTGCCCGCAGGCAGCCGCGGCCGGATTGCGAACAACTGGTTCGTGCAGGGGCGCGACAAGGAGAATTACTCGGCCTTCATCGCGCTCGGTGCCGAGGAAGTGCTGCACGCGTCGGACGGGCTGGAAGTGGCCAACAACGAAGCCCGCTTCGTCCCCGGCCTGTCGCGCACCAGCGTGTTCCTGGCCGACTGGACTGGCTCGAAGATCATCATGCAGGGCAACAAGCTGGCCGCCGGGCTGAAGCAGTACGAGGTGCGCTAAACCAGCAAATGCCCCGAGCGGTCGCGCTTGGTCGCGAGATAGCGGGCGTTGTGCGGGTTTTCGGGGAGCTGGTGGGGCACCCGTTCGCTGACCGTGATGCCCGCCGCCGATAGCGCTGCGACCTTGGCCGGGTTGTTGGTCAGCAGGCGGATTTGCCCTGCGCCCAGCAGTTCGAGCATCCGCGCCGCCACCGGAAAATCGCGGGCCTCGTCAGGCAGGCCCAAGCGCTGGTTGGCCTCGACCGTATCGAACCCCTGATCCTGCAAGCGATAGGCGCGCAGCTTGTTGACGAGGCCGATCCCGCGCCCCTCCTGCCGCATATAGAGCAATACGCCCCAGCCGCCGGACTCGGCCGCCTCGTGCGCCATGGCGTGGAGCGCGGCGTCCAGTTGCGGGCCGCAATCGCATTTGAGGCTGCCGAGGATGTCCCCCGTCAGACACTCGGAATGGAGCCGGACGAGCGGTTGGCGGTCGCCCGATTGGGTGCCGATGATCAGCGCCACGTGCTCGCGCAGGTCAGCCGACGAGCGGAAGGCGACAATCTCCGCGTCCTCTGCGGCGGAAACCGGCAGGCGCGCGCGGGTGATGATGCGCAAGGCGCCCGCGTCAGCATAGGCAGCCAGATCGTTTGCCGCGACCGGCACCGCCTCGCCCGCCCCTTCGGGATCGACCAGAAACGCGGGCAGGATCCCGGCAATTCGCGCCAGTTCCAAGGCCGCTGCTGCGGTCTCGGCCCAATCGAGGCCCATCGCCTTGAACGGGCCTTTCAGCGGATTGCCGAGATCGAGCGCCGGATCGGCAATCGGCAGGGCATCGCGCAAGTTGAAATCCTCGCCGCCCGCGATCAGCACCGGGGCGTGCGGCACGGCAGCCTCGCGCTGGTTGGCAAGCTTCAGGGTGGCGGCGCGCGCGGCGGAAATCAGCATCCGCTGGGCGGTGGCCCCCTGTGCAATTGCGGTCTCGACGGGAAGCAACACCGGCCCACCATCAAACGCCAGCGGCCAGCCGTGGCGCAATGCGTCCACCGCCTGCGCGGCGCGGCGTGCGGGGGATGGCGCGCCGCTCAGAGATCGAACTCCGTGATCAGCGGCACGTGATCGGACGGCTGCTCCCACGCCCGCGCGCCTTCGAGCACGCGGTGCGCGGTCGCCTGCTTCGCCAGCGCAGGCGAGGCCCACATATGATCGAGCCGGCGGCCCTTGTCGTTCTCCTGCCAGGCCGGATTGCGATAGCTCCACCAGGAGTAATAGCGCGCCGGGTGCGGGATATGCTGCCGCCCGAGATCGACCCATTCGTGCGCCTGTTGGAACTGGCCCAGCGTCTCGACCTCGATCGGCGTATGGCTGACGACCTTGAGCAGCTGCTTGTGGCTCCACACGTCGCTTTCCAGCGGGGCGATGTTGAAATCACCAACGATCAGCGTGGGCTTGTCGAGCGTCTCGGCCCACTGCGTCATCCGCGCGAGGAAATCGAGCTTCTGCCCGAATTTGGGGTTCACTTCGCGATCCGGCACGTCGCCGCCTGCGGGGACATAGACGTTCTCGACCACCATATCCTTGCCCAGCACCTCGACCCCGATGTGCCGCGCCTCGCCATTGTTCTGCCAATCATGGCGCGCGACTTCGCGGATCGGCACGCGGCTGACCGTGGCGACCCCGTGATAGCCCTTCTGCCCGCTCACCGCCTGATGGGTGTAGCCCAGCGCCGCCAGCGCCTCGGCCGGGAACAGGTGGCTCTCGCACTTGATCTCCTGCAGGCACAGGATGTCGGGCGCGGCCTCGGTGAGCAGCTTTTCGATCAGGCCCACGCGCAGGCGGGCCGAGTTGATGTTCCAGGTGGCGACAGAGATCATGGGGGCGGACTTAGGGGGGTGCGGGCCGAAAATCTACCGTCCTCAAGTAGCGGAGCGGCAGGGCAGCAAAGACGCTTTCACTTTATTGTCGCATGGCCGCGCGATAGGGCGGGGCAACCTCACCGGAGCCCTACCATGACCCGCACCCTCTTTGCCGCCCTCCTGCTCACCAGCGCCGCCATGCCTGCTCTGGCCGAGGACGCGCCTGCTGAACCGAAGGCCAAGAACGTCATCCTGTTCATCGGCGACGGCATGGGCATCTCCACCATCACCGCGGCACGCATCTACGAAGCGCAGAAGCGCGGCGAGACGGGCGAGGAGAACCAGCTCAGCTTCGAGAAATTCCCGAACGTGGCGCTGGTCAAAACCTACAACACCAATGCGCAGGTGCCCGATAGCGCCGGCACCGCGACTGCGATGCATTCGGGTGTGAAGACCCGCATCGGGGTGCTCGGCATCGGGCCGGACGCGGAAAAGGGCGTGTGCAAGGGTGCGCTGGCGAATCCGCTGCCGCTGCTGGGCGAGGAAGTGAAGCAGCGCGGGCTGGCATTGGGGATCGTTACCACCACACGGATCACGCACGCCACCCCCGCCAGTGTCTATTCGCGCTCGGCTGACCGCGACTGGGAGGCGGACACCAACATCCCCGCCGATCAGCAGCATGGCTGCAAGGATATCGCGTTGCAGCTAGCGGAAAGCCGGTTCGACCTCGCGCTCGGCGGCGGCACGGCGATGTTCTACGGCAAGAACGGCGGTGGCCGCCGCGCCGATGCGGCGGCGGACTTGCCTGCCGCATGGGCCGCGAAGAACGGCGGCGTGGTGGTGAAGGATGCCGCTGCGCTGTGGGCCGCGCCGATGGACAAGCCGGTGCTCGGGCTGTTCAACCCCAGCCACATGAACTTCATGGCGGAGCGCAAGTCCGATTCCGCCGAACCGACGCTGACCGACATGACCGCGGTTGCGATCGCGCGGCTGAAGGCCGATCCTGATGGCTTTTACCTGATGGTTGAAGGCGGGCGGATCGATCACGCGCACCATGCGGGGCAGGCCGGTTTCGCGCTGGAGGAAGCAGCCGAGTTTGCGCGCGCGGTGCAATATGCGGTCGATAACACCGATCCCGCCGAGACGCTGATTTTGGTCACCGCCGATCACAGCCACGTGTTCACCATCGCTGGCTATCCGCAGCGCGGGAACGACATTCTCGGGCTGGTGGTGCCACCGGCGGGGCGCGGCGAGGATGGCGGCGATGGCAGCACCCCGGCGCTCGCGGCCGACGGCAAGCCCTACACCACGCTCGGCTATGCCAATGGCCCGGGCGCGGTGAGCGGCGAGCGGCCCCTGCCGCAGACCGGCATCGCCGCGCGCCAGCAGTCGCTGGTGCCCACAGGCGCCGAAACCCATGGCGGCGAAGATGTCGCCCTGTTCGCGACCGGCCCCGGCGCGGATCGTGCGCGCGGGGTGATCGAGCAGAACCTGATCTACAACATCATCCGCAAGGCGCTGGGTTGGGAAGAGTAGGAGACGCCGCGCACGTTTGCGGGATGACGCTGAAACGGTCGCGCAGCGACCGCAAGGCCGAATGGCCGCCCGCAGCGACGCGACCGATAGGCCGCGTGAGCGAGGATTTCGCAGCCCGGAGGGGCTGCGGAACACAAAAACTCCCCCAAAACACAAAAACCCTCGACCCGGGGGCGGTGGGTCGAGGGTTCCATTGAGCGTTCGTCACGCTTGTGCAAGGCGGGCTTCTTGCGAAGGGTGGGCAACAGGGGGGAAAACGCCCTTCGACCTGCCTTGTTGACGATAATTAGCCCGCTCTGCCTTTCACCTGCATGAACAGCGCGCGAATTCTGTCGTGTCCTTACAACCACTCGCCGTAGAGGCGTTTATCCCGGGCGACGGGCCGAGCGGCGCGGGTCTTTGAAGGTGAAGGTGCTGTCGGCCACCGTCACGCCGTAGCGCTGATTCGACAGCTGAACGCGGGTGCGGTGATTCTGCGCATCGAGCGCGACCCAATGGGTCAGCTGCCAGCCGCCCGGCGCCGAGGGCTTGCGCACGAAAATCAGGTTGATCATCCCGAACTCGGGCTTCTTGGGGTCGCGCACTTCAACGCTGATGACATCGGGGTTGCCCGTCGCGATCAGCTTGCCAAAGCGCTTCACATCGCGCTCGGGATCGAACAGCGCGCCCAGCGGCGAGTTGCTGATCGGCCAGCGTTCGACCTGGTTGACCTCGTAATCGACCACGAACAGCGACTTGCCATTGGAGATCACGAGGAAGTCCGAATTCTTGCCATAATCGAAGCGGATCTTGCCCGGGCGCTTCAGCGTCATCACCCCGGCTGCGACATTGCCGGCGCGGTCGGTCTGGGTGAAATCGGCGCGCATGGTCGAGATCGCGCGCAGGGCGCCCACCACGGCATCGAGCTGGCTGGCCGATTGCGCGGCAAGCGGGGCGGGGGCGAAGGCGGGGGCCAGCACAGGGGGCAGCGCCGGGGCAAGGCCAAGCGCAAGCGCTACGGCGCCAAGGCCGAGCAGCAAGGTGCGAGCGGAAACGGGATTTTTGATCATGCCGATGCGGTTAGTCACGCCGGCTTGAACTGTCGATGAATTATCGCGCCCCGCCAGCGGCAGGGCGCGCGGTAAGCCCATCTTACTTGATCTTGGCTTCCTTGAATTCAACGTGCTTGCGCGCCACGGGATCATACTTCCGGAAGCTCATCTTCTCGGTGATGTTGCGCGGGTTCTTCTTGGTCACGTAGAAGAAGCCGGTGCCTTCGCTCGAGACGAGGCGGATCTTCACGGTGGTGGGCTTCGCCATGGCGGTTTCCTGTCAAACGATTGGCCCGCAAGACTAGCTGGCGCGGGCGTCAAAAAAGCAAACGCGGTGCAACCGGAAGGCCCGGCACACCGCACACGGCCGCGCCATTCGCCGATTCACGGGGAAAAGTCAAGGCGGGTTACCAGTCCGACGCCTTGGGCTTGCCGCGATTGGCCTTGACCGTGCCCCGCACCTTTTTGACCTTCAGCCGCTCGGTCTTGCCGACGCGGTTGAGGCGGGTTTTCGCTCTGCGCTTGAGTTCGGTCTGGGCCTCCTCCAGCAGCGCTGTCAGCTTGACGCGGGCATCCTGCCGGTTGGCCTCCTGCGTGCGGTGCAGTTTGGACGTGATGATGAGATCGCCATTGCCCGCCAGCTTTGCGCCCGCCAGCGCCCGCAGCCGCGCATAGACCGGCGGGGGGAGGCGCAGCGCGTAGATATTGACGCGCAGTTCGACTTCGGTGGCGACCTTGTTGGCGTTCTGCCCGCCCGGCCCTGAGCCTGCGAGGAAGCTCTCGCTCGCCAGCCTCAGTGCGCGGCTTGCCAGCGGCTCTGGCGTGTCCTGGTGTTCGGGCTCATCCATCCTTCGCCCCCAGGGCGAGGAAATCGGCGGGCAAGGCGGCGCGCGCTTCGATCGCGGGCTTGCCGGGGCGGGTGACGGTCAGGCTCTCGGCATGGAGCATCGTGCGCTTGGCGCCCGGCGCATGGCCCGCGCCATAAACCGGATCGCCCAGCAACGGCGCGCCCAGACCTGCCAGCGCATGAACGCGCAGCTGGTGGGTGCGCCCGGTTTCGGGCCGGAAGCGGATCAGGCTGTGCGGGCCGAGTTCCTGCACCAATTCCCAGTGCGAAACGGCAGCCTTACCCTTCTTCGCCGGGATCATCCGCCAGCCTTTCTCGGCCGAGCTGATCTTGGAGAGGGCAAGCTCGATCGTCCCCGATTCGCCCGGCGGATGTCCGGCCAGAACGGCGAGATAGGTCTTGCCCACCAGCCGGTCCTCGAATGCCTTGTTGAACCGCGCCAGCGCCTTGGGATTGCGCGCCAGCAGCAGGCAGCCCGAGGTGTCGGTATCGAGCCGGTGCACCGCCACCGGCGGGCGCTGGAAGCCGAGCTTCAGTCGCTCCAGGTGATCTTCCAGACAAATCCCGCCCTTACGCGGACGGTCAACCGAGACCCCCGAGGGCTTGTCGATCACCAGCGCTTCGCCGTCTTCGTAAATGATTTTGATATCAGCCATGCGCCCCGATACCTGCTCGGCCCTGGCTTGTCTAAGCCTGTCCTGAGCAAGGCCGGTTCAGGTCAGCACCGCCCGCATCAGTCCGCGCAAGGCGTTGCCGATCCAGAAGCCGCCGGCCAGATCATCGAGGGTCAGCTCCGCCTCGCGCGCGCGCCCTTCGGCGATCAGGTGATCACGCAGCACGCCCGGCAGCAGGCCGAGATGGGCAGGCGGGGTAAGCAGCACGCCATCCGGCCCATCGGTGAACACGCTGGTGAAGCTGCCTTCGGTCACCAGACCGTCAGCGCGCACCAACAGGGCCTCGCTTGCGCCATAGCTGCGCGCGGCGGCGAGCGCCTCGTCGTAAAACCCGCGATCGGAAGTCTTGTGCGCCAGTCGCCAGTCGCTGGGATCAACCGGGCTCGCCAGCGCGGCAACCTTGACCGGCTCGCCCAGAGCTGCGGGCAACGGCCCGGTTTCCAGCGCACTTGCGCCGCTGCGCGACACTAGCAGCCGCACGCGGGCAGGCGCATCGAGTTCAAAGCAGAGCGCCTGGATCTGGTTGCGCAAGGCGTGGCGATCAAACGCAAAGCCGAGGCTTTCCGCGCTCGCCTTCATGCGCGCCAGATGGCCTTCGAGCAGGGCAATGCCGCTTTCGGGCGCGAACCGCATGGTCTCGATCAGATCGCATTGCGGCGCGGTGAGACCCGGCATGGCGCGGCGCAGGAAGCCGGCCTTGACCTCGCATTCGCGCTTTTCGGACAGCGGATCGCTATCGGCCACAATCGCCGAACCGATGCCGAGCACGGCGCTGCCCTGGCTGTTCTCGATCGGGGTCAGGCGGAGCGTGCGGATCGCCACATTGAAGGCGGCGTTTCCGTCCTCATCGATCCGGCCGATCGCCCCGCAATAAGGCCCGCGTGCATCGCGCTCCACCTCGGCCAGCAGTTCCATCGCCCGGATCTTGGGCGCGCCGGTGATCGAGCCGCAAGGGAACAGCGCGCGCACCAGATCCATCGCGCCCTTGCCGGGGCTGAGCCGCGCCCGCACGGTCGAGACCATCTGGTGCACCGTGGGGTAGCTTTCGACCGCGAAGGGCGCATCCACCACCACGCTGCCCGCCTCGGCCACACGCGCCAGATCATTGCGCATCAGATCGACGATCATCAGGTTTTCGGCGCGATCCTTGGGTGAGGATGCCAGATCATCTGCCCATGCACGGTCAACCGCCGGATCGGCGGAACGCGGCCGCGTGCCCTTCATCGGCTTGACCTTGGCCTCATGGCCATTCAGCGCCACAAACAGCTCGGGCGAGAAGCTCAGGAGCCAGTGCGAGCCGTCGAAGATCAGCCCGCCATAACCGGCGCGCGCCCCGTCGCGCAGGGCGGCATACAGCCCCACCGGATCGCCGCGATAGGAACCTGCCAGCGTATAGGTGAGGTTCGCCTGATAGATGTCGCCTGCATGGATCGCCTCGCGCAGCCGCTCGAACGCGGCAGCATAGCCGCCGGGCGAAAGCTGCGGCTCCATCGGCCCCAAGGTGCCGGGGCCTTGCGCGCGGCTCGCCAGCCAGCCGGGGACATTGCGTGCCGCAATCCGCACCGGCGCATCGAACAGCCCGAGCCACACCAGCGGCCCCGCCGCGCCAGACCGCGCCGCCGCCTGCGCCGCCAGCTTCGGTTCGAGCGCGAGGCCCGCTTCGTAAGCAATATAACCCGCCAGCGATCCGCCCTGCGCCGCCTGCGCCTGCTCCGCAGCGGCGAGCGCGGCCTCAACCTCATCCGGACGGTGCGCCACGAACAGCGCGCGCGGGGCTTCGTACAGCAGCGCATCGGCCGCCGCTTCTCCGGCGCGGGCATCATCCAGCAGCACGAATGGCGGTGGCAGGCTCATGGCGCGATCCATAGCCCAATTGACGCCGCTGTCGAGAACTTGACCGCCGCGCCTGCCCCCTTCACACCGGCAAAAAGGCTGAAGGATTAAGGGGCAGGCTATGACGGACACTGGGACTGACACGGCGAGCGATATCTATCTCGGCCTCGGCACTGATGGTTCGCGGCAGGCCTTGGCGCTCAGCCGCTCGAACCGGCACGGGCTGATCGCGGGCGCAACCGGCACCGGCAAGACCGTCACCTTGCAGGGCATCGCCGAGAGTTTCTCTGCCGCCGGCGTGCCGGTGTTCGTGGCCGACGTGAAGGGCGATCTGTCGGGCATCGCCATGCCGGGTTCGCCCACCTTCAAGCACGCCGACAAGCTGGAAAGCCGCGCCAAGGAGCTCGGCATCACCGACTATGCCTATGCCGACAATCCGGTGATCTTCTGGGATCTTTACGGCGAGCAGGGCCACCCGATCCGCACCACGGTGTCGGAGATGGGGCCACTGCTGCTGTCGCGCCTGCTCGATCTGAACGAGACGCAGGAAGGCGTGCTGCAGATCATCTTCCGCTATGCCGACGAGAACGGCTTGCTGCTGCTCGATTTTGCCGACTTGCAGGCCTTTCTGGCCTGGGCGAACGAGAATTCGTCTGAATTGTCCGGCAAATACGGCAATGTCACCAAGCCCTCGGTCGGATCGATCCAGCGGCAATTGCTGAGCTTCGAGGCGCAGGGGGCGGACAATTTCTTTGGCGAGCCGGCGCTGGAGATCGACGATTTCCTCAAGGTGGACGAACAGGGCCGCGGGTTCGTCAACGTGCTCGCCGCCGACAAGCTGATGCGCAGCCCCAAGCTCTACGCCACCTTCCTGCTGTGGCTGCTGGCCGAACTGTTTGAATCGCTGCCCGAGGTGGGCGATCCCGAAAAGCCCAAGCTGGTGTTCTTCTTCGACGAGGCGCACCTGCTGTTCGACGATGCGCCCAAGGCCTTGCAGGACACGATCGAGCAGGTGGTGCGCCTGATCCGATCGAAGGGCGTGGGGGTGTTCTTCGTCACCCAGAACCCGATCGACATCCCCGAGGAAGTCGCCGGCCAGCTGGGCAACCGCGTGCAGCACGCGCTGCGGGCCTTCACCCCGCGCGATCAGCGCGCGATCAAGGCGGCGGCCGAGACCTTCCGCATCAATCCCAAGCTCGATGTCGAAACCGCGATCACCGAGCTGAAAGTGGGCGAGGCGCTGGTCTCGACGCTCGACGAGGACGGCGCGCCGACCATTGTCGAGCGCACACTGATTAAGCCGCCGCGTTCGCGCCTCGGCCCGGTGAGCCCCAAGGAGCGCGCTATCATCCAGTCGATCAGCCCGATCGAGGGCAAGTATGACACCCGCGCTGATCGCGAAAGCGCCGCCGAAGTGCTCGCCGCCAAGGCTGCCGATGCTGCGGCCACCGCCGAACAGGTCGAGGCCGAAGGCGAGGAAGCCGTTCGCGGTCAGGCGCGCAAAAGCCCGAGCCTGTGGGGCAAGGCCGTATCGCGCGGGGCGCAGGTTGCGCTGGGCGGCGCGGCTGGCGTTGCGGCCTCCAAGATTCTCGGCAAGAAAAGCCGCGCCAATCCGGTTGCCTCGGGCGTCACCTCGGCGGTGGGATCGATCGCGACCGATCTTGCCGGCCCGATTGTCGGGCGGTTTGTGCGCAACCTAATCGGCGGGCTGATGCGCTGAGGCCACCACGCGGCCCGTAATGTTTCACGTGAAACATTACGGGAACACGGTGCCACAACGCGGCGCGAGGTGACCGGGGCTCGGCGCTAACCCGCCACGATCATGCAATGACCCTGCAATGACCACGCAATGATGCGGCGATGCGGCTCAATCCTTGGCGACCATGCAGAAGGCGTTCAATTTGTTGCCGTCCGGATCGCGGAAATAGCCGGCATAAAAGCCATCATCGCCGCGCGGGCCGGGCGCGCCTTCGCAGGTGCCACCCTGTGCGATCGCAGTGGCATAGACCGCATCGACCACTTGCGGGCTTTCCACCTGCAACGCGACCATCACCCCGTTGCCGACCGTCGCAGGCTGACCATCGAACGGCACTGTCGCTGCAATTCCCGCTGCGCCGCCCCATTCGCCCCAGGCGATGAAAGCCTCGGTATCCATCATCCGCCCGACGCCGAAATGCGCCGCCAGCGCGTCATAGAACGCCGCCGCGCGCGGCAGATCATTGGTGCCTACAGTGACATAGCCGATCATTGATAATCCTCCCATGCGGCGCGACTCGCCCCGCGACTCGCTGATGTGGGAACATTACCGGAACATTTGCGCTCCAACAAGCGCGCTCAAAGCGGCGCTGTCTCGCGCTCCAGCCATGCCAGATCATCGCCCGCCAGCTGCGGCGCGAGCAGGCTGCGCACCTTGGCGTGGTAGGCGTCCACCCACGCGATCTCGTCCGCCGTCAGCAGGCTCTTTTCGATCAGCTTGCGGTCTAGCGGCACAAAGGTGAGCGTCTCGAACCCGAGATAGCGCCCTTCCGCGCCCGCAATCTGCCGCTCCTCGACCAGCACCAGGTTCTCGATCCGGATGCCGAAAGCGCCCTGCTTGTAATAGCCCGGCTCGTTGGAAAGGATCATGCCGGCGAACAGCTCCTGCCCCGTCCCGGCCTGCCCGCCGCTCGGCTTGGCAATGCGCTGCGGGCCTTCGTGCACGCCGAGGAAGCTGCCGACCCCGTGGCCGGTGCCGTGAGCGTAATCGACGCCCGCCTCCCACAGATATTGCCGCGCCAGCACATCAAGCTGGCCGCCCGCCGTGCCTTGCGGGAACACCGCGCGGTCGATCTGGATGTGGCCCTTCAGGACGCGGGTGTTGCGATCGCGCATTTCCGCCGAAGGCTCGCCCGGGCCAACCCACACGGTGCGGGTGATGTCGGTCGTGCCGCCCGGATATTGCCCGCCGGAGTCCACCAGATAGATCGACGAGGGCGGGACCTTGATATTGCTGTCCTCGTCCACCTTGTAATGCGGCAGCGCGGCGTGGCCGGCGGCGGCAGAGATGGTGTCGAAGCTGAGATCACGCAGGCCGGGGTCTTCCTCGCGGAAGGCTTGCAGGCGGGCGGCGGCGGCAAGTTCGTCCACCCCGCCCTTGGGCCCTTCGATCTCCAGCCAGCGCAGGAATTTGCTCACCGCCGCGCCATCGCGGGCCTGCGCATCGCGGTGGCCCTGCTGTTCCACCGGGTTCTTGACCGCCTTGGCAAGGATCGTCGGATCCTGCTTGAAGGTGAAAGTCGCTCCGCCGCTGCGCAGCGCCTGCGCGATGCCGACCACCGCGAAATCGGGATCGAGCGCGATGGTCTTGCCCTTGAGCTCGCCCGTCAGCGCGCCCTCGAAGGCTGCCCGCTCGCGGATCGTCACCGCATTGCCCAGGTGGCGGGTGAGTTCCGGCGTCACCTTTTCAGGCGCGATGAACAGCTCGGCGCTGCCGTCCTTATGCGCGATCACATAGGACAGCGCGACGGGGGTGTGCGCCACGTCGCTGCCCCGGATGTTGAGCAGCCATGCAATCGAATCGAGCGCCGGGATCACCAGGGCGTCATGGCCTTCCTTGGCGAGCCAATCGGCCACGGCGGCGCGCTTGTCGGCCGAGGAGCGCCCGGCCAGAGCGTCGTCATGGATGATCGCGGCGGCGGGCGAAGGCGCGGGCTGATCGGCCCACACCGCGTCCAGCGGGTTGCTTTGGGCCGGCACCAGCGTGATGCCCTTGGGGTTCACCTGCTTTTCCAGCGCCTCGACCCAGGCCCAGGTGTGGAGCCAGGGATCATAGGCGATCTTGGCGCCCGCTTCGCACACGTCGGCGAGCCAGCCCGCAAGGCTGTCAGCTGGCACGCTCTTGTAATCGAACAGGGTGCCATCGACCTGCTCGCGCACCTGCACGGTATAGCGCCCGTCGACGAAGATCGCGGCATGGTCGAGCGTGACGGCGGCAAATCCGGCCGAGCCGCCAAAGCCGGTCAGCCAGCGCAGGCGCTGCGCATAATCGCCGACATATTCGCTCATATGTTCATCGCTGATCGGGATGATGAAGCCGCCCAGCCCGCGGCGCTTCAATTCCTCGCGCAGGGCGGCAAGGCGGGCTTCATGGGTTTGCATCAGCATTGGCGAGATCCTTGGATAGCGGTGCGGGCTCTTGCCGCGCATTATTGCCCTGTTACAACCGCCAACATAGGCCCAAACGCCTCGCCTTTCCACCCAGGCCGATGATGGGACACGCGATCAATGATGCTCCGGATCAGCGCGCTTGCTCTTGCCACAGCACTTGCCGCCACCACCTTGGCCCCTGCCGCACTTCAGGCGAAGAACAATGAGGAACCTGCCCGCGTGACCACCCCCGCCAAGCCTGCCCCGACCGACATCAAGCCTCCCGTCGCCGCCAAGCGTCCGCACAGCTACACGCACCACGGGATCACCATCGAAGACCCCTATGACTGGCTCTACGACAAGTCCTATCCGGTGGTGGATGACGAGGAGGTGCTGGCCCATGTGAAGGCCGAGAACGCCTATTTCGAAGCGCATATGGCAGCCCAGGCGCCCTTCACCGAAGCGCTGTTCACCGAGATGCGCGCGCGCATCAAGGAAGACGACAGCACGGTGCCGCAGAAGGACGGCGACTACATCTACTGGAGCGAATTCGAGGAAGGCGCGCAGTATCGCAAGCATTGGCGCAAGCCCGCAGCGGGCGGCCCGGATGAACTGCTGATCGACGAGAACAAGCTGGCCGAGGGCCTCGAATATTTCCGCCTCGGCGCGGCCTCGATCAGCCAGAACGGGCGCTATCTCGCCTATTCGACCGACACCAATGGTTCGGAACGCTACACCGCGCGGATCAAGGATTTGGCGACCGGTGAGCACCTGCCCGACGAGCTCACCAATCTGCGCGGCGATCTGGTGTGGGTCGCGAATGATACGGCGCTGGTCTATGGCCCCTCGACCGAGGAATGGCGCACGCTCGAAGCCAAGCTGCACGTGATCGGCACCCCCGTGGAAAGCGACGTGACGCTCTACAAGGAGGAAGACCAGAGCTTCGGCGTCGGCACCGGACTGACCGCGCAGGAAGACTGGCTGATCATCGCCACCGGCGACAACGAGACCAGCGAAGTGCGCCTCGTCCCCGCGGCCAACCCCACGGCCACACCGATCCTCGTGAAGGCGCGGCAGAAGGGCGTGGAATACAGCGTCGATGTGCGCGACGGCGAATTGTGGGTGTGGACCAACGACGATCACATCAACTTCCGCCTCGCCAAGGCGAAGCTGGAAACCCCGGGCGACTGGCAGACAGTGATCGGCGGGGCGGATGATTTCTATCTGACCGGCTTCGACCTGTTCAAGGACTTCTTCGTCATCGAAGGCCGCGAGAACGGGCTCGATCAGATCGAACTGCGTTACTACGACGATCCGGGCCGCACGACCCCGATCCGGTTCCCCGAGGCCAGCTACACCGCGGGCCTTTCGAACAACCCCGAATATGACATGACCAAGCTGCGCCTGTCGTACCAGAGCATGGTCACGCCGAGCACGGTGTTCGATTATGATGTGAAGACCGGCGGGCTTGAAACGCTCAAGACGCAGGAAATCCCGAGCGGTTATGATGCCAGCCTCTACGTCACCGAGCGGGTGAGCATCCCCGCGCGCGACGGGACGATGGTGCCGGTCAGCATCGTGATGCGCAAGGACCGCGCCGAGATCCTCAAACAGGCCGGCATCGAAGGGCCGGGGCCGCTGCATCTCTATGCTTACGGCGCCTATGGCTATGCGATCCCGCCGGGCTTCTCGACCTCGCGGCTTTCTCTGGTGGACCGCGGGTTCGCCTATGCCATCGCGCATATTCGCGGCGGCGATGATCTCGGGCGGCGCTGGTATCTGCAAGGCAAGCTGTTCGAACGCACCAACACCTTCAACGATTTCGTCGATGCGGGCCGGGGCCTGATCGCCAAGGGCTACACCGCCGAAGGCATGGTCACCGCCAGCGGCGGCTCGGCCGGCGGTGAGCTGATGGGGGCGATCATCAATCAGGATCCGGGGCAATATGGCGCGATTGTCGCCCATGTGCCCTTCGTCGATGTGCTCGGCACGATGCTCAACGAAAAGCTGCCGCTGACACCCGGCGAATGGCAGGAATGGGGCAATCCGATCACCGACAAGGCGGCGTTTGCCTATATCCTGTCCTATTCGCCCTATGATCAGGTGGTGGCCAAGGATTACCCGCCGATGCTGGTAACCGCCGGCCTCAACGATCCGCGCGTGACCTATTGGGAGCCGGCCAAGTGGGTCGCCAAGCTGCGCGAAGTGAAGACCGACGACAACCTGCTGCTGATGAAGACCAACATGGGCGCAGGCCACGGCGGGCAATCGGGCCGCTGGAACAGCCTCAAGGAAACCGCGGAGGAGTTTGCCTTCATCCTGTGGCAGATGGGGATGGCGCCGAAACCGGAGGCGAAGTGAGCGAGCCGAACCGCTTCACCCGCACCTACATTGCCGCGCCCGAGCACATCGACGAGCTCGGCCACGTCAACAACACCGTGTGGGTGCAGTGGATTCAGGACATGGCCACCGCCCACTGGGACGCGGTCGCGCGGGCAGAGGATCGCGCGGCGTTCTTCTGGGTCGTGGTGCGGCACGAGATCGACTATCGCGGCAATGTCTCCGAGGGCGAGAGCGTGCAGGCCGAGACATGGATCGAAGGCCCCGCCCAGGGCGCAAAATCGCTCCGCCGGGTGGAGTTTACCGATGCTACCGGCAAGCGCCTCGTCAGCGCGGCGACCACATGGGCGATGCTGGATCGCGCCACCGGACGGCTGGCGCGCGTGCGGCCCGAAATTCTGGAGCCGTTCTTGTAAGGGTTCGGACCACCCGCCCCGCGCGCGAGCGCGACCGCCAGCAAACTAAGCTGCCTTGCTCTCGCGCCGCCGTCCGCGCCCGACAGGCGGTTCGCTGAACACCGTCAGGCGTTCATACGCGAGCCGGTTGCGCCCGCTTGCCTTGGCTTCATACATCAGCGCATCGGCGCGCGCGTAGAACTCGGCGAATTGCATCGCGTGGCGGCTGGCGTGCGACATCGCGATCACCCCCATGCTGGCGGTCACCGGCAGCTCCAGCCCCGGCACATCCTGCGCGATCCGGATCGGGATCGCCTGCCGCAAGGCTTCTGCGCGTTCGAGCGAGTGCTCGCCGCGCAGCAACACCACGAATTCCTCGCCGCCCAATCGCACCGCGATGGAATCGCGGTCACCGACCGCGCGGATCGCATTGGCGCAGGCGATCAGCGCGGCATCGCCGATCTGGTGGCCGTGGAGATCGTTGATGGCCTTGAACCGGTCGAGATCGACCAGCGCGAAGGTATCGAAGCCCTGCACCAGCAGCTCGTCAAACCGCGCCTCGATCGCGCGGCGGTTCATCAGCCCGGTGAGCGAATCGCGGGTGGAGATCTGCTCCAGCATCCGCGCCTCGGTCAGCGCGGCATCGCGCTCGTTGCGGATGGCGAGGAAACGGTCGGCAATCGCGAGGCTGATCAGCACCACTTCGATCCCGGTCGCCACGAACATCATCAGATCGAGGCTCGCCGGACCGGCATAGAGCCCGACCCCGCGCCCCAGCCGCTCGATCGAGGTGAGAATCAGCGGGAACCACGCCGCCGCCACGAATTTGGCCGAGCGGCTGCCGCGCAGGATCGCGTGCACCAGCGCAACGCTGACAATGATCGCAGCCGGCGTGATGGTAAGGAAATAGCCGGTGTCGTCAAACGCCTGGGTGGCGTGGAACTGGAAGGCGAAGAACCCCGGCACCACAATGGTCCAGCAGCCCGCCCAGAAGGTGAACCGCCGCATCGCGCGCGACAACGCGCCGCGTTCAAGAAACTCGCTCAGGAACAATAGCGCCGATCCGCATCCGATCGCCCAGCACAAGGGCGCCATGATCGCCAGAAACGCCACCGGCAGGCTCGCGATTACCGCGATCACGCCGCCGGCAAACAGCACATAGCCCATCATCGCGACCACCATCACCGCGTGGAACACCACGAAGCGTTCCCGCAGGACGAGGTAGAAACTGACATCGAACAACAGCGGCAGCACCAGCATCCCCAGCACCAGCGCCAGCAGCATCATCTCCTCGAGCGAGCGTGAGGCATCCTCGGGATAGACCGCCAACCCCGCTTCTGTCAGCAGCGGGATCGAATGGGGGCGCTCGATCCGCACCAGCACGGCTTCGGTCGAAGGGGTGATCGCGGGCAGCGGCAGGCGAAACACCGGGCCGGCAGCAAAGGCGCGCCCGTCGCTTTCCGAGAAACTCAGCCCGCGCAGGGCGCCGTCCGTATCGAGCGCATAGATGGTGATCGTCTGGTGCCGCGCGGTGCGGGTGAAGAAGTGCTTCGGCACGGCCCCTTCGTGCCAGTTGCCGGCATCGAACCGCAGCCAGGCAACCGGCGCATCGGCTTTCCAGCCGGCCCCGGTGCAGTTCCAGGCGCGCGGTGCGATCATGGCTTCGACCGTGCGATCCACATCCGAGCTCGCATGGCAGCGCGAGGTGACAACCGCGCCCTCCCGATGCTCGGCGGAAGCAGGCGCAGACAGCCCCAGCGCCATCAGCGCAGCAACGATCCAGAGCCAGAGTGAGAGCCGCAAGCGAGCCATGACAAGGGCGTTACCACCAAAGCCCTTACTTTGCTGTTAAGCCAACCATCTCCATTTCGGAGGAATTATTGCAATATCTCGTTGGGTTGCGGCAAGCGCAACAATCCCGGGCGCGTGCCGCTGGCGGCCCCGCTGTCGCAAGCGGCGCATCTGTCTTGCTGTTGTCACGCGCGGCAATTAGCGCGCCTGATCGGACGCAATATTTTCAGGACCCGCCATGCCCATCTCCCTGTCTGCGATCTCCCGTTCCGGCACCCGCACTGGCACTGTGCTGGCGCTTGCCGCGCTCGCCCTGACAGCCTGTGATGCGGGCGGCGGCGGGTCGCGCAGCTCGGTCCATGCGGTGGGCTCCTCGACGGTCTATCCCTTTGCCAAGCTGGTGGCGGAAAGCTTTGCCCGGTCGAACACCGATATGCGCTCGCCGCTGATCGAATCCACCGGCACCGGCAATGGCATCCAGCTGTTCTGCAAGGGTCTTGGCAGCAATACGCCGGATATGGTCAACGCCTCGCGGCGGATGAAGGAATCCGAATTCGCAGGCTGCAAGGCCAACAAGGTCGACGAGATCATCGAGCTGCAGGTCGGGCTGGACGGCATCGCCTTTGCCTCGGCCTCAGGCGGGATCATGCTCAACCTGTCGCCCGAAACGGTCTACAAGGCGCTTGCGGCCAACCCCTATGGCAAGCCGCAGACCGCCAAGACCTGGAAGGATGTCGATCCGGCGCTGCCGGCCGAGCCGATCCTCGTCTACGGCCCGCCCAGCACCTCGGGCACACGCGATGCGCTGAAGGAGCTGGTGCTCGAAGTCGGCTGCGGTGCGGACCCGGCGATGAAGGCGCTCAAGGAAAGTGACGAGAACCGCTACGCCCAGGTCTGCACCGAGGTGCGCGATGACGGCGCCTATATCGATCAGGGTGAGCAGGACAATCTCATCGTCCAGAAGATCGAGGGCAATCCGCGCGCGGTCGGCATCTTCGGCTTCTCCTATCTCGAGGAAAACGCCGACAAGGTGCAGGGCCTGCCGATGAACGGCGTCGATCCCACCTACGACAACATCGCCAGCTTCGCCTATCCCGGCGCGCGTCCGCTGTATGTTTATGTAAAGAAAGAACATATGCGCGCGATCCCGGGGCTGGGGGCGTTCCTTGCCGAGTGGGTCAAGAGCTGGGGCAAGGATGGCCCGCTCGCCCGCGTCGGGATGGTGGCGATGCCGCAAGAGGCGATGGACGCCAACGCCCGCAAGGTGCGCGAAGGTATCGTCCTCACAGCGGCGGACCTCGCCGCCAAGTAAGCGGTCCTTGTCGTCCTATCGCTGCGCTGCTTGAGGACGGTGAGACGATTGCAGCGGGCGCGATGAAGGGCTAGCCTTGCCTCTATGAGCGCCCGCAAGATCGCCACATGGCACGAAGCCGGCCTGATCGACGCGGCGACGCGTGATCGGCTGCTGGCTTACGAAACGCAGCACGCCCGCCCGCTGGCGCTGTGGGCGGTGTTCGGCATCGGCGCACTGGCGATCGGGCTGGGGCTGGTGTCGGTCATCGCCGCGAACTGGGAGGAGATCCCCGGCCTGCTGCGGCTCGGCGTCCACCTTGCGCTGATCGCAGGCGCGCTCGCCGCGCTGTTCCTGCGCGAAGACCGGCTGGCCGAGACATCGCCCTGGGCGGTCGAGGCGCTGGTGTTTGTCACCGCTGCCTTGGGCCTCACCTTCTTTGGCCATCTGGGGCAGGTTTATCAGACCTCATCGCCGCTGTGGCAGCCGCTGGCTGTGTGGCTGGCGCTGTTTGCGCAGCAGCTGCTGCTGTCGGGGCGCAGCTGGCCCAGTGCGCTGGCGCTGCTGGGCGGAGCGGTGTGGTGCGCGTGGGACTATGCGTCGGCCCATACCGGGTTTCGCACATCGCCCGCGCCGGCCACCGGGTGGTTGCTTTGGCTGGGTGTGGTGACGGCCCTGCCGGTGGCCTTTGCGCCCTTGGCCGCAGCGATGCGGGCGCGCAGCCAGCGTCCCGATTTCTGGCGGCGGCTCGAACAGCTGGCGCTGGCCTACGCGGTGGCGGCGGCATCTTTTGCCTGCGCGCTCGCCAGTGCGGACGGCTTCGGCCATTCCGGACCGGGGGAACATTGGGCGCGGATGCTGGCCAGCGGCGCAGTGGCGCTGCTTGCCGGACTGGGCGTCATGGCGGCCCGGCCCGGCACATCGGGACGGATGGCGGGCGCGATTATCGCAGGCGCTGGTGCGGCGGTGCCGCTGGCCTATCTCGTCAATGACGCGGTGGTCGTTGCCGCGGCGTTGTTCATGGCGCTGTGGATCGGGATCGCCGCCGCCGCGCTTGCAGCCCATTGGCGCGGGGTGTTCCAGATGAGCGTCGGCGTGATTGCGCTGCGCCTCATCATCCTCAGTTTCGAGCTGGCGAGCGATCTGCTGCTGTCGGGCTTCGGCCTGATCCTTTCGGGATTGATGATCCTTGGTGTGGCATGGCTTGCAGTGCGGGTGTCGAAACGCTTCGCCCCGGCCGAGGAGCGCGCAGCATGAACCGCCTTGTGCGCCTTGCCGCCTTGGCACTGCCGCTGGCCGGGCTTGCCGGCCTGTGGTTTCTGAGCGACCGCACCTTCCAGCAGGGCACCGAATGGGAGGTGCCGATCGACGGCTTTGACCCGCGCGATTTCCTGCGCGGCCATTACGTCGAGTTCACCTATGACTGGCCCGGCATCGAGGAATTCCGCGATGTCCCGCCGCATATGCTGTGCCTTGAAGGCACCGCGCCGCAGCTGACGCGGGTGACCGCCTTTGCCGATGCCGCCGCTGCAGCGCCTTGCGCCCATCCGGTGCGCGCCGATGCGAGCGGGGTCTATGGCTGGGAAGGGCTCGCGCGCGGGCGGCTCTATCTCGATCAGGACCGCGCGATGGCGATGCAGCAGGAATTGCGCGATGCCGATCAGCGCGGGATCGTGACGATCCGCCAGCGCGAGGACGGCAGCTTCGCGGCCATAGCGATCCGGTTCCGCCCGCTTACCGCCGATGAACGCGCGATCCGCGATGCGCCGAACGTCGAGGCGCTGATGCCGCCGCCGCCGCCAATCATGGCGCCTGTAAACTAGCGGAAATCCTCACCTGTTGCGGCAATCCGGGCCTTGAGGCCGGCCTGGCAGATGTTCTGGATCTCGATCCCCGGGTGGGCATTGACCTCGATCACCAGCGGGCCATCGTTCACGTCAAGCACGATGTCGGCCCCGCAATAGCCGAGACCCACGGCGGGCCCGCAGCGCGAGGCGAGTTCCAGCACGCGCTGCCAGCCGGGAATCTCGAACCCGATGAGTTCGACCCCGGTATCGGGGTGGTGCGTGATCGGCGTGCCCTTCACCACTGCGCGGGTGATCTTGCCGCTTTCCATGTCGATCCCCGCCCCGATCGCGCGCTGGTGGAGGTTGGCCTTGCCGTCACTCTCGATCGTGGGCAAGCGCACCATCGCCATCAGCGGGGTGTAATGCAGGCTGATGACGCGCAGATCGGGCAGGCCTTCGGGCACGATCCGCGACAGCGCCGGATCAGCAATGATCAGCGGTTCGATCAGCGCGGCGTCTTCGGCAGCGGAATCGCCCGAAAAGCCGCCATCGACGACTTTCTGGATGTGGTGCATCACCAAGTCTTCGGGCAGCGGGGTGCCCGATCCCTTGAACCATGTGTTGCCCTCGCGCCGCACCGCCAGCAGGATGCCGTCGCCCTGCGATCCGCGCGCGGGCTTGATCGCCCAGGCATCGGGCATATCCCGGCTCGGCTTGAATTCTGCCAGCTTCTGGTGGCTGTCGATCACCGCCACGGTGCCGGTGCAGCTGATCCCCGCCGCCTCCAGCGCGACCTTGGCGGCGACCTTGTCGCGCGCGCGTTCGATCGCGCTGCGGGGGTTGTATTTCTGGATCAGCGCATTGCGCATATTGATCCCGAGAATCTCGTCGATCCCGTCCAGCGCGGGCGGACGCAGCTTGCTCAGCGCGTCGTAATTGGCGGGCTTTCTGCGAAAGCGTCCGAACATCTCAAACATCCTCGGCCGAACGGATAATCCAGGCATTGTGCTTGAGCGGCCTGCCCGAAACGTCAAAACGAGGCTCGAACTGAGCCTCCTTGTTGGGGATGATCGGCTGCGGCACACGGCGGCGGCGGCCGGGTTGGAGATCAGCGGGCGAATTGATCACCCACATTCCGCTGAGCGGCGGCGGCCCGGTTTCGCGCTGCTCCTCGAAGGTCTCCGGTTCCAGATCGAGCTCGTATTGATCGGGGTTGGCCAATTGCCGTGCCTTGCGGCGCCGTTCGAGCCAGATCGGCGCAAAGCGGTGGATTTCCGACAGGCGCAGACCGCGATAGCGGCCGAGAATGGCGATAGCGACGGCGGTGAAGGCCGGCATCAGCAGCGGCGACCATTCGATCAACGCCAGCGCGAAGTCCGACACCATCACAAATTCGATCACCACCGCCAGAATGAAGGTGTTGAGCGCCATCTTCGCGGCCGGCTTGGCGCCGTCCTTGCCCCATTGCTTCCACCACCGTTCAACGCACAGCGCGCAGACAATCACGGGGAAGGCATCGACCTGCAGCTTGATGTCGAAGATCAGCTGAAGGCCCACCAGCACCAGCACGATCAGCGAGATCAGCACCCCCAGAAAGCCGACGCGGGTCATCCGCAGTTTGAGCAGGCTGGGGGTGACGATCATCCCGACCAGCACCGAGGAACACAGTACGATCGGCCCCATCACCGGCCCGATTTGCAGGAAGGCGACCGCGATCAGCATCGGGGTGAACAGGCCGAACGCCTTCAATCCGACAAAGCTGCGCGCCAGCACCACCAGGAATGCGCCCAGCGGCAGCACCATCAGCAGGTTCGACGGCTTGAGCCCCCAGATCGCCTGCGATGTCGCCACCCCTTCGAGCGAGGAGGGCAATACGAAGAAGCTTTCGGTATTGGAAACGCCAAGCGCCACCAGCACCGCCAGCACAAGGCCGACGGTGATACCGACATAGAAGGGGCGGCGGACCTGAGGGGTCGCGCGTGCCCAGACCTGTCTGAACTGGAAGGTCAGTTCAGAACGCATACCCGACCGAAAGCGTCAGCCGGTAACCTTCGCGTTCGCGGACGGGTTCATTGCTGCCGGAGAAAATATACTTGGCTTCCGCCTCGACCCGCCATTTGCCGGGCCACCACAGCACTTCGACTTCAGGCACCACCAAATTATCCCGGCGGCGATCGCCGTTGACGGTCAGGCGGCCATCGAATTCGGTGCGGATTGCCTCGAGCGCCGGGCGCACGCGCAGATCGGGCGCGACCGGACGGGTATAGGCGACGCCTGCCGACTGGCGTTCATAGCCGCGGCGCGGATCATCCGAGGTAATGGATTCCGCCCGCAGATCGAAGGCGAGGAAGTGGTTCGGGCCAAAGCGGCGGCGATATTGCGCATCGACACGCGCGCCTTCCCCCTTGGTTTCTGCGAGCAGGCCGTTGTCATATTGGCGTTCCCGCCATGTGCCCTGCACCCGCAGGCGGTGATCGCGTGCCGGCTCCCATGTCAGCCGGGCCGCGCCCTGCCATTCGTCGGTATCGCTGGATTCGACCGAGACGAAGTCGTCGTAATGGCGGGCCTGCAACTGCAGCTCCCAGCCCTTGGCGATATCGGCCTCGGCGGTGGCGGTGAAGCGATCGCGGGCAATATCATCGCGCCCGTCGCCAAGCCGGAACACCTCGATCCGGTCCGCCTCGACACGCAGCCGCAGCCCCTTTTTCTCAAGCGCCACGCCGACTTGCCCACGCACCGAAATCGCCTCGCCATCGACGACGAGATCATCATCGCGGGTGGTGGTCTGGGCGCTGACGGTCTGCACCTCGATGCGGGCATCCGGGTTCAGCTGCCAGCCTCCGTCCTGTGCCAGCGCAGGGCTGGCAGCGATCACGCCAAGTGCGCAGGCCAGCAGGCGATTGGTGACGCGAAGCAGGTATTTCATCGGTTAAGCCCCCGTAATTCTGAGAACGAATACGGGAGGGGGTGTTTAGAAATTGCTAACCACGCCTCTCAACCATGGGGCGGGCGCGGTGCGGGCACCAAAAAGGGGCGGAAAGCCGCTGCCGGCCCTCCGCCCCCTGTCAGGCGATCAGGTGTCGTGAAACGCGGATCAGAAGCGCGCGGACACCTCGACGCCGTAGAAGCGCGGCTCGGCCGGGATGAAGGTGGGGATGGTGAAGGCCCCGCCGGTGTTGCCCGCATCGAGCAGGTAGTCTTCGTCCAGCGCGTTGCGGATGAAACCGGCGATCTCGTAGCGATCATCGCCGAAGCTGAGGCCCGCGCGGGCATTGACCAGCGTCACCGCACCTTGCGAGGTCACCGGATTGTTCGGCACTTCGAAGAAGATACGGCCGCGATGCGTGATCGTCGGCGTGGCGAAGAAACGCATCCCGTTGCCGAACTCGTAATCGACCGTGAAGCCGCCCGCGGCCTGCACTTCAGGCTGCAGACGGAAGCGCGCGCCCGAGAACTGAGGCGAGAAGGCCCCGTTCTCGTCGATCCCGCCGTCGATATAGCCGACATTGGCGAAGACGTTGAGCCAGTCGGTCACGTCCACCGCCACTTCGGCCTCGACCCCGAGGTTGCTGGCCTTGCCCGCGCTCGCGGTGACGAAGGCGCCGGTCGGGTTGCCATTGGCATCGAGCTGCGCGACCGAGACCTGGAAGTCGTTATAGACCTGGTAGTAGACCCCGAGCGAGGCCGAGACGCCGCCGCTGGCGAGCTTCACCCCGCCTTCGTAGTTCCACACGGTTTCTTCCGCGATGTTGGTCACGTTGGGCAGCACGTCGGTGCCGCTGCGGCGGGCGGCCACCTGCACAACCGGCGAACGGCGGCCACGCGACACGGTGGCGAAGACGTTGACGTCATCGCTGATGCGATACAGCGCGTTGAAGCGCGGCAGCACGGCATCGAAACGCTCGTCGGCGCTGAAAGTGCGCCCGCGGGTGTCGATCTGTCCGGGGATCAACGGCGCACGGCTGATCACCGAGTTCGGCACGTTCGCGAAGAAGGCGGATTCGCGGTATTCGTGGATGAAGCGCACGCCGGCGGTCAGCTCGAGCGCGTCGGTCGGCAGCCAGGTGACATCGGCGAACACCGAATAGGCCTCGTTGTGGCCCTGGTTTTCGAACACCGAAGCGTAAGGGATCGCCTGGAAGGCGCCGCCCGTAACGATCGCGGTGACGCCGCTGGCCGGCACCGTGCCATTCGGCGCAACGCAGGGGATGCCCGGGATCAGCGGCGCGCCGAACAGGCTGGAAAGGCACTGAAGGAAGGTGCCTTCTTCGCTGGCGAAGGGCACGTTCTGGCGGCCGTCCTCGATGAAGACGTTCCAGCCCGCGCTGGCCCGCAGGCTGTCACCGGCATAGCTGAAGCGCCCTTCGTGGCTGACCTGCCAGCCATCGGCGATTTCAGCGAATTCGAGGAACGGCGCGGCCGTGCCATCGGCATCGAACACTTCGCGGCTGTCGAATTCGCGGTAGCCGTTGACGGTGGTGAAGGTCCATTCGTCGGCGAACTGGTATTCGGCAGTGATGTTGAAGTCATAGACCTCGCGGTTGAGGCCCAGCTGATCGTCGCCCAGCGCCGCGGCGCCGGCCGGGTTGCCGCCGAGGTTGGCGTCTTCAAAGGCGTTGGCCGCACCGCCCGGCGCGCCGAGGAAGGCGGGGAAGCGGCCCGAGATGAACGGGGTGCCGCCATTGCGCTGCTGATCGTAGGTGGCGATCAGATCGAGCTTGAAATCGGCGGTCGGGGTATAGCGCAGCGAGGCGCGCACGCCGAGCTGGTCCTGCGCGTAGAGATCCTCGTCCTGATTGGGGCTGAGGTTGCGGACATAGCCGTCACGCGTGCGCCATTCGCCGGCGATGCGCGCGGCGATCACATCCGAGCCCATGTTGAGGAAGCCGCCAACGAGGGTCTGGTTGAAATTGCCGTAACCGCCGCGGATCTCGCCCGAGAAGCCTTCACGCGGACGGGCCGAGACGAGGCTGATCGCGCCGACCGCGCTGGCCGTGCCGAACAGGGTCGCCTGCGGGCCCTTGATCACTTCGACGCGCTCCAGATCGTAGATCGCCTGATACGAGCCGCGCGAACGCGAGATGTCGACGCCGTTGTAATAGAGCGTGACGCGCGGGCCCTGCTGGGCCGAGCCGCTGTCCGAGGTGATCCCGCGGATCACGATGCCCGGGTTGTTGGCGCTCTGCTCCTGGATCAGCAGGCCGGGGACATAGTTGGAAAGCTCGTCGAGATCGGTGACGCCGAGGTCACGGATGCGCTCGCCCGAGGTGGCGCTGATGGTGATCGGCACGTCCTGCAGGCGCTGTTCCACCTTCTGCGCAGTGACGATGATCTGGTTGCCCGAGGCGCGTTCGTCCATGTCAGGCGCCTGAGCGGCCTCGTCCTGCGCGAAGGCGGCCTGCGGTGCGGCGGCGAGAATGGTGGCGAGCGCGATCAGCGACACGCGTTGAGCGGGGGTGCGGAGCATGTTTTGGCTTCCCTGTTGATGGAGAGAGGCCCTGCCCGTGGCACCCATGCATGACAGCGCGGCGACGTCTGCGTGAAGCCGCCGTTACAGGGAATTTACACTTTAAAGGCGTTGCCCAAATGCATCTTTCTTGAAAACCTAAAGCGGGTTTCCGTCCCTGTCCCGATAGATCTCTCTGCGGCCGACGTGGTTGGACGGGCCGACGAGGCCATCTTCCTCCATCCGTTCGATCCATTTGGCCGCGGTGTTGTAGCCCACGCCCATCTGGCGCTGGAGCCAGCTTCCGCTCGCCTTCTGGTTCTCGATCACGATCTGGCAGGCCTGCCGGTATTTGCGCTCCTCCGGATTGTCGGAGGCGGTGAAATCGTCCTCGAAGCCGAAACCGCCATCCTCGGGTTCTTCGGTGACGGCATCGACATATTCGGGCGCGCCTTGCGAGCGCCAGAAATCGGCCACGGCCTCGACCTCTTCATCGCTGACAAACGGGCCGTGGACGCGCACCATCGCACCGGTGTTGGGCTTGTAGAGCATATCGCCCTTGCCCAGCAGCTGTTCGGCGCCCTGTTCGCCCAGGATCGTGCGGCTGTCGATCCGGCTGGTCACCTTGAAGCTGATGCGGGTCGGCAGGTTGGCCTTGATCACGCCGGTGATGACGTCGACCGAGGGGCGCTGGGTGGCCATGATGAGGTGGATACCCGCCGCACGGCTTTTCTGGCTGAGGCGCTGGATCAGCACTTCGATTTCCTTGCCGATGGTGACCATGAGGTCAGCCAGCTCGTCGACGATCAGCACGATCTGCGGCAGCGGCTGGTAATCGAGCTGTTCTTCCTCGAACAATTGCTCGCCGGTTTCGGGATCGAACCCGGTCTGCACCCGGCGGCCCAGCGGCTTGCCCTTGGCGATCGCGGCGGAGACTTTCTCGTTGAACGAATGGATATTGCGCGAGGAGATCGCGCTCATCATCCGGTAGCGCCGCTCCATTTCCTCGACCGCCCATTTCAGCGCACGCACCGACTTGTGCGGCTCGGTCACCACTGGCGAGAGCAGATGCGGGATGTCGTCATAGGTCTTGAGTTCGAGCACCTTGGGATCGATCAGGATCAGGCGCAGCTCGGCGGGCGTGAAGCGGTAGAGCAGCGAGAGCAGGATGACGTTGAGGCCCACCGACTTGCCCGATCCGGTGGTGCCCGCCACCAGCAAGTGCGGCATGGCGGCGAGATCGGCGATCACCGGCTCGCCCGCGATATCCTTGCCGAGAATGATCGGCAGGCGGCCCTTGGCATCGGCAAAATCGGCGCAGGCGGCGAGCTCTTTCAGCATCACCACCTGGCGATCCTGATTGGGCAATTCGATGCCCATCACGGTGCGCCCCGGAATCGGCGAGACGCGCGCGGAGATCGCGCTCATGTTGCGGGCGATGTCTTCGGCGAGGCCGATCACGCGGCTGGCCTTGATGCCGGGCGCAGGTTCGAGCTCGTACATCGTCACCACCGGGCCGGTGCGCACCGCGGTGATCTCGCCCTTCACATTGAAATCGTCGAGCACGTTTTCGAGCAGGCGGGCGTTGCGTTCGAGCGCGACCTTGTCGAGTTTGGGCGCCTTGTCGACCGGCGGTTCGGCGAGCAGTTCGAGGCTCGGTAGCTTGAAGGCAGCGAACATATCGCCCTGCGCGGTCTTGGCCGGCTGGGCGCGCTTGGGCGGGGCGGACGGATCGCTGATTTCGGGCGCGCGGCGCGGGCGTTCATCGATCACAGCAGGCGCGGCATCGCCCTTCATCGCACGGCGCGGACGCACGGCGGGGGCATCGTCATCTTCCTCGCCGGCAAAGGCGAGCGCGGGGGCCGCCTTGCGACCGGGCAGCGGCAGCCAGCGCAGCAAGCCGGCGAGCGAGCCGCCGCCGAGGAATTCGGGCAGGCTCATCAGCACCCGCCAGTCGATTGCAAAGATGCGGGTCAGCAGGCCGACCCCGGTGGCCAGACAGGCGAGCGCGGCGGCCAGGATCACCCAGCCCTGCGCCTCGGCGCCGAAGCGCGCAGCCACCGCCTCGATCGCGCCTGCGCCGAGCAGGCCGGCAAGGCCGCCTGCCTGCGCCGGCAGGGTGCCGCCCGGCCCCTCGAACGCGAGCGCGAGCACGCTGGAAAGCAGGGTGATGGCGATCAGCAGCAGACCGGTGGGCAGCCACCACGGCGTGGTTTCGGGCGCATCGCCATTTTCGACATCGCGCCACAGCTTGCGCGCCGAGACATAGAGCAGCGGCAGCAGCAGCGCGCCGGGCAGGCCGAACATCAGCAGCACCCGGTCTGCCAGCCATGCCCCGCCAGCGCCCATCCAGTTGGCGACCTCGTCAGGCGCGGCGGCGGTGGAGGGGCTGGGATCGGTCTGGGTGTAGCTTACCAGCGCCAGCGCGAGCACAATCGTCGCGCCCAGCAGCGCGCCAGCGCCCACCATCTGCACCAGCCGCCGCAGCGAACGACGCAGGCCCGCGCGCCACTCGGCGTCCGTCTTGCTGACGGCGGTCTTGCGGGCAGACGTGTTTCGGGGCGTAACGGCGCGGCTGGCCATGGCGGATCTCCTGAGCGGAACACATCATGAATCCTAGCGCGACTCCGGTCAAGCGAAGTGCGACGGGGCGTTGGTTTCGCGGATGGCATTGATCGGCCCGCAGGGCCGCAAGCCCGAACGGGCGCCCGCAGCGACGCGACCTTCAGGTCGCATGAGCGAGGATTTCGCACGCCGGATGGCGTGCGGGACAAGATTCAACTCAACCCGTCGATCGCCGCCCAATGCTGCCAGCATAGCGCGCGCGCGCATTCTGCCGTCATGCCGCCCAAAGCGATCACCGGCAGGCGAGATTGGCGCGCGAGCAGCCGGAACCGCACCGGGCCGAGCACTTTGGCGCCGGGATGCGAGTTGGTCGGGAACACCGGCGAAAGCAGCGCCGCGTCGGCTCCCAGCCTTGCGGCGAGGCCCAGTTCGGCCAGATCATGCGCGGTTGCCAGCTGCAGCAGCCTGGCGCGGCGCGGCGTGAGGCTGCGCGGGCTGCCATAGATCCCGTCCGCCCCCCATTCGCGCGCGGTCAGAGCGGAATCGGCGAGGATCACGACATGGCCGCGTGCCTTGGCTAGGCGGCGCAGCTGGCGGAAGCGGGCGAAGCGTTCGGGATCGGGCAGGTGGTAATGGCGGTAGATGAATCCCGATCCGCGCGGCAATTGCGCCAGCGCAAGCGCCAGCCCGGCGTCATTGCGGGCATCGCTGATGAGCCACAGGGCGGGGAGGGGATTGGCGCGCGTCACCCACCCGCTATAGAGCGCGCCCATGGAAAGTGCAGCCACCCGCCTCGCCGAAGTCCGCAGCAACATCGCCCGGGTGTGCAAACCCGCACGGCGCGAGCCTGCCGATGTCGCTCTGATTGCCGTCAGCAAGACCCAAGACGCCGCTGCCATCCAGCCGCTGATCGATGCCGGTCAGCGCGTGTTCGGCGAGAACCGGGTGCAGGAGGCGCAGGCCAAGTGGCCGGAATTGCGCGCCGCCCATCCCGATATCGAACTCCACCTGATCGGCCAGCTGCAATCGAACAAGGCGGAAGAGGCGGTGGCGCTGTTCGACTATATCCACGCGCTCGACCGTCCGAGCCTGCTCACCGCGCTGGCACGCGCGATGGACAAGGCGGGGCGGCGCGTGCCGTGCTTCGTGCAGGTCAATATCGGCGACGAGCCGCAAAAGGGCGGCTGCCCGATTGTCGAGCTGCCCGCGTTTCTTGATGCGGTGCGCGCGGCGGATGTGCCGCTGGCCGGGCTGATGTGCATTCCGCCTGCCGACACCGAAGCAGCACCGTTCTTTGCGCTGCTGGCGAAGCTGGCGGCCGATCACGGGCTCACCGGCCTCAGCATGGGCATGAGCGGCGATTACGAGACTGCCGTGATGCTGGGCGCGACCCATGTGCGCGTCGGAACCGCGCTGTTCGGCAGCCGCGCATAACCCGCCTCAAGTAGCGAAGCGGTAGGCGAACAAGAAAGGGCGCCCCGTTGCCGGAGCGCCCCTTGTTGTCTTACCGCGAGCATCGGTCGCGTAGCGACCGCAAGGCCAACCGGCCGCCCGCAGCGGGCGCAGCTTTGCTGCGCGTCTAGCGAGGACGATCGCCCGGAGGGGCGATCGCCACATCAAACATCAAAACTCAAACAGCGCTTCGATGCCGATGTTCCGGCCGCGCATCAGCGGGCTGAACGTGCCGAGCTGCGGATCCGGCGCAAACGGACGACGCACGCCGGTCGAGTTCGGGCCACCGAACGGCACCTGCGTGTCGCCACCTTCCTGCACTTCGTCGAGCAGGTTGCGGCCATAGACCGACAGCGACAGGCCATCCACCGGGGTTTCCCAGGTGATGTTGGCTTCGAGGTTCGACAGCGCGTTGAGCCAGCCGAGGTTGTCGTCGGTGTAGGCGGCCTCGTCGCGATACTGGTAGTTCACGCGGGTGAGGAACTTGCTGCTGCCGACGTTGAGCTCGTGGATGAGGCCCATGCCCACCGTGATCGGGGGGACGCGCGGCAGGCTCAGCGCCAGGTCGGTGTCGTTGATGACCCCGTCGCCCGAGATGTCGAACAGCACCTCGTCATACTGGGCATCGATGATCCCGATATTGGCGGTGAAGGCGAGCGATTCCGACACGCGCATGCGCGCTTCGGCTTCGAAGCCGGTGATCGTCGCATCGGCGGTGTTGAGGATGTTCTGCACCACGCCCGCGCCCGGATCAGCCAGGTTCACTTCGCGCTGCATATTGCCGACCTTGGTGATGTAGGCAGCCGCATTGAGCGTGAGGGCACCGTCGGCAGTCTGGAACTTGCCGCCGATCTCGTAATTGTCGACCTTCTCTTCATCGAAGAACAGGTTGCCGGTTGCCGCAAAGGCGCGGTTGAACACGGCGACGTTGGTGATGCGGAAGTTGTAGCCGCCCGAACGGTAGCCACGGCTCCAGTGACCGTAGATCTGGCTGTCAGCAAATTCATACTGCAGGCCGAGCTTGGGCGAGAGGTTGCGGAACCGCACGCGATCGGTGAAGCCGTTGGTTTCGGTCGCCGGGTTGAACGGGGTGGTGCCGGTCGGGCAGGTGCCCTGCAGCACCGAACAGGCTGCGCGCGGCAGGACATAGGTGACGCCCGCGTCCTTGGTTTCCTGGTTCCAGCGGATGCCCGCGATCACCGAGAGATTGTCGAACAGTTCGTACTGCGCGTTGGCGAACACGCCGATCACCTCGTGCTCCTGCGAACCGCCGCCGTAGAACACCGGCGGCTGGAGGTTGACCGGCAGGTCGCGCCGCAGCTCGCGGTTTTCGGTGTAGGCGAGATCCTGCTGGAACCAGAACCCGCCGAAGGTCAGATCGAGCCGGTCGGTCGAGATCGCGTAGCGCAATTCGTTCGAGAACTGCTCCTGCGCGGTTTCGGTGCTCGAGTGGAACAGGAAACGCGGGGTCGCATCGATGTCGCCGCGGGTGGTGGCGTCATACTGGCGCCAGCCGAACACGTTGGTGAGCGTGCCTGCGCCGATATCGAGGGTCGCGGTGAGCGAGCCGGTCCAGATTTCGTTGGAATAGCTGCCCGGCTCGTCGATAGCGAAGTCGAAGCTGTTGCGATCGAAGAACGCGCGGTTCTGGGCCGAGGGACCATCGCCTTCGCTCTCGAAATAGTCGAGCTTGCCGAGCAGGGTGAGGCCGCCGAGACGGGCTTCGAGCGCGCCGCGCAGGATCTTGGTTTCCGCAGCCCCGTGGTTCGAATTGTCGAACAGGTTGGTGAAGTAGCCTTCGTCCTTGTTGTAATAGGCGCCGACCTTGAACAGCAGCACGTCTTCGACAATCGGGCCGGAGATCACGCCGCTGACGGTGTAGTTGGGGCCGCCGCGGCCGCCATCGAGCGCCGGACCGTCAACCGCCGCGCGGAACTTGCCGCGGAAGTCTTCGGTAGGGTTGCCGGTGTTGATCACCACCGCGCCGCCGGTGACGTTGCGGCCGAACAGCACGCCCTGCGGGCCGCGCAGGATTTCGACGCTGTCGAGGTCGAACAGATCGAACACCACGCCGCCGTTGATGCCGAGATAGACGCCATCAACGAACACGCCGACGGTCGGGTCGATCGAGGGGATCGAGGAGTTGATGCCGAGGCCGCGGACGGTGAAGTTGGCAGTGCCGCGGCTGGTGCCGACCTGATCGAGGCTGACAGTCGGAGCCTGGAACGAAAGGCCCGAGATGTCGCGGATCTTGTAGGCTTCAAGCGTGCCGGCGTTGAACGCGGTCACAGCCAGCGGCACGTCCTGCACGTTTTCGGCGTCGCGGGTCTTGGTGCCGGTAACGAGGATCTCGTTGATCGCATCGAGCGTGCTGGTGGGTTCTTCCTGCACGGGCGCATCGGAATCCTGGGCGAAAGCGGCGACGGGGGTGAGGGTTGCCGTGCCCAGCATAAGGGCAAGCTTGCCGAGCCGGAGGGGGCTCCGCATGGGGGTTGCGGTGTTCATGTTATAACTCTCCCTGAGTTGAGGGCCGCCCCAATAGCAATGCGTCACACAATTGCAACCTGTGGCGGCCGTGCGCTTGCGCTTGCAGGCGAGCCTGCAAGCATCTGTATCTCATGTATTTTGCAATTACACCTGTTCGAGCTGCTGCTGGCGGTGATCGCTCGCGGCCTCGAGCAGGCGCGCCTCGATTTCCGCCAGCCGCTCGGGCGTCTTGATCTTCGCAGCCGTCAGATCGGTGACATAGAAGGTGTCCGCCGCGGCCTCGCCATAGGCGGTGATGTGCGCCGAATGGACGATCAGGTTGGCCTTGTAGAGCGCGTGCGCCAGCCGGTTGAGCAGCGCGGGCCGATCGCGCGCGGTCACCTCGATCACCGTGAAATTGTTCGAGGCGTCATTATCGAACCCGACCCGCGGGGCGACATCGAAGGCTTTCGCGCGAGAGTGCGCCAAGGGCCTGGCCGCCAGTTTCGGCACCAGTTCGACCTTGGCGAGCAGCGCGTCGCGGATGCCCTTGTGGATGCGAGCGATCTGCGCCTCCTCGCGGAACGGCTGGCCGAACTGGTCCTGCACCAGGAAATTGTCGACCGCATAGCCAGAGCGCGCGGTGTGGATGCGCGCATCGATGATGTTCGCGCCCGCCAGGTGGATGCCGCCGGCCATGCGGTAGAACAGCCCCGGATGGTCGGCCGCGATCACGCTGACGCGGGTCGCGCCGCGGGTCTCGTCGGGCTCGCAATGGATCGACAGCTGCTCGCCGGCGGCCTGGGCAGCGTCATATTGCCTGAGGTTGCCTGCGATGATGTCCTCGGGCTCGGCGATCCAGTAGGCATCGCCCAGCAGCGCGCCAGCGGTGTCGACCAGCTGCTCCTGATCGCCCAGCGCCCGCGCCACTGCGTCCTTCTTGGCCGCCACCCGCTGTTTGCGTCCGTGACCCTTGTGGCCCAGCCGCAGCCGTTCCTCGGTGGCATCGTAGAGCTCGCCCAGCAGCTGGCCCTTCCAGCTGTTCCACGTGCCCGGCCCGACCGCGCGGATATCGACTGCGGTGAGGATCGCGAGATTGCGCAGGCGTTCCAGACTCTGCACTTCGCCGGCAAAATCCTCGATCGTCTTGGGATCGGTGAGATCGCGCTTCTGCGCGGTGCGGCTCATCAGCAGGTGGTGGAACACCAGCCAGGCGACGAGATCGGTCTCCTTCTCGTCCAGCCCGAAGCGCGGGCACAGCCGGTGCGCGACATCGGCGCCCAGCACAGAGTGATCGCCCCCGCGTCCCTTGGCGATATCGTGCAGCAGCACCGCAACATACAGCGCGCGGCGCGACGCGAGCCGCGGGATCTCGCGGGTGGCGCGCGGATGATCGGCCTTGAGCAGCCCGCGCTCGATCTGGCTGAGCAGGCCGATCGCACGGATGGTGTGCTCGTCGACCGTGTAGTGGTGATACATATCGAACTGCATCTGCGCGTTGACCCGGCCGAAATCGGGCACGAAGCGGCCGAACACGCCCGCCTCGTTCATCCAGCGCAGCGCGGTTTCGGGATCCTTGCGGCCCGCCAGCAGATCGAGGAACAGGCCGTTGGCGCGCTTGTCGCGGCGCACTTTCGCATCGATCAGGCGTGCATCGCGGCCGACCTGCCGCATGGTTTCGGGGTGGACCTCCAGCCCCTCGGCCTCGGCCAGCTGGAACACCTCGACCAGCCGCACCGGATCGGCCCGGAACCAGTCGTCGCCCGGCGCACGCAGCCGTCCGCCCTCGACCATATAGCCCTTGAACACGCGAGGACGCTGGGTCCATCCGGCGAAAAACCCGCTGCGGGTGCGCTTGCGCGCAAACTCCTCGTCGAGGTGGGCAAGGAACACGCCGGTCAGGCTGCCGACGCGTTTCACCTGCAGGAAGTAGTATTGCATGAACCGCTCGACCGCGCTCTTGCCCGGGCGGTCGGCGAAGTGCATCCGCTCGGCCACCCGCCGCTGGAGATCGAAGGTCAGCCGGTCCTCGGCGCGGTCGGTGATGTTGTGCATATGGCAGCGCACCGCCAGCAGAAACCCTTCGGCGCGGCGGAAGCTGCGATATTCACCTGTTGTCAGCAGGCCCACGTCCACCAGCTCGGCGGCGTTCTGCACGCGGTGGACATATTTGCCGATCCAGTAGAGCGTCTGGAGATCGCGCAAGCCGCCCTTGCCGTCCTTGACGTTGGGTTCGACCACATAGCGGCTATCGCCCATGCGCTTGTGCCGCGCATCGCGTTCGGCGAGCTTCTGCGTGAGGAACTGCCGTTCGCTGCCGCGCACCACCTCGTTCCAGAACCGCTGGCGCAATTCCTCGTAAAGCGCCTGATCGCCCCACACCAGCCGCCCTTCGAGCAAGGCGGTGCGGATGGTGAGATCCTCGCGCGCCATGCGCATCGTATCGGCGACCGTGCGGCTCGAATGGCCGACCTTCAGGCCCAGATCCCACAGCAGATAGAGCATCGCCTCGATCACCTGCTCGCACCACGGCGAGCGGCGCATCGGGGTGATGAAGGCGATGTCGATATCCGAATGCGGTGCCATCTCGGCGCGCCCGTAACCGCCCACCGCCAGGATCGCGAGCCGTTCTGCCTGCGTGCGATTGGGCACTGGGTAGAGATGCGTGGTCACGTGATCATGGATCACCCGCAGCAGCTGATCGGTCAGGAAGGAATAGCCCCCCGTCACGTCATGCCCGGCAGACGGCGCCTCGGCCAGCCGCCGGGCCAGTTCGGCGCGGCCTTGATCGAGCGCCGCCCGCAGCGACTTGACGATTGCAGCGCGCGCCGCCTCGCCGCCGCCTGCGTGCAGGCCAGCGACCTCATCGGCCAGAACGCGCCGGTCAATGATCGCCCTCTGGCCGGGAACGCGGCGAGGGCTCATCGCCGGCTCACGCCGCGACTGCCTCGCCGGTGTAGCGCGCCTTGACGGTGCGCTTGTCGATCTTTTGCGTGCCGAGCCGGGGCAGAGCCTCCTCGGTGATCCAGATCTGGTGTTCGAGCGGCACCTTGAACGGCGCGATCCGCTCCAGCAGGAAGGCGCGAAGCTCGGCAGGCGTGATCGCCGGGTGGCCGTCCTTCATGCGGTAGACCGCCGCCGGCACCTCGCCGAAGCGTTCGCACGGCAAGCCGAACACCGAGCATTCACCCACATCGTCATGCGCGTAGATCGCGTCTTCCACTTCGATGCACGAGATATTCTCGCCGCCGCGGATGATGATGTCCTTCTTGCGGTCGACGATGAACAGATAGCCGTCCTCGTCGAGATAGCCGAGATCGCCGGTGCGGAAATAGCCGGTGTCGGTGAAGGCGGCCTTGGTCGCCTCCTCGTTCTTCCAATAGCCGCGGAAATTGGCGACCGAGCGGATGCAAACCTCGCCCACCTGACCCTGCGCAAGCACCTTGCCGGCATCATCAAGGATCGCCAGATCGACCAGGGGCTTGGATGCGCGGCCCGTCGAACCGGGCTTGGCGAGGTAGTTCTCGTTGAAATTGCCGCAGCCCACCGCGTTGGTTTCAGTCAGGCCATAGCCCAGCAGCGGGAACCCGCCGGGGAAGGCTTCCTTGATGCGGGTGACGTGTTCCACCGGACGCGGCGCACCGCCCGCGGCAAAGCTCTTGCACGCCGACAGATCGTAATTGGCGCGGTCGGGGTGGTTGGCGATTTCATAGCTCATCAGCGGCACGCCGACGAAGTAGGTAACCTTTTCTTCCGCCATCAGCCGGATCGCGAGGCCGGCGTCCCACTTGGGCATCAGCACCAGCTTGCGTGCGATCGCGAAGCTTTGCAGGAACAGCGGCACTTCGCCGGTCACGTGGAACAGCGGCACGGCCACCAGCGCGCAGGGCTGCGCCGTCATCGGGCCGTCCACGCTTTCGACATGGACCTTGGCCATCGCGCTCTGGGCGATGTAGTTCATGACGCCGTTCACCACGCCGCGGTGATCCGACCATGCGCCCTTGGACTTGCCGGTCGAACCGGAGGTGTAGAGGATGGTGGCGATATCATCGGGGCCGATGCTTGCCAGCAGCGTCATCGCCGCGCTGGTGCCCTGCGGCAGCGCCCAGACATTGGCAAGGCCTTCCGACGGCGCATTGCCGTGGGTGAACAGCACGATCTTCGCCCCGTGCGCATGGCCGTCAAGCCGCGCGGCGCGGGGCTCGTCAGCGAGCAGCAGCTTGCACTCGGCGAGCTCGATTCCGTAGGCCAGCTCCTCGCCCGACGAAAAGCCGTTGAGCAGCGTGGCGCAGCCGCCCGCCATCAGGATGCCCATATAGGCGATCATCCAGTTGGCCGAATTGCGCGCGGCGATGCCGATCCGGTCGCCTTTGACGATGCCATGATCGCGCACCAGGCTTTCCGCCACACAGGTCGCCGCGCCGTAAGCCTCGGCAAAGGTCAGGCGGATGTCGCCATCGACGATGAAGGGCAGATCGCGGTGTTCGTTGCAGAAATGCGCGAAATAATGCGCTAGGCTCGGCGGCGCACCGGCGAAGGCGGGCATTTCCACCCCGTCGCGCACGAAGGGCACCGTGGCAAAGGGCTGGCCCTCGGCGGTCAGCGCGGTGATGATGGCTTCAAGCGCATTGTCCAGCTGGGTGGGCATGCGGGTCCTTTCCTCTCTCATTATGTGGAAGGCCAGCGCGCCTGTTGCACGTCCGGCCATCCGATCCCGTTATCCGCCAGCGGGTCTTACGCCCCTTCCCCTGCCCTGCGCGCTGTGCCAGAAGCACCTGCGCAACACGGCCAAATCAGGCCCGCCGATACGGCATATCATTGTCAATAAGAGGTTCGCCCCGTGCTGTCACTACTTGCCGCAAGCGGCGCTGCCGATCCGATCTACTGGGATCAGCTGGGCCTGCGTCCGGGCATCGAACTGGGCTTCTTCACGCTGCGCTTTTACTCGCTGGCCTATCTGCTCGGCGTGATCTTCGCCTATTGGCATACCTCCAGGATGCTGAAGCAGCCGGGCGCGCCGATGGCGCAGCGCCATGCGGATGATCTGTTCTTCTACTGCACGCTCGGCGTGATTCTCGGCGGGCGGCTGGGCTATGCCGCGTTCTACACCGGCGGGGAGACCGGCATCCCCAGCGCCTTCACCGATTTTTCGGGCGATGGCGTCGTGTCGTGGAAGCTGCTGCGCCTGTGGGACGGCGGCATGGCGTTCCACGGCGGGCTGATCGGCGTGACGGTGGCGATGGCTTATGTGGCCTGGCGCGACAAACTCAACTTCATCCGCGTGGTCGATTACGTCGCTGTCGGCGTGCCGATGGGGATGCTGCTCGGGCGGCTGGCGAATTTCGTCAATGGCGAGCTGTGGGGCCGCGCCACCGATGTGCCGTGGGCGATGGTGTTCCCCGGTGCCGATGATCTGCCGCGCCACCCCAGCCAGCTGTATCAGGCGGGGCTTGAAGGCTTGGCGATGCTGATCATCATGCTGCTGCTGTTCTGGACGACCCGCGCGCGCTATCGCCCCGGCCTGCTGGCGGGCGTATTCACGCTCGGCATGGGGGTCGCCCGCTTCGTTAACGAATTTTTCCGCGAGCCTGATCAACAACTGGCTGACTTTGCCGCCCGGACCGGGTTATCAATGGGCCAATGGCTGACCATACCGCTTATCCTGACTGGGTTGATTGTCGTGCTCTTCGCGCTGCGGAAGAAGCCGCTGGCGAGCGGGGGCGTGCAGCCGGCCTGAATGAAGCAGGCGTGTGGCGCAGTGCGCTCCGCCTGATCGACCCCGAGGACGACCCGCAGGCTGAGGCTGCCGAGGCTGAAGCGGCTGCTGCCGCTGCCGCCAAGGCTCTCGCAGAAGCACAGGCGCGCGCCGCTGCCGAACGCGCCGCGCGCGAACAGGCGGCTGCCGAGGCCGCTGCCCGCGCCAAGGCTGAGGCCGAAGCTGCCGAAGCGGCAGAACGCGCCCGCGCCGAAGCCGAGGCCCGCGCCGCCGCCGAAGCCCGCGCCCGTGCCGAAGAAGAGGCCCGGGAACGCGCCAAGGCTGAAGCACAGGCCAAGGCGGAAGCCGCCGCCCGCGCCAAGGCCGAGGCAGAAGAACGCGCAAGGCTGGTCCGCGAGGAACGTGAACGCGCCAAGGCCGAAGCTGAAGCCCGCGCCGCTGCCGAACGCGAAGCCCGCCAGAAAGCCGCCGCCGAAGCCCGTGCCCGCCGCGAGGCCGAAGCCGCCGAACGCGCGCGTCTCGCCGCCGAAGCACAGGCCAAGGCCGAAGCAGAAGCAAAAGCCCGCCGCGAAGCCAAGGAAAAGGCCGAAGCCGAAGAACGCGCCCGGCGCGAAGCCGAAGCCCGCGCCAAGGCTGAGGAAAAGGCGCGGCAGGAGGCTGAAGCCAAAGCCAAAGCCGAAGCCGCCGCCCGCGCCAAGGCAGAGGCTGAAGCCAAGGCTAAAGCAGAAGCTGAAGCCAAGGCCAAAGCAGAGGCCGAAGCCAAGGCCAAAGCAGAGGCCGAAGCCAGAGCCAAGGCAGAAGCCGAAGCGAGGGCCAAGGCTGAAGCCGAGGAACGGGCGCGCCGCGAAGCCGAGGAAAAGGCCCGCATCGAAGCGGAAGCCCGCGCCCGCGCCAAGGCCGAGGAGGAGGCCCGCAAACAGGCCGAAGCCGAAGCCAAGGCCCGCGCCGCCGCCGAAGCCAAGGCCAAGGCCGAAGCCGAGAAAAAGGCCCGCGCCGAAGCCGCTGCTGCGGCCAAGACTGCCGCCGAAGAGAAAGCCCGGCTCGAAGCCGAAGCTGCCGCCAAGGCGAAAGCCGAAGCCGAGGAACAGGCGCGTCTCGCGGCCGAGGAACAGGCTCGCCGCGACGCTGAAGCCGCCGCCGCCGCCGAAGCAGCCGCCAAGGCCGAAGCGGAGGCCAAGAAAGAGGCCGCCGCCGCCGCCCGCGCGAAAATCGATCTCGGCAAGAGCTTCCGCCGGCTCATCAAGGAGACCGGGCCGATCAGCCTTGCCCACTACATCGCCGAGAGCAACGCGCGCTATTATGCCAGCCGCGATCCGCTCGGCGATCAGGGCGATTTCATCACCGCGCCGGAAGTCAGCCAGATGTTCGGCGAGCTGATCGGGCTGTGGTTTGCCGATCTGTGGGTGCGCATGGGGAGCCGCAAGCGCATCCACTATGTCGAGCTTGGCCCGGGCCGCGGCACGCTGGCGCGCGATGCGCTGGCCACCGCGGCGCGCTATGACTTCGACCCGCAGATCCACTTCGTCGAAACCTCGCCGACCTTGCGGCAGATGCAGCGCGAAACCTTCCCCGGTTGCCACCACCACCACGATCTTTCGACCTTGCCCGATGATGCCCCGCTGCTGATTATGGCCAACGAGTTCTTCGATGCGTTGCCGATCTACCAGCTGGTGCGATCAGCCGACGGGTGGTTTGAACGCATGGTCGGGCTCGACGGCAAGAATTTCACCTTCGTGGCGGGCCAGGAGCGGATGGATCACCTCGTTCCGCCCAGCTGGCTCAGGGCCTCGCAAGGCGCCACGATCGAGACCAGCCCGGCGGCGGTGGCGGTGATGACCGAGATCGCCCAGCGCCTGCGCGATCAGGGCGGGGCGGCGCTGATCATCGATTACGGCCATATGGAGCTGCGCGCGGGCACCAGCTTGCAGGCCTTGAAAGCGCACCAGAAGGTCGATGTCTTCGCGCACCCCGGCGAGGCCGACATCACCGCCCATGTCGATTTCGAGCTGCTCGCCCATGTCGCGCGCACTCAGGGTGCCGATGTGATGGGGCTGCAATATCAGGGCGAATGGTTGCGCCAGCTGGGCATCGACACCCGCACCGAAGCGCTGCAGCGGCGCAACCCGGCCGAAAAGGACAAGCTCAAGCGTCAGCGTGACCGGCTGGCCGGCGATGGACAGATGGGCACCTTGTTCAAGGTGCTCGGGATTTGTGGACGGCGCTGGCCGTATGGCGTGGGGTTTGAATGATGACAGGACTGCGATTGCTGGCGCTGGCTACAGGTCTTGCCGCCATGGCTCCGGCACACGCCGCCGAGCCGGTCACCGGTCGCTGGGTGACGGCGGAAAAGGACGGCGTGGTGCTGATTGCGCCCTGCGGCAAGGCGCTGTGCGGCACGCTCGACAAGTTCCTCGTCCCCCCGCCCGGCGGCACCGACCAGCGCGACATCAACAACCCCGATCCTGCGCAGCGCAAGCGGCGGTTGCTCGGCCTGCCGATCCTGTCCGGCTTCACCGCCGAGAATAATGCGTGGCGCGGCAAGATCTACGACCCCAAGAGCGGCAAGACCTACCGCTCGATCATCCGCCGCAAGGGGCCGAACGTTCTGGAAGTCAAAGGCTGCATCGGCCCGTTCTGCCAGACGCAGGTGTGGAATAAGGTGTCTTGATCCAAATCGTCATCCCGGACTTGATCCGGGATCGGTCGCCATTGGCTCCCAAGTCGGATTATCGCTCTCGATCAGCGCGATTTTCCACTCACGCTTCCAGTTTTTGAGCTGCTTTTCGCGGGCAATTTCGGCCGTCACACCGATATAGAGCAGCCCGTCCGGCTTGTTGGTCAGGACATAGACCCAGCCGCCGCGCGCCATCAGTTCTCCGTTGTGAGCGGTCCCGGATCAAGTCCGGGACGACGCAGAGCCTTGGAGAGTTGTTCAGCCGCCTGTTTCGGGGTCAGCTTCTGTGCGTCCTCGCGGTCCACGGCGAGGTTCGCTTCGCGCATCGCTTCGACGCTGATTGCGCCCATTAGCGGCTCCAGCGCCTTGGCCACCCCGGCATCGCCCGCAATGCGCGGCGAGAGCAGCAGCAGCGCATCATAACTCGGCAGCGCGCCCTTGGGGTCGGCCAGCACCACCAGCTTGTCCGCCGCGATCCGCCCGTCGGAGGTGTAAGCGCTGATCACGTCGGCCTCGCCCGATTGCAGCGCGTTGTACATGAAGGTCGGCGCGAAATTGCGGCTCTTGGCAAAGCTGAGGCCATAGGCGTCGCGCACCGCGATCCATTCGGGCCGCTCGAAGAACTCGGGATCGCCGCCAACCGTCAGCTGCGGGGCCACGGCGACCAGATCGGTGAGCGAGGTCACGCCCAGTTCGCGCGCGCGCTCGCCGCGCATGGCGAAGGCATAGGCGTTCTCGAACCCCAGCCGCCCCAGTACCTTGACGCCGTTCTCGCGTGCCTCCCATTCCTGTATCGTCCGATACATCGCCTCGCGCCCGGGATTGTCGGTGCGCTTGAGGAAGTTGGCCCAGATCGTGCCCGTGTAATCGACCGAGATGTCGACGCTGGACGATGCGACCGCGCTGTGCACCACCGCGCTGCCCAGCCCGTCGCGATATTCGACGGCGTAGCCCGCCGCCTCGAGCCGCGATCCGATCAGTTGCGCGAGGATATATTGCTCGGAGAACTGCTTGGAGGCGATGACGATGCGGCGTTCGTCGCTGCCTGCGCTCTGCGCCCACAGCGCGGCAAGAATGCCGAGTGCGACCACGGCCATCCCGCCGAAGGTCATCCCGCGCGAGCGTTTGGCCAGCCCGACCTCGATCACCCAAAGCAGGTTGTCCGCCGCCAGCGCCAGCCCCGCGCTCGCCACGCATCCGGCCAGCACCAGCGCCCAGTTCTGGGTTTGCAGTCCGGCAAAGATCGGATCGCCGAGGCTCGGCTGGCCGATGGTGGTCGCGAGCGTTGCCGCGCCAATGGTCCACACCGATGCGGTGCGGATCCCGGCCATGATGAAGGGGGCGGAGAGCGGCGCCTCGACCAGCGTGAGCTTCTGCCAGCGGGTCATGCCGACACCATCGGCGGCTTCCAGCACGCCGGGATCGAGATTGGCCTGCGCGGTCACTGCGTTGCGCAGGATCGGCAGCAGCGCATAGAGCGTCAGCGCCATCAGCGCCGGCAGGAAGCCGAGCGTCGGCAGCCCCTCGCCGAACACGCTGCGCAAACTCAGCAGCAGCGGGAAGAACAGCGCCAGCAAGGCGAGGGCAGGGATGGTCTGGACGAGGCTTGCCAGGCTCAATGCAAGGCGCGAGACAATCGCCGAACGGCTCGCCCATACCGCCATCGGCAGGGCGATGAGCATGGCAAGGCCGATGGCGCTGGCGGACAGCACCACGTGTGCGGCCAACTTGTCGCCGAGACCGGGGAGGATGTCCCAGATCTCGCCCATCAGCGTAAGGCTTCCATCGCAGCAAGCCGTTCAGCCTGATCCCGCGGCACGGCGACCAGCCGCTGGGCGACCTCGCCGCCTGCACCGGCCAGCAGCGCGCGCGGAGTTTCGTCGGCCACCAGCTCGCCGCGGTTCATCACCAGCACCCGGTCAGCCAGCAGCAGCGCTTCGGCCATGTCGTGCGTCACCATCACGGTCGTCAGCCCGAGCCGTTCGTGCAATTCGCGCACCTTGCGGCCCAGCGCGTCGCGGGTGACGGGATCGAGCGCGCCGAAGGGCTCGTCCATGATCAGCAGTTCCGGCTCCCCCGCCAGTGCGCGCGCCACGCCGACCCGCTGGCGCTGCCCGCCGGAAAGCTCATCAGGCATCCGCGCCGCGAGCCCAGGATCGAGTTCGACCAGCGCCAGCAATTCGGCGATCCGCGCAGGCGGCAGCTTGTCGCCGGTGAGGCGCGGGCCGATGGCGATATTCTCGGCGACGCTGAAATGCGGGAACAGCCCGATGCCCTGAAACACATAGCCCACGCGGCGACGCAGGCGGGCGGGCTTCAAGGTGGTCACATCCTCGCCGCCGAACAGCACCCGGCCGCTGGTCGGCTCGACCAGCGTGTTGACCATCTTCAGCAGCGTCGATTTGCCCGAGCCCGAGGCGCCGACCAGCGCCACAAAGCTGCGCGCTTCGATGGAGCAGCTGACGCCGGCCACTGCCACCGCGTCGCCATAGGCGCGGGCCGCCCCGTCAAACACGAGCAGAGGTTGCGGGGTCGTCATACCCCTGTTCCCTAACCGCCAAAGCCTGATTGTGCCAGCGCCAGCGATTGGCCTTTGCACGAGGCCTTGCTATGAGCGATCGCAGAACAATCATTACTCTCGCAGGACATAAAATGCGCGCCACCCCCGATTTCGATTTCCACCTTGGCGAGGCCGCCACAATGATCCGCGACAGCACCGCGCGCTTCGCTGACGAGCAGATCGCCCCGCTGGCCGAACGCACCGACCGCGAAGACCGCTTCCCGCGCGAGCTGTGGGAGCCGATGGGGGCGCTGGGGTTGCACGGCATCACCGTGGAAGAGGAGTGGGGCGGGCTGGGGCTTGGCTACCTTGAGCACGTGATCGCGGTCGAGGAAGTCAGCCGCGCCTCGGCCAGCGTGGGCCTCTCCTATGGCGCGCATTCCAACCTCTGCCTCAACCAGATCCGCCGCTGGGGGGATGACGAGCAGAAGGCGAAGTATCTCCCCAAGTTGATCTCGGGCGAACACGTCGGCAGCCTCGCGATGTCCGAAGCGGGCGCGGGCAGCGACGTGGTCTCGATGAAGCTGAAGGCCGAGGCGGTTCAGGGCGGCTACGTCCTCAACGGCACCAAGTTCTGGATCACCAACGCGCCCGAGGCCGATACGCTGGTGGTCTATGCCAAGACCGATGGCTACGCGGGCAGCCGCGGCATCACCGCCTTCCTGATCGAGAAGGGCGACGAGGGCTTTGCCATCGGCCAGAAGATTTCCAAGGTCGGCATGAAGGGCTCGCCCACGGCCGAGCTGGTGTTCACTGACTGCTTCGTGCCCGAAGACCGGATCATGGGCCCGCTCAACGGCGGGGTTGGCGTGCTGATGAGCGGGCTGGATTACGAACGCGTGGTGCTCGCCGGATTGCAGCTCGGCATCATGCAGGCGTGCCTCGACACGGTGATCCCGTATCTGCGCGAGCGGAAGCAGTTCGGAAAGCCGATCGGCAGCTTCCAGCTGATGCAGGCCAAGGTCGCCGACATGTATGTCGCCCTGCAATCGGCCCGCGCCTACACCTATGCGGTCGCCAAGGCGTGCGACGCGGGCCAGACGACACGGTTCGATGCGGCGGGGGTGATCCTGCTCGCGTCGGAAAACGCCTTCAAGGTCGCCGCCGAAAGCGTTCAGGCGCTGGGCGGCGCGGGCTACACCACCGACTGGCCGGTCGAGCGCTATATGCGCGATGCGAAGCTGCTCGACATCGGCGCGGGGACGAACGAGATCCGCCGGATGCTGATCGGGCGCGAATTGATTGGAGCGGCAGGATGAGCACCGACGAAGACTACGTCTATGACGAGGCGAGCGGCGAGTGGATGCTGGCGTCCGAACAGGCGGCCAATCTCGCGGCGGAGAATGTTGTCGAAGTGCGCGATGCGGTCGGCAATCTGCTCGCTGACGGCGATGCGGTGACGCTGATCAAGGATCTCGAGGTCAAGGGCGCGGGCCAGACGCTGAAGCAGGGCACGCTGATCAAATCGATCCGCCTGACCGGCGACGCGCAGGAGATCGACTGCAAATATCCCGGCATCAAGGGCCTCGTCCTGCGCGCCGAGTTTGTGCGCAAGCGCTAAGGACGATGCGATGACCGCCCCCACCCTCACCACTAAGCTCGACCGCAAAAGCCCCGAGGCCAAGGCGCGGTTTGCCCATAACCACGCGCTGGCCCAGCAACTGCGCGCCGCCGTGGCCGAGGCCGCGCTGGGCGGGCCGGAGAAGCATCGCGAGCGGCATGTGTCGCGCGGGAAGCTGCTGCCGCGCGAGCGGGTGGAGCGACTGCTCGATCCGGGTTCGCCCTTCCTTGAGATCGGGCAATTGGCGGCAAACGGGATGTACGAGGGCGACGTCAACGGCGCCTCGATCATCACCGGCGTGGGCCGCGTCTCGGGGCGGCAGTGCATGATCGTGTGCAATGACGCGACCGTAAAGGGCGGCACCTACTACCCGATGACGGTCAAGAAGCACCTGCGCGCGCAGGAGATCGCGCAGGAGAACCGCCTGCCGTGCATCTACCTCGTCGACAGCGGCGGGGCGAACCTGCCGCATCAGGCGGAGGTATTTCCGGACCGCGACCACTTCGGGCGGATTTTCTTCAATCAGGCCAACATGAGCGCGCTCGGCATTCCGCAGATCGCTTGCGTGATGGGCAGCTGCACGGCTGGCGGCGCTTACGTGCCCGCCATGTCGGACGAGAGCGTGATCGTCCGCAACCAGGGCACGATCTTCCTCGCCGGCCCGCCGCTGGTGAAGGCGGCCACGGGCGAGGAGATCAGCGCCGAGGATCTTGGCGGCGGCGACTTGCACGCGAAGAAATCGGGCGTGGTCGATCACTTGGCCGAGAACGACGAGCACGCGCTCACCATCGTGCGCGATATCGTCAGCCACTTGGGCGCGAACACCGGCGCGGCGAAGGATGTGGCGCTGAAAGACCCGCGCCCGCCCAAGTTCGACGCCGAAGACCTCTACGCCCTCATCCCTGAGGATGTGCGCGCGCCCTATGATGTGAAGGAGGTGATCGCGCGGCTGGTCGACGGCAGCGAGTTCCACGAGTTCAAGGCGCATTACGGTTCGACGCTGGTCTGCGGGTTCGCGCATATCTGGGGGATGCCGGTGGCTATTCTGGCCAATAACGGCGTGCTGTTCTCCGAGAGCGCGCAGAAGGGCGCGCATTTCATCGAACTCGCCTGCCAGCGCCGCATTCCGCTGCTGTTCCTCCAGAATATCAGCGGCTTCATGGTCGGCGGGAAATACGAGGCGGAAGGCATCGCCAAGCATGGCGCGAAGCTCGTCACCGCCGTTGCCACCGCGACCGTGCCGAAGGTCACCGTGGTGATCGGTGGCAGCTTTGGCGCGGGCAATTACGGGATGTGCGGGCGGGCCTATTCGCCGCGTTTCATGTTCACCTGGCCCAATGCGCGCATCAGCGTGATGGGCGGGGAGCAGGCCGCCAGCGTGCTCGCCACCGTCCACCGCGACGCCGACAAGTGGAGCGAAGCGGAGGCCGAGGCCTTCAAGGCGCCGATCCGCCAGAAATACGAGGACGAAGGCAACCCCTACTACGCCACCGCCCGCCTGTGGGACGACGGCGTGGTCGACCCGGCGCAGACCCGCGATGTGCTGGGGTTGGCGCTGGCGGCGTGTCTCGAAGCGCCAATTGCCGAGCGCCCGGCGTTCGGCGTGTTCAGGATGTGACCCTACCTTCGTCACCCCGGACTTGATCCGGGGTCTGGCTGCCTTCTTCTATCAAGGGTCAAGAAAGCGGGATCCCGGTTCAAGCCCGGGAAGACAGTAAGGTCTGAAACCGCCACACTTGCCCTTGCGTAACTCACCCAATTGCGGGCAGTAATGCTGGTGAGAGAGGGGCCTCACATTGTCGCACGACCATTTACGCAAGCCCACGCTGCTATCACGCATCGTGCGCCGGATCATTCTTGCCGTATGGTATGCGCAAGGCTGGAAGGTCGTCGATCCGCTGCCCAAGCACCTCAAGAAATATGTGCTGGCGGGCGCGCCGCACACCTCCAACTGGGATTTCGTGTTCTTTACCGGCGCGACGCACGAGGAAGGCGTGAAGCCCAACTTCATGGGCAAGCACACGCTGTTCCAGTGGCCGATGCGCAACTTCATGCTCGATATGGGCGGCATCCCGGTTGATCGCCGCAAGAGCGCCAATGCCACCGAACAGGTCGCCGTTGAGTTCGCTGCGCGCGACGAGCTGGCCCTGGTGATTGCGTGTGAAGGCACGCGCAAGTCGGACGGGAAGTGGAAGTCGGGTTTCTACCATATCGCCCGGGCCGCAAGCGTGCCGATCGTGCCGGCTTTTGCCGATCACGGCACGAGGATCGTCAGCTTCGGCCCGCCAATGATGCCGACCGGCAATTATGGCGAGGACCTGCTGAAAATCGCCGAATGGTTCCGCTCCAAGCTGCCCGATTACGAGCGCTTCAAGGTGCTGGAGCAGCAGGCGCGCGACATCATTGCCGGAAGGAACGATGTTTGAAGCCCTTGCCCTGAATGCCGCGATTATCGTCGCGCTGGCGCTGATCCAGTGGGCGATCAGTGTGAAAATCAACGATGTCAGCTTCATCGATGCCTTCTGGGGCGCAGGCATGGGGCTGGTGGCGGTGATCAGCTGGCTGATGGTGCCAGGCACGCCGGGGCCGCTCGCCACGCTGATCATGGCGATGACCGCGGCCTGGGGCTTCCGGCTCGGCATCTATCTGTTCCTGCGTTGGCGGCGTGAGGGCGAGGACCGGCGCTACCGCCGGATGCTGAAGGAGCCGCGCGAGAAGGGGCAATTTGCGCAATATGCGCTGACCCGCGTGTGGCTGATGCAGGCCGGCCTGCTGCTGATCGTCTCGAGCCCGGCGCAGGTGGGCATTCTTGCCAGCGCCGATCCGGCCCCGATCACCAAGCTTGCATGGACCGGGTTTGCGCTGTGGTGCCTTGGCGTGTTCTTCGAATGGGTGGGTGATTGGCAGCTGGCGCGGTTCCGGGCCAATCCGAAGAACAAGGGCTACGTGCTCGACACCGGGCTGTGGCGCTACACCCGCCACCCCAATTATTTCGGCGATTTCTGCGCGTGGTGGGGCATCTGGCTGACCACCGCGGCGGCCGGATGGGGCTATGCCGCGGCCACCGTGATCGGCCCGCTGTTCCTCACTTTCACGCTGACCAAGTGGTCGGGCGTCACGCTGCTGGAAAAGGGGCTGCACCGCTCCAAGGGCAACAAATATGCGGTTTACGAGCGCAAGACCTCGGCGTTCTTCCCGCTTCCGCCCCGGGTTTAGGCCGCCCTTTTTCGACCAACCGCCCTGTTGCGCCGCACAAAAAGCACCGCCGCACCCTTTAAGCCTGCGCCCGCTTGGCCTATGTTGCGCGCAATCAAGGAGACGCGCGGACCCATGGCTCTCAATCCCACCTTGCGCGAGCAGGAACGCGAGCGGATCGCGCGCCATGTGCTTGATCTGGTCAAGGAACGTGGATCGGAGATCCCCTGGACCATCGCCATGGCCGAAAGCGGGCTGACGCGGGCGCGGTTCGAGGCGCTGTTTGCCGATTACGACGATCTGTTCGATGCCGTGGCGCAGACCTGGCTCGCCCCGCATATGGCGGTGATGGAGGAGGTGCTGGCCAGCAACCTGCCACCGCAGCGCAAGTTCTACGAATTCTTCCGCCGTCGCTTCATCATCTCGCAAGGCCGTTTCCGCGAGGATCCGGAGCATTTCACCATCCTGTGCGAAATGGGCGCGGCCAATTTCGAGCGGGTGCGCTCCTATGTCGATCTGGCCGATCACTATCTGTGCGAGCTGATCGCCGAAGCGCAGGCCGAGGGCTTCTTTGCCGGGCTGGAGATTGACGATGCGCTGTCGCTGATCAACCAGATGGTCACGGTTTACACCATGCCCGATGCGCTGATCTATCTCGGTGACAAGCTGACCGAGGCGAAGCTGGCGCGGATTGTCGACACGATGTTCATCGGGTTGTCGGGCGAGGCCGGGGCGGATGCTTCGGGGGTGAACACGCTGAAGGTTGCGTCCTAGCGGCTAACCCTCACCCCACCAGGGCGCTGACGGATCCTCGTCCCCGCGCGCACCGCGTCGCTGCAATCCGTCAAACAGCCCGCCGCTCGTCTGCATCGTAGAGGGCGCGGTGCGGTTCCAGTCCATCACATAGAGCCGCTCGGCAATCCGCCAGCGCCCTTCCAGCTTCACCAGAGTGTCGAGATAGCGACCGCCGACAACCAGCTCGATCTCGCCCTCGGGGGTCGGGATGAGGTGGAGCGCAACGCAGTTGGTCTCGGCCTTGGCGCTGTCCCCGGCGAGCCGCATCACGGTGTTGGTGATGTTGTGCTGGGTCAGCCGCATGGTGCCGAGGCCCGCCATCAGCCCGGCAATGGTCTCGCCAATCGGGGCCGCGCCGCTGCCGTAATCGAGGTGCGCGTCGGGCGTGAAGACGGCGGCAAGCTGCTCGGCATCACAGCGGTCGATCCCGCGGCAATAGAGCGCAAGCGTTTCGGCGATGGCGAGCCGGTCGGCGACTTCGGTGATGTCCATGCAGGGCAGAGTATCGCGAGGCGCCGCGCGCCCCAACTGGCAGAAGTTCCTAGTCCCGGCGGAACTGCAGCACATTGGCGGGCGGCTTGGGGCGCGGCGGCTTCAACCGCTTTTCGGCAAGCGCGAACTTGAGCGCGCCGCCCACCATCACCGCTGAAACCAGCAGGATTGCCGCCGCCCACAGCCAGTGCGGCAGGCCGGTCACCGAGGCGATCTGGCAGGTGTCTGACAGCACGGCCTGCCCTTCGATCACGGCTTCGCGGGTGAACAGATATTGGAAATCGCGCAGCATGCTCATCGCGGCCAGAATGCCGAGGAATTGCAGGGCGAAGCGGGTGAAGGCGGGCTTGGCGCGCCATGCGATCAGCGCGAGGCAGGCGCCGACCAGCGGCAACACCGCAAAGCCGATGGGCGAGCGCACCCAGATGATCACGCTGACAAGGATGGCGGCCGCCATCAGCCACAAGGCCGGTCGCCACAGTCTGGGGTTGGCGCTCGCAAGGATCAGCGCCGCGCCCACCACACAGGGCGCGAGCGGCCCGCCCGCCGCGATTGCTGCCTGCACCCACGGCGGGCTATCTGCGGCAAGGCGGCTTTCAGCCACCCCCGATCCGCTGGCGAAGATCATCAGCTGGCGGAATTCCTGCCCGGTCGCCATCGCGGTGAGCCCGTGGCCCATCTCGTGGAACCAGGTGGTGAGGATCACGAAGGGATAGATCAGGTAATTGCCCAAGGGCAGCGCGGGCAGCATCACCACCACCAGTCCCGCCAGCAGCAGCCGACCGGCCTGTTCGGCCTGACTGCCGGGCCGGGTGAGCGATTGCATCGCTGGTCAGTCCGCGGCGGGATTGGGCGCGCGGCCCGAGGCGTCAACGATGATCGGGTCGATCTCTTCCTCTTCCGCCGCGCGCGCATCCTCGTCGCGATATTCGCGCAGGATCGACCAGCTGGCGAGGAACAGGCCGGCCACCAGCGGGCCGAGCACGATGCCCGAAAAGCCGAGGAAGCTGATCCCGCCCAGCGTGGTCACCAGAATGATCCAGTCGGGAATGCCGGTGTCACGGCCGACAAGGATCGGGCGCAGCACATTGTCGGCCGAGGAAATCACGAAGAAGCCCACCGCCAGCACGAACACGCCCTGCCACACCTCGCCCGCGACCAGCAGCCACAGGCCCACCGGGATATAGACCGCCCCTGCGCCGATCACCGGCACCAGCGCGAACACCGTCATCAGCACGCCGAAAAACAGCGCGGATTCGAGCCCGACGATCAGGAACGTGATTCCGCCCAACACGCCCTGCACCACGCCGACCACGCCCGAACCCTTGATCGTCGCGCGCACGATGCCGAGGAAACGTTCGGCCAGCCGCTCGGAAATCGAGCGTTCCACCGGGATCGTCCGCAGCACAGTGCGTCCGATCCGCTCGCCATCGCGCAGCAGGAAGAACATCACATAGAGCCCGACGCTGAAAGACAGCAGGAACCCCAGCGCACCGCTGCCGATCGAAACGGCCTGACTGGCAATCATCCCGGCGCTCTGCGCGAGCATGCCTTCGAGCTTTTTCTGCACATTGGCCATGTCGGCCCAGCCCGAACGATCGATTGCCTCCTGCGCCATCTGCGGGAGCATGGCGTAGACCCGGTCAAACGAGGTCGTGAGATCGAGCGGCTGCTGCTCGAGGGTGGCTACAAGGTTCAGCGCCTCCTGCACCACCAGCGTCGCCAGCCACAGCGCGGGCACCAGCACGGCAAAGAAGATTACCAGCAGCGAGGCGCTGGCTGCGGCGTTGCGCCGCCCGCCCATCTTTCGCAGCATCCAGCGATAGAGCGGCTGGAACATGATCGCCGCCAGCGCAGCCCACAGCAGCGGCTGGGCAAAGGGCCACATGACCACCGCCATCAGCAGGCTGACCACAGCCAGGATCAGCAGGAAGCTGGCGTGCTGCAATTCATCCGTGCGGTGCGGCTGCGTGGACATGCGGTCAGGCCCTAGACATCGAGGTTTGCCACGTTGAGGGCATTATCCTGAATGAATTCGCGACGCGGTTCCACAACGTCGCCCATCAGGCGGGTGAATATCTCGTCGGTGACGTCGGCATCCTCGACCTTGACCTGCAACAGCACCCGCGCCTCGGGATCGAGCGTGGTCTCCCACAGCTGTTCCGCGTTCATTTCGCCCAGGCCCTTGTAGCGGGCGATCGACAGGCCCTTGCGCCCGGCGGCGAAGATCGCCTCGAGCAGTTGGGTTGGGCGGCTGATCGTGCCATCCAGCGTGATTGCGGGGGCGGGGGCCTGCTCCTCCGCCTCGCCCGCGAGCGGATCGGTGGACACAGGTTCGGCCTCCGGCTCTTCCGGGGCGGCATCACCACGCACCAGGCTGACAGGGGCGGAATAGGTTTCGGCCTGCGCGGCAGCGAGGCCGTGGAGCTTGTGCGCCTCGGTGCTGGAGAGGAAGCGCGCGTCGATCTCGTGGACGTCGGTCACCCCGCGCCACAGGCGTTCGAACACCACGGTGCCATCGGGGCGCTGCGCAGCAGTCCAGCGGGCTTCGCGGTCCCCTGCGCCCAATCGTCCGGCAGCGCGTTCCAGCGCGGCAGAGAGCGCCGCGCCCGCAAGGCCCGGCTCGAGCGCGCCGGTCAGCGCCATCTGCTCGACAATCCCGCTGTCATAGCGGCGCGGCACGAAGGCCAGCAGGTTCTTGAGGCGCAGCGCGCCATCAACAATCGCCCGCAGATCCTCGCCCCCGCGCGCCCCGCCCGCGGTTTCCAACACGCGGCCCTGCAATCCGGCATCAACCAGATAGCGATCGAGCGCGGGCTGATCCTTGAGGTAAACCTCGCTCCGGCCCTTGGCGACCTTGAACAGCGGCGGCTGGGCGATAAACAGGTGCCCGCCGCGGATGATTTCGGGCATCTGGCGGTGGAAGAAGGTCAGCAGCAGGGTGCGGATGTGCGCGCCGTCCACGTCAGCGTCGGTCATGATCACGACCTTGTGGTAGCGCAGCTTTTCCAGGTTGAATTCGTCGCGGATGCCGGTGCCCATCGCCTGGATCAGCGTGCCGACTTCCTTGGACGAGATGATCCGGTCAAACCGCGCGCGCTCCACATTCAGGATCTTGCCCTTGAGCGGCAGGATCGCCTGCGTCTTGCGGTCACGCCCCTGCTTGGCCGAGCCGCCGGCGGAGTCCCCTTCGACCAGGAAGAGTTCGGACTTGGCCGGATCGCGTTCCTGGCAATCTGCCAGCTTGCCCGGCAGGCTGGCGACGCTCATCGCGCCCTTGCGGCTCATTTCGCGCGCGCGGCGGGCGGCTTCGCGGGCGGCGGCAGCGTCGATCACCTTCTGGATGATCGATTTGGCATCGCCGGGGTTTTCCTCGAGCCATTCGCTCATCTTGTCGCTCATCAGCGATTCCAGCGGCGAGCGCACTTCGGAGCTGACCAGCTTGTCCTTGGTCTGGCTGGAGAACTTCGGATCCGGCAGCTTCACACTGACGATGGCGGTGAGGCCTTCGCGCATATCCTCGCCCGAAAGGCTGACCTTCTCCTTCTTCAGCATCCCCGACCGCTCGGCGTAGTTGTTGAGCGTGCGGGTCAGCGCGGCGCGGAAGGCTGCCAGGTGCGTGCCGCCGTCGCGCTGGGGGATGTTGTTGGTGAAGGCGAGGACGTTCTCGTAATAGGAATCGTTCCATTCGAGCGCGACATCGATGCCGATCCCGTCCTTCTCGGCCGAGACCGAGATCGGCTCGGCCACCAGCGGCTGCTTGTTGCGGTCGAGATACTTCACGAAAGCCGCGATCCCGCCCTCGTAGTAGAGATCGTGCTCCAGCACCTCCTCGTGGCGCAGATCGCGCAGCTTGATGCGCACGCCTGAATTGAGGAAGGCGAGTTCGCGGTAGCGGTGCTCGAGCTTTTCGAAATCGAATTCGGTGACGTTCTTGAAGGTGTCGTGGCTGGCCTTGAAGGTGACGCGGGTGCCCTTCTTGTCGGTGGGTGCATCGCCCTTCACGATCAGCGGGGCGACTGCATCGCCGTGAGCGAAGCGCATCCAGTGCTCCTTGCCTTCGCGCCAGATGGTGAGTTCAAGCCATTCGGACAGGGCGTTGACCACCGACACGCCGACGCCGTGGAGGCCGCCCGACACCTTGTAGGCGTTGTCATCCGAGGTGTTCTCGAACTTCCCGCCCGCGTGGAGCTGGGTCATGATGACTTCGGCCGCCGAAACGCCCTCTTCGGTGTGCATCCCGGTGGGAATGCCGCGCCCGTTATCTTCCACCGAAACGCTGCCATCGGGGTTCAATTCGATCAGAACGAGGTCGCAATGACCTGCCAATGCCTCGTCGATGGCATTGTCCGAAACCTCAAAGACCATGTGATGCAGGCCCGATCCGTCGTCGGTATCGCCGATATACATCCCGGGGCGCTTGCGCACGGCATCGAGGCCCTTGAGAACCTTGATCGAATCCGCGCCATACTCGTTGGCGTTGGGCAGTTTTTCGGGGGTCGGATTATTGGTGTCGTTCATGGCCCATCATATAGGCGCTGGAGACAGGAAACCCAACTGCGGGAGGCCCGCGAGCGGCGCTTTTCCACGGGTGACGAGGGCGGTTCGTCGAGCGGTTCAGAATGCCGGGCGGAAATGCACCGTGCCGCGCCACATCGTGGCATCGAACAGGGGCATCATCCCGGCTTGAGTGCCGAAATCGAATTGCGTGGCGTGGCACATCGCGGCGGTTTTGGCGGCGGCGAGATCTGCGGGCGTGTAGGCAATGGTTTCGGTCAGCAGCGCCGGATCGGTGGTGGCCCAGTCCGCCATGTCCTGCACCGGCGGCAGGCTCCCGTTCGGGATGCCGACATAGAGCAGCTTCGGCCGATCATCGGCGGGCTTGGCTTGCACGATTTGCGTGGTGATGGCGCTCACCAGCCGATGGTCGGCATGGCCGTAGCCCCCGTCCGGCCCCTAGGTCAGCACCAGATCTGCGCCCGTAACGTGACCGGCCAGCGCCTTTGCCAGCGAGCCGTCGCGCACGTGCCCGGCCAGCTTTCCGTCGCCGAATTCGAGATTGACCACTGCGGCCCCTCCTAGTTCACGCCCGGCGCACCGCGCTTCGACCTTGCGCGTCTTGGCGAGAATCTCGCCTGTGGGCAGGCCCGAGACGCCCGGCCCGGCATCGCCCGGCGTTGCATGGACGATTGTCACGCTGTGCCCTTCGCGCACCAAAGCAGCGATGGCGGGGGCCATGAACAGCTCGTCGTCAGGGTGGGCGACCGCGACCACCACCGTCATGGGCTTGACCGGCTCCTGCGCCTGCGCGGTGCCCAGCACCAGCGCGGAAAGTGCGATTGCGGCTGCGGTGCGGATCATGCTGGTCTCTCCCTTGCGGCGGTTCCTGCCACTTGTGCGCGCGGGTTTGCAAACCCTTTGCGCTGCGCCCCGCCCCGATTATGCATAGCCGCCATGAGCAACGACATGATGATGAGCCGCCTCGCCGAACCCTTCGGCAGCTTCCCCGAAATCCTGATGGAATGGTCGCGGATCAAGGGCGATGATCTCGCCCTGGTGGACGAGAAGCGCGAGGTTTACTGGGCCGAACTGGTCGGGCTGGTCGAACGGCTGGCGGCGCGGCTGGTGGAGACCGGTCTCCAGCGCGGGCAATCGGTGGCGATCCTTGGCACGTCGAGCGTCGAATATGCCCTCGTGTTTCTGGCGGCGGTGCGGGCAGGGGGCGTGGCGGCCCCGCTTACCACCAGCGCGAGCCCCGAACAGCTGGAAGGCATGGCCAAGGATTCGGGCGCGATCCACCTGTTCATCGATGCGGCCAAGGCAGCGGAGCTGGGGCAGGACTTCATGGCTGACCTGATCCGCGTGCCGCTGGAGAGCATCGACCAGTGGATGGCGCCTCCCGGCAGCCGCGCTCCGGCCTTCGCGCCGGAACCCAAAGACCCGTTCAACATCATCTATTCCAGCGGCACGACCGGCATCCCCAAGGGCATCGTCCATTCGCACCAGATGCGCTGGCGGCAGTTTGCTTCGACCGCTCTTTCTTACCTAGGTGCCGGACTGGAAGTCCGTTCGCTCGCCTCGACGCCGCTCTATTCCAACACTACGATGGTCGCCTTTCTTCCGGTGCTGCTGGCGGGCGGCTGCGTGCGGGTGATGGGCAAGTTCGATTGCGCCAAGTGGCTTGGCCATGCCCAGGCTGACCGCACCAGCATCACCATGCTGGTGCCGGTGCAATATCAACGGCTGATGGATTTCGAGCACTTCGATGACTTCGATCTGACCAGCCTCAAGCTCAAATATTGCACCTCCGCGCCGTTCTCGGCGGAACTCAAACGCGAAGTGCTGGCGCGGATGCCGGGCGGGCTGATCGAGATCTATTCGATGACCGAGGGCGGCGTGGTGTGCCTGCTCGCCTGCCACGAATTCCCCGACAAGCTCCACACGGTCGGCCGCCCCGCGCCCGGCAGCGAGCTGAAGGTGGTGGACGATGACGACCGCGAAGTGCCGCCCGGCACCCCCGGCAACATGATCGGCCGCAGCCTCACCATGATGAGCGGCTACAAGAACCGCCCCGACAAGACCGCCGAAGCCCAGTGGATCGACCCGGCGACCGGCGAGGCATGGATGCGGATGGGCGATATCGGGCGGGTGGACACGGAAGGCTTTGTTGAACTGGTCGGCCGCGCCAAGGACATGATCATCTCCGGCGGGTTCAACATCTATCCCAGCGATCTCGAGGCAGAATTGCTCAAGGAAGCGGGCGTGGCCGAGGCCGCGGTGGTTGGCCTGCCTTCACGAAAGTGGGGCGAAAGCCCGGTCGGCTTTGTGGTGCTGAAGGATGGCGCGGGTGATCCGCCTGCAATCATGGCCGCCGTCAACGACCGGCTCGGCAAGACCCAGCGCCTCGCCGCGCTTCACACGATTGCGGAGATGCCCCGCAGCCACATCGGCAAGCTGCTCAAGAGCGATCTGCGCGAGGAAGCTGCGCGGCTGGGTGGCGTGGAATAAGCAAACGACCCGGCTGCCGCCCCTATCAAGGGGTGACAACCGGGCCGTAAGGCGAAGCGCGCGAGGGTTGGGGGGAACGCGCGCTCCGGCAGGCTGTGGCTGCGATCGGACGATCACCCGAGGCGGAGGCCTCAAACGATCACCCGAGGCGGAGGCCTCAAACGATAAACGTGTTGAACGCGGTGCCGCTGATGGCGACGGCAAGCAGGAAGGCGATCGCCTTTTCGTGGATCATTTGCATGGTGGGTTTCCCTGTTCTGTTGTGGTTCGGGGGCCCGGTGCAGCAAGGGAGAGGGGGGAGAGGTCTCGCCGCCCGGGCTTGCGCATCATATGGGACGGCTCGCGTAAGTTTCAAACGCTGAGGCGCACGAAAATATTTCACGACCCCAAGCGGAAATTGCAAGTTCCGGGGTGGATCGGCGCAACGCGGAAGCCCGCTGGAGACGCGGCCACCAATGATAGGGGGGGGAGTTGATGGCCGCGTCTCGCGTGCTGCTTGCCCGGCCGTTGTAGCAGGGCGCCCGGCGGGTTCAGGACGGCCAAAGGGGGGCGGCCGTCTGTACCGGGTTTGGCAGGCGGGCAGAAGAGCCGTGTTCGGCTTGGCTCTGCCGGGCAACGGCCCCGCATGGGGGATGCCGGGATGGAGAGAGAGGGGCCCGGCCGCGCGTCGCGCGGCGGCTATCTGGTGTTCGACGCTTTCGAATTCAAATGCGAAAATTCCAAGGTTAGTTGCATGAAATGCAACCAATTAGCGCGCGTCAAACGCAAGCGGCCGCCGGATTGCTCCGACGGCCGCCTGTGTTTTCAGAGGCTTGTCGCTTAGTTGGCGGCGACTGCACGGCCGGCGCGAGCTTCGGCAGCGGCGACGCGCTCGACTTCGGCCAGCGCCGCAACGCGGGCATCGGCAACGCACTTCTCGTCGACCACGGTGCGGCCGAAGGTGTAGCGGGCGGTGCCGTCAAGCTTGCAGGCCTGACGCAGCTTGGCGTCGATGCGCGCTTCGATGGCGGCACGGCCTTCGGCGGTGGTCACATCGACATCGCCGTAAGCGACGCGCAGGGTGACGGTTTCGGCAGCCAGCGGAGCGGCAGCGGCGAGAGCGATCAGGGGGAGGATGAAACGCATGATAATACTCCGGAAATTGAGAGGGTGTCGAAAGATTGATGCCGTTTGCCGGCATTCAGTTGCTGTTTGAAACTCTGGTGCAGTGCACAAGATAAATGTGCAAATGCGAAATGCGCGAGAATGGTTCCAAAGATTGCAACGCATCTGCGGCATTTTTTCGGGAACCATCAGAAATCGCGAGCAAAATATTTTGCTGCACCGCAAAATAACCGATCCGGGCACAGCGATGCTGGACAGCGCCGAGCGCGCTCCGTAATCCGCGCCCATGAGCGCGCACTCCTCCGGCCCGGCGACGGGCGACTCCTCTGCCCCTGAAACGGGTGTCCCCGAATGCATCCTGATCGTCGATTTCGGCAGTCAGGTGACCCAACTGATCGCGCGCCGCGTGCGCGAGGCAGGGGTCTATTCCGAGATCGCCCCCTTCACCCAGGCTGCGGCGGCGTTCCATCGGTTGAAGCCCAAGGGCATCATCCTGTCGGGCTCGCCCGCCAGCGTGCCGGAAGAAGGCTCGCCCCGCGCCCCGCAGGCCTTGTTCGATGCCGGCGTGCCGATCCTTGGCATCTGTTATGGCCAACAGGTGATGAGCCACCAGCTGGGCGGCGAAGTGCGCCCGGGGCATGAGACCGGCGAGGGCGGCGAGTTTGGCCGCGCGTTCCTGACCGTCACCGCCGAATGCGCGCTGTTCGACGGGCTGTGGCAGGTCGGCGAGCGCCACCAGGTGTGGATGAGCCACGGCGACAAGGTCACGCAGTTCGCTCCCGGCTTCGATATCGTCGCCACCTCCGACGGCGCGCCCTTCGCGGTGATCGCCGACGAGGCGCGCAAGTTCTACGGCACCCAGTTCCACCCCGAAGTGGTCCACACCCCCGATGGCGGCAAGCTGATCGCCAATTTTGTGCGCCATGTCTGCGGGCTGGCGGGCGACTGGACCATGGCCGAGTTCCGCAAGACCAAGATCGCCGAAATCCGTGCGCAGGTGGGCAGCGGGCGCGTGATCTGCGGGCTTTCGGGCGGGGTCGATTCGGCGGTGGCCGCGGTGCTGATCCACGAGGCGATCGGCGACCAGCTGACCTGCGTCTTCGTCGATCACGGGCTGATGCGCATGAACGAGGCCGAGCAGGTCGTCACCCTGTTCCGCGATCACTACAACATCCCGCTGGTGCACGTGGAGGCCGAAGAGCTGTTCCTCGGCGGGCTGGCGGGTCTCACCGACCCCGAAGCCAAGCGCAAGTTCATCGGCAAGACCTTCATCGATGTGTTCGAGACCGAGGCGAACAAGGTCGGCGGCGCCGATTTCCTGGCGCAGGGCACGCTCTACCCGGACGTGATTGAATCGGTGTCCTTCACCGGCGGGCCTTCGGTGACGATCAAGAGCCACCACAATGTCGGCGGCCTGCCCGAACGCATGAATATGCAGCTGGTTGAACCCTTGCGCGAATTGTTCAAGGACGAGGTGCGCGATCTGGGCCGCGAGCTGGGCCTGCCCGATGCCTTTGTCGGCCGCCATCCCTTCCCCGGACCGGGCCTCGCGATCCGTATTCCCGGCGAAGTCACCAAGGAACGCTGCGACATCCTGCGCAAGGCTGACGCGATCTATCTCGAGGAAATCCGCAATGCGGGCCTCTATGATGCGATCTGGCAGGCGTTCGCGGTGCTGCTGCCGGTGAAAACGGTTGGCGTGATGGGCGACGCGCGCACCTACGATTCGGTCTGCGCTCTGCGCGCTGTCACCTCGACCGACGGGATGACCGCCGATGTCTTCCCCTATGACGCCAGCTTCCTCACCCGCGTCGCCACCCGCATTGTCAACGAGGTTCAGGGCATCAACCGCGTGGTGTATGACTATACGTCAAAGCCGCCGGGCACGATCGAGTGGGAATAAGGCAGGCGTCAATACGCATCCGGCCCTTCCGCCTTCGCGTAGAATCGAATATCCCACATCCCGTTCTTTCCGCATGAGAGGTCACACAATCGTGATGCCGAACCTTCGCCCCCTCGCTCTCGCCGCCGTGCTCGCGCTTGGCCTTGTCGCTTGCGCCGAGCAAGCAGCCGATGCGCCCAAGGATGCTGCGGCAGAAGCCGCGCCGGTGACCGAGGGTGCATGGGCGCTCGATCCGGCGGGCTCGCGGCTTGCCTATGTCAGCATCAAGGCAGGCGAGATTGCCGAGGCCAACCGCTTCGAGAAGCTCACCGGCACCGTTGCTGCCGATGGCACGGCGAGCCTCGATATCGATCTCGCCTCGGTCAACACCGGGGTCGATATCCGCAACGAGCGGATGCGCGAGATCTTCTTCCAGGTGGCCGAGAACCCCAAGGCGACGATCACCGCCAAGCTTGATCCCAAGGCTTTCGCGGGCCTCGCGGTGGGCCAGTCGCTCACCCGCCCGCTGAAGGCGACCGTGGCGCTCAAGGGCATGGAGCAGGCGCTCGAGACCGAGGTGCTGGTGACCCGCGTTTCGGCTGACCGCGTGACCGTGGTGCCGACCGCGCCGGTGATCATCACCACCGATATGTTCGGCCTGACCGACGAGCTGGGCGAATTGCGCGCGCTGGCGCAGCTGCCCTCGATTACTCCGGCGGTGCCGGTCACCTTCACGCTGGCGTTCAACCGCAGCTAGGGCGCTGTTGCGCTGGATCAATGCCAAGCCGCTGCGGCGCGGGTAACGCTCCCCGTGCCGGGTGGGCTGGGAGCGGCTCGACCCCACCGCATCCCTGCCGCCCGGTTCCCGCGCACCTGCGCCCGGCAGGCTGACGCTACGGCGCGCGGCAGGTGCCTGCACCCTCCTCAAAAGCAGGCTTGAAAGCCTTGCCCAAACAGGCTTGTGTCGGGTTCAAACACAGCTTTGGACGGGAGACCACACGCCATGAAGACCGCGATCACCGAAATGTTCGGCATCCAGCACCCCATCATTCAGGGCGGGATGCACTATGTCGGGTTTGCCGAGATGGCCGCAGCGGTCTCCAATGCGGGCGGGCTCGGGATTATCACCGGACTGACGCAGGGCACGCCTGAAAAGCTGGCAAACGAGATCGCGCGCTGCAAGGACATGACCGACAAGCCCTTCGGCGTGAACCTCACGATCCTGCCGACGCTGACCCCGCCCGACTATCCCGGGCTGGTGAAGGCGGTGATCGAGGGCGGGGTGAAGGTGGTCGAGACGGCGGGGCGCAACCCTGTCGATCTGCTGCCGCCCCTGAAGGATGCGGGCATCAAGGTGATCCACAAGTGCACCAGCGTGCGCCACTCGCTGAAGGCGCAGGACATCGGCTGCGATGCCGTGAGCGTCGACGGGTTCGAATGTGGCGGCCACCCGGGCGAGGATGATGTGCCCAACTTCATCCTGCTGCCGCGCGCCGCTGATGAACTCGAGATTCCCTTCGTCTCCAGCGGCGGGATGGCCGACGGGCGCAGCCTTGTCGCCAGCTTGGCGATGGGCGCGCAGGGCATGAATATGGGCACCCGCTTCATCGCCACCAAGGAAGCGCCGGTGCATGAAAACGTGAAGCAGGCGATCCTCGCCGCGTCCGAACTCGACACCCGCCTCGTGATGCGCCCGCTGCGCAACACCGAACGCGTGCTCAACAATGCCGCCGTGGAACGCTTGATCCTCAAGGAGAAGGAGCTGGGCGATACCATCACCATTCAGGACATCCTTCCCGAAGTCGCAGGCGTCTATCCCAAGATCATGACCGAAGGCACGATGGATGCGGGCGCGTGGAGCTGCGGCATGGTCGCCGGGCTCATCCACGATATCCCAACCTGCCAGGAGCTGATCGACCGGATCATGCTGCAGGCCGAAGAAATCATCGCCCGGATGCAGGCCATGGCCCGCGCCTGAGCCTGTGCGCCCGACCACTCGCGACTAGGTATCCCCCCGAATTACCCCGCAAGGGCGGCTACGGCATTATGTCCGTGGTCGCACCTTCGGGAGTTGGGTGCGGCGATTCGCGATGCTGCACGCGGCTACGGGAGGCTGTCGGGTGGTTTGGCACACGGAGAACGTGATGGGACTGGTTGTTGATCCGGCCGCCGGTGGGGGGCTTGCCGGTCTTGTTGCTTTGGGCAGCTGGGCTGTGGGCAGAATGCAGGGTGGCGCTTTCTTGCAACGCCACCAACCTGATCCCCGACAATTCGCCACTTCGGGAACGTCGCCGGATGGCGCGCAGCCCGTCGCTCCTGATGCTGCCGACGCGGCGGCTCTGCGCGCGGCTGCGGGGCCAGCGTGCCAGCAGCGGGCCTTCGAGGAGCGGCGGGCCTTGTTGACCAATCCGGTTGCGCTTGCCGAATTGCACGATGAAGCCAGCGCCATCCGGCGTGACGAGCGGGTGTTCCAGCACGCCGCCTATGGCGATGCGCTGATCGCGGTGCCGCAGACCGATTACGAGCGCGACTGCCGCTATCTCGGGCTGAGCGGGCAGCCGACCTGCGCGGATGCTGCCCGCCATGCTTGCGGTGCGAACAATGCTTGCCGCGCGGTCGCTATCCGCCCGACGGCCACGATCCGGCCAGACGCCAGCTAGAAACGGCCGGGCTCAGCCCTCGGCCGCGCTGTCGTCCTTGGTCTTGGTGTAGGGGATGAAGTCCTCGAAAAACACCGCGCCGGTAAAGAAGCCGAGCACCCGGTCCGTGGTGTTGAACACGTCGAGCCGGCACAGTTCGCTGGCGTTGAAGCGCCGCGAGACGAGCGTGTCCCCGCCATCGATATCGGCGGGATTGCTGGTGCGCTGGACATAGATCGTGTTGCCGCGGCCATAGACATAGGCGGTCTTGTCGATCGTCTGCATCCCCATGTTGGGCGTGGTGCGGATGCAGCGCACCGGCTCGCCCGCCACGCGCCCTTCCAGCAGCTTGGCGAGGCGCTTTTCGCCCTTGGTCTGCGGCGCGGCTTCGGTTTCGGACGGGGTTTCGGACGGGGTCTCGGCGCCCGGCTCGCCCTGGCTCTGCGCAACGGCAGGGGCAAAGGTGGCCAGCGCGAGCGCTGCGGCGAGGCCGGCGATCACCGGGCGGGACAGAGCTGAATGGTGGGACACGATCAATTCTCCGCAAGGTTGGTGATGCGCGCTTGGCTTAGCCCGCCTTAACCGGCGCTGAGCAAAGTCAGGAGTGCAGCCTAGCTCGCGCCAGCGGCGATATCGGGCAGGCCCGCCTGATCCGCGCCGTCGGCCGGGCCGCCGCACAGCACGAAACGGCGGTCGCAATAGCCGCAATCGACATAGCCATGCTCGTCGATCTGCAAAAACACGCGCGGGTGGCCGAGCGCGGCCGGACGATAGCCCGTGCCGCCGCGAATGGCGCTGGCCCCGTCGCAGCTCACGCGCGCGCTATCGACCAGCAGGACTTCGGGAGGGGCAATGCTCATGGCGGCTGCCGATACAAGGCGCGCGGGCCGAGCGCAATTGCCTTTGCTTGGCCTTGCAGGCGCAGGGCGTCTTGCCTAGGCGTCATGGCATGACCGCCCAGCCCGCCATCCGCATCGAAAACCTCGTCAAGCGCTACGCCCCGGCCAAAGGGGCCAAGGGCACGGTGACCGAAGGCAAGCTGGCGCTCGGCGGGGTCAGCTTTGATGTGCCGCAGGGTTCGATCTTCGGGCTGCTCGGCCCCAATGGCGCGGGCAAATCGACGCTCATCAACATTCTTGCCGGGCTTGTGAACAAGACTTCGGGCAGCGTGGATATCTGGGGCTTCGATATTGATCGCAGCCGCCGCAACGCCAGCCGCTCGATCGGCATCGTGCCGCAGGAGATCGTGTTCGATCCCTTCTTCACCCCTTACGAGGTGCTGGAAAACCAGGCCGGTTTCTACGGTATCCCGGCGGCGCTGCGGCGCAGTGCGGACTTGCTGGAAGCGGTGCGGCTGGCCGACAAGCGCAACGCCTATGCCCGCACGCTGTCAGGCGGGATGAAGCGGCGGCTGCTGGTGGCCAAGGCGATGGTGCATTCGCCGCCCATTCTGGTGCTCGATGAGCCCACCGCCGGGGTCGATGTCGATCTGCGCCGCCAGCTGTGGGAGCTGGTGAGCGAATTGAACCGCGAAGGCGTCACCGTGGTGCTCACCACCCACTATCTCGAAGAGGCCGAAGAGCTGTGTGATCGGATCGCGATCATCAACCACGGCACGCTGATCGCCAACAAGCCGACCCGCGAGTTGGTCGATATGGCGCGCGAGAAGGTTGTCGCGGTCACCGCGTCAGCCGATCTTGTGGCTGCGCCCGCGCACCCGGCCTTCGTGCGGGTGGAGTGGGACGGCGCGCGCGGGGTTGAAGTCACCTATGACAAGGACAAGCTGAGCGCGGGCCAGGTGCTGGCGATCCTGCAGGAACAGGGCCTCACGATCGAGGATGTCACCACCCGCGAGGCCGATCTGGAAGACGTGTTCGTCCAGCTGACCGCAGGCCGCCCCGAACCGGCCTGATCAGCCGGCGGCGCTGCGGTGCCCGTCGAGCCCGCGCCTTCGCCATTTGCGACGGCGAATCCGTCTGATCGGGTGACCGCAATCGCGACAAAGGCCGACATAGGTCGTCCCGTCCCAGTTTGCGCGTCTCCGATAAGGAACATGGCGGTTCAGAAAACAGGCAAGCTTCGCTTGCGCCCGACTCACGAGATTAGCCACCTGGCAATACAGGCTGAGCATAAGGTGCGACCCCCCCTCAGTGGTAAGGCCAACTCCCCCGAGTCAGCCCCATATTTCGTTTGTTATCACTATGTTGGCGGCCTTGCTAGAGGAAAACGCTGATGCCTTTGCGCGGCGGCCGGGCGCAGCATCGCTCTTGCCGAGCGACAGATTGCGCGCCATGGCAGGAGCATGGCGAGCGAGGACGCAACTCACCCGGCGCATGACGTTGTAATCATCGGTTCGGGCGCTGCCGGGCTGACGGCGGCACTCGCGCTGGCCGAGTCGCGCCGCGTGCTGGTGCTGGCCAAGGGTTCGCTCACCGGCGGATCGACCGCCTGGGCGCAGGGCGGGATCGCCGCTGTGCTGGACACGGGCGACACCTTTGAGAACCACGTGCGTGACACGATGGTGGCGGGTGCAGGCCTCAATGATCTCGCCACCGTCGAATTCGTGATCGAACGCGCGCCGCAATCGATCGACCGCTTGTGCGAATTGGGCGTGCCGTTCAACCGCGACGCCGATTCGCTCCACCTGACCCGCGAGGGCGGCCATTCGCACCGCCGGATCGTCCATGTCGATGATGCCACCGGCTGGGCGGTGCAGCAGGCGCTGGTCAATGCCGCCGAGGCCAATCCCAACATCACCCTGCTGCCGGGGCGCACCTGTATCGACTTCATCACCGATCGCCACCGCGAGCATTTCTCCGCTGCGGGCCGCGTGTGGGGGGTCTATGCGCTGGATGAAGCCACCGGGCGGGTCGAGCGCCATGTCGCCCGTGCCACCGTGCTGGCGACCGGCGGGGCGGGGCGCGTCTACCAGTTCTCCACCGCCCCGCGCGGCGCGACGGGCGACGGGATCGCGATGGCATGGCGGGCAGGCGCGCGTGTCTCCAACATGGAGATGATGCAGTTCCACCCGACCTGTCTCTACCACCTCGACGTCAAGAACTTCCTCATCACCGAAGCGGTGCGCGGCGAGGGCGGGCACCTGATCAACCCGCGCACCGGCAAGCGGTTCATGACCTTCTACGATCCTGAACGCATGGAGCTGGCCCCGCGCGATGTGGTCGCCCGCGCGATCGACGCCGAGATCAAGCGGTTCGGCCTCGATTACGTGCACCTCGACATCAGTCACCAGCCCGCCGACTTCGTGCGCGGGCATTTCCCGATGATCTACGAGAAGCTGATGGGCCTCGGCATCGACATGACGACCCAGCCGATCCCGGTCGTCCCCGCGCAGCACTACACCTGCGGCGGCGTGGTCGTCGGCCTCGATGCGCGCACCGACATCCCCGGCCTGTGGGCGGCGGGCGAATGCACCGAGAGCGGGCTGCACGGCGCGAACCGGCTGGCGTCCAACTCCCTGCTCGAATGTTTCGTGTTCGGCGAGGCGGCGGCGCAGGACATCCTCGCGCGCTGGGACAGCCTCGAGGATGTGCCGGCGATCCTGCCGTGGGACGAAAGCCGCGTGACCGACTCCGACGAGGAGGTGGTCATCAAGCAGAACTGGACCGAAATCCGCCGCTTCATGTGGAACTATGTCGGCATCGTGCGCACCACCAAGCGATTGGAACGCGCCGCGAGCCGGATCGAACTGCTGACCCGCGAGATCGAGGATTATTACGGCCAGTTCCGGGTGACGACCGATCTGATTGAACTGCGCAACCTGCTGCAATCGGCGGAGCTGATCGTGAAGTCAGCGCTCCACAGGAAGGAGAGCCGGGGGCTGCATTACACGCTGGATTATCCTGAGATGGCGGATGAGCCCAAGGATACGGTGTTGGTGCCCTAGACTACTTGCTGCGTTCGGCGTCGATCACTTTTTGAAGCGCCGCGTGCAAGGCTTTGGCAGGTTGGGTCCAGCATTCCAGATCGGGATGCGAGGTGAGGCTGTTTCCTGCTAACTTGATGATCACCTCGTGTTTTCCGCCGTTGGAGATGATAATCGCGGTGCGCTCGCTCGGATCGGTCGCAGCGCATTGCGTGTCGACCAGACCAACCTTTTCTACCTTGGCGACAATCGCGTTTAATTCGCCGAGTGCAGCGGGGGCGACAATCCCGTTCAGGGGTTCTTTGCGCAACTGGCTTCTGCGGTCTTCGCGCGTCGTAGCGCCGGGCTTGAAGCTGTATTCGCCAGTAGCGAGATTGACGCTGAGCTGACCCGGTTTAGCCCATTCGGACTGGTCAACCGTTCCACTGACGATGCGGATGTCCTCGCTTCCCGCCATCGCGCTGGTGCCAATCGCCAAAGCCGCGATGCTCGCGAGCGCAAACATTTTCCGCATTGCATCCCTCCGCCGTTGCCATCCGTTCATCAAGTGCAGAGTAGCGCTTTTCTCCGTGAATTGTGCATGAATGGTAAGGTGGTTTATCGTGAGAAATCAGTTCTCAATGCTGGCAATCGTCGCTTTGGCAGGCCTTGCCGCCCCCCTCGCCGCCCAAGACGCCTCAGCCCCCACCGAAAGCTCCATCGTCGTTACCGCGCAGCGCTCCGGCGCGCCGATGTGGACCATTGATACCCCCAAGGGCACCATCATCCTCGTCGGCGAGATCCGGGCGATCCCCAAGACCACGCCGTGGCAGCCCGACCGGCTGAAGGACGCGACCGCGCAGGCGAGCCGCGTCATCCTCGGCGCGCGGCCCAAGATTTCGCCCGGCGATATCTTCCGCATCATGTTCTCGGGCAGCAAGTTCACCAAGCTGCCCGACGACAGCCTCGCCAGCGACTATCTCGATGCCGCGCAATGGGCGCGGCTCGAACAGCTCGGGACCGCGCAGGAGGAGGATTACAGCCGCCAGAGCTTCCTGCTCACCTCGTTCCAGTTGCTGAGGAAGGAACTGCGCTTCAACCGCGATACCGCCGAAGATGCCTCCGACGTGGTGAAAGAGGCCGCCGAGAAGGCCGATGTCCCCATCACCCGCGCCGCCACCTTGCGCGGCGAGGATATCATCGACAACCTCGCCGAAGCAGAACCCGCCGCCCATATCCCCTGCCTCACTGCGGCGATGGACGCGGTCGAAGTCGGCCCCGATATCGTCGAACAGCGGGGCGCGGACTGGCGGCGCTATGATATTCCTGCGGTGATGGCCAATCCGCTCGAGACCGCGCTCGGCCAATGCTGGCCCTGGGCGGACGAGACTTTGGGCAGCGAATTGCGCACCATCTGGGTCGATCAGATCAGCGAGGCCAGCAGCGCCAGCGGCGTCACGCTCGCAGTGGTGCCGCTAAGAGTGTTGGCGGAAAGCGGCGGGGTGCTTGACCAATTGGCGCTGCGCGGCTTCGATATTGCCGGCCCCGAATGGAAGTGATCCGCAAGGGGCTCCCGTAGAGAGGACGAGCGCACCCCATGCCCACCATCACCACGCCCAATACCAAGATCGACATTTTCTACGAGGACACCGCCGAGCGCGGGGGCAACCCTGATGCCGAGGTGATCCTGCTGGTGATGGGCCTTGGCGCGCAGATGACGCTGTGGCCGGACGAGCTGGTCGATGCGCTGGTGGGCGAGGGCTACCGCGTGATCCGCTATGATAACCGTGACATCGGCCTCAGCCAGAAGATGGAAGGCGCCCGCGCGCCCTCCCTGCCGGTGCAGGTGCTGCGCAAGAAGATCGGCTTTCCGGCGAAGGTGCCTTACACCCTTACCGACATGGCGCATGACGGGATCGGGGTGCTCGATGCGCTCGGGATCGACAAGGCCCATGTGGTCGGCGCGTCGATGGGCGGGATGATCGTGCAGCTGATGGCGGTGCATCATCCTGAGCGCCTGCTGTCGATGACCTCGATCATGTCGACCACCGGCAATCCCAAACTCCCCCAGGCCGAAAAGCACGCGATGGAGGCGCTGATCGCCCCGATCACAAGCATGGAAGAGGAAAGCCTCGTCGCCCACGGGCTCAACATCGTGAAGAATATCGGCAGTCCGGGCTTTCCCTTCGATCCGGAAGCGCAGCGCGAGCGGGTGCTGAAGAACATCCGCCGCAGCGTCTATCCCGCCGGCCCGCCGCGCCAGCTGGCTGCGATCATCGACGATGGCTGCCGCCGCGCGCGGCTGGCCAATGTCCGCACGCCCACGCTGGTGCTCCACGGCGAGGATGATCCGCTGGTCAAGCTGGAAGCGGGCGAGGACACCGCGCGGCATATCTCCGGTGCGCGCCTCGTCACGATCCCCGGCTGGGGCCATGACATCCCGCTGCCGCTGGTCGAGCGGGTCGCCAGCGAGATCGTCAGCCACGCCCGCGGGCGCTGACGGCCCGGAGCCAGCACCTAAGGGCTAACCCCAGGAGCATTGCAGCCGGTTTCGCGACCAGATTGCGGCACCATGCAGGCCTTGTGTTTCACGAGGCTTTGCAATCCTTATCAGGCAACAGGTTCAGCTCGGCAGTCGCATCATCATGGTGCTGATCGCGCTGGCGGTGGCAACCACCGCGGTGACGATTGCGCTGGTGCGCTTCGGCGGCCCGATGACCGAGGAGAACACGCTGCAGGATGTGCTGCTGGCCGATATCCTGCCGCCGCCCGCCTACAGCGTGGAGCCCTATCTGCTGACCTCGCTGATGGCGTCCGATCCGGCCCGTGCCGAGGCGCATCTCGAACGGCTCAATGTCACGCGCGAGGAGTTCCGCCAACGCGAGACTTTCTGGAACGAAACGCCGGTGCCGGCGCAGTTGCAAGGGCAGCTTGATGCCACCCTCGCCTCGGCCGATGTGTTCTGGGCAATCGTCGACACCCGCTTCCTTCCCGCCATGAAGGCCGGGGATGCAGGCCGGATGCGGGCCATCCATGATGGCGCGTTGGCGCGCGCCTATGAGGCCCAGCACGCCAATGTGCTCAAGCTGGTGGAAATGTCGAACGCCTACCGCGCGACGATGGTGGCGGAAAATTACCGGCTGACCGCCACGCTGCTGGTGGTGGCGGGGGTGTTCACGCTGGCGCTGGTGGCCGCCGTCATCCACGCCGCGCGGACCATCCGCCGCCGCGCGATCGAGCCTATGGCGCAGATCGCCGGGGCGATGGAAGCGATGGCCGAGGGCGATCTGGCGGTTCCGGTCGAAGGCGGCGAGCGGACGGATGAAATCGGCGCGATGGCGCGCGCGCTGGAGACGTTCCGGAGTGCCGCGCTGGCCCAGCGCAGCGCCGAGCATGATCAGCGCACAGTGGTGAGCGCGCTTGATATCGGGATCGCCGCGCTGGCGCGCAAGGATCTCGAATTCCGCTTCGATCAGTCCTTCCCCGCGCAATACGAGGCGCTGCGCCGCGAATTCAATCTCGCGATTGAGGCGCTGGCCGGGGCTGTCGTTAATGTCCGCATAGGAGCGGGCAGCGTGCAGCAGTCGATCGCCGAGATCAGCACCGCGACCGATGATCTGGCGTCGCGCAACGAGGTGCAGGCTTCGCAGCTGGCGCAGACTGCGCAGGCGATGACCCATGTGACCGGCGCGATCGTGCAGGTCAGCCAGGATGCCGTCACCATGCATCGGTCTATGGACGAGGCCAATGCCCGCGCCCGCGCCGGTCACGAAGTGGTGCAGCGCGCAGTCACCGCGATGCACGCGATCGAGCGATCAGCCCAGGAGATCGGCCAGATTATCGAAGTGATCGATTCGATTGCGTTCCAGACCAACCTGCTGGCCCTGAACGCCGGGGTCGAGGCTGCGCGGGCGGGCGAGGCGGGCAAGGGCTTTGCCGTGGTCGCCACCGAAGTGCGCGGGCTGGCGCAGCGATCGGCCGAGGCTGCCGACCAGATTCGTGGGTTGATCTCGCGCAGCGCCGGCGAAGTGGCGGCAGGCGTCGAGCTGGTCGGCGCCAGCGGGACGACACTCAACGAACTGCTGGTGGCGGTAAGCGGCATGGGCGCCCTGATCGGCGCCATCGCCGAGGCGGCCGAAAACCAGTCGCAGCGGCTCAAGGAAGTTGATCGCGCCGTGGCGGCGATGGACCAGATGACCCAGGCCAATGCCGCGATGGTGGAGGAATGTTTCGCCGCCACCCGCTCGCTTTCGGCCGAGGCCCACGCGCTGATCGATCAGGTCTGCGAATTCCAGACACGCGGGGGCGAGCGGGTCAGTAATGATGCAATCGGCGCGCATTATCGCCGCGAGAGTCTGGTGATGACGGTGAACCCGCCGGACGAGCAGACCGCGCGCCGCGTCGCCTGATCCGCGGTGCTGTGCCCGGGCAGGCCGGGCCGAACCCCTTGCGAAACCGCAGCCGGCTGTTAGCCTCGCCGCCATATTGCAAAAAGGGGAGTGGATTGATGAACCGGCGTTTCCAAGGGCTGAGCGCGATTGCGCTGTTGGCATTCACGGCACTTCCGGCGGCAGCCGAGACACCTGATCGCGCGGCGATTGCCGCCACGGTCGAACAGCAGCATGACGCCACGATTAAGGCGCTGCGCGACTGGATTGCGCTGCCCACCATCGCCGCGGAAAAGCGCGGCACGCCCGAAGGCGCGGAATATATGCGCCAGCTGGCGCTCGATGCCGGGTTCCAGATGGCCAAGGTCATTCCCACCGACGGCGTGCCCGGCGTGTTCGCCACGCTCGATGCCGGCGCGCCGACCACGCTCGGCATCTACTTCATGTATGATGTGAAGCAGTTCGATCCGGCCGAATGGAATTCGCCCCCGCTCGAAGGGCAGATGGCCGAGCGGCCGGGCGAAGGCACGGCGCTGGTGGGGCGCGGCGCGGTCAACCAGAAGGGGCCGGAAATGGCCCTTCTCGCCGCGATCAAGGCGATTCAGGCCAGCGGCCGCAAGCTGCCCGTCAATCTCGTGCTGGTGGCCGAGGGCGAGGAAGAGGTCGCCTCGACCAATTTTGCGCAGGTCGTGGCCGTGCCCGAAGTGCGCGACGCGCTGGCCAAGAGCGTCGGCGTGTTCATCCCGTCGGCCCTCCAGAGCAAGGACGGCAGCGCCAACATCACGCTGGGGGCCAAGGGCGCGGTCGAATTCCAGCTGATCGTCGGCGGCGAAACGTCGGACAAATATCCCAAGACCGACATCCACTCCTCCAACCACGCGCGGATCGAAAGCCCGGCGTGGCGGCTGGTCAAGGCGCTCGATACGCTGGTGGCCGATGATGGCCACACCCCGACGATTGACGGCTGGTTCGAAAATGTCCGCCCGCTAACGGAGCGGCAGAAGCAGCTCCTTACCGAAAGCGCGGCGATGAACCCCGAGAGCGCGGAAAAGGCGTTGCTCGGCGTGGGCCAGTGGATCGGCAACGAGGATTACATCACCAGCCTCGAACGGTTCTATTCGCAGCCCACCGTCAACATTCAGGGGCTGGTGTCGGGCTATACCGGCCCGGGCGGCAAGACCGTGCTGCCGGGCCGCGCCGAGGCCAAGCTCGAATTCCGGCTGGTTCCGGCGATGACCAAGGACGAAGCGGTCAGCAAGCTGAAGGCGCATCTGGCCGCACGCGGGTTTGATGATGTGCAGGTGATCATCTCGGGCGGCTATGGCCCCAACGAGACCGAGGAGGACAGCCTGATGGTGCAGGCGCAGAAGCGCTTGTTCGAGAATCTGGGGATCCCCTATTCGATTCGCCCGCGCAATGCCGGCAGCTGGCCGGGCGTGGTGTTCAACGGCCCGCCGCTGGGCCTGCCCGCAACCCAGTTCGGCCTTGGCCGGGGCGGCGGAGCGCACGCGCCGAACGAATGGTTCCTGATCGAAAGCAGCGATCCCAAGGTGTTCGGCCTCGATCAGGTGACGATGGCCTATGTCGATTATCTCTACGTGATCGCTGACGAGGCCCGCAAAGCGGCCAAGTGACCGGTTCCGGCGGCTGTCCGGGAGGCTCCCGGACAGCCGCTGACGCACCCGTCACGCAACAATCATGCGTCTGTTCGTGCAAAAGATTCACGGGTGGATTCGAATGATTCAATCACCATATTTTTCTTCACAGATTCAAATTGGGGCTTGCGGGGTCCGCGACTCAAGCTTGATCCACGCGTCGCGGGTCTGTCGCACTCCGCCAGCACCCCAAATATGGTAACCTAGTGCTTAATCCCCCGTTGACGGGACTCCCGCACTGATTCATCATCTAGTGGTTCGGCGCAAATCGGACCCCCAAGCCTTGGTGATTTTCCTCCTCCCCGCAACAGGGGCCTAAGGGAAGGAGTCGCTGGCATCCGGGGGCTCTGGAGGCGGGCCGGGAGACGATGATCAGGCGAGCTTGTGGACCCCTCTGGGGACATCCTGTTGGCCAGTCTGTGGATCGTCCTGTATAGAACAGAATCAGAACGCGGGCCTTGTGCCGGGTTGTGATTCGGGGGACACAAGTGGGGCAAGCGATGGATTTCAAGGCGAGCGACGGCGTGACGAGTGACGCAGGGGCGAACGATGTGCTGAACGAAGTGGACGCGGGCGCAGCAGCGCCGGCAAAGGATGAAAAGGCCGTGACCATGACAAAGACCGATGCAGGGTCAGACGCGCTGATCGCCGCCAAGGCGGGCGAAGCGCTTGCCAATGCGATGGGCAGCGCCATGGCCGAAGCGGCCAAGGCTGACGCGATCGACAGCAAGAAGGTCAACGACCGGCGCTTCACGATCGTCACGGACAATGCGCGCGATGCGAACCTCACCGAATTCGGCAAGGAAACGCTGACCGATCGCTATCTGCTTCCCGGCGAGAACTATCAGGATCTGTTCGCCCGCGTGGCCGATGCCTATGCCGATGATCAGGCGCACGCCCAGCGGCTGTATGACTACATTTCGAACCTGTGGTTCATGCCGGCCACCCCGGTGCTGTCGAATGGCGGCACCAATCGCGGCCTGCCGATCTCGTGCTACCTGAACTCGGTGTCGGACAGCCTTGAAGGCATCGTCGGCACCTGGAACGAAAACGTGTGGCTGGCCTCCAAGGGCGGCGGCATCGGCACCTATTGGGGCAATGTCCGCGGCATCGGCGAGCCGGTCGGCCTCAACGGCAAGACCAGCGGGATCATTCCCTTCGTGCGCGTGATGGACAGCCTGACGCTGGCGATCTCGCAGGGCTCGCTGCGGCGCGGTTCGGCGGCGTGCTATCTCGATGTCAGCCACCCGGAAATCGAGGAGTTCCTCGAAATCCGCAAGCCGTCGGGTGATTTCAACCGCAAGGCGCTGAACCTGCACCACGGCGTGCTGCTGACCGACGACTTCATGGAAGCCGTGCGCGAAGGCGCCGAATTCCAGCTCAAGAGCCCTAAGGACGGCTCGGTGCGCGCCACCGTGGATGCGCGTGCGCTGTTCCAGAAGCTGGTCGAGACCCGTCTGGCAACCGGCGAGCCCTACATCGTCTTCTCCGACACCGTGAACCGCATGATGCCCAAGCATCACCGCGATCTCGGCCTCAAGGTTTCGACCTCGAACCTGTGCTCGGAAATTACCCTGCCGACCGGCATCGACCACCTCGGCAATGATCGCACCGCGGTGTGCTGCCTGTCCTCGCTCAACCTCGAGATGTGGGACGCGTGGAACGGCGACAAGCAGTTCATCGAGGACGTGATGCGCTTCCTCGACAACGTGCTGCAGGACTATATCGACCGCGCGCCGGACGAGATGGCCCGTGCCAAGTATTCGGCCTCGCGCGAGCGGTCCGTCGGCCTCGGCGTGATGGGCTTCCACTCCTATCTGCAGATGAAGAGCGTCGGCTTCGAAAGCGCGATGGCCAAGGCGCTGAACCTCAAGATGTTCAAGCACATCCACGCCAAGGCCTGCGAAGCCTCGATGCTGCTCGCACAGGAGCGCGGGCCGTGCCCCGATGCCGCCGACATGGGCGCGATGGAGCGCTTCAGCTGCAAGATGGCGATCGCGCCGACCGCGTCGATCAGCATCATCTGCGGCGGCACCTCGGCCTGCATCGAGCCGATCCCGGCGAACATCTACACCCACAAGACCCTGTCGGGCAGCTTCATCGTGAAGAACCCCTATCTGGAAAAGCTGCTCGACAAGAAGGCCAAGAACTCGACCAACGTCTGGAACTCGATCCTCGAGCGTGGCGGCAGCGTGCAGCACCTCGATTTCCTCACGGCCGAGGAAAAGGGCGTGTTCAAGACCAGCTTCGAGATCGACCAGCGCTGGCTGCTCGAATTCGCGGCCGACCGCACGCCCTTCATCGATCAGGCCCAGTCGCTGAACCTGTTCATCCCGGCCGATGTCGACAAGTGGGATCTGATGATGCTGCACTACCAGGCGTGGGAAAAGGGCATCAAGTCGCTCTATTACCTGCGTTCCAAGAGCGTGCAGCGCGCTGGTTTCGTCGGCGGGGTGGAGGCGGACAACACGTCCGAACTCGCCAAGATCGAGCTGAGCGCCAGCGGCGAGCAGACCGATTACGAGGAATGTCTGAGCTGCCAGTAAGGCTGGCGGCGAGGGCTCGGCGATGCGCATCCGCGGTTCCCAACGCATTTCCACCGAGGCGACCGGTTCCTGCCGGACGTCGCGCGGGATGCAATGGGACATTGCGCTGGCAGACCTGTCGGAGGGCGGCTGCCGGCTCGAGGATCCCCGCGGGCGGTTGAGGCTGGGCGAATTCGTCCGGCTCTACATCGCCGGCACCGGGCCGCACATGGCCGAGGTGGCATGGCGGCAGGGCGACCGGGTGGGCATCGAATTCGTCCGGCCGCTGCCCGCACGGGTGTTCCAGTTGCTCGCCGCGGCCGACTGGCACGGCGCGCAGGCAGCCTACGAGGAAGACCGCCGCACGATGCCGGTGCGGCGGATAATCTGAACACGGCCCGCCCCGGCCACAACGGGGCACGATGAAGGGGAAAGTGATGAATTTGCCGTTCGGAATGGGGATATTCGGCCTGATCATTTGCGCCGTCTTCGCCTTTAACGCGGTGCGCGAATTGCGCCGCAATGTCGAAGGCCACTCCCGCAATGCCGCGATGATCCACATCGCGATGGTCTCGATGTTCGTGCCTTTCTGCCTCTACGTGCTGATCGCCTACGCGCCCTAGAATTTTTACGGACAGGCCGGTGAATCCGTCAGCCCGTTCGCAACGTATCTCAAATCGCCTATATTGGCCCTTGAAGACATCCAACTGAAGGAATCCGCCGATGTCGCTGCTCGAAGCCCGCTCCACCTACAAGCCGTTCCAGTATCCCTGGGCCTATGATTTCTGGAAGCGCCAGCAGCAGATCCACTGGATGCCGGAGGAAGTGCCGCTGGGCGAGGATTGCCGCGACTGGGCGCAGAAGATTTCCGAGAACGAGCGCAACCTGCTCACCCAGATCTTCCGCTTCTTCACCCAGGCCGATGTCGAGGTGCAGAACTGCTATCACGAAAACTACGGCCGGGTGTTCAAGCCGACCGAGGTGAAGATGATGCTCGCCGCCTTCTCCAACATGGAGACGGTGCACATCGCCGCCTATTCGCACCTGCTCGACACCATCGGGATGCCCGAGAACGAATACAGCGCCTTCCTCGAATATGAGGAAATGAAGGACAAGCACGACTTCCTCAACCAGTTCGGGGTCGACACCGACGAGGATATCGCGCGCACGCTCGCAGCCTTCGGCGGCTTCACCGAAGGGCTCCAGTTGTTCGCCAGCTTCGCGATGCTGATGAACTTCCCGCGCTTCAACAAGATGAAGGGCATGGGCCAGATCGTCAGCTGGTCGGTGCGCGACGAATCGCTGCACTGCGAAGGCATCATCAAGCTGTTCCACACCTTCTGCGAGGAACGCCAGTGCCTCACCAAGGCGGTGAAGGAAGACCTGATCGACATCTGCCAGAAGACCGTGCGTCTGGAAGACAACTTCATCGATCTCGCCTTCGAAATGGGTCCGATCAACGGGATGAGCGCCAAGGAAATCAAGAAGTATATCCGCTACATCGCCGACTGGCGTCTGGGCCAGCTGGGCCTGCAGCCGATCTACATGATCGAGGAGCACCCGCTCCCCTGGCTCGCCCCGCTGCTCAACGGCGTCGAGCACGCCAACTTCTTCGAAACCCGCGCCACGGAATATTCGAAGGGCGCCACGACTGGCGACTGGAACTCGGTGTGGTCGAGCTTCGACAAGCGTCAGAAGGCCAAGGCTGTGAACGAGGACACTGTTGAAGTGCCCGAGATCGGCCTGTTTGGGGCTGAGGCTGCGGAGTAGGCAGAAGCCTGAATTGCGTTCCTTACCCGCCCAGTTCCTCCCGCTTGCGGGTGGGGCTGGGCGCTCTGCTTTATCCCCCTCCCGCTTGCGGGAGGGGTTAGGGGTGGGCCTGTCCGGAAACTGCCGAGAATGCCAAACCCGCTGCGACTAAATTAGCGTTTGGCTCATTAAGTCTCGCTCCCTTTCCGCGAGCGGGACAGGTCATTTCCGCCCGACTGCCAAGCCTCGCAGCCGCTCCACCTCCGCGCGGATCGTGGCCATCACGCCCTCGGCGTTCGCGAAGACATCGGCATTGGCGAAACGCAGCACGGTAAGCCCGTGTGCTGCCATCCAGGAATCGCGCACCACGTCACGCTCGGGTGCGACGGCATGGCTGTGGCCGTCGAGCTCGATCACCAGCGCCAGCTCGCGGCAGAGGAAGTCGGCAAACCACGGCCCGACCGGCATCTGGCGGCTGAACTTTGCGCCGATCTGGCCGCGCGCGAGATAGGCCCAAAGCGCTCGCTCCGCCGGGGTCGCCTCCCGCCGCAACGTCCGCGCGCGGATGGTATCGCGGGGCTTCCATTCAGGCATTTCAGTGGTTTATCGCTTGTTGGCAAAGAGGGCAACACGTGCCCACCCCCGACCCCTCCCGCAAGCGGGAGGGGGGAAGGAAGCGCTTGCACTCACCCACCCGCTTGCAGGAAAGGGCAGGAATCACAAAGCAATCCTCCAGCAACCCCTCTTGTGCTATACCTGCAACATGGACTCGCTTGCCGCCCTCCTGACGCCCGGCAACATCGCCACGGCGTTTATCGCAATGAACTTCCTCGCCTTTGCTGCCTTCGGGATCGACAAGGCGCGGGCGGAGCGTGGGGCTTGGCGGATTTCGGAGGGCGCCTTGCTGATGCTCGCCTTCCTTGGCGGCACGATCGGGGCCTACGCGGGCCGGGCGCTGTTTCGGCATAAAACGCGCAAGCAGCCCTTCTCTAGCGACCTTCACGCCATCGCCGCGCTCCATCTCCTCGCCGTGGCGGCGTTTGTCGCCTACCGCGCGTTCGGGGCAGAGCTGTCCATGCTGCTGGACCGCTAGCACCAAGACTGTCGCGCCCCCCCCTTCCCCCCACACCCAACCCGTGCCACACTCGCCCGCGGGGAAGAGGGGGAGACTGATCATGCCGGGGCCATTGAACCGCCGTGCGCGCAATCTTGAAGAGGCGGGGATCAACATGGGCGCGCTGATGGCGAGCGCGCCGCAGCAGCAATACCGCCCGCTCGCCGCCCGCGACGGCGATGTCTACCTCACCTCCTGGGCCAAGAGCGGCACCACGCTGATGCAGCAGATGTTCCACCAGATCCGCATGATCGCCGCCACCGGCGCGGGCGATATGGACTTCGACGATATCAGCCGCATGACCCCGTGGGAGGACACCGCGCTGCTGATCGATTTCGACATGAACGTCGCCCAGCGCGCCCAGCCCCGCGGCTTCAAGTCGCACCGCGAATACGAACGCCTGCCCGCCAATGCGCGCTATGTCGTAACCGTGCGCGATCCCAAAGAGACCTATGTCTCGTTCTACCGCTTCTTCGATGGCTGGCATATTGAGGCGGGCAGCATCAGCATGGAGGAGTTCTGGCCGATGTGGCTGAACGGCGGGCCGGGCGGGTGCGACTATGTCACGCACCTGCTGAGCTGGTATGCCCGCCGCAACGAGCCCGACACGCTGCTGGCGAGCTACCGTTGGGCCGCGAGGAACCGTCCGGCGATGATCGCGCGGCTGGCGGCCTTCATGGGGCTGGAACTTACGCCCGAGCAGGCGGTGATGGTCGAGGCGATGACCACCCGCGAATTCATGTCCGCGCATGACGACCGCTTCGACGATGCGATGTTCTGCAAGGTGATGGAGGAGCGCATCGGCATTCCGGCCGATGGCGATTCGACCAAGGTGCAGGCGGTCGCCAGCGATGCCGGCGTGCTGCCGCCCGTGATCGCCGAGCGGATTGATGCCATGTGGGCCGAGCGGGTAGCGCCGGTCACCGGCCACGCGGATTTCGCCGCGCTCGCTGCTGCGATTGATCCGGCCTGAGCGCGCGCGCTACTCCCAGCCCCACGCGGGCGGCGGCGGGGCGATCGGCCGGGTGAGATCGAATTCGACGCGGAAATGCCGCTCCGCCGGCGCGCCGCCCGCAACGGTGCGGCGCAGTTCATAGGCATAGGTGCCCCCGGATGTGCCGGCAGGATCGACGCCGATGGTCCACACGTTGGTGAGTGAAGCGGTAAGCCCGGCGCGGGTGAAGGATGCGATGCTCTCGGCGTCCACCGGGAAGGACTGGGCGCGCGGCGTCCCCCGGGTGGCGGTGTCGCCGCCATACATTGTCACGGCATCGCTGGTGCCGTCTTCATGGCGGTGATCATGCTTGAGCCGCAGTCCGCCCGCCGCGTTGCGGGTGACGAGCCAGGTGCGCGAGCGGTCCCACGATCCGTCGGCGCGCTGGATGTGGAACGGCACCGCAATGCTGGCTGCCGAGCAGTCGCGCACCGCCATCACCATCGGCCGGCCAGCCAGATCGGCATCCGCCGCATCAGCGGTCACCATCTGCCCGGCATAGGCCTTGCCGCAATGGCTCGATAGCGCGGCCCAGAACGCGTCCTGCGGATCGGCGGGGGCGGGCGCGTCCAAGGTCGCGCAAGCCGCAAGCAGCAGCAGCGTGGCGGGTGCAAGCCGGAGTGCGGCGCGGCGGGACAGGGTTAAGGCTGAGGTCATGCCGGGCGCTCTAGCACAGTCTTGCGCCTGCGGTGAATTGACGCGGATCAAATACGTTCCGCCCCCGCCCTTCTAGGCTTGCCTCACACACCAAGGGAGATCACCATGTCCGCACATACCCCGCACGAGTTGCACGACGAGTTTCCGCATGATGCCGACGCGCTGCACCGCCTCAAGGTCAGCAATGCGCATTTCGTGGAACTGGCCGAGCGCCATCATGTGGTGAACCGCGAAATCCACCGCATCGCGGCCGAGATCGACGCGGCGAGCGACGAACGGCTCGAAACATTGAAGCGCGAACGGTTGCATCTGCTCGACGAGATCGCAGCGATGATCGAGCAGCAGGAACAGGGTATCACTCCAGCGTGACACAGCCTGTGCGGGCAGCGTAACAGGCGATGCGCTGCCCGCGACCCCTCTGACGGAGGCGCGTCAGCTTCGCGGCGTGCGGCGGCGATCCTCGCCTGCGCGGCGGTCGCCTTTGCGGCGGTCGGGCCCCTCGAAGGGCTGCTGCGACTTGCGCCGTTCTTCCACGCGCCGCTCGGTATAGTCCGGAGTGCCCTCGGTGGGATCCTGTGCCATGCTCGCCTCCTTCGCCAGCAGGGTAACATTAAGCCCCTAAAATCCCTAATGGCTGATGAATTGCTGCGCCAAGCCGCCTTGCACTGCGCGCGCAAGGCGTTAGGGGCGCGGGCAGCGGCAAGTGGCCGCGCGGCCGAGGACAAGAGACGCCTGTGACTGAACCGACACCCGGCACCGGAGCAGGGCTCCAGCATGATCTGGCCCCTGATCTCTCCAAAGCGGAAGTGCTGATCGAGGCGCTGCCCTATTTCCAGCGCTATGCCGGACGCACCTTCGTGGTGAAGTATGGCGGCCATGCCATGGGCGATCCTGCCGCCGCGCGCGATTTTGCCGAAGATATCGTGCTGCTGAAGGCAGTCGGCATCAATCCGGTGGTGGTGCATGGCGGCGGCCCGCAGATCGGCCAGATGCTCGCGCGGCTGGGGGTGGAGAGCACCTTTGTCGACGGCCTTCGCGTGACAGACGAGGCCACCGCCAAGATCGCCGAGATGGTGCTGTCGGGCGCGATCAACAAGGAGTTGGTCGGCTGGATCGCGGCTGCGGGCGGCAAGGCGATCGGCATTTCGGGCAAGGATGGCGGGCTGGTGACGGCACGCAAGGTCAACCGCACCACCCGCGACCCTGACAGCAATATCGAACAGGTGGTCGATCTCGGCTTTGTCGGCGAACCGGCCGAAGTCGATACCACGGTGATCGACACGATGGTGGCCGCCGGGATGATCCCGGTGATCGCCCCCATCGCGCCCGGCGCTGACGGCGCGACCTATAACATCAACGCCGATACCATGGCGGGCGCGATCGCGGCGGCGCTGGGGGCTGCGCGCCTGTTCCTGCTGACCGACGTGGCCGGCGTGCTGGGGGCCGACGGCGAATTGCTCACCGATCTCACCCCCGCCGATATCGCCAAACTGCGGGCAGACGGCGTGGTGCGCGGCGGCATGGTGCCCAAGCTGGAAACCTGCGTGGCTGCGGTGCAGGCCGGGTGCGAGGCTGCCGTGGTGCTAGACGGGCGGGTGGGCCACGCGATGCTGCTGGAATTCTTCACCGCACGCGGCGCGGGCACCCTGGTGCGCGCCTGAGGCGTTTTTGCCGGAACACAAATCTGGCGTGAGGCGTATTAACAGGCTAATACGCCTTTAAGGGACCTCACGAGGGCAGCGCAGCGCGCTGGCCCGGCAAGGGATACGAAGCGCAATGCAAGGACTGGCTGTACTCGTCGATATTCTGGTGATGCTCACAAATGTGCTGGTGATGCTGATCATCGTGCAATTCGTGATCGGACTGCTGTTCGCCTTCAACGTGGTGAGCCCGAGCAATGAATTCCTGCGGCAGGTGTATGATTCCATCAACCGCCTGCTTGAACCTGTGCTGCGGCCGATCCGCAACATCATGCCCAACACCGGTGCGATCGATTTCTCGCCGCTGGTGCTGATCCTCGGCCTGCAGATCCTCACGCGGGTGCTGATCGGGGTGGCGGGGGCCTATTGATGACGGCACCCACGTCCGAGGCCGCTCTGATCGACGGCAAAGGCTTTGCCGAGGGCCTGCGCGCGCGGGTCGGTGAGGGCGCTGCGGCGTTCGCCTATCAGGCCGGTCGCCGCCCCGGGCTGGCCGTGGTGCTGGTCGGCGATGATGCGGCGAGCCAGGTCTATGTCGGCGCCAAGGGCAAGGCGTGCGAGGCGGCGGGGATCGCCAGCTTCGAACACCGCCTGCCGGCCGATACCAGCGAGGCCGCGCTGCTCTCGCTGGTCGAACGGCTCAATCAGGACGAGGCGGTCGACGGGATTCTGGTGCAGCTCCCGCTCCCCGGACAGCTCGACGAACAGGCGATCATTGCCGCGATCAGCCCCGACAAGGATGTCGACGGGTTCCATGTCATCAATGCAGGGCGGCTGAGCGTCGGCCAGACGGGGTTCGTGCCCTGCACGCCGCTCGGCTGCATCATGCTGCTAAAAGACCGGCTGGGCGATCTGTCGGGGCTGGAGGCGGTGGTGATCGGCCGCTCGAACATCGTCGGCAAGCCGATGGCGCAGCTGCTGATCGACGCCAATGCCACCGTCACCATCGCGCATAGCCGCACCAAGAACCTCGCGGACGTGGTGCGCCGCGCCGATATCGTGGTCGCTGCGGTGGGCCGCCCGGAAATGGTGCGCGGGGACTGGATCAAGCCGGGCGCGACCGTGATCGACGTCGGCATCAACCGCCTGCCGCCTGCCGAGGGCGCGGCCAAGGGGCGGCTGGTGGGCGATGTTGCCTTTGCCGAGGCGCTGGAGGTTGCGGGCGCGATCACGCCGGTGCCGGGCGGGGTCGGGCCGATGACCATCGCCGTGCTGCTCAGGAATACGCTGGTCGCCGCGCACGCCCATGCCGGGATGCCCGCGCCGGAGGGGCTGTGACGCCCGTGCGCCGGATTTTCGCGGTCGCGGCGCTGGCGGCGGTGCTCACCGGCTGCGCCAGTCAGGGGCCCAAGGGGCCGCCCCGCGCCGTGATCAACCGCGCGCTGGCCACAGCGCCGGGCGCCGCGCAGCCGAGCACCATCGTGGCAGCCGAAATCGCCTTTGCCCGCGCCGCGCGCGAGCAGGGGCAGTGGACCGCCTTCAAGATGTTCGCCGCGCCCGGAGCCTTGCTCCACGGCCGCAACGGGCCTTTCCCGATCGAGCCGTGGCTGGCGACGCAGACGGATCCGCCCAAGGCGACGCAGTGGGAAGCGCGCGCGGTGGTGATCAGCTGCGATGGCGCGCTGGCGGTGAGCCAGGGGCGCCTGACCACGCCCGAGGGGCAGGTCGGAAATTTTGTCACCGTGTGGGAGCGGCAGGAGAACGGCGAATACCGCTACGTGTTCGATGCCGGCGGGCTTGATGTGCCCCAGCCCCCGCCGCGCAAGCCGGTGGAGGATGGCGATATCGTCGTCACTTCGATCGATGCCGTGCTCGGGCTTGTTGCCTCCTGTCCGCGCGGCGGCGCAGAAATCCCGCCGCCGCCCGCCATTCCCGTGGGGGAGGACGGCAAGACCGATGCCCGGCTTTCACGCGACGGCACGCTGCGCTGGCGCTGGGAGCACCGCGCAGACGGCGCGCGCTATGCGATGGCCGAATATTTCTACGAGGGCCGCTGGCTCACTGCTTTCGAGCAGACCCTGACCCCGACGGCTGACGAGTAAGCACCCCGCAATGATTTTCACCGAACTGTTCCTGTCCGCCTTCGTCACCCTGTTCGTGGTGATCGATCCGCCGGGCTGCGCGCCGATCTATGCCGGGCTGACCAAGGGTGCGAGCGCAGCGCAGGCGCGCAGCATGGCCTTGCGGGCGACCATGATCGCCTCGATCATCCTCTTGATCTTCGCCTTGTTCGGCCAGCAATTGCTCGGCGCGCTGCATATCGAATTGAACTCGTTCCGCATCGCAGGCGGGCTGATGCTGTTCTTCATCGCCTTCGACATGGTGTTCGAAAAGCGCACCCAGCGCCGCGAGAGCCGCGCCGAGAAGGTCGCCGCCACGCCGGAAATCGAGGACGTCTCGGTGTTCCCGATGGCGATGCCGATGCTCGCCGGGCCGGGCGCGATTGCCGCGATCATGCTGCTGATGAACGAGGCCGAGGGCTTGCCCGAGATGATCGAGGTGCTCGCCGCACTGGCGGCTGTGCTGGTGATCACCGCCGCCGCACTGGTCGCAGCCGGCCCGCTGATCCGCCTGCTGGGCGACAAGGTCGAGGCGGTTATCACCCGCCTGCTGGGCGTGCTGCTGGCGGCGCTCGCGGCGCAATATGTGATCGACGGGCTGAAGGGCAGCTTCGGGCTCTAGAGCGCGCGCCGCCCGCTCCTATTGCAGCGTCGTGATTTCCTCGCCGCCATCGGTGCGGCCGTAGAACTGCATCAGTTGCACCAGCAATTCGCAGCGGTCGGTGAGGGTTTCGGCCTCCAGCAGCGCCTGCTTGCTGGCCGGATCGAACGGCGCGATCTGCGAGACGCCGTTGATCAGCGAGCGATCATCGAGCCGTTCGACCGAACTCCAATCGACGCTGTAACCCTGTGCCTCGGCAAAGCGACGCGCTTCGCGTTCGAACCCGCCGCGCTGGGCGTGGGAGAGGGTTTCGTCCTCGTCCTCTTCGTAGATTTCGGCCTCGATCTGGCGGAAGGCGGTGTTGACATCAAGCTCGCGCACCAGCCGGAACCGCGCCGTGCCTTCGAGGACGAGATTGTAGCGCCCGTCGTCCATCGCCTGCACCTCGCCGATCTTGCCGATGCAGCCGACGCTGTAGAGCGGTGCGCCTTCGGTGGTGCGCTGGGGCTGGATCATCGCGATCTGGCGATCCCGGATCAGCGCATCGCCCACCAGCGCGCGATACCGCGGCTCGAAGATGTGGAGCGGCAGCTGCATCCCGGGAAACAGCACCGCGCCGGTCAGCGGGAAGATCGAGAGGCGGCGGGACATGGTTTTCGGGCTCATCCAAACAATACGCGTGAAAGGCGCCGGCGGACGCCGATCACCCATTCATCTTCCAGACCGGTGGCCTCGAAGATCTTGAGCAGCTTGGCCCGCGCCGCGCCCCCGTTCCATTCGCGGTCCGCCGCGATCATGGTGAGCAGCGTATCGGCGGCGGCATCGCGTTCGCCGGCCGCAAAGGCAGCTTCGGCATAGGCGAGCTGCGCATCCATATCCTCGGGCGCGGCCGCGGCGGCAGTTCGCAGGGCGGCCAGTTCGCTGTCATCCACCTTGGTCCCGGCCAGCTCGAGCGCGCTGCGGGCAGGAGCAATCGCCGGATCGGCGGCAAGGCGGGGATCGCTCTCGATCACTTCCATCACCTGGGCGGCCTGTTCGGTCTCGCCCAGTTGCACCAGCGCGCGCACCAGCCCGGCGTGGGCGGGAGCATTATCGGTCGCGAATTCGGTGATCTGGGCAAAGATGCTGGCAGCGCGCGGCGCATCACCGGCGGCCAGCGCTTCCTCGCCCATTTTCACGAACTGCGCGAGTTCCTCCGGCGAAGGGCCCTGCGGCGCGCCGTCGGCTGCTCCGGCCCCTGCCTGCACCGGCAATTGCGCCAGCAGCTGATCGAGCATCGCCTTCAGCTGCGATTCGCTGCGGGCATTGGTCAGGTCGGCCACCGGCTGGCCCTGGAACATGGCATAGACCGTCGGGATCGAGCGCACCTGGAACTGCGCGGCGATGAACTGTTCCTCATCGACATTGATCTTGGCCAGCACCACGCCCTTGTCGGCATATTCGGCGGCGACCTTTTCCAGCACCGGGGTAAGCGCCTTGCACGGCCCGCACCATTCGGCCCAGAAATCGAGGATCACGAGGCTGGTCTGCGAGGGTTCGACCACCGCTGTGCGGAAGCGTTCAACCGCTTTCTGTTCGTCGATGCTCAGTCCCATGCTGGCCAAGGGGATGCTCCTGTGGTTGTGCGGTGTGCTGCTTTTTGGTGACCCCAATGTGGGGCATAATCGGCGGATGTGAAGCGCGCATTTCTGCTGGCCTGTGTTGCCTGCGCAATCAACCCCCGACAGCGCCAATTTTGCGCTGGCAGGTATGTGAATTTAGCGCTTGCAGCGGGCACGGGGCGCTGCTAATCGCGCCGCCTCTCCGGCAGAACCGTTGCTTTCCAGGTTTCTGTCAGCGCCAGTGAGCGGGCGTAGCTCAGGGGTAGAGCACAACCTTGCCAAGGTTGGGGTCGAGGGTTCGAATCCCTTCGCCCGCTCCA
>JAMNXO010000008.1 GCA_023653115.1 Erythrobacter sp.
CACCCTGTCCGCCACCCTCCCTCCGCGATTGACACGCCCCCTGCGTGGGATAGGTTTCGTGCAACCGAGGGGTGTTCCATGTCTTTTGTCCTTGCTGCATCATCGTTGCTCGCGCTCGCGCAGGCCGCACCTGCCAGCGTTCCACCACCGATCGAGCAGTCCAGTGCCGATTGCGCGCGGCCGGTCTATGCTTCCGATATGCTGGTGTGCGGCGATAGCGATTTGCGCAGGCTTGATGCCCAGCTGGCCGATTTTGTCCGCCGCGCGCCGCTCGAAGCGACGGCGCTGATCGAAAGCGACACCGCCTGGTTCAAACGCCGCAGCCGCTGCGCCTTTGCCGCTGACCATCGGGCTTGCCTTGCTGCGGCTTACGAGGAGCGCCTCACAGTGCGCGTTGCTCTGGTCTCTTCGCCGGAGACAGGCGGCAAGGTGGCGATCTGCAAAGGCACGCAGCCGCTGGCGGGCGTTTTGCTGACCTCGGTTTCGGACGCGCCAATCCTGCTGATCCGTGACGCCGCATCGGGCAAGGGGATCGGCGTGGCGCTGGCTCCGGCGGCCAAGAATGCTGCGTGGCAGCCTTTTGCCAGCGTGACGCGCAAGGGCAAGCGGATGCGCATTGCGACATTGGGCGGCGACAGCTGGCAATGCCGCGCCTGAACCGCGCTATCAGGCGTGGGCGCTGACCAGCCAGGCCTTGCACCCCAGCATCACGCCCTCGCCCTCGACGTAACGTGCGGTGAACAGGTCGACGAGATCGGCGCGCGCCGCATCACGGACCGCCGCGCCTGCCTCGTCCAGCACACGGCCGACTGCCATCGAGGTCAGCACGAAATCGGTCGCCGCGACTGGTGACGCGCCCGGCCCGCCGACCGGTTGACGGCCCTCGTAGGGCAGCACGTCCATGCCGATGAAGCCGGCACTGGTCAGCACCTCTTCAAGATAGGTCAGATCCTCGAACGCGAACGGCCCCGGGGCACGCGGGACGGCAGGCGCGATCTCGACATGGCGGCGCACCACGCCCATCACCTCCATCATCCACAGATTGTTCCGGGGGTTGGCCCAGACCGCCAGATCGATCCGCGCGCCGGGTTTCAGCATCGCCTTGAGGTTGGTGAAGGCAGGCACAGGGGCTTCGAAAAACATCGAGCCGAAACGCGAGAACAGCCGGTCAAACGGCGGCGTCTCGAGGCTGGCGGTGGCCGCATCGGCGCACACGAAGCGTGCGCTGCTGCCCGCCCCTGCCGCGCGCTGCCGCGCCCGCTCGATCAGCATTGGCGCAACATCAAGGCCAAGCGCCGCGCCTTGCGGCCCGACCAGTTCGGCAATCGCCAAGGTCGTCGCCCCGCCGCCGCAGCCCAGATCCAGCACGCGCTCGCCCGGTGTGTAGGCCGCGCGGGCCAGCAGCGCCGCGCCGATGGGCGCGATCATGCCCTCGAACCGATCGAGACTGGCGAGCCAGCGCGCACCCATCTCGCCGGCCCAATCCTCGCCCTTCAGCGCTTCGGGTGCCCTCTCGGTCATGGCGAATCCTTAGAAGTGCAGCGCCCGCCCGTAAGCGTCGAGCACGCTTTCGTGCATCATCTCGCTCAAGGTGGGGTGCGGGAAGATCGTCTGCATCAGCTCGGCCTCGGTGGTTTCAAGCACCTTGCCGACCGTGTAGCCCTGGATCAGCTCGGTCACTTCGGCGCCGACCATATGCGCGCCGAGCAGTTCGCCGGTCTTCGCATCGAAGATCGTCTTGATGAAGCCCTCGGCCTCGCCCAGCGCGATCGCCTTGCCATTGCCGATGAAGGGGAAGTTGCCGATCTTGAGGTCGTAGCCAGCTTCCTTGGCCTTGGCTTCGGTAAGACCCACGCTGGCGACCTGCGGGTGGCAATAGGTGCAGCCCGGAATGGCCAGGCGATTGAGCGGGTGCGGGTGGACTTCGGTGTTGCCGAGTTCCTGCGCGATGGCCTCGGCGCAGGTCACGCCTTCGTGGCTCGCCTTGTGCGCCAGCCACGGGCCGGGGGTGCAGTCGCCGATCGCCCACAAGCCCTTGGTCTTGGTGCGGCCATAGGGATCGATCTGGATGAAGCCGCGATCCATGTCGGCAAGGCCGTCGATGCCGATATTCTCGGTATTGGGGACGATACCGATGGCGACGATCACATGGGTGAAGTCGCTGGTGGCGGCATTGCCCGACTTGTCCTTGATGGTGGCGGTGATGCCTGCGTCACTCACCTTGATGGCGTCCACACCCGCGCCGGTCATGATGTTGATGCCCTGCTTGCGCAGCGACTTTTCGAGGAAGGTCGAGACATCGGCGTCCTCCACCGGAACGATCCGGTCGAGCATTTCAACCACGGTCACATCCGAACCGAGGTCGTTGTAGAAGCTGGCGAACTCGATCCCGATTGCGCCTGATCCAATCACCAGCAGCTTGGCCGGAAGTTCGGTCGGAGTCATCGCATGGCGATAGGTCCACACGCGCTTGCCGTCAGCGGGGGCAAAGGTCAGATCGCGGGCGCGCGCGCCGGTGGCGACGATGATGTGCTTGGCGGTGAGAGCTTCCTCTGCCCCGGAGCCAGCAGGGTCGCCCTTCACCGTGAGGCTGTTTGCGCCCGTCAGCGTGCCGGTGCCCATGTGCACCGTGATCTTGTTCTTCTTCATCAGGTGTCCAATGCCCTGATTAAGCTGCTTGGCGACCCCGCGGCTGCGCTTGACGATGGCTGCAAGGTCCGCCTCGATCCCTTGCGCCACGAGGCCGTAATCGCCTGCGTGCTGCATATAGTGGAAGATCTCGGCCGAGCGCAGCATCGCCTTGGTCGGGATGCAACCCCAGTTGAGGCAGATGCCTCCGAGGTTCTCGCGCTCGACAATCGCGGTCTTGAGCCCGAGCTGCGCGCAGCGGATCGCCGCGACATAGCCGCCGGGGCCGGAACCCAACACGATCACGTCATAGTCATTTGCCATTGGTATCATCCTTGGGGAGGAGCAGTGCGGGCGGCGCAGACAGCGCCCGAGGGCGGCCGTCCTCGCCGATCAGAACAAATTTGAAGGTGCCGCGCGCGACCAGTGTGGTGGCCTCGCTATTACGCTCACGCGCTATAGCCTCGGCGGCAATGGTGAGCGAGGTGGTGCCGGTGGCTACACACTCGCAATAGACGCTGAGTTCATCGCCCACCGCCATCGCGCCGGGAAAAGCGAAGTCGGTTGCGGAGACCACCACCGCCTTGCCCTGCCCCACGCGGCTCGCAAGCGAGCCAGCGCCCAGCGCCATCTGCGCCATCAGCCACCCGCCGAACACTCCGCCATAGGGATTGGTGTCGGCGGGCATGGCGGTTGCCCTGATTGTCAACTCGCCGGAGGGCATGGCCTTAGACCACCAGCCCCATCGGGTTCTCGCACAGCTGCTTGATCGCCTCCATCAGCTGCGCGCCGTCCGCGCCGTCGATGGCGCGGTGGTCGAAGCTGCCGGTGGCGCTCATGACGGTTGCGGGGACGATCTGGCCGTCCTCGACCCACGGGCGCTGCTCGCCCGCGCCGACTGCGAGGATCATCGCTTGCGGCGGGTTGATCACTGCGTCGAACTGCTTGGTGCCGAACATCCCGAGGTTCGAAAGGCTCGCCGTGCCGCCCTGGAATTCGTGCGGTTGCAGCTTGCCGTCCTTGGCCTTGCCCGCCAGCGCCTTCATCTCCGTGCTGATCTCGGCGAGGCCCTTGCGGCCTGCATCGCGGATGATCGGGGTGATGAGGCCCGAAGGCGCGGCCACTGCGACCGAGATATCCTGCCGCGTGAACTGCAGCAGCGTATCGCCCTGGAAGCTGACATTGCACTTGGGCACGCGCTGCAGCGCGCGGGCGAGCGCCTTGATCAGGAGATCGTTGACCGACAGCTTCACGCCGTCAGCCTCAAGGCTCTTGTTCAATTCACCGCGCAGCTTCAGCAGCGCGTCGAGCCGGATGTCGACGGTGAGGTAGATGTGCGGAATGGTCTGCTTGGCCTCGGTCAGGCGGCGGGCGATGACCTTGCGGACATTGTTGAGCTTCTGCACCTCGTAAGGCGCATCGAGATCGCCGCCGAGGCTGGGTACGACAACCGGGGCGGAAGCTGCGACTGGTGCAACGGGCGCCGAAGCCGCCGCAGCCGGGGCCGGAGCAGCCGCGCCGGGCGTGAAGCCCTCGACATCTTCCTTGACGATCCGTCCATTGGGGCCGGTGCCCTTGACCAGCGCCAGATCAATTCCCTTGTCCGCCGCAATCCGCTTGGCGAGCGGCGATGCGATGACGCGGGCGCCCGAAGCCGCCACCGGCGCAGCCGCAGGCGCGGCAGGCGCAGAGGGCGCTGCCGGAGGGACCGGCGTGGCCGAACCGCCGCCCGCCACAATCGCGGACTCGACATCTTCCTTGGTGATCTTGCCCTTGGGACCGGTGCCGGTGATGCCCGCCAGATCGATGCCGTTCACTTCAGCCAGCTTCTTTGCGGTCGGAGTCGCGGCGGGGCCATCGGCTGCGGGCGCAGGTGCGGGAGCGGGTGCCGCAGCAGGCGCAGGCGCGGCTTCCTCGCCCTCCACCGTCAGCCGTGCGATCACTGCGCCGACCTTCACGTTCTCGCTGCCTTCCGGCACCAGAATCTCGGCAATCACGCCTTCATCGACAGCTTCGAATTCCATCGTCGCCTTGTCGGTTTCGATCTCGGCCATCACGTCGCCCGAGGCCACCGTGTCCCCGACCTTGACGAGCCAGCGCGCAAGCGTGCCCTCCTCCATGGTGGGCGACAAAGCCGGCATCCTGATTTCCAAGGCCATGATCCGCGATACTCCCGTAAACGATACGCCTGCGTTCTCTGGCCAATTCCCTAGCGGCGGGCAAGGCCCAGAATGGCTGATAGGTGCCGGGACTTGCCAATCCATACGAATGCATTGATACCGCGCCGGGGAACAGGGCTGAGACAATGCGCACATTTCTGGTCATCATCGACGAGAGCGAAGAGGCGCTGGCCGCGCTGCGCTATGCCGCGCGCCGGGCCGCGGCGGTGGGCGGCGCGGTGCATCTGCTGGCTCTGGTGCCGCAGCAGAACTTCAGCGCCTTTGGTGCGGTGCAAGCCACCATCGAGGCCGAGGCGCGTGATCGCGCGGAGATGCTCGCCCACGGTGTCGCAGGCAATCTGCTCGCCGAAAGCGGGATCATGCCGACCATCTCGGTCAAGATCGGCAACGGGCAGAAGATCGTCAGCGAATTCCTCGCCGAACACGAGGAAGTCGCCGCGCTGGTGCTGGGCGCGGCCAAGGGTGCTGCCCCCGGCCCGCTGGTGACGCACTTCTCGGCCGCGGCGGGCACCCTGCCCTGCCCGCTTTACATCATCCCCGCCGATTACGACGAGGCCGGACACGCGCTCCACGTCTAGTCAGCGTCCGCCTACTTCTTGCGGCCCTGATGGCGGATATTGCCCGGCCGTCCGCGCTGGCCGACCATGAACTTGCCCGCCTTCTTGGGCGGCCCGCCCGCACCGTGGCGAGGGCCATCCGGACGCACCCCGCGGGGCTCGATCGCGCCAGGCTTGGCATCGGGCAAGGCGAACTTGAGCGCGCCGGTGAGCGCATTGGATTCGGCCAACCGCAGCTTCAACCGATCACCGCTGGCATAGATCGTCCCGCTGTCGCTGCCGACCAAGGCCTGCGCCGCCTCATCATAGCGGAAATATTCGTTGCCGAGCGTGGAGATCGGCACGAGGCCGTCTCCGCCCAATCCGACGATGGTGGCAAAGAAGCCGAAGCTCTGCACCCCGGTGATGCGCGTGTCGAACACCTCGCCCACACGCGCCGAAAGCCAGGCGGCGACGTAGCGATCAATCGTATCGCGCTCGGCCTCCATCGCGCGGCGTTCGGTCTGGCTGATTGCGTCCGAGACCTGTTGCAGGCTGGCGCGGTCGCGATCCGATAGCCCGGTGGCAGGCGGCAGCGATCCCGGCGGCGCGGGCTGTTCCAGCTTATAGGCATCCACCAGCGCGCGGTGGACCAGCAGATCGGCATAGCGCCGGATCGGCGAGGTGAAGTGGGCGTAGGAGCCGAGGCTCAGGCCGAAATGCCCGGCATTGGCGGGGCCGTAATAGGCCTGCGTCTGGCTGCGCAGCACCGCTTCCATCACCAGCGCCTTTTCGGCCTCGTCGGTGACGTCTTTGAGCATCCGGTTGAACAGGCCCGGCGTCACCACCTGCCCCAGCGCCAGCTTCTTTCCCATCGTGGCGAGATAATCGCGCAGCGCGATCAGCTTCTCGCGGCTCGGCGGTTCGTGGACGCGGTAGACCACCGGCGCGGTCTTCGCCTCCAGTGCCTTGGCTGCGGCGACGTTGGCGGCGATCATGAAATCCTCGACCACGCGGTGCGCATCGAGCCGTTCGCGGATCGCGATTTCGGCGATCTGGCCCTTCTCGTTAAGCACCACGCGGCGTTCGGGCAGTTCGAGTTCGAGCGGATCGCGGGCATGGCGGGCCGCAGAAAGCGCCTTCCAGGCCTCCCACAGATGCGCGAGATGTTCGGGCGGGCTGCCGCTATCGACGGCCTTCTGCGCGTCCTCATAGGCGATGTTGTGTGCAATCCGCACCAGCGCCCGGGTGAAGCGGAAGCTGCTGACCTTGCCATCGCCGTTGATGTGCAGGTGGCAGGCCATGGCGGCGCGGTCCACGCCTTCCTTCAGCGAGCACACGTCAGCGCTCAGCACTTCGGGCAGCATCGGCACCACGCGGTCGGGGAAGTAGACCGAGTTGCCGCGCTTGCGCGCCTCGCGGTCCAGCGCAGAGCCGGGGCGGACGTAGAAGCTGACATCGGCAATCGCGACGACCGCGTTGAACCCGCCCTGCCCGTCGGGCTCGGCCCAGATGGCATCGTCATGATCGCGCGCGTCGGCGGGATCGATAGCAACAATCGGCAGATGCCGTAGGTCTTCCCGGGTCTTTTCGGAGAGCTTGAGCTTGGCTGACCGGGGTGCTTCCTCGAGCGTCTCTTCGGGGAAGATATGCGGGATGCCGTGCTTGGCAATCGCGATCAGGCTGAAGCTCTTGGGCGCGAGCGGATCGCCGACAACCTCGATCACCTTGACGCCCGCACGTTCAGAGCGGCCGACGCGTTCGGCGATCACCAGTTGGCCGGCTTCGGCCTCGCCGCGATCGGCAATCGGGGTGGACTGGCGCACGCGCTTGTCGACGGGGGCGAGCCACGCCTTGCCGGTCTTGTCGATCTCGACCACGCCCATCAGCCCCTCGGTGCGCGAGGGCAGCTTCTTCATCGAATGTGCGATCCAGCCTGTTTCCGTTTCCTCGGTGCGGGCGAGGATACGGTCGCCGCGCTTGAGCGCAGGCGGACGTTTTACTCCGGGGCGCGGGCGCGGTTCGCGGATGGTGAGGCGCGGCGGCTTGCCGGGGGCCTCGGGATCCCAATTGTCCGGCTCGGCGATCAAATCCCCGTCTTCAAGCCCCACGATCTTGAGGGTGGTCACCTTGGGCACTCCGCCCATCCGGTGGAAGGCGCTTTTCTTGCCGTCGATCAATCCGTCCTCGGCCATGTCCTTGAGCAAGGCCTTCAGTTTGATCTTCTCCTGCCCCTTCAGCCCGAAGGCCTTGGCGATCTCGCGCTTGCCTGCGGGAATATCGGAGGACTGGATGAAGTCGAGCACCTGTTGGGCGCTGGGCATACCTTGCGGCAGTTTGGGGGGCTTGGGCATACCCCTCCCCTACCCGTTCGCCCTGAGCTTGTCGAAGGGCTGCATTCCACTTTTTGTTTCCGGGCAGAGGAAATGCAGTGCTTGGACAAGCTCAGCACGAACGGAATTGATGATTATTCCTTCGCCACCGGCTCGTAAGCACCGCCCGGCACCGCACTGGCGACGGGCGAGCAATAGCTTCCTTCCGGTGTCCATGCGCAAGACGCCACGCCAAACAGCCAGTCATCGCCGCGCACCGCCTTGACCGTGCTGAATTCGCGGCCCTTGGCGGCGGCCTCGGTGTTGGCACTGATAGGGCCGTCGATATAGGTCAGCGTCACATCGCCGCCCCACTCGGGCTGATCGGTCCGCCGCGAGGCGACTGCGTAAAGCGATGCGCCGGGCACCGCTGTCCACTTGATCTCGGTATCCACCCGCACCGCTGCATCCACTGTCACCTTGGGCGGCATCGGCGCGCGCGCGAGGGCGTCAAGCGCGCGCACATTCAGTTTGGTCACGCCGGCGAGATAGGCGAAGTCCATTTCCTCGATAGTGTCACCGTAAAACACGCCGTCTTCGGTGCGGATGTCCTGATGCTGGTGATCATAATCCTCGACCCCCACGGAGAAGCGGATCGCGGGGTAGCCCTTTTGCAGGAACGGCACCTGATCCCCGCCACGGCCCATGCGATCGGTGCGCCAGATCTGGCGGACCTGCAGTTCCTCAGGGGTTTTGCTGGCAAGGCCCGCGACCCAGCGCGAGAGGTTGCGTGAGGGCGTATCATTCTCGCCGCCGAAACGGGTTTGCGCGGCGCGCAGCTGATCGGTCAGATCGGCGCGCGGGCCCTCGGAAAAGACGCGCACCACCTTGGGCTCGCAATAGCCGTCCTTGCCACAGGAATTGCCGACAATGTCATTGTTGAGCACCGCCTTGACGGTGAAACCCTGAGCCGCGGCCCAATCGGCCAGGATGCGCCCGCCGAACAGGCCCTGCTCTTCGCCCGAAAGCAGGGCGTAGATGATGGTGCTGGGATATTTGGTGCCAGACAGCACCCGCGCCGATTCCAGCACCAGCGCGCTGCCCGAACCATCGTCGTTCGCGCCCGGCGCATCGGAGGTGAAATCGAGCGCATCACTCACGCGGCTGTCGATATGACCCTGCACGATCACGACTTCGTTCGGCCGCTCGGTGCCGCGCTGGATCGCAACCGCATTGCGCACCAGTGTGGCAACCGGAATGCGGCGCGCATCGGGCTGGATCACTTCGCCAACGGGCAGCACTTCAAGGCACCCACCGCACTCGGCGCCAATGCGCTTGAACTCGTCCAGCGCCCAGTTCACCGCCGCGCCGATGCCGCGCTTGGGATCGTCCTGCGATGACAAGGTGTGACGCGTGCCGAAGCTGACGAGCTTGGCGACATCCTTATTCAGCCGGTCTGCAGAGACCTGATCAGCGGGGTGAGGAGCCGGAGCGTTCTGGGCCGAAAGCGGGGCAGCAACGAGGCAGGCGGCGAGCAGCAGAGCGTGTTTGATCATGCGCCCTGTCTGCCCGCCTGCCCGCGCAGACGCAAGCTAGTATGCGCGCGCGATCAGGATGCGTTCGGTCGCCGGCGCGCCGGTGAAGATGCAGGTGCCATCCGCAGGCGCTGCGTCGCGCGGCACGTTGCGGATGGTGAGCTTCACCGCTTTCAATTTCTCCACAACGGCATCGAGCGCCGCGCCGGTGGGCTTGGACCATTGCACTTCGACCCAGCCCGGATACTTGCCGCCCTTATCGAAATGCGCAGCAACGCCCGCCCAATCAGTGAGGCCGCGGGTGATGTTGGCATCGCGGCGAACGCGGGCTTCTTCGTAGAGCCCGCGCTGGATGTCTTCGAGCAACGCGCCAGTCCCGGCAGCAACATCTTCGCGCGGCAGGAATTGCATCGCGGGCTTGCCATTGGCTGCGTTCCACAGCGCATCGCGGCGCAGCATCGCAACCTTGCCTTCGGCCATGTCACGCGGGCCGACCTCGAGGATCACCGGCGCGCCTTTACGCACCCAGTCCCAGCGCTTGGCCGCAGCCTTGCCGGGCTTGGCATCGAGCAGCACGCGCACCTTCTCGCCAAGCGCCACCTGGCCCGCGAGCATCGCGCGCAGCTCCTCGCAATAGGCGAGCAGTTCGGCATCCTCGGGCGCTTCGCGCAGCATCGGAATGATGATGATCTGCTGCGGCGCAATGGCGGGCGGCACGCGCAACCCGTCGTCATCGCCGTGGATCATGATCACCCCGCCGATCAACCGCGTGGAGACGCCCCAGCTGGTGGTGTGGCAGAACTGCTGGCTGCCCTCGCGGTCCTGATACTGGATGCCGGCAGCGTGCGCGAAATTGGTGCCGAGGTAGTGCGAGGTGCCGGCCTGCAGCGCCTTGCCGTCCTGCATCATCGCCTCGATCGACCAGGTCTCGACCGCGCCGGGGAAACGCTCGTTCTCGGGCTTCTCGCCCGCGATTACGGGAAGCGCGAGATCATCCTCGGCGCAGGCCCGATACATCTCGAGCGCGCGGTGGGTTTCAGCCAGCGCCTGCTCGCGGTTCTCGTGCGCGGTGTGGCCTTCCTGCCAGAGGAATTCGCTGGTGCGCAGGAACATCCGCGTGCGCATTTCCCAGCGCACCACATTGGCCCACTGGTTGGTGAGCAACGGCAGATCGCGCCAGCTTTGCACCCAGCGCGCCATGGCATCGCCGATGATCGTCTCAGACGTCGGGCGGACGACCAGCGGCTCTTCCAGCTTGGCGGCGGGATCGGGGATCAGCCCGCCCTTGCCATCCGAAATCAGACGGTGGTGGGTAACAACCGCCATTTCCTTGGCAAAGCCTTCGACGTGTTCCGCCTCGCGGGTGAAATTGGCGAGCGGGATGAACAGCGGGAAATAGCAGTTCTGCACGCCCGCGGCCTTGATCCGGTCGTCCATCAAGCGCTGGATGCGCTCCCAGATGCCGTAGCCCCACGGCTTGATCACCATGCAGCCGCGCACGCCCGATTCCTCGGCGAGATCTGCGGCGGCGATGACTTCCTGATACCACTTGGCAAAGTCGTCTTCGCGCTTGACGTTAAGCGCGTGGCGGATCTGGGACACTGATCGAATTCCTGTCTGACGGGCGCGGCGACGGGCCGCAAATCGCGCCCGCGCTTCGCGTTATTTGCTCAAGTCGTCCAGCTTCTTTTGCATGGCGGCCATCTGTTCGCGCAGCACGGCAAGCTCGTCGCGGCTTTCGGCGGCCGCTGCGGGCGCCTTGTCCTTCGCCTTGCCCATGCCCGGCAGGAACACATCGGCCGCTGCGCGCATCATCGCCATGTTGGTTTCATGGATAGCGGCGAACGGCGTTGCGCTGATGCCCTTTTCAAAGGCCTCGCGGATTTTCGACTGGTTGTCGCGGAAATTGGCCATGCTGGCTTCGAGATAGGACGGCATCATCGCCTGCATCGAATTGCCATACATCCCGATCAACTGGCGCAGAAAGCTGACGGGCAGCATCTGCTCGCCATTGGCTTCTTCATCCATGATGATCTGGGTCAGGATCGAATGGGTGATATCGTCGCCGCTTTTCGCATCGAGCACCTGGAAATCGATATTCTCGCGCACCATCCGGGCGAGATCTTCAAGCGTGATGTAGCTTGACGAGGACGTGTTGTAGAGACGCCGGTTGGCGTATTTCTTGATGATCACAGCATCACCTGCTGCGCCCGATGCCGCCTTCGTTCTGCCGACCATTATCTTATCCCGATTGTTGACCCATGCTGCGGCTTAGCACCTGCACAAGCTGCAGTGCAATATCGCCGGCCCGATTGTGTCAGCTGCGGCGCAGACGCTGGCCGATTGTCGTCAGCAATTCGTAGGGCGAGAGGATATTTTGCTGCGCAACATCATTGATGTCCCACGGCACGGTAAGCCAGTCGCCAACGGCAAGATCGGGCGCGGCACTCAGATCGGCCACCACCATATCCATCGATACCTTGCCAAGGATGGGGAGCGCCCGCCCCTGGTGGCTTAACGCATTGCCCGGCCCGCGTAGCCGCAGGAAGCCGTCGGCATAGCCGAGCGAGACTGTGCAGACCCGCATCGTAGCGGGCGCGGTAAAGGTGGCGTTGTAGCCCACGCTCTCGCCCGCGACGAGATTGCGGCATTGGAGGATTGCCGCTTCAACCCGCGCGACGGGGCGGATGGCTCCGGCCAATTCGCCGCGCGGCACGCCGCCGTAGAGCGCAAGGCCCGGGCGGGTCAGGCCAAAGGCGTATTCCTCACCAAGGCCAATCCCCGCGCTATTGGCCAGGCTGGCGCGGCGGTGCGCGATCTGGCTGGACACAGCGGCGAACGCGCCGCGCTGGCGGGCGTTCATCGCGCTATCCTCGTCAGCACAGGCAAGGTGGCTGAGGAGAATGTCGATATCGAGCGCCGCAATACGCGGGTCGCCCGCGTCAGCCGCCGCGATGCCGAGCCGGTTGATCCCGGTATCGACCATCAGGTGGCACACGCCGCCCCCGTTTGCTGTCCAAAGCGCCGCCTGTTCGAGCGAATTGATCACCGGCACCGCGCCTGTGCTGCGGGCATAGCCGCAATCAGCCGCGCTCAGCGGCCCGTGCAGCACCGCGATCTGCGCAGGCGGCACATGGCGCGCGACCGCAGCGACCTCGCTCCAGTGAGCCACGAAAAAGGTTTCGCACCCTGCATCTCGCAAGGCCGGCACGCACACATCCACCCCGAGGCCATAGGCATCCGCCTTGACCGCCGCGCCCGCCCGCGCCGTGCCCGAAAGGCGATCAAGCGCGCGCCAATTGTCGGCCAGCGCTTGGGTATCAACCGTCAGCCGCAAGGTTGCGGGTGGCGGCAGCAGCGGATCAGTCATCGGCGAAGTCTTTCGGCGGCCCGCCCTTCAGGCCCCACAAGGCCACCGCAAGGCCAAAGGCGACCACGCCCCATGTGTACCACAGGCCCGCATAGATATCCCCGGTGCTGGCCACGATCACGCCTGCGATCAGCGGCAGGAACCCGCCGAGATAGCCCGCGCCGATGTGATAGGGAATCGACATCGAGGAATAGCGGATGCGCGGCGGGAACATCTCGGACAATAGCGCCGCGACCGAGCCGTAGGTCAGCGCCGACAGCATCCCCAGCGCCAGCAGCACCGCCCCGATACCGAGGATGTTGGCGGCCGGCGGCTGCTGCTTGGCAAAGTCGAAGCCATATTGGCCAAGCGCCGCGTGGATCCCTGTCCGCCGCGCCGCGCCATCGCTGAACCATGCCGGATCAACCGCCACAGGATTGCCGCCCACAGAGAGACCGAGCACCGAGGCGTCTTTGAGCGTGTAAGGCACGCCCGAGGCGGTAAGGGTTTCGAGCACCTTGCCGCAATCGGTCTGCTCGCGCTTTGCTAGTTCGGCAAAGGGATCGGTGACACAGGCCGGCCCGCTGACGGTGACCGGATTACGCTCGGCCGCCGCCGCGATGCCGGGATTGGCAAAGCTGCCCAGCATCCAGAACAGCGGGAACAGCAGTGCCAGTGTCAGCGCGGCGCCGATGATGATCGGCAGCTTGCGGCCCACCTTGTCCGACCACTTGCCGATAATGACGTAGAAACTCATCACGATCAGGCCCGACACCAGCAGCACCAGTTCCACGGTCTGGTCAGCCACGTGCATCGGCCCGCGCAGGAAGCTCATGGTCGAGAAGAAGCCGGTATACCAGATCGTCGTCAGGATGCCCGAAACGCCGAACAGCGCGACAAAGATGCGCTTGGGATTACCGGGATAGGTGAAGCTTTCGATGAAGGGATTGCCGGCCGTCTCGCCCGATTCCTTCATCGCCTGGAACACCGGGCTTTCCGACAGCTTCAACCGCATCCACAGGGAGATGGCGAGCAGCGCGATCGAAAGCAGGAACGGCACGCGCCAGCCCCAGGCGGCAAAGGCCTCCTCGGGGATCAGCGCGCGGCAGGCCAGCACCACGATGATCGACAGCACGAACCCGCCCGCAACGCTCGCCTGAATGAAGCTGGTGTAGAAGCCGCGCTTTTCCGGCGGAGCGTGCTCAGCGACATAGATCGCAGCCCCGCCATATTCCCCGCCGAGCGCGAGGCCCTGAATGATGCGCAGCACGATCACGATGATCGGCGCGGCCATGCCGATGGTGTCAACGGTGGGGATCAGGCCCACCCCGGCCGTGGCAATCCCCATCAGCGTCACCGTGACAAGGAAGGTGTATTTGCGCCCCAGCTTGTCGCCCAGAAAGCCGAACAATACCGCGCCCAGCGGACGGAAGGCAAAACCGACCGCGAAGGTCGACCACACCAGCAGCAGCCCCAGCGTCTCGTTATCGGTGGCGTAGAACGCGTCCTTGAGGATGTAGGCGAGCGTGCCGTAGATGAAGAAATCATACCATTCGAAGATGGTGCCAGCGCTGGATGCGCCAATCACCAGACGGATTTCCTTCTCGCTCGGCTCGCGGTCCGCGAGCGCCTGCGCTTCTGCCATGTCGCTCAATCCCCTTGGGTGCCCCGGTCTGGTGCCGGCAGCCTCTTTAGCGGGTATCCCTAGCCCGCCGCAGCGCCGCTTGAAAGCGCCTTGCTGGCGGCCTTCCACGGCAACAGCAAAGCGCCATGCCTGGCAGGGTGATCGCGTGCCGGTGCAAGCAGGGCAAGATCGGGCCAGTCGGGCAGATCGCCCGCGCCGTCCAGCCAGGCTTCGAGCGCCGCGAGTGTCTGTGTCACATCGTCGGCCGGACGCCCGCTTGCGGCTTGTGCCAGCAGCGCTGCAGAGGCCTGCCCGATGGCGCAGGCCCGCACCTGCAAGCCCACCCGCGCAATCTTGCCCGACGGCATCACCTCAAGCCCGATCACAACCTCGCTGCCGCAGGTGCGCGAACGCGCCTCGGACCGCAGCGTCAGGCTGTCATCAAGCGGATAGGCAGCAAGGCCGGTCGCCAGCGCCAGCACGGCCGACGAATAGAGCCGGGGGGCACGCGCCGCAGTCACGGTGGTCAGTTGATAGCCCGCACAGCGGCAGTATCGCGTGCCTCGGCATCGCGGCGCAGCTGATCACGCCGCACTGCGATCAACGGCACCAGCTGGCGCGAGAAAGCATCCGCCGCAGAATAGGTGCGCGCCGTTGTGATCCAGTTCGGCCGGCCCTTGAACCCCCAGCTCTCATCATATCCGAGCGCCAGCACCGAAAAGGCAAACACCGCAATCAGCGCGCCTTTGACCGCGCCGAAGCCGAACCCCAGCACACGGTCAATCGGGCCGAGGATCGCGCCATCCGACGCTTCGCTGATATTGCCCGCGATCAGCTTCATCGACGCATAGGGAATGAGCAGCAGCAGGACGAAGGCGAACACCGGCGTGATGCGATCGGAATTGAGGAACCCGCTGATCGCCGGCGTGAGCGCGGGATGGAGGAAATGCACCGCCAGCGCCGCAAACACCCACGAGGCGAGCGACAGGACTTCCTGCACCAGCCCGCGCATGAACCCGCCGACGGCGGCAACCCCCACGATGATGATGACGATGATATCTAGACCGGCCATGGGCACCAGTGTCTATGCGCAGCCCATCACCTGGTCAACGAGGTTCGCAAGCGCGCCCAATCCGCGATAGCCGCGTGCATCTTCGGTCCCTGCCGCGCCTGCCGGGCCATAGGACCGCGCAAAGCCCAGCTTGGCTGCCTCGCGCAGCCGCAAGGGCGCGTGGGCCACGGGGCGGATTTCGCCCGCGAGCGACACTTCCCCGAACCACGCCGCCTTGTCGGGCAAGGGCTTGTCCGCGAGCGCGGACACCAGCGCGGCAGCCACTGCAAGGTCTGCCGCAGGATCGGTGAGCCGGTAACCACCCGCGATATTGAGATAAACTTCGGCCGAGGAGAAATTGAGCCCGCAGCGCGATTCGAGCACCGCCAGCAGCATCGCGAGCCGCCCGGAATCCCACCCCACCACGGCACGGCGCGGCGTTGCGCCCGATTGCAGCCGCACGATCAGCGCCTGGATTTCCACCAGCACCGGCCGCGTGCCTTCCAGCGCCGGGAACACCGCGCTGCCTGCCAGCGGCTGATCGCGGCCCGAAAGGAACAGCAGCGAAGGATTGGCGACTTCTTCAAGCCCCTCCGAAGCCATCGCGAAAACACCGATCTCGTCCACCGCGCCAAAGCGGTTCTTCAGGGCGCGCAGAATGCGATACTGGTGGCTGCGCTCGCCTTCGAAGCTCATCACCACATCGACCATGTGTTCCAGCACGCGCGGCCCGGCGATGCTGCCATCCTTGGTGACATGGCCCACCAGCACCACCGCGCAGCCGCTTTCCTTGGCATAGCGGATCAGTTCAAGCGCGCAGCCGCGCACCTGGCTGACAGTGCCGGGCGCGCCTTCGATCATGTCGGAATGCATCGTCTGGATCGAATCAATCACCAGCAGCGCGGGCGGATCGCCCTGCCCCAAGGTCGTCAGAATATCGCGCACCGAGGTTTCCGAGGCGAGCCGGATCGGCGCATCGGCGACCCCCATGCGCGCGGCACGCAGCCGCACTTGCCCTGCCGCTTCCTCGCCGCTGACATAGACCACATCACTGCCGCCGCGCGCGATGGTCGCCGCGCATTGCAGCAGCAATGTCGATTTGCCGATGCCCGGATCGCCGCCCATCAGCACCGCCGAACCCGGCACCAGTCCGCCGCCCAGCGCGCGGTCAAACTCGGCCAGCCCGGTCGATTTCCTGACCGGCAGCTTGGTGGGGGCATTGAGCGCTTCGAACGCCAGTGCGCGGCCGCCGCGGGACAGATCATGTTTCTGCGAGAACACCGTTGCCGGAACATCCTCGCTCAGCGTGTTCCATTCGCTGCAATCCGGGCACTGCCCCTGCCAGCGCGGCGAGACACCCCCGCAGGCCTGACACACATAGCGACGCTTCGACTTTGCCATAATTGCGGGCTTTAATCGGAACAGAAATAGAACGCAATTGCAATTGCGCCGCTTTGCGCGCAACACAATGCCGATGCGCCAGAAGGAATTGCGCCTTGCCCTTGTCTGCTACGGCGGCGTCAGCCTTGCGGTGTATATGCACGGCATCACCAAGGAAATCTGGCACCTTGCGCGGGCGAGCCGGGCGTTTCACCTGCCCGACCCCACCCCGGTTGACGGCGTGGCCGAGGCCTATCGCAGCTTCCTTGCCGAAATCGAGCGGGATCACGGCTACCGCCTGCGGGTGCTGCCTGACGTTCTGACCGGGGCGAGCGCGGGCGGGATCAACGCCGTGTTCCTCGCGCAGGCCATCCATGCCGGCCACAGCCTCGAACCGCTCACCGATCTGTGGCTGGAAAACGCCGATGTCAGCGAGCTCACCGATCCCGAGGCCGAGCCGATCTGGCGCTATGCCAAGCTGTGGGCGCAGCCGATTGCCGAATGGTTCCTGAGCCGTCCGGGCAATGCGGTGAGCGAGACCGTCTCGCCTGAAACCCGCGCCGAGGTGCGGCACAAGGTTTCGCGCTTTGTGCGCGGGCGCTGGTTCAGCCCGCCCTTCTCCGGCGCGCGGTTCTCGGCGATGCTCTACGAGGCCTTCATGAAAATGGCGGATGAAGGCGACGGCCTGCCGTTGCTGCCACCGGGCTATCCGATCGACCTGGCTGTGACAGCGACCGATTTTCGCGGACACCCCCAGGCGCTGCGGCTGAATTCGCCCCCGCAGGTCGAGGAGATGGAGCACCGCCTACCGATCAATTTCCGCGCAAGGGTTGCCAATGATCCGCCGCAGCCGCTGGCCAATCCGCTTGAACTGGTGCTGGCTGCGCGCGCGACCGCGAGCTTTCCGGGAGCATTTCCGCCGCTGACGATCAACGAGATCGACAATCTTGGCATGAGCGAAGGCCACAACTGGGCCACCCGCGAGCGGTTTCTGGAACGGATCATGCCGGTCCACGCCGCCGCTGGCACGCTCGACAATGTCGCGCTGATTGACGGGGCGGTGCTGGTTAACGCACCGTTCGGCGCGGCGAGCGCGGCGCTGCATGGCCGTCCGGCGCAGCGCGAGGTGGACCGGCGCTTCGTCTATATCGACCCGCGCCCCGATGCGAGCGGCATGGTCCCCGGTCGCAAGGAGCGCGAAATCGGCTTTCTCGGCGCGATCTTCGGTTCGCTTTCCAGCATCCCGCGCGAACAGCCGATCCGCGACGATCTGGAGCGGATTGACCAGCAATCGCGCGATGCCGGCCGGCTCAAACGGATCATCATGGATCTGCAGCCCGATATCGACCGTGCGGTGGAAAAGCTGTTCGGCTTCACCTTCCTGCTCGATCGCCCCAGCCCCAAGCGACTGGCGGGTTGGCGCGCGAAGGCGCAGCAGGCCGCAGCCGAGCGGGCGGGCTATGCCTTCGGGGCCTATGCGCTGGCGAAGTTCGATGCGATCCTCGATCAGCTGGCGGGCCTGACCTTGCGGGCCGCGCGAACACCCGCGATCGATCCGGCCCCGCTGGCCGAGGCGTTCCGCGGTGCATTGGCAGCGCGCGGATTAAGCCAGCTGACCGATACGCATGGCGGGGCCAATCCGGCGGCCATCGCGTTCTTCCGCGCGCATGACACAGCCTTCCGCATCCGCCGCCTGCAATTGCTGGCGCGCAAGCTGTCACGCGACTGGGAGCTGGATCCCGATATCCCCGAAGCCGCGCTCAATCAGGCGCGCGACCGGCTCTATGCGATCCTCGCGCTGTATCACCGCGCGGACGAAGACGTGATGCAATCGGCGCAGTTCGCCCAGCTGGCGCGCCGCGCGCGCGAAGCGCCGGGCGCGGTGCTCGATTTCCTCGCCGCCGAGCGCCTGCTGCCAACCACCGATCTCGCCGCAGAGCAGCTGCTCATCACCGCGCTGGAGGAGATGCCCAAGACGCTCAAGCGGCGGATGCTGCTGACCTATCTCGGCTTTCCGTTCTACGACGTCGCCACCTTCCCGCTGTCGCGGCGCGAGGGGCTCGATGAGTTCAACCCGGTGCGGATCGACCGCATCTCGCCCGAAGATGCGCGTTCAATCCGCGATGGCGGCACGGCGGCGACCTTGCGCGGGATCGAGTTCTACAATTTCGGCGCCTTCTTCAGCCGCGATTATCGCGAGAACGATTACCTGTGGGGGCGCCTGCACGGGGCCGAGCGGATGATCGATCTGGTCGCCTCAACCGCCGGCGGGGCCGTGCCCGAAGCGCGCATCCGCGCAGCCAAGCGCGCGGTGTTTCTCGCGGTGCTGGAGGAAGAGGAAATCACCGGACGATGCCAGCGCGGACTGGTCGAGCAGATCCGCGGCGAAGTGCACGAGCGGATGGGCTAGGCGCTTACCCGCTAACTTTGGGGCGCAAAGAACAACAGCAGCCGGTTGAAGCGCGCCGGCACCCGCATGGTGCGCTCCCACATGGCCGGAGATGTGGTGTTGCGGTTGACCACATCCTCGATCAGCGCGCCCGCATCATCATAGCCCGGCGCAGCAATCCGCCGCTATATCGAGCGGGGCGGAGGAGTTGAGCCCGGGGAAATTGCCATGCTGGCGCGCCGGATCATAATCCAGCGCCAGAGCCGCGCGCCGCGCCGCCCACGGCTCTTTCAGGAAATCGTCGATGATGAGGAGCGATGGCAGCACGGCGCGGCCATCAGCTCCCGAACACATCCTTGAGCTTGTCGAAGAAGCCGCGCGTTTCGGGGCATTCGTCGCCGGTTTCGGTCGAGCGGAATTCCTCGAGCAGTTCCTTCTGGCGGCGCGATAGCTTGGTGGGGGTTTCCACCACGATCTCCGCCACCAGACCACCCCGACCGCGCCCCTGCAGCACCGGCATCCCGGCCCCGCGCACACGCAGCTGCTTGCCCGACTGGATACCCGCCGGAATGTCGAGCCGGTTGGTCGATCCGTCGAGATCGGGGATCTCCACACAGCCGCCGAGTGAGGCGGTGGTGAAACTCACCGGCACGCGCGTGAGCAGCGTGGTGCCCTCGCGTTCGAACACGCGGTGCTGCTGGACGTGGAGGAAAATATAGAGATCGCCCGGAGGCGCGCCGCGCTGGCCCGCCTCGCCCTTGCCCGAAAGGCGGATGCGGGTGCCGGTATCGACGCCGGCAGGAATATCGACCTTGAGCGACTGCGGCCGGTCCACCCGCCCTTCGCCGCGGCATTCGCGGCACGGATCCTCGATCACGCTGCCGCGCCCGCTGCAGGTGGGGCATGGCCGCTCGACCACGAACAGTCCCTGCTTGGCGCGCACGCTGCCCATACCGCCGCACAGGTTGCACTGGCGTTCCGAGGTGCCGGGTGTCGCACCGCTGCCATCGCAGGTTTCGCAGGCCTGCGAGACTTCGATCTCGATTTCGGTGCTCTTGCCGTGGAAGGCTTCTTCGAGGCTGACCTGCATATCATAGCGCAGGTCCGCCCCGCGCCGGTTCTGCTGGCGCGCCGCGCCGCCTCCGCCAAAGGCGCTGCCGAAGATCGTCTCGAAGATATCGCCGATATCGGCAAAATCGCCGCGCCCGCCGCCGAAGCCTCCGCCAAACGGGCCGCCGCCCCCGCCGCCGTTCATGCCTTGGGTAAAGGCCTCGTGGCCGTAGCGATCATAGGCCGCGCGCTTCTGCGGGTCCTTGAGGCAGTCATAGGCCTCGTTGATTGCCTTGAACTTGGCTTCGCAGGTCGTATCGCCCGGATTGCGATCCGGGTGATATTTCATCGCGAGCTTGCGATAGGCGCTCTTGAGCGACGCGCCATCGGCATCGCGCGCGACTTCGAGCGTAGCGTAGTAATCAGTCTGGGCGCTGGACATAAAGCTGACCTAATCCCCGTAACCAGACGCCGCCGATATGCCGGAACGAAAAACCGGGCACATCGGCGGCGCGCAAGGTGGCATCGGGGCCTTAGCCCTTCTTGTCTTCATCAACCTCGGAGAATTCGGCGTCGACGACGTCCTCTTCGGCAGCCGGATCTTCGGCGGCTTCAGCGGCAGCATCGGGGCCGGCAGCCTGCTGGTTTTCGTAGATCTGCTGGCCCATCTTCATCGCCGCTTCGGTCAGCGCCTGCGCCTTGGCATTGATGTCGTCAGCGTCGCCGCCTTCGAGTGCGGTCTTGGTCGCCGCGATGGCTTCCTCGACCGCCGACTTGGTGCCAGCGTCGATCTTGTCAGCGTGCTCGGCCAGCTGCTTTTCGGTCGCGTGGACAAGGCTGTCGGCCTGGTTGCGCGCTTCTGCGGCCGCCCGGCGCTTCTTGTCCTCTTCGGCGAACTTTTCGGCATCCTTGACCATCTGGTCGATGTCATTATCCGAAAGGCCGCCCGACGCCTGGATCTTGATCGTCTGTTCCTTGCCGGTGCCCTTGTCCTTGGCCGAGACCGAGACGATGCCGTTGGCGTCGATGTCGAAGGTCACTTCGATCTGCGGCACGCCGCGCGGCGCCGCCGGAATGCCGATCAGGTCGAAATTGCCGAGCAGCTTGTTATCGGCCGCCATCTCGCGCTCGCCCTGGAAGACCTTGATCGTCACCGCGTTCTGGTTGTCTTCGGCGGTCGAGTAGGTCTGCGACTTCTTGGTCGGGATGGTGGTGTTGCGATCGATCATGCGGGTGAACACGCCGCCCAGCGTCTCGATGCCGAGGCTCAGCGGGGTCACGTCGAGCAGCAGCACGTCCTTGACGTCGCCCTGCAGCACGCCAGCCTGGATCGCCGCGCCCATGGCGACGACTTCATCCGGGTTCACGCCGGTGTGCGGCTTGGCTCCGAAGAACTGCTCCACAACTTCGCGGACGCGCGGCATACGGGTCATCCCGCCGACGAGGATCACTTCGTCGACCTGATCCTTGCTGATGCCAGCGTCAGCCAGCGCCTTCTTGCACGGCTCCAGCGTGCGCTGGATCAGCGTGTCGACCATCTTTTCGAGGTCGGCGCGGGTGATCGTTTCCACAAGGTGCAGCGGGGTGGTGGCCCCGCCTTCCATGCGGGCGGTGATGAAGGGCAGGTTGATTTCGGTCGTGGCGGCGCTCGACAGTTCGATCTTGGCCTTTTCCGCCGATTCCTTGAGCCGCTGAAGCGCAAGCTTGTCGGTCTTCAGGTCCATGCCTTCCTTCTTCTTGAAGGCATCGGCGAGATATTCGACAATCGCGTTGTCGAAATCCTCACCGCCGAGGAAGGTGTCGCCGTTGGTCGACTTCACTTCGAACACACCGTCCCCGATTTCGAGGATCGAGATGTCGAAGGTGCCGCCGCCGAGGTCGAACACGGCGATGGTCTTGCCGTCGTCCTTGTCCATGCCATAGGCGAGCGCGGCCGCAGTCGGCTCGTTGATGATGCGCAGCACTTCAAGGCCGGCGATCTGGCCGGCATCCTTGGTGGCCTGACGCTGGGCGTCATTGAAATAGGCAGGCACGGTGATGACGGCCTGGGTAACGGTTTCGCCGAGATAGCTTTCGGCGGTTTCCTTCATCTTCTGGAGGATGAAGGCCGAGACCTGCGAGGGGCTGTAATCTTCGCCGCCGGCCTTGACCCAGGCATCGCCGTTCTTGCCCTTGGTGATGGTATAGGGGACGAGGCCCATGTCCTTCTTGGTCAGCGGATCGTCGAACCGGCGACCGATCAGACGCTTGATCGCGAACAGGGTGTTGTCGGGATTGGTCACGGCCTGACGCTTGGCCGGTTGGCCGATCAGACGTTCGCCATCCTTGGTGAAGGCGACGATCGAAGGCGTGGTGCGCGCGCCTTCGGAATTCTCGATCACCTTGGGCTTGCCGCCATCCATGACAGCAACGCAGGAATTGGTGGTGCCGAGGTCGATACCGATTACTTTACCCATTTTTACCCCATCCATCTGGACAATTGTTGGACGCCGCATTCGCGCTTCCCACAGGGCGGCAAAGCGCTTTGGCGGCTCGTTTGTGGAAGCGATATAGGTGCGGTTTTGCTTGGCACAAGACTTCGCAGCCCCTAGTTTTCGGCCATTCCATCAGGGAGCAACATCACGTGAAAATCATTGCAGGATCACTTTCGGGCCTTGGCAGGGGTATGCTGGCCGCCGGTTTGGCCGCCGCCACGCTCGGTCTGGCCGCCTGCGGCAGCGAGGCCGAGGCCCCGGCCGAAGCGGTCGCAGGACAGGTGCCGGGCCTCACGATCACCAACGCCCGCCTCGTCCTCGCGCCGGTCGCAGGCAATCCGGCGGCGGTCTATTTCGACATTGCCTATGAAGGCGAACAGGGCCTCACCATCCGCAAGGCCGATGTCGAAGGCGCCGGCATGACGATGATGCACGATTACGGCGAATATGATTTCAAGGTGCAGATGATGGAAGCGCTCCCTGTGGCGCTGACCAAGGGTGCCAAGATCGAATTCAAGCCCGGCGGGCTGCACGTGATGGCAATGGAGCCGGCCGCCACCCTGAAGCCGGGCGACAAGGTCAAGGTCACGCTGACGATGTCGGGCGGCACCACGCAGGTGTTTGAGGCCGATGTGCGCGCGGCAGGCGAAGAACGCTGAGTGATCGGCTGACAGGACAGGGCGCATCGGGGTCGTTGCAGGGTCATGCAGCGCTCGTAGAGCCGTCATTATCCTGTCCTGTCGGCGGCATCCGGGCGCTTACACCGGGCGAGATCGCGCTCGCCCGGAGCGTCTTTGGCGAAGCGATCGACTACACCCGCGTCACCATCCGGCGGCGCAAGTTCATGCCGTTCCACCCCCGCAGGGTGACGATGGCACCGATGGGGCACCTGCATTTCCATCCGCACGCCGAGCATTACTGCGACGATTTCGCCAACGCCCCGCTCCACCATCAAGGGCATTTCATTCACGAAATGGTGCACGTGTGGCAGGCGCAGACGCACGGCAAATGGCACCTGATGCTGCGCCGCCACCCGTGGTGCCGCTATGACTATGCGCTGAAGCCCGGTTGGAGCCTCGCGCAATACGGCCTTGAACAACAAGCAGAAATCGTGCGGCACGCGTTCATGCAGCGTCACCGCGCGATCATCCCCGGCGCGCCGCCGCGCAAGACCTATGATGCGATCCTCGAGACGGCGTTCGGGCCGGAGAAGGCTTAATCCGGCTTCTTCGCCACGGCGACCATTGCGGCGCGCAGCAGACGGTCCTTGATCATCCATCCGGCCTGCATTTCCTGCACGACTGTGCCCGGTTCATGGTCCGCCGAGGGCACCTCCAGCATCGCCTGATGCTGGTTGGGATCGAGCGGAAGGCCCATTGATGCGATGCGGGTGATGCCGTGGCTGGCAAACACCTTCTCCAGCTCACGCTGGGTCGCTTCAAGGCCGATCACGAGGCCTTTCATGCTGTCATCGGCCCGCAGGCTTTCAGGGATTGCCTGGACTGCGCGGGCGAGATTGTCAGCCACGCTCAGGATGTCGCGGGCAAAGCCGGTTGCGGCGTAGGCACGGGCCTCGTCCTTCTCGCGCTCGAGCCGGCGGCGCACATTCTGCGTTTCGGCCTGGGCGTAGAGCACGTCCTGCTTGGCGGTTTCCAGATCGCGGCGCAGCGCTGCCAGCGCCTCGGCCACGGTGTCCACGCCCGCGTCGTCGCCCTTGTCGAGGAACTCCTCGGGCACACCGTTCAATTCGTCTTCGGCCGCTTGATCACGCGGCTTGTCGTTGTCGATCATGTCGTATTGCTTCCATTCAAGCGATGAGCTTGCCCAGCGAACGGGCGGTCAAATCCACCATGGGGACAACCCGCGCGTAATTCAACCGCACAGGCCCGATCACGCCCAGCACACCGACCACCCGGCCCTCGCGATCGCGATAGGGCGAAGCAATCACCGATGAGCCTGATAGCGCGAACAAACGGTTCTCCGAGCCGATGAAAATCCGCGTCGCCTCGGCTTCGCGCGCCGAATCGAGCAGCTCGGCCACTGATTGCTTGTTTTCCAGATCTTCGAGCAGCATCCGCACCCGTTCGATATCGCCCACGGCCGCCTCGTCGAGCAGATTGGCCGCGCCGCGCACAATCAGCACGGGCCGCGCGGCGGCATCCTCGCTCCACACCGCAAGGCCGCGCTCGACCAAATCGCGCGAGGCATCATCGAGCTGGGACCGGCCCGCGGAAATCTCCGAACGCATCGCCAGCGCTGCGTCAGCGAGCGTGCGGCCGGCGAGCCGCGCGGTGATGTAATTGCTCGCCTGATCAAGCGCGCTCGCGCTGATCGCGCCGCCAATATTGAGCACACGGTTTTCGACCCCGCCGTCCTCGCCCACCAGCACCGCGAGTGCCCGCCCCTGCCCCAGATCGACCAGACTGAACTGCGCAAGCCGTTGTTCGCGCGGAGCCACCAGCACCATCCCCGCCGCGCCCGAAAGGTCCGACAGGATCGAAGACGCCTGCTTCAGGGCGGCTTCCAGCGGCCCGGCTTCGGCCAGGCGCGCTTCGATGGCGGCCTGTTCCTGCATCGTCGGCTCGGCGACCCGCATCATGCCGTCCACGAAAATGCGCAGGCCCGCGTCGGTCGGCAACCGCCCTGCGCTGGTATGCGGCGCGGCGAGCAGACCTGCCGTCTCCAGATCGGCGAGCACCGAACGGATCGAGGCCGGCGAAAGATTGAGCGTGCCATCTGCCGCCAGCGTCTTGGAGCCCACCGGCTGCCCGCTGTCGATATATTCCTCGACCACGCGGCGGAAAATCTCGCGCGCACGGGAAGTCAGTTCGGTTACGGGAAGCGAGGTCATGAAGGGATAGTTAACCACTATCGCCAACTTTCTCAAATTCCCTTCGCCTTGCGCTTGTCGAAGGGCTGCACTTTCTTCTAGCGCAGGCCGCACACAACAAAGGACACCTCCCATGCGCCCATCCGGACGCGCGCCCGACGAGATGCGCGCTATCACGATCGAGACCGGTTTCACCCGCCACGCTGAAGGATCGGTGCTGATCGGCTTCGGCGATACCAAGGTGCTGTGCACCGCCAGCGTCGAACGCGGCGTGCCGCCGTGGCTTCGCGGCAAGGGCGAAGGCTGGGTGACGGGCGAGTATTCGATGCTCCCGCGCGCCACCCACACCCGCGGCGCACGCGAGGCAGCCAAGGGCAAGCAATCGGGCCGCACGCAGGAAATCCAGCGGCTCATCGGGCGGTCTTTGCGCGCTGTGGTGGATCTGCAAAAGCTCGGCGAGCGGCAGATTACGCTGGATTGCGATGTGATCCAGGCCGATGGCGGCACCCGCACGGCGGCGATTTCGGGCGCGTGGATTGCCCTGCGTCTGGCGGTGAACGGCCTGATGGCATCGGGCGATATCAAGCACGATCCGATCTCCGCGCAGGTGGCCGGCATCTCCTGCGGTATCTTCAAGGGCACGCCCGTGCTCGATCTCGATTACGACGAGGATTCGAACGCCGAAGCCGATGGCAACTTCGTGTTGCTGTCAGGCGGCCAGATCGCCGAGGTGCAGGCCACCGCCGAAGGCGCGACCTATGACGAGGAAGGCCTTCTGCGCCTCCTGCGCCTCGCCCGGATCGGCTGTGACCGCATCTTTGCGGCGCAGTTGGACGCGGTGAAGTGACACGGCGTCTCGGTTCGGGCTCCCTGGTGATTGCCACGCACAACGCTGGCAAGCTCAAGGAAATCGGCGCGCTGCTCGCCCCGTTTGGCATCAATTGCCTTTCGGCCGGGTCGCTCGGCCTGCCCGAACCGGACGAGACCGGCACCACCTTTGTCCAGAACGCGCTGATCAAGGCGCGCGCGGCGGCCGAGGCGTCGGGCATGGCGGCACTGGCGGATGACAGCGGGCTTAGCGTCGCGGCGTTGGATGGTCGGCCCGGGGTTTACACTGCGGACTGGGCCGAGCGGCAGTGGTTCGAAGGCGCACCGGGCCGCGATTGGTATATGGCGATGGGCAAGGTCGAAGGGATGCTCGCTGAAAAGGGCGAGGCCATTGACCGTTCGGCCGCGTTCCATTGCGTGCTCGCTATCGCCTGGCCCGAGGGCGACTACGCGATTTACGAGGGCCGCTGCGATGGCAGCCTCACCTGGCCGCCGCGCGGCAAGATGGGTTTCGGTTATGATCCGGTGTTCGTTCCGGCCGGCGGCACCATGACGTTCGCCGAGATCACTCCGGAGGAAAAGCACGCGATCAGCCACCGCGCGGATGCCTTCGCCAAGCTGGTGGCGGAACAGTTCCCGCGCTGAGTTAACGCCGGGCGATGTGGTCGTCGGGATCGATCAGGTGGCCCCAGACATTGCCCGCCGGCCAGTAGCGGCACACCAGCACTTCATCGCTCGCGGTGCGGGCGACAGCGCAGCCGACCTCGCGGGTCTGCGGCCAGATAATCTGGGTGTAATGCGCCACATCGCTCCAGCGGCCGGTGCGCGAGACTTCGGGGAAATTGCCAGGGCGGAAGTGGCGCTTTTCCGCAACGAAAAAGCCGACTGTGTCCCATGCCGACCAATAGCCCTTGGGCCCGCGCCACAGGTTTTCGCCCTGCCCCTTGCGCTGCTGGGGCGAGGCGTGTTCGTAAAGATTGTTGCGGGCAAGGTGATGCGCCCATGCGTCGGCATCGCGGGCCAACTGGTCGCTCCACGCCAGCGGAGCAAGGCCGACGTCCTCACGCGCTAGATTATGCGCGTCGATCCAGTCGCGCTGATCGGAGCGAGACGCTTGCGGCTGGGCTGGCGTGGCTGCCATAAGCAGGGCAAGGCTGGCGAGCCGGGCAATTGTGGTAAGCACGAACAGGTTACTCCGCATGAGATACGAACTATCCGGCAACGATTAAGCGAGGCTGAAAATTCCCCTGTGGCGCGTGCGCTTTATATTCATTGGCCCTTCTGCGCGAAGAAATGCCCCTATTGCGACTTCAACTCGCATGTCCGCGACAGCGTTGATGTCGCGGGCTGGCAAGCCGCGCTTACCGCTGACATGCGGGCCGAGGCGGAGGTTGCGGGCGGCGAGCCGCTGACCTCGATCTTCTTCGGCGGTGGCACACCCTCGCTGATGCCCCCTGCCCTGGTGGCGACATTGCTGGCCGAGGCAGAGCGCCTCTGGGGCTTTGATGCCGGGATCGAGATCACGCTCGAAGCCAATCCGTCCTCGGTTGAGGCCGCCAATTTTGCCGCGCTGGCGGCAGCGGGGATCAACCGCGTGTCGCTCGGCGTGCAGTCGCTGGATGATGCAGAGCTGCAATTTCTGGGCCGACTGCATGGGTCAAACGAGGCAATGACAGCGCTCGAAACCGCCCAAAGCCTGTTCAAACGCGTCACGTTCGACCTCATCTACGCCCTGCCCGGCCATACGCCCGAAATGTGGGCCGAACGGCTGGCCCGCGCGCTCGCGTTCGGCACCGGACACCTTTCGCTCTACCAGCTCACAATCGAGCCGGGGACGCGGTTTGCCAGCGATGTGCGGCGCGGCCGGTTGGTGCCGCTGGGTGATGATGAAGCGGCCGAGCTGTTCGATATCACGCAGGAACTCACCGCTGCGGCGGGGCTGCCGGCTTACGAGACCAGCAACCATGCCCGGCCCGGCGAGGAAAGCCGCCACAACCTCGCCTATTGGCGCTATCAGGATTACGCGGGCATCGGCCCCGGCGCGCATGGACGGCGGGGCGGCGTGGCCACCGTGCGGCACAAGAAGCCCGAGAATTTCCTCACCGCCGTTACGCGGCAGGGGAACGGTATTGCGGAACAGCGTCTGCTCAACGTGTCGGAACAGGCTGCCGAAGCGCTGCTGATGGGGCTGCGGCTTGTCGAAGGGGTGGACCTGTCCGCCCTGTCCGCCCGATTTGCCCTCCCCCGTAGCGGGTTGATCGAGGAAGCCGCCCTCACCCGTCTCGAAACATTGGGTCTGATGTGGCAAGCGGGCAGCCGCATCGGGGTCACCCCGCAAGGCCGCTCGCTGCTGGATGCCCTGCTTGCCGAAGTGGTGGCCGACACGCTGGTTGCGGCATGAGCGCAGGCGAGATCATCGCCGCCTGGCGCGCGCACCTTGCCGATAACCGCCGCCGCTCGCCCCATACGGTGCGCGCCTATGTTGCCGCCGCCGAGCGGCTCTGCGCCGCCCATGGTTTGGAGGACTGGGACGCAGCCGCCCGCACCGAGGCGCACGCCTTGCGCAGCTTCCTCGCCGCACGCCGGGCAGAGGGCCTCGGCAATGCCAGCACCGCGCGCGAACTCTCGGCGCTCAAGGCCTTCATCGCCTTTGCCCGCGAGCAAAGCGGCGATCCCGATCCCGCCGCACCGCGGCTGCGTGGCCCGCGCCTCAAGAAGGGCCTGCCCCGCCCCGTCACCCCGGACGAAGCGGTCAATCTTGCCGACATGATCGACACCGCCGCCACCGCCGACTGGATCGGCGCGCGTGACCGGGCGGTGTTGCTGCTGCTTTACGGATCAGGCCTGCGGATTGCCGAGGCGCTGGCGCTTTCGGGACGCGATGCGGCGCTGGGCGAGGTGCTGCAGGTGACCGGCAAGGGCGGCAAGCAGCGGATCGTGCCGGTGCTGCCGATCACCCGCGCCGCGCTTGCCGAATATGTCCGTCTGTGCCCATGGCCGCTGCCAGCGGGCGAGCCCCTGTTTCGCGGAGCCAAGGGCGGGCCGCTCTCGCCGGGTATGGTGCAGCGTGCGATGGCGCAGGCCCGCCGCGCGCTTGGCCTGCCTGATACGGCGACGCCCCACGCGCTGCGCCATTCCTTTGCCACCCATCTTTTGAGTGCAGGCGCCGATCTGCGCTCACTTCAGGAACTGCTCGGCCACGCCTCCTTGGGCTCGACCCAGATCTACACCCGTGTCGATGCCGCCAGTCTGCTGGAGAATTATCGCAAGGCGCACCCGCGCGGTTAGCTGTTGTCCTGCCCCTCGTGCGCCTTCACCGGCTTCCAGGTGACAAAGCGATAGACGTAGATCGCCACCCCGGCGAGCACTGCTGCGACAATGCCGTAACCCGCCAGCGTCTCGTAGCGGTCAATCAGGCCAGCCAGCGCCTGCCCGCCCAAAATCAGCAAGCCGTTCCAGATCAGCGAGCCAAGGAACGTGAACAGCGAAAAGCGCCACAGCTTCATGCCCGCCAAGCCCGCAGGCAGCGAGACGATGGTGCGCAGCAGCGGCGAGAAGCGCAGCAGGAACACGATCCAGTCGCCATACTTGCGGAAGATATCGCGCGCCTTGGTGAACTCGTCCCATTCGAAGGTCAGGACGCGGCCCCAGCGGTCGATCACCCGTTTCAGCGTCTCCTCGCTCCAGCGCGAGCCGAGCCAATACCAGAACAGGTTGCCCACCAGCGTGCCGACTGTGGCGATGATCCACAGCACGTAGCCGTTCATCTTGCCCTGCGCCACGAGCACGCCCGCTGCGCCGAGGATCACTTCCGACGGCACCGGCGGGAACACGTTTTCGAGGATCATCAGCACAAAAATGCCGAGATAGCCGCCCTTATCGAGCAGGCTGAGCAGGAGTTCGGTCATTCTGTGTCTTTCAATCTTGTGATGCAGAGGCGCGGCGCTCGGCAATCCGCCGCTCGATCGCATCCCAGATCAGCCCGGGCGTGTCGGTGCCTTTGAACCGGTCGATCGCCACGATCCCGGTCGGCGAGGTGACGTTGATTTCGGTGAGCCATTGCCCGCCGATGACATCGATCCCCACGAAGGTCAGGCCAAGGCGTTTGAGATCCGGGCCGAGCGCGTCACAGATTTCCTGTTCGCGCGGGGTCAACTGCGTTGGCTGCGCAGAACCGCCCATCGCAAGGTTCGATCGGAACTCGCCCTCGCCCGGAATGCGGTTGATCGCGCCGGCCACCTCGCCATCGATGAGCACGATGCGCTTGTCACCTTTGGCCACTTCGGGGAGGAAGGGCTGGACCATGTGCGGCTCGGGCCAGGTCTGGTTGAACACCTCGAACAATGCGGTGAGGTTTTCGCCGTTCTCGCCGATGCGGAAGATCGCCTTGCCGCCATTGCCGTGGATCGGCTTCACAACGATGGCGCCGTGCTTGTCCATGAAGCGCCGCACTTCCTCCACCGACCGCGTCACCAGCGTCGGCGGCATGAAATGGCGATAGTTCAGCACCATCACCTTTTCCGGCGAATTGCGGACATTGGCGGGGTCATTCACCACCAGCGTCTCGTGCCCGATCCGCTCGAGCATATGGGTGGCGGTGATATAGCCCATGTGGAACGGCGGATCCTGCCGCATCAGCACCACATCTATATCCTTGCCGAGATCGAGCCGCACCTGCTCGCCGCGGGTGAAGTGATCACCATCGACCCGCTGCACCGTGACCGGAAAAGCATGGGCAAACAGGCGATCATCCTCGTCGAGCGTGAGGCTTTCGACGTGATATTCAAAGACCGTATAGCCGCGCGCCTGCGCGGCCAGCATCAGCGCGAAGGAGCTGTCGCCGGCGATGTTGATCCGGTCGATGGGGTCCATCTGGACGGCAATTCTGAGCGACATTCTCTACTTCCGTTCATGCTGAGCTTGTCGAAGCACTGTCCTGCTTCATTCCCGAGGTCAAAGAAGAAAAGGCAATCCTTCGACAAGCTCAGGATGATCGGTGGTGTCCGATGTCAGGGCATCCACGCGTTTTCGATGTGGTGCGGCTTGTGGCCGGGTGCAAGCAGGATCACGTCGACGCGCACGTCTTCGCCCTGCGTGGCATAAAGATGCATCACCGATTCCGCCGCGGCGGCCACCCGTGACAGGCGGCGTTCGTCGATCGCATCGGCCAGCGCAACGCTGCGGGCGCGCCATTTGACCTCGACAAAGGCGACAAGGCCGGGGCGCTGGGCGATCAGATCGATCTCGCCCGCCTTGGTCTTGACCCGCTCGGCGACGATCCGCCAGCCTTGGCTGACCAGCCACATGGCTGCCTGCGCCTCGCCTTCGCGGCCGCGCTGGTCGGCTTCGCGCCGCTCGGGCGTGCTGCGTTCCCGCATCATTCGCCCTTGAGTTCGAGCGCGCGGGCATAAAGCGCGGCGCGGTCAATCCCGGTGGCCTTGGCGACAATCCCGGCGGCCTTGCCCGGCCCGGCGTCGACAAGCGCAGCGCGCAGCAGTGCGTCGGCATCAAGCGCCGGTGCCTCGGCTTCGGCAGGCGGGCCGATCAGCAGCACGATCTCACCCTTGGGCGGATGGGCGGCGTAATGATCGGCAAGGTCGGCCGCGCTCCCGCTGCGGCATTCCTCGTGCAGCTTGGTCAGCTCGCGCGCCACCGCCACTTCGCGGGCGGGCCACAGGGCCGCAATCGCGCGCAGCGACTTCTCGAGCCGCGGGGCGGTTTCGTAGAACACAAGGGTCGCCGTGATACCGGCGAGGCCCGCCAGCGCCTCCTCGCGCGCCTTGTCCTTGGGCGACAGAAAACCTGCAAACAGAAAGCGGTCGCTCGGCAATCCGGCAATCGCAAGGCCCGCAATTGCTGCGCAGGCGCCCGGCACGGCGACAACATTCACCCCCGCCGCGCGCGCCTCGCGCACCAAGCGATAGCCCGGGTCGGAAATCAGCGGCGTGCCGGCATCGCTCACCAGCGCAACCGGCGAAACCCTCGCCTCGTCGATGATCCGCGCACGCACTTGCGGCGGGGCGTGATCGTCGAGCCGCTGGAGTTTGGCCTTGATCCCGAGATGTTTCAGCAACTTGCCCGTAACCCGCGTATCCTCGCAGGCGATCACCGCTGCCGCGCCCAGCACCGCAATGGCGCGCAGCGTAATATCGGCAAGATTGCCAATCGGGGTCGCCACAATGTAGAGACCCGGCTCGGGCGTCCCGGAGGGGATGGATGGAAGCTCGCTCGTCATGGCGGGCCGAGCATTGAAGCACCAGCGAGGGGTCGGCAAGGATGAACCACAGCAAAGCGCCGAAATGGGCAGCATGGCTGGCGAGCGCCGCCGGTCTGTTCTCGCGCCGCCATCTTGCGATTGCGGGGGCCGCGCTGCTGGCAGCGGGCTGCAACGTGATCCCCAAGGGCGATGTGGAAACCGCTCCGCCGCCGCCCGCCCCTGCGCCCGAGCCTTCGGCGACCGCGCTGCCGACCGATTCCGGCCGCCACCGCATCGCGCTGCTGGTGCCGATGAGCGGCGATGCTGCCGCGGTTGGCCAAGCCATCGCCAATGCCACCACCATGGCGCTGCTCGATACCAATGCCGATAACCTGCGCATTACCACTTACGACACCTCGACCGGCATTGCCGGCGCGGCCAATCAGGCGATTGCCGACGGGAACAAGCTGATCCTCGGCCCGCTGCTGGCTGATGCCGTGCCTGCGGTGCAATCGGCAGCGCGTGCTGCCGGGGTGCCGGTGATCACTTTCGCCAACGACACCAGCGTCGCGAGCGCCGACGTGTTCGTGATGGGCCACAATCCCGAGCAATCGATCCGCCGCTCTGTCCAGTTCGCCCGCACCCGCGGAGCAAGCCGCTTTGCCGCGCTCCTGCCCGAGGGTGATTACGGCCTGCGCTCGGGATCGGCGCTGGACAAGGCGCTCAAGGAATTCGGCGGCACGCTGGTGCGGCGCGAGGGCTACGCGCGCGGTAACACCTCGATTGTCAGCGCGGCTGCGCGGCTGCGTGCGGCAGGCGGCTATGACACGGTGGTGATCGCTGACAGTCCGCGTCTGGGGATCGAGGCGGCGGACGAATTGCAGCGCGGCGTCAATCCGCGCACCCGCCTGATCGGAACCGAATTGTGGAGCGGCGAGACTGTGATCGCCCGCGCCGCCTCGATGGAAGGCGCATTGTTCGCCGCCGTATCCGACACCCGCTACAAGCGCTTTGCCGAAAGCTATGAAACCCGGTTCGGCACCAAGCCCTACCGTATCGCCACGCTCGGCTATGATGCGGTGCTCCTGACGCTCAGGGTCGCGCGCGAATGGCGGGTGGGCAACCCCTTCCCCAAGGGCGAACTGTATGATCGCGGCGGGTTCCTCGGGGTGGACGGTCCGTTCCGTTTCAGCCGCAGCGGGATTGCCGAGCGCGCGCTTGAAGTGCGCGAAGTGCGCGGCGGCGAGGTGGTGCCGGTCGATCCGGCGCCCACCGGCTTCGGCGGCTGAGCAAAACCGGCGCAGGGCGCTTGTTAGCGCATGGCACGCGGGCCTATACCCCGCCCCATGTCCGATAGCGCCCCTGATGATCTGTTCGCCAACACCCCCACCTCCAGCGGCGATTACAACGCCTCGGCGATCGAGGTGCTCGAAGGGCTGGAGCCCGTGCGCCGCCGTCCGGGGATGTATATCGGCGGCACCGATGACCGCGCGCTTCACCACCTCGCAGCCGAAGTGCTCGACAATGCGATGGACGAAGCGGTTGCCGGCCATGCCACGCGGATCGAGATGCGCCTCGAGGAAGGCGAGCCCGGCACCGCTGGCCGCCTGATCATCGCCGATAACGGGCGCGGCATTCCGGTTGATGAACACCCCAAGTTCCCGGGCAAATCGACGCTCGAGGTAATCCTTTCCACGCTCCATTCGGGCGGCAAGTTTTCGGGCAAGGCCTATGCCACCAGCGGCGGCTTGCATGGCGTCGGCGTGAGCGTGGTGAACGCCCTGTCCTCGCACACCCGTGTCGAAGTGGCGCGCGACAAGCAGCTTTACGCGCAGGAATTCTCACGCGGGATTACCCAAGGCGGCCTCCAGAGCCTTGGCGCAGCGCCCAACCGGCGCGGCACGACCGTGGCCTTCACCCCCGATCCCGAGATCTTTGGCGATCGCAAGTTCACCCCCAAGCGCCTGTTCAAGCTCGCCCGCTCCAAGGCCTATCTGTTCGCAGGCGTCGAGATCCGCTGGAAATGTGCCGCCGCGCTGGTCAGCGATGATGTCCCGGCCGAGGCGACCTTCAAGTTCCCCGGCGGCCTTGCCGATCACTTGGCCGAACAGATCGGCACGCGCGAATGCGTCACCGCCCAGCCCTTTGCCGGAAGCCAGGATTTTCCGCTGGTGGACGGCATCGGACAAGGCCGCGTGGAATGGGCGATCGCCTGGCCGCTTTATGCCGACAGCGTGTTCAGCTGGTATTGTAACACCGTGCCTACGCCGGATGGCGGCACCCACGAACAGGGCCTGCGCATGGCGCTTACCCGCGGGCTGCGCGCGTTCGGCGAGCTGGTCGGCGCGAAGAAGGCCAAGGACATTACCGCCGACGACGTGATGACCGGCGCCGAGGTGATGCTCAGCGTCTTCATCCGCGATCCGCAGTTCCAGTCGCAGACCAAGGATCGTCTGACCTCGCCCGAGGCCGCAAGGTTGGTAGAGAACGCGGTGCGCGATCACTTCGACCACTTCCTCACCGACAATATGGAGCGCGGCAAGGCGCTGCTCGGCGAGGTGATGGAGCGCATGGACGAGCGCCTCAAGCGCAAGCAGGAGCGCGAGATCAAGCGCAAGAGCGCGACCAATGCCAAGAAGCTGCGCCTGCCCGGCAAGCTCACCGATTGTTCGGGCGAAGGCGGACGAGAGACAGAACTGTTCATCGTCGAGGGCGACAGCGCGGGCGGCAGCGCCAAGCAGGCGCGTGATCGCAAAAGCCAAGCGATCCTGCCGATCCGCGGCAAGATCCTCAACGTCGCATCCGCCACCAACGACAAGATCCGCGCCAACAGCGAAATCGCCGATCTGTCGCTGGCGCTGGGCTGCGGCACCCGCAAGGACTGCGATGCCGATCAGCTGCGTTACGACCGCATCATCATCATGACCGACGCCGATGTTGACGGCGCGCATATCGCAACGCTGCTGATGACCTTCTTCTTCCAGGAAATGCCCGACATCGTGAAGAAGGGCCACCTTTTCCTGGCCCAGCCCCCGCTATACCGGCTGACCGCTGGCAAGGAGAGCCGCTACGCCCGCGACGACGCGCACCGCGCCGAGCTGGAAGCGACCGTGTTCAAGGGCAAGAAGGTCGAAGTCAGCCGCTTCAAGGGCCTGGGCGAAATGAACCCGCAGCAATTGCGCGAAACCACCATGGCGCCCGAAACGCGCGGGCTGATCCGCATCACCTTGCCGCAAGAATTTGAAGACCGTGCAGGCGTGGCGCGGCTGGTCGACGAATTGATGGGCCGCAACCCCGAACACCGCTTCAACTTCATCCAGAACCGCGCGGGCGAAGTGGATCGCGATCTGATCGATGCGTAAGGGGCCGTTCGTCCTCGCTCTGGCGGCGGTGCTCGCGATACCGGAGGCAGCGTCGGCGCAGTCGGCATCCCCTGCAGCCGAGGCAGAAGCGCAAACCCCGCTGCAAGCCCGCGCCGGTCAGGTCATTGGCGTCATCAATGGCACGATTGCGCCACAAGAGGTGTTCAACGAGGCCTTTCTGAAGGCCGTGCCGCCAGCCCAGCTCAAGACGGTGAGCGCCAGCCTCACCGCCCAGTTCGGCGCTGCGGTCGAAGTCGTTCTGCTGGCGCCGCGCGATGGCACCCGCGCCGTGCTGCATATCCGCTTCGAACGAGGGCTGGCCAAGGGCAGCGTCGCTATCGAACCCGGCGAGGCCAACCGCGTCAGCGAACTGCTGTTCACCGCCTTCGATTCAATCGCGGTGGCGGGCGATACGCCGGACAAGATCGCCGCCGATCTCGCGGCCCTGCCCGGCAGCGTCAACGCGTGGTTCGCGCCTTTGGATGGCGGCGCGCCAACCGTCAGTATCGGCGCGGACAAGCCCTTGGCGCTCGGGTCAACCTTCAAGCTCTATGTGCTCGCTGCGCTGGCCGAGGATGTGAAGGCGGGCCGCCGTCAGTGGAGTGACGTCGCGGTGCTGACCGAGCGCAGCTATCCCAGCGGCCAGTTGCAGGCTTGGCCGCGCGGCGTGCCGCTGACGCTGCACACGCTGGCGAGCCTGATGATTTCCATCAGCGACAACACCGCCACCGATGAGCTGATCAAGGTGCTGGGCCGTGACCGCATTCTCAAGCTGATGGGCGACAGCGGCCACAGCGATCCGGGCGCGAACAACCCGTTCCTCACCACCCGCGAGCTGTTCATCCTCAAAGCGAGCAGTGACAAAATTATTGGTCAGTGGCGCAGCGCAACGCCTGCCACGCGGACTGGCATCCAGATGGCGATAGCGGCGGAAGACCCCAGCCTCGACCAGATCAACGCCGCCTTCGCCGGAGGCCCCAAAGCGCTCGACATTGAATGGTTCGCCTCGCCCGCCGATCTGGCCAAGCTGCTTGCCTATATGCGCCGCACCGCCGATCCCAAGGTGTTCGAGATCATGGCGATCAACCCGTCGGCCACGCCGGCGATCAAGGCCAATTGGAGCTATATCGGCTTCAAGGGCGGATCGGAGCCGGGGGTGATCAACCTCACCTGGCTGCTCACTGACAAGGCGGGCCGCGATCACATCCTGACGCTCGGCTGGAACAATCCGGCCGCCGTGGTGGACGAGGGCAAGCTGGAAGCCATCGCCCAGCGCATCCTGTTACTGCCTCACTGATTTGCCAGCCCCCACCCTCTTGCGCCGCGCCAAGCGGCCCCTTATCGCTGCGCATCGAAATTCAGTCTCACAGGAAAACCCATGACCGAACAGCGTTTCGAAGGCACGAAGTCCTATATCGCCACCGAAGACCTCAAGGTTGCCGTCAATGCTGCCGTCATGCTGCGCCGCCCGCTGTTGGTGAAGGGCGAGCCCGGCACCGGCAAGACCGTGCTGGCGCATGAAATCTCCAAGGCGTTGAATGCCCCGCTGATCGAATGGAACATCAAGTCGACCACCAAGGCGCAGCAGGGCCTCTACGAGTATGACGCCGTGGCGCGTCTGCGTGACGGGCAGCTGGGCGACGAGCGCGTCCACGACATCCGCAACTACATCAAGAAGGGCAAGCTGTGGGAAGCCTTCACCGCGCCCCAGCTGCCCGTGCTGCTGATCGACGAGATCGACAAGGCCGATATCGAGTTCCCGAACGATCTGCTGCAAGAACTCGATCGCATGAGCTTCGACGTTTACGAAACGCAGGAGCGGATCGAGGCGAAGGAACGCCCGATCGTCGTCATCACCTCGAACAACGAGAAGGAACTGCCGGACGCCTTCCTGCGCCGCTGCTTCTTCCACTACATCAAGTTCCCCGACCGCGAGACGATGCAGGAAATCATCGACGTCCACTTCCCCGGCATCCAGAAGGTGCTGGTAAAGAAGGCGATGGATATCTTCTATGATCTGCGCGACGTTCCGGGCCTGAAGAAGAAGCCCTCGACCAGCGAGCTGCTCGACTGGCTCAAGCTGCTGCTCAACGAGGACATGCCGCTCGAGGTGCTCCAGAGCAGCAATCCGGCCAGCGCCATCCCGCCGCTGCACGGCGCGCTGCTGAAGAACGAGCAGGACATCATGCTGTTCGAACGGTTGGCGTTCATGGCACGCCGCAATCCGTCGTAAGGTGCGCTGGGCGGGTCAACCCCGCCCTGCCCTTCAATCGAAGCTGTAGGCCAACTCGAAATCGCCCCAGCGCCGCCCGCCGATCACCAGCGGGACATAGACGTTGCGGACCACGAAATAGCTCTCGCCGTCGCCTTCCTGACGATACACTGCCATCATGTAGGACGCATTGCTGACCTTGGCCTTGCGGTCGATCGCTTCGAGCATGATGCGGCCATTGCGGCAGAACTGGGTGTCGTGGTTCACATCGCCGGTCGGCTTGCGCGAGCGCTCGGTGATGTGGGTCGGCAGGAAGCCGTTGACGTCGGTGCAGGCCGCGGCCAGCACGCGCGGATCGCTCGCTTTGGCGCGGTCGAGGAACGGGCGCCATTCGGCATCGGCCCAGTCGGTCAGCCGGGTGCGGAACAGCTGCGGGTTGGTGCCTGGAATGGCGACGTAATCCCTGTCGAACACCGCATCCAGCGTGATGGTGCCCGAGGCCATTGCGGCTTCGGTGTGCGCCACCAGCTCCTGCATCATCGCCTGAGCCTGTGCCACCATCGCGCTGTCATCGGGGCTGAGTCCGGCCTGCACGATGCGATCGAACATCTCGCTGGCGGTGATTTCCAGCTCTTCCATCTTGCGATGCGCGCCGTGGAGCTGGTCCTCGTTGCGGCGCGAGGCCGCATCATAACTGGTCAGCACGCGCTGCACCTTGTCGACATGGCTGCTGATCGTGCCGGTCGAACGGGCGATGACGTCATTCTGCTTGTCGACTTCCTCGACCAGCTGGCCGACATTGGCGAGGCTGCTTTCGATCCGGGCGACCGAGGCCTTGGCATCGCCGCTGGCCTTGGCGCCAGCTTCGATCCGGCCAATCACCATCTCTGCCTCGCCGCCGAGCGCGTTGATGGTCTGGGCGATTTCCTCAGTTGCCTTGCGGGTGTCGCTGGCAAGGCTCTTCACCTCGCTTGCCACCACTGCAAAGGTGCGGCCTGCATCGCCTGCGCGCATTGCCTCGATTGTGGCGTTGAGCGCGAGGATGTTGGTGGTCTCGGCGATATTGTCGATATCCTGCGCCGAGCGGCGCACCTGTTCCATCGCGGCGGAAAAGCTGGTGACGTGCTGGCCCAGGGTCTCGACCAGTTCGATCAGCCCGCCGATCTGCGCCAGCGAGGACTGGATCAGCGCGGTGCCTTCGGACAAGCGGTCAATCGCGCGTTCGGACAGCAGCCGCGCCTCGTCGCTCGCTTCGGCAACCTTGGTCTGGTCCGCTTCAAGCGCACGCACGGTTTCGGCCAAAGCCTCGTGCTCGGAACGCAGCGTGCGCGAGGAGGCGATCACCGCTTCGACCACACCGGCAACATCGGTGCAGCCCACTGTCACAGCGCCGCAGCTCTCCGGAATCATTCCCAGAGCGTGAGCATTGGCAGTGTCGATGGCGATCTGATGCATTGTGATACGCGGCCCCTAGTTTGTGACCGCAGTCCTACCCGCAGGATGGTAAGCGAAGCGTTAATCCTCAGCGCCTTCCCCTCCCAAGAAAGAGGACTGGTCAAGCGGCAAGAGGCGGGTTAATCCATTCTCATGTTCTTCAATTTCATCGACGAGCTGCGGGCCGCGGGTATCGGGGCCAGTTTCAAGGAGCACCTCACGCTGCTGGAGGCGCTCGATCGCGACGTGATCGATCAGACGCCCGAGGCGTTCTATTACCTCTCCCGCGCCACCTTCGTGAAGGACGAAGGCCTGCTCGATCGGTTCGATCAGGTGTTCCACAAGGTGTTCAAGGGGATCATGAGTGATTACGGCCAGAACCCGGTCGACATCCCCGAAGACTGGCTGAAAGCGGTCGCCGAGAAATTCCTGACGCCCGAGGAGATGGAAGCGATCAAATCGCTCGGCGATTGGGACGAGATCATGGAGACGCTCAAGAAGCGGCTCGAGGAGCAGGAAAAACGCCACCAGGGCGGCAACAAATGGGTCGGCACCGGCGGCACCTCGCCCTTCGGCAATTCGGGCTATAATCCCGAAGGCGTGCGCATCGGCGGCGAGGCCAAGCATGGCAAGGCCATCAAGGTCTGGGAAAAGCGCGAGTTCAAGAATCTCGACAACACCAAGGAGCTTGGCACCCGCAACATCAAGATGGCGCTGCGCCGGCTGCGCCGTTTCGCCCGCGAGGGTGCGCAGGACCAGCTCGATATTGACGCCACGATTGCAGGAACGGCCAAGCAAGGCTGGCTCGACATTCATATGCGGGCTGAACGGCGCAATGCCGTCAAGCTGCTGCTGTTCCTCGATGTCGGCGGTTCGATGGACCCCTTCATCAAGCTGGTGGAGGAGCTGTTCAGCGCCGCGACCACCGAGTTCAAGAACATGGAGTTCTTCTACTTCCACAACTGCCTCTACGAAGGCGTGTGGAAGGACAACAAGCGCCGCTGGCAGGAGCGCACCAAGACCTGGGACGTGCTCCACAAATACGGTCACGATTACAAGATCATCTTCGTCGGCGATGCCGCGATGAGCCCCTATGAGGTGACCCATCCGGGCGGCAGCGTCGAGCATATGAACGAAGAAGCGGGCGCGGTGTGGCTCCAGCGCGTGGCCAACACCTATCCGGCGACCGTGTGGCTCAACCCGGTGCCCGAAAAGCAATGGGGCTATTCGCAGTCGACCAAGATGATCAAGCAGTTGGTGGGCGACCGGATGTATCCGCTGACGCTGGACGGGCTGGATGATGCGATGCGGGAGCTGTCGCGGAAGCACGGGGCTTGAGCGACGGAATCGAACTGCCGCAAGGAATCACGATTGGTGATCCGCGTCCGATAGCGGCCAAATCTCCCTACACATTCGAACTTCCTTTTCCGGAGGAATTGGCTGCGCTCGGACCAGGCGATGGCGTCAAGGCAGTCTTCTACGAAGTGACCGGCGGTCGTAAGTATGACGGCGAGCGAATGTGGGTGCTGATCGAGCGGATCGAAGATGGATTTGTGGTCGGCAGGCTAGACAACGAGCCGTTCGATATGCCGTCAATCAAGCACGGGGATCCGCTACGAATTCCTCTGAGCCACGTCATTTCTTGCACCTATGCAGACGGCAAACCTCGTCCCGCCGTGCCGGAACGCCGCACCTATTGGGATCGCTGCTTTGTTGATGCCTGCGTCGTCGAGGGGCGCTGCCACGCCGATTACATCTACCGTGAAGAGCCCGACATGACGCAGGAGGGCGACAAGGATCCGGATAGTGGCTGGCGTATCCGCGGCACGGACGAGGCCATCGCCGAGGACGAGCGCCTCGGCGAGAAGGCGATGTATATTGCGCTCGGCAAGGTGCTGAACGCTGATGATCGCTGGATCCACCTGATCGACAGCCCCATCGGTAGCGCTTTCCAGTGGGATGCCGAGCGCAGCGACTACATCGCCTTGAAATGACCTCACCCCGCCACACCCGCTTCGAGGCCGTCCGCCTGCGGCTCGAAGCCTTCGATCCGGGCACGGGCTGGCGGCTATGGCTCTACGAATTCCTGCTGTTCGGGTTCAAGCAAGGCTGGGCCTGCCTGTTCGGCGGCCTGTTGCTGGCGCTGCTTCTGGGAACGCATCTGTTCTATCCCGACAGCGCTCCCCTGCACCGCTACGATTTCCTGACCCTCGCCGCGATCGCCATTCAGGCCGGGATGCTCGCCTTCCGGCTTGAGACATGGCGCGAGGCGCGGGTGATCCTGATCTTCCATGTCGTCGGCACGGTGATGGAGCTGTTCAAGACGCAGGCCGGATCATGGACCTATCCCGAGGCAAGCGTGCTCCACATCGGTGCGGTGCCGCTGTTTTCGGGGTTCATGTATGCCGCCGTGGGCAGCTACATCGCGCGGGTGTGGCGGATCTTCGATTTCCGTTTCACCGGCTACCCGCCCGCGTGGACCACATGGCTGCTGGCGGCAGCGATCTACGCGAATTTCTTCACCCACCACTACACCATCGACATCCGCTGGGGACTGTTTGCCGCCACGGCGCTGATCTTCTGGCGCACCCGCGTCCACTTCAGGAACTGGCGCGCGCAACGCTGGATGCCGCTGCTGGTGGGCTTTGGCCTCGTCGCGCTGTTCATCTGGTTTGCCGAGAATATCGCCACCTTCGCCAACGCCTGGAACTATCCCGGGCAGGAGCAGGAATGGCGCATGGTCAGCTTCGCCAAATATGGCAGCTGGTATCTGCTGATGCTGATCAGCTTCGTGCTCGTAACGCTGGTGCAGCCCGTCCGCGCGCCTGGCGATGCCGCCAATCAGTAAAGCAGGTGCCCGCGCACCTCGGCCACCCATGCGGCTTCATCGTGTGACGTCATGACGTCAAGGTCGTCCGGCAGCGCGGCTGCATCGTCGACCCACTCTCGCAGGGACGGCCCGCCGTTGATGACGTCGATCGCAAGCCGGGTGAGCTCGTATTCATAAGGGAAGTCGCGCCACAGCGGGTAGTCGCGGTAAAGCCGCCGGATCGCCTTGAACGCCAGCGCCTGAAGCCGCCACGGCTTGAAAGCGTGGTGATCGTAGAACCCGGCTTCTGCATGGATCATCAAGGCATTACACAGCTTACCTGCGTGCTTGTGGAAAGTCGGTTCGAACCAGCATTCGCGGATCGCGCACCCGGCCAGCCAGTCTGGTGCGAGGCGATGCATCTCTGTCAGCACCGCATTGGCGTCAATATCAGGGGCGCCGAACAGCACCTCCAATGGCCGCGTGGTCCCGCGACCCTCTGACAGCGTGGTGCCTTCGAGCATGACGGTCCCAGCATAGCAGCGCGCCATGTTCACGTTGGCGGCATTGGGCGAAGGGTTGATCCACAGCCGTGACGCCGGCCACCCAAAGCCATCATCCGCATCGGGACGCCAACCCTCCATCGCCACCACCTTATAAGCGACGTCGAGGCCGAAGTGTTCAATGAACCAATGCCCCATCTCGCCCATCGTCAGCCCGTGGCGCATCGGCATCGGCGCGGCGCCAACAAAGCTTTCCTGCCCCGGCACCAGCAGCGTGCCTTCGACCGGGCGGCCGGCGGGATTGGGGCGATCGAGCACCCACACTTCCTTGCCTGCCTTGGCGGCTTCCTCGAGCAAATACAGCAATGTGGTGACAAAGGTGTAGATCCGGCAGCCGAGATCCTGCAGATCGAACAGGAACACATCCGCGCTCGTCATCATCTGCCCGGTGGGCCTGCGCACCTCGCCATAGAGCGAGAAGATCGGGATGCCGTAACGCGGGTCCATCTCGTCCGCGGTCTCGACCATGTTGTCCTGCTTGTCGCCCTTCAACCCGTGCTGCGGGCCAAAGGCGCTCGAGACATTCACGCCTGCCGCAATCAGCGCATCGAGGCTGTGCGTGAGGTTGGACGTCACGCTCGCCGGATGGGCCACCAGCGCCACACGGCGGCCGTTGAGCGCACGGAGCAGTTCGGGATCGGCCAGCAGCCGGTCAATGCCTGTCTTCATGGTCAAATGCGTGGAACAGCGCCGCGCCAAAGGCAATGGCATTTGCGCGAAGCTTCCCTATATGCACTGTAATGGACTGGACCAGCGCTCTAATCGCCGCCACATGGGCAATCATCCTCGGCGGCGCGGGCGGCCTGCTGACCGACATCGGCTCGTGGTATCGCAACCTCAGAAAACCGCCGTGGCAGCCGCCTGACTGGCTGTTCGGTCCGGCCTGGACCACGATCCTCGGGCTTGCCGGGTGGAGCTTCTACATCGGCCTCACCCAGGCTCCCACGCCCGAAGCGCGCGCCGGTATCATCGCGCTGTTCGCCGCAAATTTCGTGCTGCATTTCCTGTGGTCGCCGCTGTTCTTCAAGCTGCGCCGCCCGGACTGGGCACTGGCCGAAAACGTGCTGCTGTGGAGCTCGGTGCTGGCGCTGATGACGGTGCTGCCGCGCCTTGCCGGAGACAGTTTTGCGGGCTGGCTCAATGTGCCCTATTTCGTGTGGGTCAGCTTTGCCTTCGTGCTCAACTGGAAAATCGTGAAGCTCAACGCGCCGTTCCGTACAATGAAGCCGATGCGCTAACGTTCAAGGATCAGTTGGCGGCAGGCTTCGGAGTGGAACTCCGGCTTGCCCGGCGGAAAGGCCAGCGCCCAGAATTGCATACCGCCACCGGGATGCTCGACAATCGCATTCAGCGCGACCTGCGCGGGCGCTGGCAGTTCGGCGGCGATGCTGGCTTTCAGCACCAGACCCGTATCGTCATGCGAACAGGCAATAGCGATGACGTCCACCGGCGCATCGCGCATTCCTTCGCGGAAGTAATCGAAATCATACGCCGCCCAGCAACCCGAGGGCGAGAGATTGAACTCGCGGTAATAGGTGCCGCCCAGCGGTTGCCAGAAAATCTCGAAGCAGGTGGTCTTCCACAGATTGTCCCGCCGCTCCGGCCCGGCCAGCGGCGGCAGAATGATCGCGGGCACCATCCCATCGAGCCGGAATTCAGCCTCGCAGCCCTGCGGCGTGGCGGTGATAGACGCTGTCACAGCGCGGATCGGGCCCAGATCGCAGGTCTGGTGGAGCATGAGCGGGTGCATCCCCATTCCATGCCGCCGGCAGGCGCAGCGGGCAAGTCTCTTCCCGTCACCGTTCCCCCCTGTTAAGCGCGCGCGCTATGAGCACTTACGAATCCGCCCTTCTCCGCCTGCTCGACGAGCGCGGCTACATCCACCAGCAGACCGATGCGGCGGGGCTTGATGCCTTGGCGGCCAAGCAGATCGTGCCAGGCTATATCGGGTTCGATGCGACAGCACCCTCGCTGCATATCGGCAGCCTGGTGCAGATCATGATGCTGCGCCGGTTGCAGCAGACCGGGCACAAGCCGGTGGTGGTGATGGGCGGCGGCACGACGCGGATCGGCGATCCGACCGGTCGCGACGAAAGCCGCAAGATGCTCACCGACGAAACGATCGAGAGCAATATCCAGTCGATCTTCACGGTATTCGACAAGCTGCTGACATTCGGCGACGGGCCGACCGATGCGGTGATGGTGAACAATCACGATTGGCTCGGCCAGCTGGGCTACATCCAGCTGCTGCAGGAAGTCGGCACACACTTCACGGTCAACCGGATGCTGACCTTCGATTCGGTCAAGCTGCGGCTTGAGCGCGAACAGCCGATGACCTTCCTCGAATTCAATTACATGATCCTGCAAGGCTACGACTTCCGGCATTTGTCGCGCGATCTTGGTGTGCGCTTGCAGATGGGCGGCTCGGACCAGTGGGGCAATATCGTCAACGGGATCGAGCTTGGCCGGCGTATGGACGGGACCGAGTTGTTCGGCGTCACCACCCCGCTGCTGACCACGGCTGACGGGGCCAAAATGGGCAAGACCGCTGCGGGCGCAGTGTGGCTCAACGAGGAGCAACTGCCCGCCTACGATTTCTGGCAATACTGGCGCAATGTCGATGACCGCGATGTGGGCAAGTTCCTGCGGCTGTTCACCGATCTGCCGCTGGATGAAATCGCCAGGCTCGAAGCGCTCGAAGGCGCGGAGATCAACGCGGCCAAGCAGGTGCTCGCCAACGAAGTGACAAGACTGGTGCGGGGCGAGGACGCCGCAACGCGCGCCGAGGCCACCGCCCGCGAGACCTTTGCCGGCAGCGGTGCAGGCGAAGATCTCCCGACACTCGCCACCGGCCCTGAAGGGATGCGCATCGCCGCGCTGCTCACCGAAATCGGCCTCACCGCCTCCAACGGAGAGGCCAAGCGCAAGCTGGCCGAGGGCGCGGTCAAGCTCGAGGGCGAGACGATCACGGATCCGGCGCACCTTGTCTTGCCGGGTGAAGGCCAGAGCCTGCGCCTCAGCCTCGGCAAGAAGCGCCACGCGCTCGTCCAGCGCTAGGTCGCCCTTCAACGCGCCTTTACCAATTATCAGCCTTTATCCGGCATTGTCCGTAGCGAACCCAGACCAAAAGGGAGGATCGCAGGGCGTGACGAGCGGAGCAAGTCTGAGCGTAACCGATATGCGGCGCGCAGCGCGGCACCCGGTCGATTATCCGGTAATCGTCGAGCATTTCGAGCACGGCGATCTCAAGCTGCACGTCTGCAATCTTTCGGCCCATGGTTTCATGGTCGATGACGCGCACCAACTTTCGCGCGGCGACCGGATCATTATCCGCCTGCCCGTGGTCGGCCGGATCGAGGCCTATGTGATCTGGACACGCGACCTGCGCGCCGGCTTCCAGTTCGAACGGATCATCCGGCTCGACGATTTCATCGGCGTTATCGACGAGCTTCAGCCCAACCCGCGCCTGCGCCGCTCGCGCTGATCGCGCGGACGGCCAAGCACAGCTGACACCATCGCAAGTTTCGCCTGCTTGGCAGCGGCCGCGCCGCCTGCCATGGCGCTCGCGTGACCGAACCTACCTCTCCGCTTCAGATTGCCGATTACCGGCGTTACTGGCTCGCGCGCTTCATCGCCGTGTTCGCCACCATGTCGATGGTGGTGCTGATCGGCTACCAGCTCTACGATGTCGCACGCGCGGACTACGGCATGAGCGTGGCCGAGGCCTCGTTCCAGCTTGGCCTGCTCGGGCTTGCGCAGTTCATCCCGCTCTTTGTGTTGACCCCGGTTGCAGGTCTTGCGGCTGACCGGTTTGACCGGCGCTATGTCGCTGCCTTTGCCAACGGGATCGACGGCGTCGTCGGGGCGCTGCTGGCGGCGCTGACCTGGGCCGATGCGCTCAATATCCCGATCCTGTTCGGACTGGCCGCCGCCCATGGTGCGGCGCGCGTCTTCGTCGGCCCTTCGATGAGCGCGATTGCGCCCAATATCGTCCCCCCTGCCCTGCTGCCGCGCGCCATCGCGCTGTCCTCGATGGCATGGCAGACCGCCAGCGTTGCCGGGCCAGCGGTGGGCGGCCTGATCTTTGCCGGATCCGAATGGCTGCCCCATGCGATCTCGGCGGTGATGCTGGGGATCGCGACCTTGCTGATCGTCTCGATCCGGCCAATCAAAGCACGCCATGATGGCCCGCCGTTGAAGCCGCTGCGCCAGATTATCGAAGGCCTTGTCTATGTCTGGCGCGAACGGTTTCTGCTGGGCTGCATCACGCTCGATCTGTTCGCGGTGCTGCTGGCAGGCGCAACCGCACTGCTGCCGGTATTTGCGCGCGATATCCTGTTTGTCGGGCCGGAAGGCTTGGGGCTGATGCGTGCGGCGCCTGCGTTGGGCGCTGCGATCGTGGCGCTGTGGCTCTCGTTCCGTCCGCTTGAACGCGGGGTCGGCATGACAATGCTGTGGGCGGTTGCGGCCTTCGGGGCCTTCACCATTGCCTTCGCCTTTTCGCGCAACTTCCTGCTGTCGCTCGCAATCCTTGCTGCGATGGGGGCGGTCGACATGGTCTCGGTGTTCATCCGCTCATCGCTGGTGCAGCTGTTCACGCCGGACGACAAGCGCGGGCGCGTGTCGTCGATCTCGGGCCTCGCGATCTCGGCCTCGAACGAATTGGGCGAGATGCAATCGGGCCTCGCCGCCGCTCTGCTCGGCGTTACCGGCGCGGTTGTATTCGGCGGCGCGGGTGCGATATTCGTGACATTGATCTGGGCGTGGTATTTCCCTGAATTGCGCCGCGCCAGCAGCTTCGAGCCGCAGGAACTCAAGAGAGAGGTAACGACATGAAAGCCGACTCCATCCTCGCCACCATCGGCGGCACCCCGCACATCCGCCTCGCACGGATGTTCCCCGACCACGAGGTGTGGGTGAAGTCGGAACGCTCCAATCCCGGCGGCTCGATCAAGGACCGCATCGCGCTCGCGATGATCGAGGATGCCGAGGCACGCGGCGCATTGAAGCCCGGCGGCATGATCGTCGAGCCGACCAGCGGCAACACAGGGATCGGCCTTGCGATGGTCGCCGCGGTCAAAGGCTACAAGCTGGTGCTGGTGATGCCCGAATCGATGTCGATCGAGCGCCGCCGCCTGATGCTGGCCTATGGCGCGAGTTTCGACCTCACCCCCCGCGAGAAGGGCATGAAGGGCGCGATCGAACGGGCGCAGGAATTGGTCGAACAAACCCCGGGCGCATGGATGCCGAGCCAGTTCGACAATGCCGCCAACCCGGCCATCCACGCCCGCACCACGGCACTGGAAATCCTCGCCGACTTTGCCGACGCACCGATTGACGTGATGATCACAGGGGTCGGCACCGGTGGGCACCTCACCGGCTGCGCCGAGGAACTGAAGAAGCACTGGGCCGGGTTCAAGGCTTACGGTGTCGAACCGGAACTTTCGCCGGTGATCAATGGCGGCCAGCCCGGCCCCCACCCGATCCAGGGCATCGGTGCAGGCTTCATTCCCGGCAATCTCCACACCGCGGTAATCGACGGCGCCATCACGGTTGGCGCCGAGGAAGCGCGCGAAATGGCCCGCCGCGCGGCGCGCGAAGAGGGAATGCTCGTGGGCATTTCTTCAGGCGCGACGCTGGCGGCGATTGCCAAGAAGCTCGCTGAACTACCTGCTGGCTCGCGCGTGCTCGGGTTCAATTACGATACCGGTGAACGTTATCTCTCGGTGCCGGACTTCCTGCCGGTCGAATAGGACTCAGGGCGCGGGCGGCTGGGTCTGGGCGAGGATGATCGCCAGACCCACCGACAGACCTGCGACAAAGCGTTCGCGTCCGGTTTCGAGATATTCCTCGAGGCTGTGGGTCCGCCCGCCGCCCGCGCCGGTGCCGATCGTGAGCGCGGGGATGCCAAGGCTCATCGGAATGTTGCTGTCGGTCGAGGATTCGTCGAGCCGCGCGGCAAAGCCTGCCGCTTGGGCAGCTGCCAGCGCATCGCGCACCAGCGGGTGATCAGCGGGCGTGGCGCCGGCCGGACGATCACCGATCAGCTGCGGATCGAGCGAGATTGACCCGGCCCGCACCGAGCGCGCCGCGTTTTCCGCTGCAACCCCTGCTTCGGCGGCGGCCATTAAGTCCTGTTCGAGCTGACGCAGCACTGCCGGATCGCTTGACCGCATATCGATCTCGAGCTGGACCAGATCGGGGATCGCATTGACCGACGTGCCCCCACTGACGACAGTGGCGGCATAGGTTGTCCGGGGTTCGGCAGGCACCTTGACGGTGTAAATCCCGCGCACCGCTTCCGCCATCGCCGCCATCGGATTGACGATCCCGAACGCGCCATAGCTGTGCCCGCCCGGCCCCTTGAACCCGAGCCGGTAGCGCCGCGAGCCAACCGCAGCATGGACCACCCGCGCCGCATCGGCATTATCGACGGAAAGAAACGCCCCGATCCGCCCCTTATAGGCGCCCTTGGTAACAAGGTGGCGCACGCCGCGCAGATCGCCCGCGCCCTCCTCGCCCACCGAGCCGACGAACAGGATCGGTTGGCGCGTGTTGACCTTGTTGGCTTCCAGCAGACGCACCCACGCGAGGATCGAGGCAAGGCCGAGGCTGTCATCCCCGATCCCCGGCGCCAGCAACCGCTCGCCCTCGCGGGTGACATTGATCGGCGTGCCTTCGGGAAACACAGTGTCGAGGTGGGCGGAGACGACGAACACCGGCCCGTCTGTCATTCCGGGGCGCAGCGCGAGAACATTGCCTTCTGCATCGATGCTCACATCGGTGAGCCCGGCATCGCGCAGCATCTGTGCAAACAAGGCGGCGCGCTTGGCCTCCTTGAAGGGCGGCGCGGGGGTTTCGGTGATGCGGATAAGATCGGCGATGACTTGATCATATTGCGCATCCAGCTGCGCCCGCATCGGTGCGGGCAAGTGGCCAGCCTGCATCGGCTCTGCCGCCAGCGGCGCCGTTGCCACAGGAGCCGCAATCGCCATTGCCAGCGCGAGCGTGAACCACCGCTTTGCCATCGTAAGATATTCTCCTGTCATTGCCCGGCGATCAAATCCGCCGCGGGGCGCCCGTTACGCTGATTGTGTGACCGATCCGCCCGGCGCTGACCAGCCAGCGTCTCTAGGCGTCCCCAAAACCCTGCGCGCGCGGGCCATTATTTGCGCGCGAAGTGCAAGTCGTTAACCGCGCCCCGCTAATGAGGCCACGACCTGCCAGAAATCATTCCAGCGGATCGGGAGACGGCGCAAATGGAATTCGTCATGCTCGAATCGCGCGGCGGCAATTATCTTGTCGTGGCGCAGAACATTGCATGGCTGCGCACCGCCGAAAATGGACAGACGAGTGTCGGGATTGTTGGCGGTCAGCCGCTACTGGTGGTCGGCTCGATCCAGGACGTCGCAGACAAGATTCTGACCGCTGCGTCCGAAGCCAAGTCTGCTTCTGCTGAACCGGCCGCCGCGGCACAGCCTGCCGTCCCGGAGCCCGCTCCTACGCCTGTTGTGGCTGAAGTGCCCGCACCGCAACCCGAAGCCGAGCCCGAACCTGCGCCGCCGCCTGAACCCGTGTGCGAAGCTGTGGCCGACACGGCTCCGCCCGCCAAGCCGAGCGAACGCACCCGGCCGATACCTGCCAGGCCGATGACCCTGTCGGATCGCCTCGCGCTGACCGTTGCTCCCAAGGTGACTGCGGGCAGCCAGCGCTTCATGGGTGTGAACGAATAGGCAAGCGGCCCGCGCGGTTTCACTCCGCCGCCAGAATTTCCGCTGCCGCGCCCGCCATCTTGGCGTTGCTGTGGCCGACACCCGGCACCGTCACCAGCGTCCAGCCAAAGCGCGCCTTGCGCTCCGCTGCGGCCCGCTCGCCTGCCGCGTAGAAGGCCAGACCGCGCGCAAACCGGTGCGGGCCTTGCGCATCGGCTTCGGGCGTCTTGCGCAGATCGGGGTCAGACCGATCAGTGTCCGCAGTGCCGAGCAGCACCGTCAACCGCTTGCCCAGCGCTGCTGTAAGCCCTCGCTCATCGACGGGCGCTTCGCCAAGACCGTAGGGGAACCCGGTCGCCGGATCGGGCATGGTGTACCAACCGGCGTTGGCGGCAATCGCCTGCTCGATCCGCGCCTCGGGAATGAACAGGACGTAGCGGTGAACGAACTGCGCGCCCGCGGAATGACCGTAGATGGTATAGCGCGGGGCATTGGTGCCGAACCGCTTGCGGACATCATCGAACAGCGGTTCGATCGCCGCGAATGACCACAAAGCGCGCGGGCGCGGGGTGCCGTCGGCTTGGGCAAAATAGCCGGTATTATAACCGCGCGAGCCGGGAAAATCGGCGGCTCCGAACTGCGGAACAATCGCGATAAAGCCGTGCCGGCGCGCCAGATCGGCCCATTCGTCGCGGTAGCGATCGGCATCGCGCTTCACCCCGTGCATAACGAAAACCACCGGCGTTTCGGGGGTAACCTGATCGGGCAGCTGGTAATAAACAGGAAGAGGCGGGCCTTCCCAAGCGGTGAAGGTGAACTGGCCTGCAGCAGGTAACGCCTGCTCGCTGACGGGCGGTTGGGGCGCGCGGAACAGCGTAACGACACCCGCGATCAGCAGCAGCGCCCCTGCCAGTGCCAGCCAAATCCGCCGCATTGTCATGCCCCGCTCTGTTTCCGTTGTCCTCCGATACGACAAGGGCCGCCATGCGCAAACATGGCGGCCTGAAAAAGTCGCGTTTCGCGTGAAGGGCTCAGGCGGCCGTGGCGAAGGCCTCTGCCGGCAGCTTCATCATGTATTCGCTGCCCGCTTCCAGCTTGCGCCGCAGTGCGCCCGCGTCCGGCAGGAAGCGTTCGGCGTAGTAGTTGGCCGAAACCAGCTTCGCTTCGTAGAACGCCTTGTCTTCCGGCGCGCCCGCCAGCTTGGTCAGCGCGACCTTGGCCATCTTCAGCCAGAAGAAGCCGAGCGTCACGATGCCCATGATGTGCATGTAGTGATGCGCGCCTGCACCGAGGTGGTTGGGGTTGGCCATCGCATTCTGCATGAACCACATGGTCGCCGCCTTCTGCTCGCTCAGCGCCTTTTCGAGGCGCTCGGCCACCGGCGCGAGTTCGGCGACCTGCTTGGCCGAGGCGATTTCCTCGTCGATCATGGCAAAGAACGCCTGGATCGCCTTGCCACCGCCGGCGGCGAGCTTGCGGCCGCACAGGTCCATCGCCTGCACGCCGTTGGCGCCTTCGTAGATCATGGCAATGCGGCTATCGCGCACGAACTGTTCCATGCCCCATTCCTTGACGTAGCCGTGCCCGCCATAGACCTGCTGCATATTGGTGGCGATGTCGTAGCCCTTGTCGGTGCCGTAGCCCTTGATCACCGGGGTCATCAGACCGATCAGCAAATCGGCCATCTCGCGCTCTTCAGGGGTCTGCGCCTTGTGCGTCAGATCGACCTGTAGCGCGCCCCACAGGCACAGCGCCCGCATGCTTTCGGTGAACACCTTGGCGTCCATCAGCATCCGGCGCACATCGGGGTGGACGAAGATCGGATCGGCCTTGGCCGCGGGATCAGCCGGGCCGGTGAGCGCACGGCCCTGACGGCGATCGAGCGCGTAGGTCACGGCGTTCTGATAGGCGACTTCGGCCTGGGCATAGCCCTGTATGCCGACCCCAAGGCGCGCGGCGTTCATCATGATGAACATCGCGGCGAGACCCTTGTTCTCCTCGCCCACCATGAAGCCGGTCGCGCCGTCATAGTTCAGCAGGCAGGTGGCGTTGCCGTGAATGCCCATCTTCTTTTCGATCGAGCCGCAGGTGACACCGTTGCGCTGCGCCGGTTCGCCGTTTTCATCGAGCAGGAACTTGGGGACGATGAAGAGCGAGATGCCCTTGGTGCTGTCGGGCGCCCCCGGAGTCTTGGCCAGCACCAGATGGATGATGTTGCTGGTGAGATCATGCTCACCGGCCGAGATGAAGATCTTGGTGCCAGTGATCGCGTAGCTGCCATCGCCGTTCGGCACGGCCTTGGTGCGGATCATGCCGAGATCGGTGCCGCAATGGGGCTCGGTCAGGTTCATCGTGCCCGACCATTCGCCCGAGATCATCTTGGGGACGTAAGCAGCCTTCTGCTCGTCCGAACCCTTGGCAAGGATCGCCGAGATCGCACCGGCGGTGAGGCCGGGATACATAGCGAAGGCCTGGTTGGCGGTACCGGTGTATTCCTCCAGCACGAAGCCGAGCACGTGCGGCAGACCCTGCCCGCCGAACTCCTCCGGCTGGGCCAGCGTGCCCCAACCGCTTTCGACATAGGCCTGATAGGCCTCCTTGAATCCGGGGGGCGTGGTGACGCTGCCGTCCTCGTGGCGGGTGCAGCCATGCTCGTCACCCGCCTGATTGACCGGCGCAAGCACCTCGGCGCAGAACTTGCCGGCCTCGTTGATCACGGTGTCGATCATGTCGGGCGTGGCGTTCTCGAAACCCGGCAGGTTGCCGTAGCTCGCCAGATCGAGCACTTCGTTGACGATGAAACGCGTGTCGCGGGTGGGCGCGGTGTAGGTCGGCATGGCGGGATCCCTCGGGTAGTCTTGAACGGTAAACAGGCGTGAAGTCGGCTCAGCCGAGGTCGAGCTTCTCGATCTCGGCGACGAAATCAGTCAGCTCCTTGATCGAGCTATCGATATCGTCGCGCTGGGCCTTCAACTTGTCGATGTGGGTGCGGCACTTGGCGATGGTCACGCGGCGCTGCTCGACCCGGCCATCATCCAGATCGTAGAGATCGATCATCTCGCGGATTTCGGTGAGACTGAATCCGACATTCTTGGCGCGCATGATCCACGCAAGCCGCGCGCGATCGCGCTTGGAATAGACGCGGGTAAGGCCGACGCGGGCCGGGTTGATCAGCCCCTCGTCCTCGTAGAACCGCAACGCGCGGGCGGTGCAGCCGAATTCCGAGGTGAGATCGGAGATGGTGAACTGTTCGCGCGCATGGATGTCGGGCCGGTCAAGATGCGCACCGTTACGGCGCGGCTCGGCCTCGGCATTCTTGGCGGACGTATCGTGAGCGGGTGCAGTAGCCATGCCCCGGGTCATACCTTCCGTTTACGTGAGCGTCAAGTCATTACCCTCACGAGAACCGGTCCACTCTCGCCCGAAACAACCTCCCGGTAGAAGCAGCTTGGCGCGCCGGTGTGGCACGTCGGGCCCGCTGGACGGGCTCGAATCACCAGCGCGTCCTGATCACAATCGACCAGCACCTTCTGAACGGTAAGGAAGTTGCCTGAGGTTTCGCCTTTCAACCACAGCGCCTGGCGCGAACGCGACCAGAAATGCACCTTCCCGCTCGCCAGCGTCAGATCGAGCGCCTCGCGGTTCATATGCGCGACCACCAGCACGGCCAGCGATTCCGCATCAACCACCACCGCCGTAAGCAATCCGGCAGCATCAAACTTGGGTGCAAACATCGCGCCCTGCTCGCGCTCGTCGGTCGTCAGCGATGCATCAACCATAGGTGAACTCCGAGAGACAGGGCATGACATTGCCGCAGGCTGCGACCGGATTCAATCATGCCGAAAACGGCGCGCTCATGCGCGGAATGTTGCACGATCACAACAGCAGCTTGCAAAAAATGTCCAGCCACGCGGTTAGGCCTTCCGCATTGCCGGAGGGGGTGAAAGAAAGCCGCAGGAACTTCCCGCAAGGGGGTTCTCCACCGAATACCGGCATCGCCTGATGCCAGGTTCTGGGGGTGACCGGACCGCAGACTGGCAGCGGGGTGCCAGCGCGACCGGTTGAACGATAAAGGACAGGATCCTGATGGCCAAGCTAGGGGGTTGGTCGTCATGGCCCGCAAGGGTGGATCCAAACCGTTTCGTCACGCGGCGCCCGAGGCTCACAAGGCCTCGGGCGTTTCGTTTTTCAGGTGCTCACCTTCGATGCCCGCCTCGTCAACCCGGGCAAAGCAAGCCACCGCGATACTCCGCGCCCCCACCCCTGCCAGCGCCGCAACACAGGCCCGCGCCGTCGCGCCGCTGGTGAACACATCATCGACCACCACCACGTCGCGCCCCGCAATCTGGCGCAAGCGATGCCGGTTTGCGATGATTGCCCCAGCCAGCGCACGCTCACGCGCCGCGCGGCCCAGACCGCCGAGACTGGGCGTGCGCTTGCGGCGGATCAGCCCGTCAACCATCGCCTCGCCCTTGCCGAGCCGCGCCAGCTCGCCGGCCAACAGGGCGGCCTGGTTAAACCCGCGTTGCCATAGCCGCCAGCGGTGGAGCGGCACGGGAACAAGCAGCGGCGCCTCGCCGTGCTCCGGGACGGGCAAGCGCGCCGCGATCAACCGCGCAAGCAGCCGCGCCAACGCAATCCGGCGTCCGTGTTTGAAATCGAGCACGAGGCGGCGCGAAGCCTCATTGTAGAAGGTCGCCGCGTGTACGGGCACCGGCCGCCCGCGATCGAGCCAGACAGCCGCAGCCTCCCCGCCGCCCTCGCCCGGAATGTCCAGAAGGCTCCAGCAATCGACGCACAAACCGTCCTGATTGGCCAGCGCGGCGCCGCACAAAGGGCAGCGCGGCGGATAGACGAGATCCACCAGCGGCTTCATGCCATGGGCGAGGTGTGCGACCACTGCCATCACGCGAAGGTGTCGCACGGCTTGCACTGCGGAAGCAAGCGCGGCAGGGCTGCGCGCATGAGTGCGCCCGCAATCCCGGTCATCTTCAGCCCTGCACGCCGCGCCATGCGGCTGCGGCGAGCGACGAGACGGCAACTCAAGCCGGATGCGGCACGTTTCCTCGCCGAGGACATGATCGAGGACACGCTCGAGCGGCTTGCCTTCCTGCGTCACCAACCCGCCCGCGCGTTGATACTGGGCGACGGCACGGGCGAACTTGCCTTGCGGCTCGCCTCAGGCGGGACGGCAGCGGAAGGCGCGGCGGATATCGACCTTGAAGCGCCCTACCCGGACACCGGCTTCGATCTGATTGTGGTGCTGGGCCTGCTCGACGCGGTGAATGATTTGCCCGGCGCTCTGATCCATCTGCGTAACGCATTGGCACCGGGCGGGCTGGTGATGGCTCATTTCATCGGCGGCCAGAGCCTGCCGGCCTTGCGCGCCGCGATGCTGGCGGCCGAGCCTGATCGTCCCGCAGCGCGAATCCACCCGCTGGTCGATCCGCGCGCTGCACCCGGCCTGCTCCAGCGCGCCGGGTGGAAAGATCCGGTGGTCGACACCCACACGCTCACCGTGCGCTATCAGCGGCTTGACCGGCTGGTATCAGACCTGCGCGATTGCGGCCTCGGCAATGCGCTGGCGAAGCCCGCAGCGCCGCTCGGCAAAGCCGCCCTCGCCCGCGCCCGCGCCGCCTTTGCCGCGCGCGCCGATTCCGACGGCAAAGTTTCCGAAAGCTTCGAGATCATCACCCTTACCGGGCGCCGATCCCTCGCCGGAACCTAGCCGCGCTTCAGCGCCGCTTGCGCCGCTGCCAAGCGCGCGATCGGCACTCGGTAGGGCGACGCGCTGACGTAATCGAGGCCGACCTTCTCGCAAAACGCAATGCTCGCCGGATCGCCGCCATGCTCCCCGCAGATGCCGAGCTTGATATCAGGCCGGGTCACCCGCCCCCGCTCCGCCGCGAGTTCGACCAGCTGGCCGACGCCTTCAATGTCAAGGCTGACGAAGGGATCGCGCGGGAAGATGCCCTTGTCGACATAGACCGAGAGGAACTGCGCCGCATCATCGCGCGACACGCCCAGCGTTGTCTGGGTGAGATCATTGGTGCCGAAGCTGAAGAACGCGCCCTCCTCGGCAATTTCGCCCGCCATCAGCGCGGCGCGCGGCAGTTCGATCATCGTGCCGACGAGGTAATCGACCCGTGTGCCAACCTCGGCGAACACCGCCTCGGCCACCCGGTCAACCAGCGCGCGCAGGATCGCCAACTCGCGCTTGGTGGCGACCAGCGGGATCATGATCTCGGGCAACGGCGCCTCGCCCGAGGATGCCTTCACCGCACACACCGCTTCGAAGATCGCGCGGGCCTGCATCTCGTAGATTTCCGGATAGGTAATCCCGAGGCGGCAGCCACGGTGACCAAGCATCGGGTTGAATTCGTGAAGCTCGCCCGCACGGCGCTTGAGGTGATCCACCCCCAGCCCCGTTGCATCGGCCAGCTCGGCAAATTCCTCGTCGGCGTGCGGGAGGAATTCGTGGAGCGGCGGATCGAGCAGACGGATCGTGCACGGCAGGCCCGCCATCACCTCGAAGATCGCGGTGAAATCGGCGCGCTGTTCGGGCAGCAGCTTTTCCAGCGCACGGCGGCGGCCGGCCTCGTCATCCGCCAGAATCATCTGCCGGACCAGACTGATGCGCGAGGCTTCGAAGAACATGTGCTCGGTGCGGCACAGGCCGATGCCTTCGGCACCGAACTGGCGCGCCATGCGGCAGTCATCGGGCGTTTCGGCATTGGTGCGCACGCGCATCCGGCGCAGCTTGTCAGCCCACACCATCAACACGCCGAAATCACCTGCCAGCTCGGGCTCGACCGTGGGGACAATGCCGAGCATGACCTGACCCGTCGCCCCGTCCAGCGTGATCGCGTCGCCTTCCTTGAGCTCGGTTGCGCCAATCCGCAGCGTGCGCGTGGCCCGGTCGATCGAGACAGCGCCTGCACCCGATACGCAAGGACGGCCCATCCCACGCGCCACCACCGCCGCATGGCTGGTCATCCCGCCGCGCGCGGTCAGGATGCCTTGCGCGGCGTGCATGCCGTGAATGTCCTCGGGGCTGGTTTCGACCCGCACCAGGATGACCTTCTCGCCCCGCCCGGCCCATTGCTCGGCGGTGTCAGCATCAAGCACGATCTTGCCCGCCGCCGCCCCCGGCGATGCGGGAAGGCCAGTGGTCAACACATTGCGCTCGGCCTTGGGATCGAGTGTCGGGTGCAGCAGCTGGTCGAGCGCCATCGGATCGACCCGGCGCACGGCTTCGCGCTCGTCGATCAGACCTTCGCCGACCATGTCGACCGCCATCTTGAGCGCGGCCTTGGCGGTGCGCTTGCCCGAGCGGGTTTGGAGCATCCACAGCTTGCCGCGTTCCACTGTGAATTCAATGTCCTGCATGTCCTTGTAGTGGAGTTCCAGCAGGTCGAACACACGCGCCAATTCGGCGTAGGCCTCGGGCAGCGCTTCTTCCATCGAGAGCGGCTTGGCCCCGGCGGTCTCGCGCGCGGCCTTGGTGAGATATTGCGGGGTGCGGATCCCGGCGACCACATCCTCGCCCTGCGCGTTGATCAGGTATTCCCCGTAATAGGCGCGGTTGCCGGTAGCCGGATCGCGGGTGAAGGCGACGCCGGTGGCGCTGGTTTCGCCCATATTGCCGAACACCATGGCCTGCACATTGACCGCGGTGCCCCAGTCGCCCGGAATGTCGTTCAAGCGGCGGTAAACCTTGGCGCGGTCGCTATCCCAGCTGTCGAACACGGCGCGGATCGCGCCCCAGAGCTGTTCGTGCACATCCTGCGGGAACGGGCGGCCCAGCTCGTCGGCAACGATGGTGTTGTATTCGGCCACCAGCGCCTGCCAGTCTTCAGCCGCCATCTCGGTATCGTTGTAGAAGCCCTTGTCTTCCTTGGCGATCTCGAGCGCTTCCTCAAACAATCCGTGATCGATCCCGAGCACCACGTCCGAATACATCTGGATGAAGCGGCGGTAGCTATCCCAGGCGAAGCGCGCATCGCCCGAAGAGGCGGCGAGCCCCTGCACGGTCGCATCGTTGAGGCCGAGGTTGAGAACGGTGTCCATCATCCCGGGCATCGAAACCCGCGCGCCTGAACGCACGGACACGAGCAGCGGATCGGCGGCATCGCCGAATTTCTTGCCCACGGTCGCCTCGACATGGGTCAGCGCAGCGGCGACGGCGGCTCGCAACCCGTCCGAGAAGTCCGCGCCATCCTGCAGATAACGCACGCATTCTTCGGTCGTAATCGTGAAGCCCGGCGGCACCGGCAGACCGATGCTGGCCATTTCCGCAAGGTTGGCACCCTTGCCGCCCGCGACGGTCTTGTCCTTCTGGCGCGGATCGGAGTGGTCGGCTTTGCCTCCGAAAACATAGACCGTCTTCAATGTCATGGCAGTTCCCGAGAAGTGTGTTTAAGCGGACAAAGCGGACACCCTGTCCGCCTTGAAACTAGCGCCATCCCCCTGAATTATCCTGCCTTTATGAAGCGGACAGGACATGGGGTTGGCGCGAAAAATTATCCCTCGATCCGGCTGAAATCCGCGACCCGGTGCACGGCATCGCGAAACCGGCCGAGCAGTGCAAGCCGGCTGCTGCGCTTATCCGCCTCTTCGGCGTTAACGGTCACCTCTTCAAAGAACCGGTCGATCGGGGCGCGCAAGGTGGCGAGCGCCGCCATCGCATCAGCAAACCGCTCGGCCTCCACCGCCTCAGCAGCGCGAGGGGCGGCAGCGCCGAGCGCGTCGATCAGCGCCTTTTCGGCCGGTTCGGGGGTGTAGGAAAGCGCCGCTTCGGCAGGAGCGGCTTTGAAGCCTTCCTTCTTGAGGATGTTCGCCGCGCGCTTGTAACCTGCGAGGAGGTTGGTGCCGTCCTCGGTGGTGACGAAGGCTTGCAGCGCATGGACGCGGGCGAGCAGGCGGACGAGATCATCTTCCCCGCCGAGCGCGAACACGGCGTCGATCAGGTCGTGGCGGACGCCCGCTTCGCGTTGTTGGACCTTGAGGCGGTCGACTACGAAGCTGAGGATATCATCCGCCAAAGTTTCAATATTTTCGTTATCGTGGATCTCTTGAGCCCCACGTTCACTACGATGCTCAAAGCCATGACCATAAAGCCGCTCGAAGATAGTGAAGGAGTCCGTATCCGGGCCTATGATCGGTTGCGCGTTAATGGCATTCTTGAACGAGAAACGAAGTGAGTTTGCGGACGACAGGGCATTGATGGCCAATGTCGCACGCCGCAGCGCGAAGGGATCTTTCGAACCGGTCGGCTTCTCGTCGATGGCGAAGAACCCAACCAGCGTATCCAGCTTATCCGCCAGCGACACCGCCACCGTGACCGGCGCGGTGGGCACATCATCGCCCTGCCCGACCGGCTTGTAGTGATCGCGTATCGCGTCGGAGACATCCTGCGGCAGGCCTTCCTTCGCGGCGTAATATCCGCCCATCAGGCCCTGCAATTCGGGGAATTCGCCGACCATCTCGGTGACGAGGTCGGCCTTACACAAGCGCGCGGCCTGTTCGGCCAGCGCGGGGTCGCCAGCGACAATCCCTTCCTCGCACAGCCAGCGCGCCAGCTTCGCCACGCGCTCAACTTTGTCGGCGACGGTGCCCAGCTTCTCGTGGAAGGTGATCCGCTCCAATTTCTTGGCGTGCTCGGCGAGCGGAGTCTTCTGGTCCTGCTCCCAAAAGAAGCGTGCGTCGGAAAGCCGCGCGGCGAGCACCTTACGGTTACCGTCGATCACCACGGCAGGGTCAATCGCATCGATGTTCGCGGTGCAGATGAAGGCGTTGGCGAGCTTGCCCGCGCTGTCCTCGCAAACGAAATACTTCTGGTTCACCCGTGCGGTGAGCTGGATCACCTCGGGCGGGACATCGAGGAACGCCTCGTCGAACCGGCCGAGCAGCGGCACCGGCCACTCGGTGAGGCCCGCGTTCTCGATAACGAGACCCTCGTCTGCGACCAGTGTCAGACCAGCCTCAGCCGCAGCCTTTGCCGCGCCGTCGCGGATCAGTTTGCAGCGTTCAGAGAAGTGGACGATCACATGGGCGGCGCGCAGGGTTTCGATATAGGCCCCGGCATCGGCGATTTCGACCGGGCCTGAATGATGGAAGCGGTGTCCCATCGTCGTGCGGCCGCTGGCGACCCCGTCAATCTCGCAAGGCACCACCGCGTCGTCAAGCAAGGCGATGATGCCCGACAGCGGACGCACCCAGCGCAAGCTTTCGGTGCTGAGCGAAGCGGCGCCCCAGCGCATCGATTTGGGCCAGGGAAAGGCGCGGATGATCGCGGGGATGGTTTCGGCCAGCACCGCGGCGGTTTCGCGTCCGGGCTTCTCGACCACGGCGAAATAGACGCCGTCTCGCTCGGTCAGCTGCTCTGCGGTGAGGCCAACCTTGCGCAAGAAGCCTTCCAGCGCTTGCGGCGGAGCGCCGACCTTGGGCCCCTTGGTTTCCTCGCTCACCGCAGCAGTCGCCAGCGGCAGATCCTTGGCGATCAGGGCCAAGCGACGCGGCGTGGCGAAGGTTTCGATCGAGGCTGCCGCCAGCCCGGCCTTGTCCAGCGCATCGGAAAACAGCCGAGCCAGATCTTCCTTGGCCTTGGGCTGCATCCGGGCGGGGATTTCCTCGCAGCGCAGTTCGAGCAGGAAGTCAGCCATCAGACGAGACTCCACCCGGGATATTTCGCTTCCCACTCCGGCGTCATCTTGACCGCATAAGCCTCGCACGAGGAGCGCGCCAAATCGCGCACCCGGCCCATGTAGCTGGCGCGTTCCTGCACCGAGATTACGCCGCGCGCTTGCAGCAGGTTGAAAACGTGGCTCGCCTCGACCGCCTGTTCGTAAGCGGCAATCGGCACGCCTGCGGCAAGCGCATTGCGGCACTCGGCCTCGGCTTTGGCGAAGAGATCGAACAGCGCATCGGTGTTCGCGACCTCGAAGTTCCACTTGGACATCTGGCGCTCGTTCTCGAGGAACACTTCGCCATACGAAACACCCGCCGTGTTGAACGCGAGATCATAGACGTTGTCGACGCCCTGAATATACATCGCGAGGCGCTCAAGCCCGTAGGTCAGCTCGCCCGCCACCGGCTTGCAGTCGAACCCGCCCATCTGCTGGAAATAGGTGAACTGGGTGACTTCCATCCCGTCGCACCACACTTCCCAGCCCAGGCCCCAGGCGCCCAGCGTGGGGCTCTCCCAGTCGTCCTCGACAAAGCGGATGTCGTGGGCCAGCGGATCAATGCCGATCGCGGCGAGGCTCTTGAGATAGAGCTCCTGGATGTCGCTGGGCGATGGCTTCAGGATCACCTGATACTGATAGTAGTGCTGCAGCCGGTTGGGGTTTTCGCCATAGCGCCCGTCGGTTGGGCGACGGCAGGGCTGCACGAACGCGGCATTCCACGGCTCGGGCCCGAGCGCGCGCAGGGTGGTCGCGGTGTGGAACGTGCCCGCCCCCATGCGCATATCATAAGGCTGAAGAATCACGCATCCGGCCTCATGACTCCAGAAGTCATGAAGCGTCAGGATCATGTCCTGAAACGAGCGCGCCGGATCGCGGGCTGGCGGCGTAAAAGAGGGTGCAGCACTCATGGCGGCTGGCCATGGCCGAACGCCCCCAAAGCGTCAATGCCGCAGCGCAGCACATGGGGCGGACAGGGTGGCGTAGGTCAGGTTCCACGGACACAAAGTAAGGTCTGCTTGACATGGTCAGCGAATCACGACATATAGTCATGCATACCTGACATATCGTCAGGGAGACTTGATGGAGACATCGCATGAATTCGCTCACCGAAACGATCAGTCTCAAGCGCTGGCACGGCTTGGTCCTGCTCGGCATGACTGGCTATGCCGTCGGCAACATCATCGCCAAGGTCGTCACTGCGCTGGGCCTGTGAGACCGTGAAAAACCGCCTCAAAGTCCTGCGCGCCGAACGCGACTGGAGCCAGGCTGAACTGGCTGGCCGGCTCGATGTGTCGCGTCAGGCGGTCAACGCGATCGAGACCGGCAAGCACGATCCCTCCCTTCCCCTCGCCTTCCGCATTGCGCGTCTGTTTGACATGCGGATCGAGGACATCTTCGACGACGGAGACCACGCATGAACTGGCGCAAAACCACCGCCGAACTCACCCCGGGCGAGGCCCGCACCCGCCAGCGCCAGCGCCGCCAGATGCTCTATTTCGGCCTTGCTGTCATGATCGGCGGCATCATCGGGCTTGTCACTGGCGCGTTTGATCAGGGCGACGGGAGCCTGTTCAGCAACGAATGGGACAAGCTCTCCCTTGATCCGGCAGTGGCGGTCCTGCTCGCGGTGCTGGTGCTGCTCGGCTTTGCGGTTCTGCCGCTCTGGGGCTTCCGCACGATCGACGAGATGAAGCGCGAGCATAACCTGATCGGCTTTACCGGTGGTTGCACCGCGGTGCTGGCAGGGTTCCCGATGTGGGTCGTGCTCCATGCCGGCGGTCTTGGCGCAGCGCCGACGCCCTTTGGCGTCTGGCTTCTCGGCTTTGGCGGGATGATCATCGCCTACCTTTATGCCTGGTGGCGAACCTGATCATATCCGCACCCACGCCACTTTCCTGCCTTAACATATTGTTTTACTGAAATCCCGAAGGAGAATCTCGATGAAACTTGCCTCGCTTCTCGCCCTCACCGCCGCGCCGCTGGCGCTGTTTGCTGCCACCCCTGCGCTTGCCGATCATCATGCCGCGACCGATGCGGCCGCCATCCCCGCTGCCACCGGCACCGGCCCGGCGCTTTGGAAGGTCGCTGATGAAGACACCACAATCTACCTGTTCGGCACGGTCCACGTGCTGCCCAAGGAAGTCGAGTGGTATGACGCGACCATCGCCACGGCGCTCGAAGGCTCGGACATGATTGTCACCGAGATCAAGATGGACAAGGCGTCCGAGGGCGAGCTCCAGCAGCTCAGCATGAGCCTCGGGATGCTGCCTTCGGGCACCACCCTGCGCTCGCTCCTGACCCCGGAGCAGACCGCTTCCTACGAAGCCGGTCTCGCCAAGCTGGGCGCACCGCCGCAAGCCTTCGATCCGCTCAAGCCGTGGCTGGCGGGCCTGACCTTGTCGCTGCTGCCGCTGATGCAGCAGGGATATTCGCCTGACAGCGGCGTGGAAAAGGTGCTGCTCGCCAAGGCTGGCACCAAGCCGCAAGGCGCACTCGAAACCGCTCAGTTCCAGCTCGGCATCTTCAACGATATGCCGACCGAAGCGCAGGTCGCCTTCATGATGGAAGCGGTCGAGGGCATGGACGAGGTCAAGCCGATGCTTGATCGCATGGTCGCCGAATGGGCCAAGGGTGATGCGGATGAACTCGCCAAGATCATGAACGACGGCATGAACGATCCGGCGGTTGCCGACGCCCTGCTCTATAACCGCAACGCCAATTGGGCAGAGTGGATCGACACGCGTCTCGATGAACCCGGCTCGGTGTTCATTGCGGTCGGCGCGGGCCACCTTGCCGGGGCCAAGAGCGTGCAGGACTACCTCGCCCAGAAGGGCATCACCGTGACCCGGGTCAAGTAAGCGGGATCCTGCCGCGATGATCGAAACCACGGGGGCCGGCCTGCAAGCCGCAATGCGCCGCATTGCTGCCATGCTGTTGGCCCCCGTCCTCGCACTTGCGCTTGCCGGATGCAGCGATGCCCCCGGCGAGGAAGCAGCCGGGCCGCCGCCCAACCCGCTGCTTTACGAAATCGCCAGCAAGGATGGCGCGGTGGAGGGCTGGATGCTCGGCACCATCCACGCCCTTCCCTCTGGCACCCAGTGGCGCACCCCTGCCATCACCAGCGTCATCAAAGGGGCCGATCTGCTGGTGGTCGAAATCGCCGCGCTGGATGATCGGACAGCCATGGCCAATGCCTTTGCCACGCTGAGCACCACTCCCGGCCTGCCCCCGCTCGAGAGCCGCCTGCCCGAAAACTTGCGTGCTCCGCTTGGCGAGCTGCTGGATCGCGGCGGCATGGAGCCTGCCAGTTTCACCGCCATCGAAAGCTGGGCCGCAGCCCTGATGCTCGCCCAGATCGATGCCGAGGGCGATCCTGCCTACGGGGTGGACCGCGCGCTGATCCGCGAATTTCCCGCTGCAAATATCCGTGAACTCGAAGGCGTGGGCGCACAGCTTGCGATCTTCGATGGGCTCGCCGAAGCCGACCAGCGCGATCTTCTGGCGGCCGTCGTCAGCGAGGCCGGCACAGCAAAAGCCCGCGCCGGAGAGCTGCGACAGGCATGGCTTGCGGGCGACGAGGCCAAGCTTGTGGCAGCCGGCAGCACAGGCTTCATGGCAGATGCCGAACTGCGCGAAGCCTTGCTGCTCGAGCGCAACCGCCGCTGGAATCCAGCGATCGCCGCAATGCTTGAGGGCGCGCCGCGCCCGCTGGTGGCGGTCGGCACCGCTCATCTGGTCGGGCCGGATGGCCTGGCTGCGATGCTGCGGGCGCGCGGCTACCGCGTGACCCGCATTCCCTGAGCCTGCGCGAGGACGGCGCGGCCGGGCTGCAAAGTGATTGCCAAACGGGGCCTGTGCCTCTAAGGGCCCGCGCTTCGGCGCTCCGGTCATCCCTGGAGGCGGTGCGCCGCTGACACGTATTTCAACACGCATTCGAAAGGCACTATTATGAGCGACGCTCTGAACCTGCCGGCTGAAGCGCGCGAACGGGCTGGCAAGGGAGCCTCCCGAGCACTTCGCCGCGATGGTCGGACACCTGCTGTCATTTATGGCGGCAAGGAAGAACCCACTATGATCCATGTCGAGCAGAAGGAACTGTTCCGTCAGCTGATGACGGGCCACTTCATGAACTCGATCGTCAACATCGAGATCGGTGGCAAGATCATTCGCACCCTGCCCAAGGATGTGGCCTTCAATCCGGTGACCGACCGCCCGATCCACGTCGACTTCCTGCGCCTCACCGGCGACAGCCTGGTCGAAGTGCAGGTGCCCGTGGTGTTCGTCAACGAAGACGCCTCGCCCGGCCTCAAGAAGGGCGGCGTGCTCAACATCGTGCGTCACGAACTCGAACTGTCGTGCCCGAATGCCAACATCCCTGATGAAATTCAGATCGATGTGACCGGCAAGGAAATCGGCGATGCGATCCACATCAGCGAAGTGACCCTGCCCGCAGGCGTCACCAGCGTGATCACCGATCGCGACTTTACCATTGCTACTCTGATTGCGCCTTCGGGCCTCAAGAGCAGCGAAGGCGACACCAACAACGGCTGATCAGCGTTTTCCGCGATCACAGGCTACTGACACGCCGGGCTTCGCAAGAGGTCCGGCGTTTCGCTTTTACTCCCGCCCGCTTAAGGACAAGCCATGCAGATCTGGGTCGGCCTTGGAAATCCCGGACCGCGCTATGCGCTCCACCGGCACAATGTCGGCTTCATGGCGCTGGACGTGATTGCGGATATGCACGGCTTTGGCCCCGTCCAGAAGAAGTTCCAGGGCTGGGCACAGGAAGGGCGGATCGGCACGCACAAGGTGCTGCTGCTGAAGCCCGCCACCTTCATGAACGAAAGCGGCCGCGCGGTGGGCGAAGCGCTGCGGTTCTACAAACTCGGCACCGACGCGCTGACAGTCTTCCACGACGAACTCGACCTCGCCCCCTTCAAGGTCAAGGTGAAGCAGGGCGGCGGCACGGCCGGGCACAACGGCCTGCGCTCGATCGACCAGCATCTGGGTGCGGAATTCCGCCGCATCCGCCTCGGCATCGGCCACCCGGGGCACAAGGACCGCGTCACCAGCCACGTGCTCGGCAACTTCGCCAAGGCGGAGGAAGATGATCTGGCCGCCATGCTCGGCGCCATCGGCGCGGAGGCGGAATGGCTGGCAAAAGGCGATGACGCGCGCTTCATGAATGATGTGGCGCTCCGGGTGCAGGACATGAACCCGTGACCGACACCCGCGCCTATCTTGAGGTGAGTCCGGAACAGGGCGCCGCCTTCTTCGGATCGCCCGATCAAGGCCCGGTGGTGATGCTCAACCTGCTGCGCTTGCGCGAATGGGCCGATTACGGCCACGCCCCCGACCTTGCACCCGCTGCGCCGATCAGCGGGGCGGACGCCTACGCCCGCTATATGTGTGAGATGCTGCCCCTGCTGGACGCGAGCGGCGGAGAGGTGCTTTTTTCTGGCGCTGCGAGCGATTTCCTCATCGGCCCCGCCAGCGAAGGCTGGGACTATGTCATGCTGGTGCGACAGGCGAGCAAAGCCAGCTTTCTCGCTTTTGCCAGCGATCCGGAAGCCCAGCGCATCACCGCCCATCGCACTGCGGCGATCAGCGATTCCCGGTTGCTACCGATCCGCGCGGATTGAGCGGAAATGAAGCGCGTCCTGATCATCGGCCCGTGCGGTTCAGGCAAAAGCACCCTCGCCCGCGAGCTTGCCCCGCGCATGGGACTGCCGCTCATCCATATGGACCAGCTCGGCTGGCAGGCGGGCTGGGTCGAGACGGAGAAGGCGGAACTCAACGCAAGGCTCGCCGAGGTGGTGGCGCAGGAGGCGTGGCTGATCGAGGGCAATTACGGCAGCACGCTCGCCCCGCGGCTGGAGCGCGCCGACACCGTTATCTATCTCGATTTCCCGATCCGCCTGTGTCTTGCGCGGCTAATCCGCCGCATCATCACCCACCGCGGCCGCTCGCGCCCCGATATGCCCGAAGGTTGCCCCGAACGCTTCGACCTCGCCTTCTTCTGGTATGTGATGAACTGGAACACCGGCCCGCGCGTGCGCACCGAGGCGAAGCTGGCAACCTATCGCGGCACCGTGATCCGCTTGCGCTCGCCCAGAGCGCTTGCACAATGGCGGGAAGACAATAACCTCGCCTGATCCGCTTTCTGCTCGCCAAGGATCCAGCCCATGCCCCGCATTGATCGCCGCTCGCTCCTCGCCGGCGCTGCCGCCACGGCCACGCTCGCTGCAACCGCCCGCGCCCGCGCCGCCGATCCGGTTTATCAACCCGACTTCAGCCTCAAGGGCAAAAGCGTGCTGATAACGGGATGCTCCTCGGGCTTCGGGCGGCTCGCGGCTGAACTGCTCGCGCAGCAAGGCGCCAAGGTGTTCGCGACCATGCGAGGCATCCCCCGGCCCGAAGCGATCGGGTTGATGGAGGTGATGGCGAAGGACAAGCTCGACATCCACATCATCGGCATCGACGTGACCTCGGACGAAAGCTGCCTATACGGCGTGCAGGTGGCCGAGCAGATCAATGGCGGCCCGATCGACGTGCTGGTCAACAACGCCGGCATCGGCATCACCTCGCCGGTCGAGGTGCAGGACATGGACGCGACCCGCCTGATCTTCGAGACCAACGTCTTCGGCCCGCACCGCATGGCGCGCGCGGTGCTGCCGGGGATGCGCAAGAAGGGCGCTGGTCAAATCATCCAGATTTCGAGCCAGTTGGGACGGGTCATCACACCGTGGTCGGGCCACTATTCCGCGACCAAGTTCGCGCTGGAAGCGATGAGCGAGCAGCTTGCCTACGAGCTGGTGCCGCACAATATCGACGTCTCGATCATCGAACCGGGCGGCTATCCCACCAAGGTGTGGGTGAACCGCAATGCCTATTCCGCTGCGCTCAAGGAGCGGGCCGCGGCGATCCACACCGCCGGCTATCCCCAGCAGGTGGCGCGCATGGGGATGGAGGACGGCTCGGGCCGCAGCAATGATCCGATGGACGTTGCCAAGGCCATTTCCGGTCTCATCGCGCAAGCACCCGGCACCCGCCCGCTGCGCCTGCCCGTCTCTCCCGGCAACAAGCCGCAGATCCCGATCAACGAAGTGACCGCGCGCGTGCAGAGCGAATGGCTCGGCAACTCGCCCGTGGTCGGCCCGCTGATCCGCGCGGTGCATGATAGCTGACGCACTGGTCTTACGCGCGAAGCGGCGCTAAGGGGCGCGCTTTCCAGCTAATCAAGAGAACACACCATGGGTTTCCGTTGCGGGATTGTCGGCCTGCCCAATGTCGGCAAGTCGACCTTGTTCAATGCGCTCACCGAGACGCAGGCGGCGCAGGCGGCCAATTATCCGTTCTGCACGATCGAGCCCAATGTCGGGCAGGTCGCGGTGCCGGATGACCGGCTGCAGAAGATCGCCAAGATCGGCGGCAGCGCCAAGATCATCGAAACCCAGCTCGGCTTTGTCGACATCGCCGGCCTCGTGAAGGGCGCGAGCAAGGGCGAAGGCCTCGGCAACCAGTTCCTCGGCAACATCCGCGAGGTCGACGCGATCGTCCACGTGCTGCGCTGCTTCGAGGATGGCGATATCCAGCACGTCGCCAACAAGGTCGATCCGATTGCGGATGCCGAAGTGGTCGAGACCGAGCTGATGCTGTCCGACCTCGAAAGCCTCGAAAAGCGCGTGCCGGCTGCTGCCAAGCGCGGCGCAGCGGGTGACAAGGAAGCCAAGGCCATGGCGAGCGTGCTCGGCCAGGCATTGGAACTGCTGCGCGACGGCAAGCCTGCGCGCCTCACTGTTCCGGGCGATGACGAGGAGGAGCGCCTTTTCAAGCAGGCCCAGCTGCTCACCGCCAAGCCGGTGCTCTACGTCTGCAACGTCGCCGAAGAAGACGCGGCGGAGGGCAACGAACTGTCCGCAAAGGTCTTTGCCAAGGCGGCGGCTGAAGGTGCCGAGGCGGTGGTCGTTTCGGCCGCGATCGAGGCTGATCTGGTGACCATGCCGGTGGAAGACCGCGGCGAATTCCTCGAAGCGCTCGGCCTCACCGAAAGCGGCCTCGCCCGCGTGATCCGCGCCGGCTACAAGCTGCTCGGCCTCAAGACCTTCTTCACCGTCGGCCCCAAGGAAGCCCGCGCCTGGACCTTCCACGATGGCGCCAGAGCCCCGCAGGCCGCTGGCGAGATCCACACCGACTTCGAACGCGGCTTCATCCGCGCCGAGACGATCGCCTATGACGACTACGTCACGCTGGGCGGCGAAGCAGGCGCGAAGGAAGCGGGCAAGCTGCGGCAGGAAGGCAAGGAATACGTCGTGCAGGACGGCGATATTCTGCTGTTCAAGTTCAATGTGTGAGGGCCGCCCCGTCGCCCCGGACTTGATCCGGGGCTTGGCTTTATTGGTCAAGGAGGGAATGGGAGCCTAACCCCGTGTCAAGCACGGGGTGACGGGTTTGGCGCGGCTAATGCCGACCAAACAGCTTCTCGACATCCTCCATGCTCAGCTTCACCCACGTCGGCCGTCCGTGATTGCACTGGCCTGAGCGCGGCGTCGCTTCCATCTCGCGCAGCAGCGCGTTCATCTCGGCAACGCTGAGCACCCGCCCTGCCCGCACCGATCCGTGGCAGGCCATCGTCGCCAGCACCAGTTCGAGCCGCTCGGCCAGCAGCAGCGCGCCGCTGTCTTCCTGCTTGCCGTGCTTGGCGATGTCGTCGGCCAGATCGCGCAGCAGCGCGGTGCTGTCAGCCTTGGGGAGCGCAGAGGGGAGTGCGCGGACCAGCATCGCGCTTGGTCCGAAGCGTTCGATCACGAGGCCGTAGCGCGCCAGCCCCTCGGCAGCGTCCTCCAATCGTTCGCAATCGACCTCGTCGAGTTCGACCACATCAGGCACCAGCAATGCTTGCGAGCGGCGGTTGGTCTCCCCTGCCCCGGCGGCGCGCAGGCGTTCGAGCACGAGGCGTTCATGCGCGGCGTGCTGATCGACCAGCACCAGCCCATCGGCGGACTCTGCCACGATGTAAGTGTTGGCGACCTGCCCGCGCGCGATGCCGAGCGGGTACGCTTGCGCCTCGGCAGACACCGGCGCGGCTTCCTCGGCGCGGCCTTGGGGCTGTGCGAGGGGGGCAGTCCATGCGGAGCGTGCTTCGCCAAGGCGGGGCTCGGCCTGTGCGGGCCAAAGCGGGGCTTGTGACTCGCCCACCCCCGGCCCCTCCCGCGAGCGGGAGGGGAGAAGGGGCTCGCTCACCCACCTCTGCATCGCGGCGCGGTCCGGCCCTTGCGCGCTCCGGCGATCCCCCGTCGCCAGCGCCTGCCGCAGGCCCGAGACAATAAACCCGCGCACACCGGCGCTATCGCGGAACCGCACCTCGGTCTTCGCCGGATGGACATTCACATCGACATCCTGCGGCGGCAGGTCGAGGAACAGCGCCAGCACCGCGTGGCGATCGCGCGCGAGCATATCGGCATAGGCCCCGCGCACCGCGCCCACCAGCAGCCGATCCTTCACCGGTCGGCCATTGACGAACAGATATTGGTGATCGGCCACGCCGCGGTTCCACGTCGGCAGGCCCGCCACCCCCGTCAGCCGCATCACCCCGTGCGGAGTGTCGCGCTCGAGTTCGATGGCGACCGAATTGTCCTTCAATTCATGCGCGATGATCCGCGCCACGCGGGTCGCCAACTCCTCGCCGGCTTGCAGCGAGAGGACCGTGCGCTTGCTGCCCTCGCCGATGGTCTCCAGCGTGAAGCCCACATCGGGCCGCGCCATGGCGAGGCGGCGCACCACATCGAGGCAGGCGGCATATTCGCTGCGGGCGGTGCGCAGGAACTTGCGGCGCGCAGGCACCTTGGCGAACAGCTCCTCGACCCGCACGCGGGTGCCGGGCGGCAGCGCGGCCGGCTCGTCGGCGAGCAGCGCGCCGTGATCGACCACCCGCCGCCAGCCCTCGGTCGCACCCTGTTCACGGCTCTCGATGGTCAGCCGCGCCACGCTGGCGATGCTCGGCAAAGCCTCGCCGCGAAAGCCCAAGGTCGTCACCAGTTCGATCGCGCCTTCGGGGCCGATCAGCGAATCGGGCAGTTTGGAGGTGGCGTGGCGTTCCAGCGCCAAACCCATGCCTTCCGGCCCCATACCGCAGCCGTCATCGACCACTTCGATGCGCGCGAGGCCCCCTTCGGCCAGCACCACCCCGATTCGCTTGGCACCAGCGTCAATCGCGTTCTCGACCAGCTCTTTGAGGGCTGCCGCCGGGCGTTCGACCACTTCGCCCGCGGCAATGCGGTTCACCAGGGCTGACGGGAGGCGGCGGATTTCGGGCATTTGTCGCACGCTAGCTGTCAGCGGTCGCAAATTCGAGGGGAAGCCCCCAGAAATCACCAGTCCCACCCAGAATTATTTTGGCGTTTTGCGCAGGGATTCGCTAGGCGCATGGCTTGTTGTCATACCCGGGTCGAAATCCCCTGCGACCGCCCCCATATCCGGTTCGCAGATCCGCCCCTCCATCACTGGAACACCAAAACCCATGAGCTTCCTGTCCAATCTCTTCAAGTTCGGCTCGCAGAACTTGGCGATCGACCTCGGGACCGCCAACACCCTCGTTTACGTGCAGGATCAGGGGATCGTGCTGAACGAGCCTTCGGTGGTCGCAATCGAGACGATCAACGGGATCAAGCGGGTCAAGGCCGTGGGCGATGATGCCAAGATGATGATGGGCAAGACCCCGGACAGCATCGAGGCAATCCGCCCGCTGCGTGACGGCGTTATCGCCGACATCGAAATCGCCGAAGAGATGATCAAGCACTTCATCCGCAAGGTGCATGGCAAGCGCAACCTGTTCCGCTACCCCGAAATCGTGATCTGCGTGCCCTCGGGCTCGACCTCGGTGGAAAAGCGCGCGATCCGCGATGCGGCTTCCAATGCCGGCGCGTCGCAGGTCCACCTCATCCTTGAGCCGATGGCCGCTGCGATCGGTGCCGATATGCCCGTGACCGAGCCGGTCGGCTCGATGGTGGTCGATATCGGCGGCGGCACCACCGAAGTCGCTGTGCTGTCCTTGCGCGGTCTGGCCTACACCACCTCGGTGCGCACCGGCGGCGACAAGATGGACGAAGCCATCGTCAGCTATGTGCGCCGCCACCACAACCTCTTGATCGGCGATGCCACGGCGGAACGGATCAAGAAGGATTACGGCATCGCCATGATCCCTGAAGACGGGATCGGCGAGATGATCACCCTGAAGGGCCGCGATCTTGTGAACGGCGTGCCCAAGGAAATCACCATCAACCAGGCCCATGTGGCCGAGGCATTGTCCGAACCGATCGGCGCGATCGTTGAAGGCGTGCGCATCGCGCTGGAAAACACCGCGCCGGAACTGGCCGCCGACATCGTCGACCAGGGCATCGTGCTGACCGGCGGCGGCGCGCTGATCCGCCGTCTGGACGAACACCTGCGCGAAGAGACCGGTCTGCCGGTTTCGGTCGCCGAGGATCCGCTCACCTGCGTCGCGATCGGCACCGGCCGGGCGATGGAAGACCCGATCTATCGCGGCGTGCTGATGACGGCTTAAGCCGCCACAGCCTCAGCCGGGGATCTGGCAGAAGGGACTTTCCGCCATGGCGCCGCCTTCATCGCGACGGTCCGGCTTCTCGAAGAGGGCGCAATTCTCGGTGTTCGCTGCTTACCTGCTTGCAGGGGCAGGTGCGCTCTTGGGCCTCGGGCTGTTGATGCTGTCGCTCTGGCAGCCGGCGGCTTTCGCACCTTTGCGCGGAGTAGCGAGCGATGCTGTCGCCCCGGTGGGGCAAGCAACAGCCACAGCGCGCAGCGGCCAGCAGAGCCTGTTTGGCGGGATCGCCGGATATTTTCGCGCAGGCAGCCAGAATGCCGCGTTGCGCGAGGAAATGGAACTTGCGCGCATTCGCCTCGCCGAAGCAGACGCGATCAAGGCGGAAAACCTCCGCCTCAAGGCCTTGCTCGGTCTCAGCGACAAGGAGGTCAAACCGGTCGCTGTGGCGCGGTTGGTGGGGTCGACCGCAACCAGCGGCCGCCGCTTTGCCTATCTCGGAGCCGGGCGCACAAACGGGGTGGCCGCAGGGATGCCGGTGCTCTCCGATCGCGGCGTGATCGGCCGGGTGCTCGAAACGGGGCGCAATTCGGCCCGCGTGCTGCTGCTGACCGACAGCGAAAGCGTGCTGCCCGTGCGCCGCGCCACGGGCGACGTGGTTGCCTTTGCCGAAGGGCGCGGAGACGGAATGCTGCGCGTGCGGCTGGTCAATCTCGGGATCAATCCGCTCAAGGTGGGTGATCTGATGGTGACCAGCGGCGCAGGCGGCTATTACCGCCCTGGCGTCGCGGTGGCGATCATCGCCAAGATCACGCCCGATGGCGGCATAGCGCGGTTGGTGGCCGAGCCTTCGGCAACCGGCTTTGTCGCGGTTGAGCCGGTCTATCAGCCCGAAGCCGTGAGCGCGCTGGCCGATCCGCGCGCGCCGCTCGATCCAGTCCCCGCGGCTGATGCCCCTGCCACCGCTCCCGCTGCCCCGGCTTCGAACGAGGGCCGTGAATGATGGAGCGGCTTAATCCGAATGCCCGCTCCGATCCCTATGGCAGCCGCATCAATCGCACCCAATCGCCGCTGCGCGCAGGCAGCGTGCCGTGGCTGTCGATCATGCTGGGATCGCTGCTACCGGTGCTGCTGCTGGCTGACGTGATGCCGCTGGTGCCCTCGCTCGGCCTGCTGATGCTGCTGGCGTGGCGGATGGTGCGCCCGGGTCTGCTGCCGCTTTGGGCCGGAGCCCCGCTTGGCGCATTCGACGATCTGTTCAGCGGGCAGCCTTTTGGCAGCGCCGTGTTTCTGTGGTCGCTGACGCTGATCGGAATTGAGCTGATCGAGGCGCGCTTTCCCTGGCGAGGGTTCTGGCAGGACTGGTTCACCGCCGGGCTGGCTGCGCTGCTGGTGTGGTTGGCGGCGCTGCTTGTCTCAGGTGCCAAGGTGACGCCCGAACTAATGGTGGTAGCCCTGCCGCAGGCCTTGCTGTTGGTGCTGCTCTACCCGATACTGGCGCGCATGGTTGCCCATCTCGATCAATTCCGGCTCGCCCGCGCGCGGAGGATCGGGTGAAACTGCCCTTCTCGCGCGGCAAGGGGTCGCAGCGCCCTGCCAAGGTCATCAACGCCTCGATCCTGCATAGCACGTTCGAGCGGCGTTCGATCATTATCGGCACCGTGCAAGGCGGGATCGGCGTGCTGCTGGCCGCGCGCCTGGGCTATCTCGCGATTGCCGAGAACGAGAAATACCGGCTCGAATCCGAAAGCAACCGCGTCAACCTCACGCTCGTGCCGCCGCGGCGCGGGTGGATCCTTGATCGCAACGGCGCGCCGCTGGCCTCAAACCGTGCCGACTTCCGGGTCGATCTGATCCCCGAACGCCTCGCCGATCCCGAAGGCACGATCGACCAGCTCGGCGCATTGCTCGGGCTCGAGCCGACCCGGATCGCCGACATCAAGGCCAAGGTTGCAGAGGCGCGCGGATTTCAGCCGGTCGAGGTCGCCAGCGGGCTCGATTTCGAACAATTTGCCGCCGTCAGCGTGCGCCTGCCCGATTTGCAGGGCGTGGTCCCCCAGCGCGGCTTTTCGCGGTTCTATCCGACCGCATCCAGCGTCGGCCACCTGATCGGCTATGTCGGGCCTGCGTCTGCCGAGGAGTTCGAGAAGGATCCCAATCCGCTGCTCGTGACGCCGGGCTACAAGATCGGCAAGGACGGCCTCGAAAAGCAGTTCGAGACGGACCTGCGCGGCGTGCCCGGTGCGCGGCGGGTGGAGGTAACCGCGGGCGGGCGCATCATCCGCGATCTTGAAACCCGCGAGGATGTGCAGGGACAGCCGGTCCGGCTCACCATCGACGGTCCGCTGCAGGACTATGCCGCGCGCCGCATCGGGCTGGAGAGCGGCTCGGTGGTGGTGATGGACTGCCGCTCGGGCGATCTGCTCTGCATGGCATCGATGCCGAGTTTCGATCCCAACAGTTTCTCCGACGGGATCGGCGGGGTTGAATACGCCATGCTGCGCGAAGACGAGCGCGTGCCGCTGCGCAACAAGGTGCTGAAGGGGCTCTACCCGCCCGGCTCCACCGTCAAACCGATGGTGTCGATGGCGCTGATGCAGGCCGGTGTCGATCCGGAGGAGACGGTGTTCTGCGGCGGCGGCTTGCGCGTGGGCAACCGCGTGTTCGGCTGCTGGAACCGGCGCGGCCACGGCGCGGTCAACATGGCCAAGGGCATCTACCAGAGCTGCGACGTCTATTTCTATTCGATGGCGCAGCGTGTTGGCATGGACCCGATTGCCGATATGGCCCGGCGCTGCGGGATGGGGCAGGAATTCCCCCTCCCCGTCACTAGCCAGTTTTATGGCACCGTGCCTGATCCGGCATGGAAAATGAAGAAGTGGGGCCGCGAGTGGCAGACCTTTGACACGGTCAATGCCACGATTGGCCAGGGTTATATGCTCTCGAGCCCCTTGCAGCTGGCCGTGATGGCTTCGCGGCTTGCCACCGGCCGCCACGTGATGCCGCGGCTGACGCTCGACACCAAGCCCAAGGGTTTCGACAATATCGATTTCCCTGCCGAGCAGGTCGAATATGTCCGCCAGGCGATGAGCGACGTGGTCAACGGCCCCGGCACCGCAGGCCGCGCGCGGTTGCCGATTGATGGCACGCTGATGGCGGGCAAGACAGGCACCGCGCAGGTCGTCTCGCTCTCGATTTCGAACGGCAAATCTGGCCCGTGGAAGTATCGCGACCACGGGCTGTTCATCTTCTTTGCCCCCTATGACAACCCGCGCTATGCCGGTGCGGTGGTGATCGAGCATGGCGGCGGATCGGGCGCGGCCTATCCGATTGCGCGCGATGTGATGACCTTCCTGTTCGATCCGGCCAAGGGGCTCGACGCGCTCAAGACGCTCGAAGCCGGATGGGGCGGCACGGCGCAGCAGCGGCTGGAACGGCGTTATGCTGCCTATGCCGCCGAACGCGGGGCTGCGGTCAGCCGTCCGCCGCGCAGTGAAGCGGCGATCTTCGACCGGGTCGAGGCCGAAGCCCGCGTCGCCGCGCAGCAATCGCAAGGCATCGCCAACGAGGTTATCGCCCCGCGTCCAGAGGCCAATCCCTCAAGCAGTCCGGCGGCCGCCGCCAACCCTGCAACAGGCGCCGCGCCTGCTCCGGCTGCAGCACCGCCCGCCGTGCCCCCTGCCGATGCAGTCACCACCGCAACAACGACCGGGAGTGTGCCGCAATGAACTCCAGCACCTTTGGCGGTTCGACCAGCATCATCCCGGCGCCCATTGCCCGCCAGCCCTGGGAAATGATGATCCCAGTGCTGCTGCTCACCTGTTTTGGCGGGCTGGTGCTCTATTCAGCCGGCGGCGGCTCGATGGAGCCGTTTGCGACCTCGCATTTCATCCGCTTTGCGGTGTTCATGGTGATGACCGCGATCATCGCCGCCATGCCGCGCGAGGCGATGCGGGTGTTGACCTATCCGGCCTATCTCGTCGTGCTGCTGATGCTTCTCGGGGTCGAGGTGGTGGGCGCAGTTGGCGGCGGGAGCCAGCGCTGGCTCGAATTCGGGCCGATCCGCATCCAGCCCTCCGAACTGATGAAGCCCGCCGTGGTTCTGGCGATGGCGCGCTTCTACGAGACGCTGCCCTCGGGGATGATCGGGACGTGGCGATCGCTGGTGCCGGCAGCCGGCCTGATTGCGCTGCCAATCGGGCTGGTGCTGATGCAGCCGGATCTGGGCACCTCGGTCGCGATCGCGTTTGGCGGCGTGGTGGTGATGTTCCTCGCCGGCCTGCCCTTGTGGTGGTTCCTGCTGGGCGGCGGGAGCCTGGTGGCGGCCGCCCCGCTGGTCTATTTCTTCGCTCTGCGCGATTACCAGCGCGCCCGCGTGACAACCTTTCTCGATCCCGAGAGCGACCCGCTTGGCGCAGGCTATCACATCGCCCAGTCCAAGATCGCAATCGGATCGGGCGGGATCTTCGGCAAGGGATTCAACGAGGGCACGCAGAGCCACCTCGAATATCTGCCTGAACCGCACACCGATTTCGTGTTCGCCACCATGGCCGAGGAATGGGGGCTGATGGGCGGCCTGTTCGTGCTGGCGATGTATAGCCTGATCCTGTGGTGGGGCACCAAAGTCTCGCGGGATTCGCATGACCGGTTCTGCGCCCTGCTCGCCGCCGGCGCGACCGCGACCATCTTCTTCTACATCGCCATCAATCTGCTGATGGTGATGGGCATGGCGCCGGCCAAGGGCATTCCGCTCCCCTGGATGAGCCACGGCGGCTCGTCGATGATGACCAACATGATCTGCATCGGCCTGCTGATGATGGTCAACCGCTGGAACCAGAACGCCCCGCGGCGCGGTCTGACGAACTGATCGCCGGTTTTCGCGAATAGGGCCTTGCCATCAGGGCGTGAGACGCTAAATGCAGCGCCTCACGCGAATCGGGACACGGCTTCGGCCTCCGGATCGCGCTTCCGATCACGTCGGAATGGACGCATAGCTCAGTTGGTAGAGCAGCTGACTCTTAATCAGCGGGTCCTAGGTTCGAGCCCTAGTGCGTCCACCAAACTTCTCAACGACTTAGGTGCAAATATACACCCCTCCCAAGGGGCTGTCGAGCGCCACGTAATCGCCACGTAATCAACGTGTTTCGTAGCATGGCGTAGGGGCTTGATTTTCGATGTGCGGGAGGAGGTTTCCTCCCTGGTCGAAGCCGCAATGCGTCTTCTTCACACCCACCTCAGCGGGGACACCCCGCAACGCCCCGAAACGAGGAGCGGGGCTCGCGACGCGCTCGGTCCCGTGCGCCGTTCCGGCGCACTCCTGCGGGCGCGGCGTTTCACCACAAGGGCCCCGCACGCACTCTGAACCGGCGGACCTCAAACGACGCGCAGGCCGGGAAAGCCGACAGGCCCCGGCTTTCCGCCTGCGCGAGTGATGGCGCGATGCTCCGCCTGTTTCAGGGTGCAGTTTCTTGCGTTGGCGATCTCGCTGGCCGCTCGCGCGGTTGCAAGCGTTAGGGGCAGAGTGAGAGTTTGGCGGGCTTCGCCGTGACGGGATGAGGGTCGAGAGAGAGGCTCCCGGCCAACCGTCATGGAGATTTCCCATGGATATGCAGGTTTTCGATACGCGCCGCGACTCAAGCGGCGGTTACAAGGTGGATGTCTCGCGCGGCTCGCGCGTGGGTCGGGTGTCGTCGGAGTGGTTCTCGCGCCCCGATGATGAGCGGTTTCTGTCACTGGGCGATCTGGCCCGATCAGTGCGCGGTCGGTCTGAACGGAGCCGGACGCGCGTGGTCGAGACGGCGCTGATCCATGTCGAAGCAAACCGCAATGATCCGGAACGCCTGGCTCTCATGCTGCCGGGTGCCGAGGCACCGGTGACGCCAACCCATTGGAGCTTTGGGCAACTGGCGAGCCAGGTAGGCGCTCCTGCTGCCTATCTGCGCCAACTTCCGGCGCCGCTCGCCGCGATCAATCTGCAATACGGGCTGACCTCCAACCGAGCCGAGCAGATCAAGACGCTCGAAACCGACGATCCGGTTTCCGGGGGCCGCCTCGAACTGCGCGCAGTGACAGGCCCCGACTACGGCCGGATCTACGACCATGAGCTTGTCGAAGCGGTGCAGAAGATCGCTGGCAACGGCACCGGCGACACACGATGGAAGGTCCCGGGCGTGCTCGACTGGTCGACCGGTGTCTACAACCCTAACGTCGACATCTCGAAGGATACGACCACGCTCTATGCGTCGGATCGCGACGTCTTTCTGTTTCTGGTCGATGATCTCAACCCGATCGAAGCCGGGCGGCTGCCCGACGGATCGCCCGATCTCTACTTCCGCGGGTTCTATTGCTGGAACTCCGAGGTCGGCGCCAAGACGCTCGGCATGGCGAGCTTCTATCTGCGCGCGGTCTGCCAGAACCGGAACCTGTGGGGGGTGGAGGACTTCGAGGAGATCAGCATCCGCCACAGCAAATATGCGGCGAACCGCTTTGCCCATGAAGCCGAACCGGCGCTGCTGAACTTTGCGAATTCCTCGCCGCAGCCGTTCATCAACGGGATCAAGACCGCGCGGGAGCGAATTGTCGCCCGTAGTGACGAAGATCGGCAGGATTTCTTGCGGGGACGCGGGTTCTCCAAGGCTGAAACCGGCCGGATCATCGAGACCGTGCTGGCCGAGGAAGGCCGTCCGCCGGAATCGATCTTCGATTTCGTGCAGGGCATCACCGCATTGGCGCGGTCCAAGGCCCATCAGGACGCCCGGCTCGACATGGAGGGCAAGGCAAAGAAGCTGCTCGACCGGGTGCACTAAGCCTGCCGGGCTCAGCCCGTTACTCATGCGTTGCGCTGCCTTCTCAGAGTGAGAAGGCGGCGCTTCACTTCGTGACGGGTTCGGGCCTGAGAGAGAGTCTTTCGGGCGGCCCGTCATGGAGAAACCCCATGACCAAGACACTGCCCAAGCTCGTGCTCAGCGCCTCGCGCGACATCCCGTTTTCGCAGCTGGTGCTGAGCCAGAAGAATGTGCGGCGCGTGAAAGCCGGCCTTTCGATCGAGGATCTGGCCGAGGACATTTACCGCCGGACCCTGCTCCAGAGCATCAACGTCCGCCCCTTGCTCGATGTCGACGGCAAGGAAACCGGCATGTTCGAAGTGCCGGCCGGTGGCCGCCGTTTCCGAGCCCTCGAACTGCTTGTGAAGACCAAGCGGATGGCCAAGGATCAGCCCGTTCCTTGCGTCGTGCGTGAAGCCGGGATTGCCGAAGAGGACTCACTCGCGGAAAACGTCATGCGCGTTGCGCTGCATCCGCTCGACCAGTTCCGTGCCTTCAGCGCGCTGATCGAAGCTGGCCTGTCCGAGGAAGACATCGCCGCGCGGTTTTTCGTCTCTGTCTCGACCGTACGCCAGCGCCTGCGGCTCGCCTCGGTCTCGCCCACCCTGCTCGAGATCTATGGTGAGGACGGCATCACGCTCGAACAACTCATGGCCTTCTCGGTCACCGACAACCACGCGCGCCAGGAGCAGGTCTGGGAACAGGTCAATCAGGGGCACCATGTGCCGGCTTACCACATCCGCCGCTTGCTGACCGAAGATGCGATCTCCGCAAGCGATCGCCGCGTCCGGTTCATCGGCATTGACGCCTACACCGAGGCTGGCGGCTATGTGATGCGCGATCTGTTTTCGTCGGACGAGGATGGATGGTTGCAGGATCCCGGACTGGTCGAATTGCTGGTGAGCGAAAAGCTCTCCGAACTCGCACAGGAAATCGGTGCAGAAGGCTGGAAATGGGTCGAGGCTGCGGTTGACCTGCCCTATGGCTGCGAGCGCGGCAAACGCCGGATCGTCGGCACGACCGTTCCGTTGACCGACGATGAGCAGGCACGGCGTGATGTGCTGGTCGAGGAATATGACCGCATTGGCGACGACTACGGCGATGGCAGCGACCTTCCCGACGAAGTCGATGCGCGGCTGACCGAGATCGATGCCGAATTGACCGCCCTGGACAGTCGTCCCACCGTCTACGATCCGGGCGACATGGTGCGTGCTGGCGTGTTCATTTCGCTGACCCACGATGGTCGGCTGAGGATCGACCGCGGCTATGTCCGCCCTGAAGATGAACCCGTCGCTGAAGGCCAGAATGACGTTACGAACGGTGCCAACGCAGACGTGTCCGATGGCGCGACAGTCACCGTGGCAGGGCAAGCGGCGCCAATCGGTGGTGACGACGACGAAGATGAGGCGATCAAACCGCTACCTGACAGGCTCGTGTAGATTTTCGTTGAGATTTGACCCGGGATTTTCATCGAGAAGTGACCCGGGTTGTGGGTAGCTATGTCCGCTCGGACTTGGGTTTGGTCAAGGGCTGAACGTTCTCCTTTTTGGTTTTGCGCTGGGCGGCGGATGCCTTGAACCG
>JAMNXO010000047.1 GCA_023653115.1 Erythrobacter sp.
GCCTCCCCACCCGGCCACCAATAGTACCACTATGTTATGGTGGCCGGGTGGGGAGGCGGGGCGGGAGGTCTGCATCGCGCGCTAGCGCGATCCAAAATCAAGCCGCAGCCAAGGCTTTGCGCCACCGCGTCAGCCGTTCTTCGCGCACCCCTGCGGCCAATTGCGGGGTGAACTGCGCCAGTTCCCCGCGCATCGCCTGCGCCGCCGCGCCCAGATCGGCGTAGAGCCCCGCACCGGTCGCCGCCAGCATCGCGGCACCCAGCGCGGTGGTCTCGACAAAGCCGGGTCGCTCGACGGGAATGCCGAGCATGTCGGCCAGATCCTGCGCCATCCAGTTATTCGCCGACATCCCGCCATCGATCCGCAAGCTCTGCCACGCCGCACCGTCGGCAGCGAAGGCAGTGGCAAGGTCGTGCGTCTGGTGTGCCATCGCTTCCAGCGCCGCACGGGCAAGTTCGGCCTTGCCGCTGGCAAAGCTGAGCCCCGCAATCACCCCGCGCGCCTCGGCCTGCCAGTGCGGCGCGCCGAGGCCCGACAGGGCCGGCACGATCACCACGCCGCCGCTATCAGGGATCGAGCGCGCCAGTGCCTCGGTCTCCTCGGCGAGATCGACGATCCCGATTGAATCGCGCAGCCATTGCACCAGGCTCCCCGCGACAAACACCGAGCCTTCAATCGCATAGGTGCGCGCGCCCTCGATCTGGGTCAGCACCGTGCCCAGCAGGCGGTGGGTGGAACGCGGGATCGCCGCACCCTGACAGGTCAGCACGAAAGCGCCGGTGCCGTAGGTCGCCTTGGTCTGGCCGGGCGCGAGACACCCCTGCCCGATGGTCGCGGCCTGCTGGTCGCCCGCAAGGCCGGTGATCGGAATCGCGCGGCCCAGCACCGCCGGATCGGTCATCGCGAGCGGCCCCGCCATGTCGGTGACCCCCGGCAGGGCAGCGAGCGGCACGCCGAGCAGATCGCACAGCCCGTCATCGAACTGCGCGTCCTCCAGCCCCATCAGCAGCGTGCGGCTGGCATTGCTGGCGTCGGTGATATGCGCCGCGCCGCCGGTGAGCTTGAAGGTGAGCCAGCTTTCGACCGTGCCGAAGGCCAGCGTGCCGCGCTCCGCCGCGCTGCGCACTTCGGGCACATTGTCGATCATCCAGCGCATCTTGGTGCCGGAGAAATAGGGATCGAGCAGCAGCCCGGTGCGCGCCTGCACCCCTGCCTCGTGCCCGCCATCGCGCAAGGCGGCGCAGAACGGCTCGGTGCGGCGATCCTGCCAGACGATGGCGTTGGTGAGCGGCTCGCCGGTGGCGCGGTCCCACGCCACCACGGTTTCGCGCTGGTTGGTGATGCCGATGCAGGCCACGGCCTCTGCCCCGCCTGCCTTGGATATGACGGCGCGCGCGCAGGCGAGCGTCTTGTCCCAGATCTCGCGCGGATCATGCTCCACCCAGCCGGACTGCGGGTAGTGCTGCGTCAGCGGTTCCTGCGCGGAGGCGATCAGCACGCCGTCGTGTGCGAACAGCATCGCGCGGGTGGACGTCGTGCCCTCGTCGAGCACAAGAATGTAGTCAGCCATGGGAACCCTCTCTCTTGCGTGACTTCTGCCACGCGAGACTCCATATGCAAGGGCATGGTGACGATCCCTCCCCAACCCTGGCCCACCGGCCTTGCCGAAGATGTCGAGCCGCTGGTGCGCCGCGTGCTGGCCCCCAACCCCTCGCCCTACACCTTTACCGGCACCCAGACCTATGTGGTGGGTGAGCCGAACGGGCCGGACTGCGCGGTGATCGATCCTGGCCCGAACGAGCCTGACCATATTGCTGCCATCATTGCCGCGGTTGCCGGACGCAAGATCATCGCGATCATGTGCACCCACACCCACCGCGATCACTCGCCCGCCGCCGCGCCCTTGGCCGCGCAGACCGGCGCGCCGATCGTCGGCTGCGCGCCGCTGGTGCTCAAGAGCGACCTGCCGCGCGCCGATGAGGCCTTCGATCCGACCTACGCGCCCGACCGCGTGTTGCTCGACGGTGAGGGGATGCGCGGCACCGGCTGGACGCTCACCGCGGTTGCCACGCCGGGCCACACCTCGAACCACCTATGTTTTGCGCTGGAGGAGAGCGGTGCGCTGTTCACCGGCGATCATGTGATGGGCTGGTCAACCAGCGTCGTCATCCCGCCCGATGGCGACATGGGCGATTACATGGCGAGCCTCGACAAGCTGATGGCGCGCGAGGATGTGCGCTACCACTCGGCCCACGGCGCCGCGATCGAGAAACCGCGCCAGCTGGTGCGCGGCATGATCGGCCACCGCCGCCAGCGCGAGAACCAGATCCTGCGCCTGCTGGGCGAGGCTGCCCGCCCTGTCAGCGCGTTCATCCCCGATATGTACAAGGGCCTCGACCCGCGCCTGATCCCGGCGGCCGAAATGAGCGTGACCGCGCATCTGATCGACCTCGAGAAGCGCGGGAGCGCACGGCGCGATGGCGAGGTATGGCACACCGCCTGAACAAACGCCGCTTGCTGTGAACGCCGCCGCGTGGTGAATATGCGCCAAGGGACGCTTTCGGGGGGAAGTGGAATGGCGACAGCAGCAGCACCGCAGCATCGGCCGGTTGAAGGCACGCGCTTCTTTTTGATCATGGCGCTGGTGATGGCGACCGTCATCATCGCGGGCTTCTCTCTCAATCTGGCGATGGGCCGATCGAGCTTTGCCGCGCCCTGGCCCTATCATGTCCACGGGCTGATATTCATGGGCTGGCTCGGGCTGTATCTGGCGCAGGTGATCACCATCACCACTGGCAACATCGCGCTCCACCGTCAGCTGGGCAAGTTTGCCTATATCTGGGTTCCCGCGATGGTGGCCGCAGGGGCGATGATCATCCTCGTATCGGTGCGCGGATCGGGCGGGCCGTTCTTCTTTGCGCAGAACGAGTTCCTGATCAGCAACATGGCCGGGCTGCTGGTGTTCGGCGGGCTGGCGCTGTGGGCGCTGCGGGTGCAGCGTTACAGCGGCTGGCACCGGCGCTTGATGCTGGTGGCGATGAGCGCGCTGACCGGGCCGGGGCTCGGGCGGTTGCTGCCGATGCCGCTGCTGATCCCCAACGCCTGGCCGATCGCAGTTTCGGCGAGCTTCATCTTCGGCGCCATCGCGATGCTGGCGGACTGGCGCGCCAACGGCCGCGTGCATCCGGCCTATTGGTGGGGCATGGGGATCAATGTCGGGGGCTTCCTCGCCTCGATGGTGCTGGCCTATTCGCCGCTGGGCTATGCCATTACCGAGGCGGTGATCGCGGGCACCCCGGGGGCCGAGCGGCCGATGGGCCCGTTCCTGCCGCCGGGCTTTGCGATGTAGCTTTTCGCTCGAAAATCGAGGGCGAGCCCCTATATCGGCGGTTCCTGAAATTACGGGGACTGACCGATGAGCCTGCTGACCCGCAACCCCACCGGCGCCGATCTGCTCGCCGAGATTGATCGCCTGCGCAAAGAGCGCAA
>JAMNXO010000009.1 GCA_023653115.1 Erythrobacter sp.
CCCGCCTATCCGGGCAAGGTCAGCGCCGATATGCCCGATTTCTATCCGTGGTGGGACGCGCGGCCCTATGAGTGAAGCGGGCGGCGATCATAATGGCGGGCAGAATAGCGGGCGGCTTGCCGGGTTCCTGCCCTACCAGCTCTCGATCGCGTCCAATGCGGTGAGCGATCTGATCGCCGAGCGCTATCGCAAGCGGTTTGCGCTCAAGATCCCCGAATGGCGGGTGATGGCAATCCTGGGCGATCATGGCGCGGCCAGTGCAGCGGGTGACGGGGCCATGACCCAGCGCGCGCTGACAGCCGCGACGCTGATGGACAAGGTCGCGGTCAACCGCGCGGTCAAGGTGCTGGAGGAACGCGGGCTGGTGGCGCGGGTGCCCAATCCGGTTGACGGGCGCTCCCACCTGTTGGCGTTGACGGGCGAGGGGCGGGCGATCCACGCCGAGGTGATGCCGCTGGCGCTGGCGACCGAGCACGAATTGCTGGCCGGCTTTGCTCCCGAACAGCAAAGGATGCTGCGCGATATGCTGGGGGCTATCCGCGTTCGTGCCGGAGAATTGACGCGCGGGTAGCTATCGCAATCCGGGGCGGTAAGCGCGATCCGTCACCATCCCGCCGCGCTGGTATAAGTGCGGCGGGATGGCGTGGAGGATCGGGTCAGCCGGAGGGCATCGCTCCGTTCGGACCCATCAGCGCGTCGGAGATCGAACAGGCTGCCGGGCCGAGAATAACGACGAACAGCGTCGGCAGAATGAACAGAATCAGCGGGATGGTCATGATCGCGGGCAGACGTGCGGCCTTTTCCTCGGCGCGCATCATGCGTTCGTTGCGGAACTCGGCCGACAGCACGCGCAGGGCGCTGGCGAGCGGGGTGCCGTAGCGTTCGGTCTGGACCATGGTGGTGACCACGCCCTTCACCGCTTCGAGATTGACGCGGTAGGCCAGGTTGTTGAACGCCAGCCTGCGTTCGTTGAGGAACGACAGCTCGATCGCGGTCAGGGCGAATTCGTCACCCAGTTCGGGATAGGCACGGCCCAGTTCCTTGGCCACACGGTTGAAGGCCGCGTCGACCGTCAAACCGGCTTCGGCGCAGATCACCAGCAAGTCGAGCGCGTCGGGAAGCCCCTTCTGGATTTCCTTGGTGCGCTTGGACGCCTTGTTGCCGAGGAAGATTTCCGGGCCCTTGTAGGACAGGATGAGCACCGCGGCGAACGCGCCGAAGCGGGTCATCGGACCCCAGTTGGGCCAGAATTCGACGACATAGATGATCAGTCCGGCAAGAGCGCCCAGCACCAGCGGCGCAATCGCGCGCGCGCCGATGATGTAGTAGGCCAGTTCCTTGTTGCGGTAGCCGGCGTGCGCCAGCTTCTGCTGGATCGCCTTGATCTGGCTGTCCTGCAGCACGTTGAGACGGCCGAGGTTGTCCTTGATCTTGTCGGTCGAGCCGGTGCTGCGCACCAGCCGGGTGCGCTTCTTGGTCGCCGAGGTGACGATCCCGGCCTTGAGCTGCTCGCGCCGGGCCTCGAGCACCTTGACGCGCTTGGCCATCGGATCGCGGATGGTGACCGCGGCGTAAATCGCCAGCACCATCGCAAAGGCGGCAAGACCGGCCAGCACGGTGCCGACCATGATCACGTCGAAACCGAGCAGCATGGGTCCGTTGGGTTGTTCGATCATCGCGGTATGTCCTGCCTCAGATTTCGAAACTGACCATCTTGGCCATGATAGCGACGCCGATGCCCATCCAGGTGAGCCCGCCGAGGCCAGCCACGATCAGACGGTCGTCGGTGAAGAAGCCGCCGATGTAGTCGGGGTTCACCCACAGGATCATGCCGAAGACGATGAACGGGAGCGAGCCGACGATGTAGGCCGAAGCCTTGGATTCCGAGCTCATCGCGCGGATCTTGAGCTTCATCTGGCCGCGCTGACGCAGCACGTTGGCGAGGTTCGAGAGCGTTTCGGCCAGGTTGCCGCCCGTCTCGCGCTGGATCGCCAGCGTGATCGTGAAGAAGTTGAATTCGGAGATGCCAAGCCGGTCGCCGGTGTCCTGCAACGCGTCTTCCATGGTCTTGCCGACCTTGATGCGATCGACGATGCCCTTGAATTCGATGCCCACCGGGCCGGGCACTTCCTGCGCCACCACGCCGAGCGTTTCGGTGACGGGGAGACCCGAGCGCAGGCCGCGCACCAGCAGTTCCAGCGCGTCGGGGAACTTGCTGATGAAGGCGTTCGTGCGCTTGCCGATGAAGTAGCCCACCACCATGTGCGGCACGCCTGCGCCGACTGCAGCGCCGATCCCGAGTGCGAGCAGCGGGGCGCCGCTCTGGATGAAGATCAGCACGGCAACGACAACAGCAATGCCGACCGAGCTGTAGATATACTGCGGCACGGTCCAGCCCTTGCCGGTGCGATCAAGGCGCACAGTCAGCGCTTCCATGCGGGAGCCGGAACCGGCGACCTTGAAGCTCTTGGGCTTGCGCGCGGCGACCGCGCGCTTGAACTGCGCGTCCACCTTGGCATCAAGGCTTTCCGAGTGGCGATAACGCACCGCCTGAACCCGGCGCTTCTGCGCCTTGGCTGCGCCCGATCCGGTCGCCAGCAGGTAGCCGACAACGATCACGGTGAAGATCACCAGTGTGATGAGCAGGGTTTGGAGAAAGTCCATGCTGTTGCTTCCTGCCTTGCGCCGCGGCAATGCCGCGTCAGGTCATGTTTGCTCCGGCGGACGGGGAGGCGAGGCACGCTGGCCCCGGCCCCCCGTCCGCGCGGGGCGATATCACTCGGCTGCCTCGGGTTCGGGCTTGGCCTTCTTGGCGAGCAGTGCCTTGAAGTCGAAGCCGCCAAGCAGCGATTTCTTCTCTTCGACACCGAGCGACAGGTCGTCCATTTTCGCGCCCATCACGCGCTCGGCGATCTGGCGGATGGCCGCAGTCGCCTTGCTCGAGCGGTTGGCATCGACGAACACCTGACCCAGCTTGGCCGCATTCGAGGCCGCCTTGAAGTCGTAGGGCACCATGAAGTCGATCTTGCGTTCGATCGAAGCCTCGAAATCGGCCTTGCTGATCTCGGCGAGGCTCGGCTGCACCTTGTTGGCGACGATCATCGGATGGGCGTGCGCGGCATTGGTCTTGAGCCACGACAGGATCCGGATGGTGTCGCGCGCAGAGGCGAGCGTCAGTTCGCAGGTCAGCAGCACCAGGTTCACGTCAGCCATCAGCTGCGGGAAGTTGATCAGCATATTGCGCGGCAGATCGATCACCGTCATTTCGAACGCCTGGCGGAATTCATCCTCCAGCTGCACGAAAGCGGCACCATCGGTCATCAGCGGCTGGCTGATCGGCGCTTCGGCCGAGAGGATCGACAGGTTGTCGTTCGCCCGCACCATGGCGCGTTCGATGAACAGCGGGTCGATGCGGCTCGGGTTCTCGATCGCGTCGGTCAGGCCGCGGCCCGGTTCGAGATCGAGCGCCAGCGCGCCGGTGCCGAAGTGCACATCGAGATCGAGCAGCGCAGTCGGAGCCTTGTGGTGTTCGCTGAACAGCCACGCCAGCGAGGTCGCCAACGTCGAGGCACCGGTGCCGCCGCGCGTCCCGACCACAGCGGTCGAGATGTGCCGCCGCGTGGTGTCGCCTTCGCCGCCCTTGGGCGCCATGAACACGGCCAGCGCCTGATTGAGCGCATCATGCACCTGCTGAGCCGAGAGCGGCTTGAGCAGATAGTCGTGAATGCCGCTCGACAGCAGATCGCGGTAGAGGCGCACGTCGTTGACCTGGCCGATGGCAATCACCACCGTGCCCGGCTCGCACACTTCGGCCAGCGCGTTGATGTCGTTCAGCGGATCGCCGCTTTCCGACAGGTCAACCAGCAGGATCGCCGGGCTTGCGCTGACCGAGAGCGATTGCACTGCGTTGCGCAGACCGCCCTTGTTGCACTTTTCCGGCTGCCAGCCCAGTTCGACCACCACCGGACGGATAACGTCGAGGGCATTGTCGTCGCAGATATAGGCTGCAAACGGATCACGATTTCCGGGCAAGCCCGATTTCCAGGGAGCGTTCATGGCTCAGTTACCTCCTCCGCCAGATTCACCACCGCCGCTAGTGGCGGATGCATCCATCAGACCGCCCTTGCCGGTCGGTTCGGCATCGCGAAGGGTCGCAATTGCCTTGTTCGACGTGGCGAGGACAGTTTCACCCGAGCCCTTCTTGCCTTCGAGCAGATCCTGCGGATCGGCCACCATGGCGGCAAGATTGCTGTTCACACCGCAGCCGAAATTCGGGCTGGTGCCGTTGGTGTAATTCATGTCCGAATTGGCCGACCAATCGGGGCAGCCGGGCACCGAAGCGCTCGAACGGGTGATCACCACCCGCGCCTGTCCGGGCTGCAGCATACCGGCGGTGGCCGGGGCCACATCGCTGATGATCAGGCCATAACGGCCGGCGAGCTCGCGGATCGCACTGGCAACCGCCGGGTTCTGGCCCGGGTTTTCAATCGCGATGCGATCACCATAGCGCAGGTCCATCGTCTCGAACCAGCCGTCGAGACGCTGTTGTTCGGAGATCGGCAGGCCCGAAGGGCTGGTGTTGACGTCGAGCGTGAAATTGGTCCGCTCCACCACCGGCTGCTTGGTGCTGTACAGGCTGGTGTTGGATGGCATCCCGCCGCAACCGGCAAGCCCGAGGCCAAGTGTCAGCGTAAGGGCGAGAGCCGGCGCGCGGCCCAGACGTCCCGTCAGAGTGTTCGGTCGTGCTACAGGCATCATACTCACCTTTCTCACGTTAGAGGCTGAAACCCGGGGCCGCAGCATTGGCCTCGCGTTCGTCCTTGCGGTTCTTCTTCTCGGCCCGGCGCGGCTTTTCCGGCGTGTTCGGGACGATTGCGGCCGGATCGGCATTGCTGATCTTGGGCTGCGGTGCATCGGGCTGCGACGAGGTCGGGCCGGGGCGCTGTTCGCCCGAGACACCCGACTGGCTCTGGTAGCCGAGGAACTGCTCAAGCTCGCCCGCCGAACGGAAGCCGTCGGTCGGCACCTTGATGTCCTTGGCGTCGACCGGCTTCACCAGGTAAGGGGTGACAACGATCACCAGCTCGGTTTCGCCCTTGCGGAACTCGCGGCTGCGGAACAGGTTGCCCAGGATCGGCACGTCGCCGAGGCCGGGAGCCTTATCGAGCAGGTTCTGCGAGTTGGAGCTCATCAGGCCTGCGATCATGAAGCTCTGGCCCGAGCCCAGCTCGATGGTGGTTTCGGTCCGGCGGGTGGTCAGCGCGGGCACCTGGAAGCCGTTGAGCTCGATCGACCCCTGGGTCGACAGCTCGGAGACTTCAGGGCGCACCCGCATCGAAATGCGGCCGTTCGACAGCACCGTGGGGGTGTAGGCGAGGCTCACGCCGAACTGGCGGAACTGCACCGTCACCTGGCCGAGGCCCTGTGCGATCGGGATCGGGAACTCACCGCCCGCAAGGAAGGTCGCGGTCTCGCCCGACAGCGCGGTCAGGTTCGGTTCGGTGAGGGTGTTGACGAGGCCCATGCGCTCGGACAGGTCAAGCGCGCCCAGCACGTCGATGCCGAACAGCCGACCAAGGCCCGAAAGCGTGGTGCCGCCGCTGGAGTCCACCGCATAGCCGGGAACTTCGGTGCCATCGGGCAGAACGAAGGCGGTTTCGCCCACGCTGTTGCCAACCCCAAGCGGTCCCAGAGGTCCGCCGCTTTCCCCGCCGATGGGACGGCCGGTGCCGACGCCGAAGCGGAAGCCGCTCGAGCCGTCGAAGGTGTTGAGGTTGCCGCCAATCGCACGCAGCAGCGAACGGCTGACTTCGGCGATGGTGACCTTGAGGTTGACCTGCAGCGGGGTAGCGGTGCGCAGGCGGGTGATGACATTGGCATCCTTGCCCAGGAAGGCCTGCACCAGACGCTCGGCTTCCGCTGCATCTTCCGGAGCGCCCACAGTGCCGGTCAGCAGCACGGTGTTGGTGCCCATGGTCGACACGCTGATCTTGGCGTCGGGCATGGCCAGCGCCATCATCTGATCAACGCTGCCGATGTTCGAGCCGACCCGGATGTTGGCCGAGAAGATCACATCGCCGCGTTCATTGCTGGCGTAGATCGTGGTCTCGCCGCCGGAACGTCCGAAGACGTAAAGCTGGCGCTGCGACTTGATCTGGACGTCGGCGACTTCTTCATTGGCGACGAACACGTCGGTCATGTTGCCGGGCACCTGCACCAGTTCGCCCTTGCCGATCGACAGGACGATTTCCTGCGACGGCTTGACGACCTGCTGCGCGGTGGCCGTGGCTGCCGGCATGGTTGCGATCGGCGCAACCGCGACGGCGGCGAGCAGCAGCTTGGCTTTGAGGTTCAGTTTCATTCTGCGGCCCCCCTCGGGTTTGCCAGAGTTCGCTTTGTTAGGAAGCGGACGGATCGGATTGGTCATGCCCACGGTCATTCCCCTCAGTTACCCATGGCCGAGCTGACGACCTGGCCGGCCCGACGGGTCCCGTTGGCTTGCGGGCGGAGCATACCGCTGCTCACCGACTGCGCGCTCACCGGGGTTTCTTCGGTGGCCTTGCCGCGAGTGACGCGAACGCTCGGACCCTTGTAGACCGGCTCGTTGTTGATGCGGCCCGAGATGCCGGGAGCGGGCGGGGTGTATTCCTGTCCACCACGCTTGTCGGTCGGCAGCAGGGCCATGTTCGAACGCTGGAAGCGCGAAACGTCGCCGCCAGTGACCGAGCTTACGCCGTTGTCGATCGGACGGGCCATGGCAGCTTTGAGCAGCTTTTCTTCCTGCTCCGGGGTGGCATTGGCCGGGATGTTGACGTTGCCAGCAGCAATCGCACGCTCCAGCTCGCTGTTATCATCGCCGAGCGAACGCAGCGCCAGGCTCAGCGTGCCGACAACCTGACCCACAGCAACCTTTTCCGCCATCTTGGGGGTCACTTCGAGCGTGACGGTGCGGAAGGCGGTGACAACGGTCTTGCCGTTTTCATCGGTGGTGGTTTCGGTGGTCTGGTCGGTGGCGAGCACGCGCAGATTGCGCAGGATCGTCTCGGCCGTCTTGAGGCTCGGCCCGTCATTGGGGTCGTCGATTTCCTGGCTCAGCACCAGGTCAACGCGGTCACCCGGGAAGACGAAGCCGCCAACACCGGTCATGGCCGACACCGGAACAGTCACGGCGCGCATGCCCGGAGCAAGCGCCGCTGCAAGGAAGCCGCGGTCGCCCGGGCTCACCAGCGAGCCCTGGGTAACAGGCTCACCCGCGGTGACGGGGTAACGGACCACCGTACCGAGCAGCTCTTCCATATTGGCTTCGCCGTCGATGAAGTAGGCGTCCTTCACCAGCTCCTTCGGCCAGGGCTGGAAGCCCAGAGCGTCGGCGGTGATGATAGTGCCCGCAGGCAGTGCGCGCTTGGCCACCAGCACCCGAGGGCCGGTCGGCTGGGCAGCTTCTGCCGCAGGCGCAGCGCCCCCGGCAAAGATTGTCCGAGCAGCAAAGGCAGTTCCGATCGCGATGATCAGAGCGCCGATCAGCAGAACCAGTTTCTTCCTATCCATGGCTGAAATAGCCCCCTCGTAATCGCCCTAGGTTGGTTGCGGGCAGGTATGGTTTCGATACGTAAGCTCTGACTGGTTAAAATCAGGTTCACGCGGCTCCTGCCGCCATGGTGGCAGCAGGTAAAAGATTGAAATAAAGCACCCACAGGCCGCCGAACGCGATGGCGACGCCGTAAGGAATGGCCAGCCGGTCGCGCTGGCGGCGCATCACGTGCCAGACGCCCATCACGATGGTCAGCACGCCGCCGGCGATGGCCATCACCACCAGCAGCTGGAAGAAGCCGTCCCACGGGATCCAGAGCGCCAGCACGGTCAGCAGCTTCACATCGCCGCCGCCCATCATCTTGAGCGCGAACAGGCCAGCCAGCAGCACGAAGGCGGCCAGCGCCACGCCCAGCTGCAAGGCGACATCGGGCCACAGCGAAAGGCCGCTCGACCACCAGAACGCAGGCGCAGCCACCGCGATCGCCGCGTTCAGCCAGTTGTCGATCTGACGCCGGCGAAGGTCGGTGAAAGCGGCAAAGACCAGCGCGATTGCCAAGGCAATCAGCAGCCCGTAGTGAATGGTCGTCGTCAGCATTGTGCCCCCGAAGTTGCATCGCGCACGGTGCGCAGCGGTCTTCTGGGGAGCAGTGCTACAGATGTTTGCTTACCAAAAAGTAACCAAGCTCGGAGGCTCCAAATTCACGCTATCAGCGATCCTGCGGTGATCGACCGCCGAGCCATTCCTCCCGCCGCCAGCGAAAGCATCTGGCGCGCGGCTGACGGCCATGAATTGCGGCGGATCGACTGGCCCGGCGCTGGCGGGGCATCGGTGCGCGGGTCGATCCTGTTCCTCCCCGGGCGGGGCGACAATTACGAGAAGTATCTCGAGACGCTGGAGCAATGGCACCGCGCCGGCTGGCGGGTGACCGCGGCGGATTGGCGCGGGCAGGCCGGATCGGGCCGGCTGGGCAAGGACGCGGTGACCGGCCATGTCGAGGACTTCGCGATCTGGATCGCTGATCTTGCCGCTTTCTGGGACAGCTGGGTGGCTGAAACGCCGGGGCCGCACGTGCTCGCGGGCCATTCGATGGGCGGGCATCTGGTGCTGCGCGCGCTGGCCGAGCGCCGGGTCAGCCCGGATGCCATGGTGCTGAGCGCGCCGATGATCGGGGTCAATGGCCCGCCGCTGCCGCTGGGGCTGCTGCACGGCGTGGCGCGGGCCATGAATGCCGTTGGCGATCCCACCCGGCAGGCGTGGAAATGGAGCGAGAAGCCGGGCGAGTTGCCCGCCGCGCGCGCGAACCTGCTGACCCATGATGCGGACCGCTATGCCGACGAGTTGTGGTGGCGCGAGCATCGCCCCGAACTGGTGATGGGCCCGGCCAGCTGGCGCTGGGTCGAGCGGGCCTATGCCTCCTCGCGCGGGCTTGAGGCTGCCGGCGCGCTGGAGGCCATCACGGTGCCGGTGCTGATCCTTTCGACCAGCGCCGACAAGCTGGTGAGCCACCCTGCCAACCTGCGCGCCGCGCGCCGCCTGCCCAAGGGCGAGATGCTCGCCTTCGGGCCGGAAGCCCATCACGAGATCCTGCGCGAGGTTGACGCCGTGCGGGACAAGGCGATGGCCGCGATTGCCGATTTCCTCGACCGGGCGGCACCTGCCAGATGATCTACGATTTCGCCGTTATCGGCGCCGGAATGGCCGGCGCGAGCATCGCTGCCGAACTCGCGCCGCACGCCAGCGTGTTGCTGCTCGAGGCGGAGGATGCGCCGGGCTATCACGCCACCGGGCGGTCAGCCGCGTTCTGGGAGGAATGCTACGGCGGGCCGGGTGTGGTGCCGCTGACGCTCGCCTCGGGGCCATACCTTGCCGAGCACGGCTTCCTTGCTCCGCGCGGGGCATTGTATGTCGGGCGGGCCGAGGATGCCGCGGCGATGGACGAATTCGTCGCCACTTTTGCCGGCACCGGTGTGACAATCGAGCGGCTGGACCGCGCTGGCCTTGAACAGCTGGTGCCGCAGATGCGCGGCGACTGGTGCGATGCGATCCACGAGCCGGCCTGCGCCGATATCGATGTGGCGGGGCTTCATCAGCACTATCTTGCCGCCGCGCGCCGGGGCGGGGTGGAGTTGGTATGCCGCGCGCAGGTGACCGGCCTGACGCGCGAATCGGATGGCTGGCGGATTGTCACGGCCGCCGGCGCCGACTTCCGCGCCGCGCGGATGATCAATGCCGCAGGGGCCTGGGCCGATACGCTGGCGGGTCTGGCAGGGGTCGCCCCGATCGGGATCCAGCCCTTGCGCCGCACCGTGGTGCAGCTGCGCGTCGATCCCGAAGCGCCAGCCGATCTGCCGCTGGTGCTCGATATCAATGGCGGGTTCTATTTCAAGCCTGATAGCGGACGCCTGTGGCTCAGCCCGCATGACGAGATCCCGAGCCCGCCGGGTGATGTTGCGCCCGAGGAGCTGGATGTCGCCATCGCGATCGACCGGTTCGAGACGGCGACCGGCTGGCGCATTGCGGCGCTCGAACGGCGCTGGGCGGGCCTCAGGAGCTTCGCGCCCGACCGGCTGCCGGTTTACGGCGCTGATCCGGCCGATCCGGCGTTTATCTGGTTTGCAGGGCAGGGCGGCTTCGGCATCCAGACCGCACCCGCTGCCGCGCGGCTCGCCGCCCAGCTGGCGCTGGCGCAGGGGCCGGATGCCATGACACGCGGCCTTGATCCGGCGTGCTATTCACCGGCGCGCTTCGCGGATAATCGCAAGGCACGCACCGCCTAGCCAAGTGCGCTTCGTTCTGTATGGTTGCACGCGGGGGGGCGATTGGCGCTCTGCCAGATCAGGAGGGCCAGATGGCGCACACATTCGAAATCTACAAGGACAAGGCAGGCGAGTTTCGCGTGCGCTTCAAGTATAACTCCGAAGTGATGTTCTCGACGGAAGGCTACGCCAGCAAGGCGAGCGCGCAGAACGCGATCGATTCGATCAAAAAGAACGGCCCCGACGCCGCGGTCGAAGATAACAGCTGATTTTGCCGGTGCGCGGGCGGGGGTCAGACGTCCCCCGCCGCTTGCCTTACGGCTTCGGCGCTCGCCAGTTCATCGCAGCGCTCGTTCTCGGGGTGGCCCGAGTGGCCCTTGACCCATTCCCATGACACCTTGTGCGGGCGCGCAGCGGCGATCAGCTCGCGCCACAAGTCCTCGTTGGCGACGGGCTTCTTGGCAGCGTTGGTCCAGCCGCGTTTCTGCCAGCCGAAAATCCATTGGGTCATGCCGTCGATGACATAGCGGCTGTCGGTGTGGACGGTGACAGCGCAGGGCTCGTTGAGGGCTGACAGCCCGCGCAGGATCGCGGTCATTTCCATCCGGTTGTTGGTGGTCGCCGCCTCGCCGCCGACCAGCTCCTTCTCGTGCGGGCCCATGCGCAGGATCGCGGCCCAGCCGCCCGGCCCGGGATTGCCCTTGCATGCCCCGTCGGTGAAGATGTCGACCTGTTTCATCGCCAGTTCATTGGCGGGTCGTTGCTCATTCATCAAGCAGGCGTGCACCCGCCTTTTCGTAAAACCGCCAGCGTTCCACAAATTGCATCGGGTCTTTGCGGGTGACGAGCGCATCGTCGGGTGTGTCGAGCCAGTCTTCGGCGCGGCTGGCAACGAACCTGAGGCACGCGCCCTTGGCGACATCGGCGAACAGCTCGCGCTCGGCGCTCTCGAGCGGCCGGACGCTTTCATAGCCCTCCACCAGCGCCGCGCCGAGCGCAGGCAGATAGCGGTTGTCGCGGTCAAAGCACCACGCCGCGTGGGTCACCGCCAGATCGAGCACCATCGGCCCCGTGCAGGCGAAGTAGAAATCGATCAGCCCTGTGACCTGTTCGCCCAGCATCAGCACATTGTCAGGGAACAGATCGGTGTGGGTCTGCGAGGCCGGCAGGCCGCTCAGATCGAGCGCGGCGGCCTGATGTGCGGGATCCAGCATGGCAGGCAGATCGGGATGGATCGTCGCCAGCCGCGCTGCGGTGCAAGCATCGAGGATCGCGGCGCTCGCGGCGAAATCCATGCCATTGGCGCGGGCGAGCGGAAAATCGCGCGCGGCCAGGTGCAATCGCGCCAGCACCGCGCCGACGCTGCGGGCCTGCGCGGCGGTCGGCCGGGTGGGGGAAACGCCGGGCAGGAACTCGATCAGCGCCGCCGCCTTGCCTTCGACCATCCGGTAGGACGCGCCGCTGCGATCATGCATGGTGCGCGGCACCGGGCAGCCCTTGCCGGCGAGGTGATCGAGCAGATCGAGGAAATAGGGCAGATCGGCATAGTCGATCCGCCGCTCGTACAGCGTCAGGATAAAGCGCGTGCCCGAATGGCCTGCGCCGGTCGTTTCCACCAGCCAGTTGGAATTGGACACGCCCTCGGCAATGCCTTTGGCCATGACCAGTCCGCCGACGTCGTATTCGCCGATCAGCCGCGCGAGGTCTTCGGCCCCGAGGTGGGTATAGACCGCCAAGGGGCCTCTCCTGCGCCCTATTCGGTGAGCTGGCGCGGCAGCTTGAACACCATCTTTTCTTCCGCCGCGGTGATGGTCTTCTCGCTGATCGGGCGGTAGCCGGCCAGCGCCGCCACCACTTCGCGCACGAGGATTTCAGGCGCCGAGGCTCCAGCCGTCAGCCCCAGCGTGTGCACACCATCGAGCCAGGCGAAATCGATCTCGTCGGCGCGCTGGATCAGCTTGGCCGGGGTGCCGAGCCGCTCGGCCACTTCGACCAGTCGCAGCGCGTTGGACGAATTGGGCGAGCCGATCACCAGCACCAGATCGCAATCATGCGCCAGTTCCTTGACCGCGGCCTGCCGGTTGGAGGTGGCGTAGCAGATGTCTTCAGCGCGCGGGCCGCTGATATTGGGGTAGCGCCATTCAAGCGCCTGGATCACTTCGCGCGTGTCATCCACGGACAGCGTCGTCTGGGTGAGGTAGGCCAGTTCCTCGTCTGCATCGAAGGGCAGCTTTTCCACGTCCTCGATCGTTTCGACCAGGCTCATCTGGCCCGGCTCGACCTGGCCCATGGTGCCGATCACTTCGGGGTGGCCTTCGTGGCCGATAAAGATGATGTGGCGGCCCTTTTCGATCTGGCGTTCGGCCTGGCGGTGGACCTTGCTCACCAGCGGGCAGGTGGCATCGACATAGAGCAGCTTGCGCCGCTTGGCTTCGGCCGGGACCGCCTTGGGCACGCCGTGGGCGCTGAACACCACCGGGGCATCATCGGGCACTTCATCGAGTTCCTCGACAAAGATCGCGCCCTTGGCCTTCAGCCCTTCGACGACATATTTGTTGTGGACGATCTCGTGCCGGACATAGACCGGCGAGCCATAGCGCTCGAGCGCCTTCTCGACGATCTCGATCGCGCGGTCGACCCCGGCGCAGAAACCGCGCGGAGCAGCGATCAGCAGATTGAGCACGGGGCGATCGGTGACATTGCTGTCGTCGGAGGCCGGGGCGGAAGCGGGAAAGGGCGCGTTCATATTCGTCCCTCTAGCGTTTCTCGCACGTCCTCGCTAGGGCGCTCGGGACCGGAAATTCTAGGACAGCCCTTTGATGACACTTCGCACCCGTGCCCTTCCTGCCTTTGCGATGCTGGCGGCGCTGGCCGGCTGCGCCGGTGAAGGCGAGCTGGTTCTCGATCAAGGCCTCGGCATCACATCGGTGCTCAGCACCTGCCCGGCGGTCGGCATCCCCGACTACACCGGCGATATCACGACCTTCCTCGCTGGCGAGGACCGCAGCACCGCGAGCCTCGATATGAGCGCCGCGATCACCAATCTGCGCACCACCTGCAATGACGGCGGCGAACAGGTCTACAGCGAGGCGACCTTTGAAGTGCACGCCCGCCGCACCGATGTGCGCGGCAGCCGCACTGTGACGCTGCCCTATTTCGTCACCGTCCTTCAGGGCGGCGGCGCGGTGGTCAGCAAGCGCGTGGGCGAGGTCACCCTGACCTTCGCCGACGGGCAGGAACGCGCGGTCGGCACCGCCAAGGCCGGTTCGTTCATCAACCGTGCCGCAGCCGCCCTGCCCGATGACATCCGCGAGAAGATCACCAAGCGACGCCGCGCCGGCGAAGTCGATGCTGCGCTCGACCCGCTGGCCGATCCCGAAGTGAAGGCCGCCATCGCGCGCACCCGCTTCGAAATGCTGGTCGGCTTCCAGCTGACCGAAGAGCAGCTGGCGTATAACGTAAGAAGGTAATGGGGTTGCGAACGCGCCTCCGCGCGTTCGTCCTCGGTGCTGTTCCTTCGCTAGGCTGCGGGCACCTGCGGGCGCGCGTTCGCGCTTGCGACGCCTCCGGCGTCGGGCCAGTGACAATCGGCGCTGCTTTTGGTGTTCCCTTCCTCCCCGTCCCGGGCTTGACCCGGGGCCCCGCTTCCTATTTTGCACGCGCGATACTCCGCGCTCACCGCACGAGAACACGATGACCGAAACGAAAACCCTCTATGCCGCTTACACGGCGCTGATCGAAACCGTGCTGGATGCGCTGGCGGCGGACGGCGTGCTGCCGGCTGGCACCTCCTACGCCAACGTCACGCTCGAGCCGCCGCGCGATGCCGCCCACGGCGATCTGGCAACCAATGCCGCGATGGTGCTGGCCAAGGGCGCAGGGATGAACCCGCGCGCGCTGGCCGAGGCGGTCACGGCAAAGCTGGCTGCGCATCCCGCCATCACCAGCGCCGACATCGCCGGGCCGGGTTTCATCAACCTGCGGCTTGCCCCGCAAGCGTGGCTCGACGAGCTCGCCGCGATTGCGCAGCTGGGCAGCGATTACGGACGCTCGGGTATGGGCGAAGGCCGGGTGGTGAATGTCGAATATGTCTCGGCCAACCCCACCGGCCCCATGCACATGGGCCATTGCCGCGGCGCGGTGGTGGGCGATGCGCTGGGCAGCCTGCTCGAATTTGCCGGCCACAAGGTGACCCGCGAATACTACGTCAATGATGCCGGCGCGCAGGTCGATGTCCTCGCCCGCTCGGTGCATATGCGCTACCTTGAGGCGCTTTCAAAAGACCGGGGGGGTCAAAGCATCACGATCCCTGAAGGCCTCTATCCGGGCGATTACCTCGTGCCGGTGGGCGAAGCGCTGGCCGCCGAGTTCGGCGATACCTACGCCGCCGCGCCCGAGAGCGAATGGCTGATGCTGTTCCGCACCCGCGCAGTCGCCGCGATGATGGACATGATACGCGAAGATCTCGCCACGCTCGGCATCCGGCATGATCTGTTCTCGTCAGAGGCTGAATTGCAGGCCTCGGGCAAGGTCGATGCGGCTGAAGCCTGGCTGCGTGCGCATGACCTTGTGTACGACGGCGTGCTCGAAGCGCCCAAGGGCAAGGCGCCGCCGGAGGATTGGGAGCCGGTGCAGCTGCCACTGTTCCGCTCCACCAAGTTCGGGGACGATCAGGATCGCCCGATCAAGAAGTCGAACGGCGCGTGGACCTATTTCGGCGCCGATCTCGCCTACCACTTCCAGAAGGCCCAGAGCGCCGATGCGCTGGTGGACATCTGGGGCGCGGACCATGCCGGCACCGTCAAGCGGATCAAAGCGGCGGTGGCTGCGCTGACCAGCGCCGACGGCGCACCGCCCAAGCCGTTCGAGGTCAAGCTGGTGCAGATGGTGCAGCTGATGAAGGGCGGCCAGCCGTTCAAGATGTCCAAGCGCTCGGGCAATTTCGTTACGCTGGCCGATGTCGTGGACATGGTCGGCAAGGATGTGGTGCGCTTCACCATGCTCACCCGCAAGCCCGATGCGCAGATGGATTTCGACTTCGACAAGGTGGTCGAGGCCTCGAAGGATAATCCGGTATTCTATGTGCAATATGCCCATGCCCGGATCCGCTCGACGCTCCGCAAGGCTGCCGAGGCGGGCCATGCGCCGGCTGATACTGCGCTGGCCCAGCTGGGGGCCGAGGAGCTGGCGCTGGTCGCCCGCGCCGCGCAGTTCCCGCGCGAGATCGAGGCAGCGGCCCGCGCGCGCGAGCCGCACCGGATCGCCTTCTATCTCTACGATCTGGCCGCAGACCTGCATTCCTACTGGAATCTTGGTAACGACAGGCCGGAAAAGCGGTTCATCGTGGAACAGGATGCGCCCCTCACGGCAGCAAGGCTTTTCCTCGCCACCGCAATCGGGCAAGTGATCCGCAACGGTCTCGGCGTGCTTGGCGTCGAGGCTGTCGAGTCAATGTAAGGCTCTGGGTAGTGGCCGGGGGAAGGGCGCACGAGACGTGATGATCGATGCCGAATACGAGGAACTGGACGACGGTAGCAGCGAGCTTGATCTGGCTGATACCGACAACCTGCCGTGGCTCGAATCCGATGCGGATGACGAGGACGCAGGCGGGCTGGATGTTGGCCAGATCCTCGGCTTTGCCGGAGGGCTGATCCTGCTGCTGGCCGTGGTGGTCGGCGCGGTGTGGTATGTCTCCAACCGTTCTGCCGGAGCCGAGGCTGTGGCCGACGGCAGCGTGATCGCCGCGCCCGAAGGCCCGATCAAGCAGCGGCCCGACAATCGCGGCGGCAAGGAATTCGCCGGCACTGGCAATGTCGCCCCGCTGGTTGGCGAAGGCGAGACCCGCGAGGCGGTGGTGGCCGAAAAAACCGTTACCGCGCCAACGCCTGCGCCCGCTCCCAAGCCCGCGCCCAGCGCTTCGGCAACCGTGGCGGCAGCGCCTGCTCCCGCAACAGTGCCCGGCATTGGCGTGCAGCTCGCCGCCTACGGCACCCGCGCCCGCGCCGAACAGGGGTGGAGCGATCTGTCGCGCCGCACCGATGCGCTCGCCGGGCTCAAATATCGGGTGGTCGAAGGCAAGGTCGATATCGGCACGGTGTACCGTTTGCAGGCCGTCACCGGCAGCCGTGCCGAAGCCGAAAAGCTGTGCGCCGCCCTGAAAGCCGACGGGCTCGACTGTCAGGTCAAGTGATCCAGCATGGTGCGGGCTTATCCCCGCCCTATGCAGCCTTTGACCCTTGCTTGACCCCTGCTTGCCTGCGATTTTGAGGGCATGACTCCGGCGATCTTCGGCCTCAGCGGCCCGCAACTCACCGCTGACGAGCGCGCCTTCTTCAGTGAGGCTGATCCGGCAGGTTACATCCTGTTCGGGCGCAATTGCGTGGATCCCGAGCAGTTGCGCGCCCTGACCGATGATTTGCGGAGCCTCCACGGGCGCGATCATCTGCTGGTCTCGATCGATCAGGAGGGCGGACGCGTGGCGCGGCTGAGGCCGCCGCATTGGTCGCCCTATCCCTGCGGCGAAGTCTTTGCAAAACTATACGAAATTGCGCCGGCGAGCGCCATTCAGGCTGCCCGCGCCAATGCCACGGCGATGGGGTTGGAACTTGCCGCGATGGGGATCACGGTCGATTACCACCCCCCGCTCGATTTGCGGGTGCCCGGCGCGCATGACGTGATCGGTGACCGCGCCTTCGGTAGCGACCCGATGCAGGTGGCAGCCTTGGGGCGCGCGATCCTCGAAGGGCTGGCAGCAGGCGGCGTGACGGGGTGCATCAAGCATATGCCCGGCCACGGCCGCACCGATGTCGACACCCACAAGGCGCTCCCCACGGTCACTGCAAGTGCCGCCGAGCTGGAGGATGATCTTGCGCCGTTCCGCACTCTGAATCAGGCGCTTGTCGGCATGACCGGACATCTCGTCTTCACCGCGTGGGATGCCGAAAACCCCGCGACACTTTCCCCCACCGTGATCCGCGACATTATCCGCGGCGCGATCGGCTTCGATGGTCTGCTGCTGACTGACGATATCGACATGGAAGCCCTCGGCGGCACCATCCCCGAACGCGCCGCCCGCGCGCACACGGCAGGATGCGACATCATCCTGAATTGCTGGGCGAAAATGGACGATATGGAGGGCATCTGCAATGTGCTCCCCGCGATGTCCGATGTCACCGCCGCGCGGCTTGACCGTGCGCTGGCACCCACCCGCATCGCTGCTGCGATTGCTCCCGAGGCAGCCGAACTCCTTGCCACCCGCGATGCACTGCTGGCGCTCGCCGGAACCGCCGCATGAGCGCCGACGACCAGCCCTTCATGTTTCCGCCCGAATCGGCCAAGGCCGACGCCGACGCGCTCTATCTGGCGATTGATGGCTGGGAAGGGCCGCTCGATCTGCTGCTCGATCTCGCGCGGCGGCAGAAGGTCGATCTGCGCCAGATTTCGATCCTCGCGCTGGTTGACCAATATCTCGGCTATATCGAGCGCGCCGGCGCGATGAAGCTGGAACTCGCCGCCGATTACCTCGTGATGGCGGCATGGCTGGCCTATCTCAAATCGGCGCTGCTGCTGCCCAAGGACGAGCAGGAAGACCCGAGCCCCGAAGACCTGGCGCTGCGCCTGCAACTGCGCCTGCAACGCCTCGGCGCGATGCGCGAGGCGGCTGCGCGCCTGATGGGACGCGACCGTATCGGGCGCGATGTGTTTTTGCGCGGCGCACCCGAGGGCCTGCGCACCGATCGCAAGATGCTGTGGCGTAGCGATATGTTCGCGCTGATCCAGGCCTATGGGCAGGTCAAGGCGCGCACCGCCCCGCGCATCTATCACGTCGCCAATCGTCCGGTGATGACGCTCGATTCCGCGCTGGAGCGGGTGTCGGCGATGCTCGGCGTGACGCTCGAATGGATGGAAATCCGCGATTTTCTGCCGCCGCACGCCTCGCCTGAACTCAAGCGCTCGGCGCTGGCCTCGTCCTTTGTCGCGGCACTCGAACTGGCGAAGCGCGGGCGGGCGGAACTGGAGCAGGACGGCGCCTTTGCTCCCTTGCGTATCCGCCGGTTGAAGGAAGGCGCCGCCGCATGAGCGAGGCGCCCGGCACGCTCGAACGCGCGGTCGAGGCGACGCTATTCGCCGCCGAGGAGCCAATGAGCGTGGAGGCGCTGGCCGCCCATCTCGGCGGGCTGGAGCCGGGCGAGGTGCGCACGGCGCTGGGCGCGCTCTCGGCGCAATATGCGCAGCGCGGGGTGCATCTGGTCGAGCGGGGCAAGCGCTGGCATTTCGAAACCGCGCCTGATCTGGCCCATCTGCTCCGGCGCGAGAAGGAGCAGGTGCGCCGCCTCAGCCGTGCCGCCACCGAAGTGCTGGCGATCATCGCCTATCACGAGCCGGTCAGCCGGGCGGAGATCGAATCGATCCGCGGCGTGCAGACCAGTGCAGGAACGCTCGATGTGCTGATGGAGGCCGGCTGGATCCGGCCTGCCGGTCGGCGCGAAGTGCCCGGCCGCCCGGTGATCTATGCCACCACGCCCGAATTCCTCGATCATTTCGGGCTCGAATCGCGCCGCGATCTGCCCGGTATCGACGAATTGCGCGCCGCCGGGCTGCTCGATCCCGTCGACGAGGCAATGGAAGCTGCGATGAGGTTTGAGCCGGACGAGACCGACGAAGCCGATAGCGACGACGCAAATTTGGCGGACTGACTCGCAATTGACGCGGGCTTGTCTTAAACATGGCGCTATTCGGCGCTGGGCACGGCCCCGGCCATGCGGCATCCCCTCGCCCCCGCGGCTGCAGATCAGGAGTTGAGACAATGGGTTTTGGTTCGCTTTGGCACTGGATCATCGTGCTTGTGATCGTGCTGGTGCTGTTCGGTCGTGGCCGCATCTCGGAGATGATGGGCGATTTCGGCAAGGGCATCTCGAGCTTCAAGAAGGGCCTCAACGAGACCGAGGACACCGTGGCCAAGGCCGCGCAGCTCGATCCGCCGGCCGAAACTCCGGCTGCCAAGCCTGCTCCGGCCGAAAAGACCGATACCACCGGCGCCTGATCCGCTGCCCCCTTTGAGGAGGCGGCGCGGCCGCACCTGACATGTTCGATATCGGCGTTGGAGAACTGCTGGTCATCCTGATCGTCGCGGTCATTGTGATCGGGCCGAAGGATTTGCCTCTGGCGATGCGCACCGCGGGGCGCTGGATCGGCAAGATCCGGCGTGTCTCGGCGCATTTCCGCTCGGGGATCGACACCATGGTGCGCGAAGCCGAGCTGGAGGACATGGAGAAGAAGTGGAAGGCGCAGAACGAGGAAATCATGCGCCGCTCCGCCGCTCTGACCGAAGCCGAGGCTGGTGCGCCGGTGATGACCGGGCCTCCGCCTGTCGATACGGCGCCGGTCGAGCCGGCTGAGGCCCCACAGCCACTGCCGCCGCCCGAACCTATGTCGTCATTCCTGGCCCAGCCCTTGAAGGCCGCCAGCGTCAAGGTCGGCAGCGAGGCGACCGCGCCCGAAGCCGAACCACTGCGCGAACCGATGCTCCCGGCCAAGCCGCACACGGGCGAAGACGATGTTTAAGGTCGATGATCTCGACGAGACCCGCGCGCCGCTGCTCGATCACCTGATCGAACTTCGCACCCGCGTGATCCGCGCGCTGCTGGCGCTGGGCGTAGGCTTTGCGGTGTGCCTCTATTTTGCCGACGAAATTCTGGGCATTCTGGTGCAGCCATTGAAGAACGCCTTTCCCGCAGGGCAGGGCCAACTGATCTTCACAAAGCTGCCGGAAGTGTTCTTCGTCGAGCTCAAGGTCGCGCTGTTTGCAGGTTTCATGGTCAGCTTTCCGGTGATCGCCAACCAGATGTGGGCCTTCATCGCGCCGGGGCTCTATGCGCGCGAGAAGAAGGCGTTTCTGCCCTTCCTTTTTGCCACGCCGATCCTGTTCGGTGCGGGTGCATCGCTGGCCTATTTCGTGGTGATGCCGGTGGCCTTCACCTTCTTCCTCAATTTCGGAGGGATGACCGGCGGGCTCAACGTGCAGGCGCTTCCCAGCGCGGGCGATTATCTCAGCCTGGTGATGCAGTTCATCCTCGCCTTCGGGCTCACATTCCTGTTGCCGGTGCTGCTGCTACTGCTCCACCGGGCGGGGATCGTCAGCCGCGACCAGATGGTGGCGGCGCGGCGCTATGTGATTGTCGGCATCTTCATCATCGCCGCGATCGTCACGCCGCCCGATCCGGGCTCGCAGCTTGTGCTTGCGATCCCCTTGTGGCTGCTGTTTGAGGCCTCGCTTGTGCTGATGCGCTTGCAAGAAGGCGCTGTGGCGGCCGACAAGGCCGCGCGCGAAGCCGAGCAGGCTGCGGCGGAGTAATTGTTTGTTTTCGTGCCACCTTCGGTGACGCAGACCTCCCGCCCCGCCTCCCCACCCGGCCACCAATAGTACCACTATGTTATGGTGGCCGGGTGGGGAGGTCTGTGGTTCGCGCTAGCGAACCTGCAAAATCAATCGCCCTTTACCTTCACGCCGCCGATCCACACTTCGATGACCTGGGTCTGGCGGATGTCGTCAGGCGAGGCGAGCAGCGGGTCGCGGTCGACCAGCAGGAAATCGGCGCGCTCGCCCGGCACCAGCCGACCAAAGCGCCCCTCGGCAAACCCGGCGAAGGCGGCGTCTGATGTGAAACCGGCCAGCGCAGCCTCGCGGCTGACCGTTTCCTGCGGGAACCAGCCGCCGAAGGGTTCACCCTTGGCATCGGTGCGGCTGATCGCGGCGGCCATGCCGGCGAAGGGATCGGCCGGTTCAACCGGCGCGTCCGAACCGAATGCCAGCCGTCCGCCGACTGTCATCACGGACCGCCATGGATAGGCCCCATCGAGCCGGTCCGGCCCGAGCCGGGCTTCGGCCATCAGCCTGTCGGAGGTCTGGTGGAGCGGCTGCATCGAGGCGATCATGCCATGCTTGCCCAGCCGCGACAGATCGGCCGGATCGATGATCTGCGCGTGCTCGATCCGCCAGCGCCGATCGCCCTTGTAGCTTTCCGAAAGCTCTTCGATCGCGGCCAGCACTTCGGCATTGGCGCCGTCACCGATGGCGTGAACGGCGCTCTGGAAATTGTCCATGCTCGCACGGCTCATCAGATTGCGCAGCTGTGCCGGCGTGAGGAGCGGCAGGCCCTTGGCGCCCGGATCATCGTGATAGGGCGCCTTGAGCACCGCGCCGCGCGATCCCAGCGCGCCATCGAGGTAGAGCTTGATCCCGCCCATCCGCAAGCGGTCGTCATAGAGCCAGCCGGTCGGCTCGGGGCCGGCGACCAGCTCGAGCGTCTCGAACGAATCGGCATAGGCCATGATGCGCACCTGCAAGCGCCCGGCATCGCCCGCGCGGCGGAAGGTGCCCCAGTCGGCCATTTCGGTGCCCATGTCGGCGACGGCGGTGACGCCCTTGGACAACAGCACTTCCTGCGCCTTGGCAAAGGCGAGATCGCGGTCTTCCGGGCGCGGCGGCGGGACGACCTTGCCGACCAGCTGCACGGCGTTATCGACAAACACACCGGCAGGCGCGCCCTTGGCATCGCGGATGATCTTGCCGCCTGAAGGGTCTGCCGTCTTGGCGGTGATACCCGCGGTGGTGATCGCCAGCGTGTTGCCCCAATTGGCGTGATTATCCGCCCGTTCGAGCCACACCGGACGGTCGGCCACCACGGCATCCAGTTCGGCCGCAGTGGGGAAACGGCCCAAGCCCCACTTTTCCTGATTCCACCCGCGCCCGAGGATCCAGGGGCGGCCTGGGTTGTCTTGCGCAAAGGCCTTGATCTTGGCCAGCGCGTCCTCGAGCGAGGTGGTGTCCGACAGATCGAGCGTAAGCGCGCCGAAGCCAATATCCATCACGTGCACGTGGGCGTCGATCATGCCGGGGATCAGTACGCGGCCCTTGCCGTCGAGCCGGTAATCGACCGGCGGGCGCGCCTCGCCGCGCGCGAGCACGGTCACAACCTTGCCCTCTTCGTCAAACACAAGGCCGGTGAACCGCTTGACCTTGCCCGCCTCGTCAATGGTCACCCCGTCGACATTATCGACCAGCGTGTCGGCCAGTGCAGGGGTGGCAAAAGCAAGCAGCGAGGTGGCGGCAAGCGCCGTGACAGCAAAACGCAAGGCAATCATCCTTCTTGGGGAACACGGCGCGGCAGGCGGGTGATGAGCGCAGAAGTATCCTTGCGCCCGCCGCCTGCTGCCTGAACATCGGCATAGAACTGGTCGACCAGCGCGGTCACGGGTGCGGCAAGGCCGAGGCGGCGCGCTTCATCCAGCGCATAGCCCAGGTCCTTGCGCATCAAGTCGATCGCAAAGCCGAAATCGAAGCTGCCGGCCGTCATCGTCCGCCAGCGGTTGTCCATCTGCCAGCTTTGCGCCGCGCCGCCCGAAATGGCCTCGTAGGTTTTGGCAAGATCAAGCCCTGCTGCCTCGGCCAGCCGCACGGCTTCGCTGAGGCCTGCAAGCACGCCGGCGATGCACATCTGGTTGGCCATCTTGGCGGTCTGCCCAGCGCCTGCCGGGCCGACATGGACGATGGCCTTGGCGTAGGTGTCCATGACGGGGTGAGCACGGGCGAGATCTGCGGCGCTGCCGCCGCACATGATCGCAAGCTTGCCATTGACCGCTCCCGCCTCGCCGCCGCTAACCGGCGCATCGACGAAACCGATGCCCTTGGCCGCGCAAGCCTCGGCCAGAGTGCGCGCCATATCGGCCGAGGTGGTGGTGTGATCGGCCAGCAGCGCGCCTGCCGCCATCGCACCGAGCACGCCGTCCGCGCCCAGCGTCACCTGCGCCAGATCCTCGTCATTGCCGACACAGGTAAAAACAATATCCGACCCGCTTGCAGCATCGGCAGGGGTTGCGGCAAAGGCGACCGCCAGCCCTTCGGCCGCCCAGCAGTCGCGCCATTTCGCGGCGCGCTCGGGCGAGCGGTTGTAGGCGGTCACGGCATATCCGGCGCGCGCGAGGTGGCCGGCCATCGGCCCGCCCATCACGCCCAGCCCAATGAAGGCGATTGTCGGTTGTTCACTCATGGCAGCGGTGCCTATCGCGTTGCTGCGCGCTTGCCAACGCCTGCGCGGATGCGAAATCCGCAAGCCAGCGATTGCCCTTGTGCGCCCAAGCCTCTAATCGGCGCGGCATTATGTCAACGCAGCCTGCATCATTCAGCCCCAAGGGTGCCGCCGCTTCGCCGGCCGACCTGACCATCGACGACGTGCGCGCCGCTGCCGCCCGGATTGGCGGCGCGGTGGTCAACACCCCGATGATGCATTCGATTACCCTGTCGGAAATCACCGGCGCGGATATCTGGCTGAAGTTCGAGAACCTCCAGTTCACCGCCGCCTACAAGGAGCGCGGGGCGCTGAATGCGTTGCTGCAGCTCAATGACGAGCAGCGCGCGCGCGGCGTGATCGCGGCCTCGGCGGGCAATCACTCGCAGGGCCTCAGCTACCATGGCACCCGTCTGGGCGTGCCGGTCACCATCGTCATGCCGAAGCCGACGCCGACGGTGAAGGTGATGCAGACCGAAAGCGTCGGCGGCAAGGTGCTGCTCGAAGGCGAGACCTTTGATGAAGCCTATGCCTTTGCGCGGCGGCTGGAAGGCGAATTGGGCCTGACCTTCGTCCATCCCTTCGATGATCCGCACGTGGCGGCAGGTGCCGGCACAGTCGCGCTCGAGATGCTGGACGTGATGCCCGATCTCGATTGCATCGTGACCCCGATTGGCGGGGGCGGGCTGATTTCGGGCATGGCGACCGTCGCCAAGGCGCATAACCCCGCAATCGAAGTGGTCGGCGTGCAGGCCGCGCTGTTCCCTTCGATGTTTGACCGGATCAAGGGCGCAAGCCTGCCGTGCGGCGGCGATACGCTGGCCGAAGGCATCGCGGTCAAGGTGCCGGGCGATTTCACGTCAAAGGTGATTGCCGAGCGGGTGGATGACATTCTGCTGGTCGATGAACCCGCGCTCGAAAAGGCGGTGGCACTGCTGCTCCAGATCGAAAAGACTGTGGTTGAAGGCGCGGGCGCAGCCGGTCTGGCGGCAGTGCTGAGCAATCCGGCGCGGTTCGCAGGCAAGACTATTGGCCTGGTGCTGTGCGGCGGCAATATCGACACGCGCCTGCTCGCCAATGTGCTGCTGCGCGACCTGGCGCGCCAAGGCCGCCTCGCACGGCTGCGGATCACGTTGCAGGATCGGCCCGGCGCGCTGTTCCGGGTGATGCGCCTGTTTGACGAGCACAACGTCAACATCATCGAGATCTATCACCAGCGCATCTTCACCACGCTGCCGGCCAAGGGCCTGATCACCGATATCGAATGCGAGGCGCGTGATGCCGAGCAGGTCGACCGGCTGGTCGAAGGCCTGCGCGCCAATGGCTATTCGGTGCAACTGGTCGAGCTGGGCTGATCGCGGCTTTTCGCCGGATTGCTGCCCCGCGCCGACTAAATAATACCATTTTTGCAGCAGCCGGCGCGCGGGTTTGCGCGGATCGCCGGATAATTAACGCTGTTTCATGGTTAAGGGACTTTTACCGTGGCCCTCGTGCAGGCATACGTTCGTTACGCGCTTGCGCAGTTTGATTCCTTCCAGAAGGACTGAGCCCACCCGTGACGGCACCGATCCGCTTCCCGAGGTTCTTCGTGACCAGCCCTGCGCCGTGCCCCTATCTGCCGGGGCGGAGCGAGCGCAAGGTGTTCACCGAGCTCAAGGGTGCGCACGCCGATCAGCTCAACGAGGCGCTCGGGCGCATCGGGTTCCGGCGCAGCCAGACAGTGGCCTACCGCCCCTCTTGCCTCGATTGTCAGGCCTGCGTTTCGGTGCGGGTGGTCGCGGGCCAGTTCCGCCCCTCGGGCACGCAAAAGCGCGATCTGAAGCGCAACGATGATCTGATCGTCACCGAATGCCGCCCCTGGGCGACCGACGAGCAATTCGAACTGCTGGCGAAGTATCTCGGCCAGCGCCACCCCGATGGCGGCATGGCGGCGATGGACGAGCTCGATTATGCCGACATGATCGAGCACACCCCGGTCAACAGCGTGGTGACCGAATATCGCGAGCGCCTGCCCAATGGTAAGCCCGGCCGTCTGGTCGGCGCCTGCCTGACCGACCGGCAGGGTGACGGGTTGTCGATGATCTATTCCTTCTACGATCCCGATCTGGAAGGCCGCGCCGGGCTGGGCAGTTTCATCATCCTCGATCACATCCGCCGCGCTGCGGCCGAAGGCCTGCCCTATGTCTATCTCGGCTACTGGGTGGATGGCAGCCCGCGGATGCAGTACAAGGTCCGCTATCGCCCGCTGGAGCGCCTCACGCGCGAAGGCTGGCAGGCGATGGACCCTGATGAGCAGCATCGGCTGATCGCCGCGGCGACAGCGCCGCGCCAGCCGCAGGAAGCGTCGCTGGCCGGCGCCCGAGGCAAGGATGGCCAGCCCGTCAAGTTTCCGGAAAGCTGACACGCGCCATTTTCTGAAGCGCGGTTTCGTTCTGGCGGCTGGATTGGGTTTCGCGGCCCAGCCTGCCTTGGCGCAGCTGCAGCCCGAAGAGGCGATCGCGCCGCCCGCCGAAGCCGCAGCGCCCCAGCCCCAGCCGCTGCCCGAGCCCGCGCCGGTTCCGCGCACCCTCGATGATCTGATCCCGCCCGAAGCGGTCGATGATCCCGAAAGCTGGGCAACCCGCGGTGTGGCTGCCGGGGCAGACACGGCCGACGCTCCTGCCACGCCCGGCCAAGCCGCGGCGGATGCCGCGCTCTCGGCGCAGCTTGATGTGTTCCTGCCGCCGCCTGCGCCCGGTTTGCAGCCCGCGCTCGATGCCGCCTTCGCCGATTTCGCGGTGGAAGTGCCGGAGCCGCTCACGCCCGATCCCGAGCTCGAAGCGCTCGCCAGTATCGCCACCCCGGTGACCGGCGAATTGCCTGAACTGGCCGATGTGCGGATCAATGATACGCTGGTGCTGGGCTTCCCCGCCGTCGCCGGTGCCTTTCCCGAACAGAGCGAATTCATCGCACGGTTCCGCGAATTGTCGACCTTGCGCCAGCTTGACGGAGAGACCGACAGCATCCCGCAGATTTCCGCCCGCGCTCGCGCCGACGAAGAATTGCTGGCCGAAATGCTGCGCACCTATGGCTATTATTCGGGTGAGGTGGTGCGCCAGCTTTCAGGCGGCCGCCGCGCGCGCGAAAACGGGGGCGAGGGCGAGAGCGAGGCCGATGCCGATGCCGCGATCGAGCCGAGCGTGCGGTTCGATCTGCTGCCCGGCACCCGCTACCGCTTCGGGACCATCGATCTGGGCGCGCTCGCGCTGCTCCCCGCGCCGGATGCCGGGCGTTTGCGGGAGGTCTTTGCCATCGCGTCGGGCGATCCGCTCTATGCCGACCGGATCATGGAGCGAGAGCTCGACCTGCGGATCGCGCTGGGCGAGAGCGGCTACCCGTTTGCCGAACTGGGCGATCCCGATCTTCTGATCGATCATGCCCGCGCCGAGGGCGATCTGACGCTGGCGGTCCAGCCGGGCGGCAAATATGCCTTCGGCGGGGTGGTCAGCAGCGATCCCGGGTTCCTGTCCAGCCGGCACCTTGAACGCATCGCCCGCTTCGATCCGGGCGATATCTACCAGCAGAGCATCGAGACCGATCTTCGCCGCGCGATCATTGCGACCGGGCTTGTCTCCAGCGTCAGCATCACCCCGCGCGAAACGACGCCCCCGGCAGATGGCCAGCCGGGCGAAGTGGCGCTCGATGTCGCCTTCGAACGCGCGCCGGTGCGCACCATCGCAGCGGCAATCGGTTACGGCACCGAGGACGGCTTCAAGCTCGAGGGCCGGTGGGAGCATCGCAACCTGTTCCCGCCCGAAGGCGCGCTGCGCCTGCGCGGCATTCTCGGCACGCGCGAGGCGCTCGCCAGCATCGGCGTGCGGCGCAACAATTTCCGCGGGCGCGACCGGGTGCTGAGCGCCGATCTGTTCGCCAGCGACATCAAGACCGAAGCTGTCGACGCCCGCACTATCGGTGCCCGTATGACCTTCGAAAAGGTGTCCAACATCCTGTTCCAGAAGGATTTCAGCTGGCAGGCGGGCGGCGAGGTGCTCTATAGCGACGAACGCAACCGCACCGTCAAACTCGCGCCCGGCATCCCTTTGCCGAGCCGCACGTTCCTGATTGGCGGATTGTTCGGCAACGTCACGCTCGATGAAAGCGACGATCTGCTCGATCCCTCCAGCGGTTACCGTGCGACCTTCTTCCTCGCGCCCGAGGTTTCGCGCTCGGAAGGCAACGAGAGCTTCTATCTGCGTGCGCAGACCGATGCGGCCTATTACCAGTCGGTCGGATCGACCGTGGTCGCCGGAAGGGTGCGGGTTGCCACCATTCAGGGCACCGATCTGGCCAATATTGCCCCCTCGCGCCGGCTCTATTCGGGCGGCGGCGGATCGGTGCGCGGCTATGGCTTCCAGGGCGTCGGTCCGCGCAATGATCGCGGCGAGGCGACCGGCGGGGGCTCGCTGGTGGAATTCTCGCTCGAAGCGCGGATCGAGACGCCGCTGATGGACGGGGCGATCGAAGTCGTGCCATTTATCGATGCCGGATCGGTGAGCCTGGGCAGCACGCCCGATTTCCGCTTCATCAGCTACGGCGCCGGGGTCGGCATCCGCTACAAGACCACCTTCGGCCCGATCCGCGTCGATGTGGCAACGCCGATCAACCCCGGTCAGTTCGATAGCCCCGTGGTGGTCTATGTCAGCCTCGGGCAGGCGTTCTGATGGACACAGCCGGGGAGCCCATGCCGGTCGCGGCCGCAGAAACGCCAGCCGAGCGCAGCAAGCGCCGCTTGGGCAAGCGGCTGGGCTGGTTGCTGGCGCTGCTGCTCGCGCCGCTGGTGCTGACCGCGGCGTTCTTCAGCTCGCCGATCGGCAAACGTTTCATTGCTGACCAGATCGCCGCGGTCGCACCCGCTTCGGGCCTCCGCTTCACGGTCGGGCGGATCGAGGGCGATATCTACCACAAGGCGCGCCTGCGCGATGTGCGGGTGAGCGATCCCGAGGGCGTGTTCCTCACCATCCCGGAAGTCGACCTCGATTGGCGGCCCCTCAGCTGGTTGTGGCGAGGGCTCGATATTCGCGAGGTGACTGCGCGGCGCGGGCGGCTGACGCGGCTGCCCGAACTGCTACCGGGCGATCCCGATGCGCCGTTACTGCCCGATTTCGATATCCGGGTGGACCGGCTGGCGATCGAGAACCTTGTGATCGCAGAAGGTGTGGCCACGCCCAAGGCCGAGCGGGTCAATGCGCTCGCCAAAGTCGATATCCGCGAAGGCCGCGCGCTGATCGATGCCAAGGCGCAACTGGGCGCGCGTGACAGGATCGCGGTGCTGCTCGATGCCGAGCCTGATGGTGATCGCTTCGATCTCGAGGCCGATTACCGCGCGCCTGCCGGCGGCGTGCTGGCCGGCTTGGTGGGGTTTGCGCGGGGCTATGATGCGCGGATTGTCGGCGATGGCACCTGGCGGCGTTGGCGCGGGGCAGCGCTGGCGCGGCGGCTGCCGGACGAGGGCGAGACGAGCATACAAAGACCCGCCGTTGTCGCGCTCCAGATCAGCAATGACGCGGGCAAGATTGGCGTGCTCGGCCGGGTGCTGCCCGATCTTGGCGATGACAGCATTGTGGCGCGCGCGGTCGGCCCGAAGGTCGCGGTGGCGGCCAGTTTCACGCTCGAAGACAGCATCCTCGAAGGGCGCGCGGCGGTGATCACCCGTGCGCTCGATCTGCGCGGTGCCGGCGTGGTCGATCTCGCCGACAATCTGGTGGAGGGCGCGCGCACCAGCGCCGTGCTGCGCGATCCCGATCTGCTCGGCGAAGGCTGGCGGTTCGAGGACACGCGGCTGGCCGCCGATCTCGAAGGGCCGCTGCGTGATCTGGCAATCAAGCATCGCCTGACAGTGGGGCGGTTGCTGGCCAGCGGGGTCGAGGCCAAGGGGCTGGCGCAGGAAGGGCTCGCGCGGTTCGATGGCACCGTGCTCAAGGTGCCGATGGCGCTCACTGCCGAGCGCATCACCACCGGCAATCCGCAAGCCGACCCGCGGCTGGTCAAGGGCCGGGTGACGGGCGATCTGACCTATGATTTAAAGGCGCAAAAGCTCGCCGCCGATGCCGCGCGGGTGGTGTTCCCGGGGCTTGAGGGAACGCTGGCGCTGCGCGGCGACATTCCAGCCGGTGCCTATGCGATTGCCGGGCCGGTGGCTGCGCGCGGCCTCAAGGTTGACGGCGCGGGCGAGATGACCGCCAACGCCAAGATTCTCGTCAAGTTCGGCCCGTCGGTGCCGTGGAGCCTGCGCGCCAATCTCGCCGGCGTGCTGAGCCGGATCGGCAATGACACGATCGTCAATCTAGCTGGCGAGCAGATCCGCTTCAAGGGCGCGCTGGGCGTCGGCGCAGGCCAGGCGCTGGTGCTGCGCGATGTGACCATCGCCAGCGCACGGCTCGACGCACGATTGGATAGCAAGGTGGTGCCGGGAAGCGGCGGCACCCGCACTACGCTCGCAGGCAGCGGGCGGCAGGCGCAATATGGCCCCTTCACCTTCGATGCCGAGATTGCGGCGGATGGCCCGCGCGGGGTGCTGGTGCTGGCCGATCCCTATCCTGCGGCGGGCCTCGAGAATGTCCGCATCGCGATTGCGCCTTCCACCGAGGGCTTTGCGCTGGATGTCGCGGGCGGATCGCTGCTCGGCCCGTTCGATGGGCTTCTGGAACTGGTGCTGCCCGAAAGCGGCCCGACGCGGATCGGGATCGAGCGGCTCGATATCTACCGCACCAAGGTCACCGGTGGGCTGGCGCTGGGCGATGCCGGCGTTTCGGGCGATCTGGCGGTGGCGGGCGGCGGGCTGGACGGGACGCTGTCCTTCCGCCCGCAGAGCGGCGACGCGATCGGCTTTGCCATCGATCTGACGGCGCGCGATGCCGCATTTGGCGGGGCGGTGCCGATCAGCATCGACCGCGCGGCCATCAATGCCACCGGGCGCTATGCCAAGGGCGACACGCGGATCGACGCCGATATCAGCGCGTCAGGCTTCGAATATGGCGGGCTCTATCTGGCGAGCCTTGCGGCCAAGGCGGACATAGTCAACGGCCGCGGCAAGGTGACCGGCGGGGTCGCCGGAAAGCGGGCGGAGCGGTTCGCACTCAATTTCGACGCCGATGTCGCGCCCGATCGGATCGCAGCCGTGGCCCGCGGGCAGTTCGCAGGCGAGCCAATCACCATGCCGCGCCGCGCAGTGCTGACTGCAGAGGAGGACGGCGGCTGGCGCTTGGCGCAGTCCCAGATCGGCTTTGCGGGGGGGTATGCCCTGCTTGAAGGCGCGCTTGGCGGGGGTGAAACCGCGCTAGAGGTCAAGTTTGCGCGGATGCCGCTGCGGCTGCTCGATCTGGCCGGGGCCGAGCTTGGGCTGGGCGGGCGCTTGAGCGGCGTGATCGACTATCGCCAGATCGGGGAGGCCGCGCCCACCGCGAAGGCGCGGGTGCGGATTGACCGCTTCAGCCGCGCCGGGCTGGTGCTGTCGTCCAAGCCGGTCGGCGTGCTCGGCGTGATCGACCTCAATGGCGAACGGCTCACAGCGGCGGGACGGCTGACCGAGGGCGGCGCGCGGCTTGGCGACATTGCCCTGCGCATCACCGATCTGCCTGCCGGGCGCGATCTTGCCGACCGGCTGCTCAAGGGGCGGCTGCAAGGGCGCCTGATGTTCGAAGGCGCGGCTGAAACGCTGTGGCGGCTGGCTGCGATCGAGGCCTTCGATCTCACCGGCCCCGTCACCATCGCTGCGCGCGCCACCGGGACGCTCGCCGATCCGCGCATCACCGGGACGCTGTCGACCGATGCTCTCACGGTGTCGAGCGCGCTCATCGGCACGCGGATCGACAATGTCCGCGCGCGCGGGCGCTTTGCCGGATCGCAGCTTGAACTTACTCGCTTTGCCGGCGGCACCCCGGGCGGGGGGACGGTCAATGGCAGCGGCACCATCGATCTGGCCGGGATCAGCGCCACCCGCGGGCCGGGCATCGATCTGCGCGCTTCGGTGAAGAGCGCGCGGCTGCTTGATGCCAATGGGCTCGAAGCGACTGTCACCGGCCCCTTGCGGATCGTCTCGAACGGGCGCGGCGGCACCATTGCCGGGCGGGTGAAGATCGACCGCGCGCGCTGGGAACTGGGCACCGCAGCCGAGGATGTCGCCCTGCCGCGCATCGCCACGCGCGAGATCAATGGCGAGGATGGGCGTGCGCGCGAACGCGTATCGGCGCGCGATGTGGCGTGGCGCTATCTCGTCAATGCCTCCGCGCCGGGCCGCGTCGCCGTCGACGGGATGGGGCTGGAAAGCGAATGGGGCGTAGACCTCGCGCTGCGCGGCTCGGTCGATGATCCGCGCATCGGCGGCACCGCGCGGCTGGTGCGCGGCGACTATACCTTTGCGGGCAACCGCTTCGAACTGTCGCGCGGGCGCATCCTGTTCGACGAGAACGAGCCAATCGATCCGCGCCTCGATATCCTCGCCGAGACGTCGCGCAATGGCACCAATGTCGATATCGCGATCACCGGCAACGCCCAGTCTCCCGCGATTGCCTTCTCGTCTGACCCGGCGCTGCCTGAGGAGGAGATCCTTGCAAGGTTGCTGTTCGGCGGATCGGTCACCACGCTTTCAGCCACCGATGCCTTGCAGCTGGCCGCCGCCATCGCCTCGTTGCAGGGCGGGGGCGGCGGGCTTGATCCGATCGGTGACCTGCGCCGGACCATCGGGCTCGATCAGCTGCGGATCGTCAGCGCCGACCCGTTGATCGGGCGCGAGACCGGTGTGGCGCTGGGCAAGAACATCACCCGCCGCATCTACGTCGAGCTGATCACCGACGGGCAGGGCTACAGCGCGACGCAGATCGAATATCGCATCACCAGCTGGCTGGCGCTGCTCGGCACGGTCTCGACCATCGGGCGCGATTCGGTGCTGGTGGAAGTGTCGCGGGATTATTGAGGGTTTTTGTCCGCACGCGCTCCGGTGTGCGCAATCCTCGTGCCTGCGGCGGCTGTGCCGCCGTTACAGCGCCTTTTCCAACGGTTGGCTCATATACAGATCCGCCTCGGCCGCGCGGCGGTTGACGAGGCCTTTCAGCACCCGTCCTCCGGCGCGGTTCCAGCGGGCGAATTCGCGCGCAGCGCCCTCGGTATCGCCCGCGCGGTGCTTGGCGGTGAGGGTGGCGCGGGCAATCGCGCCGGTGTTGTAGTGGAAGCTCACCAGCGCATCGAATTGCGGCTGCGTGGTCGGCGCATCGCCGAGCGCGGCGACCACTTCGGCAGCATAGCGCGCCAGATCATCCGCCAGCCGCGCGTCGCACTGGGCCTGCGTCCACACCGTGTCAGGCCCGATCCGCCCGCCATGGACGTGATCGCGCCCGGTCGCGCCCCAGCCGATGGTCCACGGCTCGGCGCCGGTGCCGGGATCGGGATAGGCCTCGATCAGTCCGTCAAGCCGCAGCCGCGCGCAGCCTTCGAACCGCTTGATCAGCGCGGTTCCTGCCTCGCCGATGGTCCGCGGTGCGGGCGTGTTGGAGACACATGAGACACTGCCCAGAGAAGGAAAATCCGGCGCTGGCGCAGCCGCCGCGATCACAGGGGGGTGAGCCCGGCCAGTGCCGCCCAGATCGAGCAGGCGGCGGAGCAAGGTCAGCAGCGGGGAGGGAGTTTGCTTGAGCATGATGGGACACCTCGTGAATGGTAGGGGAGCAACGAGGCGGAGGGATTAGACACAAGGATGCCCGGTAGGAAAACAGGAAGATGCGCAGGCTGCACTCTCGGCATGGATTTTCGCCCTGAGGAGAGCGCTTCACTTACCGGAGCGCCCCTTTTGTCAGCCTCGGCCGGGTTCAGAAGCGGTAGGTGGCAGACGCGCGGAACACCCGGGCATCGGCATTGTCGCGGCCGATGGTGGTGTCAAAGCCGAGGCCCATCTGGAACGGGCCGTCACCGATCGTGGCCGCCACCCCGAGTTCGGCCCAGGTGTGATCGGCGGTATCGAGCACGAAGCCCGCGTTGGGGCCGGTGCCGGACACGAAGTTTGCGCCCAGCAATTGCGGGCCGTCCTCGAACTCCCACACCAGCTGCGCATTGGCGTTGATCTGCACCGTCGCGGCCTGCCTGGCGTAATCGAAGCCGAAGCGCGCCTGCGTGCTGGTGAAGCGTTCGCGGTCGATAGCGAGCGCGGTCAGCCCGCCGCTCTCGCGCACCGGCCCGAGATCGGCGCTGGCATAGCGGCCCTCGATCCCCGGCGAGATCGTGCCGATCCCGGTCTCGAGATCATAGGACAGCCCGAGCGCGCCCGAAACCAGCACATCGTCGGTCGAGGAGGTGAGGGTCTGGCTGTCGCCGAGGAACTCCACCTGCCGCGCGGTATCGAAGGCCATGTTCGCCATCGCGAACTGGCCGCCCAGCACCGGGCCGCCATCGAACTCGTGGCGCAGATAGAGCGAGACGGCGTAGGTATCGCTGTCGGCGGTCTGGCCGAGCGGGGCCTCGGCTTCCAGCGAGCTGAAATAGCCCGCCAGGCCGAGCAAGGTGTTTTCGCCCGGATAGAACTCGATCCCGCCCGAGACGAACAGGCCGGTGATTTCGGTGTCCTGCGTGAAGCCCGGCAGCGAAGCCACGTCGCCGCGGATGAAGCCGCCAGCGATGAACAGGCCGACATCCTCGGGCAGATTGGCCTCGCGCAGTTCGGTCTCGTCGCCGCTCTGGAGCGCCATGGTGCTCATGCCGAGCGGCTGGCCGACGGGTGCAAGCCCTGCCTGCACCGCACCCAGCGGCGCGCCGCTCACCGCGATCTTGCCGCCCGCCGTGCTGCGATCCGCTTCGCGCAGGCGGGTGGCGTTGAAGTTTTGCAGCAGGTTGACGTTCTGCGCCGCCATTGATCGCACCGCCTGCTCGCCCGCCGGCGCAAGGCCGCGCAAGGTCGAACGGATGGTGTCGGCGTTGGCGAAGTCGAGCCCGTAGAGCCCGGCTACCGCCGCATTGGCGCGGTTCTGGTCGAGCAGCTGCGCGTAGGCTTGCTGCACCGTGTCACTGCGATCGATCACCGAGCCGTAGCTGGCGGCGCGGATCTCCATCAGCACCGCATCGGGACGGTAGATGAAGGCCTGGCTGAGGATGGCCGAGATGCTGGTCGTCTGGAACGTGCCGGTCACCCCGTCCTCGGCAGTGAGGATGGTGAACTGCCGGCCATTGCCGTTGAGCTGCTGGGTGATGCCGCCGCCAATCCCGACGATGCCGCCGACATTGGCGATGCCGGTCACCGCGATCCGGTCAGACTGGCCGCTGGCGGTGATGTCGACCAGCAAGGTGCTGCCCGAGGCCATCACCAGATTGCCGTCGATCGTCAGCGTGCCGGTGGTGCCCAGCGTGCCGGGCGAGACAATGCCCGTGACGCTGGTCAGGAACGGCGCGGCAACCGTGCCGGTGCCTTCGAGCATTCCGGCAAACAGCGTGTAGTCGCCAACCGCGGTGATATCGCCAGTGACGTTCACCCACCCGCCGAACTGGTTGACGTCGATCAGCGATGTGAGGCTGCCTGCCGCAGCGACCGTCAGCCCCGCGTTTCCGCGCACCGTCAGGCGGTCGATGGTGACATCGCTGGAGAGCGTGGTGGTGCCGGTCTGGCCGAGGGTTACGTCGAAATAGCGCGGATCGACATTGCCTGCGGGGGTGTCACCGATCACCGGATCGATGTTGTTCGGCACAAAGCCGGTCGCGCCCGGCAGGCCATTGGCGAGCGTCGGGGCGGGGAGCGGGGCGGTGCTGGCCTGCTGGGCCGTGCTCGCCAGATCAACGCAACTATCGCTGGGCTGTTCGAACTCGACGCAGACCGAGCCGAAATCGCCGCCGGTGCCGTTCAGGCCCAACTCGGGCGTGGTCGGCAGGCCGTTCACCACATTGCCGCCCGCATCGATGACGCGGTAGGCCGGATCGAGCAGCGTGACCCAGTGGCCCGCGTCTTCCCAATTGCCGTTGCCCGCGCGTGCGCCGACATAGCGGTAGGGGTTGGTGGCGGCGATATACTGCCAGTAAAGCGATAGCGGCTGGTAGAAGCTGGTGGTGCCGAGCGAACTGAACCGCTGTGGCCCGAAGAAGCGCGAACCGCCCGACAGCACCCCGATCACCAGGTCCTCGTCCGACAGCGTGTTATTGGCGGCATCAACGATCAGCGGGCCGCCCGAATCCCCGCCTGCGGTGATCCCCTCATTGGGCAGCGCATCATCGCGGTGCACGTTGACGTCGAACGCCGGCACGCGGTTCTGCGAATCGAAATCGAGCTGGTAAAGGTTCTGCGGCAGGCCGCTGCCCGCGCCGAACAGCACGGCGTTGCGATCATCGAGCGACAGGAACCCGCCGAGCATATTCTCGGCCGCACGGCGACGGAAGTCGATCCCGCCCACAGCGCCCTGAGCGGCGTTACCGGTAGCGCCATAGCCGACGATGTTTACGTGATAGCCGGTGCCGGTCTGCGGATCGATGCTGTCCGGCGCGGGCAGAGTGCTGAACAGCAGCGCCCAGGTCGGGATGCCGGCCGCCGGCGTATCGAGGCTGGCGAGCGCGATATCCGCCTCGATGAAGCCTGCCGCCTGCGGGTTCTGCAGCGAGAGCTGATTGTAGAAGATGCGGTTGATGTTGAACACCGCCAGATCGGGATTGCTGGCGAAGTTGTTGGCGATCCAGTTCTGGAAGCCGGGCAGGGCGTTGACGTTGAACGAGAACGCCGCCGGAATATTGTCGGCGTTGTAATCGGTCTCGGGCACATCGTTGACGCAGTGTGCCGCGAACAGCACGGTGCGCGGGTTGATCAGCGTGCCGGTGCAGACAAAGCCATCGGCGCGGAAGAACATGCCGACGCCGCGAAACTCGTCGTTCGTGTCGACGATCTCAGCCGGGGTCGTGGTTTCGTTCGGCACCACCGCGTTGGCGGGCGCGGCCGCGGCGGCCATCGCCAGTGCGAGCGTGGCCGAGCCGGCCAGCAGCCCGCGGCGACGGGTTTCGGTGAATGTCATGGTGGCCCCTTGTGTATGCCGCGCGGCCGCTATTTCTGGCCTGAAGCAATCTCGTAACACTGGGTCTTCGGCAAGACAATTCGAAAAAAGGCAAGTGCGCGCAGCCCGGCGCGAAGCTTGCTTCGCCGCGCCTATCGCAGGGCGAGGAACGCTGTGTATCCGGCGTAGAGCACCACCAGCAGCGCGCCCTCGATGCGCGACAGCCGCCAGCCGCTGCGCAATTGCACGATCAGCAGCATCGTTATCCCGAGCATCACCCAGATATCGAACGTTGCAATCTCGGCGGGGACTTCGATCGGATGGATGATGGCTGTCAGGCCAAGTATCCCGCACAGGTTGTAGATGTTGGAGCCGACAATATTGCCCAGCGCAACATCTTCATGCTTGCGCAGCACGGCGATGATGCAGGCGATCAGCTCCGGCAGGCTCGTCCCCACGGCGATCACGGTGAGGCCGATCACGCTTTCCGATACGCCCGCTGCGCTCGCCAGCTCCACCGCGCCATCGACCAGCCAGCCCGCGCCGAAGATCGCCGCAGCAAGGCCGGCGACAATCATCCCGCCAAGGATGGCTGGCGAGGTGTCAGGCGGCACCGGGCGGTCTGCCGCCTCGTGTTCGTGGCGCACGGCTTCGGCATCATGCGAAGCGCTTTCGGATTTGTAGGCCCACCACACATAGCCAACCAGCGCCGCGAACAGCACGACCCCGACCAGCGGGCCGATCACGCCCAGCAGCACTGCGCCGGTCGCCAGCAGGGCCGAACCACCCAGTGCAATCGAGTCCCGCGCAAAGGACGCCGGGTTGACCGACAGCGGCAGGATCACCGCCGATAGTCCGAGAATGAACAGGATGTTGGCGATGTTTGATCCCACCACATTGCCGATTGCGATCCCCGGCGATCCGCCCAGCGCGGCCTGCACGCTGGTGGCCAGTTCCGGGGTCGAGGTGCCGAAGCCGACGATCGTCAGGCCTGCCAGCAAGGGCGAAATGCCGAGCCTTGCGGCCATCCCCACCGCGCCGCGCACCAGCAGTTCGCCGCCGATTGCGAGCAGAACGAGGCCGCCGGCCACCAGCAAGATCGAATTGGTCATGAAGGCCCTCAGATAAACGTGGGTGGTTTGGCCGCCCTAGCGGGTCTGGCCGCGCCGGTGAAGCGTTGCCGCCAAAGCAAAGGCCGCCCGGTTTCCCGGACGGCCTGCGCGTTTCGATCAGCACGATGATTGGGCAGCGAGGCGCGACAAGCGCCCCGCCGTTCCAGATTACATCGAGTAATACATATCGAATTCGACCGGGCACGGGGTGGTTTCGGTGCGGATCACCTCTTCCCACTTGAGCTCGGCATAGGCCTCGATCTGGTCCTTGGTGAACACGTCGCCCTTGAGCAGGAACTCGTAGTCAGCAGCCAGGCTGTCGAGCGCTTCACGGAGGGAACCGCACACGGTCGGCACTTCGGCGAGTTCGGCCGGCGGCAGATCGTAGAGGTTTTTGTCCATCGCCTCGCCCGGGTGGATCTTGTTCTCGATCCCGTCGAGACCCGCCATCAGCAGCGCCGAATAGCACAGGTAGGGGTTGGCCATCGCATCGGGGAAGCGGAACTCGACGCGCTTGGCCTTGTCACCCGCACCGTAAGGGATGCGGCACGAGGCCGAGCGGTTGCGCGCCGAATAGGCGAGCAGCACCGGCGCTTCGAAGCCCGGCACCAGACGCTTGTAGCTGTTGGTGGTCGGGTTGGTGAAGGCGTTCAGCGCCTTGGCGTGCTTGATCACCCCGCCGATGAAATAGAGGCAGGTTTCCGACAGGCCGGCATATTCATTGCCGGCAAACATCGGCTTGCCTTCCTTCCAGATCGAGATGTGCGTGTGCATCCCCGATCCGTTATCGGCCTTGATCGGCTTGGGCATGAAGGTCGCGGTCTTGCCATAGGCATGGGCGACCTGGTGCACGACATACTTGTAGATCTGCATCCGGTCAGCGGTTTGCACCAGCGTGCCGTAGGTCAGGCCCAGTTCGTGCTGGGCAGCGGCGACTTCGTGGTGGTGCTTGTCGCAGGGCAGGCCCATTTCAAGCATGGTCGAGACCATCTCGCCGCGGATGTCGACAGCGCTGTCCACCGGTGCGACCGGGAAGTAGCCACCCTTGGCCCGCGGGCGGTGGGCCATGTTGCCGTTGTCATATTCCTTGGCGGTGTTGGTCGGCAGTTCGATGTCGTCGATCGAGAAGCCCGAGCCGGCATAGCCGTCTTCGAAGCGCACATCGTCGAACATAAAGAACTCGGCTTCGGGGCCGACATAGACGGTGTCACCGATGCCGGTCGACTTGAGATAGGCTTCGGCGCGCTTGGCAGTGGTGCGCGGATCGCGGCTGTACCAGTCACCGGTCGAAGGCTCGATGATGTCGCAGTTGATGACCATCATCGGCGCGGCGCTGAAGGGATCGATCCAGGTTTCGGTGAGATCGGGCTTCAGGATCATGTCGGATTCGTTGATGACCTTCCAGCCGGCGATCGACGAACCGTCGAACATCAGGCCGTCTTCAAGCTCGTCTTCGCCCATGACGCTGGCGACCATGGTGAGGTGCTGCCACTTGCCCTTGGGGTCGGTGAAGCGCAGGTCAACCCACTCGATTTCCTCGTCCTTGATCTGCTTGAGGACGTCTTTCACTTTCGACATTTCTTGGTGCCTCCGGGTTTTATCTGGGCGGCCCGCCACCGTGGCAGGCGCGAGAGGTTGGGGTATTAGATAGCGTCTTCGTCGGTTTCGCCGGTGCGGATGCGCAGCGCGCTTTCGATCGCGGTGACGAAAATCTTGCCGTCGCCGATGCGTCCAGTCTGCGCGGCAGCGGCGATCGCCTCGACCACGCGGGCCGCCTGATCGTCGGCGACGACGACTTCAAGCTTCACCTTGGGCAGGAAGTCGACTACATATTCGGCGCCGCGATAAAGTTCGGTATGGCCTTTCTGACGGCCAAAGCCCTTAGCTTCGGTGACGGTGATGCCCGACACGCCGATTTCGTGCAGGGCTTCCTTCACCTCGTCGAGCTTGAAGGGCTTGATGATCGCTTCGATCTTTTTCACGTCGTTCCTATCCGCGACTGGCCGGATTCCTGACAAATTCCTAACAAGAATCGTGCCAAGCGCGCCGGTTGCCGGTTGAACTATCCTTGCTGCCGGGGGATTCCCGACAGGGGATGTCTTTCGCCATTCTCGTGCCGGTAGCAAGATTATGGTGCACTGCGCAATGGTGCACAGCGCATGGACTTGCGTTGCCTAAATTTTAGGCATGGCAGGCCGGTTAGAGCCCTCGGCTACAGTCGCAATCCGGTGGTCTCGGGCAGGCCGCACATGATGTTGAGGTTCTGGATCGCCGCGCCCGATGCGCCCTTGCCGAGGTTGTCGAGCACCGCGACAAGGCGCGCGTGCCAGCCGCCCTCGTTGCCGAACACGTAGAGGCGCATCGCGTCGGATGGCGGGGCGCTGCGTTCGAGCAGCAATTCGCCGACCGTGCATTCATCGCCGAGCGCAATCACCTGCGAGCCCGCGTAGAATTCGCGCAGGGCATCGCGCAATTGATCGGCGGCAGGATCGCCCGTCATCGCGCCCAGATGCAGCGGCACTTCGACCACCATGCCGCGATAGGCGGGCACGACGGCGGGCGCGAAGATCACCTCGTGCTTGAGGCCGGCATGGGCCTTCATTTCAGGGCGGTGCTTGTGCGCCATGTCATAGCCATAGGCGCGGAAAGCCGGAGCGCCCTCGGCCTCGAACCGGTCGATCAGTGCATTGCCACCGCCCGAATAGCCGCTCACCGCATTGACGGTGTAGGGCCAGTCGGCAGGCAGCAACCCGGCGCGAACAAGCGGCGCGACGAGCGCGAGAAAGCCGGTGGGGTAGCACCCCGGATTGGTCACCAGCTGTGCGTTGGCGATCGCGGTGTGCCCGATCAGCTCGGGGAAACCATAGGTCCAGCCTTCGGCCACGCGGTGCGCGCTGGAGGCGTCGATAATGCGGGTGCCGGAGCCTGCGGCCAGCGTCACCGCCTCTTTCGCGGCGTCGTCCGGGAGGCACAGGATCGCGATATCGGCAGCATGGAGCGCGTCGCGGCGGGCTGCTTCATCCTTCCGCCGGGAATCGTCCAGCACGATCAGATCGAACTCGCTGCGCCCAGCCAGACGCTCGCGGATTTCGAGGCCGGTGGTGCCTGCGGCCCCGTCGATGAACAGGCGAATCGCCATGGCCCGTCAGCCCGCAGCGGGCGCGAGTTCGCTCGCCCGGCACCAGCCCGACGGGCCTTGCGGGCCGGGGCAGCCCCACACCCATTCGCCCGCGACATCGAGCAGTTCGAACCGGCTTCCGGCGTCAAGCGTGGTGAAGGCCTCGCTGTCGCTGCGCGGGTTGAGCCGCAGCTGCGCGCCTGTCTCGCCCACGATATGGACATGAGGGATCACGTAATGCGCGGCGAGGTGCGTGCCCGCCAGCGCGATATGCGCCAGATCGCCGCGCAGTGGCAGCGTGCCGGGCGCAGGCTTTTCCACCGGGCCCTTCAGACCCAGCACGCCCGCCGGCACGGCATAAATCGGTTCGTCGCGCTGGGCGCCGCTCATCTGCGTTCCGTCAACTTTCGTCTGTTCGCCTGCGCTCTCCCCTGCGTCGGCGTGGCAGGCCCGTTAGCGGCAAGCGGCCCGCGGGGCAAGGTCAGGCCCCATAACGGGCGCGGATCGCATGATATGCGGCGCGCAGGCCCAGCCCGCGTCCGCCGCGCGCACGGCCCGGGCGGGGGTTCGGGTTCCAGGCGAAGGTATCGAAATGCACCCAGTCCAGCCCCTCCCCGACGAAGCGATCAAGGAACAGTCCGGCGACGCTCGCCCCGGCAAAGGGGTTCTGCGAGGCATTGGCCATATCGGCCACATCCGAGGCGAGATATTCGCGGTAGGCTTCGGGCAAAGGCAGGCGCCATGCGGCATCGTCATTGGCCTTGCCCGCGGCGAGGAAGGCGTCCGCGGTCTCGTCCTTGCGCGCCATCATCGCTGGCAGATCAGGCCCGAGCGCTACCCGCGCCGCGCCCGTCAGCGTGGCAAAATCGACGATCAGATCGGGGCTCTCCTCCGAAGCGCGGGTCAGCGCATCGCCAAGGATCAGCCGCCCTTCGGCATCGGTGTTATGGATTTCGATCGTCAGCCCCTTGCGGCTTTTCAGGACGTCGCCGGGGCGGAAGGCGCCGCCCGAAATCGCGTTCTCGACTGCCGGAATGAGGAGATGCAGCCGCACCTTCATCCGCGCGGCCATGATCAGGCCCGCCAGCGCCAGCGCGTGGGCCGCGCCGCCCATGTCCTTCTTCATCAGCCGCATTCCGGCCGACGGCTTGATATCGAGCCCGCCGCTATCGAAGCACACGCCCTTGCCAACCAACGCCAGCACGGGGTGCTTGGGATCGCCCCAGGTGAGGTGCATCAGCCGCGGCGCATGATGCCGCGCCGCCGCCCGGCCGACCGCGTGGACCATTGGATAGCCCTGTTCCAGCGCATCGCCGCGCACCACGGTGAGTTCGGCCTTGTGTGCCTTGGCGAGGCGTTCGCACTCGGCCTCGAGCGCGGCTGGCCCCATGTCTTCGGCCGGCATATTGACGAGATCGCGCACCAGGCATTCGGCCTCCGCCTCGGCGGTCACGGCGTCGATCGGGCCGACCTGCGTGGTGAGCAGAATGCGCGGGCCTTGCGCCTTGTCCTCGCTGCGGTAGCGGTTGAAGCGGTATTGCCCGGTGATCCACCCGAACATCGCTGCGCCCGGGTCTCCATCGGCGAGGCGATAGGTGCCCTCGGGTAGCTCCTCGGCCAGCTTGGCAAGGCACCAGCTCGACAGGCTTTCGGGATTGGCGACCCCGCTCACCGCGAACCAGCTGTCGCCATCGGGCACAATCCCGATCTGATAGCCGCCGCCCTCGAACTTCTGCGCCGCGAGCGCCGCGCGCTGGCCGGCGGTAAGCCTCTTGGCGAAGGCTTCGAAACCGTCCTTGTTGACGAGGTGGATGGCAATGGCGGCTTCACCGCGGTCGGGCCGGATCAGTGCTTTGGGTTCGCTCATGCCTGTTCCATAATCGCGTCAGGGCGCTTGTCGCCAGCAGATTCGGACAGCCCGGATGGTTGAGGGACGCAGGAAGATGCAAAGCGCGGTGAAGACGGTGATTGTCGGTGCGGCGCTGGCCGCGATACTGGCGGCCTGTGCCTCGCCCGAAGAGGTTGCCAAGGGAGCAGGCGTCGCCGTCGCCGCAACCGCCAGCGCCGCCGCTTCGGCCACCGCCACATCCGCCGCCGGGCCGGTCGCTTTTGCGGACAGTGCCGGCAAGGATGATGCCGCGCGCGAATTTGCCTATAGCTGGCCCGCGCAAGTCTCCGCCGTTCCTGCACTGGTGGACCGTTTCACTGCCGAGCGCGATCGGCTGCTGGCCGAACAAAAGGCCGAATGGGCCGAGTCCGTCGCCGAATTCGCCGGGCAGGACTGCTTTTCCTGCACCAACCGTTCGTTCGAGAAGTCGTGGGAAGTGGTCGCCGATCTGCCGCGCTTCCTGTCGCTCTCGGCCAGCTTTTACGCCTACACCGGCGGGGCGCATGGCAATGGCGCCTATGACGCGCTGGTGTGGGACCGGGAGGCCAAGGCCGCGATGGACCCTAAGGCGCTGTTCCGCTCCGAAGCGATCTTGCAGGAGGCGCTCGGCGAGACATGGTGCAAGGCCCTGAAGGCCGAGCGGATGAAGCGGCTGGGCGGCGATTACAGCGAGGACAGCATCTTCACCTGCCCGCCGATCGCCGATCTCACGCTGCTGCTCGGATCATCGGACACACAGAGCTTCAACCGCATCGGCCTGCTCGCCGCGCCCTATGTTGCCGGCTCCTATGTGGAAGGCACATACGAGGTGACACTGCCGGTGACGCCCAAGGTGCTCGCCGCGGTCAAACCCGAATACACAGCGGCGTTTGCGCTGGCGAAGTAGCTTTTTGCGCACACCATCGTTATATGACGCGGATGCACGAATACCAACTCGTTGACGGCGATCAGACCGTCTACCGCGACGGCACCATCAAGCTCCACACGGCTGAGGGCTTTGAAGCCATGCGCAAGGCGGGCCGCCTTGCTGCCGAGATCCTCGACGCCTGCGCCGAACTGGTGAAGCCTGGCGTCACCACCGGCAGCATCGATGATGCGGTGCGCGGAATGATGCTGGATGCGGGCGCAGTGCCGGCAACGCTCGGCTATCGCGGTTATGCGCACAGCTCGTGCATCTCGATCAACCATGTGATTTGCCACGGGATTCCGGGCGACAAGGTGCTGAAGGACGGCGACATTCTCAACATCGACGTCACACCGCTGGTCGACGGCTGGCACGGTGATACGTCGCGGATGTTCTACGCGGGCGAGCCGTCGCTGAAGGCCAAGAAGCTGGTCGAAGTGACCTACGAATGCCTGATGCTCGGCATCGCGGCAGCGCAGCCCGGCGCACGGCTGGGCGATATCGGCGCGGCGATTGAGGCCCATGCCAACCAGTTCCGTTACGGCGTGGTGCGCGAATTCTGCGGCCACGGCCTCGGCCGCCTGTTCCACGACGCGCCCGAAGTGATCCACGCCGCCAAGGCGGGCACAGGGCCCGAGCTGAAGCCCGGGATGTTCTTCACCATCGAACCGATGATCAACTTGGGCAAACCCTGGGCGAAGGTGCTGGGCGACGGCTGGACCGCGGTGACACGCGACAAGTCGCTCTCCGCACAGTTCGAGCACTCGATCGCGATCACCGAAACGGGCAATGAGATTTTCACCAAGAGCCCGACGGGGCGGGATTGCCCGCCGTATGTCTGATTATTGTTGCGAACGGTTTGAGCTCGATCAGACGACAGTTTGCGACAAGCACGCCAATCGCAAGGCTTGCCCCGATGCCATGATCCTCGAGGCAAGGGGTGGCTACGGCCTTCCAGTGCGCGATGGGCGGGCAGCATATGCCTCAAGCGTGATCGAAATCGGGTTCTGCCCGTTTTGCGGCGCGAAGCTGCCGCCCATCGGCGAACTGGAGGATTGAACATCCCCCCGTCCCGGGCTTGACCCGGGACCCAGCTTCTTCATGCTAGCAACTGATCGAACAGGTCACACCAATCTGGATTTGCCTTCTCGATCAAAGCAATCTTCCAATCACGCTTCCAGCGTTTGACGCGGTGTTCGTGATGCTTGGCATCAACAATGGTGTCGAGCCGCTCAGCCCAGACAAGCCGGATCAGGCCGTGTTCTGCGCAAAACTCTGATCCTTGGCCTGCTCGATGCTGGCTAATCCGGGCGGCAAGGTCCGTCGTCGATCCGACATAAAGCGTGCCGCGATAGCGGTTGGTCATGATGTAGACCCAGCAACCTTGGCGTTCGCTTTCCATCGCGATAACAAAGAATAAGCTGGGTCCCGGGTCAAGCCCGGGACGGGGCGACAGGTGGCTACAAAAACAACACCGCCAGCACGGCGACCATCACCAGCACCAGCCCGACCGAGAACCCCAGCATCGCCAGCACCGGCTTGGTCACCCGTCCGTGCAGCACCCAATCATAGGCCACAGCAATCGCAATCGTAATCGGTGGTTGCACCCCGATGGCGACCGGATCGGGCAGGCCCAGCACCTGCACCACGCGGGCATAGGCGGGGGTCATCAGCGCGAGGGTCGCGATCAGCATGGCTTGGCGGTGGGCGGCGATGTCGCGCGCCCGCGCGAAGTGCAGCGCGGCGAAGTAGAGCGGTATGAAGGTCGCAAAGGCGGCGAGGTTCACCACCGTCACCTCGGGGCGGCCGAGTTCCTGCCCGATCCGCCATGTAATCACCGTGCCGCTCACCAGCATCGCGCCCACCAGCGCAATCGAGGCGCGGCCCGTGGCGCGGTGCGCGGCCAGTTTGAAGCGCGCGGCGGCGAAGGCCTGGCTCGCCAGCAGGCCGAGCCAAGCGATCATGCTCACCGCATGGAACACCACAATCGGGGTGTAGCGCGCCTGCACCTGCGGATGGGCTACGGCCTTCAGCGCAAAGGCTAACAGCGTGAAGCCCAGCAGGCCTAACGCGATCCGTCCCATCAATTCGTTGGCTCTGACGTGGCTTTCTGGCGCTCTCACTAATTCTCCCTTGCCGCCCGGATCGCGGCTCCGGCGGCAAACGGAGCGAGTGCCACCAGCGCGAGGCTTATGGCTGCAACGAAGCCGAGGCTCACTTGATCCTGACGGGCGAGCGCGCCAGCACCAAAAATCAGAATCGGCAGGGCAAGCGGGATGAGAAGCAGGCCCGAAAGCGCCGCGCCTGCGCGCAGGGAGGCGGTCAGAGCGGCGATCATCAGGCCGATGGCGGCGAGGCCCGGCGTCCCCGCCAGCAGGCCGAGCAGCAGGATCTGGAAAGTTTCGCCCTCGATCTTGAGCAGCGCGGCAGCGGGAAAGGTCGCCAGCACCAGCGGCGGGCCGAAGCTCAGCCAATGCGCGATCAGCCGCACCGTCATCATCGCTTCCTCCGCCATGCCGCGCAGTTTGAGCTGGTCAAAGAACCCAAGCTCAATGTCGCGCGCCACCAGCTTTTCCAGCGGGAGGATCGCCGCCAGCAGCGCCGCGATCCAAACCACGCCGCCGCCGGTTTTCGCCATCAGGTTCGCATCCGGCCCGACTGCGAAGGGGTAAAGCATTGCAACAGCTACGAAAAATACCACCGGAAGGGCCGCTCCGCCGCCAGCGAAGGGGAAGAATTGCGCCAGATCACGGCGGAGCAGGGCGGCGATCATGCTTCCTCCTCCGCTGGCGAAGGCGCAAAATCCTCGATCGCGAAGGCGGTCATTCCCGGCACATCCAATGGCTGGTGGGAGGCGATCAGCGCGATCCCGCCGCCTGCGCAATGCTCACTCACCAGCGCGCTCACCATCGCTTGCGAGAAGGCGTCGAGGCCGGACAGCGGCTCGTCCAGCAGCCAGATTTGCGCCGCCTGTCCCAGTACACGGGCGAGGGCGGCGCGTTTCTTCTGCCCTGTCGAAAGATAGCGCACCGGCACTTCGGCAAGCGCTGTCAGCCGCAGGCGCGCCATTACCGCTTGGGCATCGGCGAAACCATCCACCCCGAACCAGAAAGCGAGCGCGCGGCCCAGCGGCTGATCGGGATCGAGCCCGGGGCGCTCGTCAAGCAAGGCGAGTGCGCCGCTGCGCTCAACGACCCCTGCATAAGGCGTGTACAACCCCGCGACCGCACGGATCAACGTCGTCTTGCCCGCACCATTTGCGCCCGTCACATGGCACGCCGCGCCAGCCTCGAGCGCAAACGACAGCCGCCGGAACAGCAACCGCTCGCCGCGCCGGCAGGCCAGGTCATGTGCGGCAAGGGATGGGGGTGAGGCTTGCATTGGGGCCAAGCGTTAGGGAAAAGGGCCCGCGCAAACAAGCGACCCCTTTGCAGGAACCCCTCCCATGTCTGTCCCCGAACTTGACGCCGCCGAAATCACCCAGCTGCTGGCTGACCACTCCGCGTGGAGCCTGTCGCGCGCAGGCAAGGCGATCACGCGCACCTTCCAGTTCAAGGATTTTTCGGAAGCCTGGGGTTTCATGAGCCGCGTCGCCCTGCTGGCCGAGGCGCAGGACCACCATCCCGAATGGTTCAACGTCTACGCCAAGGTCGAGGTGACGTTGACCACGCATGATGCGGGCGACATCGGCGGGCTGTCGGCAAGGGATGCCAAGCTGGCGCGCGCGATTGATGGGCTTTTTTGATTTCGCACGCCCTCCGGCGTGCGGTGTCCTCGCTCACGCGGCCTGACGGCCGCATCGCTGCGGGCGGCCATTCGGCCTTGCGGTCGCTTTCGCGACCGTTCTAGGGCTGACCAATTCTGTCTGCGCCTAGATTATTTCCCCAGCAATCCCTGCCGCCCGGCGGCGCGCTGCTGCTTCCTAACCTTGCCGGGCATCCAGCGCTTGGCAAAGGCGATGTTCCGCGCGGTCTTGCCGACCAGATAGTGCAGTTCATCGCCGTGGACCGCGTTCCACACCGCCTGCGCGACCTCTTCCACTGGCGTGATCTCCAGTCCGGCGGCGGTGACGCGGGCGCGGATGTTCTCGTTGGTTTTGCGGTTGCTGTTGCCGTCGAGCAGCGGCGTGTCGATGAAGCTGGGGCAGATCGAGGAGACCTTGATTTCATCCGGTGCCCATTCGGCATCGAGGCTTTCCGCGATCCCGCGCACCCCGAACTTGGTGGCGCTATAGACGCTCATGCCGCTGCCGCCGGTCAGTCCTGCCGCGCTCGCGATATTGACCAGCGCGGAACCTGGCGCGCTCGCCTTGAGGTAGGGATAGGCTGCCTGTGCGCCGTAGAGCACCCCGCGCAGGTTGATGTCGAGGCAGCGGTCGATCTCATCGACCTCGAGCTCGGCGAGCGGGCCGCCGGTGCCGATCCCGGCATTGTTGACCACCACGTCGATCCGCGATCCGGCGGCGGTGTTGAAGGCGGCGAGCGCCTCGTCCCACGCCGCGCGGTCACGCACATCGAGGCGGTGCATATACTTGAACCCGCCCTCGATCAGGCCGAGCGTGTCTTCCATCCCCGCGACATTGACGTCGGCAATCCCGACGAACCAGCCGCGCTCGCCGAAATGGCGGGCGACAGCGCGGCCAATGCCCGATGCTCCGCCCGTGATGAAGATGCTGCGCCGTTCTGCCCCTGAGACTGCCATGGTGATCCCTCTCCGATTGCTCTTTGCAACGCATCTAGTGCGGACTGACACGCTTGTCAGCAGGGCAAATCAGCCAGCGAGCGCGTCCTCCAGCCCCTGCACATGGGCCGCCCCTTCGACGATTTCGGCGCTCGCAGGCTTCAGCGCATCGCCCAGCGGCTCGGCCCGCCCGCCAAGGCAGGTGGCGAGGAAATTCTCGGCAATCGCGTAGAAGGCGATGTTGTTTTCCGGGCGGGCAAAGCCGTGGCCTTCATCGGGAAAGAGCACATAGGTGACAGGGATGCCCGCCGCCTGCATCGCGCCCACGATCTGGTCGCTTTCGGACTGCTTGACGCGCGGATCATTGGCGCCTTGGGCGATCAGCAGCGGCTTGGTGATCTCGCTCGCCTTGTAGAGCGGGCTGGCGGCGCGCAGCAGCTCAAGGCCTTCCTCGGTGTTCGGATCGCCCATGCGTTCGTGGAAGATCTTCACCAGCGGCGCCCAGTAGGGCGGGATGGTGGAGAGCAGGGTTTCAAGGTTTGACGGGCCGACAATATCTACCCCGCAGGCGAAGACCTCGGGCGTGAAGGTGAGGCCTGCGAGCGTGGCATAGCCGCCGTAGGAACCGCCCATAATCGCGATCCTGTCTGCAAGCGCGATGCCCTCGGCCACGGCCCAATTGACCGCATCGATCAGATCGTCGTGCATGGCGAGGCCCCACTGTTTGTTGGCCGCATTGAGGAAGGCTTTGCCGAACCCGGTCGATCCGCGGAAGTTGACGCTGAGCACGGCGTAGCCGCGATTGGCGAGCAGCTGGTGCGCGGAATTGAAGCCATAGGTATCGCGCGCCCACGGCCCGCCATGCACCAGCAACACCATCGGCACCGGCGCTTGCGGCTTGCCGTCGCCGTCCGGATCGCTGCCCGGCGGTAGCGTGAGATAACAGGGCAGGGTGAGCCCATCGCGGCTGGCGATTTCCACCGGGTGCATCGGCTGAAGCGGCATCCCCTCCAATTCGGGCCGCGAGGTGTAGAAGGGGATCAGCGTGCTCGTCACCCGGTCATAGATGAAGGTGCGGATCGGCTTGGTCAGCGGGTCGTTCCAGACGATCCACACAGTGTCGTCATCGGTGCGGCTGTTGACGCCGAATTCGCCTTCGAGCTGTTCGCCCAGCCATGCCAGCGCAGCGGCGATGCCGGGGTCGGTCGCGTGCCAGCGCTTGGTGAGGTAGTTGACCGCATAGGCCTCAACCTCGCCGGTGACCGGATGGCGCAGGGTGCTGGTGATATCGGCGCGCGCGTCCTCGGCGATCAGGCGCTTTTCGCCGCTCGCGGTGTCCTGCGCGAACAGGGCCGCGGTGTTGCGCCCGCGGCTGTCGATCCAGTAAAGCGTCGCCCCGTCAGACGTATATCCTGCCGGCACGGTGGTGAGCGCATCTTCCATTGCCGAGGTTTCGAACGGGGTCTCCTCGACCACGTTGTCCACCACCCGGGAATAGTCGGTGCCGCCCGCCGCGTTCTGCTGCATCGCCATGCGCAGCACCAGATTGTCGTCGGCCATGAAGCCGGCAAAGGCGTTGTTTTCCAGCACCAGCGAGAGTTCGCCGGTCGTCAGATCGAGCAGATGGACATCGTGCCACTGCGGATCGCGGTTGTTGAGGCCGAGCAGCAGCTTGTCCTTGATCGTAGACGACGCGCCAACCAGATCGACGCGGGTGTCTGTAAACGGCGTCATCGTCGTCTCCGCGCCGGTGGCAATGTCGACGCGGTAGAGCAGGAAGTTCTCGTCGCCGCCCTTGTCTTGGATATACATCACCGCGCGCCCATCGGGTGACCAGAAATGCTGGCGGATCGGGCGTTCGGTCGCGCTGGTCATCGCGCGAGCGGCCTCGGGATCGGCGGCAGGCGCGATCCAGATGTTGAGCACGCCCTCGAGCGGCGCGATCCAGCTCAGCCATAGGCCGTCGGGGCTGATCAGGCCCTGCGCACGGGTGGGATTGCCGAACAGGGCGGCGCGCGGGATCAGGGGGGCGGCTTGGGGTGCTTGGGTCATGGTCTCTCCTGTATTGCGCAGTTAAGACACCATGCTGTGCGGTTCAACCCGCCGCTGTCCTTTACAGCGCCGGATTGGCGTAGAAATGCCAAGTGAAGATCGCCATGCTGCCGCGCTGCGGGGACCAGCTTTCCGCAAGGCGGCGGGTGGCCTTTTCGGACGGACGCTCTTCCAGATCGAGCAGGCGCTTGACCCCTTCCTGCACCGCCAGATCGCCTGCGGGCCAGATATCGGCGCGGCCTTCAGCGAACAGCAGATAGATTTCCGCCGACCAGCGCCCGATCCCCTTGATCCGGGTGAGCAGCGCGATGGCCTCCTCGTCATCGGCGGGCAGGCTGTGAAAATCGAGTTCGCCTGCTTGCATCAGCTCGCACAGGCTCCGCGCATAGCCCTGCTTCTGGCGCGACAGTCCGCAGGCGCGCAGGGTATCGTAGTCGCGCTCCAGCAGGCAGGCCGGGGTGAAGTCCGCGCCCAGTTCCGCCTCCAGCTTGGTCCACACCGAGGCGGCCGCCGCGACCGAAACCTGCTGGCCGACGATGGTGCGCAGCAGGGTCTTATAGCCGGGATCGCGGATGCGCGCTTGCGGATAGCCGACGCGGGTCAGCGCGCCCGCCAGCTGCGGCTCGCGTGCTGCCAGCGCATCGAGGTCTTCGCGCAATTTTTCCGCCGTCAGTCCCACTGCCACTTTCCTTAACTTGCTTTGGTCCGCAGACTATCTTAGCAGCCCGTCAGCACCCTCACAGCGCGGAACCTTGCGCCCAATAGCCGAAAAGGAATTCTGATCCATGCCCAGACTGGTCGTCACCAACCGCGAAGGCACCACCAGCGAGATTTCCGTCGATGACGGCCTCACTGTGATGGAAGCGATCCGCGACAATGGCTTCGACGAGCTCTTGGCGCTGTGCGGCGGGTGCTGTTCGTGCGCGACGTGCCACATCCACGTCGATCCGGCCTTCGCCGACAAGCTGCCGACCATGAGCGAGGACGAGGACGATCTGCTCGAATCCTCCGATCACCGCGCGCCCACCTCGCGCCTGTCGTGCCAGATCCCGTTCACCGCGGAACTCGACGGCTTGCACATCACCATCGCTCCGGAAGATTGATTGCTTGAAGCGGGGCGAGGGGCAGTCCGGTGGAAGCTGACCTCGCCCGTTTCCTGCGCGACGAACTCGGTCACGCCGCCGATCGCCCAGCCGGGCCGTGGGTGGTGAACGGCCCGGTCTGGTTATGGCAGGGCAGCGACGGCGCGCCCGCCAAGGGCTCGTGGTATTTCCTGACCATTGATGGCGAGACTGCCCAAGGCATCCGCGCCCATGCCGTTAACGCCGCCGCCTGGGGCTCGGTCTATGTCGAGGCGACCATCGTCAGCACCACGTGGCGCACATCGCTGTTCCCCTCGAAAGCGGCGGGCGGCTGGTTGCTGCCGCTGAAAGCCGCCGTGCGCAAGGCCGAGCGGATTGCCGAGGGCAGCGTGATCGAGGCCAGCCTTGCACTGGCGGGCTGAGTGCGGGTTGGTCATTGCGGCGAGCGGCGCGAGCGCCTAATTCATCTCCCATGAACATCACCCGCCCCTTTGGCGACACGCTCGCGCTTATCGGTAACACCCCCATGGTGCGCCTTGCCGGACCGAGCGCGGCTGCCGGCTGCGACATCTACGGCAAGTGCGAATTCGCCAACCCCGGCTCCTCGGTGAAAGACCGTGCGGCCTTGTGGATCATCCGCGATGCGGAAAGCCGCGGCGAATTGCTGCCCGGCGGCACGGTGGTCGAAGGCACCGCAGGCAACACCGGCATCGGCATCGCGCTGGTCGCCAATGCGCGCGGCTACAAGACCATCATCGTCATGCCCGACAACCAGTCCAAGGAGAAGATGGACACGCTGCGGGCCTTGGGCGCGGAGCTGGTGCTGGTGCCGCCGACCAAGTTTGCCGACGCCGGGCACTTCGTCCACACCTCGCGCCGCCTTGCGGAAGAAACGCCGGGCGCAGTGTGGGCCAACCAGTTCGACAATATCGCCAACCGCCGCGCCCATATCGAAGGCACCGCGCCGGAAATCTGGGAGCAGCTGGGCGGGCGCGTGGATGGCTTCACCTGCGCAGCCGGCACCGGCGGGACGATCGCGGGCGTGGGCCTTGGATTGAAGGCGTTCGACGAGAACATCCGCATCGCGCTGACCGATCCGCACGGCGCAGCGCTGTATAACTACTACGCCCACGGCGAATTGCGCGCAGAAGGTTCCTCGGTGGCCGAAGGGATCGGGCAGGGGCGCATCACCGCCAATCTCGAAGGCGCGCCGATCGATACCCAATATCGCATCAGCGACGAAGAGGGCCTCGTCTGGGTCGAGCGGCTGCTCAAGGACGAAGGCCTGTGCCTCGGCCTGTCATCGGGCATCAATGTGGCGGGCGCGATTGCGCTGGGCAAGCAGCTGGTCGCCGAAGGGCGCCCCAATCCGCAGGTTGTCACCATCCTGTGCGACACCGGCTTCCGCTATCTTTCGACGCTCTACAATGCCGAATGGCTCGCCTCCAAGAACCTGCCGGTGTTTGACTGGCTCGCGCCGGGCAAGGCGGGCGGGGCATGACCCGTCCGTCGCTGCTGGCGAGGCTGCGCGGGATGAACCAGCGCAGCCTGTTCACCGCTTCGCGCGGCGATGCCTCCCGCCCGCTTGATCCGGTCGCCGATGCCGATTTCCAGACCCCGCCGAGCGAGGCGCGTCAGGAAGCGATCCAGCGCCTGCAGATCGGGGTGACCGGGATTGCGGCGATGGTGCTGCTGGTGGGCCTTGCCAGCACCATCGGCAGCCAGGCCGAGATCACCGAGGATGCCGCCGTGCCCGAGGCCGCGCCCACCACCGAGCCAAGCCCGGCGCCTTCGCAGGCCAATCCGCTCGCCGATGCAGGCGTGGTGCCCGATATCGCCGCCGAGCCGAGCCCGTCGCCCGATACGCCGCCGCCGCCCGGCAATGCACCGCCAGGGCCGTAGCGCGCCCGCCCTGCTGGCGGCGCTGTTGCTGGCCGCGTGCAGCCCGGCTCCGGCCGGAGACGCGCCCGCATCGCCTGCCGCGGCGGAGCCGCAACTGGGGCTAATGACCAGCCTGCCGTTGTACTGGCCCGCCGATGTGGAACTGGAAGATATGGCCGCAGGCAACGCCCCGCCGCCATGGCAACGCCGCGTGCTCGAAGCGCAGTATCGGCTCGTGCCGCTCGATACGCTCTCCCCGATCCCCGCGCAGTCCCCCGATGCGCCTGACACCGATCCCTTGGCGGGCCTCGGCCTGCTTGCGGTGATCCAGCCGCGCGGGCTTTCACCGGCAGATAATGTCGCGCTGGATGATTGGGTGCGGCGCGGCGGGCGGTTGCTGCTGGTGCTCGATCCCGCGCTGACGGGGGAGTACGATGCGCCGCTGGGCGATCCGCGCCGTCCGGTGGATGCTGCGCTGGTGCCGCCGGTGGTGGCGCGCTGGGGGCTGGCGATCAGCTTTGACGAAGCGCAACCGCTGGCCGCGACCTCTGCGGCGTTTGGCGCGGCCAGCCTGCCGCTCGCTCTGCCCGGGCGCATCACCCGTGCAGGTGCCGCGGGGAAGGACTGCACCCTCCTGGCCGAAGACACCGTCGCCACCTGCCGCGTGGGGAAGGGACAGGTCACGCTGATCGCCGACGCCGCGCTGTTCGAGCATCCCGATCTGGCCGGTGAGGACGGGGCGGTGATCACCGGGGTGCTGGCCGCCGCGCTCGAATAGGGCGCTCTCGGGGAAAATGCGGGAAGCCGGGGACTCGGAGAGGGACTCGGCGCAGGGGCAGCCGGGGAAATGCCGGGAAAAGAGCGATTCCTTGCGGGATTTGTTGGGCTTTACAGGCATCACGCCTGCCGGAATGGGAGCGTCGGAAAGCGGTAAAGGTAAATTAAAACAACAAAATACCTAGTTTTCCCGCGTTTTCCCGTAAAAATCCCTTCCATCCCGCGGCCTTCCTAGATAATACCGTGGTCCATCAAACATGTTGGTTTGCAACGCGTACGGCTGGTGGGGCCGGCGCGCCGCCGGTGCTTGCGCGCTGGCGGCAGCAGGGAAGGCATGTTTGGTGATCGCATCGGTCTCGCGGGGAGATTGGAGCGCATCGGGGCAAGAGGGGATCGGCGCCAGTGTCGGCTTTCGGAGGATATAGCGGTCAAGCCTTCTCGCCTGCTGGCGACAAGGGCCGCTTTGTCTTGCCGCCCGCCTTCCGCAAGGCCGTGAAGGACAGCTCCGGCAGCCGCGTGCTGTGCCTAGCCGCGCATGACCGCTTTGCCTGCCTCGTCGGCTTCGGCCTGTCGCGCACCGAAAAGCTTGATGCCCAGCTCGAGCGCGAGGAAGAACGTGCGATCCGCCTGGGGCTCACCGATTTCGACCGCGATGTGCGCGCCCAGCAACTCTTCGGCTTTGAGCAGCTGCCCTTCGATGAAAGCGGCCGCTTCGTCATGCCCGAGCATCTGCGCGATCTCGGCAAGGTTGGCGATGGCCTCTATTTCCAGGGCGCGGGCGATTTTTTCTTCGTCTGGAACCCTGATGAGCTCGCTCGCATGGATGGGGCGTGGAAAGGTGCTCAGGCAAGCTGTGCAAAGCTTGTCGCTGCCGCCAAGAAGGGAGCCGCATGATGCCTGATGCGCCCCATATTCCTGTGCTGCTTGATGAAGTCGTGGCTGCCATCGCGCCCGCCCCCGGCATGACCATCGTCGACGCCACTTTCGGCGCTGGCGGTTACACCACCGCGCTGCTCGATGCGGGCGCGATGGTGCACGCGTTTGACCGTGATCCCGACGCGATTGCCGCCGGGCAGGCGCTGGTGGCGCGCTACGAAGGCCGCCTTGCGCTGCACCCTGCGCGGTTCTCCGCAATGCGCGCCGAACTCGCTGCGATCGGCATCACTGCGGTCGATGCGGTGGTGATGGATATCGGCGTCTCCTCGATGCAGCTTGATCAGGGCGAGCGGGGCTTTGCCTTCATGCATGACGGCCCGCTGGATATGCGCATGAGCCGGGACGGCGAAAGCGCCGCCGATTTCCTCAACACCGCTGACGAGGAAGCGATTGCCAACGTGCTGTATCACTACGGCGAGGAGCGCCAGTCGCGCCGCGTCGCCCGCGCGATTGTTGCCGCGCGTCCGCTGGCGACCACAGGCGAGCTTGCCCGCGTGGTGCGCCGCGCGCTGGGCTACAAGCCGCATGACAAGAAGGATCCCGCCACCCGCACGTTCCAGGCGGTGCGGATCCATGTGAACGACGAGCTGGCCGAGCTTGAAGCCGGGCTTGCTGCGGCAGAGGCGCTGTTGAAGGATGGCGGCGTGCTCGCGGTGGTGAGCTTCCACAGCCTTGAAGATCGCATCGTCAAGCACTTCCTGCGCTCAGGTTCGGGTGCAGGCCGCGCCATCTCGCGCCACCTGCCGGGCGAAGTCGCCGGCCCCGCACCGAGTTTCACGCAGGTCTCCAAGGGCATCCGCCCGACCGAGGCCGAAATCGCGCGCAACCCGCGCGCCCGTTCTTCCACCCTGCGCCATGCGATCCGCACTGGCGCGCCAGCACGGAGCATGGCGGCATGATCACCGGCCTTCAGGCGCGATCGCTCGGGTGGATGGCGGTGCTGGCGATCTGCCTCGCGCTGGTCGTCATCCTCAGCTTCAAGGTCCATGCGGTCAAAAGCGAGGTGCTGTTGGCAGAGCGCCAGATCCTCGCGCTCGAACGCGAGACGCTGCTGCTCGAAACCGAGTTCGAGACGCGTGCGAGCCAGCGCCAGTTGGCCTCGTGGAACGCGGTCGAGTTCGGTTATGAAGCGCCGCGCGCCGATCAGTTCCTTGATGGCGAGCGCCAGCTGGCAAGCCTTGGCCAGCGCCGCGGCCCCGATGCGCCTTCGCCGATCCGCCTCGCCCGCGCCGAAGTGCCGGGTGATGATGGCAGCGCGCCGGCCGACACCGCGCCGATGCGCTCGCCGGTTTCTGGTGCCAAGGTGACGCTGGCTTCGGCTGCAAGCGAGAAGGACGCGGGTGAAGTCTTTGCCCAGGCGTTCGGCGACTTCCTCGGTGACGCCTCGCCGATCCGGCCTGCACAGGCCCAGACGCTGGGTGCGAAGGCCGCCGCCAAGGGGCTGGCAGAATGACCGTGATGGCTGCCGCTGCAGCCGTCCCCTCGATCCCCGCCGGCCGGGTCCAGCGCGTCAACCTGCGGGCGCAATTGCTGTGGACCGCGCGCTTCCGCGTGCTGTGGGTGGCGCTCGGCTTTGCGCTGGTGACGCTGATCGCGATGGTGCGGATCGCCTCGCTTGCCTTCGCCGGGCAGGCGCCGGAACGCACCAGTCTTGAAGACGCGCTGCTGCCCCCGCGCGGCGAGATCACCGATCGCAACGGCGTGCCGCTGGCGCGCGCCTTCCCCGCCTATGCCCTGTGGTTCGATCCCAAGGCGATGGGCGACCAAGGCTCGCCCTTGGTGCGCACCCCGCAAGAGGTCGCGCGCGAACTGAAGGCGATCTTCCCCGACATCAACGAAGCCCGCATGGCCGAACGCCTCGCCTCGGGCCGCTCGGGCTATCTGCGTCGCCGTATCCTGCCCGAAGAAGCCAACAAGGTCTTCGCGCTGGGCGAGGTTGCGCTGGAAATCCCGCGCGAGACCGATCGCCACTATCCGCAAGGCACGCTGGCCGCCCACGTGCTGGGCTATGTGGTCGAGGACGAGGGCGGCAAGGTGGGCATGGAGCAGGTGCTCGAAGACCGCCTGTCCGATCCTGACACCCGCGGCACGCCGGTGGCGCTGTCGCTCGATGTGCGGGTGCAGGGCGCGCTCGAGGATGAATTGCGGCGCGGGATGCTCGCCACCAACGCAATCGGTGCGGCGGGCATCGTGCTCGATGTCGATACCGGCGAAGTGATGGCGATGGCGAGCCTGCCCGAATTCGATCCCAACACGGCAGGGGCGGCCGGCGCGAAGAACGTGTTCAACCGCGTTACCAACGGGGTGTACGAGCTCGGCTCCACCTTCAAGCCGATCAGCGTGGCCGCTGCGATGGATGCAGGCGTGGTGAGCGATCTATCGAAGCAGTGGAACGCCGCGCCCGTCCCGGTCGGCAGGCGCACGATCAAGGATTCGCACCCGCTCGGCGCCAGCCTCAATGTGCCGCAGGCGCTGGTGCATTCGTCCAATACGGTGACCGCCCGCGTGGCCGATGCGCTCGGGCCGGAACGCCTGCGCGCCGCCATGATCGATCTGGGCATGGACAGCCGCCCCTTCATTGAACTGCCGGCCAAGGGCAAGCCGATCTGGCCCGGCGGCAAGTGGAGCCGCGTCACCAACATGACGGTCGGTTTCGGGCATGGCCTTGCCGTCACCCCGCTGCACCTCGCCAGCGCCTATGCCGCGATGGTGAACGGCGGGATCTGGCGTCCTTCGACCCTGATGAAGCTGGATCCGGCCGATGTGCCGCGCGGGCGGCGGGTGTTCAAGGAATCGACCTCCTCGCGGATGCGCCAGATGATGCGCATGATCTCGCTCTACGGCACTGGTCGCAGCGCCGATGCACCGGGCTATCGCGTTGGCGGCAAGACCGGCTCTGCCGAAAAGGCAGGCGTGGGCGGCTATAACAAGACCTCGCTGGTGTCCTCCTTTGCCGCCGCCTTCCCGATGGACGCGCCGCGCTATGTCGTGGTGGTGCTGGTGGACGAGCCCAAGGGCACGGTGGCCAGCAGCTTCCAGCGCACCGCCGCCTTCACCGCCGCGCCGGTGGTGGGCCGGCTGGTGCCACGCATCGGCCCGATGCTGGGCGTGCAGCCTGACGAGAGCCGCGATGTCGATATCTCCGATCTGCGCTATCTGGTGGACAAGCACTGATGCTTCTGGCCGATTTGCTGGCTGGGTGCGGTCTGGTGGCCGATGGCGCAGGTGATGCCAGCGTCACCGGCTTTGCCATCGATCACCGCAAGGTGGCCCCCGGCACAGTGTTCGGCGCTTTTGCGGGCGCGAAGTTCAACGGCGAGGATTTCATCGCGGCCGCGATTGCTGCGGGCGCGGTGGCAATCGTCGCGCGGCCCGAAGCGAGCGTCGAAGGCGCTTTGCATATCAAGGATGCCGAGCCGCGCCGGGCCTTCGCCCAGCTGGCGGCGGGCTTTTTCACCCCTGTTCCTGCCACCATCGTCGCCGTCACCGGCACCAACGGCAAGACCTCGACCGTTGAGATGACCCGCCAGATCTGGCGCATGGCGGGCGAGCGCGCGGCGAGCATCGGCACTTTGGGGGTGACCACTTCTGATGGTTCGATCTCTACCGGCCTGACCACGCCCGACATCGTAACCTTCCTTGCCAATATGAGCGGGCTGGCGCGCGAGGGCGTGACGCACGTGGCTTACGAGGCGTCGAGCCACGGCTTATCGCAGTTCCGCAATGAAGGCTTGCGTGTGTCAGCGGCGGCCTTCACCAATTTCACCCGCGACCACCTCGATTATCACGGCACGATGGAGGCCTATTTCGCGGCTAAGATGCGGCTGTTCACCCAGGTCGTCGCGCCCGGCTCTCCTGCGGTGATCCATGATGCGGGCGACGGGTCGGAATGGACCGCCCGCGCGATTGCAGAGGCGCAGGCTTGCGGTCTCGATGTGCGCACGGTGGGCGAGGGCGGCAACTTCCTGCGTCTTGCGGCGCGTGAACCCGGCCAGCTGGGCCAGCTGCTGGTGATCGAGCACGCTGGCGAAACCCGCAAGGTGAACCTGCCGCTGATCGGTGCCTATCAGGCTGCCAATGCGCTGGTATCGGCTGGCCTCGCCATGGCGACAGGCGTTTCGGCGTCCGCCGTATTCGATGCGCTTTCCCGCCTGCAACCGGTGCGCGGGAGGCTGGAGCGCGCGGCGATTAATGCCGCCGGCGCGCCTGTGTATGTCGATTATGCCCACACGCCCGATGCGCTCGAAGCCGCGATTGCCGCGCTGCGCCCGCACGTGGCGGCAGGGGGCAGGCTGATCGTGGTGTTCGGCGCGGGCGGGGACCGCGATGTTGGCAAGCGGCTCGAGATGGGCGCAGTCGCCGCGCGCGCGGCTGACCTTGCCATCGTCACCGACGATAACCCCCGCAGCGAGGATCCCGCCGCGATCCGTGCCGCGATCATGGCAGGCGGCGCAGGCCTTCGCGAAGTCGGCGACCGCCGCGCCGCGATCGCCGCCGCGATTGCCGAGGCGGGCGCCAACGACATCGTCCTGATTGCTGGCAAGGGCCACGAACAGGGCCAGATTTTCGGTTCAGGAGAAACCATGCGGGTCGAAAAGTTCGATGATGTCGAAGTGGCGCGTGAATGCGCGGGTGCAGGGAGCGCTCTGGCATGAACCTGCCCCATCCCGTGATGCACCCGATGCTGCGCGCCTGGCCGGTCACAGCGCGCGATGCGCTCCCGCTCGCGCTATGGACTGCGGCGGAGATTGCCGAAGCCTGCGGCGGCACCGCCAGCCACGATTTTGAGGCTTTGGGCGTTGAAATGGACTCGCGCGATGTGAAGCCGGGCGATCTGTTCGTGGCGCTCAAGGGCGAGGCGATGGATGGTCACAAGTTCCTGCCTCAAGCCTTTGAAAAAGGTGCGGTTGCCGCGATCGTCGATCGTCCGGTCGATTACCCCCATGTGCTGGTGGAGGACACCACTGCCGCGCTGCACGCGCTCGGCGCTGCCGCGCGTGAGCGTTCACACGCGGTGCGTATCGCGGTCACCGGATCGGTCGGCAAGACCGGGGTGAAGGAGTCCATCTTCGCCTGCCTCGATCGCGCCAGCAGGGGGGCGGCGCATCGCTCGGTGCGCAGCTACAACAACCATGTCGGCGTGCCGCTCTCGCTGGCGAGGATGCCCGCACGCAGCCGTTTCGGCGTGTTCGAGATGGGCATGAACCATGCCGGTGAAATCGCACCGCTGGCCGCTCATGTGCGCCCGCAAGTGGCGCTGATCACCACCATCGCGCCCGCCCATATCGAGAACCTCGGCAGCCTCGAGGCGATTGCTGACGAGAAAGCACAGATCTTCACCGGCCTGATGCCGGGCGGCACCGCCATCATTCCGGCTGACAGCGAATGGGCCGAGCGGATGATCGGCCATGCCCGCGCCTGCGGGGCCAACATTGTCACCTTCGGACGCAGCGCCGGGGCCGATGTGCGGCTGCTCGACGCGATCCCGGCTGCAGGCGGCGGTTCGCTGGTCACCGCCGATCTGGGCGACCGGCGGATCTGCTTCACCATTGCCGAACCGGGCGAGCACTGGATCGTCAATTCGCTGGGCGTCATGGCCGCGGTGCGGGCAGCCGACGGCGATCTTGCCAGCGCCGGCCTTGCGCTCGCCGAAATGGGCGGCCTGAAGGGGCGCGGCGCGCGTCACACCATCACTGTTGCTGGCGGCACGGCATTGCTGATCGACGAAAGCTACAACGCCAACCCGGCCTCGATGCGCGCAACGCTCAAGGCGCTGGCCGCAACGCCTGCCACCCGCCGCCTTGCCGTGCTCGGCAGCATGAAGGAACTCGGCGACTTTGCCGATGCCTTCCACCGCCAGCTGGCCGAGCCGATTGCCGAGGCGGGGGTCGCGCATACGGTGCTCGTCGGCGAAGAGATGCGCGCGCTGGCCGAGGAACTGGGGAAACTGGCTCCGGCGGCGCTTGGCAAGCCCATCACCTTCGCCCATTGCGGGACACCGGCCGAAGCCATCGCTTTGCTGGGGCAATTCGGTCTTGCTGCGGGGGATGCGGTGCTGGTCAAGGGCTCCAATTCGGTGGGACTGGGCCGGCTGGTGTCACATTTTACCGATAACACCCCTGCCGGGATCGCAGCGGGGGGCTGAAGCCCGATGCAAAGCCGAGTGCCACGGGCGCCGAGGAACGATTGAATGCTCTATCTGCTTGCCGAATGGCTGGGCTTCGAAGGCATCCTTAATCTGGTGCGCTACCAGAGCTTTCGCGCCGGCGCGACGCTGATGACCGCGCTGTTGTTCGGCCTGTTGATCGGTCCGCGCTTCATCAATCTGCTGCGCGTGCGGCAGGGCAAGGGCCAGCCGATCCGCGAGGACGGGCCGCAAACCCACCTCGCCAAGCGCGGCACGCCGACCATGGGCGGGCTGATGATCCTGACCGCGCTGACCTTCTCGCTGCTCTTGTGGATGGACCTCAGCAATCCCTTCGTCTGGGCCTGTCTGGCTGTGACAATCGGGTTCGGTGTCATCGGGTTCCTTGATGATTATGACAAGGTTTCCAAGAACAGCCATGCCGGTGTCCCCGCGCGGGTGCGGCTCGCGCTCGAATTCGTGGTGGCCGGTATCGCGGCGTGGCTGATTGTCAGCCAGATCAACACCAACCTCTACCTGCCCTTCCTGTCGGGTGTCAGCATCCCGCTGGGTCCGGCCTATTACGTGTTCGCCGCCTTCGTGATCGTGGGTGCGGGCAATGCGGTGAACCTGACCGACGGGCTCGATGGCCTGGCGATCATGCCGGTGATCATCGCCAGCGGCACCTTTGCGATCATCGCCTATCTCGCCGGACGCGCGGATTTCAGCGCCTATCTCGGCATCCCGCACGTGCCGGGTGCGGGCGAGCTGGCGATCTTCTGCGGCGCGATCATGGGGGCAGGGCTCGCCTTCCTGTGGTTCAACGCGCCCCCTGCGGCGGTGTTCATGGGCGACACCGGCTCACTGGCTCTCGGCGGCGCGTTGGGCGCGATTGCGGTCGCATCGCACCACGAAGTCGTGCTGGCGATTGTCGGCGGGCTGTTCGTGCTCGAGGCGGTGAGCGTGATCGTACAGGTGTTCTGGTTCAAGCGCACCGGCAAGCGGGTGTTCCGCATGGCGCCGATCCACCACCATTTCGAACAGCTCGGCTGGAGCGAGAGCAAGGTCGTGATCCGCTTCTGGATCATCGCCATCGTGCTCGCTCTGATCGGTCTGTCGACGCTCAAGTTGCGATAGAGGGGAAAGCGCGCGCGTGATCCTCTCCTCCGCCTTCAGGAACAAGCGGTTCGCGGTGCTCGGCCTTGCCCGTTCGGGTGCGGCCGCGGCCGAGGCGCTGATCGCGAGCGGGGCAGAGGTGATCGGGTGGGACCGGCAGGATATCGCCCGCGAACCTTTTGAAGGCCGCTGCCGGCTGATCGATCCGCTGGAGCTGGATCTCACCGGCTTTGCAGGCGTGGTGGTGTCGCCCGGCGTGCCGCTCAACAGCCACCCCATCGGGCCGCATACCTGGCAATATAGCCTGCCGGTGATCGGCGATATCGAGCTGTTTGCGCAGGCCCGCGCCAGCCTGCCGCCGCACAAGGTGGTGGGCATCACCGGGACCAACGGCAAATCGACCACCACCGCGCTTGTCCATCACATCCTGTCGCAAGCGGGGGTGCCCTGCGTGATGGGCGGCAATATCGGCGATCCGATCCTCGCGCAGGAGCCGCTGCCGGAAGGCGGGGTCTATGTGCTCGAACTGTCGAGCTTCCAGATCGATCTCACCTTCACGCTCGATTGCGATGTCGCAGCGCTTACCAACATCACGCCCGATCATCTTGATCGCTATGCCGATTTTGCAGCCTATGCCGCCTCGAAAGAGCGGTTGTTCGCGATGCAGGTAAACGGCACCGCGCTGGTGTGCGATGAAGACGCGCCGAGCCATGCGATTGCCGAGCGGCTGGCGGTGACAGGCAAGCCGCTGGTGCGGGTCAAGACCGGTGATCTTGCCGCCTCCGGACTTGCCGAAGGGCGCTCGGCCGCGCTGGCCGGGCCGCATAATGCACAGAACGCAGCCGTCGCGGTGGCGATCTGCCGCCAGCTTGGCCTTACTGACGCGCAGATTGCTACAGGGCTCGCCACCTATCCCGGCCTGCCGCACCGCATGGAGCGCGTGTGCGTGGCGGGCGGGGTGACCTATATCAACGATAGCAAGGCGACCAACACCGCTTCTGCCGCGCCTGCGCTCGCCGCCTTTCCGCCCGATCCGGCGGTGCATGGCGGGGGACCGCGCATCCACTGGATCGTCGGCGGGCTCCCCAAGGAGGACGGGCTGGGCGCGTGCAGCGATCACATCGCCAATGTCGCCGCGGCCTATACCATCGGCGAGGCCGGGCCGATGTTTGCTGACCTGCTCGATGGCCATGTTCAGGTGGAGCGCTGCGAGCTGATCAGCGAGGCGGTGCGCCGCGCCGCCGATGCCGCGCGTCCGGGCGATGTGGTGCTGCTTTCGCCTGCGTGTGCCAGCTACGACCAGTTCCGCGATTACGAAAAGCGCGGGCACCATTTCCGCCAGATGGTCGGCGTGATCACCGGTTGCGATACCGATGATTCGAGCCGGAGCAATCTGGTATGAGCTCGGTCTGGACCCCGGTGCGCCCGCCCAATGGCTCCGGCAACGGCGCTGCCACGAGCGCCTATCTGCCGCCCGCTTCGGTGCAGCGCCGCTGGCGTGACAATCTGCGCATCTGGTGGCGCGAGATCGATCGCGTGCTGCTCGGCCTGATCGTGCTGCTGATGGGGCTGGGCGTGCTGGCGGTCGCTGCCGCGTCGCCGGCGAGTGCCGATCAGCTTTCCACGAGCAAGGTCACGCTCGACGAGTTCATGTTTTTGAAGCGCCACGTCGCGTTCCAGTTCATGGGGCTGGGGCTGATGATCGGTCTGTCGTTCCTGTCGCGCGAACAGGCGCGGCGGCTGGGCATTCTGGTCGGCGCGGTGATGCTGGCGTTGCTGTTCGTGGTGCCGCTGATCGGCGAGGAAAAGAACGGCGCCCGGCGCTGGATCAATGTCGGCATGAGCCTGCAGCCATCCGAATTCCTGAAGCCCGGCTTTGCGATCATCTGCGCCTGGGTGCTGAGCTGGAAGCTGCGCGATCCCGGCCTGCCGGTGATCACCTTCGTGACCGGCCTGATGGGGTTGGTCGCCGCGCTGCTGATGCTGCAGCCCAACCTTGGCGATGCGATCCTGTTCGGCGGGATCTGGCTGGTGATGGTGCTGCTGGCGGGTGTCGCGTGGCAGCGTATCGCCGGGCTGATCGGCGCAGGGGTGGCGGCGCTCAGCCTCGCCTATGTGTTCTATGACAATGCCCGCCACCGCATCGACAGCTTTCTGGGCGGCGGCACGGCCTTCGATCAGGTCGATCTGGCGCAGCGCACGCTGCTCGCCGGCGGGTGGACCGGCAGCGGGTTGTGGCTGGGCGTGCGCAAGATGAACCTGCCCGAGGCGCACACCGACTATATCTTCTCGGTGATTGGCGAGGAATTCGGCCTGCTCGCCTGCGCGCTGATCGTGGCGCTTTATGCCGGCGCAGTGATCCGCGCGCTGCTGCGGATGACCGGCGAGGACAATCTGTTCGCGCTGCTGGCGGGCGTGGGCCTGATCACCCAGTTCGGCGGACAGGCATTCATCAACATCCTCGTGAACCTCAAGCTGTTTCCGTCCAAGGGGATGACGTTGCCGCTGATCTCCTATGGCGGCTCATCGACACTGGCGGTGTGCTTCACGCTTGGGCTATTGCTGGCGATCACCCGGCGCAATCCGTTCCTCGTCAACGAGGCGGGCGGTTTGCGCGAGCTGATCGAACGCAAGGAGCCCGGCGCATGACAAGCGACAACCCTATGCACGGGCAAATGTCCGCGCCGTCCGGCGCATCACGCCACTATGTGCTGGCCGCAGGCGGCACCGGCGGCCATCTGATCCCGGCCTTCGCGCTGGCGACCGAGCTGCACAGTCGCGGCCACCATGTCGCGCTGATCACGGACGAGCGCGGGGCGAATATCCCCGGCAAGCCCGATTTCCTCACCGCCCACGTGCTGCCTGCAGGCCGCTTCGGCAAGAACCCGCTCGGCTGGCCAGCCGGCATCAGCGCGGTGCTCGAAGGGCGGCGCATGGCGCTGCGCCTGTTCGACGCGTTCGAGCCGTCCGCGATCGTCGGCTTCGGCGGCTATCCCGCGCTCCCCGCGTTGCTGGCGGCGACCTCGGCCAAGCTGCCTAGCGTGATCCACGAACAGAACGCGGTGCTTGGCCGCGTCAACCGGCTGCTGGCCGGGCGCGTCGATGCCATCGCGACATCCTATGACAAGGTCGACCGGCTCAAGCCCCAGCACGCGGCCAAGGTCCACCTCACCGGCAATCCGGTGCGTGCCGAGGTGCTGGCCCTGCGCGATCAGGATTTCCCCGCCTTTACCGAGGACGGCCTACTGCGCGTGCTGGTGACCGGCGGCAGCCAAGGCGCGCGGGTCTTGTCCGAAGTGGTGCCCGATGGTCTCGCCATGCTCCCGCCTGCGCTGCGCCAGCGGTTGCAGGTGACCCAGCAGTGCCGCCCCGAGGATCTGGACGCAGTGCGCGCGCGCTATGCCAATCACGATATTCCCGCCGAGCTCGGCACCTATTTCGAAGATATGCACGAGCGGCTGGCGGATGCGCACCTGTTCATCGGCCGTGCGGGCGCATCGACAATTGCCGAGCTGACCGCAGTGGGCCGCCCCGCGATCCTGGTGCCGCTGCCGATTGCAACCGATGATCACCAGTCGGTCAACACCCGCGAGATGGTGCGGGCGGGCGGTGCGCGGATGATCCGGCAGGAGGCTTTCACCGCCAAGGAACTCGCCAAGCAGATACAAGCCATGGCAATGAACCCGCAAAGCCTCGCCAACGCCGCGCATTGCGCGTTCAACTGCGGGCGACCCGATGCCGCAAGGGACTTGGCCGATCTGGTCGAGAGCATGAGCGGGATTGATCTGATGGATGTGATCCGCGTGGGCGAGGCTGCGCCCAAATCCGCGGCAGCCTCCACCCGTCCGCAAACCGCGACCCGCAAGGCCGCCAAGGATCTGGCCGACACATGAAGGGCGTTGGCACTGATATCGGCATCATCCATTTCGTCGGCATCGGCGGGATCGGCATGTCGGGCATCGCCGAGGTGATGCACAATCTGGGCTATCAGGTGCAGGGCAGCGACATCGCCGAAAGCGCGAGCGTCGAGCGGCTGCGCGCGCGCGGGATGGTGGTGCATATCGGCCATGCGCGCGAGAATGTCGAAGGCGTGGCGGTGGTGGTCACCTCCACCGCCGTGCGCCGCACCAATCCCGAAGTCGCCGCTGCGCTGGAAGCCCGCGTCCCCGTGGTGCGCCGCGCCGAGATGCTCGCCGAGCTGATGCGGCTGAAATCCACCGTCGCGGTGGCGGGCACCCACGGCAAGACCACCACGACCAGCATGATCGCAACGCTACTCGATGCCGGCGGGATCGATCCCACCGTCATCAATGGCGGGATCATCGAGCAATATGGCTCGAACGCGCGGCTGGGCGATAGCGACTGGATGGTGGTCGAAGCGGACGAGAGCGACGGCAGTTTCCTGAGGCTCGACGGCACCATCGCGGTGGTCACCAATATCGATCCGGAACACCTTGATCACTACGGCGATTTCGACGGGGTGAAGCGCGCGTTCGTGGAGTTCATCCATAACGTGCCCTTCTACGGCGCGGCGGTGCTGTGCGTGGATCACCCCGAGGTGCAGGCCGTGATCGGGCAGGTGCGCGATCGCAAGGTGGTGACCTACGGTTTCTCGCTCCAGGCCGATATTTGCGGCGTGAATGTGCGCAGCGCGGAAGGTGGCAACACCTTCGATGTGATCGTGCGCCAGCGCGGACTTGAGGATCGCCGCATCGAAGGCGTGCATCTGCCGATGCCGGGCCGCCACAATGTCCAGAACGCGCTCGCGGCGATTGCCGTTTCGATCGAGATGGGCTGCTCGGACGAGGTGATCCGCACCGGCTTTGCCCGCTTCGGCGGCGTGCGGCGGCGGTTCACCAAGGTTGGCAGCGTGGCGGTGGACGGCGGCGCGGTGACGGTGATCGACGATTACGCCCACCACCCGGTCGAAATCCGCGCGGTGCTGGCCGCCGCGCGCGAGGCGGTGGCAGGCACTGGTGGCCGTGTGATCGCGGTCGCCCAGCCGCACCGCTATTCGCGGCTCAATGATCTGATGAACGATTTCCAGTCGTGCTTTGACGATGCCGACATCGCCTATGTCGCGCCGGTTTACCCCGCGGGCGAGGAGCCGCTGCCGGGCGTCGATCACGCCGCGCTGGTGGCGGGCATGAAGGCACGCGGGCACCGTGCCGCGCGCGAGATTGCCGGGGCCGAGGCGCTCGCCGATGTGCTGGCAGGCGAGATTGCACCGGGCGACATGGTGGTGTGCCTTGGCGCGGGCGATATCACTCGCTGGGCGGCGGGCCTTGCCCCTGCGATTGCGGCCAAGCGCGGGGTGGCCATGTGATGGTGCAGCCCGGCGACGGCGAAGATTTTTTCCAGCGCGGCGCGCCGACCTGCGCGGTCGAAGGCGCTGTGTCCGCGCCCGTGCCGCTCGAAGGCATCCGCGGCAAGCTGACCTGCAAGGCCCCGCTGGCGCCCTATACCTGGTTCAAGACCGGCGGCCCGGCCGACTGGCTGTTCGAGCCTGCCGATATGGACGATCTCAAGGCCTTCCTTGAACGGCTCGGCGGCGAGATTCCGGTGATGGCGCTCGGCCTCGGCTCGAACATGATCGTGCGCGATGGCGGCGTGCCGGGCGTGGTGGTGCGGCTGGGCAAGGCGTTTGCCGGCGTCGAGCACACCGGCGAGAATGAACTCACCTGCGGCGGCGGGGCGAGCGGCATTCTGGTCGCCTCGACCGCCCGCGATCTCGGGATTGCGGGGCTCGAATTCCTGCGCGGGATCCCCGGCACGGTCGGCGGCTTCGTGCGCATGAACGGCGGCGCTTACGGGCGCGAGGTGGCCGACGTGCTGCTATCCTGTGCGGTGATCCTGCACGATGGCAGCTTCATCACGCTGAACGCGGAAGAGCTCGAATATTCCTACCGCCACTCGGCTCTGCCCGAGGGGGCAATCGTCGTCTCGGCGCGGTTCCGTGGCCATCCCGGCGATCCCAAGGACATCGGCGCGGAGATGGACCGCATCGCCGCCGCGCGCGAAGCCAGCCAGCCGCTGCGCACCAAGACCGGTGGTTCCACCTTCAAGAACCCCGAAGGCCACAAGGCGTGGCAGCTGGTGGATGAAGCCGGATGCCGCGGGCTGACACTGGGCGGCGCGCAGGTCAGCGAGAAGCACACCAATTTCCTCATCAACACCGGCACCGCCACCAGCGCCGATATCGAAGGGCTGGGCGAGCTGGTGCGCGATAAGGTCTATGCCCAGTCCGGCGTCAGCCTCGAATGGGAAATTCAAAGAGTGGGACGCCCGTGACTTTCGCCAAACCCTTGCACGTTGCAGTCCTGATGGGCGGCTGGGCCAATGAACGCCCCGTCTCGCTGTCGAGCGGCGCGGGCGTGGCCGATGCGCTCGAGAGCAAGGGCCACCGCGTCACCCGCATCGATATGGGCCGCGATGTCGCCGTGCGCCTTGCCGAGACCAAGCCCGATGTCGTCTTCAACGCGCTCCACGGCGTGCCGGGCGAAGATGGCACGGTGCAGGGGATGCTCGATCTGATGGGCCTCGCCTACACCCATTCGGGCCTCGCCACCTCGGTGATCGCGATCGACAAGCAGCTGACCAAGCAGGCGCTGGTGCCGCACGGCATCCCCATGCCCGGCGGGCGGATTGTGACGCGCGAGGAGCTTTACGAACGCGACCCCCTGCCGCGCCCCTATGTGTTGAAGCCGGTCAACGAGGGCTCCTCCGTGGGCGTCGCGATCGTCACCGCCGATAGCAATGTGGGCACTCCGATCTCGCCGGATGCGCGCGGGCCGTGGCAGGAATTTGCCGAATTGCTCGCCGAACCCTTCATCAAGGGCCGCGAACTCACCGCCGCCGTGCTCGACGGCCCCGATGGTCCGCGTGCCTTGGGCGTGACCGAACTGGTGGTCGCCAACGGCTTCTACGATTACGAGAACAAGTACACCGCCGGGCGGACGGAACACATCTTCCCCGCCAAGCTGCCGCCTGAAATCACCGCCTTGTGCGAGGCCTATGCTGTCAAGGCGCATCAGGTGCTCGGCTGCCACGGCACCAGCCGCACCGATTTCCGCTGGGACGAGGAAGCGGGCGAGGACGGCCTGTTCGTGCTCGAAACCAACACCCAGCCGGGCATGACGCCGCTCAGCCTCGTGCCCGAACAGGCAGCGCATTGCGGCATCCCCTATGCCGATCTGGTCGAACTGCTGGTGGCCGATGCGCTGCGGGTTCACGCGTTGAAGCAAGCCAAGGGAGGTAGCGGTGGCGCAGCAGATCAGGCGTAGCTCCACCACCGGCGTGCGCCGCGCCGCCAAGGCGCAGAGCCGTGCGGTCACCGCCCGCAAGGCGCGCGGTTCGGCCAGCGGGTTCATCGACTGGCTGATGGGCCTGTTCCCCTTCACCGAGGAGCAGTGGAGCCGCATCTGGCTTGCGCTCATCATCGGCGGCGGGGTCGGCTTGGCACTGATCATCGCCAGCCTCGCAGGCGTGCCCGCGCTGGCGCAGGCGCAGGTGGCCAAGATCGCCGCTGATGCCGGGTTCGAGGTGCGCCATGTGCGCGTTACCGGCACCAAGCGGATGGACGAGCGGCTGGTCTATGCCCGCGTCCTCTCGCAGCGCGAGCGGGCCATGCCTGACGTCGACGTCGCGGCTTTGCGCGCCGAGTTGAAGGCGCTGCCGTGGGTCAAGGATGCGCGGGTTTCGATCCAGCTGCCGCATACGCTGGCGATCGACATCGTCGAGCGCACGCCGCACGCCGTGCTGGAAAAGCCCGATCGGCTGGTGCTGATCGACGCGGGCGGGGTGGAGCTTGAAACGGTGGCGCCAGCCAAGGCCAAGGGGATGCTGCGGCTCGCAGGTCCAGGGGCAGGCAAGCAGGCCGCGCCGCTCGAGAAACTGCTCGCCGCAGCGCCCGCACTCGGCCCGCAGGTCGAGGCAGCCGAATGGGTCGGCAACCGCCGCTGGAACCTCACTTTCAAGACCGGGCAATTGCTCGCGCTGCCCGAAGGCGAGATCGAATCCGCGACCGCGCTGGTCAAGTTTGCGCGGCTGGACGGGCAGAACCGCCTGCTGGGCGGCAAGGTGCTGGCCTTCGATATGCGCTCGCCGCCGCGGCTTTATATGCGCCTTCCCGAAGACAGCGGCCCTGCGCCGCAGGTGGTTGCCGCTGCGGGAGGGTCGCTCTGATGGCCTCCCGCGCAGCTCCGCAGCGCCGCCTTGCCCGCACCTTCGGCGCGGTCAATATCGGCTCTTTCCGCATCTCGGCAATGATCATGGGCGAGACCGAGACCGGCGAATTGCAGGTGCTCGGCAGCGGCCACCGCGCCAGCGCCGGGGTCAAGCGCGGCTATGTCACCGATATGGAAGCGGCCAGCTTTGCGATCCGCGATGCGGTGGAGCGCGCGGAAAAGAGCGCTGGCACCACGGTGCGCTCGGTCTGGATTGCCTGCGCCGGAGCCGGGCTCGGCAGCAATGTCGTGGCGGTGGATATCGAGATCGGCGGGCGGCGGATCGAGGACGAGGATATCGAGACGCTGCTGATCCAGGCGCAGGACATGATCCAGCCTGACGGCCGCACTGTGCTCCACGCCCAGCCGGCGCATTACACGCTGGATGGCGCGCACGGGGTCGCCAATCCGCGCGGGCTTCATGCCGAACGCCTAGGGGTGGATATTCACGTGATGCTGGCGGACGGCGCGCCGGTGCGCAATCTCACCGAAGCGGTGCAGAACGCGCACCTCTCGGTCGATGGTGTGGTGGCGGCGCCGCTTGCTGCGGGCCATGCCTGCCTTTCGCTGGAAGAACGCGAGCTGGGTGTCGCGCTGGTCGAGATCGGCGCGGAGGTCACCAATGTCGCAGTGTTTGCCGGCGGAATGCTGCTCGGGCTGAAGGCGGTACCGATGGGCTCGGCCGACATCACCGATGCGATTGCCAGCGGCTTCGGCATCCGTCGCAGCCAGGCCGAGCGGTTGAAATGCGTCGCAGGCTCGGCGATCGCCAGCCCGGCCGATCACCGCGAGCTGATCCCGGTCAACGGCCCGAACGACGCGCCCGAAGGTGTCACCACCGGGCCACTGGCGCGCGGGGCGGATGACAAGAACCGGATCGTGCGCGCAGAACTCGTCTCGGTGGTCACCCAGCAGCTTGCCGTGCTCACCGGAGAGGTGGGCAAGGCGCTGAAGGAAATGGGCTTTTCGGGCAGCCGTGCGGGTCAGGTGGTGCTCACCGGCGGCGGGGCAGAGCTTGCCGGGATGGCCGATTTCATGCAGGGCGCGCTCGGCCAGCCGGTGCGTCTGGGCCGTCCGCCGCAACTGCCGGGGATGCCCGAAGCGCATCATGCGCCCGGCTTCACGACGCTGGCAGGCCTGTGCCTGTATGCCGCCGAAGACCCCGTCGATATCCGCGCGGTGGGCGCTGGCCGCGCCAGCACCTATCGCGGCGTCGCACGCCAGAGTGGGTGGATGGAGGCGGCAGCGCGGCTGGTGCGGGCGCTGCGCGAGAACTTCTGACTGGCCAAGCCCTGTGGATAAGGGGCTCGCCGGGATAAAATGTGAACGATGATTATGTCACAGAGGTGATAAGACAGCGGGATTAAGGTGAACAAGCCGCAGATCCCGCGCTGGAGGACAAGCTGATGAGCATCAATATCGGACCTGCCGCTACGGATGACCTGCGCCCGCGTATCACTGTGATCGGGATCGGCGGGGCGGGCGGCAATGCGATCGCCAACATGATCGAGGCCGAAATTGAAGGCGTCGAGTTCATCGTCGCCAACACCGACGCGCAGGCGCTGAGCGCCTCTCCGGCTGAACGCCGCATCCAGCTTGGCCCCGATATTACCGGCGGCCTTGGCGCAGGCGCACGGCCCGAAGTGGGCAAGGCCGCAGCCGAAGAAACCGTCGCCGAAGTCGAGCGCGCGCTCGAAGGCGTCAATATGTGCTTCATCGCCGCCGGCATGGGCGGGGGCACCGGCACTGGCGCCGCGCCGGTTATCGCCGAAGCCGCGCGCCGCATGGGCGTGCTGACGGTGGGCGTGGTCACCAAGCCGTTCCTGTTCGAAGGCACGCGCCGGATGCGCGCCGCCGAATCCGGTATCGAGGAGCTGCAGAAGCACGTCGACACCCTGATCGTCATCCCCAACCAGAACCTGTTCCTGGTCGCCAAGGCGGAAACCACCTTCAAGGAAGCGTTCCAGCTGGCCGACGAAGTGCTGCAGCAGGGCGTGCGTTCGATCACCGATCTGATGGTGATGCCGGGCCTCATCAACCTCGACTTTGCCGACGTGCGCTCGGTGATGAGCGAGATGGGCAAGGCAATGATGGGCACCGGCGAGGGCGAGGGCGAGAACCGCGCGCTGGCCGCCGCCGAACAGGCGATCGCCAACCCGCTGCTTGACGGCGTCAGCATGGCGGGCGCGCGCGGCGTGATCATCTCGATCATCGGCGGCGAGGATATGCGCCTGCTCGAAGTCGATGAGGCCGCTAACCACATCCGCGAACTGGTCGACGAAGATGCCAACATCATCTGGGGCAGCGCCTTCAACCCCGATCTCAAGGGCAAAATCCGCGTCTCGGTGGTCGCCACCGGGATCGAGCAGAGCGCCTCGGGCCATGTCGAACGTTCGCAGCCGGTCTCGCTCGGGATGTCGCGCGCGCCCAAGCGTCCGGTGCTCGAACTGTCCGAAGATGACGGGCTGACCGAACTGCCCGAGGAAGCGCCCGTGGCAGTCGAACCGCCGCTGGCCGCAATGGTCACAGCGCCGATTGCCGCTGCCGGCTTCACGCTGACCCCGCCCGAGCCGGTCGCCGAAGAGCCCGAGGCCGAGGAAGACTATGATGTCGCCGCGCCCTTCGATCTGTCCGGTATGCAGGCCGGTGACGAAATGGGCGACGATTATGACGATGATGTCGACGGCATCGTCGATCCGCTCGCCGGGCTGCGCAATGCCGAGGACGACGAGATCGAAGGTGAGGATACGCTCGATCTGACCGGCGATTATGCCGATTACGAAGACCTCTCGGTGCCCGCAGCACCCGCAGCGCAGGACGATTTGCTCGCCAGCGCCGATCGGCTTGCCGAGGATGACCAGCCGGTCACCGCGCGGCTTGGCGGCGGGCGTCGCCGCGGGCTGCTTGGCGGCGGCGGCGGCGGCGACGGTGATGGCGGGGCGATGGGCGGCAGCACGCTGTTCGAGCGCATGGCCAACCTCTCGCGCAGCACCGGCCGTGAGGAAGAGGATGAGGACGAGGGCGAAGATGGCCCGGCGCTCAGCATCCCGCGCTTCCTCGATCGCAACCGTAACCAGTAAGCCGGCGGGCCACGGCGCGGACGGCAGGGCATCCGGCGCATGTCCGGTGCCGTTTGTCGCGCGTGCCTGTCCGGCCTCTGGCAAACCCGCCGTTCCGCGTTAGGGCAGCTTGCGTGACGTCCCGTTATCTCGCTTTCCCGCTCGTGCTCGCCGCCTGTGTTGCGGCCTTGCCTGCCGCTGCGCAGGACGTTGTCTCGCGCGAGGTGGTGCAGCCGCTGCCGAGCGAGGAGGTCCAGCGCCTTAACCGTTCGCTGGTCGCGCTGGCCAAGGCCCCACGGGATCTCGACACGCTGGTCGAAGCGGGCACCGCGGCGATGGGGGTGGACGATCTGGAGGCCGCGGTCGGTTTCTTCGGCCGTGCATCGCAGATTGATCCCAACCATCCGCGTGTCGCGCTCGGGCTCGGGGCGGTCTATCTGCGATCGGGCCGTCCGGCCGAGGCGATCCCGCAATTCGATCGTGCTCGCGCTGCCGGCGTGCCCGAACGCGAGGTGCTGACCGATCAGGCGCTCGCCTTCGATCTGGTGGGCGATCAGGTTGCGGCGCAGGCGGCCTATGCCCGCGCGGTCGATCTGGATCCCGGCAATGACGAGGCGCGCCGCCGGCTGGCGATCAGCCATGCCATCGGCGGCAACCGCGCAAAGTTCGAAGAGAGCCTGCGCCCGCTGCTCGACAAGCGTGATATGGCCGCCTTCCGCGCTCGTGCCTTTGGCCTCGCGATCCTCGGTGATCAGGAGCGTGCGGCGGCTATCGTCGATCAGGTGATGCCGCGCGATCTTTCGCAACGCATCATTCCCTATCTTGCCTATATGCCCCGGCTGACGGCGGCCCAGCAGGCGGCGGCGGCCAATCTCGGCATCTTCCCGCGCGCAGCAGACATCGGGCGCGACGATCCGCGCCTCGCCCGCCTTGCGACCGAAGGCACGGTGGATAGCCGGCTGGAGCCTTCGGGCGCGCCGCTGGGAACGCGTGCGGCTCCGCCAGCACCGGTGCCCGCCGCACCACCTGCTGCGGCGCCGGCACGCGTGGCGGCGGTGATCCCGCCGCCGGCCCCTGCGCCCGCGCCGGTGCCGCGCCCCGAAGTGACGACCTTTGCCGCGCCCGCCGCACCCGCACCCGCGCCGCCGCCCGCCGCTGCGCCCGTTCGTCCGGCACGCGTGGCCGATGCGTTTGCCGATCTCGGCGATGATGCGCTGCCCGATGCCCGCGTGGGCGAAGGCGCGGTCGATCTGTCGCGAATCACCATCAAGCGCGAAGCCCCGCCGCCGCCGCCCAAACCCAAGGTCAAGGAGCCGGCGAAGCCGGTTCACCCGAGCCGCGTCTGGGTGCAATTGGCGACGGGAAAGAAAGTCGACGCGCTCGGTTTCGATTGGCGTCGGCTGTCGCGCAGCGGCGGCGATGTGCTGGGGAAACTGAAGCCCTACACCACGCCCTGGGGTGAGGCGCACCGGCTGCTCGCCGGGCCAGTCGACAGCCGCGAGAAGGCCCAGGCACTGGTGCGCGAGCTCAAGGTAAAGGGGCTCGACTCGTTCCTTTATGTCAGTCCTGAAGGCGAGGAAATACAGCCGGTTAAGTGATTTTTTCCGGCTCTCCCCCACAATCTTTGCACAGGCTTTGAACAAGCTAGGCAGGTTCTCCCCAACTGGCCCCGCTCTGGCGATTGCCAAGCCGCCCCTTGCGCGTCCATTCGTGCCCCCGATGACCGCAGCTTGTGCCTCTCTCTTCGCCCGCCGGCCTGATTGCCGGAACCCTAACCGATGAGGCCGCGCGCGATGGATTATTCCGCCGAAGATGATGCCGCGCCGGTCGAAATGCTCGCCGCCCTGTTCGAGGCGCGCGGGTGGCCGTGCGAAATGGTCTCGGATGACGAGATGAGCGGCGAGGTGCAGGGCAGCTGGGCCAATTACCAGCTGCGCGCGATCTGGCGGCCGGAAGACCGGGTGCTGCAGTTCCTGTGCCTGCCCGACATCCGCGTGACCGACGACAAGCGCGCTTCGGCTTACGAGCTGCTGTGCCTCGTCAACGAGCAGATGTGGCTTGGTCATTTCGATATCTGGTCGAATGGTGACGTGCTGCTCTATCGCCACGGCGCGCTGCTGGGCGAAGAGGGGCGCCTCAGCCTCGATATGGCGCAATCGCTGGTCGAGATCGCGATCGACGAGTGCGACCGGTTCTACCCCGCCTTCCAGTTCGTGCTGTGGGGCGACAAGACCCCGCGCGCGGCGCTCGAGGCCGCCATGGTTGACGCGGCGGGCGAGGCCTGAGAGCCTGCATCGCAGCATGACAGGCCAGCTTCTCATCATCGGTTGCGGCAATATGGGCGGCGCGATGCTCGCCGGCTGGCTGGCTGCGGGTGCGGACCCGGCGCGCTTTTCCGTGCTCGATCCTGCCTTGCCCGCCGCTCCCGAAGGCGTGACGCTCTATCGCGAGGCAGGTGAAGCTGTGGCCGCTGCGGCGCATGATGCGGTGCTGCTCGGGTTCAAGCCGCAACAATTGCGTGATCTTGCGCCGGGATTGCAGGCGCTGACGGGGGCGGGGGTGACCGTGTGCTCGCTGCTGGCCGGGATCACCCGCGCGCAGCTTTGCGCAGCCTTTCCGGCAGCGCGCGCGCATATCCGGGTGATGCCCAACCTTGCTGCCCGGATCAACAAATCGCCCGTCATCCTCGCCGAGGCCGGTCTGGGTGAAGGTGACCGCGCTGCCGTTTTCGCGCTGTTCGATGCGCTCGGCACGGCGATGTGGCTGGAGGACGAGGCGCAGTTCGATCTTGCCACCGCTTTGGCGGGGTCGGGGCCGGGCTTTGTCTATCGCTTTATCGACGCGCTCGCAGGGGCTGCGGCGGAGCTGGGCTTGGCGCCCGACATGGCGGCCAGCCTTGCGCTGGCAACGGTGGATGGGGCCGCAGCGCTTGCCGCGACCGCCGACGTCGGCCCGGCAACGCTTGCAGACCGGGTGGCCAGCCCCGGCGGAATGACCCGCGAAGGGCTGAATGTGCTCGACGAGGGCGCAGCGCTCCACCGCCTCTTGGTGGAAACTCTGAGGGCCACGCGCGACAAGGGTGCGGCGCTTTCCAAGGGCGGTTAACATTAACAACCGTCAAGCTGAACGAATTGCACGCTTTGCAATCCGGTTTCGCTTGAAATGCCGCGACGAAACCCCGATATTCCCCTTCATGGAGAGCGCGGCGTTTCGCGCTCCGATGCAAGGACCAAAGGGTTTCGCAATGGCTGACTGGAATGACACTTCGCGCAATGCGCAGCGCCTCGGCTCGGTGCCGCGCGCGGGCGGCGATGTTGCCGGCCGTTATGACGAGGGCCTGCGCAAGCACATGCTCTCGATTTACAACTATATGGCCTCGGCCGTGCTGCTCACCGGGATTGTCGCGCTGGTATCCGCCAGCAGCGGCATTACGCAGGCGCTGGTCGGCACCCCGCTGATCTGGGTGGTGATGCTCGCGCCGATCGGCTTCGTGCTGGCGATGAGCTTCGGCTTGCACAAGATGAGCAAGGCCACGCTGAACATCCTGTTCTGGGCCTATGCCACGGTGATGGGTGTGTCGCTGTCGACGATCTTCCTTGTCTACACGGGGGAATCGATCGCCGCGACCTTCTTCGCCACCGCTGGTGCCTTCGCGGGCCTCAGCCTGTTCGGCTACACCACCAAGAAGGATCTGTCGGGCTTCGGCAGCTTCCTCATCATGGGCGTGTTCGGCCTGATCATCGCCGGGATCGTTAACCTGTTCCTGCAGTCGAGCGCGATGTCCTTCGTGATCAGCGGCCTCGGCGTGCTGATCTTCGCAGGCCTTACCGCCTATGACACGCAGCGGCTGAAGGATGAATACGCCCACGTGCGCGGCACCGAGTATATGGGCAAGGCCGTGATCATGGGCGCGCTGAACCTGTACCTCGATTTCATCAATATGTTCATGTATTTGCTGCGCTTCCTCGGCAATCGCGAGTGATCCGGGCGCGCATTTCCGGGCCGCTGGCCTGACGCAAGTGTTGAAATGTCGGATGCCCGGGGCCTCTACCAAGGCTCCGGGCATTTGCTTTGTTAGCCGAGGCGGCTATCGCAAAAGCCTTAAGGCTGGAGCAAGCCGCGCCCTGCCAATCTGGCAAGCGACGGCAGTGAGAGGTTAAAGCCAATGTCCGAGACTCCGCAGCAAACATCATCGTCCGCATCGACGCGGCGCACGCCGTTCGGCCTTGTCATCACGGCAGTGGCGGTCGGCTCGGCGCTGCTCGCCGCTTGCGCCACTCCTGCGCCCCCGCCCCCGCCTCCGCCGCCCCCGCCGCCCCCGCCGCGCGTGGTCGAGGCTGTGCCCTATCGCCCGCTGCCGCCGGGCGGGGCGCATTACGTGATGGACATCCCCGCGCGCGGGCCTGATGGCCGGCGGGTCACCGTGAATAGCGGGGTCGCTGACGATCACCTGGTCTGGCACCTGCGCTCGGCCTGGAATGTCGCCGCGCTCAATTGCCTCGCGCCCGAATACGAGCCGATCCTCGAAGGCTATCGCGGCTTTCTCACCAAGAACGCGCGCTCGTTGAAAGCGATCAACGACCGGATCGAGCAGGGATATGCCCGCAAGCACAAGACCAAGCGCGCCGCGATCGTTGCGCGCGATGGCACGGTGACGCAGGTCTATAACTTCTTCGCGCTGCCCGCCGCGCGCTCGGGCTTCTGCCGCTCGGCGCTCGATATGGCCAACCGCGCGCTTTCTGCGCCGCCGAGCGATCCGCTCACCTTCGCGCGCGCCAATTTCGATGGC
>JAMNXO010000048.1 GCA_023653115.1 Erythrobacter sp.
GATCCCGCCACCCTCGCCTTCACCGCCCCCGCGCTCGACGATCACCTCAGGGCCGAGTTCTACGGGTAGGGGCCCCTAACCCGCTCCCAGCTTGCTCACCCTGTAATCGGCAAGGCTCATCCAGTAGGCCATCCGCCAGCGCATCCGGTTGAACCAGGTTGCCTCACGCTTGTACCATGCGCGCGTCACCGGAATGCTGGCGGCTTCCATGTGATCGATCAGCGCGCGCAGCTTCGCTGCCACCTCGGCATCCTCGATCCGCACCATCAGTTCGACATTGATGCGGAAGCTGCGCTTGTCGAGATTGGCGCTGCCGACATAGCTCGCATCATCGGCCACCAGCAGCTTCATGTGCAGCTTGCACGGCTGGAACTCGAACAGGCGCGCGCCTGCGCCCAGCAGCGGCTTGTATTGCAGCCGCGCCATATCGATCGCGGCGTCGATGTCGGATTTGCCCGCCATCACCATCCGCGCCTCCCCGCGGCGGGCGACCTGCGCGATCTGGCGGCGGAAGCTGCGCGGCGGGGAGAAATAGGCCGAAACCGTATCGAGCCGCCTGGCCTTCACCAGATCCTGCCGGAACACCCAGGCCCAATGGCCGCGCCGCACCAGCGGGCCGCCGACCAGCAGCCGCACCGGGCCGTCCCCGCCATCCCATGCCTTGACGATATCGCGCAGCGCCCGAAGCTGCCGCGTGCGCGCCGCCGCCTCGCCCGCAACCCATGCCTGCAACAGGCCGAACCAGCGGGTGAACTGTTCGACCACATCGCCTTCGATAATCGCCGATAGATCGCACCAGCCATTGGCCTCGGGCGGACCGAAATAGTGGTCGGAGACATTGGCGCCCCCCGTCATCACCCGCGCGCCATCGGCGATCACGAACTTCTGGTGGTTGCGCACCAGATAGCGCGTGCCCCATTTGGGCGAGAACAGTGCAAAGCGCCCGCCCGCTTCGGTCAGCGGCTCGAAGAAGGGGCTGCCCGCATCATTGCCGAAATCATCGACGATCAGATCGACCGTCACCCCGCGCCGCGCCGCCGCCACCAGCGCATCGCGCACCGCCGTGCCCGACGTGTCGCTATCGAACAGGTAGTAGAACACCGCGAGGCTGGATTGCGCTGAGCCGATCAGATCGAGCAGCGCGCGCAGCCGGTCAGCCCCGGCAGGATAGAAGGTGAAGCTGTGCCCCTGCGCCGTGATCTCGAACGACGGATGATCGGCATAGGGGGGCGCGCTGGGAGCGGCAGAGGTTGTTGCAGGGTCCATCGGCGAAGCCTACCCGCAAAGCGGGTCAATTGCATTATCTTGACTTTGCGCCCCCCGGTGCCTAGCTGGCCCCTTCCCCGCTTCCTTGCGAATCCGAAAAGGCCGCCCATGGCACGCGTTACCGTTGAAGATTGCGTCGACAAGGTTCCCAACCGCTTCGACCTCGTCCTGCTTGCCGCCCAGCGCGCGCGCGAGATCTCGGGCGGCAGCGAACTGACCATTGATCGCGACCGTGACAAGAACCCGGTCGTCGCCCTGCGCGAAATCGCCGAGGAAACCGTTTCGCCGCGCTTCCTGCACGAATCGGTGGTGGTGAGCCTGCAGAAGATCCTTCCCGATGACGAGGATGAGGCCGATGAGATCGGTTCGCTCAGCCAGTCGGCCGAAGCCCTGCGGATCACCGCCTCGGCCCCGGCACGCACCACCTCGCTTGGCGGCGATTACGACGGCTGATCCTCACTGTTGAGGCGTCTCAGTGATTTTCCAAAGGGGTCCGGCACGCGCCGGGCCCCTTTTTGATTCCGCTCGGGGGATTGGCACCCCTGCTTGACCGCTTCTTGACGCTGCCGCCGCGGTGCTTGCCATTGCACGCAGGGACGCTATCCCCTTTGGCTGTAATTAAACGGTAACATACCGGAAGCGGGCAGCATTTATGGCATCGATTGCGGTCTACAGCGTCAAGGGGGGGGTCGGGAAGACCACGCTGGCGGTCAACCTCGCATGGTGCTCCAGCGCGATCTCGCGCCGCAAGACGCTGCTGTGGGATCTCGATGCGGCCAACGGTTCGGGCTTCCTGCTGGGCATTGATCCGCACAAGAAACGCAGCGCCGGCAGCGTGTTTGCCGATGGCAGCGATCCGATGAAGCTGATCCAGCCCACCAGCTATGCCAATCTCGATCTTCTGCCCGCCGATGAAAGCATCCGCACGCTGGATCGCCAGCTTGACCGGCTGGGCAAGAAGAGGCGGCTGGCCAAGCTGGTCGAGGGGCTGACCAAGGAATATGACCGGATCATCTTCGATTGCCCGCCGGTGCTCAACGAAGTGAGCGCGCAGGTGATGCGGGCGGCCGATCTGGTCATCGTCCCGCTGCCGCCCTCGCCGCTCTCGGCCCGCGCGCTGGAGGTTGTGGTCGAGGAAGTGCGCGGACAGGGCAAGGGCCATCCGCCGATCCTGCCGGTGCTGTCGATGATCGATTTGCGCCGCAGCTTGCACAAGGATGCGCGCGAAGCGCATGCGAACTGGCCGGTGATCCCGCTCGCCAGCGCGGTCGAGCAATGCGCGGTTGAAAGAAAGCCGGTCGGCGCCTTCGCTCCGCGTTCGCCTGCCGCGCGCGCCTTTGCCCAGCTGTGGACCGCGATCGAGCGCAAACTCGCCGCGCGGTAAGCGCCCGAAGACAAGCCACTGGTCTCGCGCGCAGTTTCCCGCCATATTCCCGTGCGGCGGGGCAACGGGGCGCATAGCAATGAACGGTTTAGGCGAAAGCATCGGGGCAGCGATCGAAGGCGGGCTGATCAGCCGCGCGGTCGAACCGGCGCATGGAGAGGCCGGCGGCGCGCACCCCGCGCCTGCGCCTTGCGCCAATTGCGGGGCGATGGTGAGCGGCCACTACTGCGCCGAGTGCGGCCAGAAGGCGCATATCCACCGCAGCCTCGCAGCGATCGGCCACGACATCATGCACGGTGTGCTGCACCTTGATGGCAAGCTGTGGCACACCCTGCCGCTGCTGACCTTCAAGCCCGGCGAGTTGACCCGCCGCTTCATCGCCGGCGAGCGCGCCAAGTTCGTCAGCCCCATGGCGATGTTCCTGTTCAGCGTCTTTGCCATGTTCGCGGTGTTCCAGATGGTCGGCATTTCCGCGCCGACCGACATCGCGACCGATGTGTTCGGCGATGAAAGCAGCAACCCCTTCCAGAACACGGTGCGCGAACAGATCACCACGCTCGAAAAGGAACGCAGCGACCTGTCAGCCGCCAATCCGCGACGCGAGGCGATCGACAAGGAGCTCACGGTTCTCAATGCCATGCTGGGCAAGGGCGAGGTCGAGGTCGCAGGGGTCAAACCGGTCGAAGGCAGCGGCACCGGGATCGCCTGGCTGGACAAGACCATCATCGAGAAGTGGAGGAAGAACCCCGGCCTGATGCTCTACAAGCTGCA
>JAMNXO010000049.1 GCA_023653115.1 Erythrobacter sp.
CCGTGGCCGGCTATCCGGGCGAGGATGCAGGGTTGCGGTTTATGGGGCGCTCGGTGCTCTCGCCCGGCAAGCTGATGCTCTATCGCCGCCATGTCGATGTCCACAGTCAGCGCCCGCCGGAAAGCCTCTCGGTGTCGCTCAATGTGATGCGGGTTGATCCGGCGCAGGGGTGGTTCGATCAGTATGGCTTCGATCTGGAGGCGGGGACTGTGGCGCGCTGGCTCAATCCGCTGGCGAACGAGGCGTTCTTGCGGGTCGCGGTGGCAAGCGGGGCCGAGAGCGCGCTGGACTACGCCGAATGGGTCGGCGCGCGGCATCCCAGCGAGCGGATGCGGCTGGCGAGCTTCGAGGCGCGGGCGGAACTGCTCGGCGATCCGGCGCAAGCCGACGCACTGTGGCGGGCAGTGGAATTGTCGGGCAGCCTGATGGTGGCAGGCGCAGCGCGGGCGCGGCGGGCGGCGCTCGCCGGAGACTAAAGCACGCCCCCCGCCAGCCGATCGATCGCGCCTTGCAGGATCACCGCGGCGGCATGGCTGTCGATCGCGGCGGCGCGCTTGGCGCGGCTCATGTCCTGCCCGATCATCGCGGCCTCGGCAGCCTGGGTCGACCAGCGTTCGTCCCACAGCAGGATCGGCAAGCCGAAGGCCTCGGCGCAGTTCTTGGCATAGGCGCGGGAGGCCTGTGCGCGCGGGCCTTCCGATCCATCCATATTGCGCGGCAGGCCGAGCACGATGCCCTTGATGCTGCGCGATTTGATCAGCGCGGCGATCGTCTCGCGGTCACGCCCCCACTTGCCGCGCTGGATGGTGGTGCCATTGGTGGCGAAGCGCCAACCGGCATCGCAGGTCGCCGTGCCGATGGTCTTGGTGCCGAGATCGAGCCCGAGCAGCGCGCCGCCCCCACCGCCATTGTCAGCGTCCATCGCGCCGCCGAAGCCGCGCGCGTCCTCGAAGATCAGCGCTGGCTCGCCCATGCCTCGACCCGGCGGATCACGTCGGCCTTGGTGTTCGACCAGAACAGCGGCAGATCATAGACGTGGTAGTTATTGCCCGGCAGCACATAGGAGCCCATCTCGGGCGGCGGGCCGATCAGCAGCAGCCCGCGCTTGTCACAAGCCGCCGGAACCAGACCCGGCACAAGCTCGCCCTGTTCCATGCTGTCCTCGGGCACCAGCGTGCCGAGATTGGCGCTGGCGGGCGCGGTGCCGCCATATCGGCCGGTGAGCGGGTTGGTGCACAGCATCGGCGATGTGCCGGGCGTGGTGCCATCCAGCGCGGGCGTGGAGGCGTAGGCGCTGAGCACCAGCGCCGGATCGGCCGGCTGGGCAAAGCTTGACCATGACAGGATGCACGCGCTCTGCTCCGGCGCTGCGCAGGCGGGGAAGCCCATCGCGGGCAGATCATGCTGCAAGCTGACCGGCCAGCCGATCACATAGGCCGCCGCCAGCCGGTCTGCGACCGGCGTGCCGCGCACGTCTTCGGCAATCAGGCGCTTCAGATGCAGCGCGCCTTGCGAATGGCCGGCGAGCACGATCGGCGTCTTGGGATCGACGCTGGAGAGGAAATAGCGGAACGCCTCGCGCACATCGGCATAGGCGGCATCGACCGCTTTCTTGCCCTCGGGCGCATCGGTGAGGAAGGCGCCCATCGTCGCCTGCCGGTAACGCGGCGCCCAGATTTCGGACGCGGCGTTGAAGGGGCTGGCCATGCCGCGCAGATAGATACGGGCAATGCGCTCGGCCTCGGGATCGCCGCCGTTTTCGAGCGGGGCGTTCCAGCTGGCGCGGTTGAGGTAGCTCGTCGGGTGGACGAAGAACACGGCAAAGCGCGGAGCCTTGGTGGTCGAAGGGGGGGCGGCAGGCGCGCCCTCGGCCAGCGGCGGCTGCCAGCGCGCAGGGTCTTTCACGCCGATGCCGGGGCGCGAATACCATAAGGCGGTATCCTCGTAGGCATTGGCATCAAGCGGTTTGACGGGCGCGAATTCGGCCGAGGGCACCAGCGCGATTTCGGCCAGTTCTTCCTGAAACAGCTCGTAGACAATCCGACCGGCGATCACGAGCGTGATGCAGAAAGCGACCAGATAGAGGAACTTGCGGGCCATGCCTCAAACTGTCTCGCGTTACTGCGCGGCGGGCTTGGCAGCGGCGCCTTCGGCCAGCGGCGGGCGCAGCGTGGTCCACGCCCGGTCACCGCGCAGGCTGCTGAACCAGCTTGCCGGGTTCCAGGTGGTCGATCCGTCGAGGCTGAAGGTGATGAACTCCGCCCGGCCGCCGATATTGGCAAGCGGCACCCCGCCGCCCAGACCGCTTTCGATCGCCTCAGCGCGGCTGTCGGCGCTCTCGTCGCGGTTGTCGCCCATCACGAAGACGTGATCGGCCGGCACGGTGTAGGGGCCGTAATTGTCGAGCCGCTGGTCGCGGTAATCGATGGTGAGATAGGTTGCGCCATTGGGCAGGGTCTCGCGCCAGGTCGGCGGGGCGAAGTATTCCTTCCCGTCGGGGCCAGTCTCGCGGAAATCCTCGAACGCCTCAAGGCAGGGTGCATCGCGGCACAGCAGATCGGGCTCGAACGGCAGGCGCACGGCGGGCACCACCTCGCGCTTGATCGGGGCGCCGTTGAGGATGATCTGGCCGCCGCTCACTTCGATGGTATCGCCCGGCAGCGCCACCACGCGCTTGATGTAATCCTCGTCGCGCATCGGGTGCACGGGGATGACGATGTCGCCATATTCGGGCGTCGCGCCCATCACCCGCCAATCGCCGCGCGGCAGCAGATGGAAGCTCGCCGAGGCCCATGACCAGCCATAAGGATACTTGCTCACCACCAGCCGGTCGCCCACCCACAGGCTCGGCATCATCGATGTCGAGGGGATGTAGAACGGCTTGGCGACGAGGCTGTGGAACGCCAGCACCGCCAGCAGCATGATCGCCAGCCCGCGGATTTCGGCGAGCCAATCGACCTTTTGCGGCGTTTCAGGGGCGCTGGTTTCGGTCACTTGCGGGCTTTCGTTGCTTGCCATTGGGGTTGCCATGTGCGTGCGGGGCCAATCAGAGGGGGATGGCTTCGATGATCACGAAGGCCTGCGCCCATGGATGATCGTCAGTGAGAGTGAGATGAATGCGCGCCTCATGGCCTGCCGGGATCATTTCTTCAAGCCGCAAAGCCGCCCCGCCGGTGAGCGCGAGCGTCGGCGCGCCCGAAGGCGCATTCACCACGCCGATGTCTTTCATGAACACGCCGCGCTTGAATCCGGTGCCGACGGCTTTGGAGAACGCCTCCTTGGCAGCGAAGCGCTTGGCATAGGTGCCGGC
>JAMNXO010000050.1 GCA_023653115.1 Erythrobacter sp.
TCGCCGGCCCCTGCCCTGATCAATCCCGCCGCCGCCGAGATCCTCTCGCTCGAGGAAGACCGCAACCGCCGCCTGACGGTGCCCGTGCATATTGATGGCAGCGGGCCTTATGACTTCATGATCGACACCGGCAGTCAGGCCACCGCCGTCACGCGGGAGATCAATGCCACGCTCGGCCTGCGCCCCGCAGGCACGGCCACACTGGTCGGCATGGCCAGCCGCCGCGCGGTCGAACTGGTGGAGGTCGCGCGGCTCGATATCGGCAGCCACACCATTACCGACTTTGCCGCCCCCGTACTCGAACGCGCCAATGTCGGGGCGGACGGGATTGTCGGGCTTGATTCGTTGCAGGACTTCCGCGTGATGATCGATTTCCGCGACCAGACCATCGCGCTTGAAGATATGCGTGGGCGCGAATCCAGCAAGCGCGGCTTCGAAATCGTGGTGCGTGCGCGCCAGAAGCTCGGACAGCTGTTGATCACCGATGCGATCGTCGAAGGCATCCGTGCCACGGTGATCATCGACACCGGCGCACAGACCAGCCTTGCCAATAATGCCTTGCGCGAACGCATCCGCATCCAGCGCGCGGCAGACGTCACTACCACCGATGTCAACGGCGTCGATCTGGTGGGACAGATGTCGCTGATGCGCACACTCTCTATAGAGGGCCTGTCACTCACCAATGTGCCGCTCACCTTTGCCGATACCCCGGTGTTCGCAGCGCTCGGGCTGGCTGATACGCCCGCGATCTCTTTGGGGATGCAACATCTCGCACTGTTCGACCGGGTGGCGATCGACTTTGCGAACCGGCGGGTGATGTTCGACGTGCCGGCCGATGTGGCGCGGGCCATGCGCCAGAGCCGCAACCGCGGGTTTCGCGCACCACTATAGCTGCGCCTCTCTATAAGGAAGCGTGCAATAGAGCGTCGTCTTGCGCCAGAGGTCGCGTGCGCCCACATGGGGCATCATGCCGCCTGACAGCCAACAGCCCGCCGATCCTGACAAGCGTTCGCGCGATATAGAAAGCTGGGCAACGCTCCGGCGCTTCCTCCCCTATCTCTGGCCCAAGGATAACCGCCCGCTGCGCACCCGCATCGTGGTGGCAATGGTGCTGGTGCTTGCCGCTAAGGCGGTGACGCTCGCGCTGCCCTTCGCCTACAAGGGCGCGGTCGATGCGATGTCGGGCACGGGCACGGTTGACGAAGGCCTCCAAGTCGCGCTCGCGCTGGTGGCTGCCTATGCGCTGGGCCGCTTCGCCTCGGTCGCTTTCGACAATCTGCGCAATATCGCCTTCGAGCGGGTCGGGCAGGTCGCCACCACCAATCTGGCCGAGGACGTGTTCCACCGGCTCCACCGCCTCAGCTTGCGCTTCCACCTGGCGCGGCGCACCGGCGAGGTCACCAAGATCATCGAGCGCGGCACCAAGAGCATCGACCAGATGCTCTACTTCCTGCTGTTCAACATCGCGCCGACGATCATCGAACTGATCGCGGTGGCGGTGATCTTCTATATCAATTTCGGTATCGAGCTGGTGCTGGCCACCGCGGTGACAGTGGTCGCCTATGTCTGGGTGACGCGCACGATCACCGAATGGCGCACCAAGCTGCGGCGCGAGATGAATGATCTCGACGGCAAGGCGCTGCACCGCGCGGTGGATTCGCTGCTCAATTTCGAGACCGTGAAATACTTCAACGCGGAAAGCCGCGAGGAAGCGCGCTACGCGCAGGCCGCGCGCGCCTATGCCGAGGCGGCGATCAAGTCGGAAAACTCGGTCGGCCTGCTCAACATGGCGCAATCGGTGATCACCAATGCGCTGGTGGCAGGCGCGATGGCCTATACCGTATGGGGCTGGAGCAAGGGCGAGCTGACGGTTGGCGATCTGGTGCTGGTCAACACCTTCCTGATCCAGCTGTTCCGCCCGCTCGACGTGCTCGGCTGGGTTTACCGCACGATCCGGCAGGGGCTGGTCGACATGGCCGAGATGTTCCGCTTGATCGATACCGACATCGAGGTGCGCGACGTGCCGGGCGCGCCCGCGCTGATCGTGCGCACGCCCACGGTGGTGTTCGACAATGTCACCTTCGGTTACGAGCCGGGGCGCACCATCCTCAATGGCCTCAGCTTCGAGGTGCCCGCCGGTTCGACCACCGCGATTGTCGGCCCCTCGGGTGCGGGCAAGAGCACCATCGGGCGGCTGTTGTTCCGCTTCTATGATCCGCAAGGCGGCCGTGTGTTGGTCGGGGGCGAGGATATCGCCCTGGTAACGCAGGACAGCTTACGCGCAGCTATCGGCATCGTTCCGCAGGATTCGGTGCTGTTCAATGAGAGCCTCGCTTATAATATCGCCTACGGGGCCGAGGGCGCGGATGAGGTGATGGTGGAACAGGCCGCGCGCGATGCTGCACTGATGCCGCTGATCGGACGCCTGCCCGATGGCTTCGGCACGATGGTGGGCGAGCGCGGATTGAAGCTTTCGGGCGGGGAGAAGCAGCGCGTCGCGATCGCCCGCACGCTGGTGAAGAACCCGCCGATCCTGTTGCTCGACGAGGCCACCAGCGCGCTCGACACCCGCACCGAGCAGGAAATCCTCGGCACGCTGAAGCGGCTGGAGGAAGGACGCACCACCATCGCGATTGCCCACCGGCTGTCGACCATTGCGGATGCCGACAACATTCTGGTGCTCGATCACGGCAAGCTGGCCGAAAGCGGCACGCATAATGCGCTGCTCGCCAAGGGCGGGCTCTATGCCGAGATGTGGTCGCGTCAGGCGGCCGAGCGGCAGCGCGAGCCTGAACCGGCGGCGGCGGCAGAAGCGGCAGAATAGCGCGCGGGCGCGGGGATTGCCCGCGCCCCTGCGGCTGGTTACTCCTGTTGTTCGTGCTCCATCGGGAGCCGTACCACGTGAGAGAGACCACCGCCCATGCGCCTGAACACTCGCCTGATTGCCCTGCTGCTTGCTTCTACCGCTGTGCCGACCACCGCACAGAACGCCCCGGCACCGGCACCCGCCGCGCCCGAAGCGCCTGCCGTGCCGGTCCCCGCCGCGCTCACCGCAGAGCAGATGCCGCCGGTCCCGCTGGAACTGGCCGCGCGCGTGCGGCCCTATCTTGAGTCCCGCGGCGCCGGATTTGCCGGCTGGGATCCGAACACCCGCGCGGTGCTCATCAACACCCGCTTTGCCAATGTCAGCCAGTTGCACCGCGTCGCGATGCCGATGGGCGCACGCACCCAGATCAGTTTCGAGGCCGAGCCGGTGTCGGGCTCCTATGCGCCGGGCA
>JAMNXO010000051.1 GCA_023653115.1 Erythrobacter sp.
TCCTCTGGGAGCTTGGATATGGTGCTTCAACGGCGAGGATGCGGCAACCCTTCGCTATGGCCTTCGTTTTCGCCTTCGCGCGCGCTTGCCACCTTGCGCGTGACCGCCTAGGCCCCGCGCGGTTTGTCGCCACCGGATAAGGATAGAAATGGCCAACGTCACCGTGATCGGCGCCCAATGGGGCGATGAGGGCAAGGGCAAGATCGTCGATTGGCTCGCCAGCCGCGCCGATGTGGTCGTGCGCTTTCAGGGCGGGCACAATGCCGGCCACACGCTGGTGATCGACGGCAAGACCTACAAGCTCAGCCTGCTGCCTTCGGGCATCGTCTCGGGAACGCTGTCGGTGATCGGCAACGGCGTAGTGCTCGATCCCTGGGCGCTGCGTGACGAGGTCGCCAAGGTCGAAGGGCAGGGCGTTTCCATCACGGACGAGAACCTCGCGATTGCGGATAACTGCCCGCTGATCCTGCCGCTCCACCGCGATCTTGACGGGTTGCGCGAAACCGCAGCGGGCAAGGGCAAGATCGGCACCACCGGTCGCGGCATCGGCCCGGCTTACGAGGACAAGGTTGGCCGCCGCGCGATCCGCGTGTGCGATCTGGCGCATCTCGAAAGCCTTGATGCCCAGCTCGATCGCCTTTGCGCGCACCATGATGCGCTGCGGGCAGGCTTTGGCCAGCCCCCGGTCGACCGTGCCGCGCTGCTGGAAGAAATGCGTGAAATCGCGCCGTTCGTGCTGCGCTTTGCCCAGCCGGTGTGGAAGCGCCTCAAGAAGGTCCGCCGCGCGGGCGCCAAGATCCTGTTCGAAGGCGCGCAGGGCGTGCTGCTCGATGTCGATCACGGCACCTATCCCTTCGTCACCTCGTCCAATACGGTGAGCGGCACGGCGGCTTCGGGCTCCGGCCTCGGCCCCAATTCGACCGGCTATGTGCTCGGCATCGTCAAGGCCTACACCACCCGCGTCGGCTCCGGCCCGTTCCCGACCGAGCTGGACGATGCGGTGGGCCAGCGTCTGGGCGAACGCGGCCATGAATTCGGCACGGTGACAGGCCGCAAGCGCCGCGTCGGCTGGTTCGATGCCGTGCTGGTGCGCCAGTCCTGCGCGATCAGCGGCGTGACCGGCATCGCGCTGACCAAGATCGACGTGCTCGACGGGCTGGAGAAGGTGGCGATCTGCACCGGCTACCGCCTGCACGGGAAGGTGTATGACTACCTCCCCAGCCACGCCGCCGATCAGGCCGCGTGCGAGCCGATCTACGAGGAAATGGACGGCTGGCACGAAAGCACCGCCGGCGCGCGCTCCTATGCCGCTCTGCCTGCTAACGCGATCAAGTATATCCAGCGCATTCAGGAACTGATCGAATGCCCGGTGGCACTGGTATCGACCAGCCCCGAGCGTGACGACACAATCCTGATGCGGGATCCGTTTGTGGATTGATGGCGAGGGCGGGGCGGGGTTATTCTCCTGCCCGTGAAACGCCTTGCGCTCCTGACTCTGCTGGCTCTCGCTGCCTGCGCCAACCCGCCGCCCACCGTGGTGGAGGGGCCATCCTCGCAGCCGCCGCTATCGCGTGAGGCGGCGCGAATCGTGCCCGAACGGCGCTTCACCAATGTTGACTTCCTGCTGGTCGACAAGTCCGAACGGCTGATGATCGGCTATGCGGGCGGGCAGCCGGTGAAGGCCTGGCGCGATCTGCAATTCGGCGACGCACCGCAGGGGCACAAACGCTTTGAAGGCGACGAACGCACGCCTGAAGGCCGCTATGTGATCGAAGGGCGCAATCCGGGGAGCGCCTATCATCTCAGCCTGAAGGTGTCCTACCCCTCGCCGGCCGACCGCGCCTATGCCGCGCAATTCGGCCGCTCGCCGGGCGGTGACATCTTCCTTCACGGCCAGCCCAACGCGCTGCCGATTGGCCGGTTGCCGGGCGACTGGACCGATGGCTGCATCGCCTTCTCCAACGCGGAAATCGAAGAGCTGTGGCGGATAGTTCCCGATGAAACCGTGATAGAAATCCGGCCATAATACGCACTTATACTTGACCTGATCCGTTTTGTGGGCGGTATCCCAGCTCATGATGACTTCGACTCAGGGCTTTTTGGTTTTGGGATTCGGAATCAGATACGGACAGCCCGGATCGCGAAGCAGTTCGGCAATAAGGTCCAGAGTTCCCTGCGATACCCGCTTTCGCGTGCTTTACCGCATTCTCAGGCCGACCTACACGCTGTTAGCAATCGGTACGCAACTCACCACGCATCAGCGAAGCCGTAAGGGTTTCCGTGCATCTAGGCTCAGGGCTCATTGCGGTAGCCAGAAGATGACGGTTGCTGCGATGCAGATGGCGGATATGAACGTGTGGGTGCATCGGTCGTAGCGGGTGTGGATCCGGCGCCAGTCCTTGAGTTTTCCGACCATGTTCTCGATCCGATGGCGCTGGTGATAGAGGGCTGTGTCGTGCGGGATGGGCACTTTGCGGTTGGTCTTTGACGGGATGCAAGCAGCGATGCCACGCTCGGCCAAGGCGCGACGGAACCAGTCGGCATCGTAGCCCCTATCCGCCAGCAATGCCTTGGATCTGGGGAAGGCATCGATCATCAGCGCAGCGCCCTTGTAGTCACTCATTTGCCCTTCGCTGAGCAGCATGATCAATGGGCGGCCCTTGCCGTCGCAGACGGCGTGAAGCTTGGAGTTCAGCCCGCCTTTGGTGCGCCCGATACGTCGGGGTAGAGCCCCTTTTTTAGCAGGCTCGCTGCCGTCCGGTGTGCTTTGAGATGGGTGGCATCGATCATCAACTGATCGGGCTTTCCGCCCTTGGTGGCAAGCTGGGCGAAGATGCGGTTGAACACACCCAGGCGGCTCCAGCGGATAAAGCGGTTGTAGATCGTTTTGTGCGGACCATAGGCGGCCGGCGCATCGCGCCAGCGCAGCCCGTTCCTGATCAAGAAGATGATGCCGCTCACGATCCGCCGATCATCGACCCGCGGGATGCCGTGCGACAGTGGGAAATAGGGCTCGATCCGACGCATCTGCGCCTCGCTCAACTGAACCGCCCCGGGATTGCCGGAGGCCCTAACTCCTGAGAGGAAGGGTCTACGATGAGCAAGACGACGAACAAGTTTTCCCCTGAGGTGCGTGAGCGGGCGGTCCGCCTGGTGCTGGACCAGGAGTGCGAACATCCCTCCCGGTGGGCA